>NZ_CP082161.1:6108750-7417500 GCF_023101665.1 Bradyrhizobium sp. 195 | reverse complement strand
AACCCGGAATTTCAGGCCCTTGAGATCGTCGACGGTCTTGATCTCCTTGCGGAACCAGCCGCCCATCTGGGCACCGGTCGAACCCGTGGGAACGCCGATGGCATTGTGCTCCTTCAGGAGGTCGTTCAGCATCTCCTGCCCGCCGTTCCACAACAGCCACGAAATGTGCTGGCGCGTGTTGAGACCGAACGGCAGCGAGGTGCCGAAGGTGAATGCTGGGTTCTTGCCCCAATAATAGTAGAGCGCAGTGTTGCCGATCTCGACGGTGCCGTTGGAGACGGCGTCGAGCACTTGCAGGCCCGGCACGATTTCTCCGGCAGCAAAGGGCTGGATCTGGAAACGGTTGTCGGTGATCTCGGCAACGCGCTTGCAGAAATATTCGCACCCGCCATAGAGCGTATCGAGTGATTTCGGCCAGCTCGCCGCGAGCCGCCATTTCACTTCGGGCATCGATTGTGCAATTGCGGGCGCAGCAACGGCACTGGCGGCTAGGCCCAGCCCGCCTGCCGTCAGGAATTTACGACGTTCCATGTAGTCCCTCCCTGTATTGTCGAGTCCTCGACGAGGGATCGCGATCTTGCCGTCGCGTTGTCTTCGCCGGTGGCCGACGTTTTTTGGCGTCCGAAATTCTGTGTTTCCGGATCGGGGGCAGGATGACCAAAGGGGGATCGCAAATCAAGCGCACTTTGGTTGAGCTTGCGATGGCGCCAATCAATGCTGCGCTGCGAACGCGGCTTCCATGGCCTTGCGCGTCTTCACCGTCTCATTGCCGGCGTCGAACTCGACATCGCTCCAGCGCACCACCGCGCCGTGTGCGACGTCATGCTTCAGTTTCACGCGGTGGGCGAGGCCGATGGGCAGCGCGCCGGCCTTCAGGCTCGCGGCCGCCGGTACCAGCTTGCCCCACACCGTGTAGCCGCCTTCGCCGTCCAGCATCTCGCCCGCGCGCAGATTGCGCTTGGCCACTGCCGCGACGTCGCCGCGGAAGCCGCTGGCCTGGCCGGTCGGCTCGCCCCGCAGCGCGGCCGACAGCACCGAGATGTTCAGCTCGAGCCCGATCAGATGATAGGGCTTGTACATCGCAGCATAGCGCCCGCTGGAATCGGTCTTCAGGCCATATTGCCTGAAGCAGTCGGCGGCGTAGTCATTCGGCGCCTCCAGCACGACATAGACGCCCCAGCGCAGGTCGCGAAACACCGGCCGTCCGTCGCGCTCCAGCGAGGATACGACTTCGACCACGCCTGGTCGCTCCAGCACGCCTCCGCGCGAGCGCGGCCGCATGATGTGCGGCAGATCGTCGACGCCGCAGGGCGGAAACAGCAGGCCGTCCGCGGGCACGTCGAGCGCGCAGGCGTTCGCGATCGCGGCCATCTCGATCGCCGATTTGGTGCCGTCGAGAAACGAGTTGAACATCTGCGGATTCATGCCGGCCGACTGCGCTTCGCCTGCGGTCAGGCCGTAATGCTGCCAGACGCCGTCGGGCGTGACGTCGTGATAGGCCGGCAGATATTTCGTGCCCTTGCCGGCAGCCACGACGCGAAAACCGGTGGCGCGGGCCCAATCGACCATCTCCGCCGTCAGCGCCGGCTGGTCGCCATAGGCGAGCGAATAGACCACGCCCGCCTTGCGCGCTTCCTCGGCGAGCAGCGGGCCCGCCAGCACGTCGGCTTCGACATTCACCATCACGATATGCTTGCCCGCCGCGATCGCGGCGCGCGCATGCTTGATCCCCACGGCGGGATTTCCGGTCGCCTCCACCACCACGTCCATCGCGCCGCCGGCGATGGCGCGCACGCCGTCATCGGTGAAGACGGTCGCCGCGATACGCTCCGCGTCCCAACCGACGGTGCGGCACGCCTCGCGCGCGCGCTCGCGGTCGATATCGATGATGATGGGCACCTCCAGCCCCGGCGTGTGCGGCACCTGCGCCAGAAACATCGAGCCGAATTTGCCCGCGCCGATCAGCGCGACACGAACGGGCTTGCCGGCCGAAGCGCGGGCCTGGAGGAGGCGGAAGAGGTTCATGGGGGAAATCCAGTATGACTATCGTGTCCCGGACAAGGCGCGGCGTGCAACGCTGCGCCGCAGAGCCGGGACCCAGTGTGAGGGAATTCCGCGTGGCATGGGCCCCGGCTCTGCAGCGCAGCGCTGAAGAAGCGCTGCACTGCGTCCGGGGCATCAGACCGTTTACTCCGCCGCCTGTCGCGGCGCACGGGCGAGGCGCAGGAGCGCATCGTCATCCACCGGCTTGATCGGCGCAAAATCGCGATGGGCGATGTACTCCGGCCGGGTCGGAGTTCGGATGTAGTTCGAGACCGCGTTCAGCGTCAGGTACACGATCTTGCGCGGGAAAGGCGTGATGTTGCCGCTCGAGCCGTGCACCAGATTGCCGTGGAACATCAACATGCCGCCGGGCTTGCCGGTCGGTGCGACGATTCCGCCCTGCTCGACCAGCCGCGTCACGGTGGCCTCGTCCAGCGTCCAAAGCGGATAGGAGGTGGTGGCGAGGTCGTGCGAGGCTTCGAGATCGCCGGCATTCTGGCTGCGCGGCACCAGCATCAAGGGGCCGTTGATCGGCATGACCTCGTCGAGGAAGATCGCGATGTTCATCGCACGCGGCTCCGGCATGCCGTCGTCGCGCTTCCAAGTGCCGTAATCCTGGTGCCATTGCCAGACATCGCCTGTGAAGGCCGATTTCGCGTTGATCTTGAACTGGTGCATGTAGACCGGCTCGCCGAACAATTGCTCGACCGGGTCGATCATGCGCGGATGCGCGCCGAGGATTCCGAATGCCTCGTTGTAGAGATGCGCGGCAAAAGCCGTGCGGGGCGCGCCGCTTTTCTCGCGCCAGACTTCCGGCCGGTTGGTGTCGTAGATGCCGACGGCCTCGCGCGCCAGCAGATCGACCTCCTCCTGGCTGAACAGTTCGGGCAGCAACAGCCAGCCCTCGCGGTGGAAGAACTCCAATTGCTCCTGAGACAGTTTCATGGGTCGTCCTCCTGTTTTGATTTTTGTTGTCATTCCGGGGCACGCGAAGCGTGAGCCCGGAATCCACTCATCCGCAGTCTCTGAGGCCTGATGGATTCCGGGCTCGACGCTACGTGTCGCCCCGGAATGACAGCGCGTATCGCTACGCCGCCGCCTCGTCGCTCGCCCGCAATCTCTCCTCAGTCATCCGTCCCGCCGTCTGCGCATGCGCCAACGCCGCGCGTTCGGCTGCCTCGGCGTCGCCCGCGAGTATGTCTTTGGCGATGTCGGCATGTTCAGCCCAGGCGCTGCCGCGATAGTCGAGCTCCGACAGCACCGTCGCCATCGAGCGGCGCATATGCGGCCATTGCGGCGCGATCGTCTCCTCGATCACGGGATTGCCGGCGAGCTGATAGATCGCGCGGTGAAAATCGACATCGAGCACGATCAGCTCGACGAGCGTCGTCGTGCGGTCGATGCGGCTGCCGGCGGCGAGCGCCGCTTCCAGCCGCGCGCGGCCGGCCGCGTCGTATCCTGCGCGTATCGCCGCGAGCCGGGCGGCCAGCGCATCGATCGCGCCGCGCACCTCGTAGAGCTGGCGGATTCGTGAGGGGTCGAGCTGGGTGACTTCAAAGCCGCGCTTGCCGCTCTCGGCGACCAGTCCCTGCCGGTGCAGCAGATGCAGCGCATGCGAGACAGGCTGGCGCGATACGCCGAGCTTGTCGGCCAGCTCGTTCTGCCGGATGCGCTGGCCGGGCTGCAGCGTGCGGTCGGAGATCGCCTCCAGGATCCGGGCATAGACCTGGTCGATCAGGTTCGGGAGCGGGTCGAGAGGGATCACGCCGGCAGCTCCGAAAGATAGAGGGAATACGGAATTCCGTATTCGACGCTACGCTTCTCAAGGTGGAGCCGTCAAGTGGTATCGGAGGGTGACGCGATGCCCTCCCATCACGGTCCGGTAAGCTATTGATTTCACTGGGCCCGCCTACTGTGCATGGGGTTGTTTTCGCGATATCGAGTCCAGGCCTCACCCCTCCAGCACCTCCACCTCCAGCGCGGCGATCCGTTCCGCATCGGCCAGCGCCTCCATCTCGGCAATACGATCGCCCCTGAACGTCACGCGCAGCGCGATGCGCAACTGTCCGCCGAGGATGACGGCAACGCCGATTTCGCCATCGACCAGCGCGGTCCGCGCGGCCTGGGCGCGGCCCTTGTAGAGCTGCGCCACCGCATCGGCGCCCCGGATCTCCGGCAGCGAGCCGAGCCGCACCGCGGCGTCGTCGGCGCGGAATACAACGTCGGGATCGAGCACGGCGAGCAGCCCCTCGAAGTTGCCCTCGCGCGACGCTTTGAGGAAGGCATCGACGATCCCGCGCTGGCGTGACAGGTCCGTCTCGGGCACCGGCGCGCCCTGCACGCGCCGCCGCGCCCGGCTCGCGAGCTGCCGCGACGCGTCGACCGAGCGGCCGACAATCGGAGCGATCTCCTCGAAGGGGACTGCGAACATGTCGTGCAGCACGAAGGCGAGCCGCTCCGCGGGCTGAAGCGTTTCCAGCACGACGAGCAGCGCCGCGCCGACGGAATCAGCCACCTCAACCTCGCGCTCCCGGGTCTCGTCGACCGGCTCGGGCACATGGGGGCCCATCGGATCTTCCTTGCGCGACTTCCGTGCGCGCAGCATGTCGAGGCAGATGCGCGCGACCACGGTCGTCAGCCAGCCGCGCAGGTTTGCGACATCCGACATGTCGTAGCGGCTGACCCGCAGCCAGGCCTCCTGCACGGCATCATCGACCTCGGCGCCGGAACCCAGCATCCGGTAGGCGACCGCGCGCAGATGGTCCCTGCTGGCCTCGAACTGGTGGCTGAGAAAATCCTGCTCAAAGTTTTTTTGCGTCATCGGTCACATTCCCTCGTCGCAATCCGTCATGCCCATGACGAAGCCAATCCGGCCGATGTGACCGGAACCTTCGAAATTCGAGCGATGGAGCCGAAAAGATGCACGCCCGCATGAATCACCCCGTCATGGTCCTGCCCGAGGCCATGAATGTCCTTCAGTCCCTCGGCCATCTGACCAAGCAGGGCCTGCCGGAAAAGCTCCTGGAACTGGTGCACCTGCGCGCCAGCCAGATCAATGGTTGCAGCGTCTGCGTCGACATGCATCCCAAGGTCGCGCGCAAGCTTGGTGAGACCGACGAGCGCCTGTTCGCCGTGTCCGCCTGGCGCGATGCGCCCTATTTCACCGACGCCGAGCGCGCCGCGCTGGCGCTGACCGAGGCCGTCACGCGTCTCGCCGATCGCGAGGATCCGGTGCCCGACGCAATCTGGAGCGAGGCCGACAAGCATTTTGACGAGCGCGAGCTCGCGACGTTGATCGTCGCGATCGCGACGATCAACGTCTGGAACCGGCTCAACGCGACGATCAAGATGCCGGTCGGGGTGTGGAAGGTGTGAGTTGTTGTGCCCTCTCCCCTTGCGGGAGAGGGCAGCACCGCGAGGAGACACGAACTCACTTGGGTGAGGGGTATTTCTCCGCGAACTCATATGTGGAGAGAACCCCTCATCCGGCGCTTCGCGCCACCTTCTCCCACAACAAGGGGAGAAGGGAAGAAGAGACCTACTACGCCAGGAACCTGCTCACCACCTCGCTGAACTCGAGCGGGGACTGCTCGAACATCCAATGGCCGGCGTTTGGAATCACGGCCATCTCGGCGCCTGCAATGTGCTCGGCCAGCACGCGCCACATCACGGACAGGCTGCCGGTGGTGGCGCCGCCGCCGATCAGCAATGTCGGCGTCCTGATCGCCTGCGCGTCCGCGAGCGTATAGGGTCTGCGCTGCTCGTTGATCTGGCCGAGGAACGTCAGCGCGTTGTCGCGCAGCTGCTGCTTGGCCGCCGCCGGCACGCGCCGCCAGGAGCCGTCGCCTTCGATTCCCTCGTAGAAATTTTGCAGCGCGCCCTCGATATCGCCGGCGCGGATCATCTCGACCGACCGCGTCGTGCGCGCAGCCAGCGGCGGATGCGCGGGCGTGCCTTCGGGCACCGGCAGGGATGCGTCGAGATCGCCGCCCGGCTCGGCTAGCACCAGCTTTCGCGGCAGATCCGGACGCGCCTGCGCCACGCGGAAAGCGATGTGGCCGCCGCGTGAATGGCCCATCAGGTCGACTGGGCCGGGCTGGATCTGTTCGAGAAAGGCGATCACATCGGCCACGTGCTGCGCCATCTTGTAATCGTCGCCGACGGCGTCCCAATGCTCGGGAAAGAAATGCCGCAGACTGACCGCGATCACGCGATGATTCTTCGACAGCGGGCCGAGCACCGAATACCAGGTGCGGAAATCCCCGAGCGTGCCGTGCACGCAGACCAGCGGATGGCCCTCGCCGACTTCGAGATAGGCCATGTCGTAACCGTTGACGCGGAATGTCTGCATGATCAGCTCGCCAGAAAGTCCAAAACCACTTCGGAGAATTTTTGCGGCGCCTGCTCGAACATCGGATGCGTCGCGTTCGGGATGACCGCCGTCTTGGAATAGGGCACATGCGCCGCGAGCGCATGTAGCACCTTCGGCAAGAGCCCCTTGGTTCGCGCGCCCAGGATGAACAGCGTCGGCATTTTGATGAACTCCGCATCCGCCTTCGAGAACGGCGGGCGATTGTCGCGAACCTGGCCGATCAGCGTCATGGCATTGTCGCGCAGATTCTGCTTCACCATCGCCGGCAGCCGCGGCCAGGTGCCGGCGCCCTCCAGCGTATCGACGAACACGGCGAGGCCGCCGTCGACATCGCCGGCCGCGATCTTCTCGGCGGACGCCGTGAAACGCGCCAGCAGCGGCGAGGGGCCGCCGACGTAATCCGGATCGAGGCTCGCATCGAGCTCGCCGCCGGGCTCGGCCAGGATCAGCCGCCGCAACAAATCGGGGCGGGCTTGCGCAACGCGGAAGCAGATATGCCCGCCGCGGGAATGGCCCATCAGGTCGACGGGACCGAGGTCCAGTTTCTCGATGAAGGCGATGACGTCCGCGACATGCTGGGCGATCGAATAGGTGTCGCCGAGGCCGTCCCAGCGGTCCGGGAAGAAGTGCCGCAGGCTGACGGCGATCACCCGGTGCCGCTGCGTCAGCGGCCCGAGCACGCACCCCCAGACACGGAAGTCGTTGAGCGAGCCGTGTACGCAGACCAGCGGCGGTCGACCCCTGTCTTCGCCCACGTCGAGATGGGACATGTCGTAACCGTTGACGTGGAGGCTTTGCATTCTGGACTCACGAGGCGGGCGGAACTCCTGTGCAAGATTCCCGGAAACCGGGTGGATCGCAACTATTTCCAAGCCTAGATTTGGCGGGAGATGAAATGGGGAGCATGCGACAAGGAACGCAAGCCAGGAACCAGACCATGACCGACCAGCATTTTGCCCTGTTCGACACCAGGATCGGCCTCTGCGCCATCGCCTGGGGCCCGCGCGGCATCAACGGCACGCAATTGCCGATGGGCGGCGAAGAGAAGATCCGCACCCGCATCAGCCAGCGCCATGCCGAGGCGACCGAAGCCGAGCCGACCGCCGAAGTCCAGCAGGCGATCGATCGCATCGTCAAGCTGCTCGCGGGCGAGCCTGACGACCTCACCGACATCCCGCTCGATCTGGACGGGGTGCCCGACTTCAACCGCGGCGTCTACGAGATCGCCCGCGCGATCCCGCCGGGCAGGACCGTCACCTATGGCGACATCGCCAAGCAGCTCGGCGGCGTCCAGCTGTCGCGCGACGTCGGTCAGGCGCTCGGCCGCAACCCGTGCCCGATCGTCGTGCCCTGCCATCGTGTGCTCGCCGCCGGCAACAAGCCCGGCGGTTTCTCGGCCAATGGCGGCGTGGTGACGAAGCTGAAGATGCTCGAGATCGAAGGCGCGCTGGTGAACCACACGCCGAGTTTGTTCGATTGAGGGGGCATTGATCGTGCCCCGGACGCAGTGTCGTAGGGTGGGCAAAGCGGAGCGTGCCCACCAAACGATCGTAACATGGACAGGTCGTGGGCACGGCGCTTCGCGCCTTTGCCCACCCTACGGATCCCCGTCTTAGATCTTCGCGGTCGTCTTCGGCCAATATTTGTCACGCAGATGCCGCTTCACGAGCTTCCCCGTCGGCGTGCGTGGTAGCTCGGGCTCGAAATCGATCGAGCGGGGGCACTTGATCGCGGAGAGGCGGCCCTTGCAGTAGGCGATCAAATCGGCCTCAAAGGCCTTGCCGGCGCGGCTCATGTCGTGCGGCTGCACCACCGCCTTGACCTCTTCGCCCATCTCCTCGTTCGGCACGCCGAACACGGCGACATCGGCGACCTCAGGGTGGGTGATCAGCACGTCCTCGGTCTCCTGCGGGTAGATGTTCACGCCGCCGGAGATGATCATGTAGGACTTGCGGTCGGTGAGATAGAGGAAACCATCCTTGTCGAGATAGCCGACGTCGCCGAGCGTCGACCAGCCCTTGGCGTTGTAGGCCTTCTTCGTCTTCTCGGGATCGTTGTGATAGGTGAAGGCGGGCGCGTCGGCGAAATAGACCGTGCCGATCTCGCCGAGCGGCTGCTCCTCGTCGTTCTCGTCCAGGATCTTGATCTTGCCGACCACGGCGCGGCCGACGCTGCCGCGATGCTCCAGCCATTGCGGCGAACTGCAAACAGTGACGCCGTTGCCTTCCGAGCCCGCGTAATATTCGATCAGGATCGGACCCCACCAATCGATCATTTTGGCTTTGACGTCGACCGGGCACGGAGCGGCGGCGTGGATGGCGCCCTTAAGCGTGGAGACGTTGTATTTGGTGCGGACCTCGTCCGGCAGCTTCAACATGCGCACGAACATGGTCGGCACGAGCTGCGACTGCGTCACCTTGTATTTCTCGACCAGCTTCAGGAAATCTTCGGCGTCGAAGTGCTCCATGATGATCGAGGTGCCGCCGAGCACGATCGCCATCATGTTGAAGCGCAAAGGGGCGGCGTGATAGAGCGGCGCCGGCGACAGATAGGTGCTCTCGGCGCTCATGCCACACATGTCGGCGCAGAGCACGCGTGAAGCGGATTCGGCTCGTCGATCGCCTTGCCCTCGAACGCCTTCTTGACGCCCTTGGGCCGGCCGGTGGTGCCGGACGAATACAGCATGTCGTAGCCGGCGACCTCGTCGGCGATCGGTGTCGTCGGCTGCGCGGCGGCTTCTTTGTCGTAGGAGCGGAAGCCGGGCAGCGGCTCGTCCATCATGTAGAAGATCGGCTCGCCTGCGGCGCCCTTGATCAGGCCCTTGATCTGGTCGGCGCATTTCGGCGTGGTGATCACGACCTTGGCGCCGCAATCGGCGATGATGTAGTCGATCTCGTCCTGCTTTAGATAGCGGCTGATCGCGGTGTAATAGAGCCCGCTGCGCTGTGCGGCCCAGCACAGCTCCATGAAGGCGAGACGGTTTTCCATCAACAGCGCGATGTGGTCGCCGGCCGTCAGCCCGAGCGAGCGAAACAGATGTGCGCCCTGGTTCGAAAGCTCGTCGAGCTCGCGATAGGTGATCGCCTTGCCGGTCCCGGCCATCTGATAGGCGATCTTGTTCGGCGTGTGGCGGGCGTGGATGGAGGGGTGGGTCATGGCGTTTCCTCAAGCGCGAATGGCGAATAGCGAATTGCGAGTAGGGAAGAACAGAGCCGCTCTTCGCCTACTGACCATTCGCTACTCGCCACTCACGACTCGCTTTTGTCTTCCTACAGCCGCTCCACGATCGTCACATTCGCCATGCCGCCGCCTTCGCACATGGTCTGCAGGCCATAGCGCTTGCCGCGCTGGTGCAGGGCGTGGACCAGCGTGGTCATCAGCTTGGTGCCGGAGCCGCCGAGCGGGTGGCCGAGCGCGATCGCGCCGCCGTTGACGTTGAGACGCTCCGGATCGGCGCCGGTGGTCTTCAGCCATGCGGTCGGCACCGAGGCGAAGGCCTCGTTGACCTCGAACAGGTCGATGTCGCCGATCTTCATGCCGGCCTTCTCCAGCGCGCGCTTGGTCGCATGCAGCGGCGCATCCAGCATGATGACGGGATCGCCGCCCGTCATGGTCATGTGATGGATGCGCGCCAGCGGCTTGACGCCGAGCTGCTTGAGGCCGCGCTCGTTCACCACCATGACGCCGGAGGCGCCGTCGCAGATCTGGCTGGCGCTGGCGGCGGAGAGCTTGCCGTTCTCGGCGATCAGCTTGACGCCCTTGATACCTTCGAGTGTGGCATCGAAGCGAATGCCTTCGTCGATGTGGTGGGTATCCTTGGAGCCGTCGGCGCGGGTGATCTCGAGCGGCACGATCTCCTTCTTGAAGTGGCCGGCTTGCGTCGCCGCGATCGCGCGCTGATGGCTGTTGTAGGAATATTGGTCGAGCTCATCCTTGGAGAGGCCGTATCGCTCCGCCATCATCTCCGCGCCGGTGAACTGGCTGAACACGATGTTGGGATACTTCGCCTCGATGCCCGGGCTCTTGTAATTGCCAAAGCCGTTCTTGGCCGGAAGCTGCGACGACAGGCCCATCGGCACGCGCGTCATCGATTCCACGCCGGCGGCGATCACGACGTCCATGGTGCCCGACATCACGGCTTGGGCCGCGAAGTGCAGCGCCTGCTGCGAGGAGCCGCACTGGCGGTCGATTGAGGTGCCCGGCACGCTCTCCGGCAATTTCGACGCCATGATCGCGTTGCGCGCGACGTTATTGGATTGTTCGCCGACCTGCATCACGCAGCCCATGATCACGTCCTCGACCAGGGCAGGATCGACCTTGGTGCGATCGACCAGCTCGTCCAGCACCTTGGCGGCGAGATCGGCCGGATGCCAGCCGGCGAGGCGGCCCCCCTTGCGCCCGCCGGCGGTGCGCGCGGCGGCGACGATGTAAGCCTCGGCCATTCGGTCTCTCCCTGAATTCTTAATTGGGTGGGTTGTCGGGGACGGATTTAAGGGACGGGCGATCGTTTAGTCAATCGATCAATTAACTCTTGTGATGAGCCGCTGCTTGGGCTTATCTGCGCCCCGCTTCGAGCGGCGAACAGGGATCTTCCGTGGCTACCAGCGTACCGAACAGGCTCCCCAGCGGGAAGAATTCCACCGCGGAGAAATTGCTCGTGGCCGCGAGCGAGCTGATGATCGAACGCTCTTCGATCGAGATCTCGCTCTCCGACATCGCCCAGAAGTCCGGCGCCAATGCCGCGCTGGTCAAATATCATTTCGGCAACAAGGACGGCCTGCTGTTGGCGCTGCTCGCGCGGGATGCCGCCACCGAGATGTCCAATCCCGAATATCTGCTGGCGCAGCCGATCACGGCCACGGCGAAGCTGAAGCTGCATATCGGCGGCATCATCCGGGCCTATCACCGGTTCCCGTACATGAACCGGCTGATCCACTATCTGCTGCATGAAACCAGCGCTGGGTCGGCCGATGAAGTCTCAAAATTCTTCGTGGCGCCTCTGCTCGATTTCCACCGCCGCCTGCTCGCCGACGGTGTCAGCCGCGGGGAGTTCCGGCAGACCGATCCGGTGCTGTTCTACACCAGCCTGATCGGCGCCTGCGATCACCTGTTCTTCGGCCGGCACGCGATGTCTCGCGCGACCGGCGTCGGCCCGGTCACCGACGACGTCTGCCGGCAATACATCAAGCACATGGAAACGCTGATCTGCGGCGGCATCCTCACGCAAGCCGAGGAAGCTGTCGCTGCCGGATGATCCGGCTGAACCTCTCAAGTCTAGAGAAGAAACGCCCAAGGAAAGGTACAAGCGATGCAGTTGAAAGACGTAGCCGTTCTCATCACCGGCGGTGGTTCGGGTCTGGGTGAGGCGACCGCTCGCGCCATGGCGGCCAAGGGCGCCAAGATCGGCGTGATCGACCAGAACAAGGACAATGCCGAGAAGGTCGCCGCCGAAGTGAAGGGCGTTGCGCTTCACGCCGATGTCACCAGCGAAGAGCAGATTAAGGCGGCAATCGCCAAGGCGGAAGCCGCGCATGGCGTTGCGCGCGTGCTGATGAACTGCGCCGGCATCGGCGGCTCGCAGCGCATCGTCGGCCGCGACGGCGTCTATCCGCTCGAAAAGTTCGCGCGCGTCATCAACGTCAATTTGATCGGCACCTTCAACTGCCTGCGCCTGTTCGCCGAGCGCCTCGTCACGATCGAGCCCGTCGGCGAAGAGCGCGGCGTCATCATCAACACGGCGTCGGTCGCGGCTTACGAAGGCCAGATCGGCCAGATCGCCTACTCTGCCTCGAAGGGCGGTGTCGTCGGCCTGACCCTGCCGGCCGCGCGCGATCTCGCCAGCCAGAAGATCCGCGTCAACACCATCGCGCCCGGCCTGTTCTTCACGCCGCTCTTGATGGGTCTGAACGAAGAGGCGCGCAAGAGCCTCGGTGCCCAGGTGCCGCATCCCTCGCGCCTCGGAGATGCGAGCGAATACGGTTCGCTCGCCGTGCACATCGTCGAGAACGCGATGCTCAACGGCGAGACCATCCGCCTCGACGGCGCCATCCGCATGGCTCCGCGGTAGCTTCTTCCTTCTCCCTTTGTGGGAGAAGGTGCCTTGCCGAAGGCAAGGCGGATGAGGGGTTTCTCTCCGCGGAGACAGACCCCTCACCCAAGCGAACTCTGGGCTCACAGCGTGCATGCCCTCTCCCACAAGGGGAGAGGGCGCAATAATAGCCATCTCACGCGCGCCAAGTGCGAGGCTCCCATGTCCCAACCGCTGCTGATCGAGCATGACGACGGTGTCGACCGGGTGACGCTCAATCGCCCGGATAGCCTCAACGCCCTCGATCCCGCGCTGATCGACGCGCTCAACGTCTATTTCCAGAGCCTGCAGCGCAATCGCGACACGCGCGTCGTCGTGCTGAGGGGGGCCGGCAAGAACTTTTGCGCCGGTCTCGATCTAAAGGCGGCCATGGCCCGCCGTGCCGGGCAGCAGGAGCCGCCCGGCGTCACGGAGTCGCTCGACTCGCAGCGGCGCATTGCCGACATCGTGATGCTGATGCGCCGCTGCCCGCAGCCGATCCTCGCGCTGGTGCAGGGCGCGGCAGCCGGCGGCGGCTTTGCGCTGGCGCTTGCCTCCGACATCCGTATCGCGACGAAGTCGGCTCGGATGAACTGCGCCTTCATCAAGCTCGGCCTCGGCGGCTGCGACATCGGCACCAGCTACTTTCTGCCGCGCCTCGTCGGCGTATCCGTGGCATCGGAACTGATCCTCACTGGACGCTTCATCGGCGCCGAGCGCGCGCTGGCGGTCGGGCTGGTCTCTGAAGTCGTTGACGAGGATCAACTCGCTGAGGCGGCCGAGCCGTATATCGAGGCGATGATCACGGCTTCGCCCGTGGGCCTGCGTCTATCCAAGGAATGCCTCAACATCAGCGTCGATGCTGGCTCGCTGGAAGCTGCGATCGCAATGGAGGATCGCAACCAGGTCCTGTGCAGCCGCTCGGAGGAATTTTCGGAAGGCATCAGGGCCTTCCTTGAGAAGCGAAAGCCTGTCTATATCAAGCGCTGAACGAGAACGGTCCGCAAAGGACGATAATTCCGGGAGACGCAAAATGAGTGGAAGCGCGGCGGCCGTGATGACGAAGCCCGCCTTTCGCAAGATCGAGTGGCTCGCGCGCGACATCGACGTCGAACGGCGCGCCGACGGCACGGTGGTGCTGAAGTCGCGCATTCCGCTGCAGACTTACGAGAAACACATTCCAGCTTCGCTGGCGAAGTGGGCGAGGGAAGCGCCCGATCGCATCTGGCTGGCGCAGCGCGGCGGCGCAAGCCGCGAATGGCGCAAGGTCTCCTATGGCGAAGCCAAGCGCACCGGTGATGCGCTGACTCAAGGCCTGCTCAATCTCGGACTCGATGGTCGCCCCGTTGCGATCCTCTCCGGAAATTCGATCGAGCATGCGCTGATGACGCAGGCTGCGATGCAGGCGCGTTCGCCCGCGGCGCCGGTGTCGCCGGCCTATTCCCTGATGAGCCACGATCACGTCAAGCTGAAGTACCTGTTCAACCTGATCAAGCCGGCCGTGGTGATGGTGCAGGACGGCCCGACCTTCGAGAAGGCCCTGAAGGCGCTCGATCTCGCCGGCGTCACCGTCGTTCACGTCGCGCGGCCCTGCGACGGCATCAAGAGCGTCAGCTTTGCCGAGCTTGCGGCAACGCCTGTCACCGCCGACGTCGAAGCATCGATCGCACGGATCACGCCGCAGACCGTCGGCAAGCTGCTCTTCACATCAGGCTCGACCGGCATGCCCAAGGCCGTCATCAACACGCAGCAGATGATGTGCGCCAATGCCGCGATGATGATGCAGGTGCGGCCGCGCTCGCCCGACGGTCCTGTCGCGACCATGCTGGATTGGATGCCGTGGAATCACACCATGGGCGGCAATGCGGCGTTCCACCCGATCCTGGTCGATGGCGGCACGCTCTACATTGACGATGGCCGGCCGATGCCGGGCCAGTTCGAGGAGACGTTGCGAAACCTGCGCGAGATCTCGCCGACCTATTACGCCAACGTGCCGGCCGGATATGCCGCGCTCGCAGCCGCCATGGAGAAGGACGATGCGCTCTGCCGCTCGTTCTTCAGGAATCTCTCGATCATGGCCTATGGCGGTGCGCGGCTGCCGGACGATCTCTACGACCGCATGCAGGCCCTCGCGGTGAAGACCACCGGCGAGCGCATCGTATTCTACACCGGCTGGGGCTCGACCGAGACCGCGCCGACCTCGACCGGCACCTATTGGGATACCGAGCGCGTCGGCCTGATCGGCCTGCCGTTCCCCGGCGTCGAGTTGAAGATGGTGCCGTGCGGCTCGAAGTACGAGCTGCGCCTGCGCGGCGTCAACGTCACGCCGGGCTATTTCGGCCAGCCTGATTTGACGAAGAAGATGTTCGACGAGGAAGGCTTTTACTGTATCGGCGATGCCGGCATCTTCGTCGATGATGCCGATCCGGTGCAGGGCATCATCTTCGCCGGTCGCGTGGTGGAAGACTTCAAGCTCACCACCGGCACCTTCGTGCATGTCGGCTCGCTCCGGACCGACGCGATCGCTGCGGCGACGCCCGTGGTGCACGACGCGCTGGTCGCGGGGCAGGACCGCCCGTTCATCGGTCTGCTGGCCTGGCCGAACTTGCACGCCTGCCGGCAGCTGGTCGGCAATCCCGATCTGAGCTTTGCGGATGCGGTGAAGCATCCCGAGGTGCTCGCCTGTTTCAGGCGCGGGCTGGAAGCGCACAACAGGGAATGCGAGGGCGCCAGCAGCCGCATCATCGCGCGCGCGATGCTGATGGTCGAGCCGCCTTCGATCGACGGCAACGAGCTCACCGACAAGGGCTACATCAACCAGCGCGCCGGCCTCGAGCGCCGCGCCGCGCTGGTGGAGCGGCTCTATGCGGATCAGCCGGATCAGGATGTGATCGTGCTGAGATGACACGCAGCTCTCTCCACTCGTCATTCCGGGATGGCCCAAAGGGCCAGGCCCGGAATCCATCGGGCCGTAAAATGCGCGGTGAGATGGATTCCGGGCTCGCGCTACGCGCGCCCCGGAATGACGGTCTGAATGAATACGACGAATAAACGAAGGTAGCCCGCCATGAACTTTGATTTCTCCGACGATCAGAAACAGCTCCGCGATCAGGCGCGCAAGTTCCTCGCCGAAAAATGCTCGCCCAAGGCGGTGCGCGTCGTGCTTGACGGCAAGGCGCCTTACGACAAGGAGCTCTGGAAAGGCCTTGCGGAGATGGGTTTTCTCGGCGTCGCGATCCCTGAAGAGTTCGGGGGCGCGGGTGCCGGTCATCTCGAGCTCTGTGTGATTTCAGAAGAAATGGGCCGCGCCAATGCGCCGGTGCCGTTCTCCTCGACCGTTTATCTTGCCGCCGAAGCGTTACTGATCGCGGGCAGCGACGCGCAGAAGAAGAAATGGCTGCCGGCGATCGCCTCGGGCGATGCAATCGGTACGCTGGCGCTGTTCGAGGGCAAGGGCAATCCGTCGCCGAAGAACGTCAAGCTCACTGCTGCGAACGGCGTGCTCAACGGCGTCAAGAAGCCGGTTGCCGACGGCGCCATCGCGGATTTCGCGGTGGTCGCCGCACGCAACGGTTCGAGCGGCCGCGACAGCGACATCTCGCTGTTCCTGGTCGACCTCAAAGCCGGCGGCATCGAGGTCAAGAGTCTGACCAATCTCGATCCGACCCGCGGGCAGGCCGAGATCACGTTCAAGGACGCCAAGGCCGAGCCTCTCGGTGCGGCCGGCGATGGTTGGAGCATCTTGACCCAGGTGCTCGACCGCGCCGCGGTGCTGTGCGCGTTCGAACAGGTCGGCGGCTCCGACCGCGCGCTGGAGATGGGCCGCGACTACGCGCTCGATCGCATCGCCTTCGGCCGCCAGATCGGCTCGTTCCAGGCGGTCAAGCACATGCTCGCCGACATGTATGTCTCGGCGACGCTGGCGCGCTCCAACAGTTATTACGGTGCCTGGGCACTCTCGACCAATGCGGCCGAACTGCCCGAAGCCGCGGCCGCCGCGCGGATCAGCGCGACGCAGGCGTTCCAGCATTGCGCCAAGAACAACATCCAGGTTCACGGCGGCATGGGTTTCACCTGGGAGTTCGACTGCCACATGTACTACCGCCGCGCCAATGCCATGGCGCTTGGCCTCGGCAGCCTGTCCTATTGGGAAGATCAGCTGATCGACCGCATGCGCAAGAAGAACGCGGCGTGACGTCAAGTGCGTAGGATGGGTAGAGCGTAGCGAAACCCATCACCACACGAAGATTAGAACGATGGGTTTCGCTGCGCTCTACCCATCCTACGAGATGAACGGCGCGGCCGAGGACCGAGAAAATGAACTTCGACGACACCCCGCAGGAAGCCGAATTCCGTGCCACCGCGCGGACCTGGATCGGCGCCAATGCGCCCAAGCAATATGAGGAGGAGCTACGCAAATCCTCGCTCGGCCGCACCGTGCTCAAGAATGCCGACATTCTCGAGGTCGCAAAAGCCTGGCAGAAGAAGAAGGCCGACGCCGGCTGGGCCTGCCTGCACTGGCCGAAGGAATATGGCGGGCGCGGATCGTCGCCGATCGAACGCGTGATCTGGCAGCAGGAAGAGGGGCCGTTCGGCCAGCTGTCTCGCATGTTCATCATCGGTCACGGCATGTGCGGGCCAACCATGATGGCGTTCGCGCGCGAGGAGCATAAACGCACCTATCTGCCGCCGCTCGCCTCCGGTGAGAAGGTCTGGTGCCAGCTGTTCTCCGAACCGGCCGGCGGCTCGGACGTCGCGGGCCTGCGCACGCGCGCCGAGAAGGATGGCGACGACTGGGTCATCAACGGCCAGAAGATCTGGACCTCGGGCGCGCATTATTCCGACTACGGCATTTTGCTCACCCGCACCGATCCGACCGTGCCCAAGCACAAGGGCCTCACCATGTTCTTCCTGGACATGAAGAGCCCCGGCGTCGAGGTCAGGCCGATCAAGCAGGCGAGCGGGGCCTCGGATTTCAACGAGGTCTATTTCACCAATGTTCGCATTCCCGACCATCAACGTCTCGGTGAGGTCGGTGACGGCTGGAATGTCTCGCTGACCACGCTGATGAATGAGCGCAGCGCGATCGGTGCGGCTGTCTCGACCGGTTTCCCTGAATTGTTCGAGTACTGCTCCAGCCTGATGCTCGATGACGGCCCCGCGATCGAGGACCGCGCGGTGCGCTCGAAGCTCGCCAACTGGGCGGTGAAGGCGAGCGGGCTGAAATACACCAGCATGCGCGCGATCTCGGCGCTGTCGAAGGGCGAGCGGCCGGGGCCGGAGAACTCCATCGGCAAGCTGGTGGCGGGCTCGATGATCCAGGACGTCGCGACTTACGGGCTGGACCTGCAGGGTGCGAGCGGCGTGGTCAGCGGTCCCGAAGACGCCGAACTTGCCGGCCGTTTTCAGGCCATGCTGCTGCGCGCGCCGGGCACCCGCGTCGAAGGCGGCACCGACGAGATCATGCGCAACATCATCGCGGAGCGGGTGCTGGGCCTGCCCGGCGATATCCGTGTCGACAAGGACGTGCCGTTCAACAAGATCCCGACGAAGGGGAGAGGCTAGAATCGTAGGGTGGGCAAAGGCGCGGTACGCGCCGTGCCCACCAACTCTGTCGAGAACGAAAGAACGAAAGGTGGTGGGCACGCTTCGCTTTGCCCACCCTACGCACCGCGCGAGAATTGAAAGGTCCGCCATGAATTTCGACGACACCCCGCAGGAAGCCGCATTCCGCGAGACCGCGCGCAAATGGGTCGAGGCCAATGCGCCAAAGGAGCTTCACGCCGAGCTGTCAAAATCCTCGCTCGGCCGCATCCGGCTCGCCCAGCACGACATCGTAGACGTCGGCAAGGCTTGGCAGAAGAAGAAGGCCGAAGGCGGCTGGGCCTGCCTGCACTGGCCGAAGGAGTATGGCGGCCGTGGCGCCACGCCGATCGAGCGCGTGATCTGGCAGCAGGAGGAGGGCGTCTACGGCAAGCTGACGCAGCCGTTCCAGATCGGCGAGGGCATGTGCGGCCCGACCGTGATGGCCTTCGGCAGCGAGGATGCCAAGCGCCGCTATTTGCCGAAGCTCGCCTCGGGCGAGGAGATCTGGTGCCAGCTGTTCTCCGAACCGTCGGCCGGCTCCGACGTTGCGGGATTGCGCACCCGCGCGGAGAAGAAGGGTGACAATTGGGTCGTCAACGGCCAGAAGATCTGGACCTCGGGCGCGCATTATTCCGACTACGGCCTCCTGATCGCGCGCACCGATCCGAACGTGCCCAAGCACAAGGGCCTGACCATGTTCTTCCTGGACATGAAGAGCCCGGGTGTCGAGGTCCGTCCGATCAAGCAGGCCAACGGCATGCAGGAGTTCAACGAGGTCTATTTCACCGACGTGGTGATTCCGGACAGCCAGCGGCTCGGTGCCGTCGGCGAGGGCTGGAGCGTATCGCTGACCACGCTGATGAACGAGCGCATGTCGATCGGCTCGCGCCTCGCGACCGGCGTGCCTGAGATGTTCGAGTTCTGCTCCAATCTCATGCTGGAGGATGGACTTGCGATCGACGATCCTGCCGTGCGTTCGAAGCTGGCGAGTTGGGCGGCCAAATCGAACGGGCTGAAGTACACCAGCTACCGCACCATCTCGGCCCTTTCGAAGGGCGAGCGGCCGGGCCCGGAGAACTCGATCGGCAAGCTGGTGTCGGGCATGATGCTTCAGGACATCGCGACCTACGCCATGGACCTCCAGGGCGCGGCCGGTGTTCTCACAGGCAGCGACGAGGAGACCGTGCAGGGCCAATTTCAGCAGATGCTGCTGTCCTCGCCCTCGATGCGCATCGCCGGCGGCACCGACGAGATCCTGCGCAACATCATCGCCGAGCGGGTGCTGGGCCTGCCCGGCGACATCCGCGTCGACAAGGACGTGCCGTACAACAAGATCCCGACCAAGGGGCGGTGATCTCACCTCTCGGTGCGTCTCGTAGGGTGGGCAAAGCGAAGCGTGCCCACCATATGCAGATGCTCCGGGGTAAGTCTGTCGGTGGGCACGGCGCTACGCGCCTTCCCACCCTACGAAGAGCGCGAGCTGATCCATGGACGCAAAAGTGAAACAGAACGATCGTATCGGCGTGCTCGAAGAGCTCCTCAGCGAGCGCTATTCGGTCCGCGCCTTCCTTCCCAAGGAAGTCGACCGCGCGGCCATCGAGCATGTGCTGACCACTGCGCAGCGGACGGCCTCATGGTGCAACAGCCAGCCCTGGCAGGTCGTCATCGCCAGTGGCGCTGCCAAGGAGCGCTTTCGCCAGGCGATCTACAAGGAGGCCTCGGGCGGTCTCGGCGACGACTACGATTTCACGCCGCCGCGCGAATATGTCGGCGTCTATCTGGAGCGCCGCCGGGAAAGCGGTTTTCAGCTCTACAACACGCTCGGCATCGCCCGCGGTGACAGAAGCGCCTACGCCAAGCAGGCGCTGGAGAACTACAATTTCTTCGGCGCGCCGCATGTCGCGATCATCCACACCAACGAGCCGCTCGGCATTTACGGTGCGATCGATTGCGGCGCTTATGTCGGCAATTTCATGCTGGCCGCGCAGGCGCTCGGGCTCGGCACGATTCCGCAGGCCGCGCTCGCGCGGCATTCCGGCCTGATCCGCCGCCACTTCAATCTGCCCGACGATCGCCGGGTCGTCTGCGGCATCTCGTTCGGCTATGCCGACGACGACCACAAGGTCAACAGCTACCGTACCTCGCGTGCGAGCGTGGCTGACACCGTGACCTTCGTGGACGAATGATCGAGGGCCGCCATCTTTCGGACGCGTGAAGGCGGCCGCGGAAGCGGCCGCCTTCGTTTTCGTTTCGGTTCGCTTGACGCCGGCCGTCAGCCGCCGCTGCCGCCGATCACGGCCCGCACGGTCTCGTCAGGCCCAAAATCCTCGGCACCGTCGACATAGAGCAGCGCGGCGAGCTTCGAGCGGGCGCGGTTCACGCGGCTCTTGATCGTGCCGACTGCGCAGCCGCAGATCGAGGCCGCATCCTCGTAGGAGAAGCCCGAGGCGCCGACCAGGATCAACGCTTCGCGCTGGTCCTGCGGAAGCTTCTCGAGCGCCGTGCGAAACTCCTCGAACTCGAGATGCGCGTTCTGCGACGGCTGTGTCTTCAGCGTCTTGGCGTAGTTGCCTTCGGCATCCTCGACCTCGCGCCGCCGCTTGCGATAGTCGGAGCGGAACAGGTTGCGCAGGATCGTGAACAGCCACGCCGGCAGGTTGGAGCCGGGCTGGAACGAGTCGATGTTGGCGAGCGCGCGGAGCAGCGTCTCCTGGACCAAATCGTCGGCGCGGTCCGCATTGCCGCTGAGCGAAATGGCGAACGCGCGAAGACTGGGCACGGCCGCCAGGATGTCGTTACGCAGGGAGTCCGTGAGAGGCATTAATCCCTCCCATTGTTGTTGTCGTTGGATCCGCCCTCATCGCCCAATTGGGGTGTCGCTCCCGGCGCATCAAGCTTCTTGATCAGTTCTGCGAACCGATCTGGAACCCCTTGACGCACGACATCATCATACATGGCGCGCAACTGATGCCCGATCCGGGATTGTATCTCCGGAGTGAGGCCTCCCTTGCCGGGGGTCGTGCTTCTGCTGGCTTGAGACTTGAGATCTTTCATGACCTGTTCCACGTTTCCCCGAGTTAAGTTACTGTAAGTTCGAGAGGTTTTCTCAACCGGGAGCCGTTCCCTGGTTAGGCACAATTCCAGGTTCGAGAAAAAGTTCCCGCCCGAACGGAACTTTTCTCAGGCTGAGGCGTAATCAGCCCAGCAGGGGAACCCGGGCCCCCCGCGTGACGCCTGACCTCAGGATTGACCTCAAGGCCGGCCCGAACACGAATGGAGTGGGGATGTCCCGTTCACAGCTTGTTGCTGAACACTTGCCGTTGTTGCGCCGGTATGCACGCGCCCTGACAGGCAGCCAGGCCTCCGGTGACGCCTACGTCGCAGCCATGTTGGAAGCCATGCTGGGAGATCCGGCGGTGCTCGATGAGAGCCATGGGCCGCGCGCCGGCCTGTTTCGGCTGTTCACCCAGATCTGGAATTCGGTCTCCGTCAACGACGATTCGGAGGTGACGACCCTGCCGATGCCGCCGGAGCGGCGTCTGTCCAATATCACTCCACTGCCGCGGCAGGCCTTCCTGCTGCTCTCGCTGGAGGGATTTTCGGAAGAGGAAGTCGGTTACATCCTCGGCACCGACGTCGGCGAGACGCGGCGCCTTGCGGACGCAGCGGGCCGCGAGATGGCGGCCGAGATCGCGACCGACGTGCTGATCATCGAGGACGAGACCTTCATCGCCATGGACCTCGAGAGCCTGGTGAAGAATCTCGGCCACAATGTCGTCGGCGTCGCGCGGACCCATGCCGATGCGGTGGCGCTGGCCAAGAACAAGCGGCCGGGCCTGATCCTCGCCGATATCCAGCTCGCGGACGGCTCGTCGGGCCTGGACGCCGTCAACGAGTTGCTGCGCACTTTCGAGGTGCCGGTGGTATTCATCACCGCCTACCCCGAGCGCTTCCTCACCGGCGAGCGCCCCGAGCCGGCGTTCCTGATCTCAAAGCCGTTCCAGCCCGCGATGGTGTCGGCGGTGGCCAGCCAGGCGCTGTTCTTCCAGCGCAACTCGCGCAACCGCACGCCGAAGGCGCCGGCGGCATAAGAAGACCTGTATCGAACACGAGGACGGCGCGTCGAAAGGCGCGCCGTTTTTGTTTGCCGGCACCCTGCCTCAGCACCCGCGGCAGATACTGCGAAGCATGGAATTCAGCTTTGTATCATCCGGTCCAGGGGATTTTGCATTCAGCTTGGCCTGGTCCTCGATCCAGGATTGGAGCAATTTTTCTCGTTCGGGCGACGGTGCCAGGTTCGGCTGCGTCCCGTCGAAAGCTATGAGGACAGTTATTCTCTGCAGGTCGTCCTTCGCCTCGGCGGGTGGTTTCGGAAACGGCACGGAACGCTCGACCATTGTCAGCGTCGCGACATCCAGCGGCGCGAAGCCCGTGCTTTCCACCAAGGCGCTTGAGATCAACTTGCCCGAGCGGTCGACCACGAACATGACGCCGGCATCAGCCTTTTGGCTGATTGCCTGCGAAGGAAACACCCGGTTGCGCCAGACGTGCTCGGTGACCGCCTTGCGCCAGGCGGCCATAGCCTCGGACTCCGCGAAGCCGGAGGCCGGCGTGCTCAGCACCAGTCGGTTTATTGGCACCTGAAATCGACGACCGCTGAAGACAATCGGGACCACGAAAGAGTAAGTCTCTTCCTTCATTTCCGAAGGCGGCTGCGGAAACGGTTGGGCACGAGCGACGATCTCCAGCGCAGCATCGTCGAGCAGTCGCGAGCCAGTGCTCGCAGCTAGTGCCCGCGCGACCAATTTGCCGGACCGGTCGACGACGAAGCTGACCCTGGCCTCACCGGTTTGCCCCAGTGCCTGGGCTGGGAATAGCCTGCTCTTGGCGATGTGGGCTGACAGCTTCGACTTCCAGGTCTGGATACTTTCGCTCTGCGCATCTGTCTGCGCATGAGCGCGAAAAGTCGCGAACAATCCGAGAAGCACGGCTAACAAAAGGAATTTCATCTGCATCGCTGCGAATACTAATCGCGGTCCAGTTGATTGCAAGGCTCATTGCTCGTATCGGTTCTCTCGCTGTGGGCAGTTCGAACGGCCGCGAAGCATCGGGCGCTTGACGGCAATCCAATTGCGCCCGTTGATACGTCGGGCCGATGACATCCACCGCAGCGTCGCACTGCCGGGAGAAACGCACCATGGATCAGCAACTCCTCGACCGCCTCGCTATCCGCGACCTCGTCGAGAACTGGGCGGTGTGGCGCGACGCCGGTGACTGGGAGCGCTTTGCCACGGTCTGGCATGACGAGGGCTGGATGTCCGCGACCTGGTTTCAGGGACCGGCGCGGGATTTCATGCGCGTCAGCCAGGAGGGCTTTGCCAGGGGCGTTCGCATCCTGCATTTCCTCGGCGGCACCAGCATCGATCTCGCGGGCGAGCGGGCCATCGCACAGACCAAGATGACGATCTCGCAGCGCGCGCCGGTGCACGACGTGCTCTGCGACGTCGTCTGCACCGGGCGCTTCTATGATTTCCTGGAGAAGCGGCAGGGAAGATGGGGCATCGTCCGCCGCCAGCCGATCTACGAGAAGGACCGCATCGACCCGGTCGATCCGGCAGCGACACTCCGTCTCGACCAGAAGGCGCTCGCCGCGCTGCCCGAAGGTTATCGCCATCTTGCCTACATGCAGGAGCTGATCGGCTACAAGGTCAAGCGCGACATGCCAGGCCTGACCGGCGCCGAAGTGGAGAAGCTGTATGGCGAGGGACGGATATGGCTGGCAGGGAAGGTCTCCTGATGCCTCGAGCGATAGCAGGGCGCCGTTGCATTTACGGCCAGGGGCGTCCCTTCGGCGGCAAACTCATAACGCGGCCGCCTCGTGCAGGGATGCCGCGAAGCGGAGTTGCGCGATCCTTTCCAGATCTGCGAGCGTGACGCGGTAGTCGCCGATCTCGATCCGGCGGCCAACGTCCTGTGCCACCATCGCCACCTGGTCCATCAGATAGGCTGCGACAGCAAGGCGGCCGCGTGGAGCGGCCACGACCGTAACTTTCCAATAGGCCCGCGCTACGCGAAAAGTGTCGCGCGCGATCAGGCCGTGCTCGAACTCGACGTCGCCGCGGAAGGCTTCATCGTTGTCGGAGAAGACTGGCCCGCTGAAGCCTGTCAGCCGGCCTCGCGATTGCGCCATTGCACGCTCCCACTGTTCCAACGCGTGCCACCAATCCCGATTGAGCCGCTGGTGCTGCGGCACGACGTTGGGCCAGTAGAACGCCTGGCGCGCCGAGATCGAGGCAGCGCGCGGCTCGCCCCAGCAGCCCGTCGAGCGGGCCATGAGGTGGCCGCGGTCGTAAGGGCTCTGTCGCAGCAACGGTAAATTCATCTGCAACGACGGGGGAAGCAGCGGATCGGGCGACCATTTATCCGCGCTGCGCGGCTCGTCGACGAATTGGCTCCCGTCGCAATTGTAAGCCACGTAATGCGCGAGCCGACGCGCCGGATTCATCACGACCGTGAAGTGCAGATAGCGCAACACGGCGACCGCGCCATTCACGCCGGGTAGAGAGAGCGGGCGCGTCTTGCCGAGAAAATCCGGATCGAAGCCCGGACGAACCGTATCGATACGCGAGGGCGGGACGAGACGCGCCAGCTGGCGCAGCAGCGCTTCCACCTCGGTGCGGTCTGTCTCGCCGTTCCAGCGCGAAAGATCGGTTGCCTGCACAGCGGCGAACTCGGTCGGGAATTTGTCTTCGTCGAGGAGTATAGGCACCAGCGCGCCTTTCTTCAGGCCGGCGCGTGCCTCATGACAAACCCATTCGCTGGCCGTCGACGTCTGCGACCACAGCACGACGACGGCTCGACAGTTCGCCAATTCGACATCGAGCTCGGGCCGCCATGGCATGCCCGGTTCGATGCCGCGGTCCCACCAAACGGTCCAGCCCTGCTCTTCAAGAAGATCCACGATCGGCCGGGCGCGCGGCCGATCGACATGAGTGTAGCTCAGGAAAATGTCAGCCATGCGACCTGATCCTGTCGAGCGCAACACCCCTTCGGTTCAACCGGCAATCACCGGTCGCAACTGCTCGTCTCTGTCTTGAGTGACGACAGGACGCTGCTCATGAATTCCTTGCTCCGCCTCAGCCAAGGCTCGAGCGTCTGCCGCACTCCATCTGGAATTCTTTTTCTGCATCCCAGCGCGAAGCCACGAACGATGACGAGGACGGTCTGGCCTTTTTCTCTGCCGGCAATCTAGGCCACTATACTTTAGGATGTGTTTCGTGCAAGATAGTTGTCTTGAGCGACCGATATTGACGGTCGGATCGAATTGGATGCGGCGGCAGATTTCGTTGCCATCGCAAAACAGAATATTGTGAGCTTTTCGAATTGCTGCAGCCGGTATCGGCTGCCTTTGCAGCCTGGGAGGGCCAGATGCCCAAGACCAAGCAACAACATTTGGACAGCACGAACGGACCAAAGCGGATACTGGCTCTCGATGGGGGCGGGATACGCGGCATTCTCACCCTCGAATATCTTGAAGTCATGGAGCGGGAATTCAGGAGACGATTCAACGATCCGAACTTCCTGCTCTGCGACTATTTCGATCTCATCGGGGGCACATCGACCGGGTCGATCATTGCGGCCGGTCTGGCCTGTGGATTGACGGTTGAGCAACTCAAGAAGCTCTACACCGGGATCGGGACGGATGTCTTCCAGGCCGAGTTCTGGAGGCTCGGGCTGTTGGCGCCGAAGTTCAAATCTGAGCCACTTCAAGATGCACTCGATGAGCAACTCGGGGCAGACACGACGCTCGACAGCGAGCGCATCCGCACCGGCTTGATGATCATGACGAAGCGCCTCGACACCGGCAGTCCCTGGCCGCTGCACAACCATCCCGCCGCGCGATATGCCGCGCAGGACGGCAAGTTGCATTTGACCAAGGTGGTCCGGGCGAGCACGGCAGCACCGACCTATTTCAAGCCTCAGGAGATCGACATCTCCTCGCGTGATGGAAACGTCGTCGCCGGCGCGTTCGTCGACGGCGGTGTGAGCCCCTTCAACGACCCATCGTTGCAACTGCTGATGCTGGCCGCGCTCGATGGCCATGGTTTTCGCTGGCCGACCGGCAGAGACAAGCTGTTGCTGATTTCGATCGGCACGGGCACGTTCAAGAAGACTTACACCACGGAACAGATCACGGGCATGGCTGCGGCCGAGCAGGGCCTGCGATCGCTGCAATCCCTTATGGATGATTGCGGGCGCGTCAATCAGTCGATGCTGCAATGGCTGACGAACTGCCTGACGCCATGGGCGATCGACCGCGCCATGGGGGATATGAAGCTGGACAGCCAGAGCGGCCCGCAACTGGCCACCTATGCACGCTACAACGTGCTCCTGGAGTCCGACTGGCTGAAGACCACGGTCAAGCGCGACTTTGCGCCGGAAGCTGTCGCGAAGATCGCGGCGATGGACGATCCCAACAATCTCGCGGAGCTTGCCGACATCGGGCGGCTTGCCGCGGAGGTGCAGGTCAAGCCGGAACACTTTCCGTCCGGCTTCGATTGAGCTGATCCGGCGGCGGCCGGTGGCTCAGGCGTAGCTTCTGATCCAGATCCAGAGATGTTTAGTCATGGAAGTCACGCGCGCTTTTATCGTTCGTCCCTTCGCCACGCAGGACGGCATCGATTTCGATCGGGTGGAAAGGGAGCTTATCGCGCCTGCGCTCACGGCGGCTGGAATTGAAGGCCGCACCACGCTCGAGATCACGCGGCAGGGCAACATCCGGGAGGATATGTTCAGGCTGCTGGTGCTCTCCGATCTGGTGATCGCCGACCTCTCCATCCACAACGCCAATGTGTTCTACGAGCTTGGTATCCGGCACGGTCTGCGCGATCGGCACACCCTGCTGATGCGCGCCAAGGATACGCAGGACAAGTATCCCTTCGATCTTCAGACCGATCGATATGGTCAATACGATCCGGCGAACCCTGCCGCCGCGCTCCCTGGCTTTATCGAGTCGCTCAAGGCGACGCTTGCCGACACCAACAAGGACAGCCCGGTCTTCAAGTTGCTCCCACGCCTGACGCCGCACGACCGGGCCGCGCTCATGGTCGTGCCATTCGATTTCCAGGAAGAGGTCGAGATCGCGCAAAAGGCGGGTCGCGCCGGCGACCTGCGGCTGCTCGCGCAGGAGGTCCGCGGTTTCGAATGGGGAAGCGCGGGATTGCGGATCGTTGGCGACGCGCAATTTCGGATCAAGGCCCTCGCCGGAGCCAAGAAGACGTTCGAACTGCTGCGGGCCCTGGACAGCAACGATTTTCAGGCCAATTACCGCCTGGGCACGATCTATCAGAAGCTGGCGGCCAGGGCCCTTGGTCCCGATTCAAAGCTCGACTGCATCACGCGTTCGGAACAGGCGATCAATCGGGTCCTCGCCCGCACGATGCCGCCGAATGATCGCGATGAGACGCCCAAGGAATCGGCGGAGCGGCGGTTTCACCGCGCCGAGGGACATTCATTGCTGGGAAGCAACGCCAAGACGCGATGGATTGACGATTGGCAGGCCGCGGCCTCCCTCGATGCGCAACGCGAGGCGGCCCTCCGCTCGCCGCATCTTTCCTCCGCCATCCAGCATTATCTCGATGGCTTCGCCGAAGATCTGGACAGCTTCTATGCGGGGATCAATGCGCTTGCGATGCTGACGATCCAGATCGGTCTCGCCAAGGCGCTCCCCGATGTCTGGGCTGAAAGTTTCGATGACGGGGACGCGGCGACCGTCGCTCTCAAGACCAGCGAGCGCCGCGCCGGTCGTCTCGCTGCGGCGTTAAACCTGGCCGTCGGCAACGATGACAAAGTGATGCGGAAGGGCGAGAAATTCGACATCTGGAAGGAGATCAGCCGTGCGGACCTGTCGTTCCTCACGGCCGAGAAGCCGGCACAAGCCGGGACCGCCTATCGAAGAGGCCTGGCAAATGCGGGTCCGTTCGAAATCGACGCGGCGCGGCGTAATCTCCTGCTGTTTCGCGAGCTCGGGGTGCTGTCGGCAAATGTCGAAGCCGCGCTGAGGGAGATGAACCAGGCTGCGCCGGATCAACCCGTGGCGCTGCCCGTGCGGGTCATCCTTTTCACGGGCCATATGCTCGACACGCCCCGCCGGGACAAGAACGACCCGCGTTTTCCCAACACACAAGAGGCGGTTGCCGCGGCGCGCAAGATGATCGAAAAAGCGGTCAAGGACGAGATGAACGAGAGTGGCGGCGTTGCGTTCGGCATAGCGGGCGGGGCTTGTGGCAGCGACATCCTGTTCCACGAGGTCTGCAACGCGCTCAACGTCCCCACGCAGCTCATGCTGGCGCTGCCAGAGGCCCAGTTCCAGGCCGAATCGGTCAATCACGGCGGGGTCGATTGGGTGATGCGATACCAGCAACTCTGCCAGCGCGTGACGCCTCGCGTGCTCGCCGAATCCAAGGATCTGCCGCGCTGGCTCTCCGGCAAAAAGGGTTACGATATCTGGCAGCGGAATAATCTCTGGATGATGTTCAGCGCCCTGGCCGCGCAAGCGCGTTACCTGACGCTGGTCGCGCTCTACAATCGCGAGAAGGATCCCGACGGCCCCGGGGGCACGGCGCATCTCGTGAAGGTCGCGGCGGACTGGGGATTCAAGACGGTCGAACTCGACGCGCGGCAATTGCTGAAGACCGGCGGTACGTAAGCGAAGCCAGGCTGCGATTTGGCTTGATCTCTGCCGCTCCGGGGGGCGGCGAAAACATCGAGGTTTTCATCGCCTTCAGCCTTGGCGGTCGAGCTGGAGCGGCGATGAGCGCAAAAAAAGTAAGGCGCGACTGGCATCACCACAGTCGCGCCCTACGTCGCCGGCTTATGGGGCAGGGGGGAATAGCCGGCTGTTGAGACGACTCCTGTCTGCGCGAGTCGTTCCATGCCCTGCGAAATATTTTGCGCACGCTGCAGCATTTATCGCACACGGTTAAGTGATCGTAACGGCCAAGAACCCCCGGTCCTCCGCCCGCGTTGTTCCCGCGATCGCCATGGGGCGAGGGATCGACAGCCATGTCACAGATTCATAAGGTATTTTTGGGCGCCGCCGCGATTGTCGCAACGCTCGGCGCAGTGCAATTGGCCTCTGGCCATGATCTGGCCGACCGCTGGCAGGCGGTCGCCGACGTACCGAGCCACGGCTCGAACTTCGCGCCGAGCTATAGCGCAAGCCATAACGTCAATCGTGCCGGCAAGGCCGACCGCTTTGCCGAGATCAAGCCGGCCCCGGTAGCCACCCGCACCGTCTCAATGCGGCTGAACGACCTCGCCGACACCTCGGTGCTGCTGCGGGTTCCCGCGGTGATCGAGACCGGCAACGCCAAGCCGCCGGTGCTGCTCCAGAACCAGAAGCGGACCCGCAACAAGCCGACGATCGCCTGCGAGCCGATGGTCAGCTCGCTGACCGAGGTGGCAAAGTTGCTTCAGCCAGGCCGTTGCGTGACCTGATCCGCCGGGCGCCGGACCGGCCGTCCTTCCGCCGAGAGCTGGATCGTTCACGTCCACTTGATCCCGCCTACGCTCGCGTTATATCCCGGGTTTCTTCCCCTTCGTTTTGACCGGGTAAACGCATGACGACGTCAGACATGGCTGTGCATACGCAGCCCTTCCAGGCCGAAGTTTCCGAGCTTTTGCACCTCATGGTGCACTCCGTCTATTCCGAGACCGACATCTTCCTGCGCGAGCTCGTCTCCAACGCGTCGGATGCCTGCGACAAGTTGCGCTACGAGGCGATCGCCAGCCCGGCGCTGCTCGGCGAGGGCGATGCCCTCAAGATCCGCATCATTCCAAACAAGCAGGCCACGACGCTCACAATCGCCGACAACGGCGTCGGCATGGAGCGGCAGGAGCTGATCGATCATCTCGGCACCATCGCTCGCTCCGGCACCAAGGCGTTCGTGTCGAAGCTGAAGGAGGCCAAGGACGGCCTCGGCTTGATCGGCCAATTCGGCGTCGGCTTCTATTCCGCCTTCATGGTCGCGGAGAAGATCGTCGTGCTCAGCCGCCGCGCCGGCGAGAGCGACGTCTGGACCTGGACATCCTCCGGCGGCTCCGGCTTCGAGATTGCTCGTGCCAGTGACGAGGAGGCCGCGCGCCTGACGCGCGGCACGGAGATCGTTCTGCACCTCAAGGATGATGCCAGGAAATATCTCGAGACCTACGAGATTGAGCGCATCGTCGGTGCCTATTCCGACAATATTCTGTTTCCCATCGAGCTCGTGCCGGATGAAGGCGAGCCGCGCCAGATCAATTCGGCGAGCGCGCTCTGGCAGCGCTCGAAATCCGAGCTGACCGCGGACGACTACAAGAAGGCCTATCAGCAGATCGCGTCCGCCTTCGACGATCCCGCGATGACGCTGCATTACCGGGCCGAGGGCCGCTACTCCTACGCCGTGCTGCTGTTCGCGCCCTCGACCAAGCCGTTCGACCTGTTCGAGCCGAACCGCAAGGGCCTGGTGAAGCTTTACGTCCGCCGCGTCTTCATCACCGATGACGCCGATCTCTTGCCAGGCTACCTCCGCTTCATCCGCGGCGTCGTCGACAGCGAGGATCTGCCGCTCAACATCTCCCGGGAGATGCTTCAGAACAATCCGCAGCTCGCGCAGATCCGCAAGGCGGTGGCGACCCGGGTCGTCTCGGAGCTCGAAAGTCTCGCCGAGAAGGATCCGGACGATTTCGCCAAGATCTGGGACGCCTTCGGCGCGGTGCTGAAGGAAGGCATTTACGAAGACTTCGAACGTCGCGAAAAGCTGCTGGCGCTGTCGCGCTTCACCACGACGTCGGGCGAGAAGCGGTCGCTGAAGCAGGTCATCGCCGATTTCAAGCCGAACCAGACCGAGATCTATTATCTCGTCGGCGACAGCATCGAGCGGCTGAAATCCAATCCGCGGCTCGAGGCCGCGACCGCGCGCGGCATCGAGGTGCTACTGCTGTCCGATCCGGTCGACGCCTTCTGGACCTCGATGCCCTCGGAGTTCGACGGCAAGCCGCTGAAATCGCTGAGCCAGGGCGATCTCAATCTCGACCTGATTCCGCGGGTCGACGACAAGGACGAGCCGAAGAAGGAGGAGCCGGCCGCCGATGAAGCCGCCACCATCGCGGTGATCAAGGCCGCGCTTGGCGAGCGCGTCAGCGACGTCAAGGCCTCGACGCGACTCACCAGTTCGGCCTCCTGCCTCGTCGCCGACAGCCAGGGGCCGAGCCGCGAGCTGGAGCGAATCCTGGCGCAGCAAAATCGCGGCATGAAAACCAAGCCGATCCTGGAGATCAATCTGCGCCATCCGATGGTGGGCGCGATCACCAAGGCTCAGGCCGGCTCCAAGGCGGTCGACGATCTCAGCCTGCTCCTGCTCGAACAGGCGCAGATCCTGGACGGCGAATTGCCGGAAGATCCGGCCGCGTTTGCGGCGCGGCTGAACCGGCTGGTGTTGCAGGGGCTCGGCGCATAGCGCCGCAGCCCGCAGCGCTCACCTTGCCGTCATCTGCACCTAGGAACAGTCGCAACCGGCCTGGTGTTATGCCATAGGAGGCCGTCGGCATCAGACTCCCGACGCCGTCGATTCGAGGATGTGTCCATGCGCCTGTCGATCTTGACCCTCACCGCGATTGCGACGCTGTTCGTCGCGGCAGATGCCGGCGCCCAAACCTATGATCCGCGCTACCCGGTGTGCATGCACGTTTACACGCCCGGCGGTGGCTTCGGCGGTGGTGGCGGCGACTATTTCGACTGCTCTTTCACCTCGCTGCCGCAGTGCCGCGCGACCGCATCGGGCCGCTCGGCGAGCTGCGACCTCAACCCCTATTACGCCTTCGACCAGCCGCCGCCGCGCCGGCGCCACAAGAAGGTGCAATAGCGATCCGCGGCGCAGCGTAAAGGAATACTGCTCATGCGCTTCTCGTTCGGCCTGATCATGACTGCTGGCGCACTGCTGACGGCCGCGCCGTCGCATGCGCAGACCTTTGATCCGCGTTACCCCGTCTGCATGCACGTTTATTCAGGTGCGAACGGGGGAGGTGGGGAGTGGTACGACTGCTCCTTCACCTCGTTGCCGCAGTGCCGCGCCACCGCTTTCGGCCGTTCCGCGATCTGTGACCTCAATCCGTATTATCCGCTCAATGCAGCGCCGCCGCGCTTCCGTCACAGGCAAACCGGCTAGCGCGGAAGGCGCGGCACACTCCTGCTTCAGTGCAGTGCTGCCGCCGCTCTCCCGATCTCCGCGATTCCATCACCTTGGGCCAGAGATTTTCGCGCACGATCCCCTTGGACTGGTAAGGGATGACTAGCGTTAATCGCGCGCTAACCGTGTTTTACCCCACCTCTTAACACCTGGGCAGGGCGCGCCGGCTAAGCTTGGAGGAACAGCAGCCACGGCCCGAAAGAACGAACGGCATGACGACCGGTGTCATCGAGCAACCGAAAACCGCGCGCGCGCCGTCGGCTTCAAAGATCTGGCTGAAGGCCATTGAGCTCACCGCGCGCATCGAGACACTGCCAGGCCGCCTGTTCGCCGACGTCGTCGATGACTGGGCGCAGCGCCAGCCCGACCGGGTCGCGCTGGTCACCGATGACAGAAGTCTCGACTATTCAGGTCTGTCGAAGCGCATCAATCGCTACGCGCGCTGGGCGCGCTCGCTCGGCGTGGCCAAGGGTGATACCGTCGCGTTGATCATGCCGAACGGCATCGACTATGTCGCGGCATGGCTCGGCATCAGCCGGGTTGGCGGGGTGATCGCGCTCCTCAACACCAAGCTGGTCGGGCAATCGCTCGCGCATTGCATTGACGTCGCCCGGCCCGCTCATATCATCGTGGCGCATGAGCTGACGGGGGTGTTGGAGAGCGCTACGCCGCATCTGAAAACGCAGGCCAAGGTGTGGACGCATGGCGATGCCCGTGGCGATCGCGCGATCGACGTCGCGCTGGCGGCGCTGGACGAGGCGCCGCTGTCGCCGGAGGAGCACGGCGAGGTCACCATCGATGACCGTGCGCTGCTGATCTACACCTCAGGCACCACCGGCCTGCCGAAAGCCGCCAGCATCAGTCACCGCCGCATTCTCAATTGGGGTTTCTGGTTCGCCGGCCTCACCGGCGCGACGCCTCAGGATCGGCTCTATGACTGCCTGCCGTTGTTCCACTCGGTCGGCGGCATCGTCGCGCCGTGCAGCATGCTTGCTGCCGGTGGCTCGGTGGTGATCGCTGAGAAATTCTCCGCCTCGCATTTCTGGTCCGACATTGTGCGCCACGACTGCACGCTGTTTCAGTATATCGGCGAGCTCTGCCGTTATCTGCTCAAGGCGCCGCCGTCGGAATACGAGAATCGTCATCGTCTCCGGCTCGTCTGCGGCAACGGCCTGCGCGGCGACATCTGGGGCGACTTTCAGGATCGTTTCGCCATTCCCCGTATCCTCGAATTCTATGCGGCGACGGAAGGCAATTTCTCGCTGTTCAACGTCGAGGGCCAGCGAGGGGCGATTGGTCGCATCCCGCCGCTGCTCGCGCATCGCTTCCCTGCCAATCTCGTCAAGCTCGACCCGGACAGCGGCATGCCGCTGCGCAACGAAGAGGGATTGTGCCTCGCCTGCGACCGCGGCGAGGCCGGCGAAGCCATCGGCCGCATCGGTACCGCCGATGAGGGCGGCGGCCGCTTCGAGGGCTACACCGACACCGGCGAGACCGAAAAGAAGATTCTTCGCGATGTGTTTGCCAGGGGCGATGCCTGGTTCCGCACCGGCGATCTGATGCGGATTGACGACAAGGGCTTCTTCCATTTCGTCGATCGCATCGGGGACACTTTCCGCTGGAAAGGCGAGAACGTCGCGACCTCGGAGGTGAATGACGCAATGCGCGACTTCACCGGCGTGGTCGATGCGACCACCTACGGCGTCAGCATTTCCGGCACCGACGGCCGCGCCGGCATGAGTGCGATCGTCGTCAACGAGGGTTTTGACATTGCCGCGTTGCCCGCACATCTCGCGCAGCGGCTGCCGGCCTATGCATGCCCGGTTTTCATCCGCATCTCCTGCGAGATCGATGCGACCGAGACGTTCAAGCAGAAGAAGGGCGATCTCGCGCGGGAAGGCTTCGATCCAGCCGCGATCTCCGATCCGTTGTTCATGGCAGACCCGGAATCCGGGGCCTATGTGGCGTTGGACGCGGAGGCCTATGCGCGGATCCTGGACGGCTCGATCAGGCTGTAGATCCCGCCAAAATCCGCAGATAGGTCCAATTTTACCTGAATTGTCCAAGAAGGCATTTACTTCTGTCGGGTAAACAAGCGGCCATGGGGAGGCGGCCAGCAAGAGCCGCCGCAACACCAACGATAACAAAGCGAGCCAGCCATGTCGGTAAGGTCTAAGGTCATTGAGGCGATCCAGCAGATCGCCAGAGAGCAGCACGTCACGCTTCCCGCTCTTTCGGACGATCTGTCCCTGCACGAGACGGGCTTCGACTCGCTCGCCTTCGCCATTCTGGTCGCGCGTCTCGAGGACGACACCGGCGTCGACCCCTTCACCATTTCCGAGGACGCAGCATTCCCCGCCACGGTGGGCGATTTCGTGCGGGCCTACGAAAATGTCCCCGCGTGAGATCTTTGCGCTCCGCGACCATCTCGGCGCGGAGCTGAAGGGCCGCACGATCTCCGATGCGCACGATGTCGTGTCGCTGACCGAGATCCTGTCGCAGACGGTTCTGGGCGGCCGCCTTCGCGAGCTGTCGGGTCGCGCCGTGCTGCTCAAACTATCCGACCAGCTTCGCTCCGGCCTTGCCATGATCGAGCTCGATGGCATCGCCCGTCGCATGCTGCTGTGTCCACCCGATCTCAACCCGGCACATCTCGACGCGCTGATCGCGGATGCCGAGATTGACGCCGTCGTCACCGACGAGCCCGACCGCTGGGCCGACACGGGCATCGCGCTCGTCGTCACCGCACACTTGCCGCTTGAAGCCACCGCGCCGGTCAGGTCCGAACGCGCCACGGAATGGCTGATGCTCACCTCGGGCACGTCGGGCGTACCGAAAATCGCGGGCCATACACTGGAGGCGCTCACCGGTGCGATCGTCGCCGAAGGTCCCGCGCGCGGACCGGCGCCGGTGTGGGCGACATTCTACGACATTCGCCGCTACGGCGGCCTGCAAATCTTCCTTCGCGCCGTTCTCTCCGGCGGCTCGATGGTGTTGTCGGACCCGCATGAGGCGCTCGGTGATCACGTGACGCGGCTGAAGGCGCGTGGCGTCTCGCACATCTCCGGCACGCCTTCGCATTGGCGCAAGCTCCTGATGAGCGGTTCGGCCACGCAATTCGCGCCTCGCTACGTCCGCCTCTCCGGTGAAATCGCCGACCAGGCGGTGCTCGACGGCCTGAAGGCGGCATTTCCAAATTCCTCCGTCGGTCATGCCTATGCCTCCACCGAAGCCGGTGTCGGCTTCGCCGTGAATGACGGGCTGGAAGGTTTTCCGGCCGACTATCTCGGCAATCGCAACGGTGTCGAGATGAAAGTGGTCGACGGCTCGCTCCGTATCCGTTCGACGCGCACCGCGCATGCCTATGTCGGCCGCAATGCCGCCCCGCTTACCGATGACGACGGATTTGTCGACAGCGGCGACATCGTCGAGCTGCGCGGTGAGCGCTACTATTTTGTCGGCCGCCGCGGCGGCATCATCAATATCGGTGGGCTGAAGGTCCATCCCGAAGAGATCGAGGCGGTGATCAACCGCCATCCCGACGTGCGGATGTCTCGGGCCAAGTCGCGGAAGAGCCCGATCACCGGCGGCATCGTGGTCGCCGACGTGATCCTCACTGAGGGCACTGATCCGGCGCGCGCGAAAGAGATCCGCGACCAGATCCTGGAGCGGTGCCGCGCCCAGCTTGCCTCGCACAAGGTGCCGGCGGTGATCCGCTTCGTCGAGGCGCTCGATGTCACCCCGGCCGGAAAATTGGCGCGAACCGATGCATAATAACGTTCTCGTCACTGGCGGCAGTCGCGGCATTGGTCTTTCGATCGGCAGACGCCTCGCTGGCGCCGGCTACAACGTGATCGCGGCGGCGCGGCGTGAGAGCGAAGAGCTCAAGGCTGCGATTGCCGGGTCTGACGGGCGCCTGCATTTCCGCGCCTGCGACCTCGCCGTGATCGACGCGATTCCGGCTTTTGCAAAACTGGTGCGCAACGAATTCGGCCCGGTCTACGGCCTCGTCAACAATGCCGGCCTCGGTACCGAAGGCCTGCTCGCCACCATGCATAATTCCGAGATCGAAGCGCTGGTGCAGCTCAACGTGCTGTCGCCGATCATCCTCACCAAATATGTGGCGCGGCAGATGATGGCGGACGGCGCCGGCCGCATCATCAACATCTCCTCGATCATCGCGACCACCGGCTATAACGGCCTGTCCGTCTATGGCGCGACCAAGGCCGCGGCCACCGGCTTCACCCGCTCGCTGGCGCGCGAGGTCGGCAAGGTCGGCATCACCGTGAACGCGATCGCGCCGGGCTTCATCGACACCGAACTCACGCACAATCTTTCCGACGAGGGGCGCAAACGCATCGCCAGCCGCAGCGCGCTGCGCCGCCTGCCGGAGACGGACGACGTCGCGCGCATGGTGGAATACCTGCTCGGCGAGGGCGGCCGCAATGTCACCGGGACCGTGTTCACGGTCGACGCCGGGAATACGGCGTAAGCGGAACCCTGCGATCATAATTGCGTTGATCCGGCACAATGACATTCAGCCGGATTTGGTCGTAAGATGCCTCGCAATCGATTGGGTTACGTCAATCGATCTGCCCTAATCGACAGAGAGCAGTCCATGGCCATCCCAAACATGACCGCTTCAAATCAGGGCCGGACGGAGCAATCCTGCGCGAAGCTGGATGATGTCCATTGCCCGCCGATGACGCATCAGAATTCCGGCGGTCACGGCCATGAAATGTACCCGCAGCAATTCGTGCGCCTGGTCGGCTGCCACGACGCCTCTCTCGATAGCTTGCGCAAGCGTCAGGACGAGAAGCTGCACTAGCTTGCTCAGGTCCGGCGCTTCGGCAAGTCCCTCGGCAGGTCAACTCGTTCGTGTGAAAACTCCGGCGGCCCTTCGGTGAGCCGGCGGATGCGGCGCTCGCGTTCGTCGGCCGGCAATGCGGGATCGAGCAGTGCCTCGATCTCGTGGACTGCGATCTCTTCGATCCTGGTGGCGTCCGAGGCGATCGAGTGCCCCGTTGCGGGGACCGGCGGCGCGATCTTCAGACCCAGCTCGATCAGTTTGCAGATTGCATCCGAGCGGGTGAGGCGGTGGGCTTCGGCCCAGGCATCGACGGCCTGCGTCAGTCTTTCGGGCAGCCTAACTGCGCTGACCGGGTCGATGCCGGTGCGCCGGCCGACCGGAGAGGTGGAGTCCTTGTTGCCGAAATTGGACACCGCGATCATCCCATGCAACCCTTGGAGCTGGAGCAACGATAGCCGCACTCCCCGGCCGGTCGTTTGATGCCGATCAATGACCTCCGCTGCGGCATTGCAACGCGGTCGCATCTTGTTGTTCGGGCCTGTTTCGGCCAATGATCGAAAGGGGGGCGCCGGCCGGCGAACCCGGATCGATTCTGTCCCGTATCTGTTTCGCATTCCAACAATCCAGCATCCCCGATGACCTCAGGCGAATCCTTCTATGGCGGCATTCCCGTCTTCCGCGGCTTCACCAGCCTGATGGACCCTGCCCTCTATGCGCCGCTGCCGGACGACTGGAGTATCGGCGTTGCCGATATCGTCGATTCCACCAAGGCGATCGCGGCACAGCGCTACAAGGCGGTGAATATGGCCGGCGCCGCCGTGATCGCGGCGGTGACGAACGCGCTGGAGGGACGCGAATTCCCCTTCGTGTTCGGCGGCGACGGCGCCAGCTTTGCTGTGGCGCCTCGCGATCTCGAACCTGCCCGCGAGGCGCTGGCTGCAACCGCGACCTGGGTGCGGGAGGATCTCGATTTGACGATGCGCGTCGCGCTGGTGCCGGTCAGCGCCATTCGAGCGCATGGCCTCGACGTGCGCGTCGCGCGCTTCGGCCCCTCGGCAAACCTGTCCTACGCAATGTTCTCCGGCGGCGGCCTCGCCTGGGCCGACGCTGCGATGAAGCGCGGGGAGTTTGCCGTCCCCGAAGCGCCGGCGGGCACGCAGCCCGATCTCTCGGGCCTGTCCTGCCGCTTCGAGGTGATCCCGGCCTCACGTGGGCTGATCCTGTCGGTGCTGGTGATGCCCGCTCGCGGCGTCGATCCGCATGCTTTTCGCAAGGTGATCGAGGACATCATCCACCTCGTCGAACGCAGCCCGGACGGTGCACGCCCGGTGCCGCCGCAGGGGCCGCCGCTGAAATGGCCGCCGCAAGGGCTGGACTTCGAGGCCCGCACCAAGCGCGGTGGTCCGCTGCTCGCGCGCCGCGCCAGCGTGCTGGCCTATACGCTGTTCGTTTACCTGATCATGCGCTTCGACCTTAACGTCGGCGGCTTCGTGCCACACGTCTACAAACGTCAGGTGGTCGAGAACTCGGACTTCAGGAAGTATGACGATGGCCTGCGCATGATCCTCGACTGTACGCCGGAGCTCGAACGCGCCCTCAACGATCGTCTGACAGCGGCCGCGCGCGAGGGCATCGTGCGCTATGGCCTCTATCAGCAGGACGCCGCCATGATGACCTGCTTCACGCCCTCGGCGCTGCGCAGCGATCACGTCCACTTCATCGATGGCGCGCGGGGCGGCTACGCCTCGGCGGCGACCGCGCTGAAGGCGATGATGGCGTGAGGGCACTCTCGTGCCTCGGACGCAGCGATGCGCTGCTGAGCCGAGGTGCATAGTTTCCGGGTCCCGGCTCTGCGAAGCAGCGCCATAGCGTCGAAGACGCGCGTGAACGCGCTTATGGGCGCCGCATCGCGTCCGGGACAAGAAGATCACTTACCTCCCGCGCGCGTCCAGGTCTCGCCGCCGCAGAGCGCGCCGACGCAGCCTTCGACCCGCAGCGAATCCGCTGACATCACCGTGACGCTGCTGGCATAGCTGCTGCCATCGTCGGCGTTGTAGATCTGGCCCGACCATTTGTTCGGACCCGATGACTGCATGCCGCTGAACAATGGCAGGCCGATCATCGCTCGCCTGGCGAGCGCCGGATTGGGATTCTTGCTGTCGGTGGCGGGCTGGCCGGTCGCGGTGTCGTAGGGTTCGCGCAGCCAGACGATGTGGCCACAGATGCCGTCGCCGCATTTGCTGACCTTCACGCGCGCATCGCCCGCCTGGGTCAGCCATGTCCCGTCGGCGTTCTGCGCACAGGCGGCAGATGCGCCAAGCAGCGCAGCGAGGAGGACGATGAGAGCAGCGAATCTGGAAGTCATGGAGAGGGATTCCGAAAAATGGAGCGCCTCCATAGCAGGCCGGCGGGATAGTGCAACGCTAGTTGGAATCACATTCCTGCGTTTATTTGTCTGCGTTTACTTACCTGCGCTCATTTGCCCCAGCGCGCGACGGCGACGGAGGCCGCAGTCGACAGGCCGAACACGACCATGGCACCGCCGACCAGCGCGAACAACGTCCAGGCGGGCGCCTGCGCCATCATCAGGCCGATGCCGCCGATCGCAACGATCAGAAGCCGCGCGGTGGAAGCGAGCACGGGGCCGCCGACGTGCGTCGCGCCTTGCGAGGAGAAGTAGAGCGACACACCTATGCCGAAGAACACGAAGGCCGGGCCGGCCCAATGGAAATAGCTGTAGGCGGCGGCGGTGACGGCGGGATCCCGCGTAAAGAGCGCGACCCATAGCGAGGGATAGATCGCGATGACAAGCCCGACCAGGCCAACCGTAAGTCCGGAGGCCGCAGCTGCAGTCCAGGCCACGCGCCGCGCGCGCTTCACATGTCCAGCGCCCATCGCCACGCCGACCATCGGCACCGAGGCGATGCCAAAGGCGAAGGTGATCGGGATCAACAGAAATTCCAGCCGAGAGCCGATGCCGTAACCGGCCAGCATCTCGGTGCCGAAGGTCGCGAGGATCTTCGTGAAGACCAGAATGGTGAGCACGGTTTGCAGCGGCGACAAACAAGCCACCGCGCCGACTTTGAGAATGTCCAGGAACATCGCGCGCTCGAAATGAAACGCGCGAAGGTTCAGCGGCAGTCGGCTGCGGCCGGACGCGAGATACCAGAGGAGGAAGATCGAAGCGAAGCTGAACGCGATCAACTGGCCGCTCGCGACGCCGGGCATGCCGAACTGCTTCACGCCGAACAGACCGAGCCCCAGCGTGCCGCCGAGCGCGATCTGGAGCACGCCCGCCGCAATCAGCGTCATCGAGGGCAAGCGCATGTCGCCGGTGCCGCGGATCACCGAGGCCAGCGTGTTGACGAGCCAGATCGCGACCGCCCCGGAGAACAGCACCTGCGAATAGCCGCTGGCCTCCTCGAGCACCCGCCCGTGGCCGCCGAGCAGGGCGAAGAATGAGCGGCCGAAGACGAGCATCATGACCGTGAAGAAAAGCCCGCCGCCGAAGCCGATGATGGCGGCATGCAGCGCCAGCGTCGCGGCGCGGTCCCGATCGCCTGCGCCGAGCGCGCGGCTGATCGCGGAGGAGACGCCGCCGCCCATCGCGCCCGCGCTCATCATTTGCGTCAGCATCGCGAACGGAAACACCAGCGCGATCGCGGCGAGCGGAATGGTGCCGAGCCGGCCGATATAGGAGGTCTCGGCGATCGAAACCAGCGTGCTGCCGACCATCGCGATCATGTTGGGAATCGCGAGCCGCAGCAGCGTTGGCAGGATGGGCGCCGTTAGCAGGCTGGCGATGGATGAGGCAACCGGGGCACGCGGCGGCACGGCGTCTAGAGTGGCGTCGATCGTCATTTGTCACCGGACGGAATTTTAGATGATGATCGACATGTTATAAGGGCAGGTAGGCCCCGGCGGCAGCCTCACCTCACGCAGGGGTCACCATGGCAGGCCGCATAGGTCGATGGTCCCCAACGTCGGCGCCCGGACGATGTTGAAGACATAGGGCGCCATGTGGGTGAACCGGATCCGCCCCTCCGGCTGCTCGCAATAAACCTCGCCTTCGAATGGCAGCCAGCTCCGGGCCGCGTAGAACGCGGTGTTGTGCGGCTCGCAGACCAGCAATGCGAAGCGGACCGCCTCGTTGGCGCGCATGGTGTGCACAGCCGCGTCGATCGCCAGGGTCGCGTAGCCGCGGCCGCGCCGGTCTTCGCGGGTGCAGACCCCGCCGATGCCGCCGATATGCGTCTTCTGGCCGTTCCAGGTGACGGTGCGGAAGTAGATGCCGACATGGCAGACCAGGCCGTCCTCCGGCGTCTCGATCAGCACGCGCAGATCCGCATTGGCCCATTTGACGTGAGCCCAGGGCTTGCCGGCGACCATATGCGGTCCCCAAACGGCCTGATGCAGCGGCTCCGCGATCGGCCACGAGGCGTCGCCGTTCAGGATGTCGATCTCAACGCTCATGGCTTCGTCTCTTGCATCTTCGGTTCGCGGTGCATTCGTTCTGTCATAACCGCTTCAAAGGCAATGATATTTTGCGGCGACCGGCCTGGCCTGGGTGACCGTCCGCCACCTGCGCCGATTCTATGCAATCGTGCCAAGCGGTCGCATCACGCGTTTTCGCAAATTGGCGGTATTTAACGGCTCTGGAACCTTCTATAAGAGTCCCCGTTAAGCCAGTTCCCCATCAGTCGCGGACAACAACCCATGACCTTTACGCTGCCCCCACTCCCTTACGCCTATGACGCCCTCGGCCAGTTCATGTCGAAGGAGACGCTGGAATTCCACCACGACAAGCATCATCAGGCCTACGTCACCAACGGCAACAATGCGCTCAAGGGGACCGAATGGGAAGGCAAGTCCCTTGAAGAGATCGTCAAGGGCTCGTTCGGCAAGAACCCCGCGGTGTTCAACAATGCCGGCCAGCACTATAACCACATCCACTTCTGGAGCTGGATGAAGCCCAATGGCGGCGGCACCAAGCTGCCGGGCAAGATCGAGAAGAAGATCAACGAGGACCTCGGCGGCTTCGAGAAGTTCAAGACCGACTTCCAGGCGGCCGGCGTCGGCCAGTTCGGCTCCGGCTGGTGCTGGCTCCAGGTCAAGAATGGCAAGCTCGAGATCTCCAAGACCCCGAACGGCGAGAATCCGCTGGTGCATGGCGCCACCCCGATCCTCGGCTGCGACGTCTGGGAGCACTCCTACTACATCGATTATCGCAACCGCCGCCCGGACTATCTCAAGGCGTTCGTCGAGAACCTCGTGAACTGGGAATACGTCGAGTCCCTGTTCGAGAAGGCGTGAGCTGGTCCCGTCATTCCGGGGCGCGCGAAGCGCGAACCCGGAATCCATCTATCCACTCGGGCTGACGCTCGATGGATTCCGGACTCGGCGCTGACACGCCGCCCCGGAATGACAAAGAGGCGGGCGCATCAGCGGCCGCCTTTTTGCTGTGCGGAATTGCCCTGCGCGGCGCGCGCACGGGTCTGTCGTTGAACTGTTTGCATGGTGTCGGTGGTGCCCTTAATCAGGATGGGCATCACCCTCGAGCCGACCCACACCCGTTGTCAGAACCTTCCCCGAAGAACCCGGCGCCTGCCGAGGACGCGGAGTCCGAGCCACGGCCGGGACGAGTCCGCAAGCCGATCGGTTGGTCGACCATCATCATTGCCGCGCTGGTGGCGGTGAGCGCGGCGCTGGTCTGGCGGCGCGACGGTACCGACGGCGTTCTCGACATCCTGACCCACGATCTCTCGCTGTTCTCAGGCATCCTGCCGCGCGTGCTGGCCGGCTGCCTGCTCGGAGCTTTCATCTCCGAGATCCTGCCGCACGAAAAGGTTTCGCGCTCGCTCGGGCCGAAATCCGGGCTGATGGGTCTACTGATCGGCACCGCCTTCGGCGCGATCCTGCCCGGCGGTCCCTTCACCGCTTATCCCGTGGCGAGCGCGCTGCTCGCCGTCGGTGCCGATTTCGGCGCCACCATTGCCATGGTCGTGAGCTGGACCCTGATCGGCTATGGCCGGGCGGTGGCCTGGGAAATCCCGATCATGGGGACCGATTTCACGCTGTGGCGGATCCTCATCTCGCTGCCGCTGCCGGTGCTGGCCGGCGCGCTCGGCCGCTTCGTCTACGTCAGGATGTATCCGAAGCCGGCCGCGAAGGACGACGAGACGTGAGCGCCGCGCTTCTCATCGATATCCTGCTGTGGGGCTCCGTCTTCGGCGTCGGCCTGATCGCCTTCCGCCGCGGCCCGGCCGTGTTCAAGGCCTCGCTGCGCGAAGGCTCAATGGATTTCATCAACATCGTGCCGCGGATCGCGCTGGGCGTGATCGGCTCCGGCTACATCGCCGCCGTCATCCCGCAGGAGGTGATCACAGGCTGGCTCGGGCCGGACAGCGGCTGGCTCGGGGTCGCATCCGCCGTGGTCGCCGGTGCCGCCACGCCAGGCGGACCTGTCATCGGCTTCTCGATCGGCACCGTGGCGCTGAAATCGGGCGGCGGGGTGCCCCAGGTGGTCGCCTACGTCGTCGCATGGGCCCTGTTCGCCTTCCAGCGGGTGATCCTGTGGGAAATCCCGTTCATGCCGGCCCGTTTCGTCTGGTTCCGCTGCGCCGTATCGGTGCCATTCCCCTTCGTGGCGGCCGGCATCGCGATGTTGATCGGCAAGCCGTGACCCGACGTGGACAGGCGTAATGTTATAATATAACGTCTTAGCATGGTTCCCGCCGCGTCCCACGCCCACCATCAAGACCATGTTCATGGCCATTCCCAAGGTCATTCCCATGACCACGGGCATTCGCACGGGCACGACCACACCCACGCCCATGTCCACGATGCAGCCTCGCCGCATCCTGCCCAGGCGGCGCCCTGGTCGATCCTGCGCATGACCATGGCCGCGCGCCTTGCGGCCGCGCTCGCCGTCTGTGCCGTGCTCTGGGGCGTGGTCTTCCTGGCGATGAGGTGACCGTGGCACAGCTGGCATTCCGCAACGTCACGCTTGGTTACGACCGGCACCCGGCCGTGCACCATCTCAATGGCGAAGTCGCACGAGGCGCGCTGGTCGCCGTGATCGGCCCGAACGGCGCGGGCAAGTCGACCCTGCTGCGCGGCATCGTCGGTATCCTCAAGCCGCTCGACGGCAGCATCCATCTCGGCGGGCTTGATAGCAGGGACATCGCCTATCTGCCGCAGAGCGCGGAGATCGACCGCAGCTTTCCGATCTCGGTGTTCGATTTCGTCGGCACCGGGTTGTGGCGCGACGCCGGCCTGTTTGGCGGCATCGGCAAGGCCGCGCGAGGGAAGATTCTGCGCGCGATCGCGTCCGTTGGCCTCAATGGTTTCGAGAACCGCCCGATCGGCACCCTCTCGGGCGGTCAGATGCAGCGCGTGCTGTTCGCACGCGTGCTGCTTCAGGATGCTGCGCTCATCGTGCTCGACGAGCCCTTCAACGCCATCGACAGCAAAACCACAACCGATCTGCTCGCGCTCGTGAAGCAGTGGCAAGGAGAGGGCCGCACCGTGCTGGCCGCGCTGCACGACATGGAGATGGTGCGCAACCATTTCAGCCAGACCCTGGTGCTGGCGCGTGGCCCCGTGGCATGGGGACCGACGGCGGAGGTGTTGACGCCGGAGAACCTGCTGGTCGCGATGCGCATGTGCGAGGCTTTTGACGACAGTGCCACGGCCTGCGCCGAGGACGGACGCTCGCGGGCGGCGTGATCACAGATGGTCTATGACGCGCTGATCGGCCCGTTCACCGAATTCGAGTTCATGCGGCGGGCGCTTGCCGCCGTGATCGCCCTGTCGCTGGCCGGCGCGCCGATTGGCGTGTTCCTGATGCTGCGGCGGATGAGCCTCGTTGGCGACGCCATGGCGCATGCGATCCTGCCCGGCGCCGCGGTCGGTTTCCTGCTCTCCGGCCTCAATCTGTTTGCGATGACGGCGGGCGGCCTGATCGCCGGCTTTGCGGTCGCGATCCTTGCCGGCGTGGTCGCGCGCTCGACGGGGCTGAAGGAGGACGCTTCGCTCGCGACCTTCTATCTGGCCTCGTTGGCACTCGGCGTCACCATTGTCTCGATCAAGGGCACCAATATCGATTTGCTGCACGTGCTGTTCGGCAACATCCTCGCGATGGACGACCAGACGCTGCTGGTGGTGGCTTTCAACGCCACCGTGACGCTGCTGGTGCTCGCCGTGATCTACCGCCCGCTGGTGATCGAGAGCGTCGACCCCCTGTTCCTGCGGACCGTCAGCCGTGCCGGCGGTCCTGCGCATCTCGCCTTCCTCGCGCTCGTCGTGATCAACCTCGTCAACGGCTTTCAAGCCCTCGGCACCTTGCTTGCGGTCGGGCTGATGATCCTGCCGGCTGGTATCGCGCGGTTCTGGTCGCGTGATCTCACCGTCATGATCTGCATCGCTGTCGTGGCTGCCGCGGTCTCGGGCTATGCGGGCCTCGTGCTGTCGTTCCAGACCCGTGTGCCGTCAGGTCCCGCGGTCATTCTGGTGGCGACGGTGCTCTACATCATCTCCGTCCTGTTCGGCCGCGTCGGCGGTATCGTCCGGCAATTGTTTCCCGGCCGGCATCTGGAAGCATGACGATGCGGATCATCCTGCTTTGTGCGCTGTTGCTGATCGCCTCGCCGCTCCACGCCGCGGAGCGGCTCAACGTCGTCGCGAGCTTCTCGATCCTCGGCGACTTCGTCCGCAATGTCGGGGGGGATCGGGTCAGTGTTACGACGCTGGTCGGTGCCGACGGCGACGTCCACGTCTACACGGCGGCGCCAGCCGATGCGAAGCGGGTCGCGGAGGCGAAGCTCGTCATCGTCAATGGGCTTGGGCTGGAGGGCTGGCTGCCGCGTCTCGTGCAATCTGCGGGCAGCAAGGCGAAGGTCGTGACTGCGAGCGCCGGCATCACGCCCCTGAAGTTGGGGTCGGCCGCCGATCCCCACGCCTGGCAATCGATCCCCAACGCCAAGGTCTACGTCACTGATATCGCCAATGCGCTGGCTGCCGCCAGTCCGGATGACGCGCCATTCTTCGGTGCCCAGACCAAGGCCTATCTGGAAAAGCTCGAAACGCTGGACCGCGAGGTCCGGGACGCCATCGCCAAAATCCCGCCGGAACGGCGCAAGGTGATCTCGACCCATGACGCCTTCGGCTATTTTTCAGCCGAATACGGTATCCAGTTCATCGCCCCCCTGGGCGTCTCCACCGAAACCGAGCCCAGCGCGCGGGACATCGCTGCCATCATCGGCCAGATCAAGGCCCAAAAAATCCCGGCCGTGTTCCTGGAGAATATCAGCGACGACCGCCTGATCCGGCGGATCGCGGCGGAGACCGGCGCAAAGGTCGGCGGGACCCTGATTTCGGACGGTTTAACGGGCGAAAAGGGGCCTGCACCCACTTACATTGACATGGTCAGGCACAATATAAAGGCGCTGACCAGCGCGCTTGACCACTAGGGCAGGGGCCACCCGCCTCGCGTCGCGCGAACAAGCCTGATGTCGGAGTTCTTATGTCTGAAGCGACCTCCTCCAAAATTCCCGTGACCGTCCTGACCGGCTATCTCGGTGCCGGCAAGACCACGCTCTTGAACCGTATCCTGTCGGAAAACCACGGTAAGAAATACGCCGTCATCGTCAACGAATTCGGCGAGATCGGCATCGACAACGACCTCATCATCGGCGCCGATGAGGAAGTGTTCGAGATGAACAACGGCTGCATCTGCTGCACGGTGCGCGGCGACCTCGTCCGCATCATGGACGGCCTGATGAAGCGCAAGGGCAAGTTCGACGCCATCATCGTCGAGACCACCGGCCTTGCCGATCCCGCGCCTGTCGCTCAGACCTTCTTCGTCGACGAGGACGTGCAGAAGAACGCCCGCCTCGATGCGGTCGTGACGGTCGCCGACGCCAAATGGCTGTCCGACCGGCTCAAGGATGCGCCCGAGGCCAAGAACCAGATCGCCTTTGCCGACGTCATCGTTCTGAACAAGACCGATCTCGTGAACAAGGGCGAGCTCGCCGAGGTCGAGGCCCGCATCCGCGGCATCAATCCTTACGCGAAACTGCACCGCACCGAGCGCTGCTCGGTGGCGTTGGCCGACGTGCTCGATCGCGGCGCGTTCGACCTCGACCGCATCCTCGACATCGAGCCCGATTTTCTCGAGGCCGACGATCATGACCACGACCATGATCATCACCACCATGGCCACGACCATCACCACCATGATCACGGCCACGGCCTGAAGCACTATCACGACGAGGACATGCAGTCGCTGTCGCTCAAGACCGACAAGCCGCTCGATCCCAACGTGTTCATGCCCTGGCTCCAGAACCTGGTGCAGGTCGAGGGCGGCAAGATCCTGCGCTCCAAGGGCATCCTCGCCTTCCACGACGATGACGACCGCTACGTCTTCCAGGGCGTCCACATGATGCTGGAGGGCAACCATCAGCGGAAGTGGAAGGAGGGCGAGCCGCGCGAGAGCCGCCTCGTCTTCATCGGCCGCGAATTGCCGGAAGAGGCGATCCGCAAGGGTTTTGAGAGCTGCATCGTCTCGTGATGAAAGAGTTTACGCCGGCCCCCGATTCCGCCTCGATCGTCTCCGTCACCGACCGCGTCAAGCCTGTTACGCTCGGCATGGGCGTGACCTCGGTGCATTTCCTTGGCCCTCGCGCTGCCTTCGTCGGCGGCGAGGAGAACGTCGTGTTCGTCGACGCCAAGGGCGAGATCACCAATGTCGCCGTGCACAGTGGCGGCATTCTCTCGACCGCAAGTGACGGCAAGCGTCTCGTCCTGGGCGGCGACGACGGCAAGGTTGTTTCGCTCGACGCCAAGGGCGAGGTGACGCTGCTCGCCACGGATCCGAAGCGGCGCTGGATCGACGCCGTGGCGGTGCATCCCGACGGCGCCTTCGCCTGGTCGGCCGGCAAGATCGCGACCGTCAAGAGCGGCAAGGCCGAGGAGAAGTCGCTCGAGGTGCCCTCGACCGTCGGCGGGCTTGCGTTTGCGCCGAAGGGGCTGCGGCTTGCGATCGCGCATTACAACGGCGCGACGCTGTGGTTTCCGAACATGGAGGGATCAGCCGAATTCCTGCCCTGGGCTGGCTCGCATCTCGGCGTCACCTTCAGCCCGGACAACAAGTTCCTGGTCACCACGATGCACGAGGCGGCGCTGCACGGCTGGCGGCTCGCCGACAACAGGCACATGCGCATGACCGGCTATCCCGGTCGCGTCCGCTCGATGTCGTGGAGCGCGGGCGGCAAGGGGTTAGCGACCTCGGGTGCCGACACTGTCATCGTCTGGCCGTTCGGCAGCAAGGACGGTCCGATGGGCAAGGAGCCCGCGATGCTCGCACCGCTTCAGGCGCGCGTGGCGGCGGTCGCCTGCCATCCGAAGAACGACATCCTCGCCGCCGGCTACAGCGACGGCACCGTGCTGATGGTGCGGCTGGAGGACGGCGCGGAGATCCTGGTCCGCCGCAACGGCACCCCGCCGGTGGCCGCGATGGCCTGGAATGCGAAAGGCACGCTGCTGGCGTTTGCCGATGAAAATGGGGACGGCGGCCTGCTGGAGCTTTAATCTGTCATGGTTCCGGCCGTAGGGTGGGCAAAGGCGCACTTGCGCCGTGCCCACCATCTTTTTGTTTTGACGGGAGCCGTGGGCACGCTTCCGCCTTCGCTCTTCGAGCTACGGCGGACAAGTCGCTTTGCCCACCCTACGGCAGCTCACATTCATGCGATTTCTCACCACCTTCCAGCTTGCTGACTTCGCGGACACGCTGGTCAGCCTGACCACGGCCTTCGTGCTGGGCACGCTGATCGGCGCCGAGCGGCAATATCGCCAGCGCACCGCGGGCCTGCGCACCAATGTGCTGGTCGCGGTCGGCGCCGCCGCGTTCGTCGATCTCGCCATGCAGCTGGACGGTGCCGATGGCGCGGTGCGGGTGATTGCCTATGTCGTCTCCGGCATCGGCTTCTTAGGGGCCGGCGTCATCATGAAGCAGGGCATGGACGTCCGGGGCCTCAACACCGCTGCGACGCTGTGGGCCTCGGCCGCGGTCGGCTCTTGCGCTGGGGCCGACATGATCGCGCAGGCCGCGGCGCTGACCGTGTTCGTCATCGCCGGCAACACGATGCTGCGCCCGCTGGTCAATGCCATCAACCGCATCCCGCTGAACGAGAAGGCGCTGGAGGCGACCTATTATTTCAAGCTCGCGGTTGCCGCCGACGCCTTGCCCGACATGCGCGACCGTCTCGTCGAAAAGCTCGAGGCCGCGAAATATCCGGTGGCCGATATCGACGTGGTCGAGACCGGGGACGATCTGATCGAGGTCGTCGCAAAGTTGGTCGCGACAGCAGTCGATCCGAACGAACTGAACGCGGTGGCGACGGATCTCCAGCATCTGCCCGGCGTGCGCCACGCCACCTGGGAAGTCAGCACCACCGAGTGAGCGCGGCGTTTTGGCGCGCAGGGGGTTCGGTTCCCGTCTTGCCGGCCACGGAACTGCAACTGGCCAAACTCGTTGATCCCGCGGACAAAGGCGGTGATCGACATGCCCGGCCAATATGACAAGCGCAGACTGAAACGCGACCTGATGATCGCCTGTTCGCTGTTCGCAGCAGGCGTCGTGGTGTCGGGGATGTCGCTGGCGCAAATCCGAGCCCAGAGCCGGATGGAACTGGCGCAGGCAACGCCGCCGCTCCAAGGCACACCATCCGACGATCAGGGAAAGACGCCCGCGGAATCCAAGCCCGGCGGCGACCGGCCGACCACGCCGGCGCCCGAGCCCGCGCGCCCCGATCCGCAGACGCAGGGCGCGGCGACCAAGTCGGCACTGCCTCCGGCTCCGGCCGAGAAGATCGCGCCGCCGATCGAGAAGAAGTAGCTGGGCTACGCTCGCAGCCACAAACTCGGTGTCATCACCCGCGAAAGCGGGTGATCCAGTATTCCAGAGGCTGCAGTGATTGAACTGAGGCGCCGCGGCGTACTGGATGCCCCGCCTTCGCGGGGCATGACAGCAGAGGGTGAGCGGGACGCGCCGCGTCCCTCACCGCACCAGAATATTCCGGAACTGCCACGGATCAGACGTGTCGATGTCCTCCGGGAACAGGCCGGGACGATCCGTCAGCGGCGTCCAGTCGGTGTAGAAGCCCTTCACCGGACCGAGATAGGGCAGCTGGATTTCCAGGAGACGATCGAAATCCATCTCGTCGGCTTCGACGATGCCTTCGTTCGGGTTTTCCAGCGCCCACACCATGCCGCCGAGCACGGCGGAGGTCACTTGTAGACCGGTAGCGTTCTGGTAGGGGGCGAGCCTGCGGGTCTCCTCGATGGAGAGCTGCGAGCCGTACCAATAGGCGTTGTTGTCGTGGCCGAACAGCAGCACGCCGAGTTCGTCGATGCCGTCGACGATCTCGTTCTCGTCGAGGATGTGGTGCTTTTCCTGCATCTTCGCGGCGCGGCCGAACATCTCGTGCAGCGACAGCACGGCATCGTCGGCCGGATGATAGGCGTAGTGGCAGGTCGGCCGATAGACCGCCGTGCCCGAGGCGTCACGCACCGTGAAGTAGTCGGCGATCGAGATCGACTCGTTGTGGGTGACGAGGAAGCCATATTGCGCGCCGCGGGTCGGACACCAAGTGCGCACGCGCGTGTTGGCGCCGGGCTGCATCAGGTAGATGGCGGCGCCGCAGCCGGCTTCGTGGGTGCGCGCATTCTCGGGCATCCATTTTTCATGGGTGCCCCAGCCGAGCTCGGACGGCTGCACGCCCTCCGACAGAAAACCTTCCACCGACCAGGTGTTGACGAAGACATCCGGCTCTTTCGGCTTCTTGGAGCGCTGGGTGTCGCGTTCGGCGATGTGGATGCCCTTGATGCCGGCTTGCCGCATCAGGTCGGCCCATTCGGCCTTGGTCTTCGGCTTGGGCGCATTGAGCTTCAGATCGGCGGCAACATTGAGCAGCGCCTGCTTGACGAAAAACGAGACCATGCCGGGATTGGCGCCACAGCAGGAGACGGCGGTCGTCGAGCCTGCGGGGAGCGCCCTCTTGGCGGCCAGCGTCGCTTCGCGAAGCGCGTAGTTGGAGCGCGCTTCCGGGCCCTTCGACGAATCGAAATAGAAGCCAAGCCAGGGCTCGTTGACGGTGTCGATGTAGAGCGCGCCGAGCTCGTTGCAGAGCTCCATGATGTCGGTGGAGCCGGTATCGACCGAGAGATTGACGCAAAAGCCCTGGCCGCCGCCTTCGGTCAGCAGCGGGGTCAGCAACTCCCGATAATTGTCTTTGGTCACGGCCTTCTGGACGAAGCGCACATTGTGCTTCTCGCAATGCGCCTTGCGGCCCTCGTCCTTGGGATCGATCACGGTGACGCGCGACTTGTCGTAGTCGAGATGCCGCTCGATCAGCGGCAACGTGCCTTTGCCGATGGAGCCGAAGCCGACCATGACGATGGGACCGGTGATCTTCGCGTAGATCTGCGAGGCGGGGCTCATGGGATGGTTTCTCCGGAACGTTCTGACGGACAAAGGGTGAGGGGGTGGATCAGGCGCTGCGGCGCTTGGCGGTGGCTTCGATCTCGACCTTCATCTCGGGCTTGTAGAGCGCCGATACAACGAGAAGCGTTGCGGCTGGGCGGATGTCGCCGAGGACTTCGCCGCAGACGGCGAAATGCGCATCTGCGTCCTTGATGTCGGTGAGGTAGTAGGTCGCGCGGACGATGTCGGCCATCTCGAAACCGCCCTCCTTCAGGGCAGCTTCGATGGTCTTGAAGCAGTTGCGTGACTGGCTCGTGACATCGGCCGGCATCGTCATCGTGGTGTAGTCATAGCCCGTGGTTCCCGCGACGAAGGCGAACTCGCCGTCGATCACGGCGCGGCTGTAGCCGGCGGTTTTCTCGAACGGTGAGCCGGTGGAAATCAGGCGACGGGACATGTCTTGGGCCTCGACGGAAGGGAGGATTTCGCGGGTTAAAGGGCGTTTCCGGCGCCTGCGCAACCCCCAACGAACAGGCTTAGTGCAGGCGCGGCCGGCCCGCGCCGCGGAACGCGGCTTCGGTCGTCGCCATCATGGCAAGACCTTAGGCCGCGTGCGCATGGAGGGCGCGAACTACCCTCCGTTTGGACAGGGGCGCGCCGGTCGGAACGATCATCCCCTCAGCACCGTCGAGCGCGCCTTCCGCGAACTCGATCGCCAGCAGGCGGTCGCGCTCGAACGGGCCGGGCAGCGATAGCGCGCCGGTCTTCTCGCCTGAGAAGCCGAAGCGCGCGTAATAGGGGGCGTCGCCGAGCAGGATCACAGCGGCATGGCCACGCGCCCGGGCGGCGGCCAGCGCTTGATGCATCAGCGCGGCGCCGATCCCGAGCTCGCGGCAGGCAGGGTCGACCGCCAGCGGTCCGAGGACCAGAGCGGGCCTGCCTCCGGCGCTGACGTGCCACAGCCGCACGGTTCCCACGAGCTTGCCCTCGCGCACCGCCGACAGGGCAAGGCCTGTGGCGGGCGCACGTCCGTCGCGCAGGCGCTGGCAGGTGCGACCATGGCGGTTCTCGCCAAAGCAGGCATCGAGCAGCGATTCACGCGTTGTGACGTCGGCAGCACGTTCCGCACGGATCACGAACGGAGCGGCTTTCGAGGTGAGGGCGATCTGTGGCTTCCGAAAAGCAGTCATGGCGCGTCAGTCCCCGCTTGAACGGACGTGCGAGCGGCACGCCAGTCCAAGACGTCGTCAGAAATCGAGATGTGAGGGAGGAGCCGGCAAGCCGGCTCCCGGGGTTCGTCAGGCCTCAGACCAAGAGGCGGATCAGATGTGGTACGTCCTCAACGGCGGGATGCCGTTGAACGCCACCGACGAGTAGGTCGACGTATAGGCCCCGGTGCCTTCGATCAGCACCTTGTCGCCGATCTCGAGCGTCACAGGGAGCGGATACGGACTCTTCTCGTACAGCACGTCGGCGCTGTCGCAGGTCGGGCCTGCGAGCACGCATGGCGTCATGTCCGCGCCGTCGTGACGGGTGCGGATGGCGTAGCGGATCGACTCGTCCATCGTCTCGGCGAGGCCGCCGAACTTGCCGATGTCGAGATAGACCCAGCGTACCTCGTCCTCGTCGCTCTTCTTCGAGATCAGCACGACCTCGGATTCGATGATGCCGGCATTGCCCACCATGCCGCGGCCCGGCTCGATGATGGTCTCCGGAATCTGGTTGCCGAAGTGCTTGCGCAGCGCGCGGAAGATCGAGCGGCCGTAGGTGACGACCGGCGGCACGTCCTTCAGGTACTTGGTCGGGAAGCCGCCGCCCATGTTGACCATGGACAGGTTGATGCCGCGCTCGGCGCAGTCGCGGAACACCTGCGAGGCCATCGCCAGCGCACGGTCCCACGCCTTCACCTTGCGCTGCTGCGAGCCGACATGGAACGAGATGCCGCACGGCTCCAGGCCCAGGCGCTTGGCGACGTCGAGCACGTCGACGGCCATCTCCGGGTCGCAGCCGAACTTGCGCGACAGCGGCCATTCGGCGCCGGCGCAATCATAGAGGATGCGGCAGAACACTTTTGCGCCGGGCGCGGCACGGGCGACCTTCTCGACCTCGGCGGTGCAGTCTACGGCGAAAAGCCGGATGCCGAGCGCGAAGGCGCGCGCGATGTCGCGCTCCTTCTTGATCGTGTTGCCGAAGGAGATGCGGTCGGGCGTAGCTCCAGCGGCCAGCGCCATCTCGATCTCGGCGACCGTCGCGGTGTCGAAGCAGGAGCCCATGGACGCCAGCAGGGCCAGCACTTCCGGCGCGGGGTTCGCCTTGACGGCGTAGAACACGCGGCTGTCGGGCAGCGCCTTGGCGAAGGTCTGGTAATTGTCGCGCACGACCTCGAGGTCGACGACGAGGCACGGCTCGGTGTCGAGGCCATCCTTGCGGCGGTTGCGCAGGAATTCCTGGATACGTTCGGTCATAGCACTCTCCAAAGCGGCCCCAGCGACGGAGCTCGTTCAAAGCGGTTCTCGGACGAGGGTGCTTCGCCGCTGCCGCACGATGGAGACGCGACAGGGCTAAAACCCTAGACCGAATTGTGCTGCCGTGGATTGGTTGGGAGAGTTTCCCGCCCGCACACCTGGCAATGAAGGACAAGCCTTTTCAGTAGCCCGCGCCGGCGTTGGAATGCCGGTAGAGACCAAAAAAGCCCGATCCGTCGTTGCTTTAAGTCGCGTCCCCCGTTGAGAGCGGGGTGCGCCGGTTCGCCTCCGGCTGCCAGTCACGGTTGCAAAAAGTGAAGTCACCTTCGACAAGGCATCTCTTGAGAGAGATGCTGGACGCTCCGGGTTTGCTGTCGTCTTCCGGCTATGAGCCTTCCGACTTCCGCACTTCCGAAGAGCCCCTCGGCTTCTTCACCCCTTGGCGGCTGTCCGGCCTCTTGTCCGGATACCTACCGACTGACACACGACCACAGGCACGTGCGAAATTGGGCAAGTCCGCAAATAAGCGTTTTGACTCTGGTTCGCAAGAATTTTTTTAGGCTGCGGACAGAATTGCCTAACATCTGCTTGCGCAGTGTTGCGCGAGCGACGCGGAAGATGAACGCGCGTTAAGTTTTCTGCGCGCGCGTGTCTCTCGCGCGCGAGGACGCGTCAGCGGCGCTTCGTGAACGGCTCGACGCGCTGAGCCGCGCGGATGAAGGCGGTCATCACCAGCACGCCGAGTGTGAACAGCACAGCCTGGAGAATGTGCGTGCCCTGATCGCCGAGCCCGAACAGGATCGCGAGCGCCCAGCCGCCGGCGAAGGCCGCGCCGAACACTTCGGCACCGATCAGGATAGCGGCGCTGATGACGGTGATGACGCTTGGCCAGGCGATCTGACGAGAAGACGAGGAAGGCGCGTTCATGAGCTCAGGGGTCCGGGGTCCATCGAGGGCCGCAATCTCCCCGAAAAGGCGGCCGGGAGCAAGGCCAAATGGCCCAAAAAAGCCCCATCGCGTGCTATAGCTGGCCGCAACAATCGACCCATGAAAATCGGGACTTGCGATGTCAGAACCCCGCCAAACTACGGACTCCGAGACCAATCCGCTGCTGAAGGCCTGGGTGACGCCGTTTGCGACCCCGCCCTTCGATGAGATCAACCCGGAGCACTTCCTCCCGGCGTTCGAGCAGGCCTTCGCCGACCACTCCGCCGAGATCGCGGCGATTACCAATGATCCAGCCGCGCCCGACTTCGCCAACACCATCACGGCGCTGGAGCGCTCGGGCAAGCTGTTGAGCAAGGTCGCCGCGGTCTTCTACGACCTCGTCTCGGCGCATTCCAACCCGGCCATCCTGGAGATCGACAAGGAGGTCTCCTTGCGGATGGCGCGGCACTGGAATCCGATCATGATGAATGCCGTGCTGTTTGGTCGCATCGCCCAGCTGCATGAAAACCGCGCCGATCTCGGTCTCACACGCGAGCAGCTCCGCCTGCTGGAGCGCACCTACACCCGATTCCACCGCGCCGGCGCCGGCCTCTCCGAGGAGGCCAAGACGCGGATGGCCGAAATCAATGAGAAGCTGGCCCAGCTCGGCACCGGCTTCAGCCATCATCTGCTCGGCGACGAGCAGGACTGGTTCATGGAGCTTGGCGAGGCCGATCGCCAGGGCCTGCCGGAGAGCTTCGTCGCCAGCGCCAAGGCCGCGGCGGAAGAGCGCGGCATGGAAGGCAAGGCCATCGTCACGCTGTCGCGCTCCTCGGTCGAACAGTTCCTGAAGAGCTCAGCCCGGCGCGACCTGCGCGAGAAGGTCTACAAGGCTTTCATCGCGCGGGGCGACAATGGCAATGCCAACGACAACAACGGAACCATCGTCGAAATCCTGAAGCTGCGCGAAGAGAGCGCGAACCTCCTCGGCTATCCGACCTACGCCGCCTACCGGCTCGAGGATTCCATGGCCAAGACGCCGGACGCGGTGCGGGGCCTGCTGGAGCGGGTCTGGAAGCCGGCGCGCGCCCGGGCGCTCGCCGACCGCGACGAGATGCAGGTGCTGATCACGGAGGAGGGCGGCAATTTCAAGCTCGCTCCCTGGGACTGGCGCTTCTACGCCGAGAAGCTGCGCCTGCAGCGCGCCAATTTCGATGACGCGGCGATCAAGCCGTATCTTTCGCTCGACCACATGATCGAAGCTGCCTTCGACTGCGCCACGCGCCTGTTCGGGATCACCTTCGAGGAGCGCAAGGACGTTCCGGTCTGGCACCCCGACGTCCGGGTCTGGGAGGTCAAGGGTCCCGACGGCAAGCACAAGGCGCTGTTCTATGGCGACTACTTCGCCCGGCCGTCGAAGCGCTCCGGCGCCTGGATGACCTCGCTGCGTGATCAGCAGAAGCTCGACGGCGACGTCGCGCCGCTCGTCCTCAATATCTGCAATTTTGCCAAGGGAGCCGGCGGCGAGCCCTCGCTGCTGTCGCCCGACGACGCCCGCACCCTGTTCCACGAGTTCGGCCACGGCCTGCACGGCATGCTCTCCAACGTGACCTATCCGTCGCTGTCGGGCACCTCGGTATTCACCGACTTCGTCGAGCTGCCCTCGCAGCTCTATGAGCACTGGCAGGAGCGGCCCGAGGTGCTGCAGAAGTTCGCCCGCCATTACCAGACCGGCGAGCCGCTGCCGGACGAGCTGCTGCAACGGTTCCTCGCCGCGCGAAAATTCAACCAGGGCTTTGCCACGGTCGAGTTCGTCTCCTCGGCCCTGGTCGACCTCGAATTCCACACCCAGCCAGCTTCCGCTGCGCAGGATGTCCGTGGCTTCGAAAAGAAGGAGCTGGAGAAGATCGGCATGCCCGAGGAGATCGCGCTGCGTCACCGTCCCACGCAGTTCGGTCACATCTTCACCGGTGACCACTATGCCGCCGGCTATTACAGCTACATGTGGTCCGAGGTCATGGACGCCGACGCCTTCGGCGCGTTCGAGGAGGCCGGCAACATCTTCGATCCTGCCGTGGCAAAACGCCTGCACGACGATATCTACTCGAGTGGCGGATCGGTCGATCCGGAGGCGGCCTACGAGGCCTTCCGCGGCCGGCCGCCCGAGCCGGACGCGCTGCTGCGCCGCCGCGGTCTGCTCGACGCCCCGAAGGCGGCCTGATGGGCATGCGCCGCCTGTTCGGATGGCTGCTCGCCGCCGCGATGACGCTCGCGGCGGGTGCGGCGACCGCGCATCCGCATGTCTGGATCACCGCGACCAGCGAGCTGCTCTACGCCGAGGATGGCACGATCACCGGCGTGCGCCATGCCTGGACCTTCGACGACATGTTCTCGGCCTATGCGGTGCAGGGGCTCGAGAGCAAGACCAAGGGAGCCTATACGCGCGAGGAGCTCGGGCCGCTGGCGCAGACCAATGTCGAGTCGCTGAAGGAATATGCCTATTTCACCTTTGCGCGAGCCGACGGCAAGAAGGAGCGATTCCAGGAGCCGGTCGACTATTTCCTCGACTACAAGGATACGGTGCTGACCCTGCACTTCACGCTGCCGCTAAAGAACCCGGTCAAGCCCAAGCAGCTGGTGCTCGAAGTGTTCGATCGCTCCTTCTTCATCGACTTCAAGATGGCCAAGGACGATCCGGTCAAGCTGGTCGGCGCGCCCGCCGGCTGTCAGACGAAGCTCGAGCGGCCGAATGACGGCACCGCCAGCGCGCAGAAGCTCAACGAGCAGACCTTCCTGAACGGCGAGAACACCAATTTCGGCATGATGTTCGCCAACAAGATCACGGTGGATTGCCCTTGATCGGTCGTCTGCATTCCCCGCTTGTCCGCGGGCTGCTCGCCTGCGCCGCGGCTATCGTCGTGCTCGGCGTCGCTGATGGCGCGCTTCATGATCTCCTGGCCCAAAACCCCTTTGGCGGGCCGCGCCCTGCGCAGGCGGCCGAACCCGAAGCGAGCGGGCTCATCGGCTGGCTGTTGGCAAAACAGTCGGAATTCTATCGCCAGATGTCGGTGACCATCCGTGCCGCGAAATCCGACGGCTCGGCGGTGTGGACGCTGCTCTTCATCTCGTTTGCCTATGGCATCTTCCACGCTGCCGGCCCCGGCCATGGCAAGGCGGTGATTGCCTCCTATCTCGTCGCCAACCGTGAGACCGCGCGGCGGGGTATTGCGCTGTCGTTTGCCTCGGCGCTGATGCAGTCGCTGGTGGCGATCCTGATCGTCGGCATTTCGGCCTGGGTCCTAAATGCGACCGCCAAGACCATGTGCAAGGCGGAAGGCGCAATCGAGATCGCGAGTTACGCCTTGATCGCGCTGTTCGGGCTGCGCCTCGTCTGGGTCAAGGGCCGCACCTTCATCCGCGCGCTGCAGGCGGCCCAGCCGGTGCCGGCAATCGCCGGCGTGCCGCATCACCACCATGATCACGGCCATCACCATCATCACGACGCGCATGATGATCATCATGGTCACAACCATGGTCATGATCATCATCACCACGACCATGGTCACGCGCATCACCATCACGTCCACGACGAGCATTGCGGCCATTCCCACGGCCCCACACCGAGCGAGCTCGCCGGCCCCGGTGGCTGGCGGCGTGGCTTTGCCGCGATCCTCACCGTCGGCATCCGCCCCTGTTCGGGTGCGATCCTGGTGCTGGTGTTCGCGCTCGCTCAGGGCCTGTTCTGGGCCGGTATTGCCGCGACCTTCCTGATGGGGCTCGGCACCGCGATCACAGTCGCGGCCATCGCGGTCGTCGCCGTCTCCGCCAAGGACATTGCCGCCCGCCTCAGCGCCGGGCACGATGGCGGCGGTGCGCTGTTCATGCGCGGCATTGAGTTTGCGGCCGCGGGCGTCGTGCTGCTGTTCGGCGCAGGTCTGTTATTCGGCTACATCGCCGCCGAACGGACGACGTGTTTTTGAGTAGTCTGCGCGGCTCGCTGCGCTCAGTCAGCCATGACGCTCGTGCACCTGTTCCGTCATTGCGAGCGCAGCGAAGCAATCCAGAGTGTCTCCGTGGCGGCAGTCTGGATTGCTTCGTCGCAAAGGGCTCCTCGCAATGACGAGCTGGAATGATCTCGGCCGGGGGATTTCATGTCGCGCGAAAATTTCTGGTTCTTTCATCCGTTCAGGGTGCGCTATTCCGAGATCGACGGGCAGGGCGTCGTCTTCAACGCGCATTATCTGACTTATTTCGACACTGCCATCACCGAATATTTCCGCGCGCTCGGCTTCGACCAATATGCCGACGCGCAGGCGAGCGGCATCGATTTCCACGTCGTCAAGTCCGTCATCGAGTACAAGGCGCCGGTCCGCTTCGACTGGGAGCTCGACGTCGGCGTGCGTGTGGCCCGGATCGGCAATTCGAGCCTCGTCTTCGAGCTCGCCATCTTCCTGAAAGGCGGCCCGGAGGCGCTGGTGACCGGCGAGATCGTCTGGGTCTACACCGACCAGGAGACTCATCGTCCGGTCACGATCCCGGCCTCGATGCGGGGGCTGATCGCGATACGGGAGCGTCACCTGGCGGCATGAGGCCGCCTCACACCGGCAGAAACCGCTTCAATGCCGGCATGAAGAAGATCCCGAGATTGATCGCAAAGCCGACGGTCCAGAGGATCGAGCGCAGTGTCGGGCGGTTGCCGAGATAGGTCAGCACGTAGGCGATCCGGACGATCAGGAACAACGCCGCGAGCTCGTCGATCAGCCGCTGCGGCGAATCCCTGTATTCGGCAAGCAGCACTGCGAAGGCGAAGAACGGGAACGTCTCGATGCCGTTCTGGTGCGCGCCGAGCGCGCGCTGCGAGAGCGCGTCCTCGTAGAAGGCGGGGTCGCGCGGCCGGGAATTGTCGAAGCGGCGAAACCTGATCCATTTGACCGAGGCGATCGTAGACAGATAGAGCAGCAGCGCTCCAAAGACGCACCATTCCGCGAGTGTCATGAGCCCCTCCCGCCTGGGTGCGACCCTAGCGATGCCGGGCTCACCTTGACAAGTTCGGACCAACGCGCGACCCACAGGGCCATGACCAGTGTCGTCCCGATCGAGGCCGCGAGACCGGCCGCCCAAACCGCCTTGCCGCGCGTTGGCGTGCTCCTGATCAATCTCGGAACACCGGATACGGCCGACGCGCCGGGCGTGCGGGTCTATCTCAAGGAATTTCTCTCGGACGCCCGCGTCATCGAGGACCAGGGGCTGATCTGGAAAGCCGTGCTGAACGGGATCATCTTGCGCAGCCGTCCCCGCACCAAGGCGCTGGATTACCAGAAGATCTGGAACACCGAGAAGAACGAGTCGCCGCTGAAGACCATCACGCGGTCGCAAGCCGACAAGCTCGCCGCCGCACTGTCCGATCGCAGCCACGTCGTCGTGAACTGGGCGATGCGCTACGGCAATCCCTCGATCAAGTCGGGCATCGACGCCCTGATCGCGAAAGGCTGCGAGCGCATCCTGGCCGTCCCGCTCTATCCGCAATATTCCGCCTCGACCTCGGCGACCGTCTGCGACGAGGTGTTCCGCGTGCTGGCCCGCCTGCGCAACCAGCCGACGCTGCGGGTGACGCCGCCCTATTACGAGGACGCGGCCTATATCGAGGCGCTCGCGACCTCGATCGAGACCCATCTGGCGAGCCTGCCGTTCAAGCCCGAACTGATCGTGGCATCCTTCCACGGCATGCCGAAATCCTATGTCGACAACGGCGATCCCTATCAGCGGCACTGCATCGCCACCACCGAGGCACTTCGTCGCCGGCTCGGCATGGACGAGACAAAACTGCTGCTGACCTTCCAGTCGCGCTTCGGCAATGCAGAGTGGCTCCAGCCCTACACCGACAAGACCATGGAGCGGCTCGCGAAGGAAGGCCTGCGCCGCATCGCGGTGGTGACGCCGGGCTTTTCTGCCGATTGTCTGGAGACGCTGGAGGAGATCGCGCAGGAGAACGCCGAGATCTTCAAGCACAATGGCGGCGAGCAGTTTTCCGCGATCCCCTGCCTCAACGACAGCGAGCCGGGCATGGACGTGATCCGCACCCTGGTCCTGCGCGAGCTTCAGGGCTGGATCTGATGAGCGCCCCATGAACCGCCGCCGGTGCCTGGCGCTTCTTGGGATGATCGCGGCGCTGCCGACCGCGGCGCTGGCGCAGCAGCCGAACGCGACGCGGCGGCTCGGCGTACTCTCGGTCACGGCTGCCGATGATGCGATCGGACAGACGCGCAGCATGGTCCTGGTCGAGGCCCTTGCCGGCCACGGCTGGAAGGAGCGCGACAACCTCAAGATCGACTGGCGCAGCGGTGGCGGCGACCGCGCGCGCATCGCTCAGCTCGCGGACGAGTTGATCGCGCTCAAGCCCGACATCCTGCTCGCGGTCGGCACGCCCTCGGTCGAGGAGTTGCGCCGGCGCACCACGACGATCCCGATTGTGTTCGCCGTCGTCACCGATCCCGTCAGCCAGGGCTTTGTCGAAAACCTCGCGCATCCCGGCGGCAACGTCACCGGCTTCACCGATTACGACGGCCCGCTCGCCGGCAAATGGCTGGAGATGCTGACGCAGGTGGCGCCACCCGTTCGCCGCGTCTTCGTCGTCTACAATCCCGAGACCGCGCCGTTCGCGCCCCTGATGCTGCGCACGGTCGAAGACGCCGCGCGGACGCTTCACGTGGCCGTCGAGCCTGCGCCCGTGAACGACGCCGGCTCGATCGCGGCACTGGCTACGCGCAAGGACGGCGGCTTCTTGGTCCTGCCTGATTTCTTCACCATGGCCAATCGCGCACAACTGCTGGCGACGATCGGCGAGGCTCGCTTGCCGGCGGTGTTCTGGAGCCGGACCTTCGTCGAGGAAGGCGGGCTGATGTCCTACAGCACCGACAGCGCCGAGCAACTGCGCCGCGCCGCCTCCTACATCGACCGCATCCTCAGGGGCGCGCAGGCGGCCGATCTGCCGGTCCAGAATCCGACCAGGTTCGAGCTGACGATCAACCTGAAGACGGCCAAGGCGCTTGCCGTCACGCTTCCCGCGGGCCTGCTCGCCATCGCGAACGATGTCATCGAATGATGCCGCCCCCAGCGGGACCCATGGCCGGATGTGTTAAGTTTGTCGCTAGGTCTGAGCCTGCGCGCTTTCAAGGGCCTTCCGCAAATACATATCGAGACCGCTCACTCTCCATCCGTCTTGTCCAGAATTGCGCCGGTACCGACGTTACTTGCGACCGCTGAACCGGTAGGGTTGCGATCCCGACCAATGACAGCGCGGGAAGGGTCTTTTTCCTGCCTTGGAGGATATATGAGCGGTTTCGACATTTTCGCGATTGTTCTGGTGTTGCTCGTCATCGTCACGCTGGTGGCCGGTGTGAAGACGGTGCCGCAGGGCTATGACTGGACCATCGAGCGGTTCGGCAAATACACCCAGACGCTCAGCCCCGGGCTCAATCTGATCGTGCCCTATTTCGACCGCGTCGGGCGCAAGATCAACATGATGGAGCAGGTGATCGACATTCCCGAGCAGGAGGTCATCACCAAGGACAACGCTACCGTGACGGTGGACGGCGTTGCCTTCTATCAGGTGTTCGATGCCGCGAAGGCGAGCTACGAGGTCGCCAATCTGACGCAGGCCATCACGGTTCTGACCATGACCAACATCCGCTCGGTGATGGGCTCGATGGATCTCGACCAGGTGCTATCGCATCGCGACGAGATCAACGAGCGCCTGCTCCGCGTCGTCGACGCCGCGGTCTCGCCCTGGGGCGTCAAGGTCAATCGCATCGAGATCAAGGACATCGTGCCGCCGGCCGATCTCGTCGAAGCGATGGGACGGCAGATGAAGGCCGAGCGCGTCAAGCGCGCCGACATTCTCGCCGCCGAAGGCCAGCGCCAGTCGGAGATCCTGCGCGCCGAGGGCGCCAAGCAGGGCCAGATCCTGCAGGCCGAGGGCCGCAAGGAAGCCGCGTTCCGCGACGCCGAGGCACGCGAGCGTTCGGCGGAGGCCGAGGCGAAGGCCACTCAGATGGTGAGCGAAGCCATTTCCAAGGGCGACGTCGCCGCGTTGAACTATTTCATCGCCGACAAATATATCAAGGCGTTCGGCCAGTTCGCGGAGGCGCCGAACCAGAAGATCATCATGCTGCCGATGGAAGCGACGAGCATGCTCGGTTCGCTCGCCGGCATCGGCGAGATTGCCAAGGCGACGTTCGGCGAGAGCGCCGCCTCTGCAGCGGCCGCCGCTCGGCGCCCCGGCTCAGTGCCGCCGACCGGCAGCACGCCGCCGGCGGTGCCGCCGCGGCAGGGATAGTCACCGGCGCATGTCCTTCGATAGGGGCATGCGCCAATGATGGAAGGTCGTGTCATGACCGACATGTTCGTATCGCTCGGCAGCTGGAACTGGCTGATCTTCGGCTTCATCCTGATGGCGCTGGAGGTGCTGGCGCCGGGCATCTTCCTGTTCTGGCTCGGGCTCGCCGCGCTGCTGGTGGGGTTGATCTCGTTCACCGTTGCCGTGTCCTGGCAGATCCAGCTCGTGATGTTTGCGGTTTTCGCCGCGGCCGCCGTGCCGGTGTGGCGCCGCCTCGCCCGGCCGAAGAGCGATGCGAGCGCCAGTCCCTTCCTCAACAGGCGTACCGAGGCGCTGCTCGGGCGCGAGTTCACCCTGGAGAAGCCGATCGTCGACGGCAGCGGCACCGTGCGCATCGGGGACACGGTGTGGCGCGTCGCGGGCCCCGACACGCCGGCCGGAACGCGGGTGAAGGTGGTGCGGGTGGATGGTGCAAATCTGACGGTCGCCGCGGCGTAGGGCGCCGTCATTGCGAGGAGCTCTTGCGACGAAGCAACCCAGAATTTCTCCGCGGAAAGATTCTGGATCGCTTCGCTGCGCTCGCAATGACGAGGTTGTTGGCGCAGCGTCGTTTCAATAGGCATTGGTCTTGCTGCGCCACCTTTCCGCAAACCGGTGCAGCGGCATGAACGTCTCGCACAATTCTCGCCCCAGCGGCGTCAGTCCATAACCTCCGCCTTCGCCGAGCTCGACGAATCCTGCTTCGCGCAACTCCGTCAGCCGCGCTTGCAGCACTGTCGGTGAGGCCTCGTCGCAGGCGGTGCGTAATACGCGGGAGGTGAGGGGCTCGCCGCGCAATTCCCACAATATTCGCAGGCTCCAACGCCGGCCGAGCAGGTCCAGCAGCGCCATGATCGGCCGTCCGGTGCGCGATCCCCGCGCCGGACGCGTTTTCATGTTTGCCCGTTTCGACATCGTCGCCCCTTGCGCATTGCTACAAATAATGTAGCGTATTGCTACGATAAGTGTAGCAAGAGAGGCGGCCAATGTCCCAATTCACGCCGCGCATCGCCCCCCTCACCCCGCCTTATCCCCCGGCGATCCAGGCGCAGTTCGACCGCATCATGCGCGGCGCGCCGCCGCTGATGCTGTTCCGGGTGATGGCGGGGCACAGCCGCGCCTGGGACAAGTTTCGTGCCGGCGGCCTGCTCGATCCCGGTCCGCTGTCGCTCCGCCAGCGCGAGATCGTCATCGACCGCACCTGTGCGCTGACCAAATGCGAATATGAATGGGGCGTGCATGTCGCGATCTTTGCCGGGCCTGCGCGGCTCAGCGAGCAAGAGATCCGCGCCACCGTGCAAGGCGATGCAGCTTCATCCTGCTGGTCGCCGGCAGAGCAGGCCCTGATTGCAGCGGTCGACGCGCTGCACGCGCACGCGACGTTGACCGACGAGGAGTTCGCGGCGCTGTCGGCACACTACGACGAGGCACAAATTCTGGAGATTATGCTGCTGTGCGGCTTCTACCGCACGGTGTCCTATCTGGCGAACGGGCTGCGGCTGCCTCTGGAGGAGAGCGCCGCGCGGTTTCCGGCGTAGCTCTCACCGCGTCATTGCGAGGAGCGAAGCGACGAAGCAATCCAGACTGCATCTGCGGAGGCAGCCTGGATTGCTTCGCTACGCTCGCAATGACGGAGGAGGGAGGCGCGCCACGCTCTCGCTGTCATTCCGGGGCACGCGAAGCGTGAACCCGGAATCCACCGAGCGGCAACCTCGGAGATGAATGGATTCCGGGTTCGCGCCCAAGCGGCGCGCCCCGGAATGACGGCGCGGAGAGAAACCGCGTGCTTACGCCACGCCCGCCCGCAGCAGATCGTGCAGATGCACGATGCCCACCACCTTGCCCGCTTCGGTCACGACCAGCGTCGTGATCTTGCTTGTGTTCAGCACCTCGATCATCTCGGTGGCGAGCATCGAGGGCGGCACCGTTTTCGGCTGCTTCGTCATGATGTCGTCGACCGATGCCGTCAGCAGGTCGGGGCGCATGTGGCGGCGCAAATCACCGTCGGTGATGATGCCCGCGACCTCGTTCGCTTCGTTGACGATGCAGACGCAGCCGAGGCCCTTGGCCGACATCTCGACCACGGCCTCCGACATCTTGGTGCCTTCAGGCTTGAGCGGGATCTCGGCGCCCGTGCGCATGTAGTCGCGGACGAATTTCAGCATCGCGCCCAGCTTGCCGCCGGGGTGGAAATGCGCGAACTCCAGCGCGGTGAAGCCGCGGCCTTCGAGCAGCGCGATCGCGATGGCGTCGCCGACCGCGACCTGCATCATGGTCGAGGTGGTCGGCGCCAGATTGTGCGGGCAGGCCTCGCGCGCCTTCGGCAGCTCGATCACGATGTCGGCGGCTTGTCCGAGCGAGGAGGCTGCGTTCGAGGTCACCGCGATCATGGGAATGGCGAAGCGCGCGGAATAGTTCACGACGTTCTTCATCTCCGGCTGCTCGCCGGACCAGGACAGCGCCATGATGACGTCGTCGGTGGTGATCATGCCGAGGTCGCCATGACCGGCCTCGGCGGCGTGCACGAAGAAGGCGGGGGTGCCGGTCGAGGCCAGCGTCGCGGCGATCTTGCGCCCCATGTGGCCGGATTTGCCGAGCCCAGTGACGATGACGCGGCCCTTGGCGTTGCGGATCAGGTCGACAGCCCTCGCAAACGTCCCGCCCAGCGGGCCGCGCAGGGCAGCTGCGAGCGCGTTGATGCCGCCGCTCTCCGTCTCCAGCGTGCGGAGCGCGGATTCGATGCTGTCAGGGATGAGGCCGGATGATGCGGTCATCAGCGGTTTCGAACTCGGCATGCTCTGTCCAGGGAGGAGGGCGCGTTCGCCCGGTCGGCGCCTCATTAGCACGCCGCGGTGCTGGAGGCGACGAGCGCGCGAAGAGCCTCAACGGGTCATTAACCATAATTGTTTTAACTCCATTAACGATGGTTCCCGCCAGCCGGCGGGGACGATCGCGAAAGTGTTTGATTTCGTTGGAGTTATTCGATCGTGGGGTCGTCTCCAGGCACCAGCCGGAGCAAACGCGCGCAATTCCTGCGCGCTGCTTTGCCGTGCCTTGCACTGACGACCCTTGGAAGCGCGCCCACGGCCGCCCAGAGCCTCACGCCCGATCTGTTCAACCCTAACCGGGGCGGCTTCGCCTCGCCCGAGACGCTGCCGACCCGCCGCACGGCGGGCGTGCCGCAGGCGCCGTCGGATGCGCTGCCGGCGCTACCCGATCCCAGTGCCGATCCGCGCAAGCGCCAGCAAACGCCGGCGACCTCGCGCATCGGCCAGGTCCCGACCTATGGCCTTCCGGCCGCCACCGGCGCGAGCGGCTCCGGCTACGACTCGCTCAACCGCAAGCGACAGCAGCCCAAGCTCTATCCCGGTCAGCCGAAGCCGAAGCGCGCGGCTGGTCCCGGCTCGCCGGTTCCGACGACAGCGCCGCCGCCATCCACGCTCGGCCTGCCGCGGATCGCGCCGCCGCCATCTGCCTCCGCGAACAAGGCGCCCGTGCCGGCGGCGATGGCGGGCACCGTGCCCGGCCAGCCGCAGCGCCGCCGCCTCAAGGCGGATGACGATGCCTTCGGAGCCGTCGGCGACTATGCCGGCAGCTTCCTGATCAAGGGCGGGCTCGAGCTATCCACTGGCTATGACACCAATCCTGCGCGTCTCAACAAGCCGATCGGCTCGCCGCTCTACGTCGTCGCACCCGATCTTGTGGTGATGTCCGACTGGGAGCGTCACGCGCTGGTCGCCGATTTGCGCGGCTCGTTCTCCGGCTACACCAACAACATGCCGGCAACGATCGGCGGTTTTGCCTCGCCTTCGCCGGTCGAGATCGACCGTCCGGATTTCAACGGCCATGTCGACGGTCGCCTCGACGTCGACCGCGATCTCAAGCTGACCACGCAACTGCGGCTGCGGCTCGCCACCGACAATCCCGGCAGCCCGAACGTGCAGGCCGGCCTGCAGAAATATCCGGTGTACGCCGCCTACGGCACGACGGTCGGCTTCGACCAGTCCTTCAACCGCTTCCAGGTCGCCGCCGGCGCCACCGTCGATCGCACCGCCTACACGGACTCCAAGCTCACCGACGGCTCGACCTTCAGCAACAACGACCGCGACTTCAACCAATATGGCGGCATCGGGCGCTTCTCCTACGATCTCAAGCCCGGCCTCAAGCCATTCGTCGAGATCCAGGGCGACACCCGCGTCCACGATTTGGCCGCCGACCGCAACGGCTACTTCCGCGATTCCAACGGCGGCTATGCCAAGGTCGGCTCGTCCTTTGAGTTCTCGCGCATCCTCACCGGCGAAATCTCGGTCGGCTATTCCGCCCGCAACTATACCGACCCGCGCCTCAGCCAGCTGGCAGGGTTCTTGACCTCGGGCTCGCTGATCTGGAACGCGAGCGGCCTCACCACGGTGAAATTCTTCACCGACACGCAGATCGCCGAGACCACCATCCCCGGCTCCTCAGGCGTCCTGGTCCGCACCTATTCGGCCGAGGTCGACCACGATTTCCGCCGCTGGCTCACCGCCGTCGGCAAATTCACCTACGGCACGCTCGACTACCAGGGCCAGAACCGCAACGACAAGACCTACTCGTTCGAAAGCAATTTGATCTACAAGCTCAACCGCAACATCTGGGTCAAGGGCACGCTGCGGCACGACATCCTGGATTCGAATCAGGCGGGCTCGAGCTCGCAGGGGACGGTGGTGATGGTCGGGGTGAGGCTGCAGAATTAGGGGAATTCTCACCAAGGTAGTTCTTTAGCGCGCCGTAGCATTCTTAGGTGCGCACAACAAACCAAGGCAGGCGGTCTCTTAGTGCGAGCGAGCCAGCGGCAGCGCAGAAACGTGCTTCCCAAGAAAGTAGAGAGGCAGACGATTGGAGCTTTGGAAATATATCTCCATGAAGAATCCTTCGCAGATCGATGCAGCGCCAGAAATCATGCCCGAGAGCAAGCGTGTAGTTCGTTCCTTCCATGTCCCCGCACAAGCCGAATTGCTCGATCTGTGTCGGAACAAAATAGTTTATCGGAGTATGATCGATTTCAATTAGAGTTTCGTCGATCGCTTCGTCGAGATTTAGCAGCGCGCAGAAACTGACGATCACGGTTGTTAGATCGGACGGCGCGCTGTAGACGTCGCGCGTCAAAGTGTAGGATTCCTTGTACCGCTCACCAATGACTCTGAACTGGCTTTCTGCGTTAAGTGAGTAGTCGGCGCATCTTGCGAAGTTTTCGTGCAGATCATGGTACAACCGACCAGCGATTTCTTCTCCAAGATTTGTCCACTTGTTCGCTCTGCATGTTTCCAAGAAAAGTAAGTAGCCGGTAGCCTGCTCGTCAGTTAGAGCGACAACCGAGTTTCCGTACCTCTGAAGGATTTTTTCGGCAGTATCAAAGACCAAGTTGCTGAGTTGTATTGATGGGGTCCGTTGTCCCATTAAGAATAGCGCGCAATATCCGAAAATGTCCGAGATTCGGATAGGTAGCTCGTACAGGTCTGAGAAACCCGCATCCAAGAGTGCATTTCGATCTGCATCTAATGCTTCGTTAAGCCTCAGTAGGGCTCGACTGTTTGCCTCAGTGTGCCAATCGATAATCTCCGTAACAATGGGCGATTGTGTGATCGGAGAACAAAGCCCGAGTAGCTGCCCGAGTAGGACTGAGTGAACCCGAGCTTCAAGAAAAACATCCTGCGCTTCGGCCAACTCGAGCTTCAACCCGGCCGCTAGGCCGTATATCAAGGAAGGTCGTTGTTCGGTCTTGATTTCCGAGAACACATTCTCCAGTCGTCTTGCAAGCGTGCGCTCGCTTATTCCGGTTATTATTTTGGCGAGCTCGGACTTGAAGTCCGCGGCGTGTTTTCCGATTTCAATTTTTTGATTTTTGAATCTGGAGGCGATGTCGTCCACTGCATATGCAGGGCCTGAAAAATTTGCGTTAGTTGCGAAGAGATTTGGGCCTTGCAAGTTGAGTGACCAATAAGAAATGGCCTGAGAATCTAGCTTTGTCGTGCTTTGGATCTGCTGCGCTATCTCAGCTAAGCTAAGAAATGGACTGGCTTGCTGGACGAACGTCTCGCCGCGCAAGATTTTCGTGAACTCGATCGTGAATCTGCCTCCTTCAGGTGATTCCTGGGCCGATTGCTCAGCGGCAGACGATGCAAGGAATGAGATTCCCATCGTGTCTGAGTTGCCCACGATGGTACGCTTCAGAATTGTCCCTATATCGAAGCCAAGACCGGCTGCATTGCAGGCGTCGATCACAAAATTTGCTTGTTTGGGTCTAGCTCCCGCGGTGGTCCGAAGAACATCAGGAAATCCAATAGCGCTAGCAGGGATGCGGTCAACCGCTGTGTCCACCGGAGCCAGATAGAGAGTTTCGTCAAAAACAACGGCGTGCCCCGCGAAGTATAATGTGAAAACAGTGATCTCGCGGTTCTCATAGAGAATCGATGAAATGGTTTGACGAAATTGTTCGCCCGTAGGGGAGATCAGAAGTTTCGACCGATCGGGATCGTATTGATGATGCTCTCTCCCGACGAGTGTGGAGAAGACAGACGTGGCGTCGTTTACGGCGCCCCGAAGAGGGGGAGCTGATCGGTAATCGTCGCAGCCAATTGCTAGCAGAACTCTCACTCTAACGAGGTCTCCAGCGATAGCGCGAAAGCCGGTGTGCTTCCCGTGTTATTGCGTCTGTCTCCTTTTCTCGCGCAATCACCTCGAATTCTAAGTGAAACTCTGGCGGCTTTTCGTTTAGAGCCTTGATCAGCTCCTCTCCGGCTTGCGGAGCTACGTGCAATGATGGACGAGTGGGGCGGCCGTAGCGGTCTACTCCAAATTGAATCCTCTTCATCATCGCTAGGAATCCGGCGGGCTTATCTCCGTTGTGATCGCTGATCGAGAGGGCGTTCCCTGTAGACTCTGCCGCATCGCCGATTGTCTCGTAGAGATGGGTCATGAGCGATCTATAGAGCTGTTCGACCATGCTCTCGATATAATTTTCGAGAGTGGACGTTTCGTGATTGATTATGTCTACGGCGTAGATCGTTGCTTCCGCCGACATTTTGCTTATTTCGGGCGCGGTTTCGTCGGTCAGTTCGTTCGTCCAACGATTTCCGTGTCGGTATGTATGGATGTTCCGCTCGTCGAACAAACTCATGCGTCGTTGAGCTAGACGAACATGGACCTGCCGATGGACGTACTGATCTAGCTTGTCCAGATCGTCCCGAAGGTAGCTAAAGAACCTTGGTCGTTGCGAATGATTCGGCATGGCACTATCCGAGCATTATAAATCCCCTGTCAGCAGGCTATCATGGTTGCTGGACGGGGCATGCATCCTAAGATTGAGCTTTTCTTCGTAAAATGCGATATGGGCGCCCGTTTGGTTGGTCGACTATCGGATTCGCCGCCCTAAGCGCCGTTTATTAGACAGAACATCGCCCGCTTTCGCGGGCGATGACACCCTGTGCTGATGTGACCGAGGCTTGAAAGGTTCAGCGCGGCAGATCCGTCTTCCCCATCAAAAACGTATCGATCGACCGCGCACACAGCCGGCCCTCGCGGATCGCCCAGACCACCAGCGACTGCCCACGGCGCATGTCGCCTGCCGTGAACACGTTCGGGCGCGAGGTCTGGTAGTCGAGGGTGTTGGCCTTGACGTTGCCGCGCGGGTCAAGCTCGACCGCGAGCATCTTGAGCAGGCCCTCGTGCACGGGATGCACGAAGCCCATGGCGAGCAGGACGAGCTCGGCGTCGAGCTCGAACTCGGTGCCGGCAATCGGCTTGAACTTGTCGTCGACGTGCACGCAGTGCAGCTTCTTGACTTGGCCGTTCTCGCCGGAAAACTTCTGCGTCAGCACGGCGTACTCGCGCACCGCGCCTTCGGCCTGGCTGGAGGAGGTCCGCATCTTCAAGGGCCAGTTCGGCCAGGTCAGGCCCTTGTTCTCGCGCTCGGGCGGGGCGGGCATGATCTCGAGCTGGGTCACCGACAGCGCACCCTGGCGCAGCGAGGTGCCGATGCAGTCGCTTCCGGTGTCGCCGCCGCCGATGACGACGACGTGCTTGCCGCCGGCCAGAATCTCCTGGACGCCGTTCAGGGGCTCGCTGGAGACGCGGCGGTTCTGCTGCGGCAGGAAGTCCATGGCGTAGTGGATGCCTGACAGCTCGCGGCCGGGGATCGGCAGGTCGCGCGGGGCTTCGGCGCCGCCGGTCAGCGCCACGGCGTCGTACTCGTTGAGCATCTCGCGCGGATCGACGTTGCCGTCCGCGCCGACGTGACTGTTGTAGTGGAAAGTGACGCCTTCGCCTTCCATCTGCTTGACGCGGCGGTCGATGACGCCCTTCTCCATCTTGAAGTCGGGGATGCCGTAGCGCAGCAGGCCGCCGGCCTTGGCGAACTTCTCGAACAGATGCACGTCGTGGCCGGCGCGCGCGAGCTGCTGCGCGCAGGCCATGCCGGCCGGGCCCGAGCCGATCACCGCGACCTTCTTGCCGGTCTTGACGGACGCGACCTCAGGCTTGAGCCAGCCATTGTCCCAGGCGCGGTCGACGATCGCGCATTCGATGGTCTTGATGGTGACGGGGTTGTCGTCGATGTTGAGCGTGCAAGAGGCTTCACATGGCGCAGGACAAATGCGCCCTGTGAACTCCGGAAAATTGTTGGTCGAATGCAGGTTGCGCGAGGCTTCTTCCCAATTGCCCTGATAGACGAGGTCGTTCCAGTCGGGAATCTGGTTGTTGACCGGGCAGCCCGGCGTGCCCGGCGCGACCGAGCCGGTGCCGTGGCAATAGGGAATGCCGCAGTTCATGCAGCGCGCGGCCTGGTCGCGCACTTCCTTCTCGGTCAAGGGAACGACGAACTCGTTGTAATGCTTCACGCGCTCGGCGACCGGGGTGTACTTGCGGTCGTGCCGTTCGATTTCGAGAAAACCCGTGATCTTGCCCATTAAACCCGAAGTCCCTGCCGCTTAGTTCGTTTGTTGCTTCCTCACCGTCATTGCGAGGAGCGAAGCGACGAAGCAATCCAGTCTGTCGCTGAGGAGAAAGTCTGGATTGCTTCGCTACGCTCGCAATGACGGGCGCTGATGTTGCTACGCCCCGATCGCGATTTTCGGCTCGGCGTCCGCGTTGGCGGCCATTTCGCGCAGCGCACGCCGGTACTCGACCGGCATCACCTTGCGGAATTTGGGCAGCCAGTCCTTCCAATTGGCAAGGATGTCGGCGGCGCGCTTGGAGCCGGTGGCTTTCGCATGGCGCGAGATCAGGACGTGCAGCCGCTCGACGTCGGAGGCGAGCAGGTTCTTGAACACGTCGACCCGGCCGTGCGCCTCGAGGTCACCGGAATGGTGATAAGTGCCGGCGTTGATCAACTCTTCCGACAGCACCGGCTCGAGCTCGACCATGGCCATGTTGCACAGCCTGTCGAAGTCGCCGGTCTCGTCGAGCACATAGGCGATGCCGCCGGACATGCCGGCCGCGAAGTTGCGCCCGGTCTTGCCGAGCACGACCACGATGCCGCCGGTCATGTATTCGCAGCAATGATCGCCCGCGCCCTCGACCACTGCGACCGCACCCGAGTTACGCACGGCAAAGCGTTCGCCGGCGATGCCGCGGAAATAGCACTCGCCTTGAATGGCGCCGTACATCACGGTGTTGCCGACGATGATGCTCTCCTCCGGCACGATGGCGGAGTTCTTCGGCGGCTTGACGATGATCTTGCCGCCCGAGAGGCCCTTGCCGACATAATCGTTGCCTTCGCCCTCGAGCTCGAAGGTGACGCCGTGGGCGAGCCACGCGCCAAAGGCCTGGCCAGCGGTGCCCTTGAGGCTGACATGGATGGTGTCGTGCGGCAGGCCGGCATGGCCGTAGATCTTGGCGACAGCACCGGACAGCATGGCACCGGCGGAACGGTTGGTGCTGTTGATATTGGCCTCGATCTTCACCGGCGCGCCGCGATCGAGCGCGGGCGTCGCCTTCTCGATCAGCGAGCGGTCGAGCACCGCCTCAAGATGATGGTTCTGGCGCTCGGAGTGATAGATCTTCTGGCCCTTCTCTTCCTTCTGCTTGACGAACAGCTTCGAGAAGTCGAGGCCCTTGGCCTTCCAGTGCGCGACCAGCTTGGTCTGGTCGAGCAGCTGAACCTGGCCGACCATCTCGTTGAAGGTGCGGAAGCCGAGCGAAGCCATGATCTCGCGGACTTCTTCCGCGACGAAGAAGAAGTAGTTGATGACGTGCTCGGGCTGGCCGGTGAAGCGCTTGCGCAGGACGGGGTCCTGGGTCGCGACCCCGACCGGGCAGGTGTTGAGATGGCACTTGCGCATCATGATGCAGCCGGCCGCGATCAGCGGCGCGGTGGCAAAGCCGAACTCGTCGGCCCCCAGCAGCGCGCCGATCACGACGTCACGGCCGGTGCGGAAGCCGCCGTCGACCTGGACCACGATGCGGCTGCGCAGCCGCTCGCGCACCAGCGTCTGGTGGGTTTCGGCGAGGCCGATCTCCCAGGGGGAGCCGGCGTGCTTGATCGAGGTCAGCGGCGATGCGCCGGTGCCGCCCTCGAAGCCTGCGATGGTGACGTGGTCGGCGCGCGCCTTGGCGACGCCCGCGGCAACCGTGCCGACCCCGATCTCGGAGACGAGCTTGACCGAGACGTCACCGGTGGGGTTGACGTTCTTGAGGTCGTAGATGAGCTGCGCCAGATCCTCGATCGAGTAGATGTCGTGGTGCGGCGGCGGCGAGATCAGGCCGACGCCCGGCGTGGAATGCCGGACCTTTGCGATGGTCGCGTCGACCTTGTGGCCAGGCAGCTGGCCGCCTTCGCCGGGCTTGGCGCCCTGCGCCATCTTGATCTGCATCATGTCGGAGTTGACGAGATACTCCGTGGTGACGCCGAAGCGGCCCGAGGCGACCTGCTTGATCGCCGAGCGCATGGAATCGCCGTTCGGCATCGGCTTGAAGCGGTCGGATTCCTCGCCGCCTTCGCCGGTGTTCGACTTGCCGCCGATCCGGTTCATGGCGATCGCGAGCGTGGTGTGCGCCTCGCGCGAGATCGAGCCGAAGCTCATCGCACCCGTGGCGAAGCGCCTGACGATGTCCTTGGCCGGCTCGACCTGGTCGAGCGGGATCGGCTTGCGCTTCTCTTCGTCCGCGTTCTTGATCCGGAACAGGCCGCGCAGCGTCAGCAGGCGCTCGGACTGCTCGTTGAGGATCTTTGCGAAGGCGCGATAGCGCTCCTGCGAGTTGCCGCGCGCGGCGTGCTGCAGCAACGACACCGACTCCGCGGTCCATGCGTGATCCTCGCCGCGGCTGCGATAGGCATATTCGCCGCCGACATCGAGCGAGGTCTTGTAGACCTGAGCCTCGCCGAACGCGTCGGCATGACGGCGCACGGCTTCTTCGGCGATCTCGCCAAGGCCGACGCCCTCGACGCGGGTGTGCGTGCCCGCGAAGAACTTTGCGACGAAATCGGCCTTGAGGCCGACCGCGTCGAAGATCTGCGCGCCGCAATAGGACTGGTAGGTCGAGATGCCCATCTTGGACATCACCTTCAGGAGCCCCTTGCCGATCGACTTGATGTAACGCTTGACGATCTCGTAATCGTCGAGCGAGCCGGGCAGGCGGTCCTTCATCGCGATGATGGTCTCGAACGCGAGGTAGGGGTTGATTGCTTCGGCGCCGTAGCCTGCGAGACAGGCGAAGTGATGCACTTCGCGCGGCTCACCGGATTCGACGACGAGGCCGACCGAGGTACGCAGGCCGACGCGGATCAGATGATGATGCACGGCGGCGCAGGCCAGCAGTGCCGGGATCGGCACCCGGTCGGTGCCGACCATGCGGTCGGACAGGATGATGATGTTGACACCCTCGCGCACCGCGCTTTCCGCGCGCGCGCAGAGCTCGTCGAGAACCTGGTCCATGCCCGCCGCGCCGAGGCCGGCGTGGAAGGTGGTGTCCAGCGTGCGCGACTTGAAGTGCGACTCGGCGACATCGGAGATCGAGCGGATCTTTTCCAGATCCGCGTCGGTCAGGATCGGCTGGCGCACTTCGAGACGCTTGGTGGTGGCAAGGCCCTGCAGGTCGAACAGGTTCGGCCGCGGCCCGATGATGGAGACGAGGCTCATCACCAGCTCCTCGCGGATCGGGTCGATCGGCGGGTTGGTGACCTGCGCGAAGTTCTGCTTGAAGTAGGTGAACAGCGGCTTGGCCTTGTCCGACAGCGCCGAGATCGGCGTGTCGTTGCCCATCGAGCCCGCGGCTTCCTCGCCCGTGGCCGCCATCGGCGTCATCAGGATGGCGATGTCTTCCTGGCTGTAGCCGAACGCCTGCTGGCGATCGAGCAGCGACAAATTGGAGCGCACGCCGGTGGTCGGAACCTTCGGCAGCTCTTCCAGCACGATCTGGGTCCGCTCCAGCCACTCCTTGTAGGGATGGCTCTTGGCGAGTTCGGCCTTGATCTCGTCGTCCGGAATCAGCCGGCCCTGCTCGAGGTCGACCAGCAGCATCTTGCCGGGCTGCAGGCGCCACTTCGTGATGATCTGGTCCTCGGGGATCGTCAGCACGCCCATCTCGGACGCCATCACGATGCGGTCGTCCTTGGTGACGAGATAGCGCGCCGGCCGCAGGCCGTTGCGGTCGAGGGTGGCGCCGATCTGGCGGCCGTCGGTGAAGGCGATCGCGGCGGGGCCGTCCCACGGCTCCATCAGCGCGGCATGATATTCGTAGAAGGCGCGGCGCTTCTCATCCATCAAGGGATTGCCGGCCCACGCCTCCGGAATCATCATCATGACGGCGTGCGGCAGCGAGTAGCCGCCCTGCACCAGGAATTCGAGCGCGTTGTCGAAGCAGGCGGTGTCCGACTGTCCCTCATAAGAGATCGGCCAGAGCCGGTTGATGTCCTTGCCGTAGAGCTCGGAGCTCACCGAGGCCTGGCGCGCCGCCATCCAGTTGGTGTTGCCGCGCAGCGTGTTGATCTCGCCGTTATGCGCGATCATGCGGTAGGGATGCGCCAGCGACCAGGCGGGGAAGGTATTGGTCGAGAAGCGCTGGTGAACCAGCGCAAGCGCGCTCTCGAAATCCTTCTCGTGCAGGTCGGGATAGTACTTGCCGAGCTGGTCGGCGAGGAACATGCCCTTGTAGATCACGGTGCGGCAGGACATCGAGCAGGGGTAATAGCCTGCAAGGCCGCGGTCGCGACGCTGGTAGATCGCCTGCGAGATCGACTTGCGCAGGATGTAGAGCCGACGCTCGAAATCGTCCTCGGTCTTGGCGGTACCGTTGCGGCCGATGAACACCTGCATGCAGGCGGGCTCGGTCGGCTTCACGGTCACGCCGAGCGAGGAATTGTCGGTCGGCACGTCGCGCCAGCCGAGCAGGGTCAGCCCCTCTTCCTTGATCTGGTCGGCGATGATGCTCTTGATGACGTTGCGCCAGGCGGTGTCGCGCGGCATGAACAGCGCGCCGATGGCGTATTCGCCGGGCTGAGGCAGCGCGAAGCCGAGCTCTCCGGCCTTGCGGCTGAAGAAGGCGTGCGGGATCTGCACCAGGATGCCGGCGCCGTCACCGGCGCGCGGGTCGGCGCCGACGGCGCCGCGGTGCTCGAGATTGCAGAGGATGTTCAGCGCGTCCGCGACGATCTCGTGCGACTTCTGGCCCTTGATGTTGGCGATGAAGCCGACGCCGCAGGAGTCCTTCTCCAAGCTCGGATCGTAGAGGCCTTCGGCCGGCGGGCGCGAATTGTGCTCTTGAATCGGATTGGTAATCGGATCGGTCGTTTTCGAGGCGACCGTCGCCGACAGCTCTTCTGCCACGATGCTTGCGCGCTCGAATTGCGACCCGTTCATTGTTCCAATCCTCTCCATGCGGCAAGCTGCCTCACCGCCATCTTCGGCGCACCTTCGGCGTTCCGCGGCACCCGCCTCTGGGTCACCGCTCGTCCGCTGCGAGCCGCATTTTCTTAAATTCAGGCCTAGGCGTTCTTCGTCCCCGAGAACGGCTTTGCCTGGTACCTTGCCGGCGCTCGAAAGTGCCAGTTTTCGCTGCAATCCCTGTGCCGGAACCGCAGGTAAAATTGAGACAGTCTTCCTGTCCTAACCATCACATTGCCAAATTTTTGTCTAGCACACAAGCGCGCGGAAGTCCCGATTCCCGATATGTCAATCAATCGCTTTCCAAAAGTTGCGCAGCCCCTGTTTTGAAGCAAACGCGCCCTGATCCGGCCCTGCGGGCGCCGAAATCCCAAATGAAGCTTCGGATCAACCCTTCGGAAGGCGCGCCACGCCGCAAGAAGCGAAAGAGCGCAAGTCATCCAGGGCCTGACAGGAGCGTGTCGACCATGAAGTTTTTCACAGGATGTGTGGCTGCTGCCACGCTGGCGCTGGCTGCAACCACTGCCGAGGCGCAGGTTCCGGCGAGCGGTATTGCGGGAGGGGCCACGATCGCGGTGTCGGATTTCGACGGACCCTATGCGCCCTCGGAAGTCGCGCCGCCACCGCCGCCGCGTTACGGCCAAGGCTACGGTTACGGCTACGAAGAGCGGGCGCCGGCACCGGCGCTGCTGCCGGCCACCGAGGTCTACGCAGTGCTGCGCGACAACGGCTTCTCGCCGCTCGGCATCCCGCGCCTGCGCGGCAGCGTCTACACCATCGCGGTGATCGACCGCCGCGGCGACGACGGCCGGCTCGTGATCGATGCCCGCGACGGGCGGATCATCCGTTTTATGCCGGCCGCTGACGCCTATGGCATGGCGCCGACCTTCGAGGAGCCCGCGGTGGCGCCTTACCGCCCGCAAAGCGCGTTGCCGGCGCCGACGATGGTCCGAGGCGGCCCGCCGCGCCCGCCGGCCCCGATCCCGCATGTCGCCAGTCGCACCGTGCCGCTGCCGAAGGCCGCTCCGCACCGCGCCGAGACGCCGGCCGCGACTGCGAAGCCGGCCGAGCCTGCGACGCAGCAGGCCCAAGCACCGCAGGCTCAAGCACCGCAGGCTCAACCAGCGCAGCAGACCGCTGCCGCGCAGGCGAAGCCGGTGGAGGCGGCACCTCAGGCCGCCGCACCGACCGTCGGCCAAGCCAAGCCGGCTCCGACGATCCTGCCGACGCAGGACATGCCGGCGGCACAGGGGCTGGATTAGCGAGGCGAGTTTGGAGCGACGGCGCCAGCCACACCCAACGCTGTCATCCCTGTGAACGCAGGGATCGATACCGCGTGATCTATCGGTGGGGATGAGGAGCTAGTACCGGACCACTAGCCTTCGCCAAACTGCTCCCTGGGGTTATGGGTCCCCGCGTTCGCGGGGACGACCTAGGGGAGAAAGTAGAGCACAACAAAAAGCGCCCGAAAATCTCGGGCGCCTTTTGCACGAAAGCGATCGCCGCTCAGCTCCGCGGATACCCCGCCGCTTCCAGGATCAAATTCGCCACCTCCTTCGGATGCGACACCAGCGAGAGGTGGCCGGCATCGAGCTCGATGGTGGTGGCGTTCATGCGCTTGGCGAGGAAGCGTTCGAGGTCGGGATTGATGGTGTAGTCGTTCTTCGACACCGCGTACCAGTTCGGCTTGGCGTGCCACGCCGCCTCTGTGGTGCGGCCGGCGAAGATCGAGGTCGCCGTCGGCCATTGCACTGCGTAGAGCTCCTTCGCCTGCTCCGGCTTCACGCCATTGGCAAAGTACTTCAGGAAGGCGTCCTCCGAGAGCTTGGTGGTGCCGTCGCGCTCGACGATACCGGCGCGGGCCGGGCCTGCGGGAAACTGCTTGGACAGTGCGACGAAATCCTCGTTCGCATCGGGCGCGCGGGCGGCGATATAGACAAGGCCGGTGACCTTCGGGTCGGTGCCGACCTGGCTTATCACGGTGCCGCCCCAGGAATGCGCGACCAGCACCGTGGGACCATCCTGCTCGGCCAGCGCGCGCTTGGTTGCCTCGACGGAGTCGGCAAGCGACGACAGCGGATTCTGCACGGCCGTCACATGCAGGCCCGCGGCCTGGAGGATCGGGATCACCTCCGACCAGCTCGAGCCGTCGGCCCAGGCGCCGTGCACCAGCACGACGTTGGTCGCCTTCACGGTCTGCGGCGTCTGTGCGTGAGCGAGGCTGAGAGGGGCCACCAGCAGGCTCGCGGCGACGAAAAGGCTGCGCCAAAGTGTCATGATCGTTCTCCGTCTCATTTTGTGTTCGATGTCCAAAGGACGGTGCCCGGGGCGGCGGCGTTACGCTTGGTCACTCATCCGTGACAAACGTCCTGATCGGGCGCGCACGAGACGCGTAAGCAAGGTCCGAGTGTGGGCGGTAACGTAGAACGACAGACTCAACCCTGTATTTCCAGTTCAACCGAAAACCAGCCGGCTGCTCGCGGGCGTTTTCGCGAGGCAACGACAAAAAACGCCCCGGGGCACCGGGGCGTTTTCTCAACCTGGAAGTCGCGTGCTGCTTAGGCGGCTTGGGCGGCCGAGTTCTCGATCACCTGCGCCTTCGGTGCGCCGGTGTTGATCGCAATCTGGCGGGGTTTCTTCGCCTCGGGAATCTCGCGGACGAGATCGACGTGAAGCAACCCGTTCTCGAGCGAGGCGTCCTTCACCTGCACGAAGTCGGCGAGCTGGAAGGCGCGCTCGAAAGCACGCGCGGCGATGCCGCGGTAGAGCACTTCGGACTTCGAGTTCTCGTTGGCGACCTTCTCGCCCTTGATCGTCAGCGTATTTTCCTTCGCGACGATGGAGAGCTCATCCCTGGCGAACCCCGAGACCGCAACGGTGATGCGGTAGGCGTTCTCGCCGGTACGCTCGATGTTGTAGGGGGGATAACCGGGGCTGCCGTCCGAACCGGCCTGGTCGAGCAGGCTGAAGAGGCGGTCGAAGCCGACGGTGGAACGATAGAACGGAGTGAGATCGTAGCTACGCATGGTCAAGTCCTCCATTGAGCGACTGTTGGTAACCCGCCCGCCAATCGGGCCGGGCTTTAGTCTGTGTGCAGCCTGATGTTCCGGTTCCGAAACACTGGTAGCGGCCTGCACGAAGATGATATGGGTGGAACGAGACGGCGTTCAAGAGGGCGGCATTTGCGCCTTTTCGGCGCTTTGGCCCCTTGTTTTGCAGCACTTCGCGCCCAAGCACCTCCAATCATGACGCTGGTCTCGATCCCGTCCAATCCCGTTCCCGAAAACGTCGTCAGCGGCACCATCAAGACGCCCGATGGCGCCGAGCTGCGCTTTGCGCGCTGGGCGCCGCCGGCGGGCCGCAAGGGCACCGTCTGCGTCTTCACCGGACGCAGCGAGCAGATCGAGAAATATTTCGAGACCGTGCGCGATCTGCGCGACCGCGGCTTTGCGGTGGCGATGATCGACTGGCGCGGGCAGGGCCATTCCTCGCGCCGCCTGCGCGATCCGCGCAAGGGCTATGTGCGCGATTTCTCCGATTTCGAGGTCGACGTCGAGGCCTTCGTGCAGCAGGTGGTGCTGCCGGATTGCCCGCCACCGTTCTTCGCACTGGCCCACTCCATGGGCGGCACGGTGATGCTGCGGGTGGCGCATGCGGGCAAGCGCTGGTTCGACCGTATGGTGCTGTCGGCGCCGATGATCGACCTGCCCGGCCGCACCACCTCGTTTCCGGTGCGTGCATTGCTGAAGACGATGCGTCTGCTCGGGCAGGGCGGCCGTTACGTCCCCGGGGGCAGCGACCGGCTCACCGGGCTCGATCCCTTCATCAACAATCCCGTGACCAGCGATCCGGTGCGCTATGCACGCAATGCCGCGATCCTGGAGGAGGATCCGACGCTCGGGCTGGCGTCACCGACCGTGGCCTGGGCCGATACCGCGTTCCGCGCGATGAATACGTTCAAGGGCGTGAACTACCCCTCGCAGATCCGCCAACCGATCCTGATGCTGGCGGCCTCCAACGACGCCGTGGTCTCCACCGCGGCGATCGAGGAATTCGCCTATCACTTGCGCGCCGGCTCCCATCTAGTGATCGCCGGCGCCAAGCACGAGATCCTCCAGGAACAGGATCGCTACCGCTTCCAGTTCTGGGCCGCCTTCGACGCCTTCGTGCCGGGCACGCCGCTGTTCAAGTGAGAGGGCAGTGACGACGAGAGAGTCCTCGTTCCCCGTCATTGCGAGGAGCCCTGGCGACGAAGTAATCCAGGCTGCTTCCGCGGAGACAGTCCGGATTGCTTCGCTTCGCTCGCAATGACGAAGTACGGGTCGCGAGCTACAGCGTCTTCAGATATTCGATCAAATCGTAGCGCTCGGCATCGTCCTTGAACACGCGGCCGATCACGCCGGGGCGTTTCGGCTCGCCGTCCTTGCGCTCGAATGAATGGCCGAGCACGCTGTTGCCCTGGATCGGATCCTTCTCTGACCCCGCCGAGAACTGCGTTTCGCCCGTCTTGCATTTCTCGTCCGCGGTCACCGCAAAGCCTACGGTGTCAGGGTCATAGTCGCGGCGGCCCATGCAGAATTTTTGCGGGCGCTCACTCGCCGGCTTCAGCAGCCAATACAACGAGGGCACCGAACCGTTGTGCAGGTAAGGCGCCGTGGCCCAGATGCCGTTCAGCGGCCGCGCGCGATAGCGCGGATCAGGCGCCGGATTGAGACAGTTCTTGCGCGCGAGATTCCACAGTTTCGCTCGTTCGGCGTCCGAGACCTTCTCGTCGTCCATCCATTTGCGGGCGACGAGGTCGACCACCGTCATGAGGCCGAGCGCATAGACCATCTCGTTGGGCGAGGTGCTCGCGGTCGGAATGTCGCATTGCCACCATGTCTGGAGATCAGCCGTATTCACCTTCAGGAAGCCGGGCACATCGACGATCCTCTTGCTGAGAACGAGCGACTGTTCGGGGTCCGTCTTGATCTCGTCGAGGGGGATCGTCACCGCGTTCAGGACCTTGCTGTCGCCGTTCGGCTCCCAATGCTTCGATGACCAGAAGGCGGGAGTGTCGATGGCCGGCAGGTGGCATCCGGAGCACATCTCGGCGTAGATGGTGCGGCCGCGCTCGACGCGATCGGGCTTCAGCCGCCATGCATCGCCGAGGATCTGCGAAGGCCATTTCGGCGCGAGCAGGCCGCCGAACTTCGGACCGGTGGAAGGATCGGCCGGCTTGAACGGATCGGGGCCTCTCAGCATGTCCTCGATCCAGCCGAGTGTCCTGACGTGGACCGAGGACCGCCACAGCCTTTCCTCCGGATAGGCGTCGGACAGGTTGAGGAGCGCGGTCACGCCGAGCGCTTCGCCGGCATTGCGGATCAACGGCTGCTCGATCGAGGCGTCGTATTGGGCGAACTTGAACCAGGGCACGGTCCAGATCGGGGGGTAGCTGACCGGGGCGTCCTGGGCGTGCAGATTCTTCTCGAATCCCTTGACCCCGCTGAGCGCGAGATCCTGCGAGAAGACCTGGTTGCCGATACGGTTGAGCGCGTCGAGGCGGCCGAAACCTTCCTCTGTGTCCTGCTGCTGCCTGCCGTTCCAGGTCTTCTTGCCTTCAATCGTCTGTTGCTGGGTTTTCGCCCAGTCGATCAGGAACGTGCCGATCGCACTGAGCTTCTGCTTGAGCGCGGCGCGGTCCGTCTTGCTGGCCTCGGGGCCGAGCACGCGATCGGCGAAGCGCTGGAAGCGGAACGGCACGTACAGCGTGTAGGCGATCGAGAGGCCGGTGGAGAGCTCCAGCTTCTTCAGGTCGGTCATGGCCGGACCGCCGTCGAAGCGGATGTCCACGCCCTGGTAATGGATTTGGCCGGTGTGGCAGGCCGCGCAGGTCAGCCCGATCTTGTCCTCCTCGCGACGGTCGGTCGCGGGTTCGACGACGCCGGTCATCCGCGCGAAGCCGACCGGCAGGCCGTCGACGTTCTCCGCCGGCGTCCACCTGGTCGACCAGTCCGGCACCTGCGTCGTCTCATAGACATTGGCGTAGCCGAAGCGGCGCAGTGTCGTCGTGTCGGTCTGGATCGACTGCGGGCTCGGGATGAAGCCGAAGCCTTCGAGATAGGCGCTGTCCTTCATCATGCCCGGCTTTGAGAGCAGATGAAGCCGCGGCTGCTCCAGCGCCATGAACCATTCGTAGGGCACCGGGAAGGTCGCGGTGCCCTGGCTGGCATGATGGAACCAGTGCCGGTCCTTCAGCGACCAGTTCTGCTCGAGCCAGAAGGCGGCCTTCGTCTCCGGGACCGCAGGCAAGGGCGGCGGCAGAAGATTCACGAGGATCCCCTTCTGCGGCAGCATGGCGCGGACCTGGTTGGGGAATTCGGCGACGGCCACCAGTGCGACGAGGCCAAGGCCGATGACGAACGCCGTCAGCGCGACTGCCCAGCGAAAGCGGAGGTGGCATGCCGACAGCAGCGGCTGCGACAATATCCGCTGGTTGATACGGTCGGGGAATCTGCGCTCGTTGAACAGCGTGCGCACGTCGGCCACGCTGAGATAACGCTCCTCGTCATTCTTGCCCTTGCCGATGATCTTCAAGAGGATGGGCCATTCGAACTTCATCAGCAGCTTGTAGTACCAGCGTGCGGCGTTGCCTGCGCGCTTGAGGTTGTCGCGGATGAAGGTCTTGATTTCCGCAGCGTTGAGGCCGGGCTCGCTGCTGCCGGTGTTCGGGTCGGTGTAGGTCCGGCCGAAGCTCGCGAGCCGCGCGATCTCGTCCTCGTTGACCTTGCCGTCGACGCTGAGGATGCGCGAGCCGGCGCCGCGCTTGTCGAGCGGACCACCGCGCAGCGCGTCGAGCTGCGCGCCCGACCAGATGCTCTTCAGAATGTGACCGATACCGTTGGCGATGAGCGCAACGCCGCGGACCTGGATGCGGGCCGAGATCTTCTTCAGCCCCGTCTCGCCGGTCGCATTCGCGATGGTCTGCGAGAGCGTGTTGAGCGGGACGGTCCCGCCCTCGACGAAACCTTCACCGACGAGGCCGCGCAGGAACGGACAGGGATTGTTCGGCGAGACCGGGATCGAGGGATCGAAGGGCGGCTTCGAAGCGGGATGATGCATGGCCCAAATCCTGAAAACAGCGAATCGAAATGCGCAGGCGCGCTGTTAGAGCGCGGAAAGTCCTAACAAACCGACAGCAGGTGATACTACTTCAGCGTGTAGCGAAGTGTGGCCGAATTCACTGTCGTGTCAACAATAGCCGGTGCGGATTTGCCAGGGGACCAATCAGGGGATGCCAAGAGCCCTGACTGCCAAGAGCCCTGGCTGCCAAGAGCGCCCACGGCCGCCGTTCAGGACTCGGCGGCGCGTTTGACGTCGCTCTGCACCAGGGTCAGCTTGCCGAGCGGCACGCCGGCCTTCAGCAGCCCCTCGCGGTAATGGGCGAGGTCCTCAGGCCGCTTCCAGTGGAAGTTGCGCAAGTGCCTGTCGACATTCAGCGTTGGATAGTTCCCCATCAGCACGCCGACGGCCTCGCTCGCCTCGCCACTCCGTCCCATCTGAGCCAATGCCGCGGCACGGATCGCCAGCGCCTGCATGTGGTTCGGGTTGATGTAGAGCTGTTCGCGGGCCCATGACAGGGTCGCGTCATATTGGCGTAACAGGTAGTGACTGAAGGCGTTCAGCGCCGCCCATTGGTAGCGCGGGTCGCTGTTGTCACGCTGCACCGCCATCGAGAACAGCTCGATCGCCTCGCGGTGCTCGCCGATGATGAAATGGCAGATGCCCAGCACGCCGCGCGCGCCGTTGTCGTAGGGGTTGAGCGCGACCGCACGCTTGGCGGCGTCCATCGCGGCCTCGTAGTGCCCCTCCATGCCGTGAGCCCAGGACAAGATCGAAAACGCGAAGGAGGAGCGCGGGTCGAGCCGGACGCTGGTTTCAGCGAGGTTCATCGCTTCGGCCCACATCTCCCGCGTGCCTTTGACCCAGCCGAACTGGATGCTCTGGATCTGGATCGTGGCGAGATAGGCATGCGCGATCGACAGTTTGGGATCGAGCCGGATGGCCTCCCGGAACAGGTCGACGGCGGCGGCCAGGTCTTCCTTGGTCTGCCGGTAATAATGCGACAGGCCCTTGAGGAAGCGGTCCCAGGCGCTCACGTCGGTGCTCAGGCGCGCCGGCGCCGAGGCCTCGGCCCGGACGATCTCGGTGGCGATGGCAGCGGACAGGTTGGTGGTGATCTCGTCCTGCATCGCGAAGAGGTCGCCGATGTCGCGATCGTAGCGGCCGGTCCAGAGCTGCTCGCCGGTCTCCGGTGCGATCAGCTCGGCGGTGACGCGGATCTTGGCGCCGGCGCGCCGCACCGAGCCCTGGATCAGATAGGTGGCGTCGATCTCGCGCGCGATCAGGCGCGTGCTGGTGTTCTTGCCCTTGAAGGCGAATGTGGAGTTGCGGCTCAGCACGCGATAGAAAGATTGCAGCGACAGCGCGTGGATCAGATCCTCGGTGAGGCCGTCGGAGAAATATTCGTCCTGGGCATCACTGAGATTGGCGAAGGGCAGCACGCCGACGATCGCGGTGCGATACTGTTGCGAGAGGGTGGATGCCTCTCTCAGCTCGGGTGCGAGCGCCGGTGCGCCCTCAGGCGTCCAGGTCCAGACCCCGACCGCATCCTTGATGTTCTTGAAGCGATGGTTGCCGGCATCGGTCAGCAGCGCGGTGAGATGCTTGCTCGCCTCGCGATAGGCCTTGGCCGAAATCGCGAAGCCGCCGGGGCTCGCCACCGATTCCAGGCGGACGGCAATGTTGACATCGTCACCGAAGACCTCGTCCTCGTCGGCGATGACGTCGCCCATGTGGATGCCGAGCCGGAATTGCATGGCGCGATCGGCCGGCAGATGGTGGTTACGCTCCGCCATCAGCGTCTGCATCGCGATCGCGGCCTCGGTGGCGCCGACGATCGAGGGGAACTCCAGCAGGAAGCCGTCGCCGGTGTTTTTGACGACGCGACCGCCGTGATTGAGGATAATGGGGTGGATCGCGCTGCGATGGGCCTTGAAGGCGGCATGGGTGCCGGCTTCGTCGCTGCCCATCATGCGCGAATAGCCGGCGACATCGGCGCAGACAATGGCGGCCAGACGTCTTTCCATATCCTCGGAGCTCCAAGGGAGGGCGGACCGGCCACGACGTGGCAGTCGCCTCGAATCCCGCATTTCAAGAACCCTGCCTTTATAAAGCAGATGAGGCCGAGCGGAAGTATGATCCGCATTGCAAATTCGAGGTAAATCCCAAGCAATCCTGACGGTGGACGGGGAGGGGCGAACCGATTAATCGGAATTGCGACCGCCCGGACGGCGGCAGGGGTACCTCGCATGCTGGGCATTCACGAAATCTGGCTCTTCATCCTGTCGGGTGTGTTGCTCAACATCACGCCGGGGCCTGATTCCGTCTACGTCATCGGCCGCAGCATGCAGATGGGCTGGCGGGGCGGTGCCGCGGCCGCATTCGGCATCAGTTGCGGCTGCTTTTTCCACGTCGCGGGCGCTGCGATCGGCCTTTCGGCCCTGCTGATGGCTTCCTCGACCGCGTTCTCGATCCTGAAGCTGGTCGGCGCGGCCTATCTCGTCGTGACCGGGCTCCAGATGCTGTGGTCGCGCCCGGTGCTGGCCTCAGCCATCGACGAGCCGGTGCGGAGCTCGCTGCGGCGGGTGTTCCTCCAGGGTGTCTTCACCAATGCGCTCAATCCCAAGGTCGCGCTGTTCTTCCTGGCCTTCCTGCCGCAATTCGTCGCAGCCGATTCCCCACACAAGCCGCTCGCCTTCCTGACGCTCGGCCTGATCTTCATCTCAACGGGAACGCTGTGGTGCCTGGTGCTGGCGGCGTTTGCGGCCAAAGCCGCGCACCGGCTGCGCAAGTCGGAGGGCGCGATCGCCTGGGTCAACCGCGCGCTCGGCGGCCTCTTCATCTATCTCGGTATCCGCGTCGCCATGCTGGAGACGCGGTAACTCATTCGAACGGATGACGGATGCGTAGGGTGGGAAGGCGCACTTGCGCCGTGCCCACCACCTCTCTCGGTCACAAAAAATGCGTGGGCACGCTTCGCTTTGCCCACCCTACGATTCTTCAGGCGAACTCCTTCACCAGCGCGCTGCCGGCGAGATAGAGGCCCAGCAAAATCATCGCGATCAGGAACCAGCGGCGGAACGCTTCGGCCGGCATCCGCGCCCGCACCGACTGGCCGATGAACATGCCGGCAAAGGCCATGGCAAGGCCCACGGCGCCCGGCACGGTATTGGCTGGCGTCAACAATCCGCCGGCGGTGAGGTTGAAGGCGAGTGCCAGCGTCGCAGTCGTGAAGAACACGCCGAGCGCCTGCACCAGCTCGTCCTTCTCCATGCCGATCGCCTGCATGAACGGCATCGAGGGGATCACCTGCACCCCGGTCGAGGCCGAGATCACGCCGGTGACGACACCGACCACGCCGCCGACCCATTTCTCGTTCTCAGGCGCGACGCGGAACTGGAACTTGTTCAGACCGATCACGGCATAGATGATCAGCAGCACGCCGAGCACGATCGTGCCATAGCGCGCATGCGGGCCGGTCAGCGCGCCGGCATTGAGCCAGCAGCCGATCACGGTGCCGATCATCAGCGGCCATAGCCGCCTCAGGATGTCGCGCAAATACGGGCCGACGAAGGTCTGCCAGATATTGGTGACGATGGCGGGCACGATCACGATGGCGATGGCGCGGCTCGGGGCCATGCTCACCGCGAGCAGGCCCATGGATACCGTGGGCAGGCCGAGCCCGACCACGCCCTTGACGAATCCGGCGAGCAGGAAGACGGCGGCGATGACGATGAGAAGCGGGTCGATCATGTCTGCACATTGACCGAAGCCGCGCGCCGGCACAATCTGGAGGTTACGGAGAGTACCTTCGCTCAGGACGAAGGCTGAGGAGAGACCTGCCATGCGCTTCGACCTCGTCGATCTCCAGCTCTTCATCGCGGTTGCCGACCAGCGCAGCATCACCCGCGGCGCGGAGCGCTCGCACCTGGCGCTTGCCTCGGCCAGCGCGCGCATCAAGGGGCTCGAGGACGCGCTCGGCGTCGCGCTGCTCAAGCGCGGGCGCCGCGGCGTCGAACTGACCGCGGCCGGCGAAAGCCTGCTCGATCATGCGCGGCTCGTCATCCACCAGATCGATGCCATGCGCGGCGATCTCGCCGGGTTTGCCAGCGGCGTCCGCGCCAGCGTGCATTTCCTCGCCAACACCTCGGGCCTGTCGGAGCATCTGCCGAAGGCGCTCGCCGGCTTCCTGCGCGAGCATCGCGACGTCGCGATCGACATCGAGGAGCGCGAGAGCACCGACATCGCAGCTGCTATCACCGCAGGTGCGGCAGATCTCGGCTTTGCCGCCGAGCACGCGCTGCCTGAGCATATCGAGCGCTTCGTCTTCAGCGAGGACCGCCTGACACTGGTGACATCGAAGCGCGGCCCGTTCGCGGGCCGCCGCCAGATCGATTTTCAGGAAGCGGGGACCTGTGACTTCGTCGGTCTGACCAGCGCCACCGCGCTCCAGATGCACATTTCGAAACATGCGGCCCGGCTCGGCATGCGCCCGCATTTTCGCGCGCGGCTGCGCGACTTCGACGCGATCTGCCAGATGGTTGCCGCCGACGTCGGCGTTGCGCTCATGCCCGAAGCCGCCGCCCGCCGCTGCGCAAAACTGATGCCGCTCGCCATGGTTCGGCTACGCGACGCCTTCGCCAACCGAAGGCTCGTGATTTGCGCGCGCAGCTTCAATGCGCTGCCAAGGCCGGCGAAAATGCTGGTGGAGCATTTAAGGGCGGTGGCGGTGTGAGGGATTGTTGCCGCTAGTGTGGGCCTACGCTGCGGCCGCATGCACAGCTGCGCTCCCTCCCCTTGCGGGGGAGGGCGGGGGAGAGGGGTAGCCCAGCAAAAGGTGTAACTGTTGCGAAGATGAAGCTCTTTGCGCAGTCGATGGAGTCCCCGTGTGGACCCCTCTCCCTAGCCCTCCCCCGCAAGGGGGGAGGGAACGTACCTGTCGTGTGGTAAGGGCGTTCGTCTATTGCGGCCCTACTTCGCCGTCTCGATCCCGGCTTCCTTGATCACCTTGGCCCACTTCTGGGTCTCGTCCGCGATGAACTGGCGGAAATGCTCGGGCTCGTCGCCGATCAGCGTCGCGCCCTGCGCGGCGAGCTTCTCCTTCACCGCCGGATCCGCCATCGCCTTGGTTGTCAGGCCATGCAGCGCCGCGACGATCTCCCTCGGCGTGCCCTTCGGCGCGACCATGCCGTACCAGTTCTCGATGTGGAGGCCGGCAAAACCCGCTTCCGCGGTGGTCGGCACCTCAGGCGCCGTCGGCGCGCGCGCGGCCGAGCCGATTGCGATCGGCCGCAGCGCGCCCGCCTTGACCTGCGGCAGCAGCACCGGCAGGTCGAGGAACGTCATCTGCACCTGCTGGCCGAGCAGATCATTCACGGCCGGCGCGGCACCGCGATAGGGCACGTGCACGATGTCGATCTTGGCCGTCAGCTTGAACAATTCGCCGGCCAGATGCGGCAGGCTGCCGGCACCGGATGATGCGAAGTTGAGCTTTCCGGGCTGCGCCTTGGCCAGCGCAATCAGCTCGCCGATGTCCTTTGCGGGCACGTTGGTGGCGACCACGAGCATTTCGGGCACGGTCGCAACCAGCGTCACCGGCGTGAGATCGGCCAGCGTGTCGTAGGCGACTTTCTCCATGCTCGGACTGATCGCGAGGGCGCCGGCGCTGGAGATCGCGATGGTGTAGCCGTCGGGCGTGGCCTTGGAGACGGCATCGGTGCCGAGCACGCCGCCCTGGCCGCCGCGATTGTCGATCAGCACCGGCTGGCCCGAGAGCTCCGACATGCGTTGGCCGATCACACGCGCGATGATGTCGTTGGGACCGCCGGCCGGGAACGGCACGATCAGCTTGATCGGTTTCGCGGGAAAATTCTGCGCCGACGCAATTGATGGCAGCAGCAGGAACAAACCAAGGAGCAGCCTGCGTGAGATGGTCATGCAAGCCCTCCGCCCGCGTTGTTATTGGTTGAGAAGCCTCAAGGCTTCTTCGTGGACCCTGGCGTCGCCGGCCGCGATGATGCGGCCGCCGCCCTGGGCCGGCTTGCCTTCCCAGGTGGTGACGACGCCGCCGGCGCCGGTCACGATCGGAATCAGGGCTGCGATGTCGTAAGGCTTCAGCTCGGTCTCGACCACGAGATCGACGTGGCCCGCCGCCAGCATGCAGTAGGAGTAGCAGTCGCCGCCATAGCGCGACAGCCGGGCGCCCTTTTCGATCCGGCCGAAGATGGCGCGGTCGCGCTCATTCATCAGCAGAGGGCTGGTGGTGTAGGTCGTCGCCTCCGACAGCGAGGCGCAGCGGCGAACCTGGAGCCGGCGCTCGCCGGAAGGACCCTTGTAGTTGGCCGAGCCGTTGTCGCCGGAGAAGCGCTCGCCGATGAAGGGCTGGTGCATCATGCCGTAGACCGGGGCGCCCTTGTGCAGCAGTGCGATCAGCGTGCCCCAGATCGGAAAGCCGCCGATGAAGGATTTGGTGCCGTCGATGGGGTCGAGCACCCAGACATAGTCGGCGTCCTCGCGCTCATTGCCGAATTCCTCGCCGACGATGCCGTGCTGGGGGAAGCTCGCCTTGATCAGCCGCCGCATCACCGCCTCCGCGGCGCGGTCGGCCTCCGTCACGGGGTCGAAATCCCTGGTCTTGCTCTTGTCGTCGATCGACAGCGAGGTGCGGAAGAACGGCAGGATGGTTTCGCCGGAGGCGGTGGCGAGCCGTCCGATGAAGGCGGAGAAGTCGATCACCGTCATAGGCCGAATCCTCAAAGCGAAAGTTGGATGAAGCTCGCCTCTTGCCTAGCTCAATTCGGCAGGATCTTGCAGCGCTGTCTTGGTTTGCTCCCTGGTATTTTGAATGCCGCGGCCGGCTGCCTCATCTCAGTCATCTCCTGGCCAAATATCGATCACGGCGTTGAATACTTAGTTCCGACCATGCCTCGTTCGTATGCAAACACCTATCAACCCATTGAATTTCCTTATCAAAGAAACTGAATCTGGGTTTCCGTGGAAGCAACTGAGCCATGTGCGTATTGCATGGGAAACGGCTCAAAAGCCCTTGCACTTTGTGCGTCGCGGTCGCATATTGTTGCGGTGCGGTAGCGCTTGGCGTTACCGCTGCCCTCCTTGGGCGTTTCCTCCCTAGACTTGGGCCGCTGGCGTCATTCGCGAGCGGCCCTTTTTTCTTGCGGCCTACTGCACCCTTGGCTTTCAGTTCAGCGCGCGCAAATGGGCGAAGCGAAGACGCGTTCGCGCCAACCGCAGACCACACGATCTCAAGAAGAAAAGCCGGAGCCTATTCCGCCGCGGCCTGGAACGGGCCAAGGTCGCCGAATGGAATCGTCGTCGCCAGCACGTCGGCGAGAACGCCGAAGTCAGTCGCCACTTGCGCAAAACGTGGACTGCGCTCGCGCCGCCGCTCGTCCATGTAGATCGCGCGGTTGAGCTCGAGCTGCACCGCGTGCAGGCCGCTCGCGGGATTGCCGTAATGCTCGGTGATGAAGCCGCCGGCGTAGGGCTTGTTGCGGCCGATCGAATAGCCGAGGCCGGTCATGGTCTCCTCGACCCGGTCGGGCAGAAGTGGCGTGCAGCTCGTGCCGTAGCGGTCGCCGATCACGACGTCGGGGCGGCGCGGCTCGTCGCGGGATACGCCGACCGAGGGCATCGAGTGGCAGTCGACCAGCACCACCGTGCCGAACATCTGGTGCACCTTGTTGATCAGTCGGCGCAGCGCGCGGTGATAGGGCTTGTACAGCGTCTCGATCCGCCCCAGCGCATCGTCGACCAGGATGCGGTCGCGGTAGATCTCCTGGCCGTCGCCGACCACGCGCGGAATTGTGCCGAGGCCGCCGGCGACCCGCATCGAGCGGGTATTGGCAAAGCTCGGCAGCCGGCCGGTGAACATGCGCGGGTCAAGCTCATAGGGCTCGCGATTGACGTCGACATAAGAGCGGGGAAAATTGACCCTGACGGTCGGAAAGCCGCGCTCGCTCAAATGGCCGATCAACTCGTCCATGAACGAATCTTCGGACCGCCGCAGCGTCGGCAAGTCGATCCGCGAGGCCGCCAGAAATTCGTCCGGATAGGTCGAGCCGGAATGGGGTGAGTTGAAGATGACAGGCGCGCGCCATTGCGCGGGCTCCACGATCTCGAAGGCTGGCGACACCTCGCCGTCAAACCGGGTCATCTTCTCAGGCTTCGTCCCTTCGCCGCAGGATCCGGGCCTCGGATCGCATGATTCGGCCGATGGATGCGGCTCTTATGTGTCGTCATTGTCCGGAATCGCAACCATTCTGCCAAGCGAAAAGATGTGATCGGCACTGGAACATGTCTTAACCGTCTGGGCAGGGAAGCGGGGACGCGCCGGCGGGGCTCGATTGCTTCGAGCCGCATTCCGGTTCACAAAGAGCCGGCAGCGGGAGCCCGCTTGGGTTAAGATTTTCACCCCAAATTTACCCTCTGTCGGGCTTAGTAACCTCTGCTGATATCCTCTGGGGATCGACGTTTCCTGCCATGCCAAAAATCCTGCTCGCCGAAGACGACAACGACATGCGCCGTTTCCTGGTCAAGGCGCTGGAAAACGCCGGTTTTCAGGTCTCGTCCCATGACAACGGCATGGCCGCCTATCAACGGCTGCGGGAAGAGCCGTTCGAGATGCTGCTGACTGACATCGTGATGCCGGAGATGGACGGCATCGAGCTCGCCCGCCGGGCTTCGGAACTCGACCCCGACATCAAGATCATGTTCATCACCGGCTTCGCCGCGGTGGCCCTGAACTCGGATTCGGACGCCCCCAAGAACGCCAAAGTGCTGTCCAAGCCCGTGCATCTGCGCGAATTGGTCAGCGAAGTGAACAAGATGCTGGCGGCCTGAATCGGCCCCGTTCCGTCCTTGCGCCGGCTCCCCTGAGCCGTTATAGGGACCCCACCCGATCTAGACGACCTCTAGGGCACGTAGCTCAGCGGGAGAGCACTACCTTGACATGGTAGGGGTCACAGGTTCGATCCCTGTCGTGCCCACCATCTTCTTCAAGGGTTTAGCCATCATCTGGCTGACCCTTGAAAAGATTATTCCCACGAACTTTCCACGAGACTCGTCGTGGATGGGCGTCGGATGTCGAGCGAGACGAATTGGATTCCCCATCAAGCCCCCCGTTACTCCGATGGTAACGCTGGCCCGTTCGTAATCCCCACGGCTCATACACTAGCCCGTCATCTTCTCTCTTACGGCCCCGCGACCAATGATCCGCTTGCCTGAACGCTCTCCTTAGCGAGGAGTAGGAGGTCCTATGGTCTGCGAACGACGGAAGCCGAATTGCTCTGAGTCATAGTCCAAGCGCGATCTCGGCCCAATTCAACATGCGATCGCTATTGAGGAAGGCCAGCACCGCCGGCTCCAGTGACGCGGGCGCGCCCGGTCCAACCAAAACCGTCGCGGCCACCATGTCGCAGCGCTGATTGAAGGCGAGTGAGAGCGCGGCGTTGCGATTTCCCTCGACGCGATAGGCCCGGCTGCGGCCGCGCATCCGACCGACTACGATTTCTCGGCCGGCACCGATCGGCGTTACCTTGCCAATCAGCGCCAAGTCGCCCATTTGCTCGAGGTCGCCGTCTTCGGCGACGCCGGTGACGCAATTGCAAAAGCCGAGCTTGGCGCGAACGTACAGCTGGACCTCGCCGCCGCAATCGTGGGGCTTGCAGCGGAACGCCTTTCCCTTCCCCCAGGGATCTGCGCCGAAAGGCCAGTCGGTCTCCGTCCACACCGGGCGGACCTCGCCGGATGCCGCTGTTGCGCGTGCCGGTTCGTCAGATCGCAATATCCAGACCACAGCGGCTGCGCAGAGCAGTGCGGTGGCTGCGCTGATCGCAACGAATTTGCTTGCCAGGCGCATGGCAGATGCCGCTGAACTTTTGCTAATTTTGAGCCATGAACTTCCGTGCGGCCGCGAGGTCCTCCCGCGAGGAGTCGCCATTGCGCGCCATGTCGACGACTTTGGCGTAGTATTGGCGTGCCTTCGCGATGTCACCCGCCTTCTCGGCCGCGTGAGCGGCGCCGATCGTCGCGCCAAAGCGGTTCGGTTCCTTGCGCATCGTGGCCTCGAACGCGGCCAATGCCTCTGTCGCCATGCCGCGCTCGAGCAGCATGGTGCCGTAAAGCTCGCGTGCCGGCGCAAGCGGTCCCGGCGTCACGATGGATTTTTCGGTCTTGTCTTCGGCATCGGCGGCAAGGCGCATTGCTTCCAACGCATCCGCCTGTTTTTCCCGGGCGTTGAGCTGCCAAGCGGTGGCGACCTGCCGCTGAATGTCGACGATCTCGGCCCAATAGGCGTCCTTGTCCTGCTGCAGCTTGTCCCGCAGTTCCGCCAGCTTGGCGATGTCCGCCGTCGCTGCGTCTGCGTTGCCGGAGCGCGCCGCGCCAAGGGCGCGGGCGAAATAGGAGATCGCATCGACATAGGCAAACCGGCTCGGCTCGACCTTCAGCGCGGCCGCGCCCTGCCAATCGCCTCGCTCGACCATATAGCGCGCCTGGCTGGCCGCTAGCGCGTAGGGACCGGCGCGGACGGCCGGCGCATACGCCGTGGTCGCGACCATGTCCGCGATGACGTCGCGGGCTCGGCTGTCCTGCGCAAGCTGGAGCAGGGCGTAGACCATATAGTCGTCGGCATGCAGCTGCTCGCTGGGGTCCTTGCCCTCCTTGGCAGCCTTAGCGGAACGGCTATTGGCTTCGATCGATTCATTCCAGTAGCCGACGCGCGTAAAGATGTGCGACGGCATATGCAAAGCGTGCGGCGCCGCAGGCGCGATCTCGGAATAGCGCTTGGCAGCGTCGAGACCTTGCTCTGCGATCGCCGGATAGTCGTAGAGGTGGATCAAGTAATGCGCGACGCCCGGGTGCCGCGGCTGTCGCTTGAAGATCGGCTCCAGGATCGCAGCGCCCTTGAGCCGGTTGGCGTAGGTTTTGTCGTTTGGTGACGCCGTGACATTCAGCGTGATGGCATAGGCGATCTGCGCCTCGTCATCATCGGGATAGCGCGTGGCGACGGCTTCGGTGGCCTTGAGATAAGCCTGCGCGCGTTGGCCAAACGTCGTCTTCTCGTCACCCGAATAGAAGGCAAGCAGCGCGTCGATATAGTCGCGCTCGCGTTCGCTCTTGGTGCCGAGTGCCTTCGCCTTCTGCAGCGCGGCGAGGCCCTCAGTGAGGTTTTCCTTCGGCGCGGGAAAATGCGGATTGTACAGCAGGCTGAGGGCAATGCCCCAATAGGCGATCGCGCATTCGGGATCGGCCTGCAACGTCTCCTCGAAAATCTCTTTCGCGGGCCGGTACCAGAACGAGTGCTGATAGCGCATCCCGCGGTCGAAGCGGCGCTGCGCCACCTCGTTGCAGGAGGTCTGGAAGTGAACCCTGCCGAACTGCTCGTCGGTCCCGTTCTCCGCGTGTGCGGCAGGCGTGGCGGAGATCGAGCACAGGGTGGCGAGGGTGAGAAGAGAGACGGTCCTCAAGGCGAGCGTGCGCATCGGCCCCTCCGTTTCTGTTCAGAAAAATTTGTTCAGATGACCGATAAGGCCAAGGCGCCTAAGTTCGCAGTGCTGAAATTGGCGGTGGCAATTGCGTTGTTGGAAGGATTTGCCCATTCGCGATGCGAGTCAATAGGAGCGGGCAGAATTGCATTAGGGAAGCACGGCTGTCAGGCTCCAACTTCCCGTGCGCGAAATCGTGGTGCGGATAGCGAGGCCTAGGCCGCCAAAGACATGCACACCAAGTCTGAGGATGTCTGCCCATGGTGGAAGACCGAAAGCTCCCGGGTAAAGGGCCCACTGACGTGAATGATCCATTGCGGTATGCGACATCGCGCCGCTTCGCGACGGAGAATTGCACTTCACTGAGTGCGACGAACGTCAAGCACTGATACTCTGCACCCCATCGTCCTCAAGCAGCCATGAGGAACGAATGAAGCGGCGGGACATCATAGCGGCTACTGCGGCGGTGCTCGTTTCACCTCGGCATTCGCTCGCGCAAACAAAACCTCGCCGAATTGGCTTCCTTGGCCGTTGGGCAGATGATCCGGCCCGCGATCCAAGTCATGCTGCATGGCTGCGGCTTGCGAGAGAAGGGCTGGATTGAGGGCAAGAACCTGCTTGTCGAATATCGTATGCAAGCAGGACAAGCCACATTGGGGCGCGCCGAGATGCGCGAGCGGCTGGCCCGGCTTTATCCGGATATCCACACCCCGGCGACCCGATGCCGGCGCTCTTCAGCGGCCCAGGCCCGCGCCCGACGCCCACGCCACCCTGCTGAAGCTGCCACCCCTTCAAATTATTTTTTGTGCCGCGACCCCGGCGCCGGGTTTGCGCCCTCTTGTCTGGGTGAATGCGCCATAGCGGCGCGTCACGAACCGGAGCACAGAACCATGTGGTATAGGAAGAACGTTGGCGGGTGGGAGCGCGCGGCCAGGCTGATCGGCGGGGGCTTGATGCTCATCTGCGGCGTGGTTGCGCTGCACGCTTCGCCGCTCGGGCTACTGCTCAGCGGCACGGGTGTCGTGACGCTGGTCACCGGCGTGTTCGGCTATTGCCCTGCCTGCGCCATCGCCGGGCGCGAGCCACTGAAGGGGTGACTGCCTTGGCGCGCGTATCAGACGATCTCTTGTTCGCGGCACAGTCGGGTGACCGGCACGCGCTGACACAGCTAATGGTGGCGCTGCAGCCGGACATTCGACGCTACGCCCGGCGCCTTTGCTACCGCGCCTCGGTTATCGAGGATGTGGTGCAAGAAGCACTCATCGTCGTGTACCGGCGCGTGGGCACGATCCGCAGTCCAGCCGCACTCGCCGGCTGGCTGCTGACCGTCATCGCGCGCCTTTGCATGCTGCCGGCGCTGATGCTGATGCGCGGAGTCGAGGAGCTCGCCAGCCTGGAAGCGTCACGCGAGCTCGCAAAGGTCCCGCCGGACGAGTTGCGCATAGACTTGGTCAATGCGATCGAGTCGCTTTCGCCGTCGCATCGCGAAGTGCTGCTGCTGCGAGATCTCGAAGATCTGACGATTTGGGAAATCGCCGGGCGGCTCGGCGTGACGCGCGAAGCGGCCAAAAGCCGCCTGCGCCGCGCCCGCGCACTGGTGCGCGAATACCTGCTCGGCACAAAGGACAGCGGACGAGAGAGCACATGAATTACTTTCGTGGAGTCGGCATGTTCGGGAGCGCCTTCCTGGGCGCACACCTGATGCGCGGCGCAGCTGCGGCGGCGCTACTCGCTTGGGCCATCGTCCACCAGACCGCGCACCCTTGGCTGTCCTTGGGCGCGGGCATTGCCGCCCTCGTCGCGCTACGCGGATGCCCGATGTGCTGGACCGTGGGCCTGGTCGAGACGTTTTCGCAAGGCCATCGCGATTCAACCGCTGAACGCGCTGACCGGACATGGCCGCATTAACATTGCGACAGGACGGGAGGACGCATGTCGAAGATCACAGCAATCCTGGGATCCGCGCTGTTTTTCATCGTTGCACCGGCGATGTTGGCGGGCGTCATCCCATGGTTGATCACGCATTGGGAATTTCGGCCACCCTTTTTAGCCGCCGAGGCGACACGCTTGGCTGGGCTCGCGTTCATTATTGCCGGCGTGCCTGGATTGTTAGATTCGTTTGCGCGCTTTGCATTACAGGGTCTGGGCACGCCCGCGCCGATCGCGCCACCACGCAATCTCGTGGTGAGCGGATTATATCGCTATGTGCGCAATCCGATTTATGTTGCAGTGGTTGCCGTCATTCTTGGTCAGGCGGTGTTATTCGCTGACTGGCATCTCCTTGGCTACTGCGCGTTGATCTGGCTCTTTTTTCACATTTTCGTAATTGCCTATGAGGAGCCGACGCTCCGCCAAAGCTTCGGAGCCGAGTATGAAAGCTATTGCGCCAACGTGCCGCGCTGGCTTCCCCGACTCACTCCGCGAGCCATCTAACCGATTTGATGCTCGGTGAAGTCGAAACGTCTGAATCTGGCGCGTGGCCGCCGTTCGCCTAACCGGTCGCGATGTCCGCTTGGGGGAGGTGAGCCGAGCAGGCCATCTAGCGAGCGCGGGCATGTTCTCTTTCTTGTGTTGTAGGTTGGCGATCTCGAATGCAGAGTTTGCCGCCGCCGTGCATGCCCTTAGTGGCGGACTAGCGGCCGCCGAAGGGACGCGGCCGCGAGGGCGGCGATCGTCCGCCGCGCATGGCTCGACCGGCTGATCGCATAACCGACCACCCGGCGCGACACGCGTCGAGAATGACGGCGACGTAGACGAAGGCGGCCACGATCGCGATGCAGGCAATGTCGGCGACCCACAGCTGATCGGGTCCGTCACGGTCATGTCCTTCGCTCGGTCGGGGAAGATCGGCTGGTCGTAATCGCAATCAGTCGTTGCAACATGGCGGCTGACGCTTGAACTCGATGCTGTGAATGCGGTGCTTGGCCATGGGCCTTCGTCCTCGAAAGCCCGATAGCCGTCAAATCGTAAATTCGCCCCTATCCGGCCCCAGGGCCCACTCCAGATTGACACATCGGAACTGGCGTGAACGCCGGAGCGGGATCTCAAAAGCGACCGTGCGGGATCGTCACGACGCGATGCCCGGATGGGCTGGCACCGTGAAGTGGAAAGTCGCGCCATGGGGCGCATTGGAGGTCACCCACAAGCGCCCGGCATGCGCTTCGATGATCGAGCGGCAGATCGACAGTCCCATCCCCAGACCGTCAGGCTTCGTCGTGTAGAAGGGGTCGAATATGCGCTTGAGAGCGTCTGGGGCCAATCCTGGTCCCGAATCCTTCACCGCGACGATAATGCCGTCAGATTCCGCCCGAGCGGTCGTAATGAGCACGCTTCTCGATCCCCTCGCGACGGTGGCCATGGCTTGGATGGCATTGACCATCAGGTTGAGGATCACCTGCTGCAATTGGACGCGATCACCTTCGACGAGTGGCAAACCGTCTCCGAGTTCCGTCTGCATCGCGACGTCGTTCTTCAACGCTTCGCTGCGGGCGAGCTCAATCACGTCCCGGATCGCCTCGTTGATATCCAGGCGATCCTTCAGTGGCGGTGCTTTTTTGATGAGATCACGTATCCGCCCGATGATGTCGCGGGCTCTATCATTGTCGTTCACAACATAACCGAGCATGTCCCTGGCTCTCCCAACATCCGGCGGGTTTCTGTTCAAGTAACGCAGGGCGGCATCGGCATTCATCGATGCTCCAGCGATCGGCTGGCTTACTTCATGGGCGATCGAGGCCGTGAGCTCACCCATGGTGGCGAGGCGGTTCGCATGCGCCAATTCCCCTTGCGCCTCCCGCAAGGTCTCTTCGGCCTGCTTGCGCGCGGTGGTGTCCCGTCCGACGCCGCGGTAACCGATGAAGCGCCCTGCATTGTCGAGGACCGGCAGTCCCGAGATGGACACGTAGCGTTTGCCGCCGTCAGACGTAGGCCGCGCCAGCTCGAAATCACGGAACGGCAGGTGGGCATCGAGCGTCTCCCGGTGCTTGCGCCAGGCCTCCGCGTCAGGCTCCAAATAGGGCGCTTCCCACCACGTCTGCCCAATTTCAGAGCCAGGCGCCGGCGCGTCGGCAAGACCTTGGCCGAACTCCTGGCGGGTGAAGCGATGCTGCGCATCGGATTCCCAGTAGACGTCGAAGGAGAATTGTACAAGGGTGCGAAAGCGCTCCTCGCTCTGCCGCAGTGCTTCTTCCGACCGCTTGCGCTCCGTCAGGTCGACGACAAAAGAGACGCCGTAATCTCGTCGTTCGTCGAATGCAGCCATGCCGATCAATACGGGCACGCGGCTGCCGTCCTTGCGGAAATATTCCTTCTCGAACGGCTGCACGCTCCCCATCATCTTTAGCTCCGGAATCCACAATTGCACGTGGCGGTCGAGCCACTCCGGCGGTGTAAGGTCAGTCCAGCGCAGGCGGCCCGAAATGAGATCCGCGCGATCGTATCCTACGATGCGGAGAAACGCATCATTCGCCTCCAGAATCCGACCTCCAAGCTCCCAGATGATAATCCCGATGATGTTGGCCTCGACCAGACGCCGAATCCTAGCCTCGCGATCTGCGAGATCCTGGTACAAGTGAGCATTCTCCAGCGCGATTGCCGCCTGCGAGGCGAGCAGCTTTAGCACCGCGATCCGACCCGGCGCGAAGACATGCGCAGCCAGATTGTTTTCCAGGTACAGCACGCCGATGAAATTGGCATGAGCGATCACCGGCAGGCCGAGAACAGAGCGCGCTTGTCGCTGAATGATGTAGGGATCCCCTGAAAACGGTTTCTGGGCTGCGGCATCATCGAGGATGATGCTCTCCCGCGTACGCAAGATGTAGTTGAGGATCGCCTCCGGCAGGAGCGCTGCAGTCACGGGCTCGTCGCGCAGTTGCACGACAACCGTGTCGCCGTCGGTGGTCGCTTCGGCGGCAATTCGCAACTCAGCACCGTGCGACAGAATCAACAGGCCGCGCTCGGCGCCCGCGTGCTCGATAGCGGTGCGCATGACGGTGCTGAGCAGCTTCTCCCGGACGATTGCGCCCGAGACCGCTTGCGACAACTTGATGACTGTGGCGAGGTCGAGCTGCTCCAGGGGGGCCCCGATCGTGCTCGTCGGGCCGGGCGCCGGTGTTTCCTCTGCCAGGTGGGCATAGACGCGGTCGAGTTGCCGCACCTTGCCATCAGCTCCCCACCGCAAATAAGCACGCCGAGCGTCGGCCAAGTACGCACGAGCGATTCTCTCAAACCCGCGCGCCGCGTAGAAGCGTGCGGCGAGTTCGTTGGCAAGCGCGTCGTTTTGAACAAAGCCATTGGCGCGGGCCGAGCGGATAGCTTGTTCATAGAGGCGCTCGGCATCGAGCTCGCGGCCCTCCAAGCGGGCGACCTCCGCCTCGACAAGAGCAGCGCGATTCTCGAAATTCTCCGGACAATTCTTTGCCCAGGTTTGGATCTGTCTCCGGTGCGCCGCCAGTGCCGCGAGATACTCCCGGTGCTGGGCAGGCGCGGCGGAAGCGCAGGCCATCGCGAGCGACAATGCACCATAGAATTCGTATTCGGCGGTTTCGAGCTGGGATATAGACGTCCACAGCAGCCGCTGCGCCCTTTGTGACGCCTCAATCGCAGCCGCGTAGTCGCCTGCAAAAAAGCGCGCCTGCTGCTTTCGGATCCAATACCAGCAATCCGCTCGCATGAGGTTGGCATTCTCGGCGAACCGGCGCTCCGTCTGAAGCTCTTCAAACTGCTCATCGTCGAAAGAGCCGAATTTCGACGTCAGCCCCCGCAGGGTTCGGACGAGCTGCAGTTGGCTGACGACAACATCAACGACCAGCCCGAACTGTGCCGTTTTCGCAAACGCGAGGCCACTCTCGACTTCGCGTTGCACCTCGGCGAGCGGGTCACCAGCCGCGAGCAGATTCGAATTCAGATTGACGCGGGCGTACGCGGCGAACGTGAGGTCGCCGGTTTTTTTTGCGACATCGAAAGCCCGAAGCAGCGAATCACGCGCAGTCCGGACATGTCGCGTCCATGGCGCGAGGTGCGCTCCGAAGAGCATGTAGGTCTGCGCATGAAATCGCGTCAATCCGCGCCGTTCGACCAATTCATATCCGAGCAGACCAAATTGAAATCCCGCCTCGTAGTCGCCGAAGCGAGGACCGGCAATCATCCCAAGCCTCATATAGGCAACGCACGAGGCATCGCAGTTTCCGTGCTCAAGGCTGAGATTAACCGCTCGACAAACGGTCAAGGAAAAGAGGTTTAAATCCGTGAATAGTGCAGGCGGCAGCAGCCTGGTCAGCACGCCCAGAGTCGCGAGAGACACCGGATCACTCATTATGGGCAGATCGATCAGAGCTTCGATACGGCGCCCGCCAAGTTGGGACCGGACGCGGTCGTATTCACTTCGCGCCTCCTCCTCCGTGGGATGGGGGGGCCAATCGATGGTCAGGTGGCGGAGGTAATCGAGAGCAACAGCAATTGCATCGCTACTCCGATCGAGCCTGGTGTACAGGTCGATGCGCAGGCATGAGACTGTGGCTAACTCGACAGGACCGGCCGCACAGGCTGAGAGAGCCATCAGGCGTCGTTCCGCTTCCGCCAGCGCGCCGGTCAGAAACTCGCATTCTGCCCGGTTGATCTCCAGCGAGAAGGCAAGTTCATACCTGCTCTCCCAGCAATCCTCCGGCAACAGGGCCGCGCCGGCATTGAGATAGGTCAGTGCCGAGTCATAGGCGGTGGACGCTTTGGCGCGCTTGGCTGCGAGCAGGTTGAGCTCGGTCAGCTTCGCTTGTTCGTCTTGTGAGGTGATCAACGCAACGCCGCGGTTGAGCTGATTGACAATGTCGAAGATCACGTCCCCGTGCTGTTCTGTGGGACTATTCGCCGCGAGCAGCCGGCCGATGGCGAGATGGGCTTCCGCACGCTCGGCTTCCGGTTTGCTTGAATAGGCGGCTTCCTGCACGCGGTCGTGGGTGAATCTGTAGGAGCCTTGCCGTCGCTCGACCAGCTCCTCGTGCGCGGCTTCCCACAGCGCCGCGTCGACTTCAGCCGCCGATCTCCCCAGAACAAGGACCAACAGCGGGATCGTGGCGGTGTTACCGAGACAGGCTAGCTGCTGCAACGCTGCCTGCGTGTTGGCCGGAAGGCGTGCGAGTTTGCCGACCATGAGGTCCACCACATTATCGGTATACTCCTTGGCGCGAATGAGATCGAGATCCCACGTCCAGCACGACGACGTATGATCGAACGCAAGCAAACGCTCCTCGACGAGTTCGTAAAGAAACTGGATGGCGAAGAACGGATTGCCGCCCGCTTTCTCCTGCACTAACTGCACCAGGGACGCGGCATAACTCGGCTCGCAACGCAAGGAGTCGGCGATCAGCTGCCCGACATGCTCGGTGGCAAGCGGCGCCAGCGCGATCTCCTCAACGATGCCGCTGCGGTTCTTGATGGCGGCGATCTTGCGCCGGAGAGGATGCGCGGCGTCGACCTCGTTATCGCGGTAAGCGCCGATCATCAGCAGATGGCTCACATCCGCCTGAGTCAACAGATCCTCGAGCAGGTCCAGCGTCGCTGAGTCGAGCCATTGCAGGTCGTCGAGGAATAGCGCCAGCGGATGCTCCGGTCGCGCGAACACGCCGATGAACTGCCGCACCACTTGGTGGAAGCGTCTTTGCGCATCCTGCAGAGCCAGGTCGGGTACCCGCGGCGGCTCGCCGATGATGAGCTTCAACTCGGGGACGAGGTCGACCAATAGCCCGCCGTTCGGGCCTAACGCCTTGTGCAGGGCATCGCGCCAGGGCGCCAGCTCGACCTCGCTCTTCGCCAGAAGGCCTCGGAGCAGGCTGCGGAAGGCCTGCGCCAGTGTGGCATAGGGAATGTCGCGCTTGTATTGGTCGAATTTGCCGTCGGCGAACAGGCCGCGCGAGGGCACCAGCACCTTGTGCAGCTCGTTGACGACAGCTGACTTGCCGATGCCGGCGTATCCCGAGACCAACACCAGCTCAGGCGTGCCGCTCTGGACCATGCGGTCGAAGGCCGCAAGCAAGACTTCGATGTCTCGCGCGCGCCCATAGAGCGTCTCGGGGATGAGCAGCCGGTCCGGGATGTCGCGCTCGCCCAGAGGGAAGTCGTCGATCCCCTGCCGAGCCTCCCAGGCGGCGAGGCAGCGCCGGAGATCGCTCTCCAGACCGGTCGCGGTCTGATAGCGCTCCTCGGCGGTCTTGGCGAGCAGCTTCATGATGATGGCCGAAAGGGAATTGGGCACTTGCTTTCGACGCTCGCCGGGCGGCACAGGCCTCCTGGCGATATGGCAGTGCACCCATTCCATCGGATCGGCTGCGGTAAACGGGGGCGCGCCGGCGAGCATCTGATAGAAGGTGACGCCCAGCGCGTATAGATCACTGCGCGCATCGATCGAGCGGTTCATTCGTCCGGTCTGCTCGGGTGCCATATAGGCGAGGGTGCCGGCGATGGTTTCAGGCGGTTCGGGTAATTGGCGCTCGCGCGGGAGTCGCGAGGCAATGCCGAAACCCGTGAGTTTGACTCCGCCGGTCGCGCGATTCACGATGATGTTGTGCGGCTTAATGTCTTTGTGCACGAGCCCACGCTGATGGACCTTGCCAAGAGCCGCCGTGATGTGGAGGGCGAGATGCAAGAATGTTCCCACTTGCATGGGCGCTTGGAGCTGGCGCTCCAGCGGCTCGCCGCCGGGATCCTCGAGCAGCAGCACGGGCCGGCTGCCCTCACTGACAAGTTCGAGCGGCCGCAAGGCCCACGCGCCGTCGAGTTCGTCCTTTAGTGCATATTCGTGAGCCAGGCGATCCCGGCTCGTTGATGGGGCGTGCTCGGCGGGAAGCACGGCTAGCACAGTTTTGCGGCCACCATCGGAGCCCTGGCGCGATGCCCGGCAAAAGATGCGGTCGTCGTCCTCCCATAACACCTGGAAGTCGCTGTCCATGCGCGCCGAACCGAAAGACTGGGTTCAACTGCTGGCCTCTACGGCACCCGATGTCGGGTGGCTAGATACCTGTTGAGCTCGTTGGATAAAATCGAGCTTGCCACAGATGGAGCGGCGTGGCCAGCCGAGTTAAGCTCGACTACCAACGGAGCGGTCCTGAATTCTGGCTGCCGATCAAGTGCGGCGAGGTCCTACGTCCGGAATGAACGCGTTGCCGCAATGGGGCGCCCGCTTTCTTCAGGAGCTGCCGTCATTCGGATATCCATTGTTATGGAAGAAATCTGCGAATGGCCGATTGGTGTCCGGCCTAGAAACCGAACATGCATGAGAGTCAGAAGCGGAAGCCCTAGCTGGCCGCCTTAGCCGCGAGAGCGGACCCCGGCGAATCCAGTTATTATGTCTACGAGGCGTCATGCATGAGAGCGATCATGCGGCCAGCTCGTGGAGGAGGGCCTTCGCCCGCTTCAGGTCCGGCGTGTCGAACCCCTCGGTGAACCAGCCGTAGACTGAAGCGAGGAGCTTTCGCGCCTCATCCCGCTTGCCTTGCTCGCTCCACAGGCGCGCCATGCTCGTCGCAGCGCGCAACTCCCAGGATTTCGCCTGCTGCGTACGCGCGACGGCGAGCGCTCGCTCGAAGTAGGCTTCTGACTTAGCTACATCCGGCACCGGCGACATAAGTGCAATTTCACCAGCAATTCGACAGGTTTCTGGCTGCCACCAGTATGACCTTGTCGTCGCGGACGCTGCGAAGGCCTCGTCGACACAGTCCCAGGCTTCTTCAAACTGACCAAGCGCAGCGTGTGCGAGCGCCAAATACGATAGATCCACTTGCATAAATACCGTTGAGCCGGTCGATCTTGCAACCCCGACACCGGCGGTGACCATCTGGAGGGCGTCTCGGGCTCTGCCGGTTAGCGCGAGCACATAGCCTTTATCGATTGTAGCCAGAGCCCTCCAGAGCGAGGCTCCTTTTTCATCGGCCAAAGCGATCAGTTCATCGATTTGCGCGCTTGCTGCCTCGTAGGCACCACACTGAATACAAGTCACCGACACGTGCCTCAACGCAAACATCAGCGTCGTGGCTTGTCCAATCGCGCGAGCAGTCCTGAGTGCACGCTCTGTGTCTGCGAGAGCAGCCTCCGGATAGCCCTGCAACCACTGAGCCAACGATCGAAATGACAAGCATGCCACTTCGGTGTCTTGGCCGAACCGCATCGCTAGCGGACGATGCTCATCAGGAACATATGCCGCGATAGCCCAATCGTAGTGCATCCTGGCTTGCGCAATCTCCCCCGTAAGCAGCAGAGCGCTACCCGTTAGCCGATGCCCAATCATTTGCATCGCTTTCTCGTCTTTGTTCTCAGCAAGCGATAGAAAGTCTCTGGCCAGGCGACAGCAAATATCGCCTTTGAACGACACGAAACTCGCGACCCATGAGCCGTAAAGGACAGAGAACAGCAGCAACGGATCTTCGGCAGGTTCTCCGAGCGTCTCCGCTCGGTCGATATACACGCGCGCTTGATCGACAGAAGCCTTCGTCTCAGGAGCGGCGTAGCCTTTTGTGTGCATCATCACGTTGGCGAGTGCGACCTGGAACTTGATTTGTTCACGGCGCAGCGCGGCTGTCGTCGGCAAACTGGCGAGCTGGTTGAGAGCCCGCGTGATCTGAGCCGCAGCTTCGAGCAGAGCTGATCGAGCAAGCGACCGTTGTCCCGCGGCCCCCCAAAGCCCCGCGGCCTTCTGGATCAGCCCAGCTTCGGTGCAGTGGTGGGCCAGCAACTGCGGTTGGTTTGCTATCACCTCCGCAAATTGCGTCTCGAGAGCGTCGGCTATGCGGGCATGAAGGGCTCTTCTCGGGTCCCGTAACAGCGTGCCATACGCGGCATCCTGGACCAGGGCATGCTTGAACAGGTAAGCCACATTTGGTGATATTCCCTGCCGGAACAGCAAGCCAGCCGCAATGAGACGATCTAATGCCGATCCCAGCTCCATGTCGGTCTTGCTGGTTACCGCACTCAACAGCGCGTGTGAAAACACTCGACCTATTGCTGCGCCGATCTGTGCAAGCTCCTTGGCGGAGCCGAGGCGATCGAGCCGGGCCATTAAAGAAGCATGCAAACTGGCGGGCACCACGAGCGCTGGAGAGGGGACCGCAGCTGCAGTCCGCATTGCTTCCAGCTCGCCCCCAGTCTCCAGCACGGCCTTTGTCATCTCTTCGACGAACAAGGGGATGCCGTCGGTGCGCTCGATGATGTCTTTTCTGACGTCCGCGGGTAGCGCTTTATTGCCGACGACGCAGTCGATCATGCTGCCGACCTCGCGATGACCCAAACGATTGAGCGCGAGAGCCGTGACGTGCGGCTGTCCGATCCAGGGGGCCTCGAACTCGGGCCTATATGTCACGATCATGAGAACGGGAACACTTGGGACGAGGTCTATAGTGCGACCGAACGCTTCCAGGCTGCTGGGATCACCCCAGTGCGCATCCTCGACGTGCACCAGTAGGGGGTTAGAGCATGCCAGAGTCTGCAACTGAGCGCCAAGCGCTTCCAACGTCTTCTGCCGCCGCTGTTCGGGACTAAGCTCCAGAGCGGGGAAGCGACCGTCGTTTCGAAGTGACAGCATTTCGGCCATCAGGGCCGCGTCTTGCTGGGAGGTCCGCGTGTGCGCAAGCAGCCCATCGAGCTTGTCGAGTCTTGCTGCCTCGGTGTCGCCCACCGCAAATCCGGCAGCGCGTTCAAACTGCCCAATGATTGGATAAAACGCGCTATCCGTGTGCTGTGGGGAGCAGAAATACCGCAAGCGCGTGTGTGGTTCGGCTGCAATCGCCTCCGTCAACCCTGTCACGAGCCTAGATTTGCCGATTCCGGCCTCGCCGGATATCAGCACCACCTGCCCGTCGCCGCTTTTTGCTCTCGCCCAACGGCGCAACAGCAGTTCTAGTTCTTCTTCTCGCCCGATTAGTGCCGTTAGGCCGCCGGGATGCATCGCCTCGAAGCGGCTGGCGACAGAGCTGGCCCGCAGCGCCACGAAAGCTCGCACCGTACCGGCGATCCCCTTGAGCTTCTGTGCTCCAATGTCTCGGAGCTCGTAGAGATTGCCGAGTAGCTTGCGGGTGGCGTCAGCAATAACGACCGTGTTTGGCTCGGCAATGGCCTGAAGACGTGCGGCGAGGTTTGGCGTCTCACCGACAATACCGCGCTCCTGCGCTTCGCCTGTCCCAACGAGATCTCCGACCACCACCAGGCCGGTGGCAACCCCAATCCGCACTTGTAAGGTCTCGGCCGTGGGAAGCGTAGAAACCGCATAGATCAGTGCGAGGCCGGCGCGAACTGCCCGCTCGGCGTCATCCTCATGCGCGGCCGGGTAGCCGAAATAGATCAGGACCCCGTCGCCCATGTATTTCGCGACGAAGCCGCCGAAGCGGCGTACGGTATTGGCGACGCACCGCTGGTATGCTGAAATGATCTCCCGCAAGTCCTCTGGGTCCATCCGCACCGAGAGCGCCGTTGAACCGACCAAGTCCGAGAACATCACGGTGACCTGACGGCGCTCGGCGATGAGGTTGGCTTCGAAGGCTGCTTCGGGAGTGTCGGATAAGCGCTCCGGAGTGCCAGCTTTAGTGCGCAGGGCGGCGATAGCATCGAGCAACTTACGGCGATGCCCGACCAGCCCGATACCAAGGTCCTTCAAATCTTCAGACGTTAAGGTAGGCAGCACGGCATCATCGATCTGATGATCGCGGAACGCCGCCACATATTGTTCGAGGCCAAGCCTCTGCAGCCAATCTCCGAGGTCCATTACGGCACCCCAGTTTGCCTAGTCCCATCTTTCTCCCAGCGAGGCAGCCTGTCCAGGGAAATGACCGGTTTGGGTCAAAGTGCGACATCTGAACCACGAGTGTCCGCTTCGCTCTTCGCCACGCACGGCAGTTGATGGCAGCCAAGTGGTCGCAGCCGCTCCGGCCAAGGTGATGAGAGTCACGCCGCGTCATTGCCGGCCGTCAGGTCAGAGCATGTATTCAAACGCATAATCGGATCAGCGGAAGAGGCCGATGCAAGCGTCGGGTCAACAGCACCGAAATTGCCGATGCGCACCGAGGTCCGGTTTACCCTAATCAACCGACGGGCCGATGAACGCCGGGTTCATCGGTATGGGCCACACGTGAGCGGATACAATAGTGTTGGAAACTTGAACGGTCAGTCGAAATCATGATTTTTGGAAGCGCCTATAGCTGCGGACCAGATAATCCGACCTCTCGTTCAGCGCGGAGGACATTGCCATAGAGACTGCTGATCCATTGTCTTCCGCTCGAGGTTACATTCAAAAAGCGGATGGCAGTTTGGATGTGCGGTGCGACCTTGGTCCAGTAGAATTGAGGATATTTGTACACCACGTCCGCGGGCGTGGTGTACCCGAGCGATTTGTTGAGTCCTATCTCCTCGAACTCATAGAACAACGCATTTGATTTTTTCATGTAGTTAGGATCGCCGAGCTGACCAATCAGGTCGGCGGCGCGAAGCAACAAACCTTCCTCTTCGTCAAGATCATCCTTGAGTTCGTTGGCTGATGCGTCTGCATAAGGAAAACGAGTGTATTCGATGGCTCGGGCAACGCGAGCGGCGTCGATTTCGTCGATTGGGTCAAGACGCTCGACGGCGAACAATTTTGAGCGGTCGACATGATAGGGCGCAAGAGCGGCATCGGAGGAGCCGATCGGTAAATCAACCGTTTGGCCGGTACCATCAACAACATAGGCTCCGTCCTGGTCTCCCTGAACTATTCCCCGAACGTAGCCGATGTCGTGAAGCAGGCACGCCAGGATAAAGTGAGCATAGTCGCTGGCAGTCGTTGGTCTCAGAAGAGAGCGCCCGATCAGGATGTCGTGCCCCACCAGTGTCACCAACAATGTGTGCTCGACGTTGTGGTAGAGTGCACCGCTGTTACCGATACATTCCAGGGCCAGTTTTGCTGCATAGGGGAGCAATTCCGGCAAGCTGGCGTGGGAAGAGCCGAAGCGGCCGCTGGTCTCCGAGATCAGGAACGCACCGAGCGCCTGGGACGTCAGTTCTGGAATAGTTATCATGAGCAAGCTCTCACTTTTCATCGCCAAACCTGCACTCTGCAGGATCGGGAGGAGAGTACCATCCTAGAAGTGTGAAGCCACATGATGGGTGATGCTTGACCTAGATCAACAGCAACGACGCAGGGCCACGGTGCCCGGCAGCAACTTCCGCTTAGGGGCACAAACGGTCCTCGACCGGATGTACAGGGCAGGTCGGCAATGGGCCAACAAGGAGACAAAGTTGTGGTTTGCCTCTTCGGCCCGGATGATCAACATCGGATGGCACGATAGAGGCCGTACGCCAGTTCGCGGCAGTGGCGCCACTCGAGACTTGGATGGGCCAGAACGTGAGCCGGAGACTGACGTCGCCGAATACCAGTGCCGTCGGGGCTGGCATCGGTCGACAACTTAGCCACACTCCCACCGCGTGACTATTCCGCTCTAAAAGCGCAAAACGTTGCACCCGTGCGCGTGGGGAATTTGAATGAGCTCCGCTCGACGGCGGAGCGACATGTTATTCTGGGCCATCGTACCTGTTATAATTGTACAGGAGACCGCATCATGATTGCTCAAGATCGGTTTCGCAGCCTCTTTCATAAATATTTGCTCGCACTTTTCGTAGCTGTCGCAATCCCACTGGCATTCAACGGCGTTATTGAAGGGTGGTTCGGCTATCGCGATCAGCGCGCGAGGCTTGATCAGTCGCTTGGTCTTCAATCAGCATCCGCGGCCGCCGAAATACACGATTTCATCCACGGTATCACAACTCAGCTTGGCTGGCTGGTCCAGCTTCCGTGGACCGAGGAGCCCGACGACCGCCGGCGGACCGACGCGTTGCGCCTCCTTCGACAGGCGCCTGCCATCGCCAGTCTCACGCTCCTCGACGGCAACGGTCTAGAGCGTCTCTATATCTCGCGGATCGGCCTGAATCGGATCGAGAGCCGCGCGGACCGATCAGCCGATCCCACTCTGGTCGGTGCCCGGGCAGCTCAGATCTGGTTCAGCGAAGTCAGCTACAATCGAGGCTCCGAACCGTACCTGACCGTTGCGACTGTGGGCAACCGACAGGCTGTCGGCGCAGTCGTGGCCGAAATCAACCTTAAGCTGATTTGGGACGTGATCTCGGCGATCAAGTTCGGAAGGACCGGCTACGCCTTCGTCCTGGACCGATCGGGTCGCCTTATCGCCCATCCGGACATCAGCCTCGTTCTCCGCGGGGCAGAAGAAGCAACCTCCGAACCATTTCGGGCTGTGCGGGACGCGATAGGGACTAAACGGGGTTTCGCAACGAGCCGGGATGCACAAGGACAATATATTGTTGCCAGCACGGCTCCCGTGCAGGGCCCCGATTGGACAGTCGTGGTCGCGCAGCCGCTATCTGAAGCTTACGCGCCGATCTATGCCGCCCTTTGGCGGACCGCAGTGCTTCTCGCAATCAGCATCATACTAGCAGGGGTTCTGGCCTACGCGTTCGCGGACCGGATGACGGAGCCAATTAAACTGCTCGAGGAGGGCACTGAGAGGATTGGTGCCGGGTTCTTTGAGCACCGCATCTCAATCCACACCGGGGACGAGTTCCAGCGCCTTGCAGAAAGCTTCAACAGAATGGCTTCCGAGTTGGCGCTGGCGCAGCAGCACCAGGAGCGCATAGCCAAGCTCAAGCGGTTTCTTGCCCCCCAGGTCGCCGATCTCGTCGATAGAGCCGGGGACGACAGCGTGCTGGACGGCCGCCGCACGGAAGTCGTCGTAGTCTTCTGCGATTTGAGGGGTTTCACCGCGTTTTCAGCAGGAGCTGCGCCTGAGGACGTCATGAGCGTACTGTCCGAGTACTATGAGAGCCTTGGCAGGGTCATCGCGGAATTCGAAGCAACTCTGATCAATTTCTCCGGAGACGGACTGATGGTTCTGGTGAACGCACCTGTCCCAGTCGAAGAGCCTGCATTGAGAGCTATCGATCTCGCCATCGACATGCAGAAGAACGTGCAAGCCCTTATCGCTGGCTGGCGATCGAATGGCTACCACGTTGGTTTCGGAATCGGCCTAGCCAGCGGGCCCGCGACTGTCGGCCGGATCGGATACAAGGACCGGCTCGACTACACCGCCATTGGCAGCGTTGTGAATCTCGCCGCCCGACTGTGCGCATCTGCCGCAGACGGGGAAATCCTGATCGACGCCAAAGTCGCCGTTGGCATCAAGGGCAAGCGGCCCGTCGAGGATCTTGGGGGCCGAGAAATCAAGGGATTTGATGAAGCTATTCCTGTCTTCGGGATAAACTTCAATACTCTCTAGCCGAGGCTGGCCGCCGGATGCCTGGCATAACCCTGTTGAAGACTGTTTGAGCATCCCGGGCTATGCTCCGCAAATTAGTTTTCGGTAGCGGATGCGTATGCATGAGGTCCGCCCGTTCAGTAGCAGCAGCGCCACGAAGCGCCAAGCGGCGTGATTTTCTGCTTTTGATGGCAGGGGCTGCGACGTGCACGACCGCCTCGTATGCGCAGAAGTCCTCCATGCCAGTCATTGGCTATCTTTGTCCGGAGTCGCCCGAACTCTTTGCCAGTCGACTTGAGGCTTTCCACCAGGGACTAGGAGAAGCTGGCTTTGTCGAGGGCCGCAATGTGGCAATCGAGTATCGATGGGCCAACGGACAATATTCTCAATTGCCTGCCTTGGCTACCGAACTGGTCGCCCGCAACGTGGATGTGCTCGTAGCGCCTGGGGGCGCCCCCGTGGCACTGGCCGCGAAAGCGGCGACTACGACCAAGACAATCGTTTTTGAGATGGGCGGCGACCCCGTCCAGCTACACGTGGTCGACAGCTTGTCGCGGCCGGGCGGAAACATCACGGGAGTTTCGAGCCTGAGTGTCGACGTTTCGCCAAAGAGGCTTGAGTTTATGCGCGACCTGATGCCCACAGCGCCGAAGTTGATGGTTGTCGCCAACCCGACAAGTCCGACCGCACAATCACAATTACAGAAGCTTCACGCAGCTGCAGACACCCTGCGGGTTCAACTGGAAGTCTTAGCCGCAAGTAAGGAGGATGAGTTTGAATCTGTATTCGCCGCCGCGGCCAAGGACGGGGCAAGTGGGCTTGTTTTTACCTCGGATCCCTATTTTGCATTTCGCAGTTCGCGGTTGGCTGCTCTCGCAATAAAGTATCGCGTGCCCGCAATCACACAGACCCGAGACTTTCCCGTTGCCGGAGGTTTGATGAGCTACGGTGGAGACTTCATGCAGTCGCACCGCCGCGCCGGGATCTATGCCGGACGGATCCTGTTGGGCGAGAAGCCTTCCGATCTTCCAGTCCAGCTCGTAACAAAGGTAGAGCTCGTTATCAACTTGAAGGCTGCCAAACTGCTCGGTTCTGCGTTCTCCTCAGTAATCGTTGCCGGCGCAGATGAGGTGCTCGAGTAAACTACGCTTCCGAGGGTGCACGACGGTCGAACCCATCGAGCCGAGCTAGACACTGACGGAAGCGCAACGACGTTCGCGGTGATTCCTAGCCAGTATTTCTGACCGCATCAGCCAGCATGTCGTAAAGCTGCTGCCTGCTGAACTCCTTGGGCTGCGGCCTCTCCGATGTGTTTCGCGACACCTTCTTTGCGACTGGATGGGCGCAAGCTGCCGACGACGGCGGCCGCAGCTTCGGGGGCGGTCGTATCTTGGGCCTTGCCGTAGGCGGCTTGTGGCCGCGCTTCAGGCCCTGACGGCTCAGCATGCCGCAGACCGCGTTACGACTGCATCCGAGACGACGCGCTATCTGCGCCGCGCTCTGTCCTGCGGACCAGAGCCTAGTGAGGAGCCCTATGTCTTTCGCATCCCAACCCATGGGAGATATTATAGCGCCGACTGCCGAACACGGACTAGTCTAATCTTCGTCCGGCTCGCGCACGACCGCCGGTTCGTCAGTGTCATCTTCCCTTTCCTCATCTTCGTCCTCCTCATCTTCTTCCTCGTCCTCTTCATCAGGATCTCTTGGCGGCATCGCAGTGCCCATAAGCGTAAGCGGTGTCGAGCAGATCGCTGCGATGGAAAATGTTGCGAAGGTGTTTTGCTTCATGGCGTTGCTGTTCCTCGTAAAGCACCCGCGATTTAATCCCTGACCGGCGGCCCGCGTAAATCCACGGCGCGATCATCGCAAATGCGATGGTGACATCATGTCGACTACACGAGCAAGGGCAGACCTTCGTGTACTTGCGAATGACCATGTACATGGGGCCACCACGCGCCATACGCTCCCTCGCATCAGATCATATCGGTCCCAGCCGGACTAGTGCCGACTTCCGGGATGGGCAACAGCGTCCGGTTGCTGGACTGCGCAACGCGCTTTTTCAATGAGCCATCCTCGCCCGCAAAGGGGCGAGGTGCTGAGGCTCAGGAGCCCTCGAACTTGAACGATACGTTGAGCTTGGCGCGATAGACCTCGACTTTTCCCTTGTCATCTAGTTGCATATCGAGCTTGACGACCTCTGCGATGCGAAGATCTCGGAGAGATTTAGCGGCTTGCTCGACCGCATTGGCGGCCGCTCTCTCCCAGGAGTCTTTGCTGGTGCCGATCAATTCAACGACCTTGTAGACGCTCTCGGGCATGTCGTTCTCCTATTCGGTAGGGGCCTGAAATCTAGCATCTGAATCTCGATGCTGATACGTGGCCGGGGATGCCGCGGAAAGGGTCCGATTGGCTGTCACTTTCCTGATCGACCCCAAGAGGAACTCGGGCGCTCGTCGACGTGGCTGTAACGTCAGCACTTCTCGCCCGCAGCGACGAAGTGATCGAGTGAGGACACCTCACTTCCGCTGATGCCCTGAGCCGACGTGCAGCGGAAACTGTGGCATGTCTGCTTTCGGAGACAGAGCGGATCGAGGCTTGGGCAACACAACATTCCGCTTTTGACCCGAAACAGACCTCCACGGCTACCCAACAGACGTAACGAAAATAGCCCCGCTTCTCTCAACGTGCTATGATCTATGACGACAAGTCTCCCTCTCCTGAGCCCGGGGGTGGACACATGAGACGACGCGAGTTCTTGACTCTATTTGGCGGCGCAGCAATTGCGTGGCCGTCCGTCGCACGAGCCCAGGCCCCGAGGAAACGGCCCGTTATCGGCACATTTGGATCGGGTACGCCAGCTCAGCGCAAAGGTTACGGAGCCTGGCCATCGTTCTTGAAGGGGCTGCAAGAACTCGGATACATCGAGGGGCGCGATTTCGACATAACGTTCCGACTTGCCGCGTCTACCGAGAAGTTACCAGAGGTGGCGAGGGAGGTGGTTCAGCTCAACCCCGATGTCATTTTTGCCGCCGCCAGCGCCAATGCGCTTGCCGCCAAGCAGGCAACATCAACCATCCCGATCGTTGTTGCAGCGTTGGGAAACCTGACCGCGCTTGGATTGTCGGAAAACGAAGTTCGCCGCCCGACTGGCAACCTGACCGGCATCATGCCCTACGTGCGTGGGTTGCCTGCAAAGCAGCTTGAGATCGCGCGGGAAATCGTTCACGGCGCGCAAAAAGTTGGAATCGTAAATGACACGAGCGACATCAAAACAGCACCGCAGTGGGACGAAATCAACGCCACCGCCGCGAAATTTGAAATCAAGATCGTAGATGCGGATGTTCAGAGAACCGAGGATGTTGAACCCGCGTTCAGAAGGTTTAAGGCGGAGCGTGTTGATGTCGTCATCGTTCTGCAGGCTAACTTCTTACTCTTGGATAGGGCTCAGATCACCGCTGCCGCAGCGGCAACTCGGCTCCCGACCCTTTACGGATACCGCGAACTCGTGGATGCAGGCGGACTCGTTAGCTATGGAATTGACCTTCGGGCATGCAATTATCGCGCTGCGACCTACGTGTATAAGATACTCAAAGGCACCCCCGTGGCCGATTTACCCTTTGAGTTTCCCACCCGGCTCGACCTCGTCATCAATGTAAGAACTGCAAAGGCACTCGGTCTTGCGGTGCCCGACATGCTGCTCGCCCGCGCCGACGATGTAATTGAATAACGTCGCAAGAGTCGCCGCGGCTGCTCACGACCTGATATGGCCCATCAGCGAAGCAACGGCGTTGACGGTGGTCCGCTCATTGCGTGATGGCGGACTAGATTTGCTTATCCCGAGCTCTTCGCATTTGACCCGAAGCGCGGATGCGCCATCTCGCCGCATTTGCGACTCAGCATTTGCATCCGCAGTGACTGCGGAGACTGCTACTCTGCACCTGTCTCCCCAAGCTGCGATGAGGATCGAATGAAGCGGCGGGAGTTTATGGCGACTGCTGCGGCGCTGCTCGTTTCGCCCCGGCGTTTGCGGGCGCAAGGGATGCCTCGCCGCATCGGTTTCTTCGGTTTCTTAGATCCGATATCTCGCGAAGCATGGAGCACTGGCTTGCGCGAAAGGGGTTGGATCGAGGGCAGGAACCTGCTCATCGAATACCGTAGTTATGCCGAAACTTCGGATCGCTTGCCAACCTTCGCTGCGGAGTTGGTGGCTCTAGCTCCCGATCTGATAGTTGCCGCCGGGCCGCAAGCGGCCTTAGCCCTGAAATCCGCCACTATTCCGATTGTCTTCGTGGTTGTTGCCGATCCCGTCGGACTAGGCCTCGTCCAAAGCCTCTCGCGTCCAGGCGGCAACATGACCGGTCTTACGTCGTGGGTGCCGGGAGATTGGTTTGGAAAACAAATAGAAATTCTCCGGGAACTGATACCAGGTGCCGCGAGAATTGCGCTTTTAGTTAATCGCGAGAACCCAATGCACAGGCTGTTGTTAGCTGATGAGGTACCAAGCACAGCCCGGAAGCACGACGTGGCTCTGTCTATGGTCGAGGCGACTAAGGCCGAGGAACTCGACACCGCCTTTGCTTCGGCAGCCGCCCAGCGCGTCGATGCAATAATTATTTTTGGCGACATTCTGACCATTCGCCAAGCCCCGCGAGTTGTCGGGCTCGCGGCGGAGTATCATTTGCCGGCGATTTACTTCTTCCGACAATTCGCCCATGGCGGATTGGTCGTCTACGGCCCCGATATAGCCGATTTGTTCCGCCGTGCGGGCGGTTACGTCGATAAGATCCTCAAAGGCACCAAGCCTGCCGATCTGCCGGTAGAGCAGCCGACCAAATTCGACCTAGTCATCAACATGAAGACGGCTAAAGCGCTCGGCCTCACCGTGCCGCCCTCGTTACTCGTTCGTGCCGACGAAGTGATCGAATAGAGATGGTGTTTTGCTGCGATGCATGAGTCCGGTTATGGCCCGAAGCGGTGCCGGCCGGGCGCGGAGAAAGGAGGCCGCTTTCAAAGCGAGAACAGACGTCGCTGATCTAGCTTCGGTTCGTCAGCCTGTGACCTGCACCTGGTTCCGGTAGGCTCCCGAGTAGTCGCATTTGCAGGAACGGTTAGCCTCGTCCCGACTTTGGGTTGAATGAACGAGCTACTGAAACGAGCCGACAGAGCTATTCGGGATAACGAGTTGATCCGGCGCGAGGTGGAAGGAAGTATCGCGCTCGCTCGCTATTGGACTGCGCACCTCTTGCGGACCATGAGCCGGAGGCGCGAAGAGTCGCTCCGGAGCGAGCAGTCTCCCACGCAGAAAAGGTCATGAGGCGGAGGCCGCACAGGAAATTTGCCGCCGACAAACCTCCAGACTCTTGGGAGGGATTGAAGCAGTGCCTGTGTCCTAAGCCGACCTTAGCCCGTGAAGGAAAGCCATCGTGGGGAGTTGGCGACAAGCTCGGCCTCGGATTTCTGAACACCTTGTAAGGCTTTCCGTGCAGCTTGGGATCTCCGCGCGTAGATCAGCCCTAGCTCGTCCAGAACCTGCCTGCGCTCCGCAATGAGGAAGCGAGACTGCTCGATCGCGCGGGCTGCGCGGTCTTCGGGAGTACAATTGCGCTAGGATGATCTTAGAACATCTGGCGGAAGCCAAGCGGCATATCGCCCTCGGTGAGAGACATATTGCCCGTCAAATCGAGATCATCGACATGCTGGGGCGCCACGGTCATCCTACAGAACTGGCAACGCAGGTATTGGAAACCTATCGCGAGTTACAGATAACTCACCTCACGCACCTCGACCACATCCACAAAGAGCTAGAGCAGGAAGTCGCTGAGCCCCTTCATTTTGCTAAGTCTGCTGTTGCTCATCTGCGAAGTTGCAGCGCGTCTGACGGAGGTCCGCTCATCGCGGCAGAGCGGACAAGATTGCTCAACCTGCGTACTTCGCATTTTGACCCATAGCGGCCTTCGAGGGATTGATCTACACTAACGCTGGAACCAACGTCCTGTGGCATCATCAGATGGGTCAGCAAGGACAGTGGCAAGTCAGCGGTAGCGCACCCGAAGTCTACGAGCGGGAACTGGTGCCGGCTGTTTTTGGGCTGTGGGCTCCCATCCTGGTTGATATGGCTCAACCAAAGGTAGGCGAGCGCATACTCGATATCGCCTGTGGCACCGGTATAGTCGCTCGCGTTTCGGCCGCAAGGGTAGGTCCAACCGGGACCGTCGCCGGTGTTGATCTCAATCCCGGCATGTTGACCGTTGCACGAGCCCTGGGGACCACCGACGACGCTGCCTCCATACAGTGGCACGAAGCCACTGCGGACAGGTTGCCGTTCCCCGACAGATCATTCGATATTGCGTATTGCCAGCTCGGCCTCCAGTTCTTCGCTGACCGGGGGGCCGCTGTGCGCGAGATGCGCAGGGTTCTGTCTTCAAAGGGACGGCTCGCGCTCATGGTGTGGTGCGGCATAAATGAAAGTCCCGGATTTCAATCGTTCGCTGAAGTACTGGAGCGAAACATCAGCCTGGCGGCAGCAACAATCATGCGCGCGCCATTTGGATTAACCGATGCCAATGAGCTGAGCGGACTCGTCACTGCTGCCGGTTTTCAGAATATCACAGTGCAACGGAGGGTCGGCACCGTCAAATTTCCATCGGTCGAACGATTTGTGTTGAGTTATGTCGCCGGTTCGCCACTAGCTGGTCATGTGTCACAAGCGAGTGATGTGGCTCGCGAACGTCTCACACTCGATACCAAGTCGGCTTTGGAGAAATACGTGAATAGTCGGGGGTTGTCGTTCCCGATAGCAGCTCACCTGCTCACCGCCACAGTTTGATATGTTCGCATACGGCCCATCGGCAAAGTGGCGGGATCGCTCCATTAGGTCCGCTCACTGAGGCACCGCGGACGAGATTTCCTCAAGCTGAGTTCTTCGCATTCTGACCCACAACAGACATTGGAGACGTTGTCCGGTGTCTGGACCAAGATAGGCTCAAGCGTTGACGATCATGAGGAGTTTGCCGTCACCTGCAAGGCGATCGGCACATTCTGAAGATCGTCATGGGGTCGCCGCGAACAAGTCCCACCGCCCAGGCAACCCCTTGAGCTTGTGTGCCCCCCGGTGAGTGAACTTCAGTCCTGCACCCGCAACCAAATCCATTACTACTCTCGAAACCAGAACTTCGCCCGGGTGAGAAAGGGCCATGACGCGTGCTGCCGCGTGAACTGCGATGCCGCCGATATCCTGGTGCCTGATTTCAACTTCCCCCCCGCATGGAGGCCAGCGCGCAATGGCAAATCGATTTGCGCAGCCGCCGCTTCGAAATCCAACGCACAGTGGATGGCCCGCCCCGGACCATCGAACGTGGCCAGGATACCGTCTCCAGTCGTCTTCACCAGCTGCCCTCGATACCTTTCGATGATCCGGCGCGCCATCCGGTCGTGCTCGTCGAGCAGGCTACGCCATGAATGGTCGCCCATCTGGACGGCGCGGTTCGTCGAATCGACGATATCGGTGAACAGCACGGTTGCCAGGACCCGCTCAAAGTTGTGCTGCTGACTCTCCCGCTTGCCGGTGACGAACTCCTCTATCTCCCCGCACAGCTTGGGCACATCGCACTCGAAGAAGCCGTGAGCCCCGTCCGGGTACTCGATATACTTCGCGCCGGGAATTTGCGAGGCCAGATAACGGCCGTTCTCTACAGGTACCAGACGGTCCTTCAAACTGTGCAGCACCAAGGTTGGAACACGAACGTTCGCGAGAATTGGCCGCACGTCGATGAGCGCGTTTTGTTGTAGCAGCGCCTTGAATGCTCCGGGACTGGCGCTAAGGCGTTCGAATTTGGCGAATTGGCTGACGAGTACGGGATCATGTGCCCCGCTCGGCATGACGGCCTTGATGAAGGCGCCGGTTCCATAATGCTTCACCAACCGAAAAATGGCTTCCTCGGGGAACATCAATGAAAAATCGCTCGTGTTGGTGAATCGCGCGAACCCGCTCCAGAGCACAAGATGAGAAACACGCTCGGGATAGGTTGCTGCAAACAGAGCGCTCATCGGCGCACCTTCGGAAATCCCAACCAGCACGGCACGCTTCGACCCAATTGCCTCCATGATTGCGCTCACGTCATCCATCCGCTCTTCGAGCAATGGCACGCCGGGCATGCGATCAGAGAGGCCCTGTCCGCGCTTGTCGAACGTTACGACACGCGCAAACGCTGCCAGGCGGCGCAACAAATCCGTCCAGCCCGGAAAAATCTCGTGCATGAACTCGACGTGGGAAAGAACGCCAAGGATAATAATCAGATCGACCGAACCGTGGCCCATCGTCTGATAGGCGATGCTGATATCTCCGCTGCGGACATAACGCGTGGTTGGAAGTTCCACATCACTCATGCGCTTTGCCTTCTATCCGGACGGCAAATGACCTTATGCAATATTACGGTTGTGCGTCTGCAGCTTCCATTCGCCTCATCGTAGCGGGCCTTTTCATTTTCCCCCGCTATCGGGTGCGGCTGTCGGCGCATAATATCAAAGCGAGATCAACACCAACAGCATAACTGAGCGGCCCCTTGCCGTCGCCTCGCAGCCTGCCTGACAGAAGTACCGCGCCTCCGCGAGAACGCCGGTGCCCCTCGATGTCGCCTGTTGGCCCATCGCGTCAGTTGGCGCAGTGCTGCGACATGTCCGGAGCCGGAGGTGGACCGGAAGTCCCGAACTCAGGTGCAGACCGACGCGATTGACCCGCAGCGGACTTGCCACCCAATGGTCATGTGACGAGTGAGGACGTTGAAGCCTTCGCTTTAACGGAGCCGATATTCTTTGTGGAGAGGCACGTCCGCTTACAAGCGATGAGCCGATCTTGGTCTAGCGACCCCTCTAGGCAGCTCTTCACTCTTTGAGAAGCGAACCGCTATCAGAACGTCGCCCTTCGCGACGCTCCCCGGGCTGGCAAGCAAACCAACCCGCCGATCCGTTGCGCTGCTGCGACCTGTATGACGAAGGACTATCGCATCCGCAGCGAGGATGCGTTTGAAGCCGTGAACTCCTGCCTGCGCAGCGCCCGCTTCGAAAAGCGACGTGGTTCACCCCTGTTCCGAAGGCAGACTAAACTGAAACACGGCCCCCCGTGGTTCATTCGCACCGGTCCAAAGTCGTCCTCCGTGCGCCTCGATGATCGATTGGCAAATCGACAAGCCCATGCCGGTCCCGTCCGGCTTGGTGGTGTAGAAGGGCTCGAACAGGCGGTCAACGATTGCCACGTCAAGTCCGGGTCCGGTATCCCGTACGGCGACAACAACGAGATTTGGGGCATCTGCAGCCGTGCTGATCCGCAGCTCCCGTCTGCCAACGTCGAGGCAGTTCATTGCCTCGATCGCGTTGAGGATCAAATTGAGAACAACCTGTTGCAGCTGGACGCGATAGCCCTTCACGAGCGGCAAGTCCGGAGCGAGGTCGGTCTGGATCAAGACATCATGTTTGAGCAGCTCGCTCCGGGCTATAGTGATCACGTCCTGGATTGCACCATTAACGTCGATGTTCTCCTTCGGCGCCGGAGTTTTCTTGATGAGGGAACGGATCCAACCGATGATCTCGCCGCCTCGCTCGGCTTCTGCGACAATGGATGCGAGCGCATGCCGTGCCTTTTCGAAATTCGGAGATTGCGTTCCTAGCCAGTTCAGTGCGGCCTCCGCGTTGCAGAGCATCGCGGTGATTGGTTGGCTTAATTCGTGTGTTACCGAAGCGGTGACCTGGCCCAGCGCCGCCGCGCGATTGGCGTGTGTAAGTTCAGCCTGCATCTCGCGGAGCGTCTCGGCAGTTCGCTTGCGTTCGGTGATGTCGCGGCTCAGACAAATGATCCGTGACCGGCCGCCCTCGCAGAATTCCCGCATACGGACTTCGACAGGAAACACAGTGCCGTCCTTTCGGCAATACCGCCTCTCGAGCGTAGCGATTCCGCCAGCCTTGAGGCGCTCGCGGTTGCTACGCCAAGTGGCGTCATCCATTTCCAGATCGAACAAGGCCGCAGCTGCTCCCACCAGTTCGGCCCGGCTGTAGCCGAGACTTTCGCAGGCATTCCGATTCACATCGCGAACGCGACCGTCTTCATTGTGGAGCATGAACATATCGGTTGCGTGATCCACGAAGGTACGGAAACGGGCCTCGCTCTCGATCAGCGCCTGTTCGGCTCGCTTGCGCTCCGTGATGTGGCGCCCCACACCGCGGTAGCCCATGAAGCGCCCCGTCTGGTCAAAGATGGGCATCCCAGAGACGGAAATATAGCGCTTGCCGTCGTCGGGCGTCGGCCGAGCGAGCTCAAAATCGCGAAACGGGAGGTGAGAATCGAGTGTCTCCCTGTGCTTGCGCCAGCCCTCTGCGTCAGGCTCCAGATACGGGACCTCCCATCGTGTCCTGCCGATCTCGGAGACCGGCGGCTCGGGAAGTGTCTCAGCGAACTCCTGGCGGATGAAGCGATGCTGCGCGTCCGTTTCCCAGTACACATCAAAGGAGAATTGTACCAGCGTGCGAAAGCGCTCCTCGCTCTCGCGCAGTGCCTCCTCGGGACCCTTGCGCTCATTCGAATCGAGCGCGACCGACGCCGCTTGAATCGGATGTTGCATTATCACCTCTTGCTCACGCGCGATGGATCAATCGAGGCGTTGTTCTGCCAGATTGCGGCCAGTTTCTCGCCCGGCGTGGCAAATAGCGCCCGCGATCACCAACGATGCGCGAAGGGGCGAACCTGGCCTCGCCACGGCCAATATTCGATTAAATTTGCCTCATGACGACTATACTCGCGTATACAAGCCTTCTCTATAGCCCTGTTGCTGCGACGACCCCGATCCGAAAAAAACGCGACAGCGTCATGAGCTTGCCGTGCGTAGCCTCTTTGTCCCCGTGCATAAGTCGAGAATAACGGGACACGTCGGCCCACCCATCCTTCGGAGAGATCTCACGACGAAGCCCACCAGCCGTCCGGGAAGGGTTCTAGTGGCTCGTGATCATCATTATCGTTCGCAGGCGTGCGAAGAAGCACTTCGAAACGTAGGTCGAAAACTCGGCATGTGCTCAACACCGGCCTTTTCGATGGCCCAAAATGGTGCGCAGCAAAGCCATGTAGAAGCCTCGGATCGGTTGGCCAGGCGATCGCCCACCTATGAGCGGCAACCTGCCAACCATGATCTCCGTTTTGCTGCATGCTTCCCTATCGGTTACCGGCCCCTACTGAGCTTCGTGAAACTTGGGTTGTTCCCGTAGTCGCACCCTTGTGGAAGCTACGAAAATCGCGGCCGGAGACGATTGCCGCCAATATAAACGCCAGCACGCATGCAGCGGCCAAGGACCAAAGCGCAATTGCGACCTGCTTCTGCATGGCCATTCAATCAATGAGCTAATAGCCACAACTTGTTTTGAACCACTTCAACGGCAATCTGAGGAGGTAGCCTCGCTTTTTCAACTCATCTTCGGTTCTGTTCAAAATCTGGGCGATAGAGCTCGGTGATGCTCGAGAATTCACCAGCTTTCGAAAAATCTCGTCCTCGCCTCTTGTCCAGCGAGCAGAGGGCAGCTCACCTCCAATATCCTCACCTCAGCACTCGAAGAAACGGCTCCTGCATGGGGGGCGGGCAGGAGATGCGGGAGCCGCCTCATTCGAGATCCTTGTGCGTCCGTCCGGCACAATTGGCCGATTATAACGCACATTAAATTTGTTTTTCTACATTTAATTTATTTAATTATTAAAAAGTTCATGGCCCGAACGCAGCGAACGCCGAACAGGCGAGGATCCAAGCCGTACCGGCAGGCCACGCCGATAACGGCCGCGCAAATTGCCGCGTGCCAGGCTGCAACCGGGGGCCTCGACCGTCGGTGAAGGAGCGGTCGCCCGGCTTCTTGCCGGTCGCCCACAGGTAGTCATGGATGGCTTGCCGAGTGGATTTACTAAGTTCGAACTGGACCGGCTCTCAGCACTCCGGTGACAGCGAAGATACTCGTGGCAAGGTTCGGAACAACGGCCTCGCGGTTGCCTGTTTCCCCCGGCATGCAGCCGCTCTTTCAACCCGCATCGCGCGCGAGGGAACATTCCCATCAGGCAACCGGTTCGCCCGGTGGCGGCGCGCACTTGCAGTCCAAGCAGGCGTTTGTTTGTTTAGCGGGGTCAGCTGATGCCACGGTCCGATCCAGTCAGGAGTGCTCCCGATCGACGCCAACGAAGGCTGTTGATCCTGCTCGCGTTGGGGTGTGCCGTCTTTGGTGCCGCTGCGGCCGCCCTCTTCTACGTGCTGCAGCCCGAGGTGCTCCGGATCGCCGTCGGTCCCTCCGGCAGCGACGACCATCAAGTGGTCCAAGCGATAGCCGAAGCCTTCCAGGAGGAAAGTAGGACGGTCAGGCTCTCCCCGATTACGACCGCAGGGGCGGCCGAATCCCTGGGCCTCCTGGGCGCCGGCAAAAGCGACCTGGCGGTCGGTCGTGGCGACCTCGCGATGCCGGTCGACGCGCAGACACTGGCAGTCCTTCGGAAGAACTACGTCGTGCTGTGGTCGACCTCCGGGCGAGCGGGCAAGGACTCCAAGAAAAAGTCCACCGGGAAAATCGGAGAGATCGCCGATCTGGCGGGTCGCAAGGTCGGCATCATCGGAAGGACCGGGGCCAACCTCGCGCTGCTGCGGATCATTCTCGCCGGCTCCGGCCTCGATCCGGACAAGGTAGCGACGGCCCAATTCGGAACCGAAGACGTCGAAAAGCTCGCGCAAGACGCCACTCTCGATGCGTATCTCGCCGTCGGTCCGCTGGACAGCAAGATCACGGCCGACGCGATCGCCGCGACTTCGCGAGCGCGTGGAGCTCCGAAGTTTCTTCCGGTCGAAACTTCCGAGGCCATCGCCCTAAAGCACGCCCGCTACGAAGCGGAGGAGATTCCTGGCGGCGTGTTCAACACGAAGCCGGCTTGGCCGGAGGACAAGGTCGACACCATCAGCGTCAACCATCTCATCCTGGCCAGAAAAGAACTCTCCGAAGCCAAGGCGGCGGCCTTCTACCGACAGCTCTTCGCCGTTCGAGATACGATCACGCAACGTGTCGCCGGCGCTGCGCACATCACCAAGCCCGAGACGGAGAAGGAAGCGGAGCCCTCAGTGCACCGAGGCGCCGCAGCGGTCATCAACGGGACCGAGCGGACCTTTCTGGACAAGTACAGCGATTACTTCTGGTTCGCCTTGCTTCTTCTTTCCGGTATCGGTTCGGCCGCCGCCTGGCTGCGTCGCTATCTGAACCGGGACGAACGGGATGATAACACCAGCCACCGCACCCGCATTCTCGCCCTGGTCACGGAGGTTCGAGAGGTCGAGTCCGAACAGGACCTGCTGACATCGCAGCGCGAGGTCGATGCAATTATCGGTGAAACCCTCAGGTGCTACGATGATGGAACGATCGAACAAGAGGACTTGGCTGCATTCGGGCTCGTCCTTGAACTGTTCGATCATGCCGTCGCCGAAAGGCGAGCAACGCTGCAGAGCGGGCTCGCAGATCAGGCCGTCAGGCCGCTCTCGCAGGTGGTACCACGAAGGGAATATTGATGTTCCCGGGCCGACCGCCGAGCGATCGATCCGGTGGCGGAAGCGGAATTCCACGCAGAAGTAGTGGACTACTTTCTATCCTGGTTCGAGGCCGGGTCTCCAGTCGATCGTGTTCATCGCTTCCGCAATACCGCCGACAGTGTCGAACTGTCGTTCAATATCGAAAAGACCTCCCGAGAGGACAGATGCGCGGCGGCCTCCTCGAAAGTATCGCTCGCGTCGACCTTGGCGCGTCCGACGGCCAGGCTCGCGTCGATCGCGTCGGGCCGCGCGGCGCGGCGCGAGCAGGCGGCAGCTGCGCGATGTGGAAGGCTAAAAGCGCGGCGTCCTCGCGCAGCTCCACCAATGCGGGTTTGGTTGCTACACCCGCCGACGCGCTCAATTCGTTCGCCCGATGCAGCACCGCAGGCGGCTCTCGTTCCTCGGGGGTGGCAAACAATTGCCGGACGCGGGCTTGGCAGTCAGCGCCCCAATGGGAACGGGGCCTCCCGGCCGATCATGATCAGCTCGTTTCGCCGGTCGGGCGGGAAGGCGATCGATGAGGGGGATGCCGGCCTTGGGCGGCGTTTCCGGCGCTCATGATGAGCCTCCGGTCGGACCACCGCCGTTTCCACGAGAGTTCCACAAAACCGCGAAAAAGCGTGAAAACGGGGCTTTACGAGCCGTCACCGGCCTGATCGAAGGCGGATAGAAATCGATGAGATGCGCGGATGACCCCCACGTCGACATGGTAGGGGTCACAGGTTCGATCCCTGTCGTGCCCACCATCCTTCGCTCGCAAAGCGAGAGAAGATGCCACGCCGAAGCCCAAAGGGCGAAGGCGGGCTGCCGCCGCGAGCTTCGGCTCGGCAAGCCACTCATCTGAATGCGAAGCTTGTCCGGCGTAGCTCGCAGAGCGAAGACGGACTGGGGCATCTTGCTCGGTCTTCTTGGAACGCGCCCCCTCGAGCGGGCATTATTCCATCATGCCGAAGCCCTCCACAAAATCCTTCAAGCGCGGCGATCACGTCAGCTGGAATTCCGAGGCCGGCCGGGTGCGCGGCCATATCCTGCGCGTTCACACGGAGGACGTCGACTACAAGGGCTACACGCACCACGCCAGCCCGGACGATCCGCAATACGAGATCAAGAGCGACAAGACCGACCACGTCGCTCTGCACAAGGGCCGCGCATTGCGGTTGTTGAAGAACTGATGGCCTGCGGGCCGAGCTGACGAGGCGTCCCCATGGCTCATCCCTTCTTCACCATCGGCCATGCCACGCGTTCGATCGAGCAATTCGTCGAATTGTTGCAGGACAGCTCGGTCACCTTCGTGGCTGACGTTCGTACGGTGCCCCGCTCCCGCACCAATCCGCAGTACAATCGCGAGACTCTGCCGCAGTCGCTGGCGGCCGTTTCGATCGGGTACGAGCACATTGCCTCGCTCGGCGGCCTGCGCAGCCGCAAGCGCGAGGTGCCGCGCGAGACCAACGCATTCTGGCAGAACGGCAGCTTCCACAATTACGCCGACCACGCCATGAGCGCGGCCTTTCATGAAGGGCTCGCGCATCTGCGGGCTCTCGGGCAGGTCCAGCGCTGCGCGATCATGTGCGCAGAGACCTTGTGGTGGCGATGCCACCGGCGGATCATCACCGATTACTTGCTCGCGGCCGGCGAGACGGTGTTTCACATTCTCGGACCGGGGCAGGTCAAACAGGCCGAAATGAATTCGGCGGCGCGGGCCGTAGTTGGTGGCCGCCTGACGTACCCGGCCGAGAGTTAGCCAACCGTCGTCGGCGAGTTTAGCTCGGGCTTGTCCCTAGCCGTAGGGACAGACTTTCGCCGCGACCGGAGCGACATTGCGCCGGCGAAATATAATACAACGGAGGACATCATGATCCGGCGCTGTCTTGCCGCATTGTGCGTTTGCACCGCGATGGCTCTCGCCATCCCCGGCGCACATGCCGATATCAAGGTGGGAATCGTGGTTTCTGCTTCGGGGCCAGGCTCGGCGCTCGGGCAGCCGCAGATGCGGACGGTTGCTGCCCTCCCCAAGGAGATCGGCGGCGAGAAGATCGTCTATATCGCCCTCGACGATGAATCGGATTCGACCAAGGGCATTCAGAACGCGCGGCGGCTCGTCATTCAGGACGGTGTGGACGTCCTCATCGGTTCCTCGCTGACGCCGGTGACCATGCCGATGCTCGATGTCGCCTGGGAGGCCAAGACACCGATCATCTCGCTCGCCGCGGCGACAGCCATCGTTCAACCGATGGACGAACGGCGCAAATGGGCCTTCAAGGTCGTTCCCAACGACGACCTGATGGCATTCGCGATCCTCAAGCATATCGCCAAATCGGGCGCGAAGACCCTCGGCTACATCGGCGTCTCCGATGGATATGGCGAGGGTTATTACAAGGAAGTGAGCAGGCTTGCTCCCACCCTCGGCCTGACCCTGACCACGCACGAAGTCTATGCGCGCGCCGACAGCAGCGTGACCGGCCAGGCTCTCAAGGTGATGGCGACAAATCCAGACGCCGTCTTCATCGCCTCGGCGGGCACGCCGGCGGTCCTGCCGCAACAGGCGCTTCGCGAGCGAGGCTATTCCGGCAAGATCTACCAGACCCACGGTGTGGCCACTGAGGAATTCATCAAGCTCGGCGGCGCCAGCGTCGAAGGCGCCGTCTTCACCGGCGAGGCGTTCACGATCGCGGACGATCTGCCGGCGGAGGATCCGTTCCGCAAGATCCGAGACCAATTGCTGTCCGCCTACGAGAAGGCGAATGGACAGAAGCCGAACATCTTCGCAGCACACCTGTGGGATTCAATGGCGCTGCTCCAGACGGCGATACCAACTGCCTTGAAGACCGCGAAACCCGGCACGGCAGAGTTTCGCACCGCCCTTCGTGACGAGCTCGAGCGCGTCAAGGAGGTGTATCTCAACAACGGCCTGTCCACGATGAGCGCAACCGATCACAATGGATACGACGAGCGCTCGGCGTTCTTGATCAAGGTGGAAGGAGGCCGCTTCAGGCTGATGAAGTAGCTGCAGAGCAGGCCGCACCTATTCCTTCGCATGACGTGTGTCGCGTCCGGCAATGCAAGGCGCCGCTTACGCAGGGCTGTCCTTTGCCGCTCCCTGCAGCAAACCCTTCAGCCCGGTCGGAAACAGGCTCGGCGCGCCGTCCGCATCGAGATCGGCCAGGTCGAACCAGCGCGCGACGATCTGCTCCCCGTTATCCTCCCTGACGTCGATGCGATCCTGACCGCGGAATGCGGCATCGGGAAACTCGACTTCGGAGATGAACATCACCTCGTGCCCGGTCGCGCCCTCATGCACGAAAATGTTCTCCAGCATGAACGGCTCGCCCTTGAGCGTGACGTCGATGCCGAGCTCTTCGTTGAATTCACGCACCAGCGCCGCCCGCCAGCTCTCGCCGAACTCGATCTCGCCGCCCAGCGGACGCACGCCCTTGATCCGCCCGGCATCATCGCGAACCTCGGCCGCCAGCAGCCGACCGTCCCGCCAGTGCAGGCCGATCGCGACGACGCGGATGTGGGCATGAGGGCGCCAGGTGGTCATGGGGCATCGTTATCGCGCGCGTCACCGCTGCGCAATGCATGGAAGCGAAGCCTTTCGGGCCGGATCCGCACCGGCTTCGGCATGCAAGAGCTTGGCCGCCTTGATCCATGATTTGTCGCCTGCCATTGTCCAGTCGTCCCCACGGCGACGATGCCGGTGCATCGTTTCGCCGGATGTGAAAGAGAAGGCAGGCCAACGAAATGAGCAGCGTGAACAAGCCCGGCGGCAATTACCTGCCGGTTATCATCCAGGGTGGAATTGCGTATGTCAGCGGCCAGTTGCCGCGTCGCGGCGAGGACCTGCTGTGTGCGGGCAAGGTCGGCGCTGGCGTCGATCTGGCGGCTGCGCAAGAGGCTGCCGCCCTCTGTGCCGATCTCTGCATCTCCGCCATCAATCACGCAACGGGCGGAGAGGACAGGATCGTCCAGGTCCTGCAGGTCGTGGGATACGTCGCTTCAGTGCCAGGATTTACCCAGCAGTCGCAAGTCATGAACGGGGCTTCCGACCGGCTGATCGAGCGCCTCGGTGATCGCGGCCGTCACACGCGTACGTCCGTCGGTGTCGCCGAGTTGCCGCGGGGGGCGCCGGTCGAGTTGAATATGATCGCCGCCGTTCGGTCGTAGCAGGTCGTCTTATTTGACGAGATATTTGGCGACCGCTGCCTCGTCCCACGCGATGTCGTTGCCGGGCTCCTCGCTCGGCAACGCAAAGCCGTCCTTGACGGTCAGCCGCGTCGCCAGCACGGCATCAGCCCAGTCGACATATTCCAGCCAATGCGCGGTCGGTGTCACGCAGAGCAGGTGCGCGCTGACTTCCGAGAACAGATGCGAGGACATCTCGATGCCGGCGGCATGCGCGAGCGAAGCGGCACGGAGCCAGCCGGTGACGCCGCCGATGCGCTGCACGTCGGGCATCACGTAGTCGCAGGCTTCCGCCGACAGCGCCGTCTGCATCGAGAACGCGCTGTCGAAATTCTCGCCGATCTGGACGGGTGTATGCAGCGCGTCGGCGATCCGGGCGCAGCCGGCATAGTCGTCGTGGCGGATCGGCTCCTCGATCCAGCTCAAGCCCTCGTCGTCCAGCATTTCGCCGCGGCGGATGGCCTCGGTCACCGTCAGCGCCTGATTGTAGTCGCACATCAGCGTCACCTGATCGCCGACGGCCTTGCGCACTGCGCGGACGACGGCGAGATCCTCCCGCGCATCGGGGCGGCCGACGCGGATCTTGGCAGCTTGAAACCCCTCGGCCAGCAGCTTGTGCGCCTCGTCGACCGCGGCGCCCGCCGGCATGATGCCGAGCCCCTTCGAATTGTAGGCCCGGACCGGCTTCGGCGCGCCGCCGAGCAGGCGGGCCAGCGGCAAGCCGCGTGTGCGGGCCAGCGCATCCCAGGCCGCCATGTCGATGCCGGATTGCGCCAGCCGCTGCAAGCCGGCGAGGCCCAGCAGCGTGAAGCGCTGGGTCAGCTTGCGCTCGATCTCGAACGGAAGCAGCTCGGCGCCGGCGATAAGCTCTGACATTTCCGTGACCATCGCCGTCAGCGGCTTCAAGGCCGACGGCGTGATCGAGAACAGATAGGCATGCCCGATGACGCCCTGGTCGGTCTCGCAGTCGATCAGCACCAGCGGCGCTCGGGCGACCGCGCCGGTCGAGGTCTGGAGCGGCAGGTTCATCGGCACGATCACGGGCCGTACCTGGAAGCGCTTGATGCGGATGGTCTCGGTCATTTGAAGCTCTCCCGGCGGGTGAATGCTGGTCAATACCGATCTTAAACATTCGATATGAAACGAAAAGATGCCCGCCGCCACTCCTCCACATCGCCGGCGGGGCATGTCGCGCATCAACAACACGGCGGCGGAGAGCGGCGCCGCCGTGCGCTTCATCTCTCGTGCGGATATTACCCTCGTGAGATGTCGATGTCTTTTGTCTCGCGGGCAAATATCAGGCTCAGAACCATGCATCCGGCCGAAATGCACACAGGATAATATAGCCCCGAGTAGATATTTCCGGTCGCGGCCACGATTGCGAAAGCCGTCGCCGGCAAAAATCCGCCGAACCACGCGGCGCTCATGTGGTAGGGAAACGACATGGCGGTATAGCGAATCCGCGATGGGAACATTTCCAGCAACGACGTCGTGGTCGGGGCGAACGTGATGGTCCCGAAGCTGAGCAGGACGGATAGGAGAAGCACGATCACGGGAGCGTTGATGTCTTCGCTGGCGGCTGCCCCGAGCGGATATTTGTTGTCGTTCAATGCGGCTTTCAGTTCAGCATCGAAGCGTCCCTTCTCCGCCACCGCATCCGTAGCACCTGCCGCGTAGCCTCGGATCAATCGGTCTCCGATTTTGACCTGGGCGACAGACGCGCTTGCCGAATTCTGCGTACCGTAGTTGAGACCGAGCTTGGCGAGTGCGTCGGTCACGACGTCGCACGATGAGGTGAATTTGGATGTGCCAAGTGGATTGAATTGCACCGAGCAATCCTCGGGTGCTGCGATGATGGTGATTGGAGCGGCGAGCTGAGCTCGTTCGAGCGCGGGATTTGCGTAGTGAGTCATCCCTTTGAAGATCGGAATCGTGAGCAGCGCCGCGAGCAAATATCCTGTCACATACACCCGACGACGGCCGATCTTGTCGGAGAGGCTGCCGAAGACGACATACAGCGGCGTGGTTATGATGGTGGCCGCGATCAGCATGTAGTTGGCTGTAAGATTCTCGACCCTTAGCACCTTCGTGAGAAAGAACAGAGAATAGAACTGCCCCGTGTACCAGATCACCGCCTGGGCCGGCAGGATGCAAAGGGCTCCTACGAGGATCAGCTTGACGTTGCTCCAGTTCTTGAATGTCTCCGAAAGCGGGGCTTTCGAGGCCCGCCCCTCGGCCTTCATGCGGTTGAATTCGGGCGACTCGTCGAGGCGCAACCGGATCCAAAGTGAGATACCGAGCAGAACGATCGAGATCACGAAGGGAATGCGCCAACCCCACAGCGTAAAGGCGTCAGTGCCGATCGAGAGCCGCAGCGGGATGATGACGGCGACAGCAAGCAGAAAGCCGAGCGCAGCCGTGAGGATGACCCAGGCCGTCCATGCCGCTCGCTTTCCTGGCGGAGCATGTTCTGCCACATAGATCATCGCGCCGCCGAACTCGCCCCCGAGGGCGAGGCCCTGCAGCATGCGCATGCCGATGAAACCCACGGGAGCTGCAATGCCAATCGTCGCATAGGCCGGCAGCAGTCCGATCACGAAGGTTGAAAGTCCCATCAGCATGATGGTCACCAGGAACGTGTACTTCCTGCCGACGAGATCGCCCAACCGTCCAAAAATGATCGCGCCAAAGGGGCGGAGCATGAATCCGGCTGCGAAGCCGAGCAGCGTGAAGATGAAGCCCGCTGTGGGGTTCACGCCGGAGAAGAATGTCTTTGCAATTTCCGTCGCCAGAAGGCCGATCAGAAAAAAGTCGTAAAATTCGAAGATGGTGCCGAGCGATGCGCCAAGGATGACGCGCCTGTCCTTGTCCGTCATTCCGGCCGTGCTTGGCATGGTATCGACATAAGTCATGTTTCCCTCCCATTTTGAGACAGCATTTTTCCGTCGGCGCATCGTTCGGATGCGTCGTTCTCCAGACCCTGGCTTTCCGTCCGTCTGGCCGTCGGACGGTTAGGTGTGTCGCTCCCTCAACGCGCTGCCGCGATGCGTCTCATCGGTGGAAGACGGCGAACTCGTCGATGTTGACGCGATCGCTGATCAGGGTGTTTTCGGGCGCGTTTGGATCGGGATGACCAAGCGCCATCCCGGATAGAACGATGTGGGTGTTGGGGATACCGAGCTGTTGGTGCACGATGCCCCCGTACTCGCACCAGGCCTGCTGCGCGCAAGTCTCGAGCTCATGTGCTCGGGCGAGGATCATCACGTTTTGCATGAACATCCCGCAGTCGAGCCATGAGCCGAACAGCAGGTGTTTCTCCATCGTGAAGAACAGGCCGACCGGCGCGCCGAAGAATTCAAAGTTGCGCAGCATGGCAGTTTTGCGTGCCGCGAAATCATCGCGGGCTATGCCGTACAGTCTGTACAAATCGTAGCCGACCTTCCGGCGCCTCGAGAGATATGGCTCTCCGACCGGCACAGGGGCATACGCATATTCATCGCAGCGTTCTCCCGCCGCTGCTGCCTGGATCACGGCGCGCGTCAGCGCGGCGCGGGTTTCGCCGGTCACGACATGGACGTGCCAGGGCTGGAAATTCGTGCCGGATGGAGCGCGCGAGGCAGCGGACAGGATCGCCCTGACCACGCTCGGATCAATCTCGGTCGGCAGGAATTGTCGCACCGAGCGCCGGTTCACCACGGCGTCAATCACGGGAGTGGCGCCGTGCCCGTGCGGCTTCTCCCATGGCGAGCCGGACAATTCCGAGCGTGACGTATCGAGGTTCATGTCAGCGAATCCCGGCGGGCGCGGCGGTCAACTCGTCCCGTCGGCGTTGACGCAGGATGAACCTTTGCACCTTTCCGCTGGGCGTCTTGGGCAGCGCGGCGGCGAAATGCACCTGTCGGGGAAAGGCATGTGCCGCATATCGTGTCTTGACCCAGTCCTGGATGCTCTTCGCGACGTCCGGCGACGGGTTCTCGCCGGACCGCAACACGACGTAGGTTTCCAACACCTCGCCGCGCGTGCTGTCGGGCACTGCGATGACGGCGCACTCGCTGACGGCCGGATGGGTTGCGATGATCGATTCGATTTCGAATGGTCCGATCCGGTACCCCGCCATGATGATGACGTCGTCATCACGCGAGGAGAAATGGTAATAGCCATCCTCGTCGCGACGACCCGCATCGCCGGTCAGGTACCATCGGCCATTCCCGGCGAACTTTTCGGCGCTCTTTTGCGTATCGTCGATGTATCCTGTGAACCAGGCGAGGGGACTGTCTTCCAGCTCGATCGCAACCCGCCCGAGTTCGCCGTCGGCGGCAGGAACATCTTCCTTTTCCTTCAAGACCAGGGCTGACCAGCCGGGCAGGGGTTTGCCCATGGAGCCAGGCTTCAGGGGGCCCGCAAGATCGGGATGATGATGATTGTTGATCAGCATGCCGGCCTCGGTCTGGCCGTAGTGGTCATGTACGGCAACGCCCAACGCATCGACGGCCCAAAGATTGACCTCCGGAGTGAGTGGTTCGCCGGCGCTCGAAGCGCAGCGCAGCTTCGTGATCTCTGGTCGCGAGCCATCGAATGCGCGCATCGCGCGGTAGATGGTCGGCGCCGCAGTGAAATTCGTTACGTCGTACCGTGAGAGAACTTTGAAAGTGGTGGCCGCATCGAACCCGGCCGTCAGGAGCAGGCTCGGCACGCCGGTGGTGAATGATCCGAGGATGCCGAAGTAGAGGCCGTAAGCCCATCCAGGGTCTGCCGCGCACCAGTAGAGATCGTCGGCAACCAGGCCAAGGCCAAATTCTGCGTAGGCTCGGAAGCCCGCGAGAGCCTTGGTCGGGACCAGGACCCCCTTTGGCGTCCCAGTCGTTCCGGACGTATAGATCTGTATGATCGGAGCATCGCCTCCGAGCCGCGCTGCGGGCCACCCCGGCGTCTGTGCACTCATCATTGTGGAGAAGTGCAAAGCGCCTTGAATGCCTGCGCCTTCTGCTGCCGTCGTGATGATCCTCCACGATGCGTCAGAAGGCATGTCGTCGCCAGGCAGCAATTTCGCCTGCTGGGTTTCATCGCAGACGACCACTTGCGCGTTGCTGCGGGTCAGTCGGAACGCGATGCCTGCGGGGGCAAAGGCTGTGAAGATCGGTACGTGCACAGCTCCCAGCCGCCAGATTCCCATGACGGCAACGAGGTATTCGGAGCTCTTTCCCATCAGGGTTGCGACGCGATCACCCGGACCAACGCCGAGCTCCGCGAGCGCGGCTGCGAATTTCTCCGACTCTCGGCGCAAGTCTCCATATGTGATGTCGGTCGCTTCCAGGTCTGCACCGACCACTCTGTAAGCCAAGGCGCCTGGCGGATGACGGTCGCAAAGGAGATCGGCCACGCCGGCCTTTGGATCGGCGTAGAGTGCGACCAGTTCGTGGACACGTGCGATGGCGGCAGCATGCTGGTGAGACGACACGAGATTTCCTCCGATGGATTCCATGCTTTGGCGTGACGGCCGCAACCGCCCCGCTCATCCGCGACGGCTCTGAAGCAGCTAGAGCCGGAATGACCGGTTGGCGGCTGCGGCCATTCTTCGGCTGATCTGGATATCAAATTAGATTGAAACTAGAATTCTAATTCTAGTTAGTCAAGCCTGCTTTGAATGGCGGGTTGGCGACAGTCTTGTCGTCTAATTGCGGTTTGTCGCGCCGATTCGGTGCAAGGCGAGAAGGGTCGGCGAGCGGATGGCGATAGTAGAATGGCGCTTGCAGATCGACGATAACGGCGCTCTATCTGGGAGGGCCGGAGTCTTCGCGCTCGGCGAAACGATTTCGGACGGGACACATGTCAGGTGCAAGCAAGCCGGTGCGCAACGTGCGGCCTCGAACTCCATCCCCAGGTAAGCGTGCATCCATTCTGCGCGCTGCGCGGGAGTTGGTCACAGCCGTCGGCTTCCGCGATACCCAAATGAACGCCGTTGCCGAGGCGGCCGGTGTTGCCTTGGGAACGCTGTATCGCAACTTCCCATCCAAGGCCGAGCTCATGGTGGAAGTTGTTGCGGAAGTCGCTCAGCGCGAAGTTGATGTCGTGGCGAAGGTCGCCGTTGGCGACGGCACGGCCGCCGAGCGCCTGTCAGCGTCCGCGTGGCAGTTTGCGAGCCGGGCCCTGTTGGGACGCAAGCTCGCGCATGCCCTCGTTGCCGAGCCGGTCGAGCCGGAAATCGAATCGGCCCGGCTGAAATATCGCAGGAAGCTTGCGCGTGTGTTCGAGGGGATCATCGAGCAGGGAATTCGCGACGGGGAATTTCCTGCCCAGGACGTACAAGCCTCTGCGGCGTGCATCGTCGGTTCGCTTTTTGAAGGTCTGGTCGGCCCCTTGGCCCTGGACAGCCTGTCCACGGCGCAGCGCCAGCGGCAAGCACAGGCAATCGTCGCGTTTTGCCTGCGGGGCACGAGCGGGAAGATGGATTAAAATCCGGCTGGCGCCTGCACCCCTCCGGCACCGGCTTCGCTCAAGCCAGCGTGAAGCGCCGTCACCGCGCCGCACCTTCCGTGAATGCGGTTTCGATCACCTCGCCGAACGGCTGCCACGACCGGCCGTCAAATTGCACCAGCCGCATCTGCTTGATCGGCAAATAGCTGCTGGGCGAGGTGTTCATCCTGATGTCGGGCAACGCAACGGAGGGCTGATAAGACCTGAGCGACGTCGCCTGCCGCATGATGTTCTCGCGCGAGACGTCGTCGCCGCATTGCTTCAGCACCTGAGTCAGCGCCTCGGCCGCCGCGTAGCCATAGAGCGCGGCGCTGTTGTTCGTGCTTTCGACCTGATGGTACTTGTCCATGAAGCCGAACCAGTCCTTCATGGCGGAATCGTCCTTCCAGGCGGGATCGCTCGGATCCTTCAGAAAAGCTGCCGAGATCACGCCGGCCGAGTTCTCCAGGCCCGCCGGCGCCATCGCATTGGCGATCGAGGCGGAGGCATCGTTGACGATGAACACCGGATGCCAATTCATTGACGCCGCCAGCTTGATCACCTTGGCTGCCGTCGAGGGCACGCCGAGAAAGACGAAGATGTCGGCGCCCGCGCGCTTGAGGATCGAGACGTGCCCGTCGAGATGCTCGTCGTTGATGTCGAAGGCGATGTCGACGAGGACATGACGGTTCAGGTCGCCAAGCCCTTCCTGAATGCCCTTGTAGAGCATGCGTCCGAACTGGTCGTTCTGCCAAAGCACGACGATTTTCTTCCTGGGGTAATAGGCCTGGATGTAGTTGGCGTAGATCCGCCCCTCCGATCGGAATGATGGCTGCCAGCCCATGGTCCAGGGAAATGCGCTTGCCCGGCTCAGCTCCTCGTCGCCGGAGACCACGAACAGCTGAGGAATCTTCTTCTCGTTCAGATACCCGCGCGTGGCGAGATTGCCGGGGGTGCCGAACGATCCGAACATCAGGTGCACGTCGTCCTTCTCGACCAGGTTGCGCGTCAGCTCCAGCGCGGAAGCCGGATCGGAATTGTCGTCGCGCGTGATGAAGCGGACCTTGCGGCCGTTGATGCCGCCACGCGCGTTGATCATGTCGAAATAAGCAGCTTCCGCCTGTCCGATCGCGCCGAATTCAGAGAGCAGCCCCGAATACGGCATGACATTGCCGATGCGGATTTCCTTGTCGCTCGTGGGTTGGTCTGGGCGTTGCTCGGACATCGCGCCGAGCGACGCGATAGCGGCGATCAAAACGAACAGCACTCTGCCGGTGACGCGCATGCTCGACACCTTGTCGTTGGCCCCCAACGAAGTCGGCTCATTCCGCACCTAGGTGAGTTGATCTACGTCAAGCGTTTGGCGATCGTGTGGCTTGCGGTTCGCTTTCAATGCAGCGAGGCTCGAACGAAATGGCAGGAGTGCTGAGATTTTCCGATCGAGAGAGTCCTCGTGTGGCACTCCCTCCCAAACCCTCGCCCATAAGGGGGAGGGAACACACCTGCGCGTGGCCGATGACTCGATTCACCAGGGTGCTTTCGATGAGCCGCAGTGTAACCGCGCACTCCGCTGCGCTCCCTCCCCCCTTGTGGGGCCTTGTGAGGGAGGGCGGGGGGAGAGGGGTTGCCCAGCAAATGGTGTGAGTGGTCGACAACGGAGCAGCGCCTCGCTACGGCAGCCCCCGCGCTTCCAGCTGATGCACCAGCAGCAGCGTCGGCTCGGCGAGGCTGTCGCCGGAGCCGTCGAGGCCGAACGCCGCGGCGATGCCGTCGCGGCTGCGCAGCAGCGCGCTGCGCGGACAATGACCGGCACCGCAAAGCGTCTTCTTCAGGGTCTCGCCCTGCGTCACGAGGGCAGGGGAATCGTCCGCCGCCCATGCCAACACGATCGGCACATCGACGTTGAGGATGCCGGGGAAGACCGAGCGCTTGTTGTACTGGCTGGCGTCGCTGCCGAGATAGGCCTTCTCGCTGTCGCTGGCATCCTTGCCGGCGCGGTAGACGCCGGACACCAGCACGACGGCGGCGACATCGGCGCGGTCGGCCTGGAGCTCGGGATGCGCCAGCAGGGTTGCAACGTGAAAGGCGCCGGCGCCGTAACCGACCGCGACGATCTCGCGGGCGTCGCCGTTGAACAGGTCGATATTGCCGTGAACCCAGGACAGCGCCGCCGCCACGTCGGTCGCCCCCATCGGCCAGGTCGCCGAAGGGGCCAGGCGATAATTGACGCGCACCCCGATCATGTCGTTGCGGGCGGCAAAGCACATGGCCTGGTCCTGGATCTGGCGCGACAGTTCCGGCGCGGCGCGGTCGCCGGCAAAAGTGTCGCCGACCACGAACAGCAGCACCGGCCGCGGCGTATCCGCCTTGGTCGCGCTGACGGCGACATCAAGCACGTTGGCTTCGCTCTCGCCGTAGCGCAGGCCCCGCGAGAAGGTAACCTGCTCACACAGCCGCGCGGTGCCGCCGGCCGTGGTGTCGGAATCGGTCAGGCCCACTTGCACGAGATCGGACGACGGCGAGAGCCGCGCCGGCAAAGGTCCGTGCGCGGAGGCCGTGGTCATGGTCAGAAGCAGGAAAAATGTCAGATAGTTCTTCATGGTGATGCCGGCTTTGCGGGTCTCATATTGGCTCGCAGATATGGCCTGTCTTTTCAATTCGCCTCATTACTCAGCTGGCCTTGAGGCGAATTCGCGGCACCCTTGGCCGGCACGCCGCCGCGGAACGGGCGTCCGGCTTGGCATGTGGCCGCGTTTGAACGCACGTTCGCGGGTCCCGGGACGACCCGCGCGGCGCCGCCGTTTTGTCTCGATCCGTCAAGCCGTTGTGCGGCGCCGCCAAGGCTTGAGCCCGACACGGCGTTCTACTGTGCATGGGGTTGTTTTCGCGGTTTTTGTTTGGACGACCGGTCAGGCCCGCTTCATCGTCCGGAACGTGATGGAGTAACGGCGTGCCTCGACCGGCGGGATGCTGTGCTCCCATTGCGAACGCGCCTCGCCGTCCATCAGGTAAAGCGAGCGCGGCAGAGCCTCGAGCGTGTGGCGCTGCCATTTGTCGCCGCTCCGGCGGCGGAAGCGGAACTTGCAGGCCGCGCCGAGCGAGAGGCCGAGGACTTTGTCAAAATGAGGCTTGTCGCGGTGCCAGCCGATGCCGACGCCGACCTCATATTCGGTGCAGAGCACCTGGCGGACGGTAGCCTCCGGCAGCCCCGCCCATTGCTCGACCTGGCGCGCGACCGGCGCCACCCAGTCCGGGATCGGCTCCGCCTCGGCCAGCCGCTGCAGCGAATAGTCGTAGCGATAGCCGAACGAGGCCACCCGGCGATTGCCCTCGAAGGCGCCGAACTGGAAGCGCTGGAGCGGCAATGCTGCGATGCGGCCGATCAAGGCCTGCTCGAGGGCGGCATCGATAAAATTGCCCGCATGGCAAAGCCCGGAAGGGCCGGCTTGCGGTTCGGCGAACAAACCTAGTTGCGTCATTCCTCGCGTGTCCGTGATGGAACCTAATGGCGGCTGATGCGACTTACATATGACGCGGGAAGAAACGTGCGAGGCTGTCATGGCAGAGAAGCATACCGCCGATCCGGCAGAGATCATGCGGGCGACCGGTCATCCCGAGCTGGAATATGCCGCCGGCTGGACCATCGCGGGATTGGTCACCATCGGCACCATCGTTGCCGCCTGGGTGTTCGCGATCTAGGCTACAGGGAATTGGAGCTCGAAGGCGGCGCCCGCCTCGGTCGGCTTCAGCTTGATCGAGCCGCCATGGCTCGCCATCACCGCACGCGCGATCGCAAGCCCCATCCCGGTGCCGCCCTGGTCGCGGCGGGTGGTGAAGAACGCGTCGAAAATTCTGTCGCGGTTCGGCGCCGAGATCGGCTCGCCGTCATTGCTCACCGTCAGACGCACGGTCGTGCGCTCGAAGGCCGCCTCCAGCCTGATTGACCTCGCCTTGTGCCGCATCGCGTTGTCGGCGAGATGCGACAGCACGATCAGCGCCTTTTCGCCGGACATGCCGATGGGGCGGTCGAGGCTGCCGCTGGCCGAGATGTCGCTTGCCGGAAAGAGGCTCCTCAGGTCGGCGATCACGGGTGCGAGCTCGGTGCGCTCGTTCTGCGGCAGGCTTTCGGCACGGGCCAGCTCGCGCAGCCGCTGCGCCATCGCCTCCAGCCGCTGCGTGTCGGACAGGATGTTGGCGATGAACGTGTTCTGCTCGGCCGGCGTCAGGCCCTCGGATTTACCTTGAACCGAGTCCTGCAACAGCTCGGCCGCGCCCTTGATCGAGGTCAGCGGCGATTTCAGCTCGTGGGTGAGGTGGGCCGAGAACGTCGCGATATAGTCGGAGCGCCGCGCCAGCTGCTCGGCCATGCCGAGGAAGCTGTGCGAGAGCTGGGCGAACTCGCGCGTGCCGTAATGCCGGAGCGGCTGAAATGCCTCGCGATCGCCGCGGCCGATTCGCGCGGCGCGGTCGATCAGCTCGCGCATCGGCAGGGTGATGGTGCGGGAGAACACGAGGCCGATCGCGATCGTGCCGAGGATGACGGCGAGGCCGGCCAGCACGAACTTGGCTCGCTCCTGGTAGAGATGATCGAAAATGTTGCTAGGCGTTCGCGTGGTATAGATCACGCCCGCGACGCGGTTGTTGACGATGACGGGCATCGCCGAGAACACGTGTACGCCGAGGCCGCGGCTGAAGGAGTAGATCGGCGGCGGCGGCTTGTCCGGTACACGGTTGCGCAAGGTGGCGCGGTATTGCCCGTGCAGCGCGTCCGCCACCTCCTCGATATGGGCGAGCGACTGCCCGACCTCCTGCCGGCCGGCGATGACGACGCCTTGCGGATCGAGGATACGAAAGCCCGCCAGCGTCACCTTCTGGGTCTCGCGGATGATCGGGGTCAGTTTTGCGCCGATCTCGACATAGGCGGGCTGCGCGGGCCGGGGCGCGGCTTGCGCATCCGGACGCCGCCTCAGCAGGTCGTTGGCGGTGAGATCGAGCGCGGGCCGGATCGGGGTGACCTGGTCCCCGGGGTCGGGCAGCACGCCCGGCGGCACCTCGGCGCCGAGCGTGAGCCCGCTGTCGAGCCTCGTCGTGACCTCCTGCGCATAGATCGTCGCCAGCACGCGGCTTTGCGCGATCAGCTCTGCCTGGGTCTGGCGGATGAGCTGGTTGTCGTAGAGGCGGAAGAAGAACAGGCCGACCAGCGGCAGTACGGCGACGGTCGCCAGCACCGTGAAGATCACGAGCCCCAGGGATGGCCGCCATTTATCGGGCGCCGCGCTCATGCCGCTTTCTCGCAGCGGCCAAGCTTGAAGCCGACGCCGTGGATGGTCTCGATGACATTCTCGCAATTCAGCGCCGCCAGCTTGGCGCGGATGTTGCGGATGTGGCTGTCGATGGTGCGGTCGGAGACCTGGATGTTGAGCTGATAGGCCGCCCGCATCAGCTGTTCGCGGTTGAACACCGAAGTTGGCCGGGTCAGGAACGCGCGCAAAATGCCGAACTCGATCGCGGTCAGTTTCAGCGGCGTGCCGGCAAAGGACGCGACATGTTGCTCGGGATCGATCAGGAGACCGCCCTGGGCAAGCGCGGTGGGACCAGCCTTGATCTCGCCATTGCGCGGACTGAGCCGGCGCAGGATGACATTGACCCGCGCCACCAGTTCGCGCGGGCTAAACGGCTTTGTCACGTAGTCGTCGCCGCCGATCTCGAGGCCGAGGATGCGGTCGATTTCCTCGTCACGCGCCGACAGGAACAGGATCGGCACGTCGGAAGTCTTGCGAATCTCGCGGCAGACGTCGAGGCCATCGAACTCAGGCATGCCGATGTCGAGCACGATCAGGTCGGGCTTGTCGGCGGCAGCGCGGCTGAGCGCCTCCCTGCCGTCGCGCGCTTCGATCACGTCCATGCCCGCCTTCTTCAGGGCGACCCGGATGACCTCGCGGATGTGGCCTTCGTCGTCGACGATGAGAATGCGATGCGCCAAGAAACTCTCCGCTCACCCGGCCGGCCGGCTGCCGGACTGATCTTTCGCCAGCGCGTCCAGCTTGCGCTGCAGCCGCCAGCTTCGAAAGCCCCAGCTTCGCCAGGCCAAGTCCTGACGCTGCTGTTCTACAAGGCGGTCGCGGCGTGACACAAGGCAGCTCTCGGGGTTGCCGGGCCGGAGCATGATCGCCTTATCGATGGCGGGCAATGCCTGCGGTCCGAGCGTCAGGAGATAGTTCATGTCGATCTGCGCGCCGTTGCCCGATGCTTCCCGGCTGTGGGCGACATTGTAGTCGGCAATGAAGGCATCGAAGTTCACGAGCGAGCAGCCGTAGAGCACGATCGCGAGCACGATCAGATTGACGCCGATCAGCCATTGGTTGGACCGGTTGAGAGCGATGCGGGTCACGATCAGGATCAGTCCGAGAGCGACCAGCCCCATCCAGATGAAGGCGGCGATGCGCCAATACGTCAGCATGTAGATGTCGACATAGAGGTCGAGCCGGAGGATGGACGAGGCCACCAGAAGCACGTTCTGCCCCACCCAGAGATAGACCAGCGGCCGGATCACCCTCGATTTCTCGGCCGGTCCGCCCGGGCGCATCGCCACCAGCACGAAGGCGGCGGCCAGCAGCGCGGTTACGATCAGCGGATAGGCGCCGCGATGGGCGTAGGCGGCATAGGTCAAGTTGTCGGGCAGCGCCGCGTGCCCCCAGAGATAGATGCCGTCGAGAATCGACTGCGCCGCGAACAGCAGATTGAACAGGATCAGCGAGCGCAGGATGGTGGCGGGGCCCAGGAATTCAGCCGAGACGAGGGACGGGAGCGGCGGTGGCACCGGGACGTCGGCGACGGCGGCGGTGACGACCGTCTTGCGTCGCCAGCGCACGTGGATGAACGGCCAGACCAGCGCCAGCATCAAGGCCCAGAACAGGACGCGCGGGATGCTGACATATTCGAGGATGAGTTTGGGATTGAGCAGGGACAGCCATTGCTCGATCACCGGATTGGCCGCGGCGAAGAGTGCGATGAAGACGGCGCTGAGCGCAGTAGGCAGCAGCCACATCGCAATGCCGCGGGTAAACGCCGACGCGTTGAGGGCCTGGGGTGCATCGAGGAAGAACCTGAAGGGACCGAGCAGGACGAAGTTGCGCAGCGCACGGACGCGGTCGGCGAGCCCGGTCGCTTCCGCATTGGTCACGAGCAGCAACGCAATCATCAGCGATGCGACCAGGATCAGGAACGACAGCGTGTTGAGCTCCTCGATAACAGGCACGAGACCGGCGGCGAGAACGACCGATCCTGTCATGGCGCGGCGCAAGCCCAGTGGGGCATGATTGAAGAGCGCCGACACGCCAGCGAGCGCGATCGTAAAGAGCGTCAACGACAGTCCGATCCGCTGCCCGTAGAACAGCCAGTCGGCGAGTGCGGCCAGCAGCAGCGCGAGCCCGACCTTGGCCGAAATCGAGGAATGACCGATCGGCTTGATCTCTTCTACGATCGTCGACGCCAGGCTTGTCATATCCGGAGGACCTTTCGTGATGGTTGGCATCACGAAGTCTGAAGGGTGCTTGTGCAGAAGGCGGGATCAACGTCTGCATGGTTTCAGGAGTCTTTTGCAGATTTCGTGCAGGCGGCCTTTTGCCTCTCGCCCGGCGCAAATCGCTTTGATAGGTGCGAAGCATTCGCCACTCCCAGCACGTGATGCATCATGCAATTGCTCCGCCGTATCGGCCTCATCCTGCTCTGGCTTGCCGCGCCTGTCGTCGCGTTCGCGGCCGCGAACAAGAACGATCCTTATCTGGTGCCGTTGCGCGGCGCCGGAAACATCGCGCTTGTCGTCGCAAGCATCGTGATTGTCGTCCTCCTGCTGCGCAGAGGGCGTTGGCACAGCATCGCGGGCAAGCTGCTCGTCATGCTCTGGTGCCTGCCGCCGGTCCTGATGTCGGCCGCGCATCTGAAGTTCGAGCTGCGCAAGAACGATGTCCTCGGCGTCAGCGCGGCGGAAGCGCGTCAGCTCGGGCCGCACTTCATGGTCGGCTATTCCTCGTTTCCCGAGGTCGCGCGCCTTGCCGGGCAAGGATTGATCGGCGGCGTCTATGTCACCCGGCACAACATCCGCGGCAGGACCGTCGAGGCGCTGCGGACCGAGATCGCCGCGCTCCAGGATATCAGGCGCGCAGCGGGCCTGCCGCCGCTGGTTGTTGCTGCGGATCAGGAGGGCGGCATCGTTGGGCATCTCGCGCCGCCGCTGACGAAAGTGCCGGCGCTGGCGACGCTCGCCGGGCTTGCTCCCGACGACCAGCAGGCCAAAGCCGAAGAGTTCGGCCGCATCCACGGCCGCGAGCTCGCGGACCTCGGCGTCAACCTCAATCTCGCCCCAGTGCTCGACCTCAAGCCACCGGCGCGGCGTAACCGGCTCGATTTCCACACGCTGATCGGCCAGCGCGCGATCGCGACCGATCCGGCTGTCGTCAGCACGATTGCGAGCGCCTATGTGCGCGGGCTGGAGCAATTCGGCGTCGGTGCCACGCTCAAGCATTTTCCGGGCATCGGCCGGGTGCGTGCCGACACGCATCATTTCAGCGCCAATCTCGACACGCCGGTGAGGGAGCTCGAGGCATCCGACTGGCTCCCGTTCCGCGACGTGCTATCGCATTCGCGCAGCGCGCTCATGGTCGGCCATGTCACGCTCACCGCCGTCGATCCCGATCGCGCCGCATCGCATTCGAAACGCGTCGTCGAGGGCATCATCCGCGAGACATGGGGTTACCAGGGAGTGGTGATGACCGACGACCTGGTGATGGGCGCGATCTACCAGAACGACGTCTGCAAGGCCGTGGTCGAGGCGATCAATGCCGGCATCGATCTGCTGCTGGTCGCCTATGACGGTGCGCAGTTCTATCGCGTCTTCGCCTGTGCCTTGGACGGGGCGCGGCAGGGCAAGCTCGACGCAGCGATGCTGGGCGCGAGCGCGGCGCGGCTGGATCGGGGCTTTCCGTCGGAGAAGACGGGAGCTGCGTCACTCAATCGAAGCAATATTCGGGGCTAGTCGCTGGGTGGCGGCAAGCTTTCCACGACCCCTGCTGCCGCGCGCTTCTACCCCGCTTGCGCGATCAATCCGTCAATCATCGCTCGCACGAGGCGAGCGATTTCTTCGCGCAGCGCCGGCAGCGGCACGGCAACCAGCTTCTGCTCCAGTCCCAGCGCCACCATGCCATGCACCGCCGAGAACAGGCTGCGCGCCGTGATGCCAAGCTCCTCGGAGCTACGCTTCGGAAACAGCGTGGCCAGCGGCTGGTAGATGTGGCGGAACAGTTGCATCTGGTCTGCGACGGACCAGTCGGGGACGGTCTTGTCGGACTGCATGCGGTGCTCGAACAGCGCGCGCCAGAGCTGGAGATTTTCCGCCGCGAAATCGCAATAGGCGATGGCGATGCGGACCAGGCTCTCTTGCGGCGGCGGTTCGCCCGCGCTTTCCGCTGCGCTGAGCGCCTCGTCGAGCCGGAGCAGCGTGCGCGAGCCCACGCGCAGGATCAGCTCGTCCATGTCGGCCACGAGATTGTAGACCGCGCCATTGGCGCAGCCGATCTCGCGGGCGAGATCGCGGGTTTTCAGGCCGGACAATCCGCGGTCGGCGATCATCCGCTCCGCCGCCAGGATGAGGTCGGTTCGAAGTTTCTCTCGACGTTCCAAGGCTTTAGACATAAGTCAGCCAAATTTTGAGCGTTGCTCAAATTTCTCTTGAACATTGTTCAAGTTCTTTGCTACAAAGAGTTTGTGAGCAGCGCTCATAACAGGGAGTAGCCAATGTTCAAGACCGTAGTGACACTTTTCCGCGGCAGCGTGGCCGCCGCGGGCGAAGAACTGGAAGACCGGACGGCCCTTCTGATCCTCGACCAGCAGATGCGCGATGCGGCCGCGGCCGTCGAGCGCAGCAAGCGGACGCTGGCCTTGGCGATCGCGCAGGATCAGCAGGAGGGCCGCAAGCTCGAGGCAACCGTCGCGCGGATCGCCGATCTCGAAACGCGCGCGGTTGCGGCGCTCGACGGCGGCCGTGAGGATCTCGCCAGGGACGCCGCCGAGGCCATCGCAGGCCTTGAGGCCGACCGCGATGCGGCGATGACGGCTCGTGCGCTGTTCGCGACCGAGATCGCCCGGCTGAAGCGGCACGTCGCAGCCGCGCAGGCCCGCATCACCGAGCTCGATCGGGGCCGTCGCGTCGCCCGCGCCTCGGAGGCGGTGCGCTCGCTTCGCCGCAGCGGCATCGAGGCCGCGCGTCCTTACGAATCCACGCTGCCGGAGGCGGAGAGCACCCTGAGGCGTCTGCGCGATCGGCAGATGGAAGCCCAGGCTGCCGACGACGCGCTGGTCGAACTCGATGCGGCCACGGGCCCCCTCGCTACCGCCGAGAGACTCGCCGAGCAGGGCTTTGGCCCGCGGCTGAAGACGACTGCGGACGACGTGCTGGCGCGGTTGAAGTCCAACCGCACGCCGACTGCCTGATCCCCAACCCATCATCATTCAAGCCAACAGGAGACCATCATGAACCAGAACGGCCAGCCCCATAGCAGCGCCTGGGTGACCTTCACTTACGCGTCCTTTGCAGCCTCCGCGTTCCTCGTCGCTATCGGCGTCTTCTTCCTGCCGATCGACTTCTGGATGAAGGGCTATCTCACCATGGGTATAGTCATGCTGATCCAGACCTGCATCACCTTGACCAAGACCGTGCGTGACAATCACGAGAGCAGCCGGCTGGTGAACCGCATCGAGGACGCGAAGGCCGAGCGGCTGCTGATGGAGGTTTCCAAGGCCGCTTGAAAAAAAGATGCCTGGAGCCGATCCGGACGAAAAGCAGGAGAGCCGCGGAGCAGCTCGCGCCGCGGCTCTCGCGTCCGCAACCATCCGGAACGACGTCTTGATGGTCGTGATCCGCATCACGCATTGTGCTTCGGCTGCAGGTGGGATATGGCTCTCGCGCTTTTCAGAGGCGGAGACGAGCTTTGTCGAAACAATCGCTGCGTGAAGAGGCCGAGCGCCTGATCCGCGAATCGATGGAAAAGAAGACCATCGTCGTCAAGCAGGGCGCGACCCGCATCGAGGCCGTCTGCGGCAAGTGCGGCGCGCCGAACCGGGTCCAGGCGGAGAAAGGCCAAACCCGGGTCAAGTTCGCTTGCAAGAATTGCGGGCATCAGCAAGAGACGCTGTAGGCTCTTCCCCTCTCCCCCTGTGGGAGAGGGTGGCTCGCCGCAAAGCGGCGAGACGGGTGAGGGGACTCTCTCGGCGAGCACCTTCACGCAGTTGAATTCGCGGATGCATACCCCTCATCCGGCGCTTCGCGCCACCTTCTCCCGCAAGGGGAGAAGGAAGGCGGCCACTCCTCTTTCGCCCCTACTTCCCCTCCACAAACCTCTTGAACGCATCCGCATAGTCCGGGTGCCAGCGCGACAGTGGCGGGCGGTTCTCGATGATGTCGCCGGCGGCCCATTCCATGCGCTTCTCGTCGAGCGCGCGCGGTACGTCATTGTCCGGGCAGAGAATGTAAAAGTCGCCCACCTCCAGCCGTGCCAGCATGAAATCGATCGTCTGTTCCGGCCTCCAGGCGCCGGCCGGCTTTTCGGTGCGTCCCTTCGCGGTGAGGCCGGTGAAGACGAAGCCGGGGATCAGCAGGTGTGCCGTGACGCGACAATCCTTTGTGTTGCGCAGCTCGTGCTGGAGCGCTTCGGTAAATGTTTTCACCCCGGCCTTGGAGACATTGTAGGCGGGATCGCCCGGCGGCGTGGTGATGCCCTGCTTCGAGCCCGTGTTGATGATGAGGCCGTCTTTGCCGCGCGCGATCATGTTGGGCGCGAAGGTGCGCGAGCCGTTGATGATGCCCCACATGTTGATGGCGATGATGCGCTGCCAATTGTCGGGCTCCTCGAACAGAGTGCTGCCTGGCTGGATGCCGGCATTGTTCATGAGGATGTCGGTTCCGCCGAAATGCGCGCCCACGGCCCGCTCCAGTTCCATCACGCTGTCGGCCCTGCTGACATCGACGGCGAAGGTCATCACCTTTGTGGCATCGGTGACGGATGACAGTTTTGTTGCGGCCTCGGTCAGCCGAGCCCCGTCGACATCCGCGATACACACCTTCATTCCAGCGCGCGCGAAGGCCATGGCCGCGGCCAACCCGATACCAGACGCGCCACCGGTGATCACGGCAACATTGTCTTTGACGATGGCGGAATGTGGCATGGGATGTCTCCGGAGGGGGCTTGCTCGAGTTATAACATGGCGGTGCGCGACCCCGCACAAGTCGGCATGGGAGGTCTTCGTTCCGCGCTGCCTTTACGCCTATCCGGCACCGCTGTATCCTTTGACGCAACGATCCCGCCCAGATCGAACCAATCAATCACCTGACAGGGAGTGCAGCCATGGCTGTGTCGCAGGCTATTCCGATCACGCGTCATCCGTTCGCGAACGGGTCCTACAAGCAGATGCTGATCGACGGGAAGTGGGTCGATGCAGCCTCGGGCAAGCGCTTCGAGACCCACAATCCCGCGACAGGCGAGTTGCTCGCAACGGTCGCCGAGGGTGACAAGGAAGACATCGATCGTGCGGTCGCCGCCGCCCGCCGCGCCTTCGAAGGACCCTGGAGCAAGGTCAAGCCGTTCGAGCGGCAGAACCTGCTTCTGAAGCTTGCCGATCTCGTCGAGAAGAATTTCGACGAATTGTCGCAGCTCGACACGCTCGACATGGGTGCGCCGCTCAGCCGCACCCGCGCCTATCGTCTGCGCGCCGTCGGCATGCTGCGTTACTACGCCGGCCAGACCACGGCGATCCATGGCGAGACCATCGCGAACTCGCTTCCTGGCGAAATCTTCTCCTATACGCTGAAGGAGCCGATCGGCGTCGTCGGCGCGATCATTCCCTGGAACGGTCCGCTCACCGCGACGATCTGGAAGATCGGTCCCGCAATCGCGACCGGCTGCACCGTGGTGCTCAAGCCCGCCGAGGAGGCGCCGCTGACCTCGCTGCGCATCGCGGAGCTCGCAATGGAAGCGGGTATTCCGCCCGGCGTCATCAACGTCGTGCCCGGCTACGGCGAGACCGCGGGCGCCGCGCTCGCCTCGCATCACGACGTCGACAAGGTCGCCTTCACCGGCTCGCATGTCACGGGTCAGTCGATCATCCGGGCCTCCGCCGGCAATCTCAAGCGCGTTTCGCTCGAGCTCGGCGGCAAGTCGCCGGACATCGTGTTCGCGGATGCCGATCTCGATGCCGCCGTGCCCGGTGCCGCGATGGCGGTGTTCGCCAATTCCGGACAGATCTGCAGCGCCGGCACCCGTCTGTTCGTCGAGCAGGCGATCTACGAGGAATTCGTTGGCCGCGTCGCCGAGTTCGGCAAGAAGCTGCAAGTCGGCAACGGTCTCGATCCCAATGTGCAGATCGGCCCGCTAGTGTCCGAGCAGCAGCTCGAGCGCGTCACCGGTTATCTCGACATCGGCCAGAAGGAAGGCGCGAGGGCGCTTGCCGGCGGCGGCCGTGTCACCGAGGGCGCGCTGTCGAAGGGCTTTTTCGTCTCGCCGACCGTGTTCGCAGGCGTCCAGGACAACATGCGCATCGCGCAGGAGGAGATTTTCGGTCCCGTCATCTCCGCGATCGCGTTCAAGGACATGGACGAGCTCGTCAAACGCGCCAACAACACCACCTTCGGCCTCGGTTCCGGCCTGTGGACGCGCGACGTCAGCAAGGCGCATGCGGTTGCGAAGTCGCTGCGCGCCGGTTCGGTGTGGGTGAACTGCTACCAGGCGATGGATCCGGCCGTGCCTTTCGGCGGTTACAAGATGAGCGGCTACGGCCGCGAGTCCGGCAAGCAGCACGTCGAGGAATATCTCAACGTGAAGGCCGTCTGGATCAAGACGGCGTAACATCTGTTCTCTCCCGCCTTCCGCGAGAGGGAATATCTGCTTTTCTGTGGGGCGGCGACTTTTCCGGTGGCCGCCCTTCGATATATGATCCGCATCCTTTCATAGCCAGTCGGTGCCCCCCATGAAATTCGAGGCGTTGTTCAAGCCGTTACAGGTCGGTCCGTACAAGCTCGCGATCGCGTCGCGATGGCGCCGCTGACGCGTATGCGGGCCGCGCGCGAGAGCTTTTCGCCGCGCCCGCTCAACGCCGAATATTATGGCCAACGCGCCACAAAGGGCGGCCTGATCATCGCCGAAGCCTCGCCGGTGCTCTCGCACGGTCGCGGCAACCCGGCAACGCCCGGCATCTATTCGGAGGCGCAGATCGCCGGCTGGCGCAAGGTGGTCGACGCGGTGCACGCCAAGGGCGGCATCATCTTCCTCCAGCTCTGGCATGTCGGCCGCGTCTCGCACTCCTCCTTCCATGGCGGCGAGTTGCCGGTTTCCGCTTCGGCGATCCCGATCAAGGCGGAAGGGATGAAGGCAATGACGGCCGACGGCAAGATCTCCGACTATGAGACGCCGCGCGCGCTGGAGACCGAAGAGGTCAAGGATATTGTCGAGGCGTTCCGGCAAGGTGCCAAGAACGCGCTCGCGGCCGGTTTCGACGGTGTCGAAATCCACGGCGCCAACGGTTACCTGCTCGAGCAATTCCTGCAATCGCGCAGCAATCAGCGCACCGATCAATATGGCGGTTCGATCGAGAACCGCGCGCGACTTCTGCTGGAAGTCACGCACGCTGCGATCGACGTCTGGGGTGCGAACCGCGTCGCCGTGCGGCTGTCACCCCACGGCATCGCCAATGATTCCGGCGAGCCCGACCCGATGCCGCTCTACACGCATGTTGTGAAGTCGCTCGACAAGCTCGGCCTCGCTTACCTGCATTTCATCGAGCCGCGCTCGAGCGGTGCGGGCCGCGCCGACGTCAACTGGCAGAATGTGCCCTCCGCAATGGTGCTGTTCCGCCCGCACTACAGCGGCGTGCTGATGACCGCTGGCGGGTTTGTCGGCGAGACAGCGAACGCGGCGATCGCCGAGGGCCATGCCGATATCATCGCCTTCGGCCGCATCTTCATCTCCAATCCCGATCTGCCGCGCCGCCTGCAGCACGACTATCCGATCACGCCGTACAACCGTGCGACGTTCTACGGCGGTGAGGAGAAGGGGTATACGGATTATCCGGTGTACGACGAGCTGACGCCGGCGTAGGTTCCTTCGTAGCCCGGATGGAGCGCAGCGAAATCCGGGTTTTTCGTTCTGCGAGGCAAAGACCCCGGATTGCGCTTCGCTCCATCCGGGCTACGGATCTCGTGTAGCTCCGACCGCGCTACAAACTCCGTCATTGCGAGCGCAGCGAAGCAATCCAGACTGCCTCCGCGGAAACATTCTGGATCGCTTCGCTACGCTCGCGATGACGATGAGGAGAGACTATGGCCAAAGCCGCAGCCGCCGCAGGTACAGCCACCGGCCAATGCCTCTGCGGCAAGGTCACCTTCGAGATCGACATCCCCGCGCGCTGGGCCTGGCACGATCACTCCGTCGCCAGCCGCCGCGCTCACGGCGCGGCCTACGCGACCTACGTCGGAAGCTGGAAGAAGCGGTTTCGCATCATGTCAGGCAAGACCGCGCTCACCCGCTACGAGGACAAGGCCACCAGGACCGCGCGCAGCTTCTGCTCGCATTGCGGCACGCCGATCGCCTATGAGCGCCCGCGCGGCCCGCACATGGTCAACATCCCCCGCGCGCTTTTCAACGAGCGCACCGGTCGGCAACCGCTCTACCACATCGCGATCGAAGAGCTGCAGGAATGGGCTTATACCGGCGAGCCGCTGGTGCCGCTGAAGGGTTTTCCCGGCGTGGTCTGGCAACGCTCGAAAAAGAAGAAGCGCGCAGGTGGCGAGGATCCGTTCGAATTGGGACGGGAGGAGATGTAGCTCCGCTCTCGTGCCCCGGACGCAGCGCAGCACCTCCCCGGCGATGCGCAGCATCGTCCGGTTCGGTGATGCGCTGCTGAGCCGGGGCCCATGCATCGGCGAGCTCGTCGCGAATCTGGTCCCGGCTCTGCGTCGCACCGCTAACGCGCTGCGCCGCGTCCGGGACACGAGACCGTCACGCGCAACGCAGCCATGACCGCACTTCCTTGCGCGTCTAGCAAGATTTCGGCCATCATGCCGTTCGTCCTTGCGGCAACGTCCGCTCTCGGAGGAAACATGAAGAACAACATCACCGGCCGCTCCGCCTTTCTCGCGCTGCTCAAGGACGAGGGCATCACGCATCTGTTCGGAAACCCCGGCACCACCGAGTTGCCGATCATGCATGCGCTGAAGGACCATCCCGACCTCACCTATGTGATGGCGATGCAGGAGAGCCTGGTGGTCGCGATCGCCGATGGCTATAGCCGCGCCTCCGGCAAGCTCGTCGCCTGCAACGTCCATGTCGCGCCGGGGCTCGGCAACGCGATGGGCTCGCTCTACAACGCCCAGTTCACGGGCACGCCGATGATCCTGACCGCGGGACAGCAGGAGCAGGGCCACGGCCTGATGGAGCCGGTTCTGTATGGCCCCTTGGTGCGGATGGCCGAACCACTGGTGAAATGGGCGGTGGAGGTGACGCGGCTGGAGGATTTGCCCCGTATCGTCCGCCGCGCCGCCAAGGTCGCGACCACGCCGCCGACCGGGCCGGTGTTCATCTCGCTGCCCGGCGACATCCTGAACAGCGAGGCCGGGATCGACCTCGGTCGCTCTACCCGCATCGACGCGCGGACAAGACCATCGGACGAAGCGTTGAAAGCCTTTGCGGCGCGGCTCCTTAGGGCGGAGCGTCCCGTCATCGTTACCATGGACGAGGTGGTGAAGAGTGACGCCCTGAAGGAGGCGGCCGAACTCGCGGAGCTGCTCGGCGCGGCCGCTTACCAGTCCTCGACGCCCTTTGGCTCGCACTTCCTCTCGGAGAGTCCGAGCTTCGTCGGTACCCTGGCGCGCGTGCAGAAGGTCGCGCGCGATACGCTTGCGTCATATGACCTCCTGATCGCGCTCGGCGGCGATCCCTTGCGCATGTCGGTTTACAGTGAGGTCGATGCGCTGCCGGAGGGTCTCGGCATCGTCCAGATCGGTCTCGTCGATTGGGAGATCGCCAAGAACTACGGCGTCGAGATCGCGCTGAAGGCGGATTTGAAGGAAACGCTGCGCGCGCTGATCCCGGTGCTGAAGGAGATGGGCGGTGCAGCACTTGCGAGCCGGGCGAAGCAGCGCCTCGCCGAGCTGGCGCCGAAGAACTGGACCGCGCGCCGCGCCGTGCTGGTTGAGCAGATCGGCAAGAGCGCAGGCCGCAGCCCCATCGATCCGGACTTCCTGGTGCTGCAAATGGTCGAGGCCATGCCGGAAAATGCCATCCTGGTCGACGAAGGCCTCACCTCGAGCCGCCAGATCACGGCGCTGCGGCCGCATCGCGATCGCTACGGCTATCACGGCCTCGCGTCCGGCGGCATCGGCTGGGGCCTGCCGGCATCGGTCGGCGCCAGCATCGCCAATCCGGATCGCCCCGTCGTTTGCTTCTCGGGCGACGGCAGCGCGATGTATTCGATCCAGTCGCTGTGGACCGCGGCGCATCACAAGCTGCCGCTCAACGTCGTCATCGCCAACAATGGCGGCTACCGCATCATCAAGCAGCGCCTGCTCGCCTTCCACGGCGACGACAATTATGTCGGCATGGATTTCGTCGATCCACCCGTGGATTTCGCCGGCGTCGCGAAAGCGCTGGGGTGCGAGGCGATCAAGGTCAGCGATCCCAGCGAGCTGAAAGCGACGCTGGCGTCGGCGTTCAATCGGCCGGGCACGAAGCTGATCGAGGTGATGGTGGACGGGAAGGTGTAGGGCGGTGGCAGAGCTATTGCGCCGAGGCCGCCACATACTCAGTTGTCATCGCCCGACTTGATCGGGCGATCCAGTATTCCAGAGGCGGCGGTGATTGAGCCGAATGGCCGCGGCGTACTGGATGCCCCGGTCAAGCCGGGGCATGACAGCGAGGGGGTGGCGCGACTTTCCGTCTATCCCTTATTTCCCACCCGATATCCCGCCGCGGGATGCGGCGCATCGAGCCTTGCGCGGCCGCCGCCGAACAGCTTCTCGCGCAGCGTGCCCTTCGCATACTCGGGCTTATACCGCCCGCGCTTGGTCAGCTCCGGCACCAGCATGTCCGAAATGTCCTCGAAATCGCCTGGCGAGATCGCAAACGCAACATTGAGGCCGTCGACGTCGGTCTTCTCGAACCAGTCCTCGATCTTGTCGGCGACGCTTTCGGGCGTGCCGACGACGACGGGGCCGGCACCGCCGATGCCGACATGCTCGATGACGTCGCGCACGGTCCAGACACGGTCAGGATCACCCCGTGTAACGTTGTCGAGGGCACTGCGGCCGGCATCGTTCTGGACGTGTCGCACTTGCTGGTCGAGCTCATAGCCGGAGAAGTCGATGCCGGTCCATCCCGACATCAGCGCGAGCGCGCCTTCCGGATTGATGTGCGAGCGGTAGTCGGCATATTTCGCAGCCGCTTCGGCCTCCGTGTTGCCGAGGATGATCGTCATCATCGAGAACATCAGGATCTCCGCCGGATTGCGACCAAGAGCGGCGGCTTCCTGGCGGATCGCCGACACGCGCGGCGCAATGATCTTGGCCGATGGTCCCGACATGAAGACGCATTCGGCGTGCTTGGCCGCGAACTGCCGGCCGCGCGGCGAGGTGCCGGCCTGGTACAGCACCGGCGTGCGCTGGGGCGAGGGCTCACTGAGATGGATGGTGTTGTTGATGCGGTAGTTCGCGCCCTCGTGGTTGACGCGATGAACTTTTGTCGGATCGGTGAAGATGCCGCGCTTGCGGTCGCGCAGCACGGCGTCGTCCTCCCAGCTTCCTTCCCAGAGCTTGTAGACCACCTCCATATATTCGTCGGCGATGTCGTAGCGGTCGTCGTGTCCGGCCTGCTTGTCCTTGCCGGCGCCGCGGGCGGCGCTGTCGAGATAGCCGGTGACGACATTCCAGCCGATCCGGCCCTCGGTGAGATGATCGAGCGTCGACATTCGCCGTGCGAACGGATAGGGCGGTTCGAACGACAAATTGCTGGTCACGCCGAAGCCGAGATTTTGCGTCACCGCGGCCATGGCCGAGAGCAACAGCAGCGGCTCGTTTGACGGCGTCTGTGCTGCGTTGCGCAACGCCGCGTCAGGGCTGTTGCCATAGACGTCGTAGACCCCGAGCACGTCGGCCAGGAACAGCCCGTCGAAGCGGCCCCGCTCCAGCGTCCTGGCGAGATCGATCCAGTAGGGCAGGCGGTTATACTCGGCGGTGCGGTCGCGCGGATGGGTCCACAGGCCGGGTGACTGATGTGCGACGCAATTCATCGCGAAGGCGTTGAGCCTAATCTGCTTGGCCATGATGGTCCCTCGGCGCCCTGTACTGAGCGCTCTTCGAATGATAGACGTGCGCCCCAACTTGACGCCCAACTTGGCGACGTTCTTGCATATGGTTTGCGCTTGGCAAGGCCAAAATTGGCGGTACGCCCGCCCTTGGCAAGCCAATCTCAAGCGAGCAAGAACGAAATCGCAAGAGAACACAAGAGAACTGCAAGCGAACTACAAGAACAATCCACTCCCCGCCACTTTCGAAGGGCACTCTTTCTCGGGTAGGGTCCTTCGCGCGAAGTCCGAAAAGTGAGTCATGACCAGAGCCGACGCCATCTCCCGCGCCCGTGAGGATTTCAAATCCGGCGCATTCCTCACCGAGCTCGACCGCCGCGTCGCCTATCGGACCGAAAGCCAGAATCCGTCGCGCGGGGCCGAGCTGCGTGGCTATCTGGAACAGGAGATGATGCCCTCGTTTGCTGCGCTCGATTTTTCCAGCCGCATCGTTGAGTCCCCGAGCGGCAAGGCGCCGTTCCTGTTCGCCGAGCATCATGAGAGCGCGTCAGCGCCGACCGTGCTGATCTACGGCCATGGTGATGTCGTCGACGGCATGGAGGGCGAGTGGCGCGACGGCCGCGATCCCTGGCGCACGACGGTTGCGGGCACGCGACTCTACGGCCGCGGCACCGCCGATAACAAGGGCCAGCACAGCATCAACATGGCGGCGCTGCGCGCCGTGCGCGAGGCCCGTGGCGGCAAGCTCGGCTTCAACGCCAAGTTCATCGTCGAGATGGGCGAGGAGATCGGCTCGCCCGATCTCGGCAAGGTCTGCGATCTCAATCGCGACGCGCTCAAGGCCGATCTGTTCATGGCCTCCGACGGGCCGCGCCTGTCCGCCGACCGTCCGACGCTCTTCCTTGGCTGCCGCGGTGGCATCCGCATCCATTTGGATGTGAACTTGCGCGATGGCGGTCACCATTCCGGCAATTGGGGTGGCGTGCTGGCCAACCCCGCGACCATTCTGGTCAACGCGATCTCCACGCTGGTCGACGGCCACGGCCGCCTCCAGCTTGACGCGCTGAAGCCGCCGCGGCTCACCAACCAGATCCGCAGCTATCTGGCCGATGTGCAGGTGGTCCCTACCGAGGACGAGCCGGCGCTGGCCGAGAACTGGGGCGAGGAGGGGCTTTCGGCCGCCGAGCGGCTCTACGCCTGGAATACGCTGGAAGTGCTGGCGATGTCCTCGGGCAATATCGAGAAGCCGGCCAACGCCATTCCGGGCCATGCCAATGCCGTGCTGCAACTGCGTTTTGTGGTCGGCACCAAAATTGATGGGCTGATCGAGGCCATCCGCGCGCATCTGGCCGGACGCGGTTTTCCCATGGTCGAAGTGCGGGCGGCCCAGAGTTTTGCTGCATCGCGCACCGATTTCGACAGCCCCTGGATCAGATGGGCGGCGGATTCGGTGCAAGAGACCACCGGCAAGCCGCCGGCGGTGCTGCCGAACTTCGGCGGCTCGCTGCCCAACGACGTGTTTTCCGAGATCCTGGGCCTGCCGACGATCTGGGTCCCGCACTCCTATCCCGGCTGCTCCCAGCATGCGCCCAATGAGCACATCCTGCTGCCTTTGACCGAAGAGGCCTTGACGGTCATGGCCGGGCTGTTCTGGGATCTCGGGGAATTGCCCAAGCCGCTAACCTGAGCCGTTAACCTGCGCCGCGATCCAGCCGAAAGTCACATTCTAATCCGGCCCAATCTGTGCTTGCATCCGGGCCGCATCATCCTGAAAGGGGACCAAAAAAGTGAAACACTTCCGTAGCATCGGCCTCGCGCTCGCCGCGACCTTCGCCGTCAGCCAGGCCGGGGCCCAGGAGCTGACCGGCACGCTGAAGAACATCAAGGACACCGGCGCGATCACGCTGGGCTTCCGCGACTCCTCGATCCCGTTCTCCTATCTCGACGACAACCAGAAGCCCGTCGGGTTCGCGATGGACATCTGCTACAAGATCGTCGACGCCGTGAAGAAGGAGCTCAAGCTCGACAAGCTCGAGGTCAAGCTCAATCCGGTGACGTCGGCGACCCGCATCCCGTTGATGGCGAACGGCACGATCGACCTCGAATGTGGCTCGACCACCAACAATGCCGAGCGCCAGAAGCAGGTCGCCTTCACCAACACCCACTACCTGACCGCCAGCCGCTACGTTTTCAAGAAGTCGAGCGGCCTGAAGTCGATCGACGATCTCAAGGGCAAGACGGTGGTCTCGACCGCCGGAACCACCAACATCAAGCAGCTTACCGAAGCCAACGTCGCCAAGAGCCTCGGCGCCAACATCATTCCGGCCAAGGACCATGCCGAAGCCTTCCTGATGGTCGAGACCGACCGTGCGGTCGCCTTCGTCATGGACGACATCCTGCTGGCGAGCCTCGTCGCCGGCTCGAAGTCGCCGGATGACTACGCCATCTCCAAGGACGCTTTCTCCAAGCCCGAGCCCTACGGCATCATGCTGCGCAAGGACGACGCCGCCTTCAAGAAGGTGGTCGATGCCGCGACCGCCGCGCTCTACACCTCCGGTGAAGCCCAGAAGATCTACGAGAAGTGGTTCACGGCCAAGATCCCGCCGAAGGGCCTCAATCTCAACACGCCGATCTCGGCCGAACTGAAGAACGAGTTCGCCAAGCCCACGGACTCACCGAACCCGGACGACTATAAGTAAGCAAAACCTCGATCTTTCGATCGAAATCATGTCCGGCCACTCTTGACACTGGGGTGGCCGGACATTTGCATAGGCGCCGGGACAAAGGGCGCGTTCGCGCGGGGGACACGTGAACTATAACTGGAACTGGGGAATCTTTTTCCAGCCGAACCCGATGGGGACCGGCACCTATCTCGACATGCTGCTGTCGGGTCTGGTGCTGACCCTCAAGACCGCGGCGCTGGCCTGGGTCATCGCGCTGGTCACCGGCTCGTTGGTTGGCGTGATGCGTACGCTGCCATCGAAGGGGGCGAACTGGTTCGGCTTTGCCTATGTCGAATTCTTCCGCAATATGCCGCTGCTCGTGCAGCTCTTCCTGTGGTTCTTCGTGCTGCCGGAACTGCTGCCAAAAGGCGCCGGCATCTGGCTGAAACAGCTGCCGAACGCGCCGTTCTGGACGGCGGCGATCGGCGTCGGCTTCTTCATGTCGGCGCGCGTGGCCGTGCAGCTGCAGGCCGGCATCGGCTCACTGCCGCGCGGGCAGAAGATGGCCGCAACCGCGCTGGGCCTGACGACCGCGCAGGGCTATCGCTACGTGCTGCTGCCGATGGCATTCCGCATCATCCTGCCGCCGCTGACGTCCGAGTTCCTCAACACCATCAAGAACACCGCCGTCGCGATCACCATCGGCCTGCTCGAGCTGACCGGGCAGGCGCGCTCGATGCAGGAATTCTCGTTCCAGGTGTTCGAGGCCTTCACCGCCGCAACCATCCTTTATCTTCTCGTCAACGCCGTCGTCGTGACCGCCATGCGCTTCCTCGAGCGCTGGGTCGCGATCCCCGGTTACATCACGGGGAAATAAGCGATGTTCGCCAATCTCGATTTCGACGTCATCCGCCGCGCACTGCCTTATCTGTTCTTCGAGGGCATGACGTTCACGCTGACGCTGACGGGCCTCGCGGCCCTCGGTGGCCTTGTCTTCGGCACCGCGCTCGCGCTGATGCGCCTGTCCGGCCTCAAGCTGCTCGGCCGGATCGCCGGGGTCTATGTCGACTTCATGCGCTCGCTGCCGCTGGTGCTGGTGATCTTCTGGTTCTACTTTCTGGTGCCCTATATCGGGCAGTGGCTGACCGGCGCCTCGCGCCCGATCAGCGTCGGCGCGTTCGCGTCCTCACTCATCACCTTCATCATGTTCGAGGCGGCGTACTTCTCCGAAATCATGCGCGCCGGCATCCAGTCGATCTCGCGCGGCCAGCCGGCCGCCGCCAGCGCGCTAGGGCTGACCTACGCCCAGACCATGCGCTACGTCGTGCTGCCGCAGGCCTTCCGCAACATGCTGCCGGTTCTGATCACGCAGACCATCGTTCTGTTCCAGGACACTTCGCTGGTCTACGTCCTGTCGATTACGGATTTCCTGGGAGCGGCGAGCAAGGTGGCGCAGCGCGACGGGCGCCTGGTCGAAATGTATCTGTTCGCAGCGGTCGTCTACTTCACCATTTCCTGTATCGCGTCCTTCGGCGTCCGCCGCCTGCAGGCGCGCATCGCCATCATTCGCTAGGGCTAGCCGCTCATGATCGAAATCAGCCACGTCAACAAATGGTACACGCCGAGCTTCCAGGTGCTGACCGATTGCACCACCAGCGTCACCAAGGGCGAGGTCGTGGTGGTCTGCGGCCCCTCGGGCTCGGGCAAGTCGACGCTGATCAAATGCGTGAATGCGCTGGAGCCGTTCCAGAGCGGCGACATCAGCGTCGACGGCACCAAGGTCAACGATCCCAAGACCAATCTGCCGAAGTTGCGTTCGCGCGTCGGCATGGTGTTCCAGCACTTCGAACTGTTTCCGCACCTGAAGATCATCGACAATCTCTGCCTCGCGCAAGAGAAGGTGCTGGGTCGCCCGCACGACAAATCCGTCACCAAGGGCATGCAGCTGCTCGAGCGTGTCGGTCTCAAGGAGCAGGCGCAGAAATTCCCGGCGCAGCTCTCCGGCGGCCAGCAGCAGCGCGTCGCCATTGCACGTGCGCTCGCGATGGATCCGATCGTCATGTTGTTCGACGAGCCGACCTCGGCGCTCGACCCCGAAATGGTCAGCGAAGTGCTCGACGTCATGGTTGATCTCGCCCGCGAGGGCATGACCATGATGGTCGTCACCCACGAGATGGGCTTTGCCCGCAAGGTCGCCAATCGCGTGATCTTCATGGACCGCGGCGAGATCGTCGAGGACGCCGCAAAGGACGATTTCTTCGGCAAGCCGCGCAGCGACCGCGCGCAGAAGTTCTTGTCCAAGATTCTCTCCCACTAACCACCGCGTCATCCCGGGGTGCGCGCAGCGCGAGCTATGGTGCGCAATTGCGCACCTGAGGATCGATTGGGCGGCAGGCGAGAGGTGAGATGGATTCCGGGCTCATTCGCTTCGCGAATGCCCCGGAATGACGGATCGAGGGTTTATCGCGCTCGCCAAATCTCCTATACCGAGAGCCAAATCCCCTTCCTCCCCAGGAGACCTGCCTTGGACCCGATCGCCTACGTCAACGGCTCATTCGTCCCGCTCTCGGACGCCAAAATCTCGGTCCTCGATCGCGGCTTCCTGTTCGCCGACGGCATCTATGAGGTCTCGGCCGTGCTCGACGGCAAGTTGGTCGACAACGCCTCGCATCTGGCGCGGCTTGAGCGCTCGGTCGGCGAGATCAGCTTGAGGCTTCCGGAGACGGTCGAGCGGATCACCGAGCTGCAGAAGGAGCTGATCGCGCGCAACACGCTCACGAACGGCCTCGTTTACCTCCAGGTGACACGCGGCGCCGACAAGGGCCGCGACTTTCCGTTTCCCAAGGGCGACGTCAAGTCGAGCCTGGTGATGTTCACCTCGGAGAAGGACATCATCAACGCCGCGTCGGCGAAGGCCGGCATTAACGTCATCACCGTACCGGACATCCGCTGGGAGCGGCGCGACATCAAAAGCGTGGCCCTGCTGGCGCAGGTCCTGGCGAAGCAGGCCGCGGCCGAAGCCGGCGCGGGCGAGGCCTGGATGCTGGAAGACGGCTACGTCACTGAGGGCGGTTCGTCCTCGGCGTTCATCCTCACCAAGGACGACGTCATCGTGACCCGCAAGAACTCCAACGCGATCCTGCCGGGCTGCACCCGCAAGGCGGTGGTGGCGCTCGCCGAAGAGCGCCAGCTTCGCGTCGAGGAGCGCTCGTTCACGGTCGCTGAGGCGCTGGCTGCCAAGGAGGCCTTTGCGACCTCGGCGTCGCTGTTCGTCCAGCCGGTGGTTGCGATCGACGGCAAGAAGATCGGCGACGGCAAGCCCGGCCCGATGGCCACGCGCCTGCGCGAGATCTACGTGGAGTTCGCCAAGGCGACGGCGGTTTAGCCGCGCACTCCGCGGTCATCGCCCGGCTTGACCGAGCGATCCAGTATTCCAGAGACGGAAGTCGTATACGGATCCGCCTCAGCGTACTGGATGCCCCGGTCAAGCCGGGGCATGACAGTTGAGATTGAGGCGCGGTCCGGTGCGCATCACGCCCAAGGCGCGCGCCGCAGCTCACGCCACCGACGCTTTCACCTTCACTGGATGGACCGCACGGAAAGCGATCGCGATCCTGTTCCAGGCGTTTATCGCGCCGATCAGCATGGTCAGGTTCACCGTCTCGGCATCGGAGAACTGTGCGCGGACCTGCTGATAGACATCGTCGGGCGCGTGCGTCTCCGAAATCAGTGTCACCGACTCGGTCCAGGCCAGCGCCGCGCGCTCGCGGTCGGAATAGAGCGGAGACTCGCGCCAGGCGTTGAGCAGATAGATGCGCTGTTCGGTCTCGCCGCGCTTGCGGGCGTCTTCGGTGTGCATGTTGATGCAGAAGGCGCAGCCGTTGATCTGCGACGCCCGGATCTTGACGAGCTCGATCAGTGATTTCTCCAGTCCGGTAGACTGGATCTGCTCCTCCAGCGCCATCAGTGCTTTCATCGTATCAGGGGCGGCCTGGTAGAAGTTCATGCGGGGCTTCATGGTCGTTCTCCTTGCTTCCTACGGTTGATGTCAGTGGGCTCCGCCAGCCGAGGTCTGGCCGGGCTTCTTCAGGAAAAGGACGGCAGCCAAAGCCACGATCAGCGCCATGCCGAGCAGGTAGAATGTGTCGCTGAACGCGAAGATATAAGCCTGCTTCTGCACGATATGGCCAATCGCGACATAGGCACGATGCGCGGCGTCTGCACGGTCGAGGATGCCGTGATTGACGAAATACTGAGTGAGCTGTTCCAGCCGTGTACGGGTGGCCTGCTCGAACACCGAGACCGACTGCATCAGCACGTTGGAGTGATACTGCTCGCGCTTCGTCAGCACGGTCTGGAGCAGTGCGATGCCGACGGCGCCGCCGAGATTGCGCATCATGTTGAACAAGCCGGAGGCCGAACCCGCGTTCTCCGGCTCGATGCCTGCGGTTGCGACGGCCGACAGCGGCGCCATCACCAATGCTTGGCCGATGGCGCGAACGACATTTGGCCACAGCAGCTGGTCGGCGGCATAGTCGTTGGTCATATAGATGTTCATGAAGTTGGAAGCAGCGAACAGCACGAAGCCCACGCCGATGATCATCCGCGCGTCGAACCGCTGCATCAGGCGCGGCACGAGAGGGATCAGGAGGAGCTGCGGCAATCCGGTCCAGGCCAGCACCATGCCGATCTGCTCGGCATTGTAGCCCTGAATGCGAGCCAGATATTGCGGCAGGATGAACACGGAGCCGTAGAGTGCGATACCGAGCAGGAAATTTGCGAGCATGCCGAAGCCGAAGTTGCGGCGGACGAGCAGGCGCAGATTGAGCAGCGGCTGCTTCACCGTCAGTTCGATGATCAGGAAGGCGGTCAGTGCAACGGCTGCGATCACTGACAGCTTGACGATGAAGGGTGAGCCGAACCAGTCGTCCTTGTTGCCTTCCTCCAGCACGGTCTGGAGCGCCGAGAGCCCGATGGCCATGGTGATGATACCGGCCCAGTCGCCCTCGCGCAGGAGCGACAGCTTCACGGGCTTTGCGTCGAGCGCGTACCAGAGCATGCCGACCATAATCGCGCCGGGAACGAGGTTGACGTAAAAGATGTACTCCCAGCCGAAATTCTCGGTGAGATAGCCCCCGATGGTCGGACCGATCGCGGGCGCGAAGGTCGCCGACAACGCGAACAACGCAAGGCCGACCGGTTGTTTTCCCCGCGGTAGCAGCGTGATGATCAGCGTGAATGCCATCGGAATCAGAACGCCGCCGGTGAACCCCTGCACGGCGCGCAGCACGATCATCTGCGGCAGGTCCTGCGCCAGCGCGCACGCTGCCGACAGGACCAGGAACAGGATCGCGTTGGTGAGCAGATAGATGCGGATCGAGAACACCTGGGCGAGCCAGCCGGAGAGCGGGATCACCACGATCTCGGCGACCAGATAGGAGGTGGAAATCCAGCCGCCGTCGTCGATGCCGGCGCCGATCGCGCCCTGAATGTCGGCGAGCGAGGCGTTGACAATCTGGATGTTCAGCACCGCCATGAAAGCGCCGAGCGTGGCGCCGATCACCGCAATCCAGGTCTTTGCGGACACCGCCGGCGCGGCGGGCGCAGCGGAGGCGGAGAGACCGGTGGCGTTGACGGTCGGTTGCAGCGTGCTCATGGATTCAGCCGCCGTTCGCGCGAGACGTGGTGTCGGCCAGTCGCTTGGCCGTCTCGCGCTCGGCCAGCACCGCCTGCTTGGTGTTCACGGTCGGCACCGCCGACATGCCGGGGCGCAGCAGGCCGGTGAGGTTGTGGTCGTCGAGCACGATCTTGACTGGAACGCGCTGCACGATCTTGGTGAAATTGCCGGTGGCGTTGTCCGGCGGCAGCAGCGCGAATTCGAGCCCGCTCGCCGGCGACAGGCTGTCGACGTGGCCGCGCAGGGTCTTGTTGCGGAAGCTGTCGACGTGCAGTTCGACCGGCTGTCCCGGCCGCACATGCGTGAGCTGGGTTTCCTTGAAGTTCGCAACGACATAAACCGCATCGAGCGGCACGACCGCCATCAATTGCGTGCCGGCTTGCACGTATTGGCCGACCCGCAAGCTCCGGGCGCCCACCGTGCCGTCGACCGGCGCGGTGATCTCCGTATAAGACAGGTTCAGCGCCGCCTGCTGCGCGACCGCGCGGGCCCGTTCGAGCTGAGCGGTGGCCTGCGCGCGCTGGGTGGTGAGCACGTCGATCTTGCGCTGTGCGGCCAGAAGGCCGAATTTCGCGTGCTGCAATTGCGCGCTGCTGGCGCGCAGCGCCGCGTCGGTCTGCTGCGCGCGCTGGATGGTGCCGGAGCCCGACTTCATCAGATCGTCGTAGCGGGCACGCTCCTCCTGGGCGAATTTCAGATTGGCGTCGGCAGCGGTGACATCGGCCGTGCTTTGCTCGATGATCGGCTGCTGCAGTTCGAGCTGGGCATCGATATTGCGCACCGAAGCTTCGCCGGCGGCGACATCGGCGCGTGCCTGGTCGAGGGCAGCCTTGAAATCGCGGTCGTCGATCTTGGCCAGCGCCTGGCCTGCCCGAACCGTCTCGTTGTCGCCGACCAGCACCTTTGCGATGTAACCGGACACCTTTGGTGCGATGATCGTGGAGTCGGCCTTCACATAGGCATCGTCGGTGGATTCGAGGTAGCGGCCCGTTTTCAGGTAATCGTAGCCATAGTCGCCGGCCACCGCGATGCCGATCGCCAACGCCAGTCCGATCGCTGCTCGTCTGATCGCCTGCCGGGATGGGTACAGACCGATTTTGTTATTAGTTTCAGAGATATAAGAAGCGTTCGACATGGCATCCTCGGATTTCCCAGACGCCCGCTCAGAATCGTGCGCTGTTAACCCCTGAGATGCGCTGTCCCGGTCGTTGTGATAATCTTGGAATTTGTGGAAGCATTATCCAGCAATAGCGGATAATCTGAGCCTGTTGCCATGGATCGCTTCACCAGCCTCACCGCCTTCGTTCACGTGGTCGAAAACGGCGGCTTTTCCGCCGCCGCCCGCCGGCTCAACATGTCGACGACCATGGTGAGCAATCACGTCCAGGCGCTGGAGGACCGGCTCGGCGTGCGCCTGCTCAACCGCACCACGCGGAAGGTGAGCCTCACCGAAATCGGCAAGGCCTATTACGACCGCTCGACTCAGATCCTCGCCGATCTCGAACAGGCCGACGACATCGCGAGCGAATTGCAATCGATGCCGCGCGGCACTTTGCGCATCCACGTCGCCACGCACATGGTACCCTTCGTCGCGCCCGTTGCGGCAAAACTCCTGTCGGCCTATCCGGAGCTCAAGATCGATCTGCGCATGGGCGAAGCTGAGGTCGACCTCATCGAGGAGGGCTATGACGTCGCTCTGCGTATGACCTCGCCGCCGGACTCGAGTCTGATCGTTCGTAGCCTCGCCACCTGGCGCCACGTGCTGTGCTGCTCGCACGACTATCTCGAACGGCATGGTCGTGTGCAGAAGCTCGACGAGCTCGCAACACACAATTGCGCTCGGCATCTGAACTATCCCTTCGGCGACGATTGGAGCTTCTTCGATCGCAAGGGCTCGCCGGCATCGGTGCGCGTTTCCGGCAGCTTCATCACCAACAGCGGCGAAGCGTTGCGGAAGGTGGCGCTGGAGGGCGCGGCCGTCTGCCTGATGGCCGGCTTTCTTGTACAGGGCGATCTCGACGCTGGGCACCTCGTTCGGCTGCTGCCCGAATATCGCCCGGTCGAGATGTCGATGAACGCGGTCTATCCGCACCGGCATCATCTGTCGGCGAAGGTCCGGACCTTCATCGACATGCTCGTGCACCACAGCGCCGAGCAGCAGAAGCTGATCAACCCGTATTCATGAGCACTTTCGCCGGCGACTCCATGTCTCTCACAAAGTGAGTTGACATCGCCGGGGTATTTGGAACAATACAACCTAAGATATGAGTGATCCATTTTGGACCGAAGTGGTTCGGGCCCGATCCTGTTTCTTCGATGTGACGTTTCGTTCAGGCCGGCTTTGCGGCCTCCGCTTCTCCAGCTCTTGCTTTTCCATGTTTGACGCATCGACAGGCGGCAGGCAGATCGACGTTCGATTGCGTGAGAACTTCGTAGGGTTTGGCGGCATCATATTGCGGTGAAGCTGGACGGCTTGGCCATATCTGAACCGACAACCGCTGAAGGGAGCTTCGATGATTCTCGCCAGAACGGGATGGATTGCGGCTTTCCTGCTCGGCCTCATGGCAGCGGGCGGCGTGCAACCTTCTCTTGCCGCGGCCGACGATGAGTGGCCGGTCAAGAAAAGGCTGATCGGTGAGGACGGCGACAAGTCCAAGGATGTCAGTGGTATCGCCTGCACGACCGCAGATGGGTTTCCCCGTTCGTGCCTCGTCATCGACGACAATCTTCAGGGCGCCCAATACGTCGAATTGACCGAGGGCAAGCTTGTCGCCGGCAGCCCGGTCAAGTTGATCGACAACACGTTCAAGGACAAAGCGCTCGAGCTCGATGGCGAGGGCGTCGCCTTCTCCGGAGGGTACTTTTACGTCATCGGCTCGCATGGCCATCCGCGAGACAAGGACCACAAGCTCGATCCCAAGAAAGATGCCGACAAGATTCAGGCGAAGATCGCCGCAAGCAGCCAGATCGTCCGGTTCCGCACGACCGGTGAAGACGGCAGCGCGTCAGGCCTCGAGCGCACGCCGAGACTGAGAGACGTCATTGCGAGCGAACCGGCTCTGCTCCCCTTCGTGGACATGCGGCTGGAGGCCAACGGGCTGACGATCGAAGGCGTGGCGATCAAGGACGATCGGACCCTGCTCGCAGGTTTCCGGGGCCCCGTGCTGAACGGTAAATGCGCCGTCGTTCTGTCGGTCGAGGTGGCTTCCTTGTTTGGCAATGGAAAAAGCCCGGACCATCGCCTGTACCGGCTGCCGCTCGGCGACGGCCGCGGCGTGCGCGATCTCGCACCATTCGGGGATCGCATCCTCGTCCTGGCAGGTCCGGCTGCGGACGGACCCGGGTTCTATGCCGTTTACGCCTGGGACGGCGCGTCAGAGTCTGTCGAACTGTTGAAGGACTTGCCGTTTGATCCGAAGCGAAAGCCGGAGGGGCTCCTGCCGCTGGACAAGACGTCAACCGGACTACGAGTCCTGATCGTGTTCGACGGCGACAAGGAAGGTGCGCCCACCCCGATCGAAATATCGGGATCGGGGCCGCGATCTTCATCGTGTCCCGCCGTATAGGCGTTTTGAAAGCCCGCGCCCCCGCACTGTTCTTCAACCGGTGGCGCGCATCTTTGCCGGCGATGGCGTGTGGAGTTCATTAAACAGCCGCTCGACCTCTGTCTTCACCTTCCCGATCGCGGTGTCCTTGACGGGGCCGTAGCCGCGGATCTCCATCGGCGCCTTTGCAATGGCGATGAGATCTGGAAGAGGCGCCGTATCGAGCGCGCCGAGCATTCGTTCGATCAGGCCTTCATACCACGCGATCAGTTCGCGCTCGGTGCGCCGTTCCGCGGTGTAACCGAACGGATCGAACGGCGTTCCGCGCAGCACCTTCAGGCGCGCGAGCATGGTCAGAGGGGTCTGGATCCACTGACTGAAGGCGCGTTTGCGCGGGCGTCCACGGGCGTCGCGCCGCGATGGCAGGAACGGCGGGGCGAGGTGATATTGGATTTTGAAGCCATCCTCGAATTCGCGTTTCAGTTCATCAAGGAATCCGGCTTGCATGTGCAGCCGCGCCACCTCGTATTCGTCCTTATAGGCCATCAGCTTGAACAGGGCGCGTGCGACTGCCTCGGTCAGAGCCTCGCTGTTCAGAACAGCTTCGGCACCGCGGACCCTTGCGAGGGTCGTCCGGTAGCGTGCCGCATAGATGCTGTCCTGATAGGCGGTGAGAAAGTCGGCGCGACGGTCGATGATCTGGTCGAGCGTCTCGGCTGCGAGCGCTTCGTTCACCTTCGGCAGGAAGGCCGGATCGGAAGCCGCGATCCGGCCCCAGGCAAAGGCCTGCTTGTTGTGCTCGACAGCGACGCCGTTGAGCTCGATCGCGCGCAGCAGCGCCTCTAGCGAAATCGGGACCAGCCCACGCTGCCAGGCAAAACCGAGCATGATGATATTGGCATAGACGGCATCGCCGAGCAGCCGCTCGGCCAGCGCGTTGGCATTGATCGTGCCGAGATTGTCTTCACCGACGACCCAGCCGATCGCGCGCAGGCGGGCGGGCGAGGCGAGGTCGGCGTCGCGAAACCGGACGACGTCGCCGGTCGGCATTTCCGCAGTATTGACCGCGGCCCGCGTGCCCTTCCGGAAGGTGCCGGACGCCTTTGGCGAAGAGCTGACGACGAGATCGCAGCCGATCAGCGCGTCGGCCGCGCCCTGGTCGATGCGCACCTGGTGCAGGGCCTCGGGACTTGGTGCAATCCGGATATAGCTCAGCACAGGCCCGAACTTCTGCGCAAAGCCGGTGAAGTCCAGCACCGAGACGCCGCGACCTTCGAGGTGGGCGGCCATGCCGATCAGCGCGCCGACGGTGATCACGCCGGTGCCGCCGACGCCGGTCACCAGCAGATCGTGGGGACGCTCGAGCGTTGCGGTCGCGGGCAGAGGAAGCGTTGCGGCGTGGCCGACCGCGTCGATCTGGCTCGCAGTCTTTTTCCGACGCGTCGCGCCTTCGACGGTGACGAAGCTTGGGCAGAAGCCGTTGAGGCAGGAAAAATCCTTGTTGCAGGATGAGAGGTTGATCTGGCGCTTGCGGCCGAACGCTGTCTCCTTCGGCTCGACGCTGAGGCAGTTGGATTCCACCGAGCAGTCGCCGCAGCCTTCGCAGACGAGATCGTTGATATAGGCGAAACGCTTGGGGTCGGCCATCTGCCCGCGCTTGCGCCGGCGTCGCTTCTCCGTGGCGCAGGTCTGCTGATAGATCAGGACCGAGACGCCGGAGACCTCGCGCAACTCACGCTGCACGGCATCCATCTCCTCGCGCGGATGGATGGTGACGCCGGCTGGCAGGTCGGCAGGCGAGAACTGCGCGGGATCATCCGAGACCAGCGCGATGCGCGTCACGCCTTCGGCGCGGACGCTGTGCGCGATCGCCTGGACACTGACGGGACCGTCGACCGGCTGGCCGCCGGTCATGGCGACGGCATCGTTGAACAGGATTTTGTAGGTGATATTGGCCTTGGCCGCGATCGCCTGCCGGATCGCCATCGAGCCGGAGTGGTAGTAGGTGCCTTCGCCGAGGTTCTGGAAAATGTGCTTGTGGCCGGTGAATCTCGACGAAGCCGCCCAATTCACGCCTTCACCGCCCATCTGGATCAGAGACGAGGTCTCGCGGTCCATCCAGCTTGCCATGAAATGGCAGCCGATGCCGGCCAGTGCCTTCGATCCCTCTGGCACTTTCGTCGAGGTGTTGTGCGGGCAACCCGAGCAGAAATAGGGCGTGCGCGTTGCGCCTGAGACATTGATGGTGCGTGCGGCCTCCGGCAGGAGCGCGGCTGCGCGCGCGGCGAGATTGAGTCCCGGGAACATCGGATCGAGCCGGCGCGCCAGCACGCCCGCCAGCGCGCGCGGCGACAATTCGCCGATCCAGGAAATCAGCCGCGCGCCGGTCTCGTCGTGCTTGCCCACCATGCGTTCGGGTTTGCTGCCGGGATAATCATAGAAATATTCCTTGAACTGGCTCTCGATGATGCCGCGTTTCTCCTCGACCACGAGGATCTCGCGCTTGCCCTTCACGAAATCCATGGCGTCATGCAACGCCAGCGGCCAGACCATGCCGACCTTGTAGACGTCGATGCCGATGCTGCGGCAGGCGGCTTCATCGAGGCCCATCAGCCGCAGCGCTTCCATCAAATCGAGATGCGCCTTGCCTGTCGTGACGATGCCGTAGGTTGCGTCCGGGATGTCGTAGATGTGGCGATCGATCGGGTTGGCCTTGGCGAAGGCATAGACGGCGTGCTTCTTCGCCTCCAGCCGCTCCTCGATCTGCGGGCCCGGCAGGTCGGGCCAGCGATAGTGCAGGCCGCCTGGCGGCGGCGTGAAGTCGGGCATGCGGAAGCTTCGGGGCGAGCCCAACTCGACGGAGGCGCCCGATTCGACGATCTCCGAGATCGCCTTGAAGCCGACCCACATGCCGGAGAAGCGGCTGAGCGCGTAGCCGTATTCGCCGAATTCGAGATATTCGCCGACGCTTGCAGGATGCAGCGTCGGCATGAACCAGCTCATGAAGGCGACGTCGGACTGGTGCGGCATCGAGGAGGAGACGCAGCCATGGTCGTCGCCGGCGACCACCAGCACGCCGCCATGCGGCGACGAACCATAGGCATTGCCGTGCTTGAGCGCGTCGCCGGAGCGATCGACGCCCGGGCCCTTGCCGTACCAGAGGCCGAACACGCCATCGACCTCGCGGTCGCCTTGCGTTTCGACCTGCTGCGAGCCGAGCACCGCGGTCGCGGCGAGGTCCTCGTTCACGGCGGGGAGGAATTCGATGCGGTCCCGCTTCAAACGTTCCTGGATGCGCCAGAGTTCGAGATCGATGCCGCCGAGCGGCGAGCCGCGATAGCCGGAGATGAAACCGGCGGTGTTCAGCCCACGCGCGCGGTCGCGCCTCGCCTGATCGAGCGCGATGCGAACGATGGCCTGCGTCCCCGTGAGAAAGACACGGCCGTGCTCGCGATCGTAGCGATCGGACAGTTCATAGGGGTCGAGTGACGGAATGGCGTCCATGCGGACCTCCCGCGGCACCTGCATGGGGGAAGGTTAGGCCCGGGCGGCTGGTAGGTCTTACCTATCTTTCCTGACAGGCTGGCCATTCTGGTAGATTTTCCCGATTTGTCCTATAATTCGGTAGAACGATCCGATTTGGTGAAATCCATGATTGAAGAGCAGGACACGCGGATTCTTGCGCACCTCCAGAAGGACGGCCGCGCCACCAACCAGCAACTGGCGGACGAGGTCGGCATGTCCACCTCGGCCTGCTGGCGCAGGGTACGCGCGCTGGAGGAGGCCGGGGTCATTCAGGGCTACGCGGCATTGGTCGCGCGCGAGCAGGCGGGCTTTGCGATGTCGGCCATCCTCCACGTCTCACTTGAGCGGCACGATGCCAAATTCGTCGACGAGTTTGTGTCCCGCGTCACCAAACGTCGCGAGGTGCTGGAGTGCTTTGCGACCACGGGTGATGCTGATTATCATCTGCGCGTCGTCGTGCAGGACATGGCCGCCTACAACCGCTTCCTCGACGAGTTCATGTTCCGCATCCCCGGCATCCGTTACGTCCGCAGCAATGTGGTGCTGAAGGAGATCAAGACCGGCGTGGCGCTGCCGTTTTGAAGGAGATTGTAGGATGGGTAGAGCGATAGCGAAACCCATCGCGCTCTTTCCGCGACGAACTGACGTGATGGGTTTCGCTGCGCTCTACCCATCCTACGTCAAGATCACCGCCCCTCCCGCACAAACCTGTTTCGCAACGTCCCGACACCGCTGATGTCGATCTCCACGACGTCACCATGCTTGATATCCGGCGAGGCGCCGTCGGTGCCCATCCAGATCACGTCGCCGGGCCATAGCGTGAAATATTTGGTCAGCTCGACCAGGAACGGCACCACGCCGAAGATCATGTCGTTGGTCGCGAAGCGGTTGGTTTCCTTGCCGTTGACCCGGACGGTCGTTTCCATCTTGTCGAGATCAGCCTCGGTCTCGATCCACGGTCCCATCGGCTTGAACGTGTCGGCGTTCTTTGATCTCCACAGACCGCGATCGACCTTCTGCCAGCTTCGTTCGCTGACGTCGTTGCCGACAGTGTAGCCGAACACGCAATCCATCGCGTTCGCTTCGGTGAGATGCTTCACCTTCTTGCCGATGACGACGACGAGCTCGCCTTCATAATGGATCTTCTCCGTCGCAAAAGACGGGATCACCACGTCCTCGTCATGCGCGATCAGTGCGTTCTGGGCGCGATAGCCGATCTCGGGACGGTCTGGCACGGCCGGCACGGTGCCAGCCTTGTCGGCGGCTTCCTTCAAGTGCTTGAGATAATTGAGACCGACGCAATAGAAGGTGCGGGGGATCAGCGGCAGCTCGATCTTGACCTCTGACAGAGGATGCGTGCGCGAGCTGCGCTGCCATTCGCCGAAGGGATCGCCGTCGACCGCGATCACCCGGTCGCCTTCGATGATTCCCCATGACGTCTTGCTCGAGGCGGTGAATTTCAGCCAGCGCATCTCGTACCTCGTCGTTATTCCGCGGCATCGCGCGGCTGCGCCTTCCAGGCGCCGGCAGCCGGTCGCTTGAGCCCGAGATTTTCCCGCAAGGTCTTGCCGCGATAGTCCTTCTGAAACAGGCCGCGGCGCTGCAGCTCCGGTACGACATGCCGAACGAAATCGGCGTAGGAGCCGGGCACATAGGTCGCGGCGATGACAAAGCCGTCGCAGCCGCGCTCGACGAACATTTCTTCGAATTTGTCCGCGATCTCCTTGGGGCCGCCGACCATCGCGTCCTGGACCTGGCCGCGGCCGGAGAAGGTGACGAAGTCGCGCGCACTGGGATTGCTCTTGCCGGAAGCCTTCAGCACGCCGTCGCGGATGCCCAGAATGCCTTGCATACTCTTCAGCTCTTCGGTCGTCAGCGGCTCGTCGAGGTCCTTGGAGGCGAAATCGTAATTGAGCGCTTCGGCGAGCAGCGACAGCGCGTCGATCTGCAGCGGCAGCTTGTTGATCAGCGCCATCTTGTCCTCGGCCTCGGCCTTGGTCGCGGCGCAGACCGGCGTCGTCAAATTGCAGAGGAACATCTGGTCGGGATCGCGGCCAGCCTTGGCGGCTTCGTTACGCACGGACGCATAGCCTTCCTTGGCGGCAGTGAGATTGCGCGCGGCGGTGAAGATCACCTCGCCCCATCGCCCGGCAAAGCGCTGGCCGCGACCGGATGCGCCGGCCTGGATGATCACGGGATGGCCCTGATCCGAGCGCGGAACGGTGAATGGCCCGCGCGACTTGAAGGCTGGTCCCTTGTGGTCGAGCCGCTTCACCTTGGTCGGATCAGCAAAGCGGCCGCTTTGCTTGTCCATGATGAGCGCGCCGTCTTCCCAGGTGTCCCAGTGACCGAGCACCACTTCCATGAACTCGTCGGCGCGGTCATAGCGGGAATCGTGTTCGGGATGCGAATCCCGGCCCATGTTGAGAGCTTCACCGTCATTGAGCGAGGTGACGACGTTCCAGCCCGCGCGTCCGCCCGACATCAGGTCGAGCGTTGCGAAGCGGCGGGCGACGTCGAACGGCTCGTAATAAGTGGTCGAGCAGGTCGCGCCAAGGCCCAGCTTCTCGGTGACCATGCCCATCGTGGTCAGCACGATCAGCGGATCCATCTTCACGCAGCGGATGCCGTATTCGACCGTGTGGGCGTGCTCGTTGCCGTAGCGGTCCGGCATTGCCAGGCGATCGTCGAAGAAGGCCATGTGGAATTTGCCGGCTTCGAGGATCTTGGCGATCTCCTGATAATAGTCCGCCGACATCGAATCGTCGCGCGAGTCCGGATGGCGCCAGGAGCTCGGCAAATTGGTGCAGTTCTGCGCCTGGAGGAAGCCAACCAGGATCATCTGTCGCGTCATGCTGCTGTTCTCCAAATTCCGTCAGGCCAGATCGAGCACTGTTTCGAGCCGGTACTCCCGCGCCAGCACGCGCAGCTTTTCCCAAGTCGCATCCTCGACCTCGATGCCGTCGCGCAGGCGCTGCAGTTCGCGCAGGCCCTCGATCTCGCCGGGATAGAACACGCCGTTGCTGCCCTCGGACGGCGGTGTCGATTTCAGATAACGCGCGAATTCGGCGACCTCGCGCTTGAAGTCCTTCAGCGGGCGGAATGCGGCGACGTTGAACACCGCCATGAAGCATCCGTCGTTGTGTCGCCCCGTGGGCTCGACGCCGAAGCCGAGGCCGGTGAGCAGGCCGCACAGCACCTCGACCATGGCGGCAAGACCGCTGCCCTTGTAACCCTCGGTGCCGCCGAGCGGCAGCAGCGCGCCGCCCTTGCGGTATTGGGCCGGGTCGGTGGTGTGACGTCCCTCGGCATCAATGATCCAGCCCGTCGGAATCTCCTCACCGCGCGTGACCGCAAGCTGGATCTTGCCGGCAGCGACCGCCGAGGTCGCCATGTCGAGATAGAACGGCGCATCGAGATCGGACGGCACCGCGATCGAGATCGGGTTGGTGCCGAGTCGCGCCTCCTTGCCCCCGAACGGAGCCACATGCTTCGGCGAGCGGCCGGAATCAGCGGTCGCGATCCCGATCATCCCTGCGCGCATCGCCATCAGCGGATAGGCGGCGAGGCGGCCGACATGGCTCTGCCGAAACACCGTGCAGGCGGCGACGTTCGCCGTCTTCGCCTTCTCGATCGTCAGCGCCATCGCTTTGGCGTTGACGTGGAAGCCAAATCCCCAATGGCCGTCGATCACGGTCGTGGTCGGCGACTCCTGGACGATGGTCCATTCGGCGCCGGGGACGATGTGCCCGGCCTTGATCCGGTCGATATAGGTGGGAACAGCGATCACGCCGTGCGAGTCATGACCGGCGAGATTGGCGTTGACGCAGCCGGTCGCCACCGCGTCGGCCTCTTCCTCGGAAGCTCCGGCAGCACGGAGCAGGGCGGCGCTGATGCGCGTGAGGCGATCGGCTCTGACGACCGGCATGGCGTTCCCTTGGCCTGGTGCCCTTAACGGGCTTGCTTGTTGGCTGCCATCGTCTCAAAGCGCCGCCGCGATATCAATCTCCCGTAAACCAATACAGGGCTGCAAATTCGTAAAGAGAGCGCGCCTTTGGTCGAACATTCGTCCGGTGCGGCGGTATTTTCGACAGTTTGGCGCCCCTCGTTCGCAGCTCGTTCACTTTGATCGACGGTTTGCGGCGCGCAATAACGACCACTTAGGCGATCGCGCTTCATAAGGGCAGCCGGGAGAAATAGGCAGAAATGCCCGGGAGCTGAGATCGTGCCGACGACACTCGCGCGCACCTTTGCGGCGTTGAGCGCCATTAACGAAGCGATCCTCTACGCGAAATCGCCGGACGAGCTGTACCAGAAGGTCTGCGACGCCGGGTTTTCGAGCGGGGATTTTTTGGCGGTCGCCGTGTTCCTGGTGGGACCGGATGGGCGGCGGCTGTGCTTTGCGGCCGGTCGCGGCGACGACATTCCACGGCTGCGCTCCCTCGTGATCACGACGGAAGCCGGTACACCTGAAGGCTCGGGTGTCGGTGGCGAGGCGTTTCGCGATCAGAAGCTGTGCGTCAGCAACGATTATCTGAACGACCCGCGCTCGCTGGCATGGCGCGCGGGCGCGGCTTCGGCCGCCATCGGCGCGGCTGCGGCGCTGCCGCTGCTCTGCAACGGCAAAAGCGTCGGCGTGTTGTTGGTGACCCGTCGCGAGGCCAATTCGTTCAACGACCCGATGGTCTCGCTGTTCGAGCGCATGTCGGCCAACATTTCCTATGCGCTGGATAATTTCGCGCGCGAGACCGCGCAGCAGGCCAGCGAACGGACGGCGCGGCGGCTCAACCGCATGTTCGGCGCCCTCAGCGCCACCAACGAAGCAATCCTGAGTGCCAAGACCGAGCAGGAGCTGTACCAGCTCGTATGCGACGCGTCCGTCCATGGCGGCAAGTCGCTCGCAACGGTCGTCCTGCTGAAGGAGCAGGAATCCCACTGGCTGAAACCCGTCGCCGGCACGGGCCAGAATCTGGAGCTCGTTGCCCAGACCCAATATTCCGTCGATGCCGCCAATCCCTATGGCCGTGGAATCTCCGGCACGGTCTTTCGCAGCCAAAAAGCCCCTCGTCGAGGACGACCTCGTCAGCCGCACCAAGGGAACGCTGTGGGAGCAAGCCAATATCAATACGGGCGTCGCAGCCCTCGTCGCGGCTCCGTTGATCAAATATGGCAAGAGCGTCGGCATTATTCTGTTCTTCATCAGCAAGTCCTGGGCCAAGGACGAGGAAGTCGTCGCGCTCCTGATGCGCATGGCGGAGAACGTCTCGTTCGCAATCGAGAACTTCGACCGGGAGTCCGAAAAGGCCAGAATCGCCGCGGAAGAGGAACGGCTGGCGCGCATGTATGCGGCGCTCAGCGCTACCAACGAGGCGATCATCCGGGCGACGTCGCGTGCCGAGCTGTTCGATCTCGTATGCGAAGCTTCGTTCCAGGGCGGCAAGTTCGGCTCTGCGACGATCGCGCTCGCCGAGCCTGCCTCCGAAATGCTGCGCGTCGTCGCTTCCGCAGGACCGAACTCCGACGAAGTGCGCAGGCTCAAATTTGCAACGACGGACACGGTGCCGGAAGGGCGAGGCCTGACCGGCACGTGTTTCCGCACCAGAAAGCCCTGCCTGACCAACGACCTGCTGTCCGATGACCGCCTCAAGCCGTGGCACGACAGCGCGCGCCGGACCGGCATCAAGTCCTCCGCTGCGTTGCCGTTGCTCAACGGCGATCGTGCCGAAGGCGTGTTCCTGTTCAATTCCCTCGAGATCGGCACGTTCACGCCCGAGTTGGTCGAACTGCTGGAACGTCTTGCGCGCAACGTGTCGTTTGCGATCGCAAATCTCGACCGCTCCGAGGAGAAGGCGAAGGCCGACAAGCAGCGAGACCGGCTGAGCGGCATGTTTGAAGCGTTGAGCGCCACCAACGAAGCCATCATGCGCGCCGAGACTCGCGAGGAGCTGTTCGACGTCGCATGTCAGGCGGCCGTGCTCGGCGGTATGTTCGCCTCGGCGACGATTGGAATCATCGACGAGACATGTGATCTGGTCCGGGTCGTCGCCGTGAAGGGGCGTCTCCAGGAGCGAATGGTCGGACGCAGCTGTGCGATTTCCCCGGATCACCCCGAGGGCCAGGGAATCATCGGAATCTCGGTGCGGACGCGTCGGCCCAGTGTCATCAACGACTATATGCACGATCCCCGCTCGGCACACTGGCACTCCAAGGCAGTCGAGGACGGGACCCGTGCCGCTGCAAGCTTCCCGCTTTTGCGCGCCGGCCTGGAGCCGATCGGCATCCTCCTGTTTCTTGCTCCGGAGGAAGACACATTCACGCCCGATCTGGTCGAGCTGCTGGCCCGTCTCGCGGAAAACGTCTCGTTTGCGCTCGACAATTTCGATCGCGCTGAAGAAAAGGCCCGCACCGAGGCGCAGAAGGAGCGGCTGACGCGCATGTTCGCGGCCTTGAGCGCGACCAACGAGGCGATCATGCGGGCGAAGTCGCGCGCCGAGCTGTTCGACCTCGTGTGCCTTGCGGCGTCGAACGGCGCCAAGTTCACCTCGACCACGATCGCGCTGGCCAGGGCCGGCACCGACCAGCTCGAGATCGTGGCCGCCGCCGGTCCGTCCGCCGACACGACACGCAACGTCCGTCTCTCCATCGATCCCGAGCGCCCCGAAGGTCGGGGGATGGCCGGCACGGCGTTCCGCACGCGCCAGCCCTGCATCAGCAACGACTATCTCACCGACCAGCGCGTGAGTGCCTTCCACGCCGTCGTTCGGGGCGATGGTGCGCGCTCGGGCGCGGCGATCCCGCTCATTGTTCACGACATGGCCGTCGGCGTCATGATCTACATGTCGACCGAAAAGGATACCTTCACGACTGAGTTCGTCGAGCTGTTGCAGCGCCTCGCCGACAACGTCGCCTTCGCGATGGAGAATTTCGATCGCGCGGACGAGAAGAACGAGGCGGACGAGCGGATCGAGTACCTCGCCTCGCATGACAGCCTGACGGACCTTCCGAACCGCGAAACCTTCAACGGGCTTTTGCGCAAGGCGATCGACGTGGCCGAGCATCACGACCACCGCTTTGCGGTGCTGTTCATCGACCTCGACCGTTTCAAGGTCATCAACGATTCGCTGGGGCATGAGGCCGGCGACCTGCTCTTGCTCGAAGTGGCGAACCGCTTGCGCGGCGCGTTGCGGACCAGCGACGTGGTGGCGCGGCTCGGAGGCGACGAGTTCGTGGTGATCCTCGATCAATGCGGCGAGATCGATGACGTCCAGCGGATCGCGACCGGGCTCCTGACGGCACTGGCCGAGCCCATGGAGCTGGCCGGGCACGAGTGCCACACCACGGCTTCGATCGGCATCGCGATGTATCCGGCCAACGGTTCCGATGCGCAGACGCTGACAAAGAACGCCGACATGGCGATGTATCTTGCCAAGGAAGACGGCAAGAACGGCTGCCGCTTCTTCTCCAAGGAAGTGAAGACGCAATCGATCGAACGGCTCTCGCTGGAGAGCGCGCTGCGCCGGGCGCTGGAGCGCGGGCAGTTCTCCTTGAACTACCAGCCCAAGGTGGAGATGGAGACCGGCCAGATCACCGGCGTGGAAGCGTTGCTGCGCTGGACGCATCCTGACCTCGGCAGCGTCTCGCCGGCGCAGTTCATTCCGCTTGCGGAGGAAACCGGGCTGATCGTGCCGATCGGCCGCTGGGTCCTCAACGAGGCCTGCGCCCAGGCCATGGCCTGGCAGCGCCGCGGCCTGTTGCCGCTGTCGATGGCGGTCAACCTATCGCCGCGTCAGTTCGCCGACGAGCATCTGTTGCAGGACGTCGACGAGGCGCTGGCCGCCAGCGGCATGTCGCCGGCGCTGCTCCAGCTCGAGGTCACCGAGAGCATGATGATGCGCAATGTCGGCCGCGCGCTCAAGGTGCTCGACGCCATCCAGAGCCGCGGCATTCGTCTTGCCATCGACGATTTCGGTACCGGCTATTCGTCGATGTCGCTGATGAAGCATTTCCCGATCGACACCATCAAGATCGACCGCTCCTTCGTGCGGGACCTGCCGCAGGATTCGGAAGACCAGGCAATCGCGCAAGCGATCATCAGCATGGGCAAGGCGCTCGGCATGACCGTCGTCGCCGAAGGCGTCGAGAACGTCGAGCAGGAGGCGTTCCTGCGCAGCCATGGCTGCGATGAGATGCAGGGCTTCCTCATCTCCAAGCCCTTGCCGGCGCGGCAGATGGCCGAGCTGCTTCGGCCCATGGTTCTGCCTGTCGCGCCGCCGCTCCAGCCGGAGCCGGACGCTGCAGTCACGGAAGCTGCGGCGTCACGGCTGAAACGCGCTGTCGTCTGACGGCTGAGGATGCAGCTCGCGGACGTCTTGTTCGCCGCCCTCGAGCTTGCTCGGAAAGTCCTGAGGTCCGGTCAGCGAGGTCTGCTCGACGAACAGCGCGAGAATCGTGCGCGCGCCCTCGGCGAAGCTCGACCCGTCGTTCAAGCCGAGCTCGGCGCACCATGCGCAACCCATCGGCTCATTGTCGTCAAACACCGCCATCGCAGGACCCCACCACCAGGCAGGCGCGGGCGAGCGCTCGTCCGCGGGCACGACCTGCCAGCGGGCGAATTCTTCCATCACGCGCTCGAACTCCAGGCGTGCAGCCTGATGCATGCGGTCGATACTCCCTAAATCCACGCCCGATGGACGGGCCGACGGGCGGATGTGATAGTGGTCTTCGTTCGGAAAAATCGGCTCGCGCCAATGAGCGCGGCCATGCAAGCCGACATCGTCGTCGGCTATGCGAAAGGATGCGGCGGTCAGCAATGCGCTGGCGGCGGCAACGAATATGCATTCTAGCCGTGTCGAGGCACGGCAGGCAAGCTGCGGGTGCGCCGATTGCCTAACGCGGCCTGAACGGATGCGCCTTCTGGTGCCAGGCCCAGGCGGTGCGGATGACCGTAGGCAGGTCGGAGTGACGCGGCACGAAGTTCAGCACCTTCCGTGCCGCGGAGGGATCGGCGACCAGATAAGTGGGATCGCCCGCGCGGCGCGGCTTGACGGTGTGGGGCACCTCGCGCCCGGTCTCCTGCCTGATGGCGTTGAGGATCTCGCGCACGGAAAAACCCGAACCGGTGCCGAGATTGAAGCTGCCGCCGGCATGCCCGTCTTCGAGAAGCTTCAGTGCCGCGACATGCGCCGCTGCAAGGTCGGTGACGTGGATGTAGTCGCGGATCGCGGTTCCATCGGGCGTGTCGTAGTCGTCGCCGAACACCGCGAAGTCGACATGGCCCTGCAGCGCCATCATGGCGCGGGGAATCAGGTGGGTTTCGTTGTCGCGCAGCTCGCCAATGCCGCCTGAGGGATCGGCGCCGCTGGCGTTGAAATAACGCAGGCAGAACGCGCCGAAGCCATAGGCTGAGCGGTAATCAGCAAGCATCCGCTCGATCATCCATTTCGATGCGCCGTACGGGTTGATCGGTGCGCAGGGAAAGTCTTCCGGCAGCTCCTTGGAGTCGGCGTTGCCGTAGACGGCGCCGGTCGAGGAGAACACGATGCGATGGCAGCCGGCGTTGCGCATCGCCTGGAACAGCGACAGCGTTCCCTGCACATTGTTGACGTAATATTTCTGCGGATCGGTCATGGATTCGCCGACGAGGCTCGCCGCCGCGAAATGCATCACCGCCGTGATCTTGTGGTCGGCGAAGGCGCGGGCCAGCGCCGTGCCGTCGAGCAGATCGCCGGTCACCAGGGGGCCGGTCACGAAGCTGCGATGGCCTGTCGAGAGATTGTCATAAACGATGGGCTGATAGCCGGCAGCGGTCAATGCGCGGCAGGCATGCGAGCCAATATAGCCCGCGCCCCCTGTGACGAGGACGGTCGGTCGGTCGGTCATGTCGTCTTCTGCTCTTCTCTTAGCGGAGGGGTCGGTTGCGGCCGAAGAGAAGATAGAGCGCGCGGGGGTTGGTGGTCAAATAGCGCCAGAACAGGCGGCGTGGCTCGAGCCAGGTGCGCCAGACCCATTCGAGCCCCATCTTCTGCATCCATTGCGGCGCGCGCGCGCGGCTGCCGGACAAGAAATTGAACAGGCCGCCGGATGTCTTGATAACGCCTACATTGGTGAGATGCGGCGTGAATTCCTCAACGAATGCCTGCTCGTTGGGCACGCCGAGCGCGACCCACAGATAATCAGGCGCAAGCGCGTTGATCTCCTCGATCTTCGCACGTAGCGCGTCGCCTCGCAGATAGCCGTGGCTGTGCCCGACGATCTTGAGATTCGGATACATCTTCTGGACGTTCTCGACCGCCACGATGTTCTCGGCCTCGCTGGCGCCGAACATGTAGAAGGTGCGGCCGACCGCTTCCGCCTTGCGCGCGACGACGTGGAACAAATCCGTGGTCGCGACGCGCTCGGGCAGCGGAAACCAGGATTGCAGCTTCGAGGCCGCCACCAGCGGCTGGCCGTCGGCGTTGATCAGGTCGGCAGCGCGGAACAGGCGCTCGGTCTGCGGCTCGGTCGAGCAGCGCGCCAGGACCTCGCCATTGGCCGAGGTCAGGAACAGGGGACGGCCGATGCGATGATTTGGATCGGTCGCCTCGATCATGAAATCGGCGGTGGCTTCCAGGTCGAGCGCGGCCATGCGAAGCCCGCCGACGGTAATTCGCGGCACGTCGGCAGTCGCTGCCCGTCCGTCGAGGTTGACGCGGCGCTCAAGCATATTGTCTGCCTCGCTGGCGCGTTTCAATTGCAGGGGTGAGTTCGTCGAGCACGACGCCGACGAGCTTGCGCTCGGCGCGGCCGAGCGCGGTCAGGATCTCTTCCAGGCTGTCGTTGATGTCGAGGCTGGTCGGCAGCACCGCCACCAGCGCGTCGGTGTCGTCGAGCAGCTTGCGGCCGGCGGCCGAGAGCGGCATCGCAGGGCCGTCGAGGATCACGAGGTCATAGCCGCCGGCGGCGCGCGCCTGCGCAATCGCCTTGCGGATCGCGTCGGCAGCCTTGCCGGCATCGCCCTCGCTGGCCGGCAGCACCGAAATGCCGTTGACCGTCTTGATCTCGCGTGCGGCCTTGCTGCCGATCGAGAGCCAGCCGAGCCTGCTCGGCTCGCTCTTGCCGGGGCGGCTGACCCTGTTCGAGAGCGGGTGGAGCTGATGGTCGGCGTCGATCATCAGCACGCGGACGCCATCGCGCGCAGCCGCGAGTGCGAAATTCAGCGCGCTCACGCTGCGCCCGGTCTCGCCGCCGCCGACGAGCGCGATGACGGGCATCGCCTTGCCGCCGGCACGCCGGGCCACGGCGATGCGCATGTCGCGCCAGGCATTGAGCAGCCTCGTCAGGGGAAAGCCGGGCCGCAATGTCGGCCAGCCCAGCCGGGTGAGGTCGACGCCGCTGCCGGTGGCGAGTATGGCGCCGAGCGTATGAATGACGTCGGCCTCCTGGAGGCGCGCGATCAGCGGCTTTTCCATCAGGGGCTTTTCGACCATCGCGGGCTGAAGCGAAGGCGCGGCAAGTTCGGGCAGGGCCGGCGCCGCTTCCGGAACTTGCGAGACCTGCTGGGGTCGTGGAGCTTCCGAGGCCTGCAGGAGCTCGGGAGTGCGCGCTTTCTCCGGCATCGGCTTGCGCTCGCGGCGGGCTGGCGCGGGTGCCGGTGCGGCTGCGCCGGCAAACAGGAGTTCGGCCGCGACGAACCAGCCCGACGCTGCGAGCGCACCGAAGATGAAGCCGATCATGGCGAACATGCTCATCGCCGGCGGGAACGAGCGCCGCTGCGGCACGGTCGCCTCACCGATGACGCGAGCCGCCGAGGTGTTGAGCGTCTCCTGCTCCTCGGTCTCGCGCGAGCGCTTCAGGAAGGATTGATAGACGTCGCGGCTGGCGTCGGCCTCGCGCTCGAGCTCGCGCAGGCGTACGGCGGCCTGGCTGAGCTGCACGCTCTGCCGCTTCTGCGCTTCCAGCGCCCGGTTGAGCGAGGCTTCGAAGTCGCGGGCGCGCGTCAGATCGTTCTTGGCGGACTGCGCGAAGCGGTCGATCTCTTCGTTGATGGTGCGCTTGAGATCCTCGACCTGCTTTTCGGTCTGGCGCAGCGCCGGATGGCGCGGCCCGAGCTCGCCGGCCTGCTCCGCATACTTCTTGCGCGCATCGGCATATTGCGCGCGCAGGTTCGCGATGGTCGGCGATTGCAGCGCTTCCGAATTCGCGCCGGCATCGGCCGCCGTGCGGCGGCTGGCCTCGATCTGATCGAGCCGCGCCTGCGCGTCCATCGTCGCCGCGCGGGCCGCGGAAAGCCGCTGGTTGCTGGCGGAGAGCTGCTGGTCGCTGATCAGCGCGTCCTGGGTGCCGACAAAATTGTTCTGGGCCTTGTAGGTGGCGAGCGCGGTCTCGGCGCTGCGCAGCCGCTCGCGCAGCTCCTTGAGGCGGCCGGAGAGATCGTTGGTGGCGCGCCGTGCGGCCGAAGCCTGCGAGCTGCGGGATTCGGCGAGATAGGCGCTGGTCAGGGTGTTGGCGAGCATCGCCGCCTTCGCCGGATCGGTCGACCAGACTTCGATGTCGACGATGAAGCTCTTCTCGGTTTTGCGGATCGTAATGTGCCGGTTCAGCGCCTCGAGCGCCGCAAGCTGGACTTCCTTGTTGTCAGCAGCGGAGGGCGCGCGGGGCTGCAGGCCGATCAGGCCGAGCAGCGACGACATCAGGCTCCTGCCGTCGCCGCCGCCGAATTCCGGGTCCTTGTCGAGACCAGCCTGCTGGATCACCTTGAGCAGGACGCTGTTGGAGGTGATCAGGCGCGCCTGGCTCTCCACCACCATGGACATGCCGGAGACATCCTGCGCGCGCGGCGTAAGCTCACGATCGACGAGCTGAAGTTCGCGCGGATCGACATAGAGCTGGGCGGTGGCGGTGTAGCGGGGCGTCAGGCTCTTGCCGATGGTGACGGCAAGCGTTGCGCCGAGCAGCGCGGCCGCGGCAATCGCGATCTTGCGCCGCCAGAGCAGATTGGCGAGCTCGAGAACGTTGAAGCCGGCCTCAGTCTTCTGTTGTGGGGGCTCGGGTCTCGCCCGATCGATCGGCTGGTTATAGTCAAGCATGATCCCCAGCTTTCATTCCAATTGCCGTAGGCCGAGGGGCTACTCTTCGCTCGCCATGCCCCCGGGATGTAGGGGCCCAATCAACGCAACAGGGAAAATTAACCATACTCATTGTGGGACTATTCACCGAAATGGCAAACAAAGCGTTTAAGCGCATGCCAATCCGCGCTGCGTCCGCGTGACGCCGGCTATGCGGCGGCTCGCCGGAGATTAACGGTTCGTTACCGCGCACGGCTCGGCTGCGGGTCTCCGCATGTCCTGTGATGAGCCGCGAGCGCGCCATGATGGTCAGCTTTTCCGCAGGATGACGTGATAGTCGCCGCGGCGAACGTCGGTGCCGCGCGACAGCATGGTATTCAGGAGGGCGGCGCCGGCGTCCACGAGAGCTGCGAACAGCGGCTTGCGCCGACGCATCTCGGGATAGCGCGGGCTCTCGACCTCACGGCGGTAGATCATCTCGAGGCCGTTGGCGGCAGCGAATGCCTCGAGCCGGGGCAGCGTCACCAGCGGATGAAAGAAGGTCGGGAATGGCGGCTCGCCAGGCAGACCGGCGTCCTTGATGCCGCGGACGTGCCGATAGAACCAGACGTGAAACCAGTGCGGCGAGTATTTGGTGACGACGCCGGACAGCGAGCGCGGATTGGGCGCCCCGATCAGGATCATGCCGCCGCGCTTGAGCGCATCGCGGAAATTCAAGAGCGCAGCATCGACATGGGGCAGATGCTCGATCACGTTGTAGCAGATCACGAGATCGAAGGTCTCGCGGGTAAAACGGTAGGCTTGGACGTCGCCGAGGATCGCCTCGTCCGCGTAGGTGTTGTTGCGGACCTGGTCCTCGTCGATATCGACGACGGTGACCTTGCTGCGGTCAAGCATTTCCGGTGGCAGGACGCTGCATGAACCGCCGCCGGCTTCGTAGATGGCGAGTTGGCCTTTCGGCAGTTCGCGGCGCAGCACGTCGTGAACGGCGAGCAGGCTGTCGCGGGCTTCGCCGGGGACGAGATCGTGGAGCGCCTGGGTATATGCCGTGACCGCGGGGATATGGATCGCCGTGGCTGTCGCAAAATCGATCGTGGCTGGCTTGTTCATGTTTTTTGACCGCGCTTGTTCTATTCAAATTTACAGGAAAAATCTCGCAGGCCCGAAGAGCAAATCTGATGCCGCGTCGTCTCACCGGTCGCAGTGCTTACGGTCGGGTTAATCCGCATACGCATTAACTACGGCATTGTTCATGTTGGGTCGTCGTCGGCGCATGGACCGCGAATTGCAGTATCACGCGCGCATGATTTCGCGGGAGAAACGAGCGAAAGCGGTTAAACGCGTGGTATTGCCTTGGGACGAGCGGGAGATCGGCGGGCGAGGTGGGCTTGCGCTTTCGACCGGCCGTCCGTTTTGGGACGGATCTGCCCCGCGGCGATGTGCCGTCGCGGGACGCGGGATTAAAGCAGGGCTTTTTCAACATATCTCGGACATCTAGAACGTCATGACCTTGATCCCGACAGACCTGTCCACCATGCGTATCTCGGATGCCGTGCGCGATCCCAACCGGGAGATCGTGGCGAGCTCTGGGGTCATCGACCTCTCAGTCGGCATCGTCGTCTGCATCCCCTGCTTCCGTCGTCCGCAGCACCTGCGGCTGACGCTGGACTCGCTGGTGAACCAGCGTACCCCACGTTCCTTTGCCGTCGTCATGGTCGAGAACGATGCCGCGCAGCGCGAAAGCGCGCCGGTTGCTGCGGAGTTTCTGGCTGCCGGCAGGCTGCAGGGCGTCTGCCTCGTCGAGACGCGTCAGGGCAATTGCCAGGCGATCAATGCTGCGTTCGAGACGGCGCAGGCGCTATTTCCCGCCGCGACCCGCTTCCTGATGATCGACGACGACGAGATCGCGTCACCCGACTGGCTCGAGCTGATGGTTCGCACCGCGGAGGCGACCGGCGCCGACGTGGTCGGCGGGCCGGTGTTGCCGGTGTTCGAAGACGACAGCAAACCCTGGCTGTCGCGCCATCCCGCCTTCTGTCCCGCCTACGACTATTCCGGCGCGGTGCCGCTGATCTATGGCTGCGGCAATTGCCTTATTACGCGCGCGGCCTTCGAGCGGTTCGAGCGTCCCGCCTTCGACCTGCGTTTCAATTTCCTCGGCGGCGGCGATTGCGACTTCTTCGTGCGGTGCCGCGATGCCGGCATGATATTCCATTGGACGGCGGAAGCGGTCATCACCGAAACCGTGCCGCAGAGCCGCACCAGTCTCGGCTGGATCGCAAAGCGTGGCCTGCGCATCGGCGCGATCAATTATCGTGTGCAATACAAGGCCGCTCAAAGCGCAAGCGCGCGCGCATGGGTGTTCGCTCAGATGCTCGGACGGCTGCCGCTGTCGCTGGTCCGGTCCGCTCGCATGCTGGCGACGTCGAAAGCCGTCGTCGCCATGCATCCGGCGCTGGTGGCGCTCGGCTCCATGCTTGCGGCGTTCGGCTTCGCGCCGAAGCCCTATGAGGCCTCCAAAATCGTGTCGTGACGGTTAGATGCCGAAGCGGGCGAGGGCGGTCCTTGCCGCGGCGCGCGGCAACGCCTTGAGCGAGCGCCGGCCGACCATTCCGAGATAGCCTAGGGCTTGGCGATATCGCCCGAATCGGACGGCCTGCATCGCCGCATAGGTGATGAGATGAAGTTCGGCGGCAAGGCGCAGCCCGGACGCGGTGCCTACGGGCAATCTCGCCAGGATCAAACCGTCGTCGAACACCCGCGCGATGGCCGGGAAGAAGTCCTTCGGTGTCCGGACCGCGGCGTTCATGGTGTTGGCTGTGTGCAGGCGATAATCGAGCAGCAGCTTTGGCGCGAATTCGAACTCGCCGATCGCAGCGAGACGGCACCAGCAATGCCAGTCCTCGCAATATCTGAGCGACGTATCGAAGCCGCCGATGGCGCGGAACGCCTCCGCGCGCGCGAGAGCGATACCGCCATTGACGATGAAATTGCCGGCCGCAAGCCGCGTCAGCACGTCGCCGGATGGCTTGCGACGTCTCTTCAACAGGTCGCGCCGCCCGATCTGGCGTCCCTCGCTGTCGATCGTATTGTAGTCGCCGTAGACGACAACGGCGCGAGGCGCGCCGCGTGCTGCCGCGAGCAGCGCAGCCACCGCGCCGGGGCGAAGGCGGTCGTCGGCATCGAGGAAGAGCAGCCATTCGCCGCTTGCATGACGTGCGCCGAGATTGCGCGCAGCCGACACGCCGGCGGAATCATTCGTCATCAGGCGCAGTCGCGGGTCGCGAATGGCACGGACGATCGCGATGGTGTTGTCAGTGGAACCATCGTCCACGACGATCACTTCGCCGATCTCACCCTGCGCCAGTGCGCTGGCGAGAGTTTCGCCGATATAGGCCGCAACGTTCTTGGCGGGGATGATGACGGACACCGACGTGGTCGGACTCGACGTCAGCGGCTGGCGCACCGCCGGAACGATGCGTGTCGTAGCCGGCAAATCGAGAACGTGTTCGGCAGTGATCTGAGCCACGGCTCGCCTTTAAGAGTCTGTTAACCAGGACGCGGCTGCTGAATGAACGATGCGATCATTCGCAGCCTTGGCTGTTTGCAAATGATACTCGGATTGCGGCCCGATCGTTGCCGCGAAGGCGTGTGTCGGCGTGGTTTCGTCAATTAGCGTTAAGCCACTGGCATTAAGCCTGTGGCAGATTTGGAGGAGAGCGACAGCCGGTCCCATGCGAGAATGCGCATCCGGCTGCCGCGGATGGACCCAGTGCCCGCAAAGACATTCGAACACGACCCCGATGCGATGATCCTCAACCTCTTTTATGAGGACAAGGACGACCGCTGGTTTCCCGGCGACCGGCATCTGCGGCGCATGGCTCGCCGCCTGCTGCTCGGCGAACCGCGCATGAGCGGCCAGCTTCGCGTGTTCCTCAATCTCTGTGCCGGGCTCGATCGGCTCGGTATCCGCTACCGGGTCAACGATTACGGCTACATCGCGCAGCATCCCGACGAGCTCGCCTGCATCATCGGCCGCACCTTCCTGCTCGACAAGTTCGCGTGGAAGAACCCGATCCTGCTCGGCGTCGCCGCCCACAATCATCCGCTCGACGATCCTGATCTGTTCAAGCGTCTCCCCGTGAAGAAGGTCGTGGTGCCCGGCCCGTGGTACGTCGACATGTACCGGCCGTACTGGCCCGAGACTGAGGCATGGCCGGTCGGCATCGACACCGACCTCTGGGCACCGACACGCGGCTCGCAGAAGACAGTCGACGTGCTGATCTACGACAAGGTCCACTGGGACCGCGAGCGCTATGCGTCGGAGCTGATCGAACTTGTCCGCGCCCGTCTGCGACAAGAGGGGCGCTCGTTCACGGAGCTGCGCTACGGCAGCTACAAGGAGGAAGACTATCAGGCCGCGCTGGCGAACTCGCGCGCGATGATCTTCCTCTGCCAGAACGAAAGCCAGGGCATCGCCTATCAGCAGGCTCTGTCTTGCGGCGTGCCTGTTTTCGCCTGGGATCCGGGCGGGCCGTGGCGAGACCCCGACTACTATCCGCACCGCGTGCAGTTCGCGCCGGTGTCCTCGGTGCCGTATTGGGACGAGCGCTGCGGGGCCAGGTTCGTCGACCTCGCGGGGTTCGAGGCGGGCTGGGAGAACTTCTGGGCCGGCTGTGCCGCGGGCATGTTCGATCCGCGCGGTTTTATCCTGGACAGTCTCACGCTCGAGCAACGGGCCCTGCAATATTACGAGATTGCGCGGAGCATCGTGCGGCAGCCGGCGGCGCAGACGTCCGCCACGCCTATTGACGGACGCTCAGCAGGGTTGAGCCAGGACCTGGAGCTTCACCGGCGCCACCAAATGTCTTGAGCCATGGATCGCAGCATGGACCGCAGCGCCGCCGACATCACTGAGCTCGAGGCCCGATCGTTGGGCCGTGTCCTGCGCGATGGCCTGGCGCAGCTCAATGCCGTGCAGGCTGCGCGTTGTCTCGTCGCCATCGCGTCACTGCTGCTGGTGCTGGTGACGCTCGATCCCTTCCCGGACCTGAGCAATCCCGATGTCACCAATGTCGTCGGCGGGCGAATGGCGCTGGCCTATGTGTCCTGGGGACTCTTGGCTGCGGTCGCGGTGATGTTCGTCGCCGCGACGGATGGGCCGGCGCTGAAGAGCCTGGTGACGCCGCTTCATCTCTGTCTTGTGGGCTGGCTGCTGATCAACATTGTCCTTTCCGAGAGCCGCGGTGTGTCGATCCAGCGGTTCGTGCTTCTCGCAAGCGTGACGTCGCTCGCCGTCCTGCTGCCATTGCTGCCGCCGACGCAACGCAGCTTCAATTTGTGCCTGGGTGCCACCGCGTTGGTGCTGCTTGCGCTCTGCTATCTCGGCGTCTTCCTCGCGCCGCAATATTCGATCCACACCGCGCTCGATATTGCCGAGCCGCAGCTCGCCGGCGACTGGCGTGGCAGTTTTGGCCATAAGAACGTCGCCTCACCCGTGATGACGATCCTGGTCTATGTCGGCATCTATCTGTCCGCCGTGGGCTCGTTCGTGATGGGACCGGCGATCGCGGCGCTCGCCGGCATCTTCCTGATCTTCACCGGCGGCAAGACGTCGTCGGTGCTGTGCCTTGCGATCTACGTGCTCGCATCGCTGGTCTATGTCACGCCAGGCCTGTGGCTAAAGCGGATCATCTGCTTCGTACCGCTGATCGTGATGAACCTGCTGACGGTCGGCAGTGTCTCGAGCCCCGCGCTCGGGGCCATGACGCGGCTGCTTCCGCTCGATCCCACCTTCACGGGCCGTTCCGCCATCTGGGAGTTCGCGCTCGCGGCCCTCGCCGAAAAGCCGATCATCGGTCACGGCTATGCGGCTTTCTGGGACGACGTCACGGCACGGCAGACCGCCCAGGGCGCTGAATGGGCGACGTCGGCGGCGCACAGCCACAACAGCTATCTCGATCTCGCGGTCACCATCGGCCTGCCGGGGCTGCTGCTCGTGATCCCAGTCTTCGTGCTTGCGCCGCTCGGCAATTTCCAGTCAGCCCAGGCTCACAGCCGCAGTGGCGCGCTGGCAAAGCTGTTCCTGACTGTGTGGCTGTTCGGCCTGTATTACGGAGCGACCGAGACGTTCCTGCTCGAACGGCAGAATCCGATCTGGTTCATGTTCGCTCTGGCCGTGGCCGGCCTGCACTTCCTGGCGAGGTTCCAATGCGTCGCGGAGACGGAACCGGCGCAATGAGAGCTTTGGCATCTGTCAGCAGTGGCAATAGCTTAACGATAAGCCGGTCTGCGACAAAACATGATCTATCCGGAAACACTCAGGAATCGTATGCCCCGCCGATGTCGTTCGTCGGCGTCGAGCAACCAGATGGTCTTGTGTCCAGCACGCCGGGAATCGCGATCGATTTCGTGCGTGACTGGGGCCAGGCCGCAGCGCGCTTGAATGCCGGGCATCGCACCGCTTTCCAGCATGGCTGCTGGCTGGGAGCCTGGTACCAGGCGTTCGATGACGTCGCGCCGTTGATTGCCGTGATCTCCGATGCCGCCACCGGTAAGGACATCGCGATGGTGCCGATGATCAGCCATATCAGGCGCGGCATCCGCATCGCCGAATTCGCCGATCTCGGCGTCTCCGACAACAACGCGCCGATCCTGGCCCGCGATGCCGCGTCGGATGCGGTGGCGACGAATGCGATCGGCAAGGCGCTGGTCGAGGCGTTGCGCGCCTTGCCCGACGGCTTCGATCTGCTGCGCCTAAGGAAGATGCCGGTCGAGGTCAGCGGCAAGCCGAACCCGCTGGTGTCGATGGGGCGGATCGGATCCTCCTCGCTCAACGGCAATCTCGTGCTAATGGGCGACGACTATCGAGCGTATCAGGCTTCGATCAAGCGCATGCAGATGCCGCGCTGCTGGCGCGTCTTCAGCCGTCATGCCGGCGCGCGGTTCGAGATCGCCAAGGATGTCGCGCGCGCGCATGAACTGATGGACGTGATGGACGTCCAGCAGCAGGCGCGCATGCAAAAGCTCGGCTCGCCCTTCGTCCTCAACGACAAGAGCCATGCGCGATTCTATCGCGAGGTGGTCCGCCAAGGCATTGCGGAGGGCTATGCCGTTGTCTCGGCGCTGGTGTGCGACGAGGGTATCGTCGCCACCGCGCTCGGCGTCAGGCACGGTGCGACCTATTACCTTCTGCGCATCAGCCATGGCGGCGATTCATGGTCGAGCTGCTCGCCGGGGCTGCTCGTCGCCGAGCGCACCCTGGCGGCGCTGCATGCAGAGGGCGTGCGCCGTTTCGACCTCAGCATCGGCAACCAAGATTACAAGCGGCGCTTCGGCGCCGCGCGGGTGCCGCTGACCGATGTCAGCGTCGCGCTGTCCTGGCGCGGTCTGCCCTACGCATGGCGCGACCACGCCGCGCAAGGACTGCGCCGCCACCCCAGGCTCGCTGCCCTCGCGGCGCGGGCCATGGGCAAGGGGACACGCTGACACGGGCGAGCTTTGCGCGTGTCATCTTGGAAGGCCCGCACGAAAAGCGTCCAGCAGCGCGCGCCCCTGCGGCCAGTCGCCGAGCCCGCTCGACGCATTGATGTGGCCGAGTGCGCCGAGCACGACCAGGCCGGACTGCCAGCTGCGGGCTCGTCGCTGCGTGACCTCGATCGCGCCATAGGGATCATTCGTGCTCGCGATGATCAGCGACGGAAAGCGCAAGGCGCGTTCCGGCACAGGCTTGAACGCGGCGGCTTCCGCAGGAAAATTGGCACCGTCGGGATCGGGGACGGCGACCAGACATGCGCCGGCAATCGCGGTTGGGAAGCGAGCGGCCCAATGCGCCACCAGCAGGCAGGCGAGGCTATGGGCAACCAGGACAGGCGGCTTCGGGCAGCGCTCGATCGCTCGCTCCAGCGATTGCTCCCAGTCGTCGAGCTCCGGCCTGTCCCAGCTCGCCGGCTGAAAGCGCGTGAAGCGCGGCTCGGAGCGTTCCCATTGCGTCTGCCAATGGGTATCTCCCGAGCCGCCGAGGCCGGGCAATGTGATGATGTCGTGCATGATCGTCCCGTGATATCTGAGATGAGGCCGCAGTGTGACCGATCCCGGTCCTGCATCACATGGCAAGTCATCGGCGCAATCGGCTGTTTGCCGATGATCTCAAGGTGAAATGGAGAATTCGGTTGGATCGCTTCGGGAGCATCGATGCCAAGGACTTGAAGATCCTGGAGGCGCTGCAGGTCAACGCGCGCGTGCCGCTGTCCGAGCTTGGCCGTTCCGTAGGGTTGTCCCAGCCCGCAGTGTCCGAGCGCGTCAGACGGCTCGAGGAAGCCGGGATCATCGAAGGCTACGGCGCCCGCATCAATCCGCGCGCACTCGGGCTCGGCCTGATGGCGCTGGTGCGCCTGCGGACCACGCACGAGCACATCAAGACCTGCCTCAAGAGGTTCGCAGAGATTCCCCACATCATCGAAGTCCATCGCGTCACCGGCGATGACTGCTTCGTGCTCAAAGTGCTCGTTCCCGCTCCTGAGGACCTCGAGACGATCGTGGATCGCATTGCCGGATTTGGCGCCGTCACGACCTCGCTGGTGCTGCGGAGCGAGCCGGTGCGGCCGATCGGTCGCGAGCTCGTCAAGAAGAAGACCGAACGGGCCTGAGCCGTCGCGCCAAAAGGGGCGGCATTCCCGAACGGGAATGCAGCGATCGCATCAGCCGTGCCGCTCAGCCATGGAGTTTCCTGGCGGTTTCCGCGATCTGGCGTCCCTGATAGCGCGCGCCGGCGAGCTCGTTGGCGCTGGGCTGGCGGCTGCCGTCGCCGCCGGTGATCGTGGTGGCGCCGTAGGGCGCGCCGCCCGTGACTTCGTCGAGCTTCATCTGACCGGCGAAGGCGTAGTTCATGCCGACGACGACCATGCCGAAATGCAGGAGGTTGGTGATGATCGAGAACAACGTCGTCTCCTGGCCGCCATGCTGGGTCGCGGTCGAAGTGAAGGCGCCGCCAACCTTGCCGTGCAGCGCGCCCTTGGCCCAGAGGCCGCCGGCCTGGTCGAGGAAGTTCGCCATCTGCGAGGCCATGCGGCCGAAGCGGGTGCCGGTGCCGACGATGATTGCGTCGTAATTCGTGAGGTCCTCGACCTTGGCGATGGGAGCGGCCTGATCAACCTTGTAATAGGAGGCTTTGGCGACCTCGGCCGGCACCAGCTCCGGCACGCGCTTGATGTCGACGGTGGCGCCGGTCTCGCGTGCGCCCTCGGCGACGGCGTTGGCCATCGCCTCGATATGGCCGTAGGCGGAATAATAGAGGACGAGAACTTTGGTCATGGTGGGTCTCCGTTGGGATGACTTGATTGGTGGTTGTTGGGATCGTCATGCCCGGCCAGAAGCGCGTCTTCGCGCTAGATGTCCCGGGCATCCACGTTCTTGTTTGCTTGCAGGAAGGCGTGGGTGGCCGGGACAAGCCTGGCATGACGGAGAGCGTTGCTACGCTGCGTCGACGAGCACGATCTCCGAATCTTCCAGCGCGGTGATCGTCAGCCGGTCCTCGTCGCGGATCGCGGCGCCGTCGCGGGCGTTGACGCGGACGCCGTTGATCTCGACGGCGCCTGCCGCGGGCACGAGGTAGAGATGCCGCGACGTCTGCGGCGCGTACTCCGCGCTCTCGCCCGCCCTCAGCGTGGTGGCGAGCACCCTCGCATCGGCGCGAATCGGCAGCGCGTCGGTATCACCTTCGATCCCGCTCGCGATCGTCACGAGCTTGCCGGAGCGGTCCGCCTTCGGGAACGGCTTGGATCCCCACGTCGGCTGTCCCCCGCGCGCCGTCGGCTCGATCCAGATCTGGAATATCCGCGTTCTGGTCGGCTCGAGATTGTACTCGGAGTGGCGGATGCCGCTGCCGGCGCTCATCACCTGCACGTCGCCCGCTTCAGTGCGGCCCTCGTTGCCGAGACTGTCCTGATGGGTGATCGCGCCCTCGCGCACATAGGTGATGATTTCCATGTTGGCGTGGGGATGGGCGGGAAAGCCGGTGTTAGGCGCGATCTCGTCGTCGTTCCACACCCGCAAGGCGCCGTGACCCATGTTGTTCGGGTCATAGTGGCTGGCGAAGGAGAAATGATGCTTGGCCTTGAGCCAGCCATGGTCGGCGCCGCCGAGCTTTGCGAAAGGTCTGAGTTCGATCATCTGCGTATTCCTTGACTTGAAGAGTGGCGGCTCGGATCAGGCGCCGAAGCCGCCGTCGACGTTGAGCACCGTGCCGGTCACGAAGGAGGCTTCCGGGCTTGCCAAGAAGACGATTCCGGCGGCGACTTCTTCGGGGCGCCCGAAGCGTTGCAGCGCGTGCTGCTTGCGCTGGGTCTCGGCGAACTCGCCGCCATCCTTCGGGTTCATGTCGGTGTCGATCGAGCCGGGCTGCACCACGTTCACCGTGATGCCGCGCGGGCCGAGGTCGCGTGCCGCGCCCTTGGTGTAGCCAACCACGGCTGCCTTGGTGGCGACGTAGTCGGCAAGGCCCGGGAACGAGGCGCGGTCGGCCAGCATGGAGCCGACGGTGACGATGCGGCCGCCTTCACCCATCAATTGCGAAGCGGCACGGATCGCCGCGATCACGCCATGCACGTTGACCTGGTCCTGACGGGCGAAGGCTTCAGTGTCGGCATTGGCATCGTCGATCGCACCGCCGGCGGCGACGCCGGCATTGTTGACGAGAATGTCGAGCTTGCCGAATTCCTTGGCGACGTCGTTGACCAGTTGGGTGACGTCCTTCGCGGAAGCCTGGTCGGCCTTGAAGGCACGCGCCCTGACGCCCTTCGCCTTAAGGTCGGCGACGACGGCTTCCGCCTTGTCCGGCGAGGCGACATAGCTGATGGCGACATCTGCGCCTTCGTCGGCGAGTGCGCGGGCAGAGGCCGCGCCGATGCCGCGCGAGCCGCCGGTGACGAGGGCAACCTTGCCTGAGAGCTTCTTGGTCATTGGATTTCTCCATTTCCTGAATTTCTGATGACCCTTGGATAAGCCTCCGCCTGTGGTATATAAATAGAAACTATCGAAACACATTGTTTCCTAAAAATTCCGATCGGACCAGTTCCCATGGCAAAACTCCCCGACTTCGAGGCGCTCGCGGTTTTCGCAAAAGTCGTGGAATTACGGTCGTTTGCCGGGGCCGCGAGCGAACTCGCGATGTCCAAGGCGACGGTCTCGAAGGCCGTGACCCGGCTGGAGGAGCGGCTAGGGGCCCGCCTGTTCAACCGCACCTCGCGCCGGCTCGCGCTGACTGATGCCGGCCACAAGCTCGCCGACCGCGCTACGCGCCTGTTGGCCGACGGCGAGGCGGCGGAGAACGAGGCGCTGGCGCAGTCGGTGGCGCCGCGCGGCCTGGTGCGGCTTGCCGTCCCCATGACGTTCGGGATCAAGGCGGTGGCGCCGCTGCTGCCGGAGTTTTTCGAGGCCTATCCGGAAGTCTCGGTCGATCTGCATTTGAGCGATGCGACCGTCGATCTGATCGGCGAAGGCTTCGACATGGCAGTGCGGATCGCGCGCCTGCCGGATTCCTCACTGATCGCGCGGCAGCTCTTCACCATGCCGCGCTACACCGTGGCCGCGCCGTCCTACCTGAAGCAACACGGCCGGCCGACGCATCCGATGCATTTGGCCGAGCACAAATGCTTCAGCTACGCCTATCTCTCCACGCCCAACGTCTGGCACTACACCAACTCGGCCGGCGAGCAGGCCAGCGTGCGCCCGGGCGGACAGCTCCGCGTCAACAACGGCGAGGCGTTGATGCCGGCTCTGATTGCAGGGCTCGGCATCGCCGAATTGCCCGAGTTCATTGTGGGTGAAGCGATTTCGTCGGGCGAGGTCGAAGTCATCCTGAAGGACTGGAAGCAGGCCGAAGGCGCCGTGCATCTGGTGACGCCGCCCGGCGGCCCGCGCCCCGCCCGCGTCGAAGCGCTCGGCGATTTTCTCGCGGCCAAGCTGCCGGGCACGTGCAAGCGGCGGACAAAGAAGGGTGGCAAAGCCTGATAATAACTTTTTGGTGGGCACGCTTCGCTTTGCCCACCCTGCAAGACCTCGCTAGTCTCTCCTGCAACCGGCGATCGTAGGGTGGGCAAAGCGAAGCGTGCCCACGGCTTCGCCTGAGGGGATCACAAGTGTCTCGATATCGGCGCGCACACGGCAGCACGTTCTTCTTCACCGTCGTGCTCGCAGATCGGTCGAGCACGTTGCTCGTCGAACAAGCCGATCGCCTGAGGCAAATTTACCGAACTGTCCAGCAACGCCGCCCATTCGAGACCGTCGCAATCTGTATTTTGCCCGACCACCTCCACGCGATTTGGACGCTGCCGGAGGGCGACGTTGATTTCTCGTCGCGCTGGAATCTCATCAAAGGCGGATTTTCGCGAGGCTTGGAGGCTGCGCCGCCTCCAATGAGCAAATTGAAGAAACGCGAGAAGGGCCTCTGGCAACGGCGTTTCTGGGAGCACACAATTCGCGACGACGGAGACTTGGAGCGCCACGTTGATTACATCCATTTCAATCCCGTCAAACACGGCCTCGTTCCGCGTGTGCGCGATTGGTCGCTCAGCAGCTTCCATCGCTATGTTGAGCAGGGCAGCCTTCCCCTCGACTGGGGAGGGGATATGCGGGACAACCCAGGTCATTTCGGAGAGTGACCGTGGGCACGGCGCGCGAAGAGCGCGCCTTTGCCCACCCTACGAGATCTCGCCCGTCGATGCTCCGGAAAGACTCTTGTAGGGTGGACAAAGCGAAGCGTGCCCACGTCTTTGCCTGAGAAGATTACAAGTGCCTCGATATCGGCGCACGCAGCAGGATGCTCTCCTTCCGGTTTATCGCTCTATGTAGCAGGGCACTCTTCCATTGGATTGGGCGGATATGCGGGACATCGCGGGGCACTTCGGCGAGTGACCGTGGGCACGGCGCGCGAAGAGCGCGCCTTTGCCCACCCTACGAGATCTCGCCCGTCGATGCTCCGGAAAGACTCTTGTAGGGTGGACAAAGTGAAGCGTGCCCACGTCTTTGCCTGAGAAGATTACAAGTGCCTCGATATCGGCGCACGCAAGGCAGGATGTTTTTCCTTACGGTCTATCGCTCTATGGAGCAGGGCAGCCTTCCCCTCGACTGGGGAGGGGATATGCGGGACATCGCGGGGAAATTCGGAGAGTGACCGTGGGCACGGCGCGCGAAGAGCGCGCCTTTGCCCACCCTACGAGATCTCGCCCGTCGATGCTCCGGAAAGACTCTTGTAGGGTGGACAAAGCGAAGCGTGCCCACGTCTTTGCCTGAGAAGATTACAAGTGCCTCGATATCGGCGCACGCAGCAGGATGCTCTCCTTCCGGTTTATCGCTCTATGTAGCAGGGCACTCTTCCATTGGATTGGGCGGATATGCGGGACATCGCGGGGCACTTCGGCGAGTGACCGTGGGCACGGCGCGCGAAGAGCGCGCCTTTGCCCACCCTACGGCACCGATCATTTGCGCAAGCTATCGTAGGGTGGGCAAAGCGCAGCGTGCCCACCATCTTGGACTAAGCCACCTTCACGCCGTCGATCGCGACGATGCGCAGGCTTGGCTTCAGCGTTTCTTCCAGCTGCGACTTCAATTCGTGAACGCGGGGGTCGTTCGAACGCTTCGCACAGACTGCATATTGATGGACCGATTGCGCCAATGCGCGCCGCGCTTCCGGCGTCCGCGTCAATTCGGGCTTTGAAAGCCGCAACACGATCGCTGCGAGATTCACCAGCATCTCGTCCAGCGCAACGTCGATGGTCGCCAGATTTCGCATCATCCACTCTCCCTGAGAGGGCAACAGCGGGTCCAGACATGCGTTCCTGGCGGAGCCGGACATGGCTAACGCTTCGTAAACGTCTTGTTCTTGCCGCCTGGCGCGCTAGGCTGGCAGCGAAATAAGAAAAATCGGGGGAGGGCACCATCATGGATCGACGCGATCTCTTGCGCGCCGCTGCGGCATTGCCGTTGTTGCGGGTTGCAGCACCAGAGCCGGCCTTCGCGCAAGCCTATCCCGTGCGCAACATCACTCTGATCGTGCCGTTTCCGGCCGGAGGCCAGGCCGACCTCGCGGCACGGCCCGTCGCCATGGCGCTGGAGCGGATTCTCGGCAAGCCCGTGATCGTCGACAACAGGGCCGGAGGCGGCGGCGGCTCGGTCGGCAATGCCGCGGCGGCACGCGCCGAGCCCGACGGCTACACGCTGCTGATGACGCTGTCCTCGCTCGCGGTGCTCCCCGAGGCCGACCGTCTGTTCGACCGTCCCGCCGCCTACGAGGTCTCGCAGTTCATGCCGATCGCGCGCGTGCTCGCCGATCCCACGCTATTGGCAGTGCCGGCCTCCGCGCCTTGGAAAACGGCGCAGGATTTCGTCGAGGATGCGAAGAAGCGTCCGGGTCAGATCACCTATGGCTCGTCGGGGCCCTACGGCACGCTGCATGTGGCGATGGAGATGTTCGCAAGCAGTGCCGGCATCAAGCTGCTGCATGTGCCGTTCCGCGGTGCAGGTCCGGCGCTGACCGCGATCCTCGGTGGCACCGTGCAGGCGATCGCCGCCGCACCTGGCACGCTGAAGCCGCAGGTCGACGACGGCAAGTTGCGCGTGCTCGGCAATTGCGGCGCACAGCGCATCGCGAGCTTCCCTGACGTGCCGACCTTCCAGGAGCTCGGCTACAGGGATGTCGAGATGTACATCTGGGCCGGGCTGTTCGCACAGAGCTCTCTTCCTGCGCCGGTGGCGACCCGCCTGCGCGAGGCGATGGCGCAGGTGATGACGAGCCCCGACGTGCTCAAGGCTTTTGAGACCTCGGGCAGTCTCGTCGCCTATCAGGACGCGCCGGCTTTCGCCGAATTCGTCGCGGTGGACAGCAGGCGGCTGATCGCGGCGGTGAAGAAGATCGGCAAGGTGGAGTAGGTTCCAGTCCCGATTTCACATTTTTTTGTTGGTCCAGAACCGGCTGCCGCCTCATTGATTGATGAGAATTCGCAGGAAATCGAGAAGGACCGGGACATGCGAACAGAGCGGATTGCGCTGGGTATGGCGCTCGCAATCGGCGGCATCGTCGCGCAGGGCGCAGCATTCGCCCAGGAATATCGCGGAACCATGGAACAGCAGATGGCCTGCACACCGGATGTGTGGCGCCTGTGCAGCGACCAGATTCCGGATGTGAGTCGCATTACGGCTTGCTTGCAACAGAACACGCCGCAGCTCTCAAGCGGCTGCCGCGCCGTGTTCCAATCCAACAACCAGATGCCGCCGCAGCAACAGGTTCCGCGCAATCGCGTCGCACCGCCGCCGCGCTATAACAATGCGCTGCCGCCGCCGCCGCCACCGCGTCCCTATGACGACTACGACGATTAGGCTCTGACGAGAGCATGATCCGGAACTGCGCGCCGCCGTAGGCGCGAAGGTTCGGTCGTGTCGGCTCGTTCAGCGCTCTGTCCTGCTGTCCGATTCAGGGCGGTTTCCGAGCACCATTCGCAGGGCCACACCGAAGAGAATGGCTGCGACCGGCCAATGGAACCAGATCCTGTGGCTGGTGAAAAGATTGATCACAATCAGAAAGGCCGACACTGTGAGGGCCGCTGCGACCGGGCGGGGCAGCTTTGTGAGCCACTCCGAGACGACATTCGTCGCCGAAGCTGGCGCGCGCCTGTCGTTCACTCGCGGAGTACGCGCCCTCTCCGAGGGATTTGTGCTGTCCTCGATCGCGAAGCTCCCCGGCGCGGCGGCCTGACCCAGGGTCAACCGATAGCTGGTCAGGGGAGCAATGTTCTTCATCGGGCGCTGGCCGAGGCAGTCGAAGCCAACGGATAATTTGTTGTGCACCTGATCGTAGACGGAGCTCGAGATCACGACGCCGCCGGGCTCAGCAAGCTCTTGCAGGCGCGATGCGATATTGACCCCGTCGCCATAGATGTCGGAGCCGTCCACCATCACGTCGCCGAGGTTGATGCCGATGCGAAACTGCATTGGGCTTGCCTGGGACGCGTCCGAAGCCTGGTTGGAGATTTCCTGCTGAATCTCGACCGCGCACTGCACGGCCTCGACGACGCTGGCGAACTCGGCGATCACGGCATCGCCCCAGGTATTCACGATGCGGCCGTCATGACGCTCGACCAACCGCGCAATGGCCGTGCGGTAGCGGCGGAGCGTCTCCAACGTTCCGGTCTCGTCTGCTTCCATGAGCCGAGAATAGCCGTACACGTCGGCGCACAGCACGGTGGTCAGTCGTCGTTTCACCTTGTCGTCGGTCATCGTCGCTATGCTAGCGTGCCTGACCGGCAAATGCATCAGGCATCGTAATCCTGTGCCGCCGGGGTCAACGACCGGTTGTGGCGCCTGCCGTCACAGCGGCGCAACAAAACGCTGCCCTTATGGTTCTTATGTCCGGCCGCTGGAGCTGTATCAGGCTTACGGCCTGACCTCGCAGACATCGATCCATTCGGCGGCGGTGAGCTCAGCCATCCGTTCCGGCGTGATCCGCACCGCGCTGTGGGTCGAGCCCGCGGCCGGCACCACGACGTCGAACGCCTTCAGCGACACGTCGCAATAGACCGGCAGCGGCGATTTCAGCCCGAACGGGCAGACACCGCCGACCTCGTGGCCGGTGATCTCGGCGACCTCCTCCAGACCCAGCATCTTCGGCTTGCCGCCGAACTGCGCCTTGACCTTCTTGTTGTCCATCCGGGAGGTGCCGGCGGCCACGATCAGGATCACGCGTTCGCCGACGCGCAAGGACAGCGTCTTGGCAATCATTCCGGGTTCGACGCCATAGGCCTCGGCGGCCAGCGGCACGGTTGCCGAACTGATCGGGGATTCGATGACGGAGATGTCGGGGGCTTTCTCGGCGAAGAAGGCACGAACGGATTCCAGGCTCATTCCAGTCAGCTCATTCCAGACTTGCGGCGATGCTAAGCGATCGCTGGGTCATCCCTTGATGATCCCTGGGTCATCTCTTGATGATCCCTGGGTCATCTCTTGATGATCCCTGGCAACTCGGAGAGCGAACGGACGCGGTGGTCCGGCGCAAAGCCGAGCTCGTCCATCTGGGTGCGGATCGCCCTGAACATGGTGAGCGGTGCCACGAGTTCGTTCTCGACGCAAGCCAGCGCCATCGCTTCCGGCGTCACCCGCTCGATCCAGGCGACGTTGAGCCCGAACGACTTCGCGCCCGCCACGTCCCAGGGATTGGAGGACACGAACAGGACCTCGTTCGGCGCCGTACCCAGCACCTCGCCGATCAGCTCATAGGCCTCTGGGCTCGGCTTGAAGATCTTCTTGGCATCGACGCTGATGGTGGCATCGAGCAGGTGGTCGAAGCCGGAGTTGCGCACGAGCGCGTTCAGCATGTCCGGGCTGCCATTGGAGAGGATCGCGAGCTTGCGCGGCTTCAGGGCCGCAAGCGCGGCGGCCGCATCGGGATAGGGGTCGAGGTGCAGATATTTCTCGATCACGAGCTCGAACGCCTCGCTCTCATAGGCGAGCCCGAGCACCCGCAGCGTATAGGAGAGGGAGTCGCGCGTGACCGCGGCAAAATCCTGGTAGCGCCTCATCAGCGAGCGCATCCAGCTGTATTCGAGCTGCTTGATGCGCCAGACCTGCGTGATGATCTCGCCATAGCCCGGAAACGCATCCTCGGTGACCTCTGCGACCGACTGGATGTCGTAGAGCGTTCCATAGGCGTCGAAGACGACCGCTTTGATGCTCATCGGCTGTCCTTCCAGGAAAGTGTGGTCACAAGAACTCCGCTTGGGGAGTGCGCATAAGCATCAGCTTACCAAAGTACGGCGGAGGTCCGCCACTGCAAGTGTGATTAGCGGCCTGTGACCCAAGGCCGACTACGAAATCGCTTCACATATTTCGGTCAAATTCGCAACGACGGCATCCGGTTGGGCGTTGCTTCCATCGTCTGATCGCGAAGACCTATTGACCCAGATGCTTTGCATCCCGAGCGCGCACACAGGTGTCGCTTCGCAGCGCCCCTCGGCTATATGGATGATCCTGCTGGGATGCTCGCCGATCAACTCGACGGCTCGGTCAAAAATAGCGCGGTTGGGCTTGTACGATTTAGTCTGCTCCGAGGTGACCAACACGTCAAACTGCACGGCAAATTGTTCTCTCGTTTGAGAGAGCAATCGATCGTCGATATTGGAAATCACGGCCAATCGGTAACGACGAGCGAGCGAGGTTAAACAGCTGTTGGTTTCTGCGAAGGGGGGCCAACTCGGGAGAGAACAGGCAAACGAAACTTCGAGCCGGGGTCCGACTTGACGGCAAGGCTGCTGAAGCGGACGTGGGAGTGACGTGGCCGAACCGACACGGATGAACGAAGCGGACATTGAGCGCAGTTTCGGATACCATTAATCACCATTCGCACTGGCCGTCTCATCGCAAAGTGCTAGGCTTTGGACATCGACCGGCGTTTACTCCGCGGTGCTCAATGAGACGACGCGAGTTCATGGGGCTGATCGGCGGCGCGGCAGCAACCTGGCCGCTCGGCGCGCGTGCGCAGCAACCAGCAAAATGGGTCTACAGGGTAGGTTATCTCGCGAGCGCGTCGCGGGAGCAAACACTCCGTAATGTTAGAGCCTTCGAAGTCGGCCTGCGGAGCCTTGGCTATCGCGTCGGCGAGAATGTCGTCATCGAGTACCGCTTTGCCGACGGAGACATAGGGCGGCTGGCGGCGCTTGCCGCAGAGGTGGTGGGGCTCGGCGTGGACGTTATCGTTTCCGGAACCAATGCGACCACGGTTGCGGCCATGAAGGCGACCCGGACGATCCCGATCGTGATGGCCAACAGTGCCGAGCCGGTCAGTGCGGGACTCGTCGCCAGTCTGGCGCGCCCGGGTGGCAATATCACTGGGTTTAGCTCTGAGCCCGGCGATGAGATCAACGGCAAGCGGCTCGAATTTCTGAAGGACACTCTGCCGAACCTCTCGCGTGTGGGTATTCTATGGAATCCGGACTTTGCGCCCAATCAGGACCGGCTGGCGTCGCTGCGGGAAGCTGCCAAAGCGCTGGGGTTGACGCTTGTTCCGGCCGAGGCGCGCGGCTCGGACATACTTGAACAAGCGTTCGCGACAATGGTGAGTGAACGCGCGCAGGTGCTCGTCGTGCTGAGCGATGGAGTGCTGTTCAACCATCGCGGCCTGATTGGCGTCATGGCCGTCAGACATGGGCTGCCTGCAATCTCTGCGGTGAGAGAATACGCAGAAGCGGGCTTCCTCTTGAGCTACGGAACTGACTTGCCAGATCAGTTTCGCCGGTCTGCGACCCTCATCGACAAGATTCTCAAGGGTACGAAACCTGGCGATCTGCCGGTCGAACGGCCGACCAAGTACGAACTTGTAATAAACCTCCAGACTGCCAAAACACTCGGCATCAATATGCCACCGGCCCTGCTGACGCGGGCCGATGTGGTGATCGAGTAGGCACTCTGACGTCGCTTATCGGCCCAAGCCGAACTCAGGGCGAGTGGCCCGCTGCAATCAGGGGCGAAGCAGATCTCGGACGAAGAGCAGCGCTAGCTAAACGGTTGGCGAACGCTCTCGCCGCGTCCAGGTCGCCCGTTCGGCGAACACGCGGCTGACTTCCGTCATGTGCTCCGTGCCCCACGCGCAGAGCGGCACGAGCGCTTGGGCAAGGCTGTGGCCTAAGGGAGTGAGGCTGTAGTCCACTCGCGGCGGCACCTCCTTGTAGTCGGTCCGCTTCACGAGGCCGTCGGCCTCCAATTCCTTGAGCTGCTGGATCAGCATCTTGTCGCTGACGTCGCGCACGGCGCGCCGGAGTTCGCCGTAGCGGGTCGGGCCGTCCTGGGCGAGGAAGTACAGGATCAGCGGCTTCCACTTGCCGGCGATGACCCGCAAGGTCGCATCCAGGCCGCATGTGAAGCCGGGCAAATTTTGCGTGCAACTCTGGACGTTTGGCGGCGACGGCGTCGGCGGAAAGGCTGGGTCTGACATTTTTGGGTACTTACCAAAAGGTGCATACTTGTCGATAGGTGGGTACGCCGCCAGCTCAGTGCAACCTCAGTGAAGGAGCACATCATGAGCAGACTACAAGGCAAGACGGCGGTGGTGACCGGCGGTGGAACCGGCATCGGATTTGGGGCCGCGAAACGGTTCATCGACGAAGGCGCATTCGTCTTTACGATCATATCTTCGACGTCAACGTGAAAGGGCTGGTCTTCACCGTGCAGAAGGCCCTGCCGCTGATGAGAGCAGGCTCGTCGATCATCCTGACCGGTTCGAGCACCGGGGTGATGGGGACGCCGCAGTTCAGTATCTACAGCGCGACCAAGGCCGCGATCCGCAATCTGGCGCGCAGCTGGGCGCTGGACCTGCGCGGCACCGGCATCCGCATCAACGTGCTGTCGCCGGGACCGACCAAGACCGAGCTGGCGTTGGAGATCGTCGGCGAGGAGGCGTTTGATGCGCTTGGGAGCATGACGCCCATCGGGCGCGTGGGCGACCCCTCCGAGACGGGTGCGGTGGCCGCGTTCCTGGCGTCCTCGGACAGCAGCTTCATGACCGGCGGCGAGGTGTTCGTCGACGGCGGCCTGGCGCAGGTCTGAGTCTTGAGCGTGAGGGCTTCGGTCATTCGATCGAATGCCGCCCCAATTGAAATGTGCTCCCTCCCCCGCTTGCGGGGGAGGGTTGGGGAGAGGGTATCTCCACAACCGAGAACCCCCAAGTGAAGAGAGCCCTCACCCGGCGCGTTGCGCCGACCTCTCCCGCAGGCGGGAGAGGTGCACCGAGCCCTTGGCCGCTTGATTCAACCCAAGCCCATCGCGCTTTAGATCCCCAGCAGCTTCCGCGCGTTGGCCTTGAGCACCTTCGGCCGGATCTCGTCGCGGATGTCGATCTTGGCGAAGTCCGACAGCCAGCGGTCCGGCGTGATCACCGGCCAGTCCGAGCCGAACAGCATCTTGTCCTGGAGAATCGAGTTGATGTAGCGCACCAGGATCGGCGGGAAGTACTTCGGCGACCAGCCCGAGAGGTCGATGTAGACGTTCGGCTTGTGGGTCGCGACCGACAGCGCCTCCTCCTGCCAGGGGAAGGAAGGGTGCGCGAGGATGATCTTGAGGTCGGGGAAATCCGCCGCAACATCGTCCATGTACATCGGGTTGGAATATTTCAGCCGCATCCCCATGCCGCCCGGCATGCCCGAGCCGACGCCGGTCTGTCCGGTATGGAATAGCGCGACCGCGCCGCCATTGTTGATCTCTTCATAGAGCGGATAGGCCATGCGGTCGTTGGCGTAGAAGCCCTGCATGGTCGGGTGGAATTTGAAGCCGCGCACGCCGTATTCCTCGATCAGCTTGCGCGCCTCGCGTGCGCCCAGCTTGCCCTTGTGCGGGTCGATCGAGACGAAGGGGATGAGGACGTCGAGATGGTCGGAGGCGGCCTCGATCATCTCGTAATTGTTGTAGCGGCGGAAGCCGGTCTCGCGCTCGGCATCGACCGGGAAGATCACCGCGGCGATGTTCTTGGAGCGGTAATAGGCCGCAGTCTCCGGCACGGTCGGCGGATGCTTGTTCGGCGACTTGAAGTATTCCGCCATCTGCGCCTGGAAGTCGTCATAGCCGTCGTCGGCATGGCAGCCGCAGGGCTCCTCGGCATGGGTGTGGATGTCGATGGCGACGACATCGTCGATATTGGGCAGCTTCAGCTTCGGCATGGGTGTCCTCCCGACGGGTTGCCGAATTGATTATATGATATAACGAATTTGGCAAGGCGTCCTTGAAAGCTTCGGATCCTTTGCGATAAATCAGGCCGGTCCGGCCCGTTCTACTGTGCATGGGGTTGTTTTCGCGAATTTGCCGGTTCGGAAGGCGGCAGTTAACATTGACAGCCCCGCCCGCCATGCCTTAAGAACCGCCCCGTCCCGGGCGGTCAGTCCGCCAGCGGGAAAAATCTCATTTTGCCACATTCGCGCGTGCCGAAACGGTAGTGCCGAACACGGCCTTTCGAACGTTCAGGATTCTGCCATGAAGGTCCGTAACTCGCTGAAATCGCTGCGCGGTCGCCATCGCGCCAACCGCCTGGTCCGCCGCAAGGGCCGGGTCTATGTGATCAACAAGGTGCAGCGCCGCTTCAAGGCTCGCCAAGGCTGATCTGAGGGCTGATCCCGCCCTCGCGGTCGCCTCGCGCGTTCCCGCAAGACCACGGTCTCACACGAGTTTGACGCCGCCCTGCTTTGCAAGGGCGGCTTTGCGCGTTTAGACTTTGGCCATGGCTTTGAGATTCCTTTTTCCGCGCACCCTGTGTCTGGCACTTGTGCTGGGAACCGCTGGCCTCGCTCCAGCTCTGGCGCAGCAGGTTGATCCACCCGGCAAGCAGAAGAAGCTCCCCGAAGCGCCGGCCAAGCTGCCCAAGGTCGATCGCACCAAGAATCTCGATTTCCTGTTCGGCGCGTTGAAGGCGGCGCCCGACGAGGCCAGCGCCAAGCATGTCGAGGCGCGGATCTGGGCGATCTGGCTCCAGACCCCGAGCGACACCGCGGCGCTGTTGATGGCGCGCGCCAAGACCGCGGTCGACGCCAAGAAGATCGAGGTCGCGATCAAGCTGCTGGATTCGGTCATCAAGCTCAGGCCCGACTATATCGAGGCCTGGAACCGGCGCGCCACGCTCTATTACATGCAGAACGATTATGGCCGTTCGCTCGGGGATATCCAACAAGTGCTGGTCCGGGAGCCGCGCCATTTCGGCGCGCTCGCAGGCCTCGGCATGATTATGCAGGAGGTCGGTGACGAGAAGCGCGCGCTCGAGGCCTATCGCAAGGCGCTCGCCGTCAATCCGCATCTCGAAAAGATCCCCGATCAGGTCAAGGCGCTGACCGAGAAGGTCGAAGGTCGCGACATCTAGCCGACAACTCGATCATTTCTTGAGGGAACGTGGCGTCTTCAGATTAACCACGACCGGAAGCGCGGCATCGTGAGGACTATTGCTGGGCCTGCCGCAGGCCTACCTGCATGGCAGGAGCGAAAGCCATGAAGCGTTTGATCTTTGCAGGGTGCTTGCTGATCGCGTCGGGGACGTTGAGCTTCGCCGACGGACTGTTCTGGGTGGTCGGCAACCGCGCCACTGGAAAATGCAATATCGTGACCAGCAATCCGGTCATCATCGGCGACATCTGGTTCGGCGACGGTCCCTACAAGTCCAGGGCCGATGCCAAGCTTGCCCGTTCGACGATCCGCGCCTGTCCCGGGCTCACGCCCGACGAGGAAAAAGACGAGGACGGCGCGAACTAGCCTGCATTCCAAGCACGATCCGGACCCGAAGGGCCGCGTTCGCGAAAAGTGTGCAGCGGTTTTCCGACAAGCTCATGCTCAAAAGAGAGCCTAAAGTGCGATCGATCGCACTTTAGTGCAGGACGCTGCCGCCGCGCTCGGCGAGGCTGTGATCGGCGGCTGCGGCGTAAGCCTTTGCAAGCTCCGTCTCGAGATGCTCGTTGATCAGGAGCAGCGCCCGCACGGCACCGCGCAGGTCGCCGTTGCAGCTCGCGACGATCTCGTCGATTGCAGTGTCGTTCGATCTGAAGCTCATCGAAAATCCTCCGGTTCAAACCAGGACAATTCTGCCGGTCTTTCCCACATCCCCTGGGGCCTGCGAGGAGGATCGGCGCCCACCCGCGCCTAGATGGCGGAACCGACCATGGCGATTATATGGAAGCCGCGATGACGGCCGCATGAAGCTGTTCCGAGGCTTGCGTGTCCTCTCGGAATATTGTTGATTCCATTGAGTTTTTACGTTCCTCAATTATGCACATATCCACAGCCCCGGCAGTTTTGGTGGAAGCATGGAAAGCCGGTGCAGCGAAACTGCCGCCCACAAAACCCGTAACTCCCCTGTGCCCAGCATCTCCCGGATTCTCTCAATGATCGTGATGTCAGTCGTGACGGCGCTGGTTCTGCTGGCGCTGGTCACGCAGGCCGGAATCGTCGCCGTGCAGCGCGCCTTTCCGCAGCAAGGCAGGATGGTCGAAGTCGACGGCGCGACGCTTCACGTCGTCGACATCGGCCCGCGCGACGCAGGGGTGCCGATCGTGATGCTGCACGGCGCGAGCTCCAATCTCGAAGCGATGCGGCGCCCGCTCGGCGACCTCCTCGCCAAAGACCATCGCGTCATCCTGGTCGACCGTCCCGGCCATGGCTGGAGCACGCGGGCGCGGCGCCAGGATTCAACGCCGCAGATCCAGGCGCAGATGATCGATGATGCGCTTCATAAGCTCGGGATCGAGCGTGCCGTCTTCGTCGTGCATTCCTGGAGCGGCGCGCTCGGCGCCCGGATTGCGCTCGATCATCCCGGCCGCGTCGCGGGCCTCGTTATGCTCGCGCCCGTCACCCATCCCTGGCGTGGCGGCGTCGGCCGTTACAACGAGATCATTGCAACGCCGGTGATCGGCCCGCTGCTCGCCTACACCGTCACGCTGCCGCTCGGTTACTTCGTTGCCGAAGCCGGCGCGCGCAGCGTGTTCCTGCCGCAGACGATGCCTGACGGTTTCGTGCAGGATTCCGCGACGCCGCTGTTGTTGCGTCCGCGCGAGTTCATCGCCAATGCCTATGATCTGGTGACGCTGAAGGAAGCGGTGGCGGCGCAGGTCGCGCGCTACGGCGAGATCAAAGCCCCGGTCACGGTCATCGCCGGCGAGCCCGACAAGACGGTCAGGACCAGCATCCACGCCCGCCCGTTCGCGGCCATGGTGCCGAATGCAAAGCTGATCGTGCTGCCCGATCTCGGCCACATGGTGCAGAACGCCGTGCCGGATCTGGTGAAGACGGAGATCGAGACGATGATCGGGAGAATCGTCCCGGCACAAGCGGCCGCCGATTAGAGCGTCTTCGAGCTCTCGTAGGGTGGGCAAAGGCGCACTTGCGCCGTGCCCACGATCTCTCGATGACGGCGAAAGTCGTGGGCACGCTTCCGCCTTCGCTCTTCGAGCTACGGCGGACAAGTCGCTTTGCCCACCCTACGGCACCTTGCTGTGTCGCGCCGCTGTCAATCCTCCGCCGCAAAAATATTCCACTTTACCGAAATTCGGTTTCGGCGTATGTGTCGCTCATCCCGGCTCATCCAAGAGGGGCGATCTTGTGTCGTCACGCATCGCGAGCCGGGCTTGCGGTGGACGCGGCAGCGTCGGCACGAGAGGTGCGGGCAGGGCGGGTAGTCCCTGTGAGCCCGCAACCCGCGTGCGGACGAGCGGCGCTGCCAGGTTCGTCTCGCCTGTAAGTTTCGCAGCTCCGTCGACAGGGCTGGAAAAACTGCGGCGACATGGCGGGCCGTGCGTACGGCAAAACCGTGTGGTCCTGGCCGTCGTTGCTACGGTCAAGCCCTTCGAAGATGCGAGCGAGCCCAACCGGGCAGACTGCATCATCCAATTCGCGGGGCGAGGGAGGCCAGAAGGAAAGTTCGGCTCCCGGGAGATCACGGCATAAGCCGTCCGACCATCGCGCAGGGACGGCCGAGTGTTCGGCACCACCTGTATGCTGCTGTGCGGTTTTTCTGCGCGTGCTTTTCGCGCAGCAGACCGCGGGTGCGAGCTGGCACCCGGCCTTCCCTGCACTCTCTTGGCTCAAGAGGGTGGAGCGACCAAGCAAAGCTCGGGCGAAACCAGCCGCGAGGCTGAAGAGGCATGTCCGTAACCACACACGCACTGTCATCGCCCGCGAAGGCGGGCGATCCAGTATTCCAGAGACGGCAGTGATTGAACCGAGAAGCCGCGGCGTACTGGATTCCCCGCCTTCGCGGGGAATGACAGCGGTACTTGGAGGATGACGGCGTTGCCTCATACGCCGTCATTGCGAGCGCAGCAGAACCCCTCCGCGGAAAGATTCTGGATTGCTTCGTCGCAAGAGCTCCTCGCAATGACGCCGTGGAGAGAGAGTGCCGAAACAAAAGGCTGCAGCTTCGGTCCTGATTCGATCAGAACCGAAGCTGCAGCGATTGCCTTGTGCGCGCTTACTGCTTGATCTTCCCGTCCTTGTCGAACTGGGCGACGAAGGACCAGAGATTGTTGATCTCGGTCTCGTTCTTGACGCCGGCGAACGCCATCTTGGTGCCGGGAATCTTGGCCTTGGGATCCTTGATGTATTCCTTGAACGTGGCCTCGTCCCAGGTGATGCCGGAATTCTTGTTCGCGTCCGAATAATTGTAGCCCTCGGCGGTGCCCGACTTGCGACCGTTGAGACCGTTGAGCTCGGGACCGACCTTGTTCTTGGCGCCTTCGCCGATCGCGTGGCAGGCCAGGCATTTGTTGAACGATGTCTTGCCGGCCGCGACATCCTGCGCCATCACGGCGGGTGCGGTGGCAATCACGGTGAGGATCGTCAGTGCGCCAAAAGTCAATTTTGTCATCGGTTGCTCTTCGTCTCTTCCCTGGTGGGTCTGGCTGGTCAGTCTCTTGCCTGATCGGCAAATCGCCCAACCTGCCGGTTTTGGCAGGCCTGCGCGGCCTGGACAAGTCACCAAACCATGACAGGTTTCATGATTTCCTACTTGTCCCAGAGCGAACTCGCTTGAGATCGTCGATCCGACTTTCGGATAGCCTACCCAAACAGGCGCGGACGTGATTGATTTGCCGAGACAAATTGATCATGGGCTATGAGCCGGAAAGATAGATCATGAAGGATTCGACATGGCCATCATGATGCCTGCGAGCGACCAGGCGGTGCTTGCACGCCGCGCGGGGATCATTGCTGCGTTGCGCGCAATCGTGCCCGGCGAGGGCGTGATCGATACGCCCGCCGAGATGCGGGCCTATGAATCCGACGGCCTGACCGCCTATCGGCAGCCGCCGATGGTCGTGGTGCTGCCGGATACGACCGAGCAGGTCTCGCTCATCCTGAAATATTGTTCAGAGCAAGGCATCAAAGTGGTGCCGCGCGGCTCCGGCACATCGCTGTCAGGCGGGGCACTGCCGCTCGAAGACGGCGTGCTGCTCGGCCTCGGCAAGTTCAAGCGCATCCGCGAGATCGATTTCGACAACCGCGTCGTCGTCACCGAGCCCGGCGTCACCAATCTGGCGATCAGCCAGGCGGTTGCCCATGCCGGCTTCTACTATGCGCCCGATCCGTCCTCCCAGATTGCCTGCTCGATCGGCGGCAATGTCGCGGAAAATTCCGGCGGCGTGCACTGCCTCAAATACGGCATGACCACCAACAACGTGCTCGGTTGCGAGATCGTGCTGATGAGCGGCGAAATCCTGCGCATTGGCGGCAAGGGATGCGAGAACGCGGGCTACGACCTGATGGGCGTCATCACCGGCTCCGAAGGCCTGCTCGGCGTCATCACCGAGATCACGGTGCGCATCCTGCAGAAGCCGGAGACGGCGCGCGCGCTGATGGTTGGATTCGCGCAAGTCGAGGCCGCCGGCGAATGCGTGGCGCGCATCATCGGCGCCGGCATCATCCCCGGCGGCATGGAGATGATGGACAAGCCCGCGATCCACGCCGCGGAGGCCTTCGTCCACGCCGGCTATCCGCTCGATGTGGAGGCGCTGCTCATCATCGAGCTCGACGGTCCCAAGATCGAGGTCGACGAGCTGATCACGCGCGTCGAGGCAATCGCCAATGGCTGCGGTTCGACCACCTGCCAGATCTCGACCTCGGAGGCTGAGCGCAATCTGTTCTGGGCCGGCCGCAAAGCTGCATTCCCGGCCGTCGGCCGGATCTCGCCCGATTATCTCTGCATGGACGGCACGATTCCCCGCGGCGCGCTGCCGAAGGCGCTGGCGCGCATCCGCGAGCTCGGCGAAAAATACCAGCTCGGCTGCGCCAACGTGTTCCACGCCGGCGATGGCAATCTGCACCCGCTGATCCTCTACGATGCCAACAAGCCCGGCGAGATCGAGCGCGCCGAGGCCTTCGGCGCCGACATCCTGCGCGCCTGCGTCGAGTTCGGCGGCGTGCTCACCGGCGAGCACGGCGTCGGCATCGAGAAGCGCGACCTCATGCCGGAGATGTTCAGCGAAATCGACCTCAACCAGCAGCAGCGTTTGAAGTGCGCCTTCGACGCGCAGGGCCTGCTCAATCCCGGAAAGGTATTTCCGACCTTGCACCGCTGCGCCGAGCTCGGCCGCATGCATGTCCATGCGGGCAAGCTGGCGTTCCCTGACATCCCGCGGTTCTAGCGTCAGTCGCTGTGCCTTCACTGCAATGCGCCAAATTTGCTTTCCCTTGTAAACTTGGATACCGGCTCACTCGTGGATACGCTCAAAGTCAGAGACGCCAAAGACGTCGAAGAGGTGGTGCGCGCGGCGATTGCCAATGAGCAGCCGCTCGAGATCATCGGTCATGGCTCCAAGCGCGGCATCGGCCATGCCATGGCGACCAATGCCGTGCTCGACCTCTCCGCGCTCAATTCCGTCACCTCCTACGAGCCGAACGAGCTGATCGTCACGCTGCAGGCCGGTGCGCCGCTGCACGACGTGCTGTCGCTGATCGATGCCAAGAACCAGCAATTCGCCTTCGAGCCTGTCAACACCGCGCCGCTGCTCGGCACGCCCGCGCTTGGCACCATCGGCGGCATGATCGCGGCCGGGCTCGCCGGCCCGCGGCGCATCAGGGCGGGCGGGGCGCGCGATCACCTGCTCGGGGCGCATGCGGTCTCCGGTTTCGGCGACAGCTTCAAGACCGGCGGCAAGGTGGTGAAGAATGTCACCGGCTACGACCTCTGCAAGCTTCTCGCGGGGTCCTGGGGCACGCTGTCTGTCATGACCGAGGTCACGCTGAAGGTGATGCCCAAGCCTGAGGCCGAGCGGACGCTGCTGCTGCGCGGGTTAGATGATGCCGCCGCCAACAAGGCCATGACCGCGGCGCTCGGCTCGCCCTTCGACGTCTCCGGTGCGGCGCATCTGCCGAAATCGGCGTTCCGGGCCAAGACCGAGGGGTTTGGCGATCTCGAAGCGGAGGGCGAGGCGCTGACCGTGCTGCGGCTCGAGGGCATTACCGCTTCCGCCGCCCACCGCGCCGGATCGCTGCGCGAATTGCTGGCGCCGTTCGGAAACGCGACGCTGGTCGAGGACGTGGCCTCTGCGGCGCTGTGGGCGACGATACGTGACGTGCTGCCGTTCGCGGCCAGCGGCGCGCTCGGCGCCTGGCCGGTCTGGCGCATCGTCTGCCCGCCGGCCTCGGGCGGCACGCTCGGCGAGCAATTGGCACGCGAGACGGGGGGCGATGTGATCTACGATTGGGGCGGCGGCCTGATCTGGGCGGCGCTACCGCCGAAGTCTGACGCGCATGCCCCGGCCGTGCGCGCGCGTGCGAACGCGGTCGGAGGGCACGCCACGCTGATCCGGGCGGCCGAGGATGTCAGGCGGGATGTCGACGTATTTCATCCGCAGGCGCCAGGTATTGCAGCACTGAGCGAGCGGGTGCGCGCCAGTTTCGATCCAAAGACCATTCTCAACCGCGGACGTTTGAGGCGGGGCGCTGGGGCATGAAGACCGAATTCTCACTGGCGCAGCTCGCCGACCCCGATGTCGCGGAAGCCGACAAGATCCTGCGCGCCTGCGTCCATTGCGGCTTCTGCACCGCAACCTGTCCGACCTATGTGCTGCTCGGCGACGAACTCGATAGCCCGCGCGGCCGCATCTATCTGATCAAGGAGATGCTGGAGAAAGACCAGGCGCCGACGGCCGAGGTGGTCAAGCATATCGACCGCTGCCTGTCGTGCCTGGCCTGTATGACGACCTGCCCCTCGGGGGTGAACTACATGCATCTCGTCGACCAGGCCCGGGTCAGGATCGAGCAGCGCTATCAGCGGCCGCTCACCGAGCGGCTGCTGCGCCAGGTGCTGGCCTTCGTGCTGCCGGACCCGCAGCGTTTTCGCGTGAGCATGGTCCTGGCGCGGCTGGCCCGCCCGCTTGCCGTGTTCCTGCCGACGCCTCGTCCCTCGGCCACGCCGGGCCTGATCCAGCGCCTCAAGGCGATGCTCGCGCTGGCCCCACACCGGCTGCCATCGCCGGGCCCCGCCGGCGGCAGCGTGTTCGCGGCGCTGGGCAAGAAGCGCGGCCGGGTCGCGCTGCTGCAGGGCTGCGCCCAGCAGGTGCTGGCGCCGCGCATCAACCAGGCTGCCATCAGTCTTCTCACCCGCCACGGCATCGAGGTTGTCCTGGTCCGGGACGAGCAGTGCTGCGGCGCGCTGACCCATCACCTCGGCAACGACCAGGATGCATTGGCGCGGGCGCGGGCCAATGTCGCGGCCTGGCGGAAGGAAGTGGCCGGCGAGGGGCTCGACGCTATCCTCGTGACCACATCCGGCTGCGGCACGGTGATCAAGGACTATGGCTATTTGCTGCGCGAGGATGCTGCGTTCGCCGCCGACGCGGCGAAGATGTCCGCGCTCGCCAAGGACATCACCGAATACATCGCCGGCCTCGGACTCGAACCGACCGCGCGGCAGGACAACATCGTCGTCGCCTATCACTCAGCATGTTCGTTGCAGCACGGACAGAAAATCACGACCCTTCCGAAAGAATTGCTTTCCAAGAATGGATTCGTGGTGAAAGATGTGCCGGAGAGCCATTTGTGTTGCGGTTCGGCGGGGACCTACAACATTCTCCAGCCCGAGCTTGCGGGCCGGTTGCGCGATCGCAAGGTCGCCAACATCGCGAGCGTCAAGCCGGACATGATTGCCGCGGGCAATATCGGCTGCATGGTGCAGATTGCCAGTGGCACGTCAGTTCCGGTCGTACACACGATTGAGCTTCTCGATTGGGCTACGGGCGGGTCGCGGCCGGCATTGAACGCGCAAGTTTGAGCTTTCGAAGGCCAAGCTTTTGTCCGGAGGTGACGGCAGAACGAACGCCCGATCGACCATTGTTTGGCGGCAACAGGAGGACCACGATGGCGAAAGCGAAAAAGAAGAAAAGCAAGAAGGCCAAAAAGGCGAAGAAGGCTGTAGCGGCGAAGAAATCCGCCAAGAAGGCAGCCAAGAAGTCCGCGAAGAAGTCCGCGAAGAAGTCTGCGAAAAAATCGGCCAAGAAGTCGGCCAAGAAAGCTTCGAAAAAGGCCGCGCCGAAAAAGGCCGCCAAGAAGGCCGTGAAGGCAACGGCCAAGAAGGCTGCACCGAAGAAGGCCGCGAAGAAGGCGGCACCGAAGAAGGCGAAGGCAGCTCCCGCGCCGAAGCCATCAGCACCGGCGGCAGCTCCGGCCCCCGAGCCGGCAGCCGAGACAAGTTGGGCGATGCCTTCGTCTTCTGCGGAAGCGGCACCGGCTGAGGGGCAAAGCTAGGTCCTACCCGGCGTCCGCGATCGACAACAGGAAGGCCGCTGCGGTGACGCTGCGGCCTTTTTGCATCGCTCAAGTCCCGCCGGAAGCGGTCCCTTTCCCGCCCCTGTCTGATTCGTAGCCCGGCCGCCACGCGGCCCGCCGACCCCGTACTTGCACGGTCCCTCCGTGCACTTTGGAATACAAATAATGTGATCGAGAAGACACACAGGCTGACAACCTTTCTTGGAATTGTCAAAACGCCCAAAAAGTCGGCAGATGCCCGTGATTTTTGCTTCACGGCCCACATCCCTCAATCCAGATTGTCGCAGTAACGCAATTTTGCACGCAGGTCGTTCGCCCGGGGGGCTTCCGGGATCCGACTGGTAAGAGCTTGGCGATGGGGATCGAAATGAAAAAAGTGGCTTTGTTGGCAACGGCGCTGGCAATCGTGACGACGGGTTCGGCTTTCGCGGCAGACTTGCGCGTGAAGGCATTGAAGGCCCCGCCGCCGGCGGCCTTCGATCCCTGGGATATCGCCTTCGGCGGCGCGGTCATGAGCGACTACATCTTCCGCGGCATCACCCAGTCGAACCACAAGCCGTCGGTCTCGGCCTATTTCGAGCCGCGCTACAACGTCACCAAGGACCTCCAGCTCTATGTCGGCGTCGCCGGTGAGAGCATCTCCTTCCCGAACCGTGCCGCCGCCGAGATCGACATCTACGGCGGTATCCGCCCGACCTTCGGTGCGTTCGCCTTCGACATCGGCGTCTGGGGTTATCTGTATCCGGGTGGGACCTGCTATTACGGCGCCCCGATCGACACCGCCGGCAACCCGCTCAGCGCGCAGTGCGCCGCGAACGCCCTGCTCAACGGCAACGTGATGAAGAAGGACGTCAGCTTCTTCGAAGTCTACGGCAAGGTGAATTACACCATCAACGACAATTGGAGCGTTGGCCTCAACGAGTACTACACGCCGAGCTTCCTGAACTCCGGTGCGTGGGGCGATTACGTCTCGATCACCGCCAAGTGGACGGCACCCAGCACGACGTTCGGTGCGAGCGGCGTCGGCATGTACGTCTCGGGCGAATTCGGCCGCCAGTTCCTGGGCACGTCCGACTCGTTCTACGGCACGGGCATCGCCGCGCCGGGCTTCGCCGGTCCGTTCCCGAACGGCATCAAGTACGCCGACTACAACACCTGGAATATCGGCGTCGGCTTCACCTACAAGGTCTTCACGCTCGACCTGCGTTACTCCGACACCGACCTGTCGAAGGCGAACTGCAACGCGTTCACCAGCGACTACACGGCAGTCGCCAACGGCAGCTTCAGCAACATCAATCCGACCGGCGTCGGCTCCAACTGGTGCGGCGCGGCCGGCATCGCCAAGCTCTCTTTCGACCTGACGGCGATGACCAACCTGAAGTAAGTTTCCTCCCGAGACATCTACGAGGGCGGCAGAGCAATCTGCCGCCCTTTTGCTTGGGGGGCGCGAGTGCTCGGCCATCGTGGGCTCGAGACGCCCGCCTGCCTCTCAGCGCGCCGCGGTCGGCTCCACCCGGGCCGGCTCGCCGGTTTTGCCGAGGACGTGGATCTCGCCGTCCTCCACCAACGCCACCTTGCGGGTATGGAAGGCATCCAGCGTCGAGCGGTGGCCGATCGAGACGATGGTGGCCTGTGGCAGCTTCTCCGTCAGCAGCCGATAGAGCCGGTCCTCGGACGGCTCGTCCAGCGAGGCGGTCGCTTCGTCGAGGAATAGATGGTCGGGCCCGTGCAGCAGGGCACGAGCAAGTCCAAGGCGTTGCTGTTCGCCAAGCGACAATGTCCGGTTCCAGTGACCGTGCTCGCCGAGCCGGTCCGCCAGCCGCTTCATGCCGACTGCAATCAAGGCGTCGCGAATCTTCTCGGGCGGGATGGAGCCGTGCTCGGCCGGGTAGATGACGGCGTCGGCCAGCGGGCCGATTGGGAAATACGGCCGCTGCGGCAGCATCATCAGCTTCGACTTCTCGGGAATGGCGACCGTGCCGGTGCCGAACGGCCAGACGCCCGCAATGGCCCGGAACAGTGTCGACTTGCCCGAGCCCGACGGGCCGGTCACAAGCACCCGCTCCGACGGCTGGATCGTGAAGGCATCGGCCGCGACCAGAGGCTCGCCGTTCGGCAGTCTGACCAGCAATTGCTCGAGCGCGATGGCCTTGCCGTTCGACGGTGTGACGTCGATGGTCGGTTCGAGCGCCGCGCCGTGGGCGGAACTGACCGACATCTCGAAGCCATCGAGGCGGGCGATCACAGCGCGCCACTCGGCGAGCGAACGATAGGCGGTGACGAAGAAGGACAGCGCATCCTGCACGCTGCCGAACGCCGAGCCGGTCTGCATCATGTCGCCGAGCTGGATGCGCTTGGCGAAGTAGGCCGGCGCCACCACCACATAGGGAAAGATCGTTGCAGCCTGACCGTAGCTTGCCGTGAACGCGGTCAGGCGCTTGGTCCGGCTCATGATCTCATACCAATTGCCGATGACGAAGCCGAAGCGCCGCAGGAGATATCCTCGCTCCGCGTTCTCACCTTTCAATAGGGCGATCTGCTCGGAATTTTCGCGCACGCGGATCAGGTTGAAGCGGAAGTCGGCCTCAAAGCGTTGCTGCTCGAAATTGAGATTGATGAGCGGGGCGCCGATCCAGTGCGTCAGCCCGGTCCCCAGGATCGCGTAGACCAGCGCGCACCAGACCAGAAAACCGGGGATGAGGATATCGGTGCCGTAGATGTACAAGGGGGCCTTGTAGGACAGACCCCAGAGGATGACGACGAACGAGGCCAGCGTCACGATGGACGACAAAAGGCCAAGGCCGATGGTCAGCGTCTGTTCGACGAAATTCTTGACGTCCTCGGTGATGCGCTGGTCCGGATTGTCCGCGGCGTCGCCCTTGAGCTGCATGCGGTAATGCGTGGCGCCTTCGAGCCATTCGCCGAGATAATGTTGCGTCAGCCATTGCCGCCAGCGGATCTGGAGCCATTGGTTCAGATAGAGCTTGTAGACGGCCAGTGCGACGAAGGTGAAGGCAAGGCCAAGGAAGATCCAGACCTCCTTGACGAACTCGGGCAGATCGTAGGCCTGCAGCGCGCTGTAGAACCGGTTCTGCCATTGATTGAGGAGCACATTGATCGCGACCAGCACCAGCTCCATCGCGACGACGACGGCGAGCAGGCCGCGGCCGACCCATTTGTCCTCCGACCGGAAATAGGGGGCGGCGATTCGCCAAACGATCGCGAGCGTGGCGCTAATATTCTTCACAGAGCAGAGTCTCCTCGGGAAATGTGCATAAATGCCCTTAGCCAAGAACTTGAAGCCATGGCGGAAAGCGGCGCGCTTAGACTAAAGTCGCAAGTTCTGTAATTTGCGTTGTCTTGTCGCACCCTGCAACCCTAGCATGGCGTTCGACGGCGCGGGGTGGGGGTGCTCCGGGATTTCGCGAGCTTGTGAGCGGACGGGAACCGCTGCAATCGCGAGGCATTCGCGTCCAACCCGGGGCTTATCGCTTCCAGCGTCAAGCAGGATCGGCTCTCCACGCGGGCCGTCTGCCGCAAATATGCGTGGGGGAGGAAGATCATGTGGAATCAAGTCTATGATCCGCTGCACAGCCCGGTGCTGTCGACGATTGCGGCGGCAGTGCCGGTCGTCACGCTGCTGGTCCTGATCGCGAGCGGCCGCGTCCAGGCGCATATCGCGGCGATCATCGCCGTGATCGTCGCCAATCTGATCACGATCTTCGTCTTCACGATGCCGGCGAACATGTCGATCCGCGCCTCGGTGCTGGGCATCGTGACCGGCTTCTTTCCGATCGGCTGGATCGTCCTCAACGTCATCTTCCTCTATCAGGTGACGGTGAGCACGGGACGCTTCGAATTGCTCAAGCGCGCCGTCGGCGGCGTCACCGAGGACCGGCGGCTGCAATTGCTGCTGATCGCGTTCTCCTTCGGCGCGTTCTTCGAGGGCGCCTCGGGCTTCGGCACGCCGGTCGCCATCACCGGCGCCGTGCTGATCGGCCTCGGCTTCTCGCCGCTCGCAGCCTCCGGCCTGTCGCTGATCGCCAACACGGCGCCGGTCGCCTATGGTGCGCTGGGCACGCCGATCCAGGGCCTGGCTTCGGTCACCGGGCTCGATCCCTACATCCTCGGTGCGATGGTCGGCCGGCAATTGCCGTTCTTCTCGCTGATCGTGCCGTTCTGGGTGGTGTGGGCGTTCGCGGGCTGGAAGGGCATGAAGGATGTCTGGCCGGCGATCCTCGTCACCGGCGTGTCGTTTGCGGTCCCGCAATTCGTGATCTCCAACTTCATCAATCCCTGGATCGTCGACATCGGTGCGTCGCTGATCTCGATGGGCGCGCTGATCCTGTTCCTGAAGGTCTGGCAGCCCAGGCAGCTCTGGCTGTCGCCGGCGCTGCGCGGCAATGACGAATCGGCCGCCACCATGGCCGCGGCAAAACCACTCGACAAGACGCCGCTGACGCAGAGCGAGATGTTCAGCGCGCTGCTGCCGTGGATCATCGTCTGCATCGTGATGCTGATCTGGGGCAACGGCGCCTTCAAGTCCTGGGCGAATTCGATCTTCGTCTGGAACTATCCGGTGCCGGAGCTGCACCAGATGATCAACAAGATGCCGCCGGTCGCGCCAGCGCCGACCAAAGAGAGCGCGGTGTTCGGCTTCACCTATCTGTCGTTCACCGGCACGGGCATGCTGATCGCGGCCATCATCTCAGGCTTCCTGATGGGCGTCGGTCCCGGCAAGCTCATGACCGAGTACGGCCGCACCATCCGGCTGTGCGCGATCTCGCTGATCACGATCTCGGCGATGCTGGCGATCGGCACCCTGACGCGACTCTCCGGCGTCGACGCGACGCTCGGCCTCGCCTTCGCCGCAACCGGCGTGCTCTATCCCTTCTTCGGGACGCTGCTGGGCTGGCTGGGCGTGGCGCTGACGGGATCGGACACCGCCTCGAACGTGCTGTTCGGCAATCTGCAGAAGATCACATCCGAGCAACTCGGCTTGTCGCCGGTCCTGATGGCTGCGGCAAACTCGTCCGGCGGCGTGATGGGCAAGATGATCGACGCGCAGTCGATCGTGGTCGCCTCCACGGCCACCAACTGGTACGGCCACGAGGGCACGATCCTGCGCTTCGTGTTCTGGCATTCGATCGTGCTGGCCTGCCTCGTCGGTGTGCTCGTGACGTTGCAGGCCTATGTCTGGCCGTTCACGGCGCTGGTCCTGAAATAGCAGGCCACGCCCGGCTTCGGTGCAAATCCCCGCGAGGTTCGCCCTCGCGGGGATTTTTGCATCCGATGTGAGCGAACCTTCTCAATGGCGCCGCCGTCTTATAAAAAGGTGCGGCAAATCAGGTCGGTCGAGAGGTCTCATGGTTTCGCTCAAGCGGTTGGTGTGTGCGGCGGTTGCAATGCTCGCGATGTCCACGCTCGCGCGTGCCGAGGACGGTTTTCCGTTCGGCACCGAGATGACGCTGGAAGCACTGCCGCAGCCCGGCTCCAAGCGGATTCCGAACATCGAGATCGGCGACCATGGCGAGGTCGTGCTCGAGCTCTGGTGCAAGGGCGGCAAGGGCCAGTTCTCCGTCGCCGGCAACACCGTGATCTTCGTTCCCGGTCACATCCAGGATCGTTCCTGTCCGCCGGCGAGGGCGCAGGCCGACGACGAGCTCGTGGCCGCGCTCGGCAGCGTCGAGACCTGGAAGCGCCAGGGCGACGTGCTGACGCTGATCGGCCCGAAGTCGCTGCGCTTTCGCACGACGGGGAATTGACCATTAGGTCATTCCGGGGCGCGCGATGCGCGAACCCGGAATCTCGAAATTGTAGCGCGAGATTCCGGGTTCGACGCTGACGCGTCGCCCCGGAATGACTACGTCACTTCCACACCGACTTGTCGGCATCCCAGCGCTGACCCCTAAGCTCCTTGGTGAGCGCCTCGATCGAACCGTTGTCGTCGGGCTGCTCGCCTTCCTCGTCGACGGATGCGTCATCGGAGAGATTGAGCTTGGCGCCGCTGCTCTCGTCGGCAGTCGTCGTCGCGGGGCTGCCGATCCAGAGCATGAGCTTGTCGGTCGTGCCGGGCTTGTCGGGCGAGACGAGCCCTGCGACCTCGATCGTGTCGGTGAGCTCGAGCGCGGGGAAATCCTGGTTCGGCCGCTTGAAGACCAGCTTCAGCTTGCCCGTGGCGGGATTGAAGCTTTGCGAGACCGGCTTTGCCGCCAATGTTCGGCTCAAAACGTTCGAGACGGCGGCCGCGAGCTTGTTGCGGCTGATCTTGTCGCCCTCGCGCCAGTCGGCCGCGGCGAAGCGGATGGTGCGGTCCATTTCGGTCATGCCCGCGGTCCAGCCTGCGGCGGTGACGCCCGGCATCGCCTTGAATTTCGCCAGCAGCGCGCCGGCGCGCTCGGGATCGACCGACATGTTGATGGTCTGCTCGCCGGCGCGCAGCGCATCGCAGCCGACGTTGAGGCTCGCCAGCGTCACCTCGACCTCCTGGCCCCTCAGGCTCTTCAGGAAGTCGGTCGCCGCATCGAGCTTGACCTTGACCGCGATCGCCTCCGGCGAGACGTCGGTGAAATCCTTCGGCTGCGGCATGATGCCGTCGTCGGAGGTCTGGTTGTCCTGAAATTCCTTCTCGCTGAGGTCGGAATTGTCGGGTGAGGTCACCTCGGTCACCACCTGGCCAATGCTGATCTGGCCGCGGAATTCGAAGCTATCCCCGGCCTGCTTGCGCAGCAGCTTGACGCTGACAGGAGCCTTCTCGCTCATGCTCTGCGTGGTGCCCGTCAGCGTTTGGCCGGCAACCTGGAGATTGACGACGAAGCGGTCCTTGCGGTCGGAATTCTTTGCGACGGGATAGCAGACGTCGAGCACGGCCGCCGTGACCGTCTTGCCCTGACGCGTCTCCTTGAGGATCACATCGGCATTGCCGTCCATGAGCCCGTCGATCGAGGTGAAATAGCGTGTCTCCACGCCCCCGGGCGCCGTGGCCTTGGGTGACAGCTTCATCTGGGCGGAGGCGACCTCCGGCGAAGCTGCGAGCAGAACCGCCAACAGGGCTGTCGAACAAACCAGAAGCGCACGCATCGATGAAACCTCGCGCAATCGAATCGGCGCGCCACCGTAGTGGGTTTTGGCCGTCGGTTGAATCGGAAAGCTGAAGGCAGGGTCTGCAAAAAAGAAGGCCGCCCGGAGGCGGCCTTCGCAACATTGTAATGAAAGGATCGGCTTAGAAGCCGCCCATGCCGCCGCCGGCGGGCATGGCGGGCGCGGCTTCCTTCTTCGGCGTCTCGGCGACCATGGCCTCGGTGGTGACCAGCAGGCCGGCCACGGAGGAGGCGTCCTGCAGCGCGGTGCGCACCACCTTGGCGGGATCGATGATGCCCTTCTCGACCATGTCGACATAGTCCTCGGTCTGGGCGTCGAAGCCGAAGGTCTCGGACTTGTTCTCCAGGATCTTGCCGACCACGATCGAGCCTTCCACGCCCGCGTTCTCGGAGATCTGACGGATCGGGGCTTCCAGCGCCTTCAGCACGATGTTGATGCCGGCCTGGACGTCGGCATTGGCGTTGGTGAGACGGCCCACGGCCTTCTTGGCGCGGAGCAGCGCGACGCCGCCGCCGGGGACGATGCCTTCCTGCACCGCGGCGCGGGTGGCGTTGAGGGCGTCCTCGACGCGGTCCTTCTTCTCCTTGACCTCGATCTCGGTCGCGCCGCCGACGCGGATCACCGCGACGCCGCCCGCGAGCTTGGCCAGGCGCTCCTGGAGCTTCTCACGGTCGTAGTCCGAGGTGGTTTCCTCGATCTGGGCCTTGATCTGGCCGACGCGGGCCTCGATCTCCGGCTTCTTGCCGGCGCCCTTGACGATCGTGGTGTTCTCCTTGTCGATCACGACCTTGCCGGCGCGGCCCAGCATCTTCACCGTGACGTTCTCGAGCTTCATGCCGAGGTCCTCGGAGATGAGCTGGCCACCGGTCAGGATCGCGAGATCCTCGAGCATGGCCTTGCGGCGATCGCCGAAGCCAGGCGCCTTGACGGCTGCGACCTTGAGGCCGCCACGCAGACGGTTGACGACCAGGGTGGCCAGCGCCTCGCCCTCGACGTCCTCCGCGATGATGACGAGCGGCTTGCCAGACTGCACCACCGCTTCCAGCACCGGCAGCATGGCCTGCAGGCCCGAGAGCTTCTTCTCGTGCAGGAGGATGTAGGCGTCCTCGAGCTCGGCGGTCATCTTCTCGGGGTTGGTGACGAAGTAGGGGCTGAGATAGCCGCGGTCGAACTTCATGCCCTCGACGATGTCGACTTCGGTGTCGAGCGACTTGTTCTCTTCGACGGTGATGACGCCCTCATTGCCGACCTTCTGCATCGCCTGAGCGATCATCTTGCCGATGGCGGCATCGCCGTTGGCCGAGATGGTGCCGACCTGGGCGACCTCGGAGGAGGCCGCGACCGGCTTGGCGCGCTTCTCGATGTCCTTGACGACGGCGGCCACCGCGCTGTCGATACCGCGCTTGAGGTCCATCGGGTTCATGCCGGCGGCAACCGCCTTGGCGCCTTCGCGCACGATAGCCTGGGCCAGCACGGTCGCGGTGGTGGTGCCGTCGCCGGCGAGGTCGTTGGTCTTGGAGGCGACCTCACGCACCATCTGGGCGCCCATGTTCTCGAACTTGTCCTCGAGCTCGATCTCCTTGGCGACGGTGACGCCGTCCTTGGTGATGCGGGGCGCGCCGAACGACTTCTCGATGACGACGTTGCGGCCCTTCGGGCCCAGCGTCACCTTGACGGCATTGGCGAGAATGTCGACGCCGCGCAGCATGCGATCGCGCGCGTCTCCGGAAAACTTGACCTCTTTGGCAGCCATATTCTGCAATCCCTCTGGTTTCGTGATGTGTCTATCGCTCGCCTCGTCGCATCATGTCCGGGGGTCCGCAGGTCGAACCCGGTGGAATGATGGATGCCCGGATCTCGGCGACCCGGGCATGACATTCAGCGGCTGTTCAGGCTGACGGCCTTAGGCCAGAACGCCCATGATGTCCGACTCCTTCATGATCAGGAGATCTTCGTTGTCGATCTTGACCTCGGTGCCCGACCACTTGCCGAACAGCACGCGGTCGCCGACCTTGAGGTCGATCGGGGTCAGCTTGCCGGCCTCGTCGCGGCCACCGGGGCCGACGGCGACAACCTCGCCCTGGGATGGCTTTTCCTTGGCGGTGTCCGGAATGATGATGCCGCCCTTGGTCTTTTCCTCGGCGTCGATACGTTTGACCACGACACGGTCATGCAGCGGACGAAATTTGGATTTAGCCATGACGTTTCCCTTTGGAGGCTCGCTTCGGAAGTAGTGGAAGTGGGTGGGGCGGCGCTTCCGTCCACCCCCTATCCCGAGGATCGAACGGCGCGCTTAGCAATCGGGCTTTCCGAGTGCTAATAGTGGGCCCGGAAATATGGCTTGGCCGCGATCCTGTCAAGCAAAGGTGGTTAAGCGATTGGTGAGGCGGATATAGCATGGTGGCATTGGAAACTTGTTCGGGGCGCCGACGTATCAAAGGACGTCATTGCCCCGGCAGCGGTTTTGCGCTTGGCTGCGGGAGGGGTGCGGCCATGGTTTTGTCCGGGGGAATGCCATGATCAGTTCAGCTCACGCGCGCACGGTTGCCAATCTGGCGGCCGCCTCTTGTCTGGCGCTGCTGCTGGGCGCATGCGGCGGCGGCATGAGCCTGCCGTCCTTCTCGTCGTCCTCGCCGCCGCCCGAAGCCGAGCCGGGAGTAGCCCCGGAAATGCCTGCGACCATTCGCGGCGACGAGATCGTCGGCCGCTGGGGTCTGGCCTCGTTCCAGAACCCGGCCGACCGCGCCCGCACCGAGGCGGCCGCGCGGGCCCAGTGCAAGAATCCCTATGTGATCACCGCCGGCTCCTCCGGCGGCGTGATCATGCACCTGGCCGACCAGGCAACGCCCCAGGAGCTGCGGCTGAAGGGCTCGCCGAGCGGCAAGAACTACATCGGACCGGCGGGGCCGACCCCCGGCGACCAGGACCGCGAAATCATCTCTTTCGACGGCCGCGTCCTGATCACCCGCTTCATCGACAAGGACGCCGCCACCCGCTACGGCAACATGGTCTACGTCCGCTGCGCGCCCAGGGCGTGAGCGGGCACCGGTCCAACCACACGTCATTGCGAGCGTAGCGAAGCAATCCAGACTGTTTCAGCGGAGGCAGCCTGGATTGCTTCGTCGCTTCGCTCCTCGCAATGACGACAAACAAAAAAACGCCGGCTTGCGCCGGCGTTTTGTTCTTCTCTATCTCGCGTCCGCTTAGTCGAACAGCGCGTCGATGTCGTCCTGCGAGGCGTGGCCGACGTCGCCGGTGAGCTTCGGACCGTTGAGAAGCTTTTCGTCCTCACTGCGATTGTCCACCTGCGCCGGCACGTGGGACTTGATCGCGTCGACCCCGCCCCAGATGTCCATCATCGCATTGATGTGCTGCTCGATGAACTTCATCGTGCCCATGACCTTGCTGATGCGCTGGCCGGTCAGGTCCTGGAAGTTGCAGGCCTCGAAGATCGAGATGACGCGTTCCTGGATGTCGTCGGCGAGCCGCTTCTGCTGGTCGACCGAGTCCACCTTGGACATTGCGCTGGCGGCCTGGTCGATCGATTCCGCGGCTTCGAGGATCTGCTGGGTCGCCTGCTCGGTGCCGCCGACGACCGCGCCGAGCTCGCCGTTGACCTTGGCCATTTCGCCACCGTCAAAGCTCTTGCCGTGCAGCGTCGCGATCTCGCGCTTGGTGCGGTCGATGGCGTCATGGATGAGGTCGAGCTCGACCTTCAGCTTCTCGCACTGCTCGATCTGCGCGCGATAGGTGTCGAGCATGGTACGAGCCTCGGAGAGCTCGTGGGCGGTGGAGGCGTCGATGGCCGCCATGGCTGCGCTACCCGACAGGGGCACGCTGCCCTTCGCCATCTGGGCGCGGATCGCACGTAGTTCGGCCATGATCTCGCTATGCATCGGGATTGCCTCTTCGGTTACGTCCAAAATCGGCATCTCGCCACCAGCGATATCCTCGACGCGAAAACGTTTGCGGTGAACAGCCATCAGGATACTCCCCCCACCTCACTCACGCGTCTTTGTAGTCAGAAGCGATTTAACACGAAGTTCACAGCCGGAACTGTTGTGCGGCGTCGCGCGACGGCGCGCAAAGAAGCGATTAACCATGGCCTCGCCGCGTTCATCGAAAATAAACGCTGATCGCCAAATTGCCCCTCGGTTGACGACGTGGTGAATCCAAACGCCCGATACGTTTACCAAACGAAACGGCTTTTGCTTTTTATTGACCACGTCGAGGGGCGCGGACCAGCCATCAGCTCTCCACGGCGCATGTGATCTAGACGAAACAGTACAGAGTACGTCGATGTTCAAGAAAATGTCTGTTGCGCTGCTCGGCAGCGCTTGCACCTTCATTGCCGGCGCAAACAGTGCCAGCGCCTTCGACAATAGCGTGCCGAACGATCCGCCCGCGGTGCTCTACCAGCCGCGGGTGCCGCCGGCGCCAGTGCGCGTCGCGTCCAATTCGAATATGGGCGGCGGCTTCATCGAGTTCCTGTTCGGTGACGGCCCCGGCCGCGGCCCGGCCTACGCGCCGGAGCAGCCGGTGTATCAGCAGCAGCCGGGCTATTACGACCAGCGCCGCCTGCCGCCGATGGGCGAGCCGCAGGTGCAGGGCGGATATCAGCAAGGCACGCTCCAGCAGGAGCCGGTCGATCCACGGCAGCGTCCGTTCGATCCGCGGTTCGAGAAACAATCTGTTGACTATAGCGGCAAGGAAGGTCCCGGCACGATCGTGGTCGATACCCCGAACAAGTTCCTCTACCTCGTCGAGGGCAACGGCAGGGCGATGCGCTATGGCATCGGCGTCGGGCGTCCCGGCTTCACCTGGTCCGGCGTGAAGTCGATCACGGCCAAGCGCGAATGGCCGGACTGGACGCCGCCGGCGGAAATGATCGCGCGCCGCCCCGACTTGCCCCGGCACATGGAAGGCGGTCCGGAAAACCCGCTCGGCGCCCGCGCGATGTATCTGGGCTCGACGCTCTACCGGATCCACGGCTCCAACGAGCCCTGGACCATCGGCACCAACGTCTCCTCCGGCTGCATCCGCATGCGCAACGAGGACGTCATCGACCTCTACGGCCGTGTCAATGTCGGCACCAAGGTCGTGGTGATGTGAGGCCTGATGCGCTCGATGCGAGCCGTCAACTCGGCGTGCCGCGCCGGCTCGCGATGCGCGGCATCGAAGCCGTTGCGTGCGGCCGGCGCCTTCCGGCGACGGTCTATGCGCGCTGACGACGCCTCGCCGACCTGCGACGAGGGGCAACGGAGCCGCGACGGCGCGTCGATGAATGGGAGGCCGCTGCGCGAGCCGAGCGTTTCAACCGCCCCGCCGACAGCTCCGCCTTCCTGACGCGCTCGTGCAGTCCCTCCAACTCGTACAATTCGGTGATGAGATGCGTCGTCACGTCGGCCAAGGTTGCAATGCGGTGCTGAAGAGGACTCATTTTTGAAACCCCGAAGAGGCAGCTACATCGTGTGTGGCATGAGCAACGTGTTCTTCCAGTTGAACACCCATGTCCGAATTTGGAAATCCGGGAGTCTACGTACCGGAATGCGATTTCGTTTTTCATGGTGAACTGAGGCGCGTCCGGCAGTCAGTGCAATCTCCGGGCGCATTAGTCATACTATATCGCGCGGGCTTCTCTGCGTGCTGTGGCGCAGAAGGCGCTCGAGTGGGGCGCAAAAGAAAACGGCCGCCCTGGAGGCGGCCGTTTCGCATCTACTGGGCGAATTGCTTACGCGTAGTCGCTGTCGCCATCATCACCGCCGCCGAAATCGCTGTCGTCGGCCATGTCCATATTGCCGTCGTCGCGATTGTCGTCGTAGTTCTGATCGTTGTTGTTGTTCCGATCGTCGTTCGACGCCTGGTCGGAGAAGCCCTGACGGGAATCGCGATTCGAGCCGATGTCGTTGACGCCCGCATCGCGCGCGAGTGAGCCGCCTGACTGGTCGCTGCCGCTCCAAGGGCTTCCACCAGTGCTGCGGTCGCCGAGGGCATTGGTATCGCCGAAGGCCTGCTGGTGCGATCCACCCATCATGCCGCGGATGCTGGACAGCAGCAGCGAACCGCCGACGACGCCGGCTGCGGCCGCTGCCGCGGTGCCGAGGAACGAGCCGCCGCCACCACCGACCGGGGGCGCACCGTAGCCCTGGCCCGGGCCTTGGCCGGGACCCTGGCCATAAGGCGGCTGGCCGTAGCCCGGCTGGGTCTGCTGCATCGCCTGCCCGCTGTTCCACACCGGCCGTGCGTCGCGCGGCGGAACGTTCGGAACCGAGCCGCGCGAGGGGCCTCCGCCGAACAGCGTGTCACGCATCGTATCGAGGAAGCCGCCGGACGGCGCGGACTCGGGCGCATGGGCCGCTTCCAGCTCCTGGATGCGGTTATGAGCACGTTTCAGCGCTTCGTCCTGCAACAGCGTGGTCTGCACCAGCGCGTAGATCGCGCCCGGCGCTTTGCGCAGGCCGTCCGAGATCGCGGCGATGGCGTCGGGATCGCGGGGTGCATTTTCCAGTTTCGAAAGCCGATCGAAAAGGTCGTCGACGAGCTGGCGTTCCTGCGGCGTCATGATCAATCTCCTTCGCGCAAAACAAGCGCGCAGCAGATGTAGGGTTCCATTGTGGCCCCAACAGTGCCGGCCGGATTAAATTTCGGTATGCGACAAGCTGCCCCTGCAGCTTGCTTTCAGCCGGATTCATCCCAGCGTGGCGCCGCTGTCCGCCAGCAAACGCACGAAGGCGTCGCCTGAGAGATACGCGTGCTCGCGTTCGCGGACATCCGTCATCGGGTCGAGGCCGGCGAGGATGTCGTCGACGAAGCCGGGATGGCACATCACGAGGCCGCCATCCGGCAAGCCTTCCAGGAATTGCCGCATCAGCTCGCCAAAATCGGCCGCCCGCGTGAAGTCATAGGCGCCGGCAAAGCCGGGGTTGAAGCTGAGGCCGGCGCTGCCGGCGCGGCGGCGGAATTGCGCGCTCAGGATATCGAGCACCATGGCCTTGGGCGAGGCCAGCCGCTGCTTGAGCGGCAGGTCGCGGCCGCCCTGGCGCACCCATGCGTTTGGCGCGACTTCGGCGACCGCATCGACAAAGCCGTCGCGCACCTGGGGATAGAGCTGCACGTGCTGATGGCCGTCGACGAAATCAGGCGCGCGCCCGAACGCCTCCGCGAAGGCGGCGAGTTGCGCCTTCACCTCGTTGCGGAAGAATTCAGGGTCGAGCCGCCGCAAAACGCCCGCGCGCAGCAGCTTCGGAAACGGCATGAACATGTCGCCGTCGAGCGGGCGAAAATGCATGGTGAGCGGCCGGAACGGCGCCGACAGCGTCACGTGCAATCCGATCGCGCAGCGCGGGTTTTGCCCGGCTGAAGCCTGAAGCGCCTCGACCTCGCTGCGCTCGATCGCCGGGCCCACCATCATCACCGAGGTGGCGTTGAGGCGGCCGCGTTCGATCAGGTCGCGGATGGCGCGGTTGACGCCCGGGCTGATGCCGTAATCGTCGGCGCAGAGCCAGATCCGCCGCAGGACCGCGGCGGCGCTCATTCGGCCGCGGTCCTCTTTGGGGCGTCCTGACTTGGAGCGTCCTGGCTTGAAGCGTACTGGGCCTTGTCGGTTTCGAAGGGCTTTTCACTGTGCTCGGCGACGAAGTAGATCGGACGCGCCTTCAGCTCGGAGAGAATCTTGCCGATATATTCGCCGACGATGCCGATCATGATGAGCTGGACGCCGCCGATCGTCATCAGGCCGATCACGAGGGAGGGATAGCCGGGCACCTGCTTGCCGGTCGTGAACACCTCCCAGAGGATCGAAAGGCCGAACAGGAAGGCGCCTCCGGCGAGAATGACACCGAGCAGGCTCGCGAAGCGCAAGGGTGCGACCGAAAACGAGGTCAGGCCCTCAATTGACAGGCCAAGCAGGCTTGCGGCGTTGAAGGTGGTGACGCCATGGGCTCGCGCCGCAGGCTCGTAATCGACGCGGATCTGGCGGAAGCCGATCCAGCTGGCGAGGCCCTTGAAGAACCGGTTGCGTTCCGGCAGCTGCCTGAGGGCCGCGACCGCGCGCGGCGAGAGCAGGCGGAAGTCGCCGGCGTCCTCGGGAATCTTCTGGCGCGCGCCCCAATTGATCAGCGCGTAGAAGCCGTGCACGGCGAGCCGGCGCAGGAAGGTCTCGTTGTCGCGATGCGCCTTGGCGGTGTAGACGACGTCATAGCCGTCTTCGATCCAGTGCCGCACCAGCTGTTCAATCAGGGCCGGCGGATGCTGGCCATCGCCGTCCATGAACATGACGGCGCCGAGCCGGGCATGGTCGAGGCCGGCCATCAGCGCTGCCTCCTTGCCGAAATTACGCGACAGCGACACCACCTGGACGCCGATCGCATCGGCCGGCAATGAACGCGCAATCGAGAGCGTCGCGTCCTTGCTGCCGTCATCGACATAGACGACCTCGCAAGCCAGCCCATAGCGCTCCCGCAAGGTCTTCGCGAGATCGCAGATGCGCTGATGCAGGGCGGCGAGGCCCGCCGCCTCGTTGTAGACGGGGACGACTATCGACAGTCCCTTCGCGGCGGCGTTGGCCGCGGTGGTCGTCATGCCGGAAACGTCAGAGCCCAGCGTCATCGATCAAGGTTCCAGAGGCGTTCAAAGTCATCTCAACAGCATATGGTAGCTGCCGTTTGCTGTCGCAAAGCTGAACGGAACAGCTGAACGGACACGGGGCTCACCGCCGCAGGAACGCCTCGAGCTTGGCGAACAGCGGGTTCTCCCGGTCGAACACATAGTCGAGCGAAACCACCGAGACGGTCTCGGCGCCATGCTCGCGCAGGAAGCTTGCCAGCGCATAAAGCTGCCCCGGTGGGCAGTGCAGCGTCAGCATGCCTGACGAGGTCGGCCCGCCGAACGGGGTCTCGACGCCGTACCGGCTGTGGGCTTCGTCGAGCAGGGCGGCGTCGCATTGCCGGAAGCGGGTGCGGACCTCGCGGTACTTGTTGGCCCGCGCCCGCGCTGCGATGTGATCGAGGATGACGCGCGCCGTCTCCCGCGCCTGCGGCGACCAGTCGGCCTCCTTCGACGCCACGAGATTGGCCTGGCTGCGCAGGATCACGCCGTCGTCGAGCACCCGCAAGCCGTTGGCGGCGAGCGTCGCGCCCGTGGTGGTGATGTCGACGATCAGCTCGGCGCTGCCGGCTGCCGGCGCGCCTTCGGTTGCGCCTGCGCTTTCAACGATGCGGTAATCGGTGATGCCGTGGCTCTGGAAGTACGCGCGGGTGAGATTGACGAACTTGGTCGCGACCCGCATCCGCATGTGATGCTGCTCGCGGAAGCCGGTGGTGACGTCGTCGAGATCGGCCATGGTGCGGACGTCGATCCAGGCCTGCGGCACCGCGACGACGACGTCGGCGTAGCCGAAGCCGAGCCCTTCGATCAGCGACACGCGCTTGTCGGCATCCGCGATGGTCTCGTGCACGAGGTCCTCGCCGGTGACGCCGAGATGCGCGAAGCCGCGCGACAGCTGCGAGGCGATCTCGCTCGCCGAGAGATAGGCGACCTCGACATTGTCGAGGCCTGCGATCGTGCCGCGATAGTCGCGGGCGCCGCCGGCCTTCGACAGCTTGAGGCCGGCGCGGGCAAAGAAGGCTTCGGTGTTTTCCTGGAGGCGGCCCTTGGAGGGAACGGCCAGAACGAATGGCGCGCTCATGTTAAGCTCCCACCTTGCGGCCGATCCGGGTCAGCGCGTCCACCCAGACCGAGAAGCCGACCGCGGGGATCGGCTCGCCTGAACCGAGCTGGGTCATCAGCCCGTCATAACGGCCGCCGGCAACCAGTGGCTCGGCGCCGTTGCCCCGGTGATGCAGCTCGAATTCGAAGCCGGTGTAATAGTCGAGGCCGCGTCCGAACGCGGTCGAGAAGCGCGTCTGCTTCACGTCGATGCCGCGCGCAGCCATGAAGCCGACCCGGCTCTCGAACTGATCGATCGCCGCAGCAAGGTCGAGCTTGGCATCAGTGGTGAGCGCGCGCAGCCCGGCGATGGCGTCGTCGGGATTACCCGCGATCGACAGGAAGCGCTTGAGCACGGTGATCGCCTCGCGCGGCAGCGCGCCGCCCTTCAACGTCGATTGCTCGAGGAAGCGGTCGGCGATCTCGGCCGTGGTGCGCCCGCCGACATTGGTGGTGCCGGCAATCGACATCAGATCGGTGACGAAGGCGAGCGCCGCCTTGCGATCGGAGCCGGCCAGCGCGGCGAGCACGCCCTCATATTCGCTGGGGGACGCGGTGGTCGCGGCCGCCAGCCGCTCCAGATCCTGCTCCAGGCTGATCTTGCGGTTGAAATCCTTGACCAGGCGGCGTCGCCAGACCGGATAGAGATCGAGCGCGTCGAGCAGCGCATTGAACAGCGCCACGTCGCCGGTGCGGATCTCGACGTCCTGGACACCGAAGGCCGCGGTCGCCTCCAGTGCCAGGGCCAGCGTCTCGGCGTCGGCTGCGGCGCGGTCCTGGCGGCCGAACGATTCGATGCCGGCCTGCAGGAATTCGCTGGCCTGGCCGCTGCGGTAACGGAACACCGGGCCGAGATAGCTGAACCCGGCCGGCTGGCCGGCGCTGTCGGAGGCGAGATAGTCGCGGGCAACGGGAATGGTCAGGTCCGGGCGCAGGCACAGCTCCTCGCCGGACAGATCCGTCGTCAGATACAGACTCTTGCGGATGTCCTCGCCAGAAAGGTCCAGGAACGGCTCGGCCGGTTGCAGGATGGCGGGCTCGGCCCTGACATAACCGGCCTGCGCGAACGACAAGAGCAGCGTGTCCGCCCAGGCGGCGGAGCCGGCAGCATTTGAGGTGGCAGTCGCGGTCATAACAGGGTCCATTGTCCCGGTGGAACCGGGCAGGCAGGGGATAAGGACAGGATTGGCGCAGCCCTTAGCATGGTCGATGCGCGGTTTCGACCTCCAAAGGATCAATCGCTTAACGGCGGGATCAGGCGGTCTTGCCGCCCCAATCGCCCAGCACCGCCTGCACCAGCGCCAGGGCCGCCACTGCGGCGGTGTCGGCCCGCATGATGCGGGGGCCCAAGGCCAGCCGGAGGATCTTTGGCTGCCGCAGCAGCAGGGCCCGTTCCTCTTCGGCAAAGCCGCCTTCGGGGCCAATCAGGACGTCGATACCCTGTCCGGCCGCCCGCGCGGCTTGCAGGCTCTGAACCGGGTTTTGGACCTCCGCCGCCTCGTCGCAGAAGATCAGCAGGCGGTCGGCCGGGCGCTGGCTGAGGAAACGCTCCAGTGGCACCGGTTCGGCGACGGTGGCGATGCTCAAAATGCCGCATTGCTCGGCAGCCTCGACGACATTGGCGCGCATCCGCTCGGTGTTGACCCGAGAGGCCTGGGTGAACCGGGTCAAAACCGGATGCAGGGCGGCGGCGCCCATTTCGATGGCCTTCTGGACCATATAGTCGAGCCGGGCGTGCTTGAGCGGGGCGAAGATGTAAGCGAGGTCGGCAAGCCGGTCCTGCGGCCGGGTCTGCTGGAGGATGACGAGGCCGTCCGGCCGCTTGCGGCCTTCAATGGCGGCCTGCCACTCGCCGTCGCGGCCGTTGAACGCCAAAACCTCGGCCCCCGCGGCAAGCCGCAGCACATTGCCGAGATAATTGCTCTGGTCGCGGTCGAGTGTGACCCTGGCGTCCTGGGCCAGGGGAGCATCGACGAACAGGCGGGGAGCGCGAAAATCGTGGGAAGGCATCGTTCAAAAGTCCAATCTGGCGCCGTTATTAACCGAAAGCAGCCATTTCGGGGGTAAATATTGCCAAACCGGTGCGTCGGCGCGCCGCGCTCTTGCCCTATTCGGCGGGTTGTTAAGCGCCGGCGGGAATCGTAAAATCGCGAGCACGCTGGTTGCGTTTCAGTTTGTGAAACGCCGAACCCCGTAAGCTCCTGCCGGAGAGACTGTCTTGATGATCCGTCATTTGATGGTTCCGATCACTGCCGCCATGGTCACCCTGAGCGCCGCGGGCGCGTATGCGCAAAGCGCCTTCCCGGCGCCGCTGCCGAACCAGGCCCCTACCAGTTCCGCGTTTCCCCCGGTGAACGGCTCGGCGCCGGCCGCTTCGGTCGGCGCGGCGCCGCAATCGTCCTTTCCCGTGAATGGCGCCGCGCCCGTCGGTGGCGCTGGTGCGTTCAGCGCGGCTCCGCCGACGCAAGCCGGCCCCGGCGAGGATTGCATGAAGGCGTTCATGCCCCTGCGCGAAGAAGCCGAGAAGCGCGGCAAGCTGATCAAAGCCGCCAGCGACCGTCACGCGCCGCCCGACGAGGCCTGCAAGCTGATCCGCAATTTCAGCCAGGCAGAGGGGAAGATGCTCAAGTACATCGAGGCCAATGCCGCGAAGTGCGGAATTCCGCCGCAGGTCGGCGGGCAGATGAAGGAAGGCCACAAGAACACCGAGGCCATGCAGGCGAAGGTTTGCAACGTCGCGCAGCAAATGCAGCAACAGCAGGCGCGTCCGGCCGGCCCATCGCTGAGCGAGGTGCTGGGTTCGGGCTCCGCGCCTGAGGCCAATGCCGGCAAGAAGGGCGGCAGCACCTTCGACACGCTCAACGGCAACGTCCTGACGCGATGAGCGATACATCCGCCCGCGTTGCCGATTCCACCGGTAACTGGGTCGATACGCTGGCGCCGCCATGGGCGCGGCCCTATCTCCGCTTGTCTCGCTTCGACCGTCCGATCGGCTCCTGGCTGCTGTTGATGCCGTGCTGGTGGTCGGCGGCGCTCGCGAGCGGCATGGCGCATGACGTCCGCGGCCTGCCGCTCACCATCGTGCTGTTCTTCGTCGGCGCCTTCGTGATGCGCGGGGCGGGCTGCACCTGGAACGACATCACCGACCGCGACCTCGACGACAAGGTCGAGCGTACGCGCTCGCGGCCGCTGCCGTCCGGCCAGGTGACCACGAAGCAGGCGCTGGTCTTCATGGTCGCGCAGGCGCTGATCGGTCTCGTGGTGCTGCTGCAGTTCAACCGCTTCGCGATTGCGACCGGCATCGCCTCGCTTCTGATCGTCGCGATCTACCCCTTCATGAAGCGCATCACCTGGTGGCCGCAGATCGTGCTCGGGCTTGCCTTCTCCTGGGGTGCCCTGATGGGATTTGCCGTCACCTTCGGGCGTATCGACGTCACCGCGCTGGTGCTCTATGCCGGCGCGATCTCCTGGGTAATCGGCTATGACACGATCTACGCGCATCAGGATGCCGAGGACGACGCGCTGATCGGCATCAAGTCCACCGCGCGCCTGTTCGGCGCGCATACGCACCAGGCGCTGATCCTGTTCTACGGACTTGCAGTGATGCTGATAGGCGTCGCACTGGCCTCGGGCGATGCCCGCTGGCCGGCCTGGCTCGGGCTCGCCGCCTTCGCCGTGCATCTGGCATCGCAGATCGTGCGTTTGCGGATCGACGATCCCGAACTGTGCAAGCGCCTGTTCTATTCGAACAGGGATGCGGGGCTGTTACTGTTTGCGGGATTGCTGGTCGACGCGGTGATGCGGGCGGCGTAGGTCTCGTAGGGTGGGCAAAGGCGCGCTTGCGCCGTGCCCACGATCTCCTAGTGATTGACAAAAACGTGGGCACGCTTGCGCTTTGCCCACCCTACGGCACCGTGATTGCCGCTCAATCCCTCGCGATGATCTCGCGTTCTTCGCGATGAACCGGCAGCTCGCGTGCGATACCGGCGCGGCGGCGCATCAGGAATTTCGGACGGCGGGCGCGGATCGCATTGGCGCGGCGGCGGCGGGCCGCGGGCTTGCGCGCACCTTCGTCGAGTTGGGGCAGCGCGAAGAGCTCGCTCCAGGTCGCCCAGGCCTCGGTGAGCTCGTCACCGTCGGCGCCGACCAGCAGCGGCACGGACAGCGAGGGATCGCGATGCACGAGGACGAGGGCTTGTGCCTCGTCATTGCCGCGCAGCGCGACACCGGTGAAGTCGCTGACGCGGACGTTGATCGCCATCTGCATGCCGCGGACGGCGCGGCGCAGCACGACACGTTCGCGATGAAGCTCGATCTGCCGGACATGGCCGTCGGCGCGCGGATCGTGCGCGTCGAAGCGGACCGGAAGGGAAAGAGGGTCGAGCCGCAGGGAGCGGCTCGACCCGGCGGGAGTGACCCCGCATGTTGCTGTTTGACGCCTCACGGCTTTAGTTCTCCCCGCCGGGATTATGTTCCCGGTCGATGCGAGGACCTTAGCGCGCGGCTTTCCGAAACCGCTTAAAAAGGCTGGTTAACCCACCGTCACTGCTGCTCATGATTGACAAGAGCTTGGCGCACATGATTGACGAGACGTTGCGCGCAAGCTGCGAATCTGAGCTTTTGGCAGGCTGAAAATGCTTGAAGTCCGCGCCATTAGGGCACATCTGTGGGTTCCGGTCCCGACCCCCGCCCCAACAGGATTTCGTTCGTGAACTCTTCACCAAGCTCGACGCTTTCGCCTAAAGCCAGTCGCGACCTGTTCGATCAGTCCGCGCTCTCCGACCTCGCGCAGCGGCTGGTCGAGGCGGCCAAGCGCGCCGGCGCGGACGCGGCCGATGCGGTCGCGGTGCGCGGCGTCTCGCAAGGTGTCGAGGTGCGCGACGGGCGCGTCGAGGAATCCGAGCGCTCGGAGGGCGACGATGTCGGTCTGCGCGTGCTGGTCGGGCAGCGCCAGGCGGTGGTCTCGACCAACGACGTAAGCGGCGATGCCGTCACCAAGCTCGCCGAACGCGCGGTCGCGATGGCGCGCGTTGCGCCCGACGACAAGTATGTCGGCCTCGCCGATCCCGCGCTGCTCGCACGCGACTTTCCCGATCTCGACCTGCTCGATCCCGACGTGCCCGCCACCAGCGAGCTCGAGCGTCGCGCGCTCGCGGCCGAGGCTGCGGCCCTCGCCGTGAAGGGCGTCACCAAATCCGGCGGCGCCTCGGCCTCCGCCGGCATGGGCGGCATGGTACTGGTCACCTCGACCGGCTTCCACGGCTCCTATTTGCGCTCCAGCCAGGGCATCTCCGCCACCGCCATCTCTGGCGAAGGCACCGGCATGGAGCGCGATTACGACTTCACCTCGGCGCCGCATGGCGCGGACCTGTTGTCGCCGCAAATCGTCGGCCGTTCCGCCGGCGAGCGCACCGTGGCGCGCTCCAATCCGCGCAAGGTCGAGACCTGCAAGGTGCCGGTCGTGTTCGATCCGCGCGTTGCCGGCTCCCTGGTCGGCCATGTCGTCGGCGCCATCAACGGCGCCTCGATCGCGCGCAAGACCAGCTTCCTGAAGGACAAGCTCGGCCAGCAGCTGTTTGCGAAGAACATCCGCATCGTCGACGATCCCTTGCGCAAGCGCGGCCTGCGCTCGCAGACCTTCGATGCCGAGGGCGTCGCGGTGAAGAAGATCGCGCTGATCGACGAGGGCGTGCTGACGACCTGGCTGCTCGACTGTGCCACCGCGCGCGAGCTCGGCCTCACCACCACCGGTCACGCCCATCGCGGCGTCTCGTCCTCGCCGTCACCGGGCCCTTACAATCTGCATCTCGAGCCCGGCACGCCGACGCCCGCCGAGCTGATCTCCGACATCAAGCAGGGTTTCTACGTCACCGATCTGATCGGCTCGGGTGTGAACGGCGTCACCGGCGATTACAGCCGCGGCGCCTCGGGCTTTTGGATCGAGAACGGCGAGATCACCTATCCCGTCAGCGAGGTGACGATCGCCGGCCATCTGTTCGAGATCTTCAAGTCGATGCAGCCGGCGAACAATCTCGAGTTCCGCTACGGCGTCAATGCGCCGACGGTGCGCATCGAGGGTTTGACGCTTGGCGGACGTTGAGGCGAACGCCCCGGGCGAAACCATCCTGACGCGCGACGCCGCGCTGCTGCGAGACACGGTGCGAGAAGCGGGTGCGCTGGCGCAGTCCATGTTCCGCACCGAGCTGAAGAAGTGGACCAAAGGCGCCTCTTCGCCGGTGTCGGAAGCCGACATCGCCGTCAACGACCTGCTCGAAGCACGCCTGCGCGCGGCGACGCCGGATTATGGCTGGCTCTCGGAGGAAAGCGTCGACGACGCGGCGCGGCTGTCGCGGCGGCTGACTTGGATCGTCGATCCCATCGACGGCACGCGCAACTACCTGGGCGGCCACGACGACTGGTGCGTCAGCGTCGCGCTGGTCGAGGATGCCACGCCGGTGCTCGCCGCGGTGTTCGCGCCGACGAGCGGGGAGTTCTTCTTCGCCGCACGCGGCCAGGGCACCACGCTCAACGGCGCGGCCGTGCAGGCTTCGCCCGGATCCGCGCTCGACTTCTCCCGTGTCGCCGGCCCGAAACCGCTGGTCGAGCGGCTCAACAGCTCAGGCAGCGAGATCAAGCTGCATCCGCGAATCGGTTCGCTTGCGCTGCGCCTGTGCCGGGTCGCTCATGGCGCGCTGGATGCGGCTTTTGCGGGGGGCAACAGCCATGATTGGGACCTTGCGGCGGCCGATTTGATCGTGCAGGAAGCCGATGGTAGGATGAGCGACCTCTCCGGAGAACCCATCCTCTATAACCGCCGGGAAGTGGCGCACGGGGTGCTGGTGGCAGCGGGGCGCGATCGTCATGCGGGCATTGTCGCGCATTTTCGAAACCGTCCCATAGCCTAAGGCGCTTTTCGTCGTGCTTGTCGAACACTGCTTTGCCGGGCAGCCCGTTAGGAACAGGACTCATGCCAGATAGTGCCCCGCAACAATTGCTTCACCTCGTCGTCGGCGGCGAACTCGTCGATCTCGAGCACAACACCTTCAAGAATCTCGACGACGTCGAGATCGTCGGCCTCTATCCGAATTATGCCACCGCCCACGCCGCCTGGCGGGCCAAGGCGCAGAGCACGGTCGACAATGCGCAGATGCGCTATTTCATCGTCCATCTCCACCGGCTGCTCGACCCGAATCAAGAACCGGCGCGTTGAAAAAACTGCTTCGCAATACGCTGCGAAGCAGCTGGTTTCAGCGTGCCGTCGGGGTTCTGGCGGCCGAATATCTGCGTCTGGTCTGGCGCACCAACAAATTCACGTTCGATCCGCCTGATGTCTATGACATCGTCGAGCCGCAGATCCCGGCGATCTTCGCCTTCTGGCACGGCCAGCATTTTCTCACCCCCTTCATCAAGAACAAGGAATCCTATCGGGCCAAGGTCCTGATCTCCCGTCACCGCGACGGCGAGTTCAACGCCATCGCGGTGGAGCGGCTCGGCATCGGTTTGATCCGCGGTTCCGGCGATCATGGCAGCGCGTTCCACCGCAAGGGCGGGGTCGGCGCCTTCAAGGAAATGGTGCGGACGCTTCAGGACGGTTGTAATGTCGCGCTGACCGCCGATGTCCCCAAGCGCGCGCGCGTGGCCGGGCTCGGCATCATCATGCTGGCACGGGAATCGGGGCGGCCGATCATGCCTTTCGCGATGGCGACCAGCCGCTTCATCCGGCTGAAGAACTGGGACCGCACCACCATCAATCTGCCATTCGGGCGGGGCGCGTTGGTCGGCATCAAGGAAATCCACGTTCCACCGGATGCCGACGCAGCCACGATGGAAGCGCTGCGGCTGGAGCTGGAAGAGACGTTGAACGAGGCGACCCGCCGCGCCTACGCGCAGCTCGGCCGCCCGGGGCCCCAAGATGCCTAAATCGCTGCCCATTGCGCTGCCGATCACGCTGCGAATGTATCGGCGTCTGGCCTCCGGCCTGGTGCCGCTTGCGCCTGCGCTGATCAAGCGGCGGCTGAAGCAGGGCAAGGAAGACCCTGCGCGCGTCGGTGAGCGGCGGGGCCTGTCCCGGGACGTGCGGCCGCACGGCCCGCTGGTCTGGATCCACGGTGCCAGTGTCGGCGAGGTGCTGGCCGCAGCGGCGCTGATCGAGCGCTTGCGCGATCTCAATTTGCGCATCCTGCTCACCTCGGGGACCGTCACCTCGGCCGCCGTGGTCGCAAAGCGCTTTCCGCCCGACGTCATCCATCAATACGTGCCGTATGACTCGCCCCGCTATGTCGCGCGCTTCCTCGATCATTGGAAGCCGTCGCTGGCGCTGTTCATCGAATCCGATTTGTGGCCGAACCTGATCCTCGCCGGCGCAGCGCGCCGGGTGCCGATGGTGCTGATCAACGGACGGATGTCGCCGCGCTCCTTCCCGCGCTGGCAGCGCATGCACGGCACCATCTCGGCGCTGCTGTCGCGGTTCGACATTTGCCTGGCGCAGTCGAAGACGGATGCCGAACGCTTCTCCGCGCTTGGCGGCCGCGACGTCGTCACCACCGGCAATCTCAAGCTCGACGTGCCGGCACCGCCGGCCGATCCCGCCAAGCTCGAGCGGCTGATGGCGATGACGCGCGGGCGGCCGATCATCGTCGCGGCCTCGACCCATCCGGGCGAGGACGAGATACTGGCCGCGGCGCATCGCAGCCTCGTCGGTTTCTTTCCGCAGCTGCTCACCGTGATCGTGCCGCGGCATCCCGATCGCGGCTCCTCGATCTCAGGCTTGATCACGGCCTCCGGCCTGAAGCCGGCGCTGCGCTCACGCGAGGAGCTGCCGACCGCGACGACCGACATCTATGTCGCCGACACCATGGGCGAGCTCGGCCTGTTCTATCGCCTGTCGCCGATCGTGTTCATGGGTGGATCGCTGATCCATCATGGCGGGCAGAACCCGATCGAGGCGATCAAGTTGGGTGCCGCCATCGTCCATGGACCGCACGTCTTCAACTTCGCCGATGTCTATGCGGCGCTCGATGGCAGTGGCGGTGCGCGGCAGGCCGACACGCAGGAGGCGCTGGCCAAGCAGCTCGGCCAGTTGCTGGCCGACCCCGTCATGCGCGACAAGATGCAGCGCGCCGGCAGCGGCGTGGTCGAGCAGCTCGGCGGCGCACTGGAGCGCACCATGACGGCGCTCGAGCCGTATCTGTTGCAATTGCGGATCGAGATGGGGGCCGCCAATGCGTGAGCCGGCCTTCTGGTACCGGCCTCGCTCCTTCACGTCGTATGCGTTACAGCCGCTGGGTCTGCTCTACGGCGCGATCACCGAGCGGCGCATGCTGCGCACAGGCGCAGACGCCGGCATTCCCGTGATCTGTGTCGGCAACTACCATGTCGGAGGCGCCGGCAAGACGCCGACCGTGCTGGCGCTGACGAGGCTCCTGCGCGAGCTCGGCGAGACGCCGGTGGTGCTGAGCCGCGGCTATGGCGGACATCTTAAAGGCCCGGTCATGGTCGACCGCGCACGCCACAATGCTGCGGATGTCGGCGACGAGCCTCTGATGATGGCGCGCGACGTCCCGGTCGCGGTCGCGCGAGACCGTCTCGATGGCGCCGCGCTGGCGAAGTCGCAAGGCGCCACCGTGATCCTGATGGACGACGGTTTCCAGAACCCGCGCCTGTTCAAGGACGCCTCGCTGATCGTGATCGACAGCGAGCGCGGCCTCAGCAATTGCGAGGTGTTTCCCGCCGGTCCCTTGCGCGCGCCGCTGAAGGCGCAGCTTGCGCGCACCGATGCGTTGGTGCTGATCGGCGATGGCCGTGCCGCCAACGACGTCGCGGCAGAGCTTGCCAAGCGCGACAAGCCGGAGCTGCGCGCGCGCCTGAAACCGAATGCGGCCTCGCTCGCGCAGCTGTTCGGCAAGCGGGTTCTCGCCTTCGCCGGCATCGGCGATCCCGAGCGCTTCTTCCGCAGCTTGCGTGCCGGCGGCATCGACGTCGCGCGCACGCGACCTTATCCCGACCACCACATGTTTTCGCGCGAGGAGATCGCAGCGCTTGCGGCGGACGCCCGGCGCGAGCAGCTCACGCTGGTGACGACGGAAAAGGACCTCGCACGCCTGCGCGGCAGCGAGGGTGTGCCTGATGACATCGTGCCGTTCGCCGTCGAGCTCGAATTCGACGAGCCGGCAAAGCTCCGGCAATTGATCAGCGATCATCTGTACAAGGCGCGCGAGCGGCGGTTCAGCACGCGTTGATCTCGAACATAAGGCAACGTCTCTGCCGTAGCCTGAAAAGCAAAGAGTCGCGACTGGCGAATCCTCTTCCGCGCGTTCGGGAGTTGATGTAGCCTTCGATGAGAGCCGTCACCGGGACGTGCCGAACTCCCGGCAATCATCGACGGCGTTGATGCCCACGGCGGGCAACGTATCTTCATCATTCAGGCGCAGCGGCCGTAACGACCAGTTCGGGACGGCACGGAGAGTTATTGCCAAAAGATCAGAGGAGAACATGCCATGCATTTTTGCCTCAGCGGCCAATACACACCACGCGCTCTCAACGCCATTTTGGAAAACCCCACGACTGATCGTCAGGAGGCGGCCAGAAAACTCATCGAGGCGGCCGGCGGAAGGCTGATCTCGATGTACAGTGTTGCGGCCGACGGTCCTGGCGTTTTGGTGATTTTCGATGTGCCTGATCCCAGCGCGGCTCCGGCCATCTCTGGCCTGACCGTCACGGCGGGCACCCTGCAGAACGTGAAACTCACTCGCTTGTTCACGCAGGATGAGATCAAGCAGGTCCGCCAGAACGCGGCGAAGCTGCGCTCTTCGTATTCCCCGCCTGGAAGCTGACATCCGATTTGAAGCGGAGCCGCCGCAGCACCAAGCGGCGGCAACGCTCACATCACGAAACAATCACGTCTACAGACCGAAAAGACTTTCCGGCGTCTATTGGCCGACAATGGAAAAACGGCGCGTGCTGCGTTCGTCTGTCGTTGGCGGACCTGGTCACCGTCCGCGATCGCAGTCGGTCATGTTCACCACGCCCCGACGGCCATCAATCCCATGATGGTCAGGCACGAGACGCAGGCGACCATGACGGTATAAGATTCGGGTGTGTTCATCGCTTCTTCCTCCCAAACTGTTGCCAATTGCTTGGTCACTGCTACGCGGGAGAGATCGCCCGTCCTGGGCGGTTTCAATTCGGTGCGCCCTGGCCGGTCTTGCGCTGCGCGTCCGTCCTACTATCGTCACCCTGAACCGCGGGATGATGATACGCTTCGAGAGCTTCAGAACGTTCGGCTGCGATCAGAAGCTGTTTGCGCATTTCAGCAAGGCGAGCGCGGCAATATTCACGATAGAGCATGTCTAGTATGGTGGGCATGATCACCCCCATCGTTGACTTTCCATTTACAGATATGCCGCCGCGAATTTTTTGAGGTGATCGTAGCCCGTCAGTATGGCTCTTCGATATGAGCCCGTTCACAGACTGCGCCAATTCCAAAGCTCGATGGCCGTTTGGTTGACTTGATTGTCTGTGCGATAAAAGAGCAGGGCCAATTACCTAACACGCACTATAGCAGCTCTCTGTTTCACCAAGACTTCGTCAAACAACTTAAGGGCGCCAAGCTGCAACAAAAATTCCAACCACAGCGCGAAATGACTTACCTCGGAGTGCAAGAACTCTTCGATGCAACGCGGATCGGCACGAGGGAAGTCAGTACAGTGTGAGAGCCGCAGTCAGCCGCGCGTGACCACGTCTGCATCCCGTTGCCGCGTGGAAGGCGCACCAATCCCGTTGCCCCGGCGAGGCAATCCTGCTTGGCGAAGTCCTGCCGGAGCCTGCCATTCAGGCGACATTCATCGCAAAACTTCTATCGATCTCGGACGATCAGGAGAATTCGATGAAACTGCCGTCTGCGTTCGTCGCCGCCAGCCTCGCGTGTCTGATCATTGCGCCGGTGTCCGCACAAACGACGCCGTCCGCTGCTCCCACCACGGTGCCGGTTCCTGCGACCAAACGCGTGACGTGTCTTGCCACGACGGCAAGCTTGAAGGGGCAGGACAAGCGCGACCAGCTACAGCTCTGCCTGGCGCAGGCACGGCTCGACTGCCTGAAGCAGGCGATCGATCAGAAGGTCGTCGGTGAATCCAGGAAGAGTTTCGTCAAGACCTGCGTGGGCGGCGATGGCACCGAGCCCCAATAGCCGAACCATGCCAAGAGTTCGATCTTGTCGGGTGGGCAGAGCGAAGCGTGCCCACGTTGCTCGTCGCGGTCATGGTGAGACGGTGGGCACGACGCGTTGCGCCTTTGCCCACCCTACGAGCGCCGAAGGATCACGATTGCTGCGGTTTCGGCGCACCGGGAAAATGCCGCTGCAGCACGGCGGCCGGGGTAGCGTAGGCCTCTTGCAGATCCACGCTCCAGTACTTCAGCTCGTCGAGCGGAATCCGCGTGTCGGTGATGGCACAGCGCACGAACGTCCCCGGCGAGATCACGCGGAAGTCGCCGTCGAGATACTGCACCTGCGCTTCGCCATGGCCCGAGGGGCCGAACTTGTTCAGCACGGTCGAAAGTCTCCGTGGAAGGCCTCTCCGTGGAAAACCTTGGAGGGCACGATGTGGTGGACGGGATGTAGCATAGATAGGGCGGCTTGTCCGCCCGGTAAACCCACCGGTTTGTGATGTTTTGCCGCCGTCTCCGCGTGATAGTGCTTGCGCGAAGGGTCGCTGGTTCCGGTACCTCCTACGGCAGAGTCCGATGCGCCTTCGATTAACCACTCTGTTCCTGACGTTGCTGATGTCGGCCGCGCGCGCCGCGCCGGCGCCGCAACCGGTCGACATTCCGCTGGCGTCGGGCGTCCTCCATGCGCAGCTCTACAAGCCTGAAGGTGCGGGCCCGTTTCCGACCGTGATCGCGCTGCATGGTTGCGGCGGACTCGGTGGCCATTCCGATCCCGTGCTGGCGCGCTATCGCGACTGGGCCGAGCGCCTGCTCAGGGCGGGCAATGCCGTGCTCTTGCCCGACAGCTACGGCTCGCGCGAGCTTGGGCCGCAATGCCGCGTCAAGGAGATGCACGTCAAGGCGCGGCGCGAGCGCGTCACCGATGTCGCAGCATCGCGCGCCTGGCTGATGAAGCAGAGCTGGGTGGCGCGCGACCGCGTCAGCCTGATGGGATGGGCCAATGGCGCGAGCGCGCTGCTCTGGGCCGTGCGCCCGCAGAGCGCGGCGCGCGATCTGGGGCCCGATTTCCGCGCTGCGATCGCATTCTATCCGGACTGCCGAATTTCCGCCGGGCTCGGCTGGAGCACGCGGGTGCCGACCCTGGTGCTGATCGGCGCCGATGACGACGTCTCGTCGCCGCCGGCCTGCCGCCAGATGGTCGAGGGCGCGCATGGCCGCAGCGCGCTGGCGCGCATCGTGGTCTATCCCGGCGCCTATCACGATTTCGACCGCGCCAACACGCCGCTGCACGCAGCTGCCGGCAGCAACGATGCCGCCGCGCCCGAGCGCGGCCATCTCGGCACGGATGCAGAGGCGCGCGCGGAGTCGCAGAAAGAGGTTGCGGAGTGGCTGGCGCGGTGACGACCGCGCGGTACGCGTCCCACATGAAGCGGGGCCGCCCGAGGAACAACGTCAGGCGGACAGCCCCGCATCGACCACCGCCCTGCACGGAAAATGGCCGACCGTGAATCTACGGGTGGCGAACGGTTGCGGTTTCAGCACGCGATGGCGCCTTAGTTCGACCACGATGTCGATTAAACGCAATCCTCATGCGCAACCGCATCGTCCTCTTCTCCTCCGCACTGGTCGTCTTCACCGTCGCGATCTTCCTCTATGAGGCCCACGCCGGCGCTCCCCAGCGCGCGCCGGAACATTGCGGCTTCTGGACCACGATCGACGCGGGATTGTCCTGCCGCTGAAGTCTGCCAATCGGTCACCGTCACCCTGAGGTGCTCGCCTCTTCGGCGAGCCTCGAAGGGTGACGGCCCGGCTGCATCTCGGCCGTACATCCTTCGAGGCTCTCTACACGATGCTGCGCATCGCGCAGCTCGCACCTCAGGATGACGGGCTGACACGCGGAATGCTGCGATAGTGTCGTAGCCCGGATGAGCGCAGCGACATCCGGGACACCGTTCCCGCATATCGCTTTGCTCATGGGGGCTACGCGCTGCTTTCACAGCCGTCATTGCGAGCGGAGCGAAGCAATCCAGAGTCTCTCCGCGGAGGGATTCTGGATTGCTTCGTCGCTTCGCTCCTCGCAATGACGAGCTTGTGGTTACACTCGCTCCCACACGCTCGCTGTCATCGCCCGGCCAGTGCGCAATTGCGCACTAGGACCGGGCGAGCCAGTACTCCGAGGCCTCAGTGATTAAGCGAGGGGCTGCGGCGTACTGGATTCCCCGCCTGCGCGGGGAATGACATCGAGATTGAGGCGAGGCCTCGCGCCTCAGAACAAGCTGCCCTGATCCACCGGCTTGGCCACGCGCTTCGGCGCGGGCTTTGTTTCCTGCGGGGCCGGCTTGGCCTGCGACGGCGCGCGCTTTGCCGCGGGAGGCGGGCGATCCGCGTCCGCGGTCGCTGCAACACGGCCATCCGCAAATTCGATCTCGAGCCGCGCGTTGGGCCCAACGCTGTCTGCTGCATGGAGCGGATGACCCGCTTCATCGCGCACCAGGGCAAAGCCGCGCGCGAGCACGCTGCGATAGGACAGCGCGGACAGCAGCTTGCCGCTGTTGTCGACACGCGCATCGAGCCGCTGCAGCAACGTGACAAGCGCGCGGCCGGCGCGCTCGGCCAGTCGATGGGTGCGCTCGCGCTGGCGGGCGATGGCGTTGCGCTGCGCCTGAGCGTTGGAAAGCTTCGAGGCGCGCAAGCGAACCTCAAGTCCGGCAAAACGGTCGCGTCTTCGGCGCAGCAGCGAGCGCGCGGACAGCCCGAGCCGTTCGCCGCACACCGTGAGCCGGTGGTCGGCCTGTGAAATCTGGCCGTGCAGCACCCGCAGCGTCAGTTTTGAACTTGCGGCAGTGAACCTGCGGAAATGCGCGTGCGTGTTGGCCTTGAGACAGCGGGGCAGGGACGCGCCCGCCGAGTCCAGCCGCTGCCTGGGAATGGCGAGGAGATCGCCGGCCGCAGGCAGCGCGCGCGCGGCGGCACGCAGCTCGCTGCGGCGGCTTTCCTGGGCACGCTGCCAATAGGCGCGGGTGCGGCGCCCGAGATCGGCGACCTCGACGAACAATTCGCTGCGCACCGGCACCGCCATCTCGGCCGCCGCCGTCGGCGTCGGCGCGCGCTTGTCGGCGACGAAATCGATCAGCGTGATGTCGGTCTCGTGTCCGACCGCCGAGATCAACGGGATCATGCTCTCGGCTGCCGCACGCACCACGATCTCCTCGTTGAACGACCAGAGATCCTCCAACGAGCCGCCGCCGCGCGCCACGATCAAGACATCGGGGCGCGGAATCTTGCCGCCCTCGGGCAGTGCGTTGAAGCCGCGGATCGCGGCCGCGACCTGCTCGGCCGAGCCTTCGCCCTGCACCTTGACCGGCCACACCAGCACGCGGCGGGGAAAGCGGTCCTCCAAGCGATGCAGGATGTCGCGGATGACTGCGCCGGTCGGCGAGGTCACGACGCCGATCACCTCCGGCAGCCAGGGCAAGAGCTGCTTGCGCGCCTCGTCGAACAGGCCTTCGGCGGCGAGCTTCTTCTTGCGCTCCTCCATCAGCGCCATCAGCGCGCCGATGCCGGCGGGCTCCAGCGCCTCGATCACGATCTGGTATTTCGAGGAGCCCGGATAGGTGGTGAGCTTGCCGGTGGCGATGACCTCCAGCCCCTCCTGCGGCTTGAAGCGCATGCGTCCGTGCACGCCCTTCCAGATCACCGCCTCGATCTTGGCGCTCTCGTCCTTGAGCGCGAAATAGCAATGGCCGGACGAATGCGGCCCGCGAAAGCCGGAGATCTCACCCCGAACCCGGACATGGCCGAAGGCGTCCTCGACCGTCCGTTTCAGGGACAGCGAGAGCTCGGAAACGGTGAATTCGGGGGCGTTGAGCAGTTGTTCCGCAGGCGGCATCGGCAAACGATTCGGCATTTTGGGGTCAGACCCGACGTTAAGGATTTTCGCCGCGCGGCGCCAATCCAGGGATTGATCAGGAGAGTACTCTGTATTATAGAGTTCTCTATTGATTGATATGTTTGAGGGGATGAACCATGGCGTTCCGGTTGCTGCGCAGCGTTTTGAACGGCCTGAAATGGGTCCTGTGTGCGGTCGGCGGCGTGGCGCTGATCCTGGTCGCAATGATCGCAACGCCGCTGGAGCGGCCGCCTGAAATGCGGTCGGTCTCCGACTCGACCAAAGGCATCGACTGGTCCACGCTGCCCCCGCTCGAGCGTTTCCAGGCGCGCGACGGCACCTGGATCGGTTATCGCCACTACGCGCCGAACGGCCCTGCGGCAGGCCGGGGTGCGATCTTCATCCATGGCTCCTCCGGCTCCAGCGGCGCCGTCAACCATGCGCTGACACATGCGATCGCCTCGCGCGGCGTGGAGACCTGGGCGCTCGACATCCGTGGCCATGGCGGCTCTGGCACCCGCGGCGATATCGGCTACGTCGGCCAGCTCGAGGACGATCTCGTCGATTTCGTCGCCCATTTGCGCAAGACCGCGCCGGACCTGCCGCTCACCCTGATCGGCCATTCCGCCGGCGCCGGCTTCTCGCTGCGCGTCGCTGCCACGTCGATCATGCAGGACATGTTCGTGCGCACCGTGCTGCTCGCGCCCTATCTCGGCTATGACGCACCGACCAACAGGCCGAGCAACGGTGGTTGGGTCAGTGCCGACATTCCACGCTTCCTCGGACTGGCGGCGCTGCGCAAGCTTGGCATCGACTGCTGCGCGCAGCTTCCGGTGCTCGCCTTTGCGGTACCGGCGACCTCGGCGAAGTACCTCACCTCCACCTATTCCGATCGCCTGATGCGCAACTTCGCGACGCGCGGCTATCGCGTCGATCTTCCGGCAACCACACGTCCGATCACGATCTTCGGCGGTTCCGAGGACGAGATGATGATCTCGGACAAATATGCGCAGACCGTGCAGGCGGTGAAGCCGTCGATCGACGTCAAGATCATTGACGGCATCAACCACATGGGCATCGTGACCCAGACGAAGGCGATCTCGGTCATCGCCGAGGATGTGGCAACGCGCGGGGCAGGGCAGTCATGATCGACAGCAAGGAGGCGTCCGCAGCGCTGGCCGATATCGACGACATCGTCCAGCGCGTGAAGCGATCGCAGCTCTATCAGCTGGCGAGCCTCGCCGCGGTGTGGTGGGGCGTCCTGGTGTTCGCGGCCAATCTCGTGACCTGGCTTTGGCCGGTCTACGCGGTCTATGCCTGGGTTGCGGTGGACGTTCTGGGCGTCGGCGGTCTGATTGCACTTCGCGTGTTCAATCCGTCGGATCACCCCTTTGGCGCCAGCGTTGGCATCAGGTTGTTCCTGATCTTCGCCCTGTTCTTCGCGTTCGGCTATCTCGTGACCAACGTTGTCGGTCATTTCGGCCCACGCCAGTTGGGAACGTTCTGGCCGATCTATTTCATGTTGTTCTACACACTCGCCGGCCTCTGGTTCGGCTACGCCTTCGTTGCGATCGGCCTCGGCATTACCGCGCTGACGCTATTTGGTTTCTTCTATATCGGCGAGGCGTTCCCGCTGTGGATGGCCTTCGTCAACGGCGGCGGCCTGATCCTCGGCGGGCTCTGGATGCGGCGGATCTAGCGAATGCCTGAGCTCGACGCCATCATGCACCCGGCTGCACCCATTGCAGAAGAAGGAGCGCTCACGTGATCGACCGCAAGCAAGCCTCCGACGCGCTGAATGATCGTGTGACGACTGTTCGCGTCGGGTCGCGGGCGCAGATCTACCTGGTCTCCGGTCTCGTCCTGCTGATGTGGGCCGTGCTGCCGTTTGCCGACGACCTCCTGATCTGGTTCTGGCCGCGCTACGGGGCCTATTATTGGAGCAGCTGGTTCGTGGCGAACGACGGGCTCTATTTCTGGTTTGCGCTGTACACCGTCTCGGCCCTCGGCCTCGTTGCTTTCGGCATCTATCATCTGTCGAGAAAGGGCATCAGCCTGTTCGACAGCCGCAATCTGCTGGCGCTCCTGCTCATCGTCGCTTTCGGTGTCCTCTTCTGCTATTTCGGCAGGTTCTCGCCGCGGCAGCAGACAGTGTTTTGGCTGATCTACATCACGCTGTTGTACATGATGGCGACGGTCCGGTTCGGCTACGCCTTCCCGGCGCTCGGTGCGGCCGTCATCGCGCTGACGCTGATCGGATATTTCTCCATCCCGGGAGTACCGCTGTTGCCGTGGATGGCGGCCGTCAATGGCGGCGCGCTCATCGTTGGCGGCTTCCGGATGCGGCGGGGCTAGGCGTGGCTGAGCTCGACGACATCATCCACCAGCCGCTGCGGTTGAAGATCATGGCGGCGCTGAACGCGCTGCCGCAGCAGGTCGGCCTGGACTTCGCGCGGCTGAAGAAGCTGACCGGGGCGACCGACGGCAATCTCGGCGCGCATATCGAGACCTTGGCCAAGGCGGGATATGTGTCCGTCGAGAAAGCCTTCGTCGGCAAGAAGCCGCAGACCACGGTCACAGCGACCGCAGCCGGCCGCGGCGCCTTCGCGCGGCATGTGGCGACGTTGCAGGAGATCATCGCGGGCAAGCAGGTTTAGCGCGCCGCCGGTTCGGAGCTCCCTCTATCCACCGTCATTACGGGGCGCGACGAAATCGCGAGCCCGGAATCCATTTCACCGCCGTCGCTGAAGCTCGATGGATTCCGGGCTCGCGCTACGCGCGCCCCGGAATGACGGGGAGGGTGAGGCGTTTCCCCTTGAGACCCGCGCCGATTCGTGCGACCTCCGCACGCAGCAAACCCTTATTTTCTGAGCCCTCGATGCACATTCTCCTGCTCGGTTCCGGCGGCCGCGAACATGCCCTGGCGTGGAAGATCGCAGCTTCCCCCCTGGTGACCAAATTCTGGTGCGCGCCCGGCAATGCCGGCATCGCGCGGGAGGCGGAATGCGTGGCGCTGGACGTCGCTGACCACGCCGCGGTGATTGATTTCTGCAAGACGAACAAGGTCGAGCTCGTGGTGGTTGGCCCGGAGACGCCGCTGGCGGCCGGCATCGTCGACGACCTCACCGCCGCCGGCATCAAGGCGTTCGGTCCGAGCAAGATCCCGGCCCAGCTCGAAAGCTCCAAGGGTTTCACCAAGGCGCTGTGCACCGAATTTGGCATTCCGACCGGCGCCTACAAGCGTTTCACCAAGGCCGGGGATGCCCGCGACTACGTCAACAGCCAGGGTGCGCCGATCGTCGTGAAGGCCGACGGGCTCGCCGCCGGCAAGGGCGTCGTCGTCGCCAAGACCGTGCGCGAGGCCGAGGACGCCATCGCCATGATGTTCGAGGGCGCCTTCGGCGAAGCCGGCGCCGAGGTCGTGATCGAAGAGTTTCTGCCCGGCCGCGAGATCAGCTTCTTCGCGTTGTGCGACGGCGAGACCGCCATTCCATTGGCCTCCGCGCAGGACCACAAGCGCGTGTTCGACCATGATGTCGGCCCGAACACCGGCGGCATGGGCGCCTATTCGCCGACGCCGCTGGTCACGCCTGCGATCCATGACGCGATCATGGCGAAGATCATCCTGCCGACGGTCGCCGGCATGAAGCAGCGCGGCACGCCGTTCCGCGGCGTGCTCTATGCCGGCATCATGCTGACGACGCAGGGCCCGAAGCTGTTCGAGTTCAACGTGCGCTTCGGCGATCCCGAGTGCCAGGTTCTGATGCTGCGCATGATGTCGGACATCGTGCCGGCGTTCCTGGCGTCCTGCGACGGCCAGCTGAAGAATTTCGATCTGCGCTGGCATCCGGACTCCGCGCTCACCGTTGTGATGGCGGCGAAGGGTTATCCCGGCGACTACGAGAGAGGCACGCTCATCGAGGGGCTCGATGAAGCCGCCAAGGTCGAGGGTGCGGAGATCTTCCATGCTGGCACCTTCGCGAGGGAGGGCGCGATCCACGCCAATGGCGGCCGCGTGCTCAATGTCTGCGCGCTCGGTAAGACCGTGACGGAGGCGCAGGCGCGCGCCTATCAGGCGGTCGACCGCATCCGCTGGCCGGACGGCTTCTGCCGCCGCGACATCGGCTGGCAGGCCGTGGAGGCGGAGAAGGCCAGGAATTGACGAGCCCGAGAGCGCGATCCCGGACGGCGTCCAAGGCGCGCCAATCCGAAATCGCGTGGCTCGGTGTCACCGCGCCGCCACATCGACGTTCCAGAATGTGCAATCGGCTGTTGGGGTTAGTCGCCCCGCCGATAATACCGTTACTGTGCATGGGGTTGTTTTCGACTTTTTGTTTGTCGGGATGACCTTTGGACTGACCATAAGGATGCAAAAAGATGTCCGATCTCGCCGACCTCTATCCGGGCTTTCGCTCCGAATGGATCGACACCTCCTTCGGCCGCATCTTCGCCCGCGTCGGCGGCAGCGGACCGCCGCTGCTGCTCCTGCACGGCTTCTCCGAGACCAACGTGATGTGGCACCAGGTGGCGCCGCAGCTCGCCGATAAGTTCACGCTGATCATCGCCGATCTGCCGGGCTATGGCTGGTCCGACATGCCCGAGAGCGATGCGCTGCATATCCCCTACAGCAAGCGCGCGATGGCGAAAGCCATGGTCGAGGCGATGGAGCGTCTCGGTCACGTGCACTTCGCGCTCGCCGGCCACGACCGCGGCGGCCGCGTCTCCTATCGCCTCGCGCTCGACCATCCCGGCCGGCTGTCGAAGCTTGCTGTGCTCGATATCCTGCCGACCTATAATTACTGGGAGCGGATGAACCGCGCCTATGCGCTGAAGATCTATCACTGGACCTTCCTGGCGCAGCCTTATCCGCTGCCGGAGACGCTGATCTCGAGCAACGGCGAGTTCTTCCTGCGCTTCAAGATGGCGAGCCAGACCAAGTTCAGGACGCTCGATGCCATCGATCCGCGCGCGCTCGAACACTACATCGCTCCATTTCGCGATCCGGCCCGCGTGCATGCGATGTGCGAGGATTACCGTGCCGGCGCCTATTTCGATTACGACCTCGACAAGGCCGATTTCGAAGCCGGCAAGAAGATCACCATTCCGATGCTGGCGCTGTGGGGCAATGCCGGCGTGGCGCAAGCCGCGGCGACGCCGCTCGATACGTGGAAACAGTGGGCCACGAACGTGGTCGGCATGCCCGTGGATTCCGGCCACTTCCTCACCGAGGAGAACCCGGACGTCACCGCGAGTGCGTTGCGGGAGTTTTTTTCGGGCTGAGCCACGCAGCTGCACACCACACACTCAACTGTCATCGCCCGGCTTGACCGGGCGATCCAGTACTCCGTGACGGCAGTGATTGATCGACAGGCTGCGGCGTACTGGATGCCCCGGTCAAGCCGGGGCATGACAGCGGAGTTAGGAGCCGTCAGCGCCGCTCCCGGAAGAACTCCTTGAGCAGCCGCGCCGCCTCGCTCTCGCCGACGCCGGAATAGACATCCGGGGCGTGATGGCAGGTCGGCGAGGCAAAGAACCGCACGCCGGACTCCACCGCGCCGCCCTTGGGATCGGCCGCGCCGTAATAGAGGCGCCTGACCCTTGCAAACGAGATGGCGCCCGCACACATGGTGCAGGGCTCCAGCGTCACGTAGAGGTCGCAGTCCACCAGGCGCTCGCTGCCGATCTTTTTCGCCGCCTCGCGCAGCGCGATGATCTCGGCATGGGCGGTCGGGTCGTGGTCAGTTAACGTCCGGTTGGCGGCGGTGGCGATGATCTCGTGATCGCGCACGACCACGCATCCGATCGGAACTTCGCCCGATTTTCCGGCATTTTCGGCCGCCAGAAGCGCCAAATCCATGAAAGAAGGGGCTTTCATGCCTCGTATCATCGCCAGAAACCTGCTACTAGCTCCGCCTTCAGCAAGAGTGGATACCGATTTTGCCTGAGCATGCGGCTCGGAACGAGCGCGCACAATGCTTTCCGGCCACCCCCTAAGTGAGATTATTCATGCCTCGCGACAGCGACAAAGACAACGATTCCCGCGGCCGGCGAGGCCCTCCCAAGGGACCGCCCAAGGGCCGGTCCGGCAAGCCGCGTGGTCCTGAGAAGAAATTCGCCAAGCGCGGCCCTGAGGGCAGGAGCGACGCTCGCCCGCCTCGTGGCGACCGCGACAGCCGCCCGCCTCGCGCCGACCGCGGGGATCGTCCGTTCCGCCGCCGCGAGGAGGGCGATGCCCCGCGCCGCGATTTCAGCGACCGTCCGAAATTCAAGCGCGACGACCGTGGTGGTGAGGGGCGCGGCGAACGCAGCTTCAAGCCACGTGGCGACCGTCCGTTCTCGGATCGCTCCTCGCGCGACGGTGAGAAGCGGCCCTTCAAGCCGCGCGGTGACCGTCCTTCCTATGGCCGCGACGATCGTCCGCCGCGCAGCCGGGATCGTGACGATTCCCGCCCCGCCGGTCGGACCGGTGACAGGAAGTTCGGCGACAAGCGCCCCTACGCGCCGCGTGGCGATCGTCCCGAGCGCAAGTTCGACGGCGAACGGAAGTTTTCGCGAGGCGGGCCGGATCGCGGGCCGCGTGAGGATCGTGGCGAACGCAGCTTCAAGCCGCGCGGCGACCGTCCGAATTTCGATCGCGGTGATCGCGCGCCGCGGAGTGATCGCCCGGAGCGCAAGTTCGACGGCGAGCGAAAGTTTTCGCGTGGTGCACCGGATCGTGGGCCGCGCAAGGATTTTGGCGGTCGTGACCGCGGCGAGGACAAGCCCTGGCAGAAGCGCGACGACCGTCGCGACGGTGGTCGCGGCGACGACCGTCCGCGCTTTTCGCGCTCGCGCGACGACCGTCCGTCGGGTGATCGCCCGTTCCGTGACCGTCCGAAATTCGATCGTCCGCGCGAGCGGTCGGAGGGCCGTTCCGATTGGCACGAGCATCCGCGCAGCGAAGGCCGTTTTGGCGACCGCCCGCGGCGCGACAACGAGGACGACAGCAGGATCTTCGAGAAGCGCCCCGCCTTCGGCGGCCGCGGCGCCTATCGCGAGCGCGATCGTGATTTCGACCGGCGGCCGCGCCGGGAAGAAGAGCCGAAGCCGAAGAAGGCCGGCGAGCGCATTGCCAAGGCGCTGGCGCGTGCGGGGCTTGCCTCGCGCCGCGACGCCGAGGAGATGGTCACGCAGGGCCGCGTCACGGTCAATGGTCGCGTCATCAACTCGCCCGCGCTCGACATCACCAAGAACGACGTCGTCCTGGTCGACGGCAAGCCGTTGCCGGAGCGCGAGCGCACGCGGCTGTTCCTCTATCACAAGCCGCGCGGGCTGATGACCACACATGACGACCCAGAGGGGCGTCCGACTGTGTTCGACAATCTGCCGGAAGGCCTGCCTCGGCTGATCAGCGTCGGCCGGCTCGACTTCAACACCGAGGGCCTGCTGCTGCTCACCAATGACGGCGGGCTCGCGCGCACGCTCGAGCTCCCCGATACCGGCTGGCTGCGCCGCTACCGCGTTCGCGCCCATGGCGACGTCACCCAGGCTCAGCTCGACGAGCTCAAGAATGGCATCGAGGTCGAGGGCGTCAAATACGGTCCGATCGAAGCGACGCTGGAGCGCGATCAGGGTGCTAACGTCTGGCTGGTGTTTGCGATCCGCGAAGGCAAGAACCGCGAGGTGCGCAATGTCTGCGCCCATCTCGGGCTCGAGGTGAACCGGCTGATCCGCGTGTCCTATGGTCCGTTCCAGCTCGGCGAAGTCCCCGAAGGACAGGTCGAGGAGATCAAGTCGCGCGTGCTGCGCGATCAGCTCGGCGACAAGGTGATTGAGAAGTCGGGCGCGCAATTCGACGTGCCCTCGAAATCGACTTCACGCGTCGATGACGCGCCGAGCGAGAAGAAGCCCGCCAGCAAGCGTGCCGTGATCAACGACCGCAAGGGCCGCCGCGTGCTGGTGCAGCGCACCGGCAGCGATGAGGCGCGTGAGCGCAACGAGGAAGAGGCCAACGGCTACGGCCCGCCGCGCCGTCCCAAGCGCGGCTATCACGGCAAGCGCGATCTGACGCCGCGGGAGGACTGAGGTTGCGCGTCGTCGGCGGTCGCTTGAAGGGGCGTAATCTCGCCTCGCCGTCCTCGCGCGACATCCGCCCCACGGCGGACCGCTTGCGCGAGTCCGTGTTCAACATCCTCGTGCACGCCTACGACGATCCGATTGAAGACGCGCGCGTGCTCGATCTCTTCGCCGGCACCGGTGCGCTTGGCATTGAAGCCTCGTCACGTGGTGCGAAGTTCACGCTGTTCGTCGACAATGGCGCAGAAGCTCGGGCGCTGCTGCGCAACAATGTCGAGACGCTCGGTCTCGGCGGCGTCACAAAAGTCTATCGCCGCGATGCGACCGATCTCGGCCCCGCGCATCCCGTCGAGCCGTTCTCGCTGGTGTTCCTTGATCCGCCTTATGGCAAGGGTTTTGCGGAGAAGGCGCTGGCAAGCTTGCGCGACGGCGGCTGGCTCACGCCGGGCGCGCTGCTGGTGGTGGAAGAGGCAAAGGTCGCGCAGTTCGCGACGCCGGAGGGCTTTGAGGAACTGGAGCGGCGAGCGTACGATGATACAGAGTTCGTGTTTTTGAGGAAGCCGTAGGCAAGCTCTCGTAGGGTGGGCAAAGCGGAGCGTGTCCACCACCTGGCTCGATCATGCAGAGATCGTGGGCACGGCGCTTTGCGCCTTTGCCCACCCTACGGCACCGTCATTACGGCACCGTCACCTCCGTCCGAACAGCTTCTCCACATCGCTCAGCTTCAGCTCGACATAAGTCGGCCGGCCGTGATTGCACTGGCCTGAGTTCGGTGTCTCCTCCATCTCGCGGAGCAGCGCGTTCATCTCCTCGGGCCGCAAGCGGCGGCCGGCGCGCACGGAGCCGTGGCAGGCCATGGTGGCGGCGACGTGCATCAGGCGACGTTCGAGCGGAAGTGCCTCGTCCCACTCGGCCATATGCTCGGAGAGATCGCGCAGCAGCCCGCCCGCATTGGTCTTGCCGAGCAGCGAGGGCGTCTCGCGCACCGCGACTGCGCCGGGGCCGAAGGATTCGATGGCGAGGCCGAACGAAGCCAGCTCCTCGCTGCGCTCCAGCAGGCGCTCCACCGTCGCTTCGTCCATCTCGACGATCTCGGGAATGAGGAGGATCTGCCGCTGCACGCCGTTGGCGGCCAGCGAGGCCTTCAGCCGCTCGTAGACGATGCGCTCATGCGCGGCGTGCTGGTCGACGATGATCAACCCGTCGCGGGTCTGCGAGACGATATAGGTCTCGTGGATCTGCGTCCGCGCGGCGCCGAGCGGCCGGTCGACGAGATCAGCCACCGGCTGCGTCTCGATCCGCACGTCCGCACTGGGCGCGCCGACGTCGAAGGCGGCTTGAGCGCGCTCGGCGAAGGCAGGCGCCGCGGCGCCTTCGAAGGACGGCATCGGCCCGACCGGGGCGGACGGCGAGGCGCGCCAGTCCCAGCTCGCCGGACGCGGTGGCGTGAAGGCGGGGCGGAACGAGGACAAGGCGCTCTCGCCGCTGTTGGCGGCGGTGCGGCGGCCCTCGCGCGCGAGACCTTCCTTCAATCCGTGCACGATCAATGCGCGGACGAGGCCCGCGTTGCGGAAGCGCACCTCGGTCTTGGCCGGATGCACGTTGGCATCGACCTCGCGCGGATCGAGTGTCACGAACAGTGCCAGCACGGGATGGCGGTCGCGCGGCAGGTAATCGGCATAGGCCCCGCGCACGGCGCCGAGGATCAGCTTGTCGCGCACCGGACGGCCATTGACGAAAAGATATTGCCCGAGCGCGTTGGCCTTGGTCAGCGCGGGTGCGGCCGCATAGCCCGAGACGACGACGCCCTCGCGTTCGGCATGAACCTCGAAAGCGTGGCTGCGGAACTCCGCGCCGAGGATGTCGGCAAGCCGCGTCAGCCGGCCGGCCGCGCCGGGCAGGGCGGCGGCCCAGGTCACCGGCGCGCGCTCCTCGCCGGCGAGCGTGAAGGCGACGTCCGGCCGCGCCATCGCAAGGCGCCGCACCACCTCGCGGATCGCTTCGGCCTCAGTGCGGTCGGTCTTCAGGAATTTCAGCCGTGCCGGCGTCGCATAGAAGAGGTCGTTGACCTCGACGCGCGTGCCATGAGCCAGCGCCGCCGGCATGATCTCGGATTTCTCGCCGCCCTCGACATTGAGTGCCCAGGCATGGGACTCACTGGCATGCCGCGTGGTGATCGACAGTCGCGCCACCGAGCCGATCGAGGGCAGAGCCTCGCCGCGGAAGCCAAGGGTGCGGATCTGGAGCAAATCCTCGTCGTCGAGCTTGGATGTGGCGTGACGCTCGACCGCGAGCGCGAGATCTTTCGCCGTCATCCCGCCGCCGTCGTCGGTGATGCCGATCCGCCGCCGCCCGCCGCCATCGGTGAAGACGTCGATCCGGCTGGCGCCGGCGTCGATCGCGTTCTCGACCAGTTCCTTGACCACGCTCGCCGGGCGCTCGACCACCTCGCCGGCGGCGATGCGGTTGACGACCTGTTCGGGCAATTGACGGACGGGCATGAACTTGATCTGGGGCTCGAAGCTGGATTCGCTGACAGCGCTATTCTAGGCCGTGTTGCGTCAAAAGCATGTGTTGGGCAACAGTGGCGTGAGGGCCTGGGGAAGAAGGCTTCCTATCACATTGAAGACATTGAGCGTTCGAGAAAAATCTTGCGGCGCCGATGGATCGCCCTCCCGCTGTGGTCGTGATTGTGAGGCGCCGGCCAGCAGTGTAGCATCGTGAAAAAATGGCAACAGGACGGGAGGACGCCATGTGCCATCTCTTCGCGCATCAGCCCCAACGCGATTACGAATCCCAGACCCGCTCCTTGCGGATCGACGGCCATTGCACCTCGATCCGGCTCGAAATGGCGTTCTGGGACACGCTGGAGGAGATCGCGGCCAAGGAGGGCATGAGCCTCGGCAAGTTCCTGACCACGCTCTATAACGAGGTGCTCGACCATCACGGCGAGGTCAACAATTTCGCCTCGCTGCTGCGCTGCTCGTGTTTGATCTATCGCTCCAGGAGCATGGCGCCGGTGACGGAGTTCAATGTGGCGCCGATTCTCGACGCTGCCGAGTGACGTGCTTGTTGCCCGGATGAAGCGCAGCGCAATACGGGATTCATGCCACAAGTGACAGCCGCCCCGGATTACGCTGCGCTCCATCCGGGCTACGGGACACCATCCACCGTCATTGCGAGCGCAGCGAAGCAATCCAGGGTCTTTCCGCAGAGGCAGTCTGGATTGCTTCGTCGCAAGCGCTCCTCGCAATGACGGAGGAGAGAGCGGTTTGCCTATCTAGCCCTAGATCTCCTTCTTCTGCATCGCACCCGCAATGTAATCCGCCTGCCGGATCGCCAGCGCAACGATGGTCAGCGTTGGGTTGCAGGCGGCGCCGCTGGTGAACTGGCTGCCGTCAGAGACGAACAGATTCTTGACGTCGTGGCTCTGTCCGAACTTGTTGACCACGCCGTCTCGCGGCTTCTCGCTCATTCGGTTGGTGCCGAGATTGTGGGTGCTCGGATAGGGCGGCGTCGGATAGGTTACGGTGGCGCCGACGGCGTCGTAGACGGCTGCGCCTTGCTTGTAGGCATGGGCGCGCATCGCGAGATCGTTGGGATGATCGTCGAAATGCACGCTGGCGACCGGCTGTCCGAACTTGTCCTTGGCCACAGGATCGAGCGTGATCCGGTTGGTCTCCTGCGGCATGTCCTCGCCGACCAGCCACATGCCGGCCATCCTGGGATAGCCGTCGAGTGCTGAGGTGAACGGACGGCCCCAGGCGCCGGGGTTCAGGAACGCCGCCATGAAGGGCAAGCCGATCGAGAGCGTCTCCATCTCGTAGCCGCCGACGAAGCCCCGCTTCGGATTGTTGGCCGCTTCATCGCGGATGATGCCGGCCATCGTGGTGCCGCGATACATGTGCACGGATTTCTCGAACACGGCGTAGACGCTGCCGGTCATGTGACGCATGTAGTTGCGGCCGACCTGGCCCGATGAATTGCCAAGGCCGTCGGGGAACATGGTCGAGGCGCTGTTGAGCAGCAGCCGCGGGCTTTCGATCGAGTTGCCGGCGACCGCGACGATGCGCGCCTTCTGGCGCTGCATCGCGCCGCTCTCGTCGGCGTAGACGACGCCGGTCACCTTGCCGCCGGCATCGTGCTCGATCTTGACCGCCATGCTGCTTGGGCGGACTTCCAGATTGCCGGTCGCCTCGCCCTTGGGAATCTCGGTGTAGAGCGTCGACCATTTCGCGCCCGACTTGCAGCCCTGGAAGCAGAAGCCGATCTGCTGGCAGGCGCCGCGTCCGTCGCGCGGCTGGCTGTTGATCGCCATGTTGCCGGTGTGCACGGTCTTGTAGCCCAGCTTCTTCGCGCCGGCCTCGAGCACCTTGAAATTATTGTTGCCGGGAAGTCCGGGAATGCCGTTGGTGCGGGTCACGCCCATCTTGTTCTCTGCCTTGGCGTACCACGGCTCGATCTCCGCAAGCGTGACCGGCCAGTCCAGCAGATTGGCGCCTGGAAGGTTGCCGTAGGTGCTCTTGATCCTGAATTCGTGCTCGTCGAAACGCAGCGAAGCGCCGGCCCAATGTGTCGTCGAGCCTCCGACCGCCTTGACGATCCATGCAGGAAGCCCCGAAAAATCCTTGGCGACGCGCCATGTCCCCGACGTGGTGCGGGCATCGGTCCAGGCGAGCTGGGAAAAACTCTCCCACTCGTCGTTGACGAAGTCGTGGTTCTCGATGCGGGGACCTGCTTCGAGGATGACCACCTTGACGCCCTTCTGCGCGAGCTCGTTGCCAAGCGTGCCGCCGCCGGCACCTGAGCCGACGATCACCACAACGCTGGAGTCGTTCAGATCGAATTTTGCCATATGCGTTCTCCTGAACCGTTGGGTGAGCCTTAAGCCTTCGGCAGCCAGTCGATGTCGGCGAAGCCGCGGTTGATGTAGCCGCCGTGCTCGGCCGAGGAGCCCTCGTAGCCGAACCGCGGCCAGACCTCTTTCTGGTTGTAGAGCGAGACGATGAGGTCGCCGCGGACCTTCTGGAAGAAGTCGCTCTGCTCGATCTCCTTCAGCAGCACCACGCGGTCGGCTTCCCAAGGCACCTCGGCATAGGCGACCTTGTGGCGATCCCGCGCGTTCTGATCGAGCCGCGTGATGCCGTCGCTGATCAGCGACTTGACGGCGGGATCCTTGGCCGCCTTGCCGTCCCACGGCTTGATCGCGGTGATGTAGTAGCTGTCACCGAGAACGTCGTGCGGATAGATGTCGCGTGCGACCTTCAGCAACGTCTTCATCGTCGCGGGCGAGAGCGCGCTCGCATCATTGGCCCACGCATCTTCGATGCTGACGGCGACGCTGGTCGCGACTGCTACGACCGGCACGGCGGTCGCCGCGCCCTTGAGAAAGACACGGCGGCTGTGCTTGCTTCGGCGATCGACTTCTCTCATGGCATTCCTCCGTCAATTTTGATTTTATGATTGAGTCAGTTGAAACGTCCGCCTCGCTGGATCACCTCGATCTTGTAGCCGTCGGGATCGCTGACGAAGAAGAAGCGCGCCAGCGTCCTGCCGTCGTGCTTGAAGTCGCGTAAGGGTCCTGGTGCGAGCTTCTCGCGCTCGAAGCGGGCATGCTCGGTATCGAGATCGTCCACCACTACGGCGAGATGTCCATAGCCGTCGCCGAGCGCGTACGGCTCCTTGCGATCGAAATTCACCGTCAGCTCGACTTCGAAAGGTGAGGAGGGATGACGCAGATAGATCAGGGCAAAGTCGGAAAACTTCAGATGGTCGGCGACCTCGAGGCCGAAGGCGCGCCGGTAGAAGTCGAGCGAGCGCGCTTCATCCAGCACCCGGATCATGGAATGGACGGCCTTTGCCATTCAGTTTTGCTCCTTCAGAAAAGCGATGATGGCAGCGCGCGTTTCCGGCTTGGCCTGTCGATAGGCCATGACCACGCCGGGAATGACGGCTTGCGGATTGGTCAGCCAGGCGTCGAGCCGGGCTTCGTCCCAGGCGAAGTCTGCGTTCGCGAGCCCTTGCGAATACCGAAAGCCTTCAACCTTGCCGGCGGGCCGGCCCACGAGCTTGAACAGCGGCGGCCCCTGTCGTGCCGGCTCCGACAGGCTTGTGGTGTGGCACACCGCGCATTGCTGCTTGAAGAGCGTCGCGCCATCCGGCGGCTTTGCGGCCGGCAAAGGCATTTGCGCGTCTGCCACCCGCACCATCAGCACCATCGCGGTGCACAATCCCAGCACGACTGTGCGCATCACCGAGAGCCCGCCCATCCACGTCAATGTAGCCTGAGCAAACTCTAGGCGGCGTCTGATGGACGGTGGTAGTAGCGGGCTGTTTCGCCGCGCGCGGCCATTGCGGCGGCGTGCGGTGTTCCGCGTTGCCTTATATGCGGAGCACAATTCCGCGAAACCGCCGTCAAATCCCTAAACGATCACCACACCATGCGCATTGCATGACGATTGCGCCGCTTGATGTCTTTACGCGATGCGATGGGTCGGCGCAGGCAAGCGGCGTCGGGAACGGCCGAGCCATTCATCGCGGAAAAATCCAGGAGAAATGGATGAAGTTGGTGAAGACCTCGATGATCGCATGCGCTCTGTCGGCGCTCATTGCCACGCCCGTTCTTGCGCAAAGCGCGCCCCCCACCGCGAAGCCAGGCGGCACCGTGCAAAGCAAACCCATGCAAGGCACCACGATGGGCAGCGGCGATGACGAGATGAACGCTCAGCCGGGCGCAGCGGGCGAGAAGACCGGCATGAAGTCAACCAAGGGCACCAAAGGCACGGTCGGCACCACGGGCAGCGCTGCGCACAAGGGGACGGCCGACGATCCCACGACAGGCGGTGCAGCTCCATCCAAGCGTTACTAGTCCCGCCGGGAGAACGGCAAGACTCCGGCCGCTTGGCGGCCGGAGTTTTTCTGCGTCTGCTAAAGCGGTATGGGCTTGAGTTGAATCGATTGCTGCCGCGGGAGAGGTCGGCGCGAAGCGCCGGGTGAGGGTTATCTCCGCTTGGGGATTGTCCCATTGCAGAAACACCCTCTCCCCAACCCTCTCCCGCAAGCGGGAGAGGGAGTGCACCTCCGCTGTAGCTATCAAACTGATCGCATCGCGCTTTAGTCGTCGAAGCGGCTGCCGCGTCCGGCCTTGACGTCGCCGCGGCGCTTCTTGCCGTCGAGCCGGCGCTGCTTGGAGGCGAAGGTCGGCCGCGTCGCGCGCCGCGGCGTCGGCCTTATCATGGCCTCGCTGAGGATTTCGACCAGCCGGTCGATGGCGTCCTGTCGATTGCGCTCCTGAGTACGGAAGCGCTGGGCGTGGATCACGATCACGCCATCCTTGGTCATGCGCTGGCCGGCGATGCGGGCGAGCCGGATCGCGGCATCCTCGGGCAGGGTCAGCTTCCGCGTGTCGAATCGCAGCTGGGCCGAGGTCGAGACCTTGTTGACATTCTGCCCGCCCGGGCCGGAGGCGCGGACAAAGCCGATCTCGATGTCGTCCTCGTCGATGACGAGATCGCGGGATATCCGCAGCATGATGGCACCATTTGTGATGTCCGGACATACCGCGGACACCGGCCTTCAGCAATGGCGCTGCTCTCGAAACGCGAATGGCCGGGACGAGCCCGGCCATTCAGGAAGCGCATCGAGAAGAGGTCGAATGCGAGTTCGACCTGCTAGTTCGACCAGCTAGTTCGACCTTCTAGTTAGACTTGGGCGCCGTGGCTGCAGGCTGCGCGGCGGCCTGCGGGGCGCGGCCGACGACGACGGTCAGCAGCCCCTGGCCCCAGAGGCGCTTGGCGGCGGCTTTGGCGTCGTCCAGCGTCACCGCATCGACGATGGCATTGCGCTTCTCGATATAGTCGATCGGTAGCTTGTCCTGCTGGTACTGCAGCAGTGCCTGCGCGAGTTTGGAGGAGGTATCCAGCGCCAGCATCTGCGAGCCCTTTAGGTAGGACTTGGCCTCGTCGAGCTCCTTCTGCGTCGGGCCTTCCTCGGCGATGCGGCGCACCTCCTTGTCGATGGCATCGATGGTGTCGCCGGCGCGGTCGGCGCGGGTGCCGGTATTGCCGATGAACACTGCCGAGTGCTCCATCCAGAGCAGCGATTCGAACACCGAATAGGCGAGGCCTCGCTTCTCGCGCACCTCGCGATAGAGCCTGGAGGACAAGCCGCCGCCGCCGAGGATGTGATTGACGACGTAGGCCGCCATGAAGTTCGGGTCGCTGCGCTTCACGCCGGGGCCGCCGAAAGTGATCACGGTCTGCGGCACGTCGAGCGTGACGAAGGCGCGCTGCGGCGGCTTCGCGGCCTCGACGTCGGGGACCGGCGTGAGGTTGGCCTTGGCGGGCAAGCTACCGAAGGTGTGGTCGAGCAGCTTGCCGAGGGTCGCCGGATCGACGTCACCGACGACCGCGATCTTCAGCCCATCCTTCGCAAGCACGCGGCCGACATAATCCTTCATATCGGGAACCGTGATGGTCGGCACGCTGTCGAGGTTGCCGTTGCTCTGCCGGCTGTAGGGGTGATCGCCAAAGGCGACCTCCAGGAATTTGCGGCTCGCCAGCGATGTCGGGTTCGTGGTCTCGCGGCGCAGGCCCGAGATGACCTGCGAGCGAATGCGCTCGACATCGGCGGTGTCGAAATGCGGCGACGTCAGCGCGCTCCGCAAGAGATCGAAGGCCTCGTCCTTGTTGTCGCGCAGCATGCGCAGGCTGCCGCGGAAGGTATCGCGGGTGGCGCTGAAGGAGAGCTCGATGGCGCGGCGGTCGAGCCGCTCATGGAAGGTCTTGGAGTCGAGATCGCCGGAGCCTTCGTCGAGGAGGTCGCCGACCAGATTGGCGACGCCCGGCTTGTCCTTGGGATCCTGGGCCGAGCCGCCGGCGAAGGAATATTCCATGGCGATCAGCGGCACGGTTGCGTCCTGCACGAACCAGGCCTCGATACCGCCCGGCGAGACCAGGTGCTGGATCTTTGCGGCTGCCTGCGAGGGCGAGACCGCGGCGAGCGCAAGTGCCGCGCCGGTGGCGAAGGAGAATGCAACGCGTCGAAGGAAAGGATAGGTCACGAACGCTTCTCCTCGCGCTTGGTGGTCGCGGTGTCCTTGATCAGATAACCCGTCACCGAGCGCTTCTTCTCGAGCCATTTCTGCGCGACTGCTCGGACCTGCTCGGCGGTGACCGCGCGGATGCGGTCGGGCCAGCTTCTGATGTCCTCGATCGACAGGCCCGTGGTCAGCGCGCCGCCATACCAGCGTGCCAGCACCGCCTGGTTGTCCTGGGCGTAAATCGCTTCCGCGATGAGCTGGGTCTTCACGCGTTCCAGATCCTCGGCGCGGATCGGGTTCTGCGCGACGTTGGCGATGACGCCGTCGACCGCTTGCTCGACCTCAGCGAAGCTGACGCCGGGTTTCGGCGCGGCCGAGATCGCGAACTGCGTCGGGTCGAGCGAGATGCTGGAATAGCTGGCGTTGGCGGAGACCGCGAGCGGCTTGTCGACCACGAGGGCGCGGTAGAGATACGAATTGCTGCCGCTGCCCATCAGCTGCGCCAGCACGTCGAGGGCCGCGCTTTCGCCGGCAGCAGCCGTGGTCGCCGAGGGCACCAGATAATAGCGCCGCATGCTCGGCTGCTCGACGCGCGGATCCGCCAGCGTGACGGTGCGCGGCGCGGCCGGCTCCGGCTCCTGCGGACGGACGCGCCGCGCGGGAATGGCGGGCTGCGCCGGGATCGAGCCGAAATTGCGCTCGACCAGCGGGCGTATGTCGGCGGCCTCGACGTCGCCGGCGATCACCAGGATCGCGTTGTTCGGCGCATAGAAGCGGCGATAGAAGGCGAGCGCGTCCTCGCGATCGAGCTTCTCGATCTCCTGATGCCAGCCGATCACCGGCCGGCCGTAAGGATGATTGAGATAGAGCGCGGCCATGATCTGCTCGTTCAGCCGCGCATCCGGATTGTTGGCGACGCGCATATTGTATTCTTCGAGCACGACGTCGCGCTCGGGCAGCACGTTCTCGTCCTTGAGGATGAGGCCGGTCATGCGGTCGGCCTCGAACTCCATCATGGTCGGTAGCTGCTCTTTCGGCACACGCTGGTAATAGTTGGTGTAGTCGACCGAGGTCGAGGCGTTCTCGTTGCCGCCGACGCGGAGCACGGTCTGGGAGAATTCACCGACGGGGTGCTTCGAGGTGCCCTTGAACATCAGGTGCTCGAGGAAGTGGGCGAGGCCGGACTTGCCCGGCGTCTCGTCGGCCGAGCCGACCTTGTACCAGATCATCTCCGTGACGACGGGCGCGCGGTGATCGGGGATCACCACGACCTGCATGCCATTGCCGAGCGTGAAGCTGGCGGGCGGGGCCGACGTCACCGTGGTCTGGGCAAGGGCCGCGCCGGCTGTCAGGACACTGGTCGAAAGCAGCGCGGCAAGGAGGCAGGCAGCCGATCGGTTTACGGACATCATGATCCTTATCAAGGGCCGAGGTCCGGATGTCCGGCTCGGAGGCACGGTATGGTACACCGTGCGGCTGAGGCTTCGCGTCACGAAGCAGAGAACTCAACGCGGTGGCAAGTTACTGATAAGCAATCATGACCGGCATCGGGCGGACATGAGCCCGTCGGGACTCGATTCGCTTCTGCAGAACAGCGACAGGACAGGAACGCTATTGTTCCTTGTCCTTGCCCGACATGATGTCGAAATAAGTCCGCCGCGTTTTGTCCTGTCCGGCGCCATAGGAGTAATTCGGCGACGGCGTCTGATAGCCCGGGGGCGGCTCGACCAGCGACTGGCGCGGCGGCTCGCTGGTGAATTTCTTCTCTTCGGCGCTGTTGCCGCCCTTCATCATGTTCCACAGACCACCGGAGAAGCCGAGCTCGGCGGGGCTGAGCGACGGGTTGCCGTTGGTGCCCGGCTGGATCGGGTCGTTGCTCGTCCGGGGCGCCGCGGCGACCTGACCGGCCTTCATCTCGGCGGGCGTCAGAGGTCGGGCGGCCTGCCAGTTCTCGGTTTCCTTGGTCGCCTTCTTGCGCGCGGCGATGGCTTCCTTGCGGCGCTTTTCCTCGGGATCCTTGGGCCAGTTCGGAGCATTCTTGGCCTGGGTCGCGGGGGGCGGCAGGTCCAGCTTGGGCGGCACGACCAGCGGCGAGCGCTCGCGGTACTCGATGCCGGGCTTTTCCATGCTCTTGGCGCCGATGCCGGACATCAGATTGTCGATGATCTTCTCTTCGAAGGTCATCCCGTCATCTTCATCGTCGTCGTCACCGGCGCGGGCCGCCCCAGCCGACATGACGAGACCGATGCCGAGCGCGACAGCGGACAATTTCAATGCCCGCCAAAGCCCCAACCGGGGGTCTCGAACCATCGAAATGCTGGTCTTCGAGCTGCGCATTTACTGTACCTGTTCCATATTGTGTCAGATCGCCGCGCGCGCGCAGCAAACCCTCGCAAAGGCCGGGTTCCACCTGCCGGTCCGTATCGGCCGGGATCAGGGCGCTTTTGCGGCGGGTACCCCCAGGAAGGAATCATACAATAGGGCTGCGACCCCAGCAACGATGGCCACGTCCGCGAGGTTAAATACATACCAATTATAGGTATTTCCGCCGATCTCGATGTGGAACAGGGCGAAATCGACCACCGCGCCATACGCCAGGCGGTCGATGCTATTGCCGATGGCGCCGCCGATGATCAGGCCCAGCGCGACCGTGGCGAGAAGGGTGTGCGAGCGGGCCATCCAGATCGCCAGCGCGACCACGGCGAGGACCTTGACCGCCATCAGCGCGAGCTGCGCCGCCTGGCTGTCGTTCTGGAGCCAGCCGAAGCTGATGCCGATGTTCCAGGCCAGCACCAGGTCGAAGAACGGTGTCACCTTCACCGCGCCGCGACGGGCGAGGTCGAACACGTTCAGCAGCCACAGCTTTGAGGCCTGGTCGGCCACGAGCGTGACCAATGCCGCGAAGATGCCAGCGCCAAGCGGGGTCATGGGGATCAGACCGCTACTCCCAACGCCTTCCATTCGCGCAGCGCCTTCGCGTCGCGCGGGGTGACGTCGGGGTATTCAGGGTCGTCGCCGACCATCGGGGAGATCTTCCAGGAGCGGGCACATTTGGTGCCGACTGCCTTCTCCACCACGACCGCGACGCCGGGCACGGCATCGAGACGGAACGCAGCTGCCGGCGCCTCGCCCTCACGCACCTCGTAATTCGAGGTGATGCAGATCTCGGCGAGATCGACGTCGAATAGCGTCGCCAGCATGTCGCGGTCGGCGACATAGATCACCGGCGATGCCTCCAGCGACGAGCCGATGTTCTTGGCGGCGCGTTCGAGCTCGAGCGCTCCGGTAACGACGCGGCGGACGTTGCGGATCGTCTCCCATTTCGCGGCGAGCTTGTCGTCGCGCAAGCCTTCGAGATCGGTCGGGAACAGCGTCAGATGCACCGACGGTTCGGCCTCGGGCCGGTACATGCGCCAGCCTTCCTCCGCGGTGAAGCTGAGGATCGGCGCCAGCCATTTCAGGATCGAGGCGCACAGCAGATCGATCGTTGTCAGCGCCGCCTTGCGCGTCAGCGAGGACGGCGGATCGCAATACAGCGTGTCCTTGCGGATATCGAAATAGAATGCCGAGAGCTCGCTGTTCAGGAAGGCGGACAGGATCGCGACCACCGTCTTGAAGTCGAACTCGCGATAGGCCTTGCCGATGGCGGCGTCGCGACCTGCGAGCTCGTGCAGCATCAGCCGCTCGAGCTCGGGCATCTCGGCCGGCGCGACTGCGTCGGCCGGCTTGTAATGATGCAGCGTGCCGAGCATCCAGCGCACGGTGTTGCGCAGCTTGCGATAGGTCTCGACCGTGTTCTTCAGGATCTCGGGGCCGATGCGCTGGTCGTCGGTGTAGTCGCAGGACGCGACCCACAGTCTCAGAATGTCGGCGCCGGATTCCTTGATGACGGCCTGCGGCTCGATGGTGTTGCCGAGCGACTTCGACATCTTGCGGCCGTCCTCGGCCTGGGTGAAGCCGTGGGTCAGCACGACGTCGTAGGGCGCGCGGCCGCGGGTGCCGCAGCTTTCCAGCAGCGAGGAGTGGAACCAGCCGCGATGCTGGTCCGAGCCCTCGAGATACATGACCGTGTCGGTGCCGCCGTCGACTTTGCGCTTGATGCCGGCAAGCCCCGGAAACTGCACGGGGTCTTCGAGCACGAAAGCGTGGGTCGAGCCGGAATCGAACCAGACGTCGAGAATGTCGTCGACCTTCTGCCAGTCTTCATTGGCACGGGCGTCAAGGAAGCGCTCGCGCGCTCCCGTCGCGTACCAGGCATCGGCGCCTTCCTTCTCGAAGGCCTCGCCGATACGCGTGTTGACCGCCTCGTCCTGGAGGATCTCAGCGGAGCCGTCGCCCTTCTCGCGCACGAACACGGCGATCGGCACGCCCCAGGCGCGCTGGCGCGAGATCACCCAATCGGGCCGCGCCTCGATCATGCCGTTGATGCGGTTCTCGCCCGACGGCGGCACCCATTGCGTCACCGAGATCGCGTGCAGCGCGCGGGCGCGCAGCGTATCGCCGCTCTTGGCCTTGCCGCCCTGGGCCACGTCCTTGTCCATCGCGATGAACCATTGCGGCGTATTGCGGAAGATCACCGGCTTCTTGGACCGCCAGGAGTGCGGATATTGATGCTTGAGCCGGCCGCGCGCGAGCAGCATGCCCCTTTCGACGAGCGCCTTGATCACGGCCTCGTTGGCGTCGCCCTTCTCGCCCTTGTCGTTGATGACGCGCTTGCCGGTAAAGCCCGGCGCATGATCGGTGTAGGCGCCGTTCTCGTCGACGGTGTAGGGGATCGCCGTGTTGATGCCGCGCGCATCGAGATCGCGCGCCTGCGCCATCCAGGCATCGAAGTCCTCGCGGCCATGGCCGGGCGCGGTGTGCACGAAGCCGGTGCCGGTGTCGTCGGTGACGTGGTCGCCGGGCAATAGCGGCACGATGAAGTCATAGCCGCCGGCAAGGCCGTTCAGCGGATGCGCGCATTCGATCGCGTCCATGGTGTCGCCGGGGATTTCGCGGACCTTTTCATAGGCCGTCACGCGCGCCTGCTTGAAGACCTCTTCAGCGAGCGCGTCGGCGAGGATCAGGAGATCGCCGGTCTTGGTCCAATTGTCGGCGGGCGCGTCCGTCACCTTGTACAGGCCGTAGGCGATCTTCGGCGAGAACGAGATGGCGCGGTTGCCGGGCAGCGTCCAGGGCGTGGTGGTCCAGATCACGATGCTTGCGGCGGCAAGCGCGCCGTGCGCGGGCGAAGTGACCGGAAATTTCACCCACACCGTATCGGAGGTGTAGTCCTCGTACTCGACCTCGGCTTCGGCAAGCGCCGTCTTCTCGACCACGCTCCACATCACCGGCTTGGAGCCGCGATAGAGCGTGCCGTTGGCGGCGAACTTCATCAGCTCGCGCGCGATCTGGGCTTCGGCCGGATAGCTCATGGTGGCGTACGGATGATCCCAGTCGCCGATGACGCCGAGGCGCTTGAACTCCTCGCGTTGAACGCCGAGCCAATGCGTGGCGTAGGCGCGGCATTCCCGGCGGAAATCGATCATCGCGGTACTGTCGCGGAAGTCGGGCTTCTGCTTGCCCTTCTTGCGATAGTGCTCTTCCTCGACCTTCCATTCGATCGGCAGGCCGTGGCAGTCCCAACCCGGCACGTAGTTGGAATCGAAGCCGAGCATCTGCTGGCTCTTGGTGACGAGGTCCTTCAGGATCTTGTTCAGCGCGGTGCCGATATGGATGTTGCCATTGGCGTAGGGCGGGCCGTCATGCAGCACGAACTTGGCGCGGCCCTTCGCACTCTCGCGCAGCTTCTCGTAGAGGCCGATGTCGTACCAGCGCTTGAGGATCTCCGGCTCGCGCTGCGGCAGGCCGGCGCGCATCGGGAAATCCGTCTGCGGCAGGAACAGGGTCTTCGAATAGTCTTTGGCTTCAGACTTTTGGGATTTTTGCGGCTTTTCGGACATGAGGCTGACTGGCTCGGAAGGGCGCGGGAACGAATGGCGATGCGGAATCGCGGGGTGAAACGACAAGATCCCGGTCTTGCGCCGAGCCGAAGGCTCAGGCGGAAGCCGGGCCGCTAATCCCTATGATGCGCCGCGAAAACATGGGCTTTCCATAGCAGGGGGACGGGGGAAGCGCAAAGGCTGGGGGAGGCCGGGTTTCAAGCTCAATCGATCACGCCCAGCCTCGGAAACGCGTCCGGGGCCGCGGCCAGCATAGCGCGGGCGCGGGCGGAATCGTCGTCCATCTGGCGGATCAGGGCGTCCAGGCTGTCGAATTTCAGCTCCTCGCGGATGAAGCCGACGAAGGCGCAGTCGAGCGCCTGCCCGTAAAGGTCGCCTTTGAAGTCGAACAGGAAGATCTCGAGCAACGGAGCGCCATTATCAAAGGTCGGGCGGCGACCGAAGCTTGCCACCCCGTCCAGCCGCTCAGCGCCGCGGCCGACCCGCACCGCATAGATGCCGTGCTTCAGCCCGCAATTGGCATCCAGGCGGATGTTGGCGGTGGGATAGCCGAGATCGCGGCCGCGCTTCTCGCCGTGAATGACCTCGCCGGTGACGAACCAGGGCGCGCCCAGCATAGTAGTCGCCTCATCCAGTTGGCCCTCGGCGAGCGCGATCCGGATGGCGCTGGAGGACACCGGCCGCTCGTCGATATCGACATGCGGCTGCACGTCGACCTCGATGCCGAGCCGGGGCGCCTCGTTGACCAGCAGGCTCGGCGAGCCGACGCGTCCCTTGCCGAAATGGAAGTCGTAGCCCACCGCGATCCCGCTGACGCCAAGGCGCCCGATCAGGTCATGGTGAATGAAGTCCTGCGCGCTGGTCCCGGCGCGCGCCTTGTCGAAGGTCATCACCACGGCGCCAGCCAGCCCGGTACCGGCCAGAAGCCGCAGCTTGGCCGGCTCGTCCGTCAGACGGAATTGCGGGGTGTTGGGGCTGAAAAACCGCCGCGGATGCGGCTCGAAGGTCAGGGCCAGTGCAGGGCGGCCCTGCGCCCGGCCCATTTCCAGGGCTGCCGCGATCACGGCGCGATGGCCGAGATGAACGCCGTCGAAATTGCCCATGGCGACCACGGCGCCCCTCGGAATCGTGGAGTCCGGCGTGGTGTCGCGGATAACGGTAAAATGCGGAGCCATCAGGGGAATTCTCGAACCGGCAGGACCGGCCAGGACCGTGGCGCGACCGGCCGGATGAAGTCAAGCGGGAGGGGGCGGCCGGATCGAACACGATTTCAGCCCTTGGGGGGCGTCCCCAATTAACGCGCTGTTTAACGCCTTGGTGCTAGTCCTTGAGCGTGGAACTGCCGGGCTCCGGCCTGGGCAGGTCCGATCGTAATATTCCTTGGTATGCGTTGGGGGAGTCGAGATGGCGGTTGATTTGTCGATGCCGGTTCTGGTGGTGGATGACTACAGCACCATGATCCGTATCATCAGGAATCTGCTGAAGCAGCTTGGCTTCGAGAACATCGACGATGCCAGCGACGGTTCGGCAGCACTGAACAAGATGCGCGGCAAGAAGTACGGGCTCGTGATCTCCGACTGGAACATGGAGCCGATGACGGGTTACGACCTGCTGCGCGAAGTGCGCGCGGATCCGAATCTCGCCACCACGCCCTTCATCATGATCACGGCGGAATCCAAGACCGAGAACGTGATCGCGGCCAAGAAGGCTGGCGTGAACAACTACATCGTCAAGCCGTTCAACGCGGCGACGTTGAAGACCAAGATCGAGGCGGTCTTCCCGGACATGGCGAGCGCCTAAGGCGCACGCTCTTCGCCGGATCAACAATCTTCCATTGGGATCGTCATGCCCGGGCTTGTCCCGGGCATCCACGTTCCGGGATCGACGAAGGAAGTCGTGGATGGCCGGGTCAAGCCCGGCTATGACGGCGTCTAGTACTTAGCCATTGGTCTATATCGGCTTCGTTTCGAAGTGAGGCCGTCACCACTTCAATTCGCGCATCAGCGCCTTCGGAGGGTGGCCGAACAATTCCATCACCGATGTCGGGTCGAGCTGGTCGAGGCCCTCGAACTCCTCGGCATGGATGCCGCGGGTCACGAACAGGCAATCGATGCCGAATTCGCGCGCGCCGGTTAAGTCGGTGCGGACGGAATCGCCGATCGCCAGCACCTTTTTCCGGTCGATCGGATGACCCTGGCGTTCACCGGCCAGCGCCATCGCGCGCTCATAGATCGGGCGATGCGGCTTGCCGTAGAAGATCACTTCGCCGCCGAGCTCGCGATAGAGCTCCGCAATGGCGCCGGCGCAATAAATCAGCCGGTCGCCACGTTCCACCACGATGTCGGGGTTGGCGCAGACCAGCGTCAGCTTGCGCTCGCGCGCCTTCAGCATCATGCCGCGATAGTCTTCCGCGGTCTCGGTCTCGTCGTCATAAAGGCCGGTGCAGACGATGTAATCGGCTTCCTCCAGCGGCGCGGTCACGGCATCGAGGCCGCGATAGATCGAGTTGTCGCGCTCGGGGCCGAGCCAGAACATCTTGCGGCCGGGATGATCGGCGACATAGAGCCGCGTCAGGTCGCCCGAAGACACGATCGCGTCATAGGTCTCGTCGGCCACGCCGAGCTTGCGCAATTGCCGCTGCACCGAGTCGGCCGGCCGCGGTGCGTTGGTGATCAGGATCACCGTACCGCCGCCGCTGCGATAGGTGTGCAACGCCTCGCAGGCTTCGGGGAAGGATTCGAGGCCATTGTGGACGACGCCCCAGATGTCGCTGAGCACGACATCGACGCCGCCCACGAGCTCGCGCAGGCTTTCGGCGAAATGCAGCGTGGTCATGATGTGCGCGGCCGGTCAGATGCGGCGCGCGAGCGCCGCGTTGCCGGTGATGCGTTGTGCCGGAACTGCGGCTGAAGTCGGGCCAGATGTCGTGCCTTGGCTGGGGGGAGCGGAGCCATTGGATCCCTGAATGTCCTGCGCCTGGTTCGGCGCGGCCCCGCCGGTAGCAGATGCCCCCTCCGGCCGCAATGGCCGGGGCGGCGCGAACAGGAAGCCCTGGCCGAACCGCACGTCATAGTCGAGCAGGTCAACGACCGCGCGCTCGCCTTCGATCCTTTCGGCGATCAGATCGATGCCGAAGCGGCCGAGCAGGTCGGAGAGGTCGGAGGGGTGGATATCCGCGGCCGAGGCCTGCCTGGGGTCGAGCAGCAGCGTGGCCGGCACCTTGATGAAGCGCACCCCGCGGTCGGCCAGCTCGCGCGGTTCGATCCTGAGATCCGTGACATGGTCGATCGAGAAACGGAAGCCGCGCTGGGCGAGCGCTGCGAGATTCTCGGTCTCGGCCGGGCCGAGATTGCGGAATGTCGATTGCTTGAACTCCAGCACCAGCGAGGGCGCCAGCGCCCGGTTGGCTTCGAGGAAGTCGAGGCATTGTGCGAAGGTGGTGGAATTGCCGAGCGTGGACGCCGCGACGTTGCAGAACACGCCGACGTCCTTGTTGCGCACCATCAGGCGCCGCAGCACCTGCACACAGCGCAGCATCACCATGTTGTCGATGCGCCCGATCAGCCCGGAAGCCTCCGCGATGGTGATGAACTCCTCGGCTGCGATCAGCTGGTCGCGCTCATCGCGCAGGCGCGTCACCGCTTCGTAGAACCGCACCTTGCGCTGCGGCAGCGTCACCATCGGCTGGAGGAAGATGTCGATGCGGTTCTCGTCGATGGCGTTGCGCATCGTCGCCAGCAGTTGAGTCTGGTTGCGCGCGGAGGTCTGAATCGGGTTGGTGGTCTGGCTCTGGGCCGTTGGCGCCGGGGCCGGCCGCGGCTGCGCCAGCGGAGGTGCTGCGGGAAGCGGGGGAGGGGCAGTCGGCCGCTCTTCGAACGGCGCAATCAGATCGATCGGCGCCTCCGGCTCGGACCAGGCCGCCGGGGCGGGAGCCGGCGTCGGCGCGCCGCCGGCCAGCAAGTCCTCATGGGCCGACACGGTGGTCGCGAGCTGTCTGACCAACCCGCCGAGCTCGTTGATCTCACCGACCACCGACTGGATGCGGTCGGAGTTGGTCGAGTTGGACGAGGCGATGCGTCCCTCAATCGCAGCTAACCGGCGACCGAACTCGGCCACCTGGCGGGCGAGATCGGCAGTGCCGCGCGACAGATCGGCGATCTGGCCGCCGACGTCGCTGCGGTCGCGCAGCCGCATCGACACCGCGTTGTAGAGGATCAGGAAGGTCAGCGCGGTCAGCGCCACGATCGCGGATTCGGTTCCGCTGATGCCGGCGACGGCGTAGAGCACAAGGCCGAGCGAGGCCGCGACCAGAACCATGCAGAAGGCGATGAAAATCGTCGAAATGCGAATCATGCCGCGCGTTACGCCTCAAGAGCTGACTGCCTCACCCGGGAAAACACGGGCCGCTGTGCGATCCCGTCACGCCTCATGCTCCCCCAAGCCGAATGACCTTAACATCATTGTTGATTCGAGGGGATAGCGGGCCTGGTCGGCCGTCAAGTCAGCCCAGCGCGACGAAAGCCTTCGAGGTAGCGGTCGCGGTCGGCCGCAAGTCTAATCGGCATGAACTTGGCGATCCAGGCCAGACTGACGTTCGGCTGGGCGCGGCGAAGTTCCTGCAGTGCGGTGCGGGCAATCTCGGTTTGTCCGCCCATGCCGGCGGCAGCCGTCAGCACCCGGTGTCCGCCGACGAAGTCGCTGCGCTGGCGCAGCGACTCCTGCGCCAGCCGGATCGCTTCGGCGTAGTCGGCACCGAGGAAGCGGGCGTAGGCGGCGATGCCGTAATAGACCGGCGCATAGGGATCGCGCGGGCTGAGGCGGATCGCCCGCCGGGCGGCCTCATCGGCGTCACGCCAGCGGCCGCAATAGCCCAGTGCCAAGCCATAATAGCCTTGTGCCAGCGCGAAATTCGGATTGAGCCGCAGCGCAGTTTCAAATCCGGCCAGCGAGTCATCGAACCGGCGCGCGAACAGGTCGACGTGGCCGAGCGCATTGTGAGCCCAGGCGTCGCCGTCGTCGGCGCGGATCGCGGCATGCGCGGCGCGCTCGGCCAATGGGATAGCGGTCGCCATCTCCATCCAGCCCATATGCGCTGTGAACATGTAGCTGGTGCCGAGTAGCCCTAGCGCCTTGCCGTAGGTCGGATCGAGCGCGATGGCCTTTTCGAGCAGGGCCTGCGCCACGACATGATCCTGCCGTGTCACGCGCCAGTAATGAGACAGCGCACGCATTACGAGGTCCCAGGCGTCCATGCTATCAGGCGGCTTGCGCTGGGCGCGAAAGCTCTCGGCAGCATAGAGCTGCGGCTCGATTGCGGCAACGATCGCCTCGGTAATCTCGTCTTGGACGGCGAAGACATCGGCGAGCTCGCGGTCGTAACGTTCAGCCCAGAGATGACTGCCCGTGGCGACGTCGTTGAGCTGCGCCGTAATACGGACGCGCTCGCCATCCTTGCGGACGCTGCCCTCGACGACGTAGCGTACGCCGAGTTCTTCCGCGATCTGCCGCAAATGAACCGGACGGCCCTTATAGATGAAGGAGGAGTTGCGTGCGATCACGAAGAACCATCGCAGCTTCGACAGCGCGGTGATGATGTCTTCGCTAATGCCGTCGGAGAAATAGTCCTGCTCGGCCTCTCCGCTCATGTTGGTGAAGGGCAGCACTGCGATCGCGGGACGATCGGGCAGCGCTAATTCAGCCGATGGTTTGCTCGCCTTTGGGGGAGCCGCCGTGCCGGCCGGCTCTGTCACCACGCCGACGAACCGTACGCCCTTGCGCGCGATGGTCCGGATCAGCCGCTGTTCGTCGCCGTTGTCCTTGACAGCGCGGCGCGCTGCGTTGATCCGGCTGGTCAGCGTCGATTCCGAGACGACACGGCCGTTCCAGACCGCATCGAGCAGGTTGTCCCGCGTCACCACGCGTTCGCGGTTGCGGACGAGGTAGGTCAGGAGATCGAACACCTGGGGCTCGAGCGCGACGAGGGTGTCCGCCTGGCGCAATTCGCGGCGCTCGGGATCAAGCAAGAAATCCTCAAACTGAAAAGTCACGCTTCGCCTCGGCTCTCCCGTCGGAAATCAAGGTGCTCTCAGCGTAAAATAACGCTGGTCTCAAGGCCAGCGGGCCGCATGCGCTTTATCGTCCCGGCGTTTTCAACCGCAGGAGATTGCCCATGTCGACCGCCGCCGCGCTCAAGCCAGCCGTAGCCCAGCCCGACCTCACCGCCCTCAAACAGCGTCAGCACGGCGCCTGGTCGTCGGGCGACTACGCGGTGGTCGGAACCACCTTACAGATTGTCGGCGAGCAGCTCTGTGAGGCAGTTGACATACGCGCCGGCAGCAAGGTGCTGGACGTCGCGGCCGGCAACGGCAACGCGACGCTGGCCGCGGCACGGCGCTGGTGTGACGTCACATCTACCGACTACGTGCCGGCATTGCTCGAGCGTGGGCGCGAGCGCGCAGCGGCCGAACATCTTCCGGTCGAGTTCCGCGAGGCGGATGCCGAAGCGCTGCCGTTCGCCGACGCCAGCTACGATGTCGTGCTCTCGACTTTCGGCGTGATGTTCACGCCGGATCAGGACAAGGCGGCGTCCGAGCTCGCGCGGGTCTGCCGGTCCGGCGGCAAGATTGGCCTCGCCAACTGGACGCCGCAGGGTTTCATCGGTCAGCTGTTCAAGACCATCGGCAAGCATCTGCCGCCGCCGGCCGGGGCGAAGTCACCGGCTTTGTGGGGCACCGCGGCACGGCTCGAGGAGATGTTCGCAGACCAGGCAGCCGAGATTGTCGCCGAGCCGCGCATGTTCGTGTTTCGCTACCGTTCGCCGGGTCACTGGCTTGAAATCTTCAGGACCTTCTACGGTCCGACCCTGAAGGCGTTTGCCGCGCTCGACGAGGGCGGCCAGGCGGCGTTGAAGCGCGATCTGCTGGCGCTGCTGGGAGAGTTCAACCATGCCAACGACGGCACGATCGTCGTGCACAGCGAATATCTGCAAGCCGTGATTACCAAACGCTGAGATGCCACCCGTTCAGGCCGGATGAACTCCGGCCTGATCGTCCATCAGGCCGGCGCGGCCGCGCCCACCGTGTCGGCCGAGACGGCTTGGCGGGTGCCGAGCGGCTTCGGTTGTCCGGTGGTGGTATCACGCAGGGTCTGCCGCTCGATCTCCGAATTCAGCTCGGCGCCGAACATGATGACGATCGCCGACACCCACATCCACATCATCAGGCCGATCGCCGCGCCAAGCGAGCCGTAGGTCGCGTTGTAGTTGGCAAATTCCGAGAGATACCAGGACAGGAGCGCCGAGCCGGCGATCCAGAGGATGGCGGCGGCCACCGCGCCGAGGCTCAGCCATTGCCAGCGCGGCGCGTCGCGACTGGGGGCGAAGCGGTACAGGATCGCCAGCGCCACGAGCAGGATGAGGAACAGCAGCGGCCATCGCGCCAGCGCCACGATCAGCTTGCTTTCGGGCGCCATGCCGACATGATTGAGCGCGAGCGGGAAGGCGACGACGGCGCCCACCATCAGCAGCAACGCCACGATGCCGCCGATCGTGAAGGCCAGCGACACCATGTTGAGCTTGATGAAGCTGCGCTTCTCGCGCTCCTCATAGGCAACGTTGAGGGCATCGAAGATCGCCTTGACGCCTGCATTGGCGCTCCAGATCGCAAGCAGAAGGCCGAGCAGGAAGGTGGCCCCGAGCGTCGTGTTGCCATGCGACACCACGCGCGCGACCTGGTCCTCGACGATCTGGAACGAGCCCTCGGGCAGCATGGTCGCAAGCGTCTGCAGATTGGCGCTGATCGTCGCGGGATCCGCGAACAGTCCGTAGGAGGAGACCACCGCCGTGACGGCGGGGAAAACCGCGAGCAGCCCAAAGAACACGACGCCGCCTGCGGTCGCCAGCAGCCGATCCTCGTCGATGCGCTGATAGGTGCGCCAGAAAATATCCTTCCAGCCCGCCCAGGGGATCGTGAACGGGCTCTTCGCATGACGGCCGCGGCCGGGCTCCACGGCTGCGCCCGCCGGGTGCGTTTCCGGTGAATTCGCCTCGCCTTTGCGGTGGTCTGGGGGAGGTCCCGACGGGACCAAGCCGGAGTCCTGAAAGTAGCGCTCCGCAGTCAGAACGAAGACGGCCGTTGCCGCCACCAGCAGCCAGGAGTCGATCTGTTCTGAGCGCCGCACCAGCATTCAAGCGTCCAATCTTTGAGCGTGACGCCTGCGGCGCGCCGCCGTGAAGCCCGCCAGTCCAATCGCGGCGAGCATCAGGCCAAGCTGCACGGGCCGGTTGGTGCGAACGGGCCGGGCCCTTCTGCCATGGCCGTGCTCACCCGGCGCGAGCGGCACGAGCGGGATCGTCGTCGCGACCTCCTTCACCGCCTGCTTGACCGTTCCGCGCGGGATCCGCGGGGTGGCGATCGCAACGCGCATGCGGCTCGCAAGCGGTACGATCGCCTTGGTCGGCCGCTTCATCATGGCCATGGCGATGCCCGCGCAGACCGCGGCCAGCACCAGCAGCACGGCGGCGACGGCGCCAAAGCCCCAGAATTGTCCGTAGCTGATTGCAACCCAGCGGTAGAGGGCAACCAGGCCGACGAAGAAGGTCGCGATCACGAACAGCCCGGCCACTGCGAACAGACCAGCCGCGACCGCGTAGGACGTCGCGCGTCCGGTGGCCTGGCTGGTGCGGTCCCGCAAATACGATTGCGCGGCGCGCTTGAGATGGTTGAGCTTCAGCGCCATGCCGGCGCGCAGCAATTCGCCCGATGGCGCGAGCATGGGGACATCCTCCGAGAGCAAGAACAATCGTCGGGGGATGAACGTGGCGATATTTGAGTTGTTCCGACGGAGCTCGATCCGTCGTGAGGAATCAGCCGAGGTCGACGGCCGCGATCCAGAACACCTCGCCCTCGGAATCCTCGGTGTCGAGCCAGAGCAGCGGCAGTTCCGGAAAGGCCTCGTCGACCAGTTCGCGGCCGCGGCCGATCTCGCAGATCAGCCCGCCATCCGGCGTGAGGTGATCGGGCGCCTCGCGCAGGATCCGGCGCACCACGTCGAGACCGTCGCGTCCACCATCGAAAGCGAGCTTCGGCTCGGCCCGGCATTCCGGCGGCAGCGCCGCCATGCCCTCGGCATCGACGTAAGGCGGGTTGGTGATGATCAGGTCGTATCTGTTGTCGCCGAGCGGGGCGAACAGGTCACCGCGATACAGGCTGATCCGGTCCTCGAGCCCGTATTCCCCGACATTTCGCGTGGCGACCTCGAACGCGCCCTTGGAGATGTCGACGGCATCGACGGCGGCGTTCGGAAAATGATGCGCGGCGAGAATGGCAAGGCATCCCGACCCCGTGCAGAGATCAAGCACACGCTCGACGCCCGTGGGATCGTCGATCAGCGCGCCGGCGCCTTCTTCGCCACCGAAATGCGACTCCAGCAGCTCGCCGATGAAGGAGCGCGGAACGATGACACGCTCGTCGACATAGAAGGGCAGGCCGCGCATGTAGATCTTGTTGACGAGATAGGCGGCCGGTTTGCGCGTGGTGACGCGCCGATGGATGAGATCGAGGACGGTCTTGCCCTCCGCGGCCGTGACGCGCGCGTTGGCGAACATCTCGAACTGTTCGGGATTGAGATGCAGCGCCTCGCTGACCAGGAAGGCTGCTTCGGCAACCGGATCGGTCGTGCCATGGGCAAAGGCGAGCTCGGCTTCGACGAAGCGGCTCACCCCATAGCGGACAAAATCGGCCAGCGTGAGAAGCTCGCCCGGACCGACCTTGGCAGGTTTTGGCGCGGCGCGGCCGCGCACGGTCTTTTTGGATGCTTTTGCCATCAGGATCGGGTCCAACGTGCGGCGGCTTCGTCGTCGCGGGCCTGGGCCTCGACCCAGCCGGTGCCGGCTTCACTTTCTTCCTTCTTCCAGAACGGCGCGCTGGTCTTGAGGTAATCCATCAGGAACTCGGCCGCGAGGAAGGCGGCCTGGCGATGCTGCGATGCGGTCAGCACCAGCACGATGTTCTCGCCCGGCATGAAGCGGCCAACGCGGTGGATGACCGTGACACCGTTCAACGGCCAGCGCGAGATCGCCTCGTCGACATGACGCCTGATCTCTTCCTCGGCCATATCAGGGTAATGTTCCAGCGTCAGCGCGGCGATGTTCGCGCTGTCCTCGTCGGCTCGGCAGATGCCGGAGAAGCTCACGACGGCCCCGATGTCGGTGCGGCTCTGGGTCAGGAGCGCGATTTCGCGGGCGATATCGAAATCGTCCTCCTGGATACGGATGGTGACGGGGCAGGGGACAGGGGAGGCCATGGTCTAGCCGCCGGTCATCGGCGGGAAGAACGCGATTTCGCGAGCGCCGGCGATCGCGGCATCCGATTTGACATGGGCGCGGTCGATCGCGGCGCGGATCACCTTCGGCTTCTCGAACGCGTAGGCATAGGCCTCGCTCTGGCCGGACAGCCAGGCGATCAGCTCCTCGACCGTGCGGACGGTCGCAGGCGGCTCGATGGTCTCTTCGGCCTTGCCGACGCGCTCGCGCACCCAGGCGAAATACTTCACCTTCATCCCTCGTCCTCCTTGATGAGGTGATGGATGCCGGCGCGGAAATAGTCGTAGCCGGTATAAATGGTCACGATCGCCGAGGCCCACAGCAGCGCCAGTCCGATCATCGAGACGACGGGCACCACCTCGTCGCCGGCAGGTCCCGCGAGCAGAAAGCCGATCGCAACGAGCTGGACCGTAGTCTTCCACTTGGCAAGCTTTGTCACGGGCACGCTGACGCGGAGCGCGGCAAGGTATTCGCGCAGGCCCGAGACCAGGATCTCGCGGCACAGGATCACGATGGCGGCCCATAGCGACCAGCCATGAATGATGCCGTCGGCGGCCAGCATCAGCAGGCACGAGGCGACCAGCAGCTTGTCGGCGATCGGATCGAGCATCCGGCCGAACGCCGATTGCTGATTCCAGATCCGTGCATAATAGCCGTCGAGGTAGTCGGTGACCGCGGCGCCGATGAAGATGGCCACCGCCACCCAGCGCAGCCACAGCGGCTGATCCAGAATCGACTGCGCATAGATACACCCCACCACGACCGGGATCGCGGCGATCCGGCCATAGGTCAGGATGTTCGGGAGGGACATCGCGCGGCTGGTCGTCCCTCGTGTCGTGGCGATGTTCATCCGTCCTACCAATACCGCTGCGGCCTGAAGGTCAACCGTTCCGCTCCACAGATGGGGTGCGGGATGCGACGATCATATGACCCTAGCTCCCTTTGGGCCTTTAGTTCATCCCGGCTGGGGATGGAAATACTCGAAAATCCTGCGGGCGCTCTCGGCGCTCACCCCCGGAACCTTGCCGAGATCGGCGATCGAGGCGCGTTCGATCTCCTTCAGGGTCCCGAAATGATGTAGCAAGGCACGTTTGCGTGACGGGCCAATGCCCGGAATCTCCTGCAAACCGGCCTCGCGGATGTCCTTCTTGCGCAGCTTGCGGTGCGAGCCGATGACGAAGCGGTGGGCCTCGTCGCGCAAACGCTGGATGAAATAGAGCACGGGATCGCGCGGCTCCAGCTTGATGGCCTCGCGTTCCGGCATGAACAGGGTCTCGCGGCCGGCATCCCGGTCCGGCCCCTTGGCGACCGACATCAGCGACACCTGGGTCAGGCCGAGATTTGCGAAGATCTCGCGGACGGCGTTGAGCTGGCCGCGGCCGCCGTCGATGATGACGAGATCGGGCCATTGCGGGAAATCGTCGTCCTTCGCCTTGACCGTGCTCTCCTCGGGCGGATTGATCAGGCGTTTGAAGCGCCGCTCGAGCACCTCGCGCATCATGGCGAAGTCGTCGCCGGGCGTGATCCCTTCCGACTTGATGTTGAACTTGCGGTACTGGTTCTTCACGAAACCATCAGGTCCGGCGACGATCATGGCGCCGACCGCATTGGTGCCCTGGATGTGGCTGTTGTCGTAGACTTCGATGCGCTTGGGCGAATGCGGCAGGCTCAGCGTTGTGGCTATGGCGTCGAGCAGGCGGCTTTGCGTGGCGGTATCGGCGAGCTTGCGGCCGAGCGCCTCGCGCGCATTGGTCAGCGCGTGGGCAACCAGCTCCTTCTTCTCGCCGCGCTTGGGCGCGGTGACCTCGACCTTGTGGCCGGCCTTGATCGAGAGCGCATTGGCGAGCAGCTCGCTCTCCTCGATCTCGTGCGAGAGCAGGATGTTCCTCGGCGGCGGCTTGTCGTCGTAGAACTGGGCGAGGAAGGAACCGAGCACCTCTTCCGGGGTGAACGTCTTTTCCGCGCGCGGAAAATAGGCGCGGTTGCCCCAGTTCTGGCCGGTGCGAAAGAAGAACACCTCGACGCAGGAGAACCCGCCCTCCTGGTGGATGGCGAACACGTCGGCTTCCTCGACCGTGCGCGGGTTGATGCCCTGCTGCGACTGGATCGCCGACAGCGCGGCGAGGCGGTCGCGGTAGAGCGCAGCGCGCTCGAACTCGAGCTCACCCGCCGCCTTCTCCATCTCGCCGGCAAGCTCCTGCTTCACCGCATGGCTTTTGCCTGACAGGAAGTCGCTCGCCTCGCGCACCAGCGTCGTATAGCCGGGGAAGTCGATCTCGCGGGTGCAGGGGCCGGCGCAGCGGCGGATCTGGTAGAGCAGGCAAGGCCGGGTGCGGCTCTCGAAGAAGGAATCGGTGCAGGAGCGGATCAGGAACGCGCGCTGCAAGGCCGTGATGGTGCGGTTGACCGCACCCGCGGAGGCGAACGGACCGAAATAGCGTCCGGGCCGGCTCTGCGCGCCGCGATGTTTCAGGATCTGCGGCGCCCAATGGTCGCCGGTGATCAGGATATAGGGAAACGATTTGTCGTCGCGCAGCTGCACGTTGAAGCGCGGCCGAAGCTGCTTGATGAGGTTGGCTTCCAGCAGCAGTGCTTCGGTCTCGGTATTGGTCGAGACGATTTCGACGGTCACCGTGGCGGCGATCATGCGCAGGATGCGCGCCGGCTGCGGCGCATTCTGGCGCGCATAGTTGGACAGGCGCTTTTTGACGTTCTTGGCTTTGCCGACATAGAGCACGTCGGCATTCGCATTGAGCATGCGATAGACGCCGGGCGAGGTGGGGGCGAGGCGGACCGCGCGTTCGATCGCCTCGTGACCGCTCGCCAGCGGCCCTTCGCCGACCGCGCCGCTCTCTTCAAGGATATCAGGCAGCCGCGCGTCGTCCTCCTCATCGCCGCCGCTGGTGGCGGGATCGAGGTCGGGCGGCGTGTCGCTCGCGGCAGCCGGCGGCAATTTGCGCGCGCGGTCGTCCGGATTGTCGGGGGAATCGTGAACCATGGAGCGAATTTAGGCGCTGGAGGTGCCGATTTGAAGTTCCGGACGTGCGGCGCGCACAGGCAGCGACGAGAGTTCCCGGTAACACTCGCTTAAGCCTGTTAACAGCGCGGTAACCCGGCTTAACAGGCCTTTAACTTAAAACTCTCGATAAATCTTACGCGAAAAAGTGGTGGTTCCGTAACCATGCGGTTTGCCTCGCGCGGCGGCGTCAGGCTTCGCACCGGTTGCAACAGTTGCGTTGGAGTTTGTGATGAAGGGGCTCGTTGTGGGCGCAGCCGCGTTGGTTGCAGCCGCCTGGACAGCTTCGGCAGAGGCCGCCGATCTCAGTTACGGGCAGCGTGCGCCCTATACGGTCAACCAGCCGCTGAATGCGTATAGCTGGGCAGGTCCCTATCTCGGCGGCAATATCGGCTACGAATGGGGCTCGGTCGACAACAATCCCTCAAAGCCGTCCGGCTTCGTCGGCGGCGTGCAGGCCGGCTACAACTTCCAGAACGGCCCGTTTGTGTTCGGCGTCGAGGGCGACATCCAGGCCGCCGGCGCCGACGACACCTTCGCGCCGTGGAAATTCTCCAATCCGTGGTTCGGTACCCTGCGCGGCCGCGCCGGCTACGCCTTCAACAACGTGCTGTTCTACGGCACCGCCGGCCTCGCCTTCGGCGAGCTGCGCGCGCAGACCTTCGGCTGGACGGAATCGCACACCACCGCCGGCTGGACCATCGGTGCCGGCGCGGAAGTCGGCCTGGCGCCGAACTGGAGCGCCAAGCTCGAATATCTCTACATCGACCTGTCGACCAGTCAGTTCGCAATTACGGGCGTGTCAAACGGCTATAGCGCCAGCGTTGTGCGCGCTGGCGTGAACTATCGCTTCTGATAGCTGAAGAAGAAAGTACCGGACAACAACTCCTGGCCGCTCGCGGCCGGGATTTTTTGCGCGAAATGTTGCGCCGAATGTTGCTCGTCAGGCCCGCTAGGAGAGGATGACCAGATTGACCGCCTTCGGCCCCTTCCCCTTCTTGTCCGGTTCGACTTCGAAAGTAATACGCTGTCCTTCCGCAAGGTCCTTCAGTCCGGCCCGCTCCACAGCAGTAATGTGCACGAAGACGTCGCGGCCGCCGTCGTCAGGCTTGATAAAACCGTAGCCGCGTTCGCCGTTGAAAAACTTAACCGTTCCCGTCATGGCCATCGGGAAACTCCCCCTCATTGCTCCTCCGCCGCGACGCAGACTCACGTCACGACATGACCGGGCTTACGGAGCCCGGGAGAGCTGGCCATCCTTGGGCGGACCTCAACGGTCCGGCCGGATCTTTCTTAGGCCTTCACTCCGCCGCAACCATTCGCGGAAGCGGAACGTAAAGCCAGTCACAGAAACAGCATAATACGGTTCTCAGCAGATTGACTACCGCTCCTGCATATTTTTCCCAAGAATGCCGGAGTGTTACGGCCTCGGTACCTCCAATCGGAATCTGGCAGCGCCGCCCTGGCCGAGCGGCATTTCCAGCTCGGGCAGGATCGTCTTGAGCTCGCCCTGCAGCGTGTAGGGCGGATTGACGATCAGGAGCCCGGTCGAGGCGAGAGCCCCGCCATCGAGCTGGGGCGCGACGCTGAACTCGAGGCGCAGACACTTTCCCGGTGGTTTTGCTGCAGCTGCGAGCCGCGCCACCGTTTCGGCCAGCATGTCGGTGGCACGCCGGTTCTTGGCCGGATACCAAATGACATAGATGCCGGTCGGCCATTTCGCGAAGGCCGTCGAGAAGGCTTCACCCAGCCGCTCGAACTCGTCCTTTGCTTCGAAGGGTGGATCAATCAGCACGACGCCGCGCCGCTCCTTTGGCGGCACGAAGGCCGGCAACGCCACCCAGCCGTCGAGGTCGACCACGCGGGCCTGTTCGTCGCGGCGCAGCACGCCGATCAGCGCTTTTCGCGCCTTCGGCTCGAGCTCGCAGGCGACGAGGCGGTCCTGAGGCCTCAGCAGGCCGCGCGCGATCAACGGGGAGCCCGGATAGGCCTTGAGCTCACCCTTCGGATTGAAAGCGCGGACGATGTCGAGATAGGGCTTGGCCAGCGCCGCGCTCTCATTCGACAGGCGGGCCTGCATCAGCCGCGCGATGCCGGTCAGCCATTCGCCGCTCCGGCGCGCCTCGTCGCTCTCGAGGTCATAGAGGCCGGCCCCGGCATGGGTGTCGATGACGCGGAACGCCCCCGGCTTGTCCTGCAGATAGGTGATGATGCGCGCCAGCACGATGTGCTTGATGACATCGGTGAAGCTGCCGGCGTGAAAGGCGTGACGGTAATTCATGGCGAAGATCTGCGGCTCACGGGAGAAAATGCGCAGCATCTTCTACTCGTCATGCGCGGGCTTGTCCCGGGCATCCACGTCCTTCGTGATGCGTTGTGAAACGTGGATGGCCGGGGACATAGGCGAGCGGAAGCGACGCCGTCCTTTGGACGGCTATACCCGGCCATGATGATGCGGCGGCCAGTTTCGCGAAACTACCCGCCCCTGATCGGCGGCATGGTGACCTGATCGCGGCGGCAGGCGCGGCGTTCGATCTCGTCGCAGGCGCGGAATTGCAAGTCCTTGCTGAGGCAGATGCGGACCTCGGAGAGCCGGGTGCGGTTGCAGGTGACCGAGACGGCGGTATTGCTCAGCCCTGGATTCGCCTTGATGAAGGCCTCCTCCACCTCCGCCGGCGCCACGGTCCTGGCCTGCGACAGATCGAGATATTCAGCCGGAATCTTGATCGCTGCGCGCGCTTTGCGGATCGTCTCGAAATAGCTGCGGCCTTCGAGGCCGGAGCAGGTGCCGTGCTTATCCCATTCGTTGAAGATCAGGCCCGGCGCCGGCATCAAATCGAGCATCGAGGAGACGATGTTGCGGTTCAGTCGCGGCGCGGGACGCTGGCAATATTCCGGAAAGCCATTCTCATATTGCGGCCACAGCCCATGCACCACGAAGGCGTAGGGCCGTCCGCCGCACTGGATCTGGGAGCGGCCGCCGCGCTCCGCGGCCTCCTCGCAGAACGAGGGCGACCACGACAGCGACAACACATAGAAGTCGAACTCGCCAGGCGCGTTCTGCCGCTTGTCCTGGGCCTTTGCGTCACTGGCGAACGAGGCCAGGCCCGCGGCAAGGATCAGGGAAAGGGCCAGCGAGATCACCAGGCGGGAGAACGAATGCAATCTGGAATGAAACATGGCAACGCCCCTCAACTAGACTGTGCACGGAAGCCTAGCAGGCGATAAGAACATTTCAAGAACAAAATTCAGGCGGCGGCAGCCGGCCGCCCTCCTGATAGGCCCGAATCAGGGCTCTTCGCACTAAGGCTTGGCGGCGCGGCAGGCCGGATTATAGGCCCAGTTGCGGTCGAGCCCGACCACGCACCATTCGACGCCGTTGCCGTAGCCGGCGAAGCCACCATCCTCGATGATCGAGAAATGCACCTTGCGCACCTTGCCGTCATTGAGCATGGCCTCGCCGGTACAATAGCGGCGCGGGATGTTGTCGGACTGCCAGGGCCGGAACGCGGTCTCGCGAACGGCGGAGAAGCCGGTGATTTTCAGCGAGGAATTCCAGAACGAGCTTTCCTTTTCCCAGAACTGGGTGGCGATCGTCGGCAGCGCCCTGTCGCACTCCGCGACGGCGCCGTCATAGCGCGGTCCGCTCAGCCAGAAATTCAACTCGAGCGGATTGGCAGCCCTGGCCTCACCGAGCGAGAGCGCCCCGAACATGAGGCCGAGCAGGGCGGCAAAGCGGAGCGATTTCAGGGAGGGGGCGCGCATGGGTAATCCGGACAGCTAAAGTCTTGCGAAGGCCGAACGGTGCCGCGAAGGGCGGGGGAGGTCAAGTGCAGCGCGGCAACACTCCGCCAGGAGTTGACCATAACCTCACCGCCGACGGGGCTTCAGTTCTTTTCACGGCGATCCCGGCACCGTAAACTGGCACCAACCAATTGGAGTGACGGGAATGCGAATCATAGCGGCCGCGGGCCTTCTTGCCCTGGGTATGATGGCGAGCCAGTCGGCGCGCGCCGACATTCTTCCGGTGCCGCCTTTCAAGGGCAACGACACCGGCGGCATCATCGCCTATTCCATGGCCACCCAGGTCGATGCGCGACAGGCCGCGGTCGATCACTGCGCGCGCTACGGCAAGGTGGTCAAATTCCTGGCGGTGCAGGCCTATGAGGGCGGCTACATCTCGTTCTCCTGCCGCTGGGTGCCTTATGGCGCCGCCGACCAGCCGATCCGCACGCTGTACTGAAGCGTTGTCGTAACGCCGCAATCTCTCAGCCGGGAGCCTCCGCCATGACGCGCAAACTCGCTTTGCTCGGTTCGGCCGCTTGTCTCGTCGTGTCGGCAGCCAGCGCCAGCGCCGACGATTTGCCGGTGCGCAAGGCCGGCCTTTGGGAAATGAAGCTGGTCACATCAGGCTCGCCGGTGCCCGAGATGACCATGCAGCACTGCACCGACGAGACCGTCGACAAGGAGATGAGCAACAACGTCTCCCCGATGGCCAAGCAGATTTGCGCCAAGCAGGAGATCAAGAAGACCGCGACCGGCTATGTCAGCGATTCCGAGTGCAACGTCGCCGGCGTCAACACGACGTCGCACGCCGAGATATCTGGCGATTTCAACTCGGCCTACACGGTGAAGTCCTCCTCGCACGCGCAAGGCGGCGTCGCAGGCGCGGCCGGCCGCGATAGCACCATGACGCTGCAAGCCAAATGGCTCGGGGCCTGCAAGCCGGACCAGAAGCCCGGCGATATCGTGATGCCCGGCGGCTTCAAGATGAACGTGCGCGACATGGACAAGCTGAAGGCGCTCCTCCCGAAATAGGCGAGATCGTAGTCCGCAGCCCGGATGGAGCGTAGCGCATTCCGGGGCTTTGCATCCGTTGCGAAGAAAGAAGCCCGGATTGCGCTGCGCTTCATCCGGGCAACGTCGTCAGCTACACCGGAATCCTCACGCTCGCCCTTAGTCCCCCCATCGGACTGTCGCCGAGGGTGATGTCGCCGCCGTGCGACCGGGCGATGTCGCGGGCGATGGCGAGGCCAAGGCCCGTGCCGCCTTCATCCTGGTTGCGGGCGTTGTCCAGCCGCAGGAACGGCTTGAACACTTCTTCGCGCAAATGCGCGGGAATGCCCGGCCCGTCATCGTCGACCGTGACGGTCAAATAACGGTGATCGCGCTGGCCGGTGATGGCGATGCTCTTGCCGTAGCGTGCCGCGTTGGTGACGAGGTTTGCGAGGCAGCGCTTGAACGAGGCCGGCTTCACTGTCACGACGGGCAGGCCGTGGAAGGCAACGGTCGCGGTATGACCGTGGCGTTCGGCGTCGCCGCGAAGCTCCTCGAGCGCCTGCGCCATGTCGGTCGGCTGCGACTGCTCACCGGAATCGCCGCGCGCAAACGCGAGGTAGTCCTCGAGCATCATCGACATCTCGTCGACGTCCTTGCGCATCCCCTCGAGTTCGGGGCTGTCGCCGATCAGCGCCAGCTCGAGCTTGAAGCGGGTCAGGATGGTGCGCAGATCGTGGCTGACGCCGGCGAGCATCGCGGTGCGCTGCTCCATCGTGCGCTCGATGCGCGACTTCATCTCGAGGAAGGCGACCGAGGCGCGTCGGACCTCGCGCGCGCCGCGCGGCCTGAAGTTCGGCGCCTCGCGGCCCTTGCCGAAACTTTCGGCGGCATCCGCAAGCCGCAGGATCGGCTTGATCTGGTTGCGCAGGAACAGCACCGCGACGATCAGCAGGATCGACGAGGTGCCGACCATCCAGAACAGGAAAATCTCCGAGTTGGAGGCATAGGCGGCGCTGCGCTGCGCGAACACGCGCATCACGGCATCGTCGAGCTGGATGCGGATCTCGACCAGATTGGAGCGGCCGACCGTGTCGATCCAGAACGACCGCCCGATCTGGCGGCCGAGTTGCACCGACAGCGTCTGGTCGAGCAGCGAGAAGAACGGCTTCGGTCCCGGCGGCGGCATGTCGCCGGCGGGAAGGAAATCGACGACGAGGCCGAGGCGCTGCTGGGCGATGCGGCGGAGCTGGTCGCGGTCCCGGTCCTGCGGATAACCCTTGTAGACGTCGATCAGCGTGGCGATGTCCTGCACCACCGCGGCGGACAATCTGCGCGTCACCGTGTTCCAGTGCCGCTCCATGAACACGAAGGCGACGACCGATTGCAGCACCACCATCGGCACGATCATGATGAGGAGCGCGCGAGCGTAGAGGCCGGTCGGCATCCAGCCCTTGAACGCATTGCCCATCCAGCCATTGACGGCGGAGACGCGGCCGGCGGCGCTTCGGAGCAGCGTCAGGCCGGTATCGATCGTGCTCATCGGTCGCGCTTCACTGTGTTATGGCGAGGCCACCAGCCGGTAGCCGATGCCGCGCACCGCCTGAAGGAATAGCGGATTGGCGGGGTCGGTCTCGATCTTGCGCCGGAGGCGGTTGATCTGCACGTCGACGGCGCGTTCATTGACGCTGCCATTGCCGGTCAGCGCGCTGCGCGGCACGGTCTCGCCCGGCGTCTCCGAAAGAATGCGCAGCATCTCGCGCTCGCGGTCGGTGAGGTGGATGACCTCCTCGCCCTGACGCAGCTCCCCGCGATCGAGATGGTAGATGTAGGGACCGAAAGCGATCTTCTCCACGGTCGCGGCCTGCGGCGGCGGGGCGGCGCGCTTGAGGATGTTGTTGATGCGCAGCGCCAGCTCGCGCGGCTCGAACGGTTTCGCCACGTAGTCATCGGCGCCGATTTGCAGGCCCTCGATGCGGGCCTCGGCTTCATGGCGCGCCGTCAGCATCACGATCGGCACCGAGGAGGATGTCCGGATGAAGCGGGCGAGATCGAAGCCTGTCTCGCCGGGCATCATCACGTCGAGGATCAGCAGGTCGAAATGCAGGCCCAGCAATTTCGATCGTGCATCGCCGGCGCTTGCGGCGGTGGTGACGCGGTAACCCTCGGCGGCGAGGAAGCGGGAGAGCAGATCACGGATGCGGCGGTCGTCGTCGACGAGCAGCAGATGCGGCGCGTCATCGGCCGGGCGCGCCGGCGGGCGGGCGAGAGTGGCAGCGAGCGGCACGGTCACTCCTTGGCGTTGTTGACGGAAGCGAAGATCGTCTCGAGCACCTTGTCCGGATCGTCCCGATCAATCATCGCGCGGAGGAAGCGCTTGACCGTCTCGGCATCCTGCGGGGTCATCTCGGCGAGCGCCTTGGTGATCCGCGTGGTCTGCAGCCCGGCGAGCTTCTGCACCAGCGCCTCGCCCTTCGGCGTCGCGTAGAGTAGGCGCTGGCGGCGGTCATTGTCGCCGGTCTTCTGCACGATGTAGTCTTCGTCCAGCAGCTGTTTGAGCACGCGGCCGAGCGACTGCTTGGTGATGCGCAGGACGTCGAGCAGATCGGCGACCTTGAGGCCGGGATAGCGGTAGACGAAGTGCATGACCCGGTGATGAGCCCGGCCGAAGCCGAAAGCCTCCAGCTCCTGGTCGGGATCGCCGACGAAGTCGCGATAGGCGAAGAACAATAGCTCGATGATATCCCAGCGCAAATTGCCTCCATCGTCTGCGGCCGGCTTGGACTCGGCGGCGTCGTGAGAGGATGTTGCGAAATTTATGTCAGGCATATTGACGTATCTTGGGTTCAATGTTACAAAACGATCAACCCGCACGAAATTTTAGATCGTTTCGCGGCGGGTGGTGTCGAAGCCGGGACGGCGGAAAGAGCCGGACAGGCGACGACGGCCGGAGCAGGTCTACCGTGCGATTGTCGAGCGGCATTTCGGCAAAACATACTGGACTTCCGCGTTCCGCAAAAGCATGTCCTCAGCGACATGCTGGCCACGGGAAACCGGCCGTAACAAGGCTGGCGGTGGTTCAGCCAGACATCCAATGAAGCCAGCCGGCCCGAAACAGGGCGGGCCGGCGCCAGAACAGCGCCGATACCGGCAGCGGGAGCCAAGGACATGAGCATGACATTCGACATCCAGCCCGCATCCAATCCGACTCCTGAGAAGGACCGCGTCGCCAAGCTGATGGACCCCGGCTTCGGACGGGTCTTCACCGATCACATGGCGATCGTCCGCTACAACCAGGCCAAGGGCGGCTGGTATGAAGCGCGGATCGAGGCCCGCGCCAATTTCCAGCTCGATCCGGCCGGTGCGGTGCTGCACTACGCCCAGGAAATTTTTGAGGGCCTCAAGGCCTACAAGCGCGACGACGGTGGCGTGAACCTGTTCCGCCCCGATGCGAACGCGCGGCGCTTCAAGGATTCGGCGGATCGCATGGCGATGGCGCAACTGCCCGAGGACGTCTTCATCGAGGCGGTCGAGCAGGTCGTGCGCATCGACCGCGCCTGGATGCCGGGCGGCGAAGGCAGCCTTTACCTGCGCCCGTTCATGATCGCCAGCGAGACCTTTCTCGGCGTCAAGCCGTCGTCCGAATACATTTTCGCGGTGATCGCATCGCCGGTCGGTTCGTACTTCAAGGGCGGCCCTGCGCCGGTCTCGATCTGGGTGTCCGAGAATTACACGCGCGCAGCAATCGGCGGCACCGGCGCGGTGAAGTGCGGCGGCAATTATGCTGCGAGCCTGCGCGCCCAGGCTGAAGCGATCCAGCACGGCTGCGATCAGGTCGTGTTCCTCGATGCGGTCGAGCGCCGCTACGTCGAGGAGCTAGGCGGCATGAACGTCTTCTTCGTGTTCGACGACGGCTCGCTCTCGACGCCGCCGCTCGGCACCATCCTGCCCGGCATCACCCGCGATTCCATCATCGCGCTGGCCAAGGATGCCGGCAAGACGGTGCGCGAGGAGCCGTACTCGCTCGACCAGTGGCGCAAGGATGCGGCCTCCGGCAAGCTCAAGGAAGCGTTTGCCTGCGGCACGGCTGCCGTCATCTCGCCGATCGGCAAGGTGCGCTCGGTGAGCGGAGATTTCGAGATCAGCGGCGGCGCCGCCGGTCCCGTCGCCATGGGCCTGCGCAAGCAGCTCGTCGACATCCAGTACGGCCGCACCAACGATCCGCACAACTGGATCCGCAAGGTGTTTTGATCGGCGGACATAACGTTTCCCCTCTTTCGGAAAGAGAGGGGAAACGTGCATCGTTTGTGGTTTTTTGCGCACTGAACGTGCCCTTGCCGACATGCGACAAAATCTGGACACACATCTGGACAGCAGGACATCGCGATCATGGCAGTAAAGCTCTCCCAGCCCATAAAATGGGTCGTTTTCGTCGCAATCGCCGGCGTCTCCGTCTTCGGCATCCTGGCCATCGGGCCCACGCACGAAGTGGTCGCGCAAGACCGCTCGCCGATCGTCGACGTGCGCACCGGCGATCCCGAGATGAATGCGGCGATCGTGCGGGCCCGCGGCACGCTTCCGACCTTCTGGGCCTCCTATGACGCGCCGAAGCCGTCGGAGACCGGGCATTCCCTCAAAGCGCACTTTTCCACCCGCAAGGGCGGGGAGCACATCTGGATCGCCGAAATCAAGAAGCTGCCCAACGGCAGCTATTCCGGGCGGTTCGCGAACGAGCCGCGTGACCTGCCGGGCAAGCGGGCAGGCGAGGAGGTCAAGTTCGCCGAGGCCGACATCTCGGACTGGATGTTCATGCGCAACGGCAAGATCGTCGGCGGCGAAACCATCAAGCCGCTGCTCAAATCCATGCCGAAAGCCGACGCTGACGCGCTCCGGGCGCGGATGGAGCAGCCGTAGGGCAGTTGCCGCCTCGCGCCCCGGCTGGTAAACGCCGCGCATGGCCGAGAAACCCAAAAAACCGCAGAAACTGAAGGCGCGCCTGCCGCGTGGGCTCGAGGATCGCGACCCCTCAGCGATCCGGGCGACGCGCGAGATGGTCGAGAAGATCCGCGCCGTCTACGAGCTCTACGGCTTCGAGCCGGTGGAGACGCCGGCGATGGAATACACCGATGCGCTCGGCAAGTTCCTGCCCGACCAGGACCGTCCGAACGAGGGCGTGTTCTCGTTCCAGGACGATGACGAGCAGTGGATTTCGCTGCGCTACGATTTGACCGCGCCACTCGCCCGCTATGTCGGCGAGCGCTACGGCACGGACGCCCTGGTCCTGCCTTATCGCAGCTACCGCGTCGGCTATGTCTTCCGCAACGAAAAGCCGGGGCCCGGCCGCTTCCGCCAGTTCATGCAGTTCGATGCTGACACGGTCGGCTCGGCGACGCCGGCGGCAGACGCCGAGATCTGCATGATGGCCGCGGACACGATGGAGGCGCTCGGCATCGCTCGCGGCTCCTATGTCGTGAAGGTCAACAACCGCAAGGTGCTCGACGGTGTTCTGGAAGCCATCGGGCTCGGCGGTGACGAAAACGCCGCGCGTCGCCTGACGGTGCTGCGCGCGATCGACAAGCTCGACAAGTTTTCCGCTGATGAAGTGCGCAAATTGCTCGGCCCGGGACGATGGGACGGCGGCGAAGAAGGCAAGGGCGACTTCACGAAGGGCGCCAATCTGAGCGCAGAGGAGGCTGATGTCGTTCTCGCCATCACCAAACCGCGCGAGGATTGGAAAGAGGCGATTGCCGCGGCAGAGACTTACCTCTCCAAGAGCGAAATCGGTCAGGCTGGCGTGAGCGAGCTGGAAGAGATTGCAAAACTTGTGACGGCGTCGGGCTACGGTGCGGACCGCATCAAGATCGATCCGTCCGTCGTGCGCGGCCTCGAATATTACACCGGCCCCGTCTACGAGGTCGAACTCCTGCTCGAGACCAAGGATGAGAAGGGCCGCCCGGTGCGCTTCGGCTCGGTCGGCGGCGGTGGTCGCTACGATGGTCTCGTCTCGCGCTTCCGCAGCGAGCCGGTGCCGGCAACCGGATTCTCGATCGGCGTGTCGCGCTTGCAGGCCGCGCTGACGCTGCTCGGCAAGCTCGACACGCGGCCCGAATTCGGCCCCGTCGTCGTCACCGTGTTCGACCGCGACCGCGTCGCCGACTATCAGAAGATGGTGGCAAGCTTGCGCACCTCCGGCGTCCGCGCCGAGCTTTATCTCGGCAATCCCAAGAACATGGGTAACCAGCTCAAATACGCCGACCGCCGCAACAGCCCCTGCGTGATCATCCAGGGCTCGGATGAAAAGGCGCGTGGCGAGCTACAGATCAAGGATCTGATCGAAGGCGCCAAGGCGGCCGCTGCGATCGCCTCCAACCAGGAATGGCGCGAGAGCCGGCCGGCGCAGTTCTCGTGCAGCGAAGCCGATCTCGTCGCCAAGGTGCGCGAGGTGCTGGCGCGCCATGACGTAAAGTGGGGCTAGCTATTCGCTGGCGCCGTCACGCCCGGGCTTGTCCCGGGCAGCCACGTCTTGTTTGATGGCGGCCGTCAATGGCCGGTATTCGGCCCCAAGGGAGAGAAAAATGCCTGAGATCACTGTCAGCATGGCCGAAGGCCGCACCGACGAGCAGAAGGCCGGCATGATGCGCGACATCACCCAGGCACTGGTGAAGAATCTCGGCGTCGATGCCGATGCCGTCGTCATCCAGATCAACGAAGCCCCGCTCCGCCACAAGATGAAGGGCGGCAAGACATTCGTGGAACGCGCGGCTGCGAAGAAGTAGTTTCCGCTGGTTCGGCAATCACGGTCGTCGTCCTGGCGAAAGCCAGGACCCATAACCACAGGAAGTGGTGATCTGGCGAAGCGATAATTCCGAGTCCCCGTAACCACGACGTCCTGTGGTTATGGGTCCCGGATCAGCGCTCGCTACGCTCGCTTGTCCGGGACGACAGCGGAGTTTGACGTATCATGGACGCACGCGACTTCATCACGATCGGCATGAGCGCCGAGCGCACGCTGGTGGTCCCAGTGGAGCGCACGGTCGGGCATTTCGTGTCCGGCATGCCTTTTGTCTACGCGACGCCGATGATGATCCTGGAAATGGAGATGACCTCGGGCGATGCGATTCGCGCCGCGCTTCAGCTGGGCTGGGTCACCGTCGGCACCGAGGTCGATATCCGCCATCTCGCAGCCGCCCTCGTCGGCGCGACGGTGCGGACCACGGCGAAGGTCGTGGCGGTCGAGCGCCGTGTCATCCGCTTCGAGGTCGAGGCGTTCGAGGGCGCACGCAAGCTCGGCGAAGGCCGCCACGCGCGCGGGCTCGTCAATGTCGAGATGTTCAACAAGCGGCTGGGGGCTGGCTCGACTTCGTAGGGTGGGCAAAGGCGCGAAGCGCCGTGCCCACCATCTGCAATTATTGAGAGACGGTGGGCACGTCGCTTACGCTCCTTTGCCCACCCTACTGCACCGTCTTACTTCGCCAATTCTTTTGACCGCTGCGTCGCCGCCGCGATCGCGCGGATCATCAACTCGCGCAGGCCCGGCTCGCCCATCAGCACGCCGAGCGCTGCAGCCGTGGTGCCGCCGGGCGAGGTGACGTTCTGGCGCAGCGTGCTCGCCGGCAGCTCCGACTGGTGCAGCAGCTCGCCGGAGCCGGCGACGGTTTCGCGCGCGAGCTTCGTCGCCAGCGCTTCGGGCAGTCCAGCCTCTATGCCGGCGCGCGCGAGCTCTTCGGCGAGCAGGAACACATAGGCCGGGCCCGAGCCGGACACGGCAGTCACCGCGTCCATCAGGCCTTCGTCCTCGACCCATTCGACCGAGCCGGTGGCGCGCAGCAGCGCATCGGCCACAGCGCGCTGCGCAGCGCTGACGGTCTTTGCCGCGACCGCAACGGTGATGCCGCGGCCGATCGCGGCCGGCGTGTTCGGCATCGCGCGCACCACGGCGCCGCCGCAGACCTCTTCAAGCGATGCGATCGTGGTTCCCGCCATGATCGAAACCACCGAGGTCTTGTCGGAGACGAGCGCCTTCAATTTGGCGCCGGCCTCGCGGAACATCTGCGGCTTCACCGCGACGATCAGGGTCTCGACCGGGCCGACGGTCTTCATGTCCGGATTGAGCGCAACGCCCTTGGCGGCAAGCGCGGTGATCTCCGGCGAGAGATGCGGATCGATCACGGCGACGCGGCGCGGGTCGAGCCCGCCCGAAAGCCACCCGGACAGCATCGCGCCGCCCATCTTGCCGGCGCCGGCGAGGAGGATGGTGCCGGTGATGTTCTGGAGGAGGTTGTTTGCCATCGCTGGTGCCACACACTGAGTGTCGTCCCCGCGAAAGCGGGGATCCATAACCACAGGCGGTTCTAGTGGATGGCGGTGTTGGCAACAAGCCGCGTGCCCAAAGATGAATCACGCGGTATGGGTCCCGGATCGGCGCTTCGCTTGTCCGGGACGACAGTGGGATGGGGGACGGGCCTCTACGCCTCTCCCACCGTGTCGAACATCGCCGCGTCCATCGCCTCGGTCGTGGTCTTGCCCGCCCACACCACGAACTGGAAAGCCGGGAAGTAGCGCTCGCAGGCGTGGATGGCGCCGGCGAGCATGGCTTCGCATTGCGCGGTCGACGCGGTCAGTCCGCCCGGCAGCACCAGCGCCTGACGGTGCATGACCATGCCGGTGTTGGTCCACAGGTCGAAATGGCCGACCCACAATTGCTCGTTCACGGCGGCGACGAGCCGCTGCACCTCGCCGCGTCGCGCGGGCGGAATCTTCATGTCGAAGGCGCAGGCCAGATGCAGCGCCTCGATCTCGCCCATCCAGGTGAAGGAGAGCTGGTAGTCGGTCCATTGTCCCTTCGAGACAATCGTGAGTTCGTCTTCGCCGGAGCGTTCGAACGGCCAGTTGTTGCTGGCAGCGATATCCTCGACCACCGCGAGCGGATGGCTTTTGGAATCGATAGTGCCTTCGAGCAGGGACATGCCGTCTCGACCTCTTGCCTTCTTGTTGTCTTTGATACGCACGCGGCTGGCCCGGCGAACTCCCTCAACGTCGCTAGCGATCTCCTCGGAAGCGCTGCTGCGATCCCTTGGTGTCGCTCTTGCGATCCCCTTGGATCAGCGCGGGCCTGTCGCGGATCAAGTGATGTGATTTGCGGAATCTGCGCAACGGGGTCCCGAGTCCGTCCACAAGCCAGGACTCGTTCGTCCACAGCTCATCTCCGCCACAATTATTAACGCCGGGAGTGCCCAATCCGGATGGAGGAGAACAAACCGGAATCGGATCAAGGGGAGGGCGGCAAACGCTAATTCCGCGCGGCGGGGGCCGCTCCCACGGCGGTGGCATGGGACCATGCGATTTGCCCATGCGGAACACGCTTGCCGCGACCGCGCGAGGGCTGCATATTTCCCGGCAGGTCGTTCATCCCGAACGGCCGATGTTCTCAGGGCGGGGTGAAAGTCCCCACCGGCGGTAAGGGCCGAAAGGCCTAAGCCCGCGAGCGCCTTCCGCGAGGGGTTATCCCGAAGGGAAGGGTCAGCAGATTCGGTGCAACTCCGAAGCCGACGGTCATAGTCCGGATGAAAGAGAACGGTCGGTGGCAGACGCATCGCAAGATGCGGCTGTTTGTCGTTCCGTGTGCCCTGATTCTGGTCCTTAAACCGAGGAAAGCCATGAATCAGATGTTGCAAGATACCCAAGCCGAAACGTCCGAAGTCGTCCAACCGCCGGTTCCGCAAGGACCCGCAACCGAGTACCCGCGCTTCGCAAAGCCGCAGCGGGTCGCGTTCGTGCAGGCCTGCTGGCGCCGAGAGGTGGTCGAGGCGGCCCGCATTGCCTTCGTGAGAGAGGCCGAGGCGCGGCACCTCACCCATGTCGACGTGTTCGAGGTGCCGGGCTCGTTCGAGATCCCGCTGCACGCGCAGGTCCTCGCCAAGACGCGGCGCTACACCGCCATCGTCGCCGCGGGCCTCGTCGTGGACGGCGGCATCTACCGCCACGAGTTCGTCGCCGACACCGTGATCAAGGCGCTGATGGACGTGCAGCTCCGCACCGAGGTGCCGGTGTTCTCAGCCGTGTTGACGCCGCAGCAATTCCACGAGACCGAGGTGCATTACGACTTCTTCCGCAAGCATTTTGCGATCAAGGGTGTCGAGGTCGCGGCCGCCTGCGCGGAGACGTTGCTTGGCCTCGAACGTCTGCGCGGCCAGGTCGCTGCGGGGATCGTGGGGTAGGCAGACTGCCGTAGGGTGGGCAAAGCGCGAGCGTGCCCACCTCTTCTCGTGCAACAAAAAAGGTGGGCACGGCGCTTTGCGCCTTTGCCCACCCTACGAGACCGGAAGCGAATAATCAGTCGAACAGGCTCGACACCGACTCTTCGGCCGCCGTGCGCGCAATCGCGTCGGAGATGAGGCTGGCGATCGGCAGCGTGCGGATGTTCGGCGCCTTGGTCACCGCCTCGGTCGGTAGGATCGAGTCGGTGATCACCAGCTCCTTCAGCCTGGAGTTCGTGATGCGGGCGGCCGCGCCGCCGGAGAGCACGCCGTGGGTGATGTAGGCGTAGACGTCCTTGGCGCCCTTGGCGATCAGCGCGTCGGCCGCGTTCACCAGCGTGCCGCCGGAATCCACGATGTCGTCGATCAGGATGCAGGTGTAGCCGGCGACGTCGCCGATCACGTTCATGACCTCGGACTCGCCCGCGCGTTCGCGGCGTTTGTCGACGATCGCCAGCGGGGTGTTGATGCGCTTGGCAAGGCCGCGCGCGCGGGCCACGCCGCCGACGTCGGGCGAGATCACCATCGTCTTGGAGAGATCGAACTTGTCCTTGATGTCGCGCACCATCAGCGGCGCGGCGTAGAGGTTGTCGGTCGGGATGTCGAAGAAGCCCTGGATCTGGCCGGCATGCAGGTCGAGCGTCATGACGCGGTCGACGCCGGCCTGCGTGATCAGATTGGCGACGAGCTTGGCCGAGATCGGCGTGCGCGAGCCCGACTTGCGATCCTGCCGCGCGTAGCCGAAATAGGGCAGCACCGCGGTGATGCGGCGCGCCGAGGAGCGGCGCAGCGCGTCGGTGATGATCAGCAGCTCCATCAAATGGTCATTGGCGGGAAACGAGGTCGACTGGATGATGAAGGCATCCGAGCCGCGGACGTTCTCCTGGATCTCGACGAAGATCTCCATGTCGGCGAAGCGCCGCACCACCGCTTTGGTCAGCGGCAGGTCGAGCCCTTGCGCGATGGCTTGAGCGAGCGCCGGATTGGAGTTGCCGGCGACGAGCTTGATAGAGCCGTTTTTGGCCGACATGGACGCTTCCTCCCGCGCTTTGCTGGATACGACGTTCAACATCTCAGATCCCACTGGAAGCACGGTTACGACGGGCGAGGAAATATCAGGCGCGAGGCTGCAATGGCAACCCGGGATGATACGTTTTCCCTCCGAAAATCCTGAGTCGGGCCAACGGCTTGGCCGCGACTTGAGGCCGTGGTTTAGCGGGGGTTATCGTTCGGCATAGCCGAGGGCTGAGGCCGGCATGTCCGGCGCGGGCGCGGCCGGAATGACGCTCGCCACCGCCGGTCCCCGCAGGCCTGGAGCTGCGCCAGGTGCGTCCGGCGCTCCGTTGATCATGTTGGAAAGGCCGCTGAATCCGGCCTGGGCGATCTTCCGCAGCACCAGATCGTCGGCTGCCGCCCATGCATCCCGTCCAGCCTTCGTCGAGGTCGGTTCCTCACCGGAGAGGCGCAGCGCCCGCTGCTGGTTGGCGTCGTAGACGTCCCAGACCCAGGCGATCACGGTCTTGCCGCGCACCACCTGGGCGGAAAGGTAGCTGCGCACGCGGTAGGCGGCCGTGCCCTCGCGGGAGACGACGGACAGGCTGCGCAGCTTGGATTCGCTGTCGAGCACGCCGACCATGCGGTCGAATACCTGCGGTGGGGGGCCGTCGATGGATTCGAAGGCCACGGTTGCGCCGCTGCCACCGCTCGGCGCCATCGCATAGGAGTTCGCGGCGCCACCGCCGCCGGCGCAGCCGCCGAGCGCGGTCGCAGCCGACAGCAGCATGACCGCCAGCACGCGCGAACCCGCGCGGCCCAGGATGAATGACGCGTCCCTCATTATGGAGGGCAGCGATATCGTTAAAATCGATTAAGGTCTAGGGCAGGGGCGACACAACACTCTGTCATTCCGGGGCGCGCCCCTTGGCGCGAGCCCGGAATCCATTTTATCGCGTCAGCCCTGCATGATGGATTCCGGGTTCTCGCTTCGCGAGCCCCGGAATGACACAGTGTGTTGCCTCTGTGTTCACCCCTCCAGCGCGATCGCGTGAATGTGGCGGCCGTAATCCGGCTCCTTGCGATGCACCGAACGGCGATAGCTGAAGAAGCGTTCGTCCGCGTACGTGTCGAGGCCAAGATCATCGATCATCAGGATGCCGGCGGCGTCCAGCCGCTTGCGGATGAAGCCGGCGAGATCGAACATCGCATGGCCCTCGCGCATCGACGGAATGAAGAACACAGCGTTGTCCGCATCCGTGTCGATGAAGCGCGCGACGAACTCGTTTCCGACCTCGTAGCTCTCCTGGCGGATCAAGGGTCCGATCGCGGCAATGATGCCGCCGCGCGTGGCGCCGAGCGTCTCCATCGCCGAGATCGTTGCCTCCAGCACGCCAGTCAGCGCGCCTTTCCAGCCGGCATGTGCGCCGCCGATCACGCGCGCGTTGGGATCGACGAACAGCACCGGCCCGCAATCGGCGGTGGAGACGCCGAGCGCGATGCCGGGCGTGTTGGTGACCAGCGCATCGCCCTTCGGCCGCGGACCGCTCGGCCAGGGCATCTCGGCGACGCGCACGTCGGGCGAATGGATCTGGTGCAGGCTGAGAAAACGTTCCGGCGCGACGCCGACATGCTCGGCCATGCGGCGGCGGTTTTCCGCGACGAGGGCCTGATCGTCGTTGGAGCCGAGCCCGCCGTTCAGCGCGGAATAGATGCCGCTGGAGACGCCGCCTTCGCGGGTGAAGAACGAGTGGCGAAGTCCGGGCACGGCCGACAGCAGCGACGAAGAAAGTGTCATGAGGCGTCTCCGGCCTGTTCGAGATCACTGAGGCCGGCAATGCCCGTCAGCCGCGGCTCGGAGATGCCGAGCACCTTGAACATCGAGCCCATGCCGCTGCGCCCGGTGTCCGTCAACCGCTTGAGGGCGATCGAAATGTCGGTGGCAACTTCCGGCGTTGCCTTCTGCATCAAGGCGGCGGCCCTTGTGTCGATGCCGATACGCTTGAGGAAGTCGCCTTGCGTCACCGGCCCGTGCACGCGCGTGCCGACATCCTCGGCGGCACGCGCCAGCGCCTGGAAGTCGACATGGGCGGTGACGTCGGCCTGCCCCGGCGCCTTCAAGGGATCGGCGAAGGTGTGACGCGCAATCGCCTGGAACGTATCGCCGGCATCGCTGCGCAGATGGCCGTAGTCGATGATCAGCCCCGCTCCGTCCTGGTCGCGCACGCGCGTCGCAAGCTTCATGATCTCGCCGTCGGGCCGCCATTCGAACACGGCGCCGACCGGCGCGGCGCGCACCAAGGGCGGCAGCAGCACGTCGAAGCGTGGCGTCGGCTCGGGCGCCGCGCCGAACTCGAGCTTTCCGTTCGGATCGATCTCGATCACGCGCTCGTGCCAGCCGTTCTCGCGGCGGACCATCTGGTGGATCGGCAGCACGTCGAAATATTCGTTGGCGAGGATGATGCTCGGTCCTTCCGGCACGTCGTCGATGCTGTCGTGCCAGTCGATGTTGCGCACGTTCGCCAGCGTCGCGCCTTGGCGGTCGCGCAAGACGGGATTGACCTCGACCATGTGGATATGAAGCGCCTGGTACAGCGGTGGCAGCACGCGGAGTGCGCGCAGCGCGTCCGCCATCATGGTGCCGCGGCCGGGGCCGAGCTCGATCAGCCGCAAAAATTGCGGCGAGCCCATCTGTTTCCACACCGAGGCGGTCCACAGTCCCAGGAGCTCGCCGAACATCTGGCTGACCTCGGGCGCAGTGGTGAAGTCGCCCTCACGCCCGAGCGGATCGCGCGAGACGTAATAGCCATGGCGCGGATGCATCAGGCACAGTTCCATGTACCGCCAGACCGGCATCGGGCCTGAGGATTTGATCAGCGCCTTGATCTCGTTGAGCAGCGGCTGTTCGGTCACGGCTATCTTCTCGAAAGGAATTAACGAATGGCCTCGATGGGCTTCGGCGCACCGCGCCTGACCGCCAATACAATAAGTACAGTGCCGACGATAAGCATCGGGATCGACAACAACATGCCCATGGTTAATCCGCCCCAGAGGAAGCCGAGCTGCGCGTCCGGCTCGCGGAAATGCTCGCCGGCGATCCGGGTCAGACCATAGATCAGGATGAAGGCGCCGAGGATCATGCCGGGCCGCCTCAAGGCACCGAAGCGGATCATGATCGCAAGCACCGTGAACAGCAGGATGCCCTCCATGCCGGCCTCGTAGAGCTGGCTCGGATGACGCGGCAGCTGCGTTGGATCGTTGGGGAAGATCATCGCCCAGGGCAGGCTGGCGTCGGTGGCGCGGCCCCATAATTCGCCGTTGATGAAATTGGCGATGCGCCCGAGCAGCAGCCCGACTGGGGCGACCGCGGTGGTGATGTCGCCGAGCGAGAGGATCGAGATGCCGTTGCGATAGGCAAATGCCATCACTGCGACGACGCAGCCGAGGAAGCCGCCGTGGAAAGACATGCCGCCCTCCCACAATTTGAAGATCGCGGCGGGATGATCGATGAAGAAGGGCAGATTGTAGAACAGCACGTAGCCGGTGCGGCCGCCGAGGATGATGCCGAGCGTGACCCAGAGGATGAAATCGTCGATCTGCACCAGCGACATCGGCGCGGGGCCGCCCCACAGGCGCTCTTTCTTCAGCAGCGAGCGCGCATAGAGCCAGCCGAACACGATGCCGCAGATGTAGGCCAGCGCATACCAGCGGATCGCGAACGGGCCGATCTCGAGCGCGATTGGCTTGAAGGCGGGGAAGTCGATGAGCAGAAAGGGCATCGCGCCTTCTATGTCTGAGCGAGATCGCGGCGAAGAGGACCAGCGGACGCCGTCTGATTCTTGTTATGCCGGGACGTTGAATACGATTGCAAGGAAACCGGTTCATGACAAGGATACCGCCGATCGGCACTTGAACCGGTTCGATCGGATTGCCATTGTCTTTTCGAGAGTTCGCGCAAAGCTAATCTGAGGCCGCCAGGAGACCGAAATGACCCAGACCAACAACCGGTTTTTCGACGAGATCGGCCGCCTGATGAACGATGCCGCCGGTGCCGCCCAGGGCGTCAAGCGCGAGTTCGACACGGTGATGCGCACCCAGGCTGAAAAATTCCTGCGCGACATGGATCTGGTCAAGCGCGAGGAGTTCGAGGCAGTCAAGGACATGGCGCGCCTGGCGCGCGAGGAGAACGAGGCGCTGAAAACGCGCATCGCGGCGCTGGAGGCCAAACTCGGCGGGTAATCACCGGTCCGTAGCCCGGATGGAGCGCAGCGAATCCGGGGGCCGCTCTCGCCGGTTGTACGAGCTCCCCGGATTTCGCTCCGCTCCATCGGGCTACAAGATGCCATCCGGAACAACCCGCCACCCCATTCTCCTTGTCATTTCCGCATCTTCCGGGTAAAAGCCCGCCACGTCCGCGGCCCCCGCACCCCTGGAGGCTTGCTGCGGCGTATGCCATGGGCCGCCTTGCGGCCCATTAACTTTTGCAAAAACAAGGACTTAACGACATGGCGACGACCGTCAAGGAATTGAAGGCGACCGCACGTCCGAAGAGCGGCAAGGGGGCCGCCCGGGCTGAGCGTCGCGCCGGGCGAGTGCCCGGAGTGATCTATGGCAACAACCAGCCCCCGGTGACGATCTCGATTGAAGATCGCGAACTGCGCCAGCGCATCCTCGCCGGCCGGTTCCTGACCACGCTGGTCGACATCGATCTCGAGGGCAAGAAGCACCGCGTGATTCCGCGCGATTACCACCTCGATCCGGTCAAGGACTTCCCGATCCATGTCGACTTCATGCGGCTCGGCGAAGGCGCCACCATCCGCATCAGCGTGCCCTTGCATGTGGTGAAGTCGGAATCGTCCCCCGGCGTGAAGCGCGGCGGCACCGTCAACATCGTCGCCCACGCGATCGAGCTCGAATGTGGTGTCGAGAGCATTCCGCAGTACATCGAGGCCGATGTCGGCTCGCTCGAAATCGGTCACTCGCTGCATCTGTCCGACGTCAAGCTGCCGGCCGGCGTGAAGGCGCTGGCCCGCGAGGACGCGACCCTCGTCACCATCGTGCCGCCGTCCGGCTACGCCGAAGAGCAGAAGGCCGCGGCTGCGGCTGCAGCTCCTGGCGCTGCTGCGGCTGCTCCGGCGGCTGGTGCGGCCGCTCCGGCTGCTGCTGCGCCTGCCGCGGCTGCCAAGGCTCCCGCCGGCGGCGACAAGAAGAAGTAATCTCTCAAAGCTGGCGCGCGGTCCCTGACCGCGCGCCAAGCGAGGGGCGCGCCGCGTCATGCGACTCTTTGTTGGGCTCGGCAATCCCGGCGCGAAATACGCACGCAACCGGCACAATGTCGGCTTCATGGCCGTCGAAGAGATCGCGCGGCGTCATGGTTTCGCACCATGGCGCCGTCGTTTTCAGGGCGAGACCTCGGAAGGCACGCTCGGACCCGAGCGCGTGATCCTGCTCAAGCCGACGACCTACATGAACGATTCCGGCCGTGCCGTGCAGGAAGCTGCAAGCTTCTTCAAGATCGCTCCTGGCGATGTCACCGTGTTCCACGACGAGCTCGAGCTGCCGCCGGGGAAGGTGCGGGTGAAGATCGGCGGCGGCATCGCCGGACACAACGGCCTGCGTTCGATTTCGGCGCATATCGGCAACGATTATCGCCGGGTGCGTCTCGGCATCGGTCATCCCGGCGTCAAGGAACTGGTGCACGGCCACGTGCTGTCGGACTTCGCCAAGGCCGACAACGACTGGGTGGCGACGCTGTGCGAGGCGGTGGCCGAGCACGCGGCATTGGTTGCCAAGGGCACGGACGCGACCTTCGCCAACAGGGTGCATCTCGCCATGCAGGCGAAGGGATTTTTGACCAAGGACGAGAACGGAGAGAAGTCGAACTGATCTCTCTCCGTCATGGCCGGGCTTGACCCGGCCATCCACGTCTTTCTTTCTCCGCGGAGCGAAGGACGTGGATGCCCGGCACAAGGCCGGGCATGACGATTTCAACGAACGCACGCGCCCGGCGCGAAGACTGGATGAGACCATGGGATTCAAATGCGGGATCGTCGGATTGCCCAATGTCGGCAAGTCGACCTTGTTCAATGCGCTGACCGAGACAGCTGCGGCGCAAGCCGCGAACTATCCGTTCTGCACCATCGAGCCGAATGTCGGCGAGGTCGCCGTGCCCGATCCGCGGCTCGACAAGCTCGCGGCGATCGCCAAGTCGGCACAGATCATCCCGACCCGGCTGACCTTCGTCGACATCGCGGGCCTCGTCCGCGGCGCTTCCAAGGGTGAAGGCCTCGGCAATCAATTTCTGGCCAACATCCGCGAGGTCGACGCGATCGCGCATGTGGTGCGCTGCTTCGAGGATTCCGACATCACCCATGTCGAGGGCAAGATCGCCCCGCTCGCCGACATCGAGACCATCGAGACCGAGCTGATGCTCGCCGATCTCGACAGCCTCGAGAAGCGCGTCGACAACCTCACCAAGAAGGCCAAGGGCAACGACAAGGACGCCAAGGAGCAGCTCGACCTCGTCAACCGCACCCTGGTGCTGCTGCGCGAGGGCAAGCCCGCGCGCCTCGTCGAGCGCAAGGCCGAGGAGGAGCGCGCCTTCGGGATGCTCGGCTTGCTGTCGTCCAAGCCCGTGCTCTACGTCTGCAACGTCGAGGAAGCCTCGGCCGCAACGGGCAATTCGTTCTCCACGGCGGTGCAGGAGCAGGCCGCCAAGGAAGGCGCGGTCGCCGTCGTCATCTCGGCCAAGATCGAATCCGAGATCGCCACCATCTCACGTGAGGAACGCGCCGACTTCCTGGAGACGCTGGGCCTGGAGGAGGCCGGCCTCGACCGCCTGATCCGTGCCGGCTACACGCTGCTCGACCTCATCACCTATTTCACCGTGGGTCCGAAGGAAGCGCGCGCCTGGACCATCTATCGCGGCACCAAGGCGCCGGGCGCGGCCGGCGTGATCCACACCGATTTCGAGAAGGGTTTTATTCGCGCCGAGACCATTGCGTATGACGACTATGTCGCGCTCGGCGGCGAAGCCGGCGCGCGCGATGCCGGCAAGCTCAGGCTCGAAGGCAAGGAATACGTCGTCGCCGACGGCGACGTGATGCATTTCAGGTTCAATACGTAAGCACCAACACGGCGCCGTAGGGTGGGCAAAGCGAAGCGTGCCCACGGCCTCTCTCCAATCGCGGAATGATCGTGGGCACGGCGCTTTGCGCCTTTGCCCACCCTACGGCAGCTGCGCCTGCCTCACCGCATCCCGCTGCCCTGGTCCCGGATCGCGCCGAGATGCTCGTTGATGCGGAAGACGATCAGGATCAGCTCCGCGACGATGCGCGAGAACACGATGCCGACGACGACGCTGGCGATCGACGACAGCAGCACCAGGAAGCCGCCGAACGGGCTGATCGCCATGGCAGCCAGGCCCGAAAAGATGCCGGAGAGGCCGAACAGGCAGATCAGCGCGATCACCAGCCAATAGAAGGTCTTGATGATCGTCGGCGTGATGAACCGGTCCCATTGGAAAAGGTCGCTGAATGAAAACATTGCTCTCCCCAGGGCAAATCGGACCCGCACACCGGCCTTGGCGCTCGGGTCTTGGCCCTCGATTGGTCCGACTCAAGGCCGCCGCCACCCTGTATGTAGCACGAGCCATGCGGGCCGGCGGGTTGAGATTGCCGCAAAGTGCGGCCACAATCTGTCATTCCCGCAAAGCTTTCCCAAGATGACCCTGACCTTCGAAGATTTCCCGCCCGGCCGGTTCGGCACATTCGGCCCGCGCCATGTCACCCGCGACGAGATTTTGGCCTTTGCCGCCGAGTTCGATCCGCAGCCCATGCACCTGGACGAGGAGGCCGCCAGCAAAAGCATGCTGCGCGGCCTGTCCGGCTCGGGCTGGCACCTCTGCTCGCTGATGATGCGCATGATGGCCGACGGCTTCATCACCCGAGCCGCCTCGATGGGGTCTCCCGGTGTCGATGAGGTCCGTTGGCTGTCGCCGCTCAGGCCGGGTGACGACCTGACACTCGATGTCGATGTGCTGGAGGCACGCACCTCGAAGAGCCGGCCCGAGCTCGGCGTCGTCACGTTCAAATGCACCGCGCGCAACGCCAAGGGGCAGGCGCTCGCCGAGATGACCTCGCCGATCCTGATCAAGCGGCGCGAGGGGACGGTCTGATGCGGTTCTTCGAGGACATCGAGATCGGCCAGCGCCGCGAGATCGGCGCCTATACGTTCACTGCGGAGTTGATCAAGAAGTTCGCCGCAAAGTTCGATCCGCAGCGTTTCCATCTCGACGAGGAGGAGGGCAAGAACTCGCTGTTCGGCGGGCTTGCGGCGTCGGGCTGGCATGTCGGCTCGGCCTGCATGAGCCTGATTGTCGCCGACGGCCAGCGTCTGGCGCGCGAAACTGCGGCGCGCGGCGAGGAGGTTGCAGTGGGCGGCCCGTCGCCGGGCTTTCGTGACCTGCGCTGGATCAGGCCGGTGCTCGCCGGCGACACGATCAACTACGTCAGCGGCATCGTCGACAAGCGCATCTCCGCCTCGCGCCCCGGCTGGGGCATCCTGACCGTCCGTACCACCGGCACCAATCAGCGCGGCGAAGACGTCTATTCCATCACCGCCAGCGCCTTCGTGCCGACGCGTGCGAAGACCGGTTAGATCTGTTCCAAGATGGATGGTCCAAATGAGTGCGCAAGTGTTGCCCGCGCGCTATGGACGCGTTTTGGGGCGGCTGCCATAAGCCTGCGCAACGTGGTTACCGCGAAGCAGTTGGTCGGAACCATCGAGTTGCTAACTAATTATGAACCTGTCGCTGTCTATTTGAAACGAATTGGCAGAGACAGGGGACGAGGACCATGGCAGATCGCGGCGCACTCAAATTTGTCGGATTTATCTTCGCGACCGCGACGCTGGCCGTGATGCTGGTCGCCGGCATGGTGGTGAAGGGCTATGCCGATGGCGCCTACACCCTGGAAGCCTCGTCCGTCGACGCGAGCCGGTAAGAGTTCGTTAATTTCCGCAGCCGCATCCGGCCGCGCCTCAGCGGCTATAGACGAACGCCAGGATGGCGATCGCAACCGCCAACAGCCCGACAAAGCGCAGCATGATCGTGCCGATTTGATTCGGCGCGGGCCGCAGCGGTATCGGGTCCGTGGTGTCGGGCCGAATGCTTTCCATGTGAAATGTCCCCAGGCCCGGCCGAACAGGCCACGGGCGCTTGGCATTCGTCGCTGGGGAAGAGCGGAGGGTTCAAAGACGAACCGCACCCCCGCCGTCATGCCCCGCGAAGGCGGGGCATCGAGTCCGCCGCAGCTCCTCGGTTCTAGCCTCGACGCCTCTGGCAATGCCGGATCACCCGCCTTCGCGGGTGATGACACCTTCATCCCACGAATCAAAACCGCCGCGCCCCTCTCGGAACGCGGCGGCCGGTGATGCTTGGTGGGCAGCGATCAGCTGTTGCGCAGGCCGTCGGCGGCGCGCTTCCACTGCGCGACGTTGTCGGAGATCATGCGGGTCGACTTCATCGCAGCCTGGCTGAGCTGGGCATAGCCGGAGATCTCGCGCTGGACGCGCTGGCCTTCGGCGTGGAGCAGGTCGCGCAGGCTCTCGAGCTCCGAGATCAGGTTCTCGATCTCGGCGAGCGAGGTGCCGGCGACGCGCTGGATCAGCGAGTTGACGTTGGTGACGGTGGCCTCCGCGCTCGGATCGAGAGGGGGCGCGTCGGTGGTCGTCGTCGCCGGACGGCGCAGATAGGCGATGTCGTTACGGACGAAGTCGCGGATGCCAGCTTCGACTTCCGTGACGGCAGCAAGGTTGGTGTCGACCGTCTCGGTCTCGGCGGCTTCGGTCTTTTCCGGACGCATGGCGTTCATCGTTATTCCCCTGTTCGCGTTGAGCGCAGCGCGAGTGTCCCCCGCACGACGACGTCTGTGAGGCTTCCTCATCTGTGCGTCCGATTTTGACCGCAAATGGGCCGAGATGCGGCAAGGGCGGACCATTCGGGGGTTTTGCCGTGGCGTATGGTTAGGGGAGTATGAACGCGGCGGCCGTTCTGGCAGCGGGGGCTTCGATCCTTCGAGACGCGCTCCTTCGGAGCGCCCTCAGGATGAGGGGAAAGAGGAGAGCGCTGGACTGCTACCAGCTCTTCTTGAACCCCGCCGTGAGGCTCTTGTTGATCGCCCCTTGCGAGGTTTCGCCGACGGAACCGGAGACGGTGACGTTGTCGAACAGCATTTGCTCGGCGCCGACCTTGCGCAGCCATTTGTCGTCGGTGGTCGACAGCGTCTGGCCGGCGGTGATGCTGGTGCCGGTGTCGTTGAGGGTGACCTTGGCGGACTGGTCGGTCTCGTAATTGCGCGTGATGTGGCCGCCGATGCCGGGCACAGCGGTGGTGCCCTGCTGGTTGACGCTGTAGCCGTTCTGGAGCGTCAGCGAGGTGTCGCCCGACAGCGGTACCGATTTGATCAGCGACGCCCCGATCTTGCTCTGCTCGGCGCCGGGATTGACGCGGGCTTCCACCGCGGTCTTGTCCCAGATCGAGCCCGCGCCGGGCGCGGTCGCCGTCGCCCAGGCGCTGCCGGAGGATTGCGGCAGGTTGCCGCCATTGGTGGCCTTCTGCGCCAGCAGCTCGGACATCGTGCGCGGCTCGCTCGTCACCGTCATGTCGGCGCCGACCCTTGTATCCCAGAACGAGAACACGGACTGCTTCACGGTCACTGCGGAGGAGCCGTTTGCATTGGCGTTCGACGACCAGTCCAGTCCGTCCTTGGCGGCGGCCAGGGCGCGCTTCTTGCCGGCCATGGGGTCGATGCCGGTGCCGGCGTCGACCGCGAGCTGACTCCAGTCGAGCTTGTCGACGTCGATGCCCTTGAGCACGTCGGGGTCGTTGACGTCGGGGGCCTCCGCCACGGCCTCTGTCTCGGCCTCGTCGTCAGGCGCGGCCGCTGTGGGGGAGAAGGGCGGAATGATCTGCGCCGAGACCGTCAGCACCGAGCCCAATATGAATGCGGCCGCCAGCATCGGCAGCCTGGTCCAGCCAAACCCTGTCGAGAATTCCATCGTCCTGCCCGCAAGCCCCAGCGCATGCTTTCCGATAATATATATCGGCCGTCAGCAAAGACCATGCGCCATTCCGCGCTGAAAATGCTGATGCATCGTTGCGAAATTGTGGCGGGGCTTTCAAGGCCCCGAACCAACGGGCCGCGCGAAAGGCGCGCGCCCGATGACGAGCTTGTGACGCGACGGCATCCGGCGGGGCTGGAGGCCAGGACGTCGCGTTCGGCATTGTCATCGGTCCCGAACAGCGGGGCCCGTTGGCGTCCCCCTCAGCCGACGCTGGTCATCTTCGGCAGATGAATGGCGCGGCCGAGTGCCTGCTCAACCAGATCGAACGTGTCGATCAGGACGCGCATGCTGACGAGCTTGCCCGCCCTGAACTGGGCGAACTGCGCGACCCGCAGGCTGATCGGCTTGTTGGAATCCATCGCCGTCAGCGAGTAGCGCACCATCGAGGCGGCGGAATCGACGCCGAGCATGATGCTCTCGCGGTCGAAGCGGCGGACCTGGAAATTGTCGGCGAGCTGGCGGATGACCTCGATCACGGCGTCCTTGCCCTGACGCGCGCCGAGGAATGGAAACATGTCGATCGGGCCGTAGAGCGCCCATTCGACGTCCTCGTCGATCAGGGCTTCGATATCAGCGAAATGCCGGTCGTTGATCGCGCGGTGCAACGCACGCGAGAAACGCCAGAGGCTGTGCTCTGTCATTTTGGGCAGTCCTGAAGCTGGCTAGCGAAAGAAAAAACGGAAAACAACCCCATGCACAGCCAGGTGCGGGGGCTCAATTCGTTTGTATACGAACAAATTACCTGATTTCGGCCAAAACGCAATTCACGTTTTCGCAATGCACAATTGATGGCGGAATGTGAGATTTACAACAGAGCCCCGTAATTTCCCGGTTCCGAGGCCAGTTCCGACGCGGGTTCGCCGGGAAAGGAAGATCAATCCGCCCGCGCGCCCATGATCAGCGGCCCGATCTCGCGCTCCAGCACCTGCTGCACCAGATCGTAGGAGTCGATGATCTCGCGGATCTGCGCCACCAGCCCGCCGCGGAAGGTGTAGAACACCGCCATGTCGAACTGCACGACGCGGTCGTTGCTGCGCTTCCTGAAGTAAGCGTGCATGTAGGTCGCGACCTCCTCGCCCTCGGCAAGAATGTGCGGCGCCTTGTAGCGGATCTCCGAATAGCGCGACCAGATCGTCTGCCAGAGCTCACGCAGCTCGGCCTTGCCGTGGCGCGGCACCATGTGCGGCAGCACGTCGATCGGCGCGTGGCTGAGGAAGTCGACGTCCTCGGTGCAGCACGCCAGCGCGGCCTCGAGATCGCCGCGCGCGAAGGCGTCCAGCAGATGAAGCACGCGTTGCCTGTTCAGCGATTCAACCGTCATGCTGCTCCCGCCCTCGTCGGCCGTGGATTGCGAACGCTACCGCGGGCCTCGCGGGTGCATCAATCCGCAAAAAGCACAGGGTGCTTGCAGGTTATGACGCGCCAGCGCCATGCCGCGTTCATGGGGTGCAATTGCGGTTGCGCACCACACAGGCTTTTGCATCTTGCGATGACGCCGCACGCCTATCGGCGGGCGCGTCTGGCCGGGTGCTAGGCAAGGGAACCCGAACCCATCCGCGCCCCTTGAGAGCCCAACATCGCATGCCCAGGCCAGTAAGGGGGCCACCGCTCTCTCACTGCCTCCCCCCTCGCGGGGGAGGGGCGGGGAAGAGGGGTAGCCACGAACTCAGACCTTTCCCGGAGCCACCCCTCTCCCTAACCCTCCCCGCAAGGGGGAGGGAACGAAGCGGAGCGGGCGGCATGTTCAACACCACAAACCAGGACCATTTCTCGCTCTTTGTTTGGCGTCGAAAAGCGCGTGACCCATCTCACATCACCCCCGTGCCGGCGCAGCTAACGTCATCCCAATGTCATCAGGGAGACGTGCCATGGCCGCCATCGCCACCGCCAGAAAGTCCCGCCTGCACAACGCGCTCGAAGGCCTCGCGCTGACCACGATCCTGCAGAGCTTCCCGACCTTCGCCGCCGCCGCCTTCCTGCTCAAGCTCGCCGGCAACCATGACCTCTCCGGCGACCCCGGCGTCGCCATCTTCGTCGCCATCGCCTCGCTGGCCCACGCGCTGCTCGCGGTGACTTTCGGTCCGAGCTTCCCCGCCTTCTTCAAGACTGTCTATGAGCCAAAATTCTTCGAGGCGCATCTGTCGCTGTCCGACAAGATCACGGCATGGCGCACCCAGCCCGTCGCCTCGCTCCAGCTCGTCACCATCGTGCTGCTGCTGTCGGTGATGGCCGTGGTGACGGCCAGCGTCGGATGAGGGGGCGCAAATCTCTCCGTGTCATTCCGGGGCGCCGCAAAGCGGCGAGCCCGGAATCCATACCCACGAACGGCGCTACCGACTCCAGGCCCTATCTCTTCTTCCACCCGCCCCTTCGCCCCGGCTGCCCACCCGTCGACTTCGGCGCCGGCCCGAACTCCGGGCCCGACTGCCGTGAATCCGTCGGCTGGATGATCCGGCTGGTGGTGCCGAATGGCTTTGCCGGCAGCGTCTGCTTCTCGCGATAGGGCAGCGATTCCGGACCGTGCATCTCGTCGAGATGCGGCTTGTGCACCTTCGAGCCGCCACCGCCGCCGCTCGCTTTCAGCGCGGAGCCCACGGTTTTCTTCTTCATCGCGCTGACCGGCAAATTCGCGGCATCGCCGTACTTCTTGGTGCCGGCATAGGCGCCGGCCTTGCCAGCGACGGCGCGCTGCTTCGCCGTGGGGTCGTCGACCACGGCGAGCTCGGTGGCGCGCAGGCGCTTGACCTCGTCGCGCAGGCGCGCGGCTTCCTCGAAGTTCAAATCGGCGGCGGCCTCGCGCATCCGTGTTTCGAGATCACCGAGCACGGCTTCGAAATTGTGGCCGATCGAGATGACGTCGTCGGTCATGTCGTGGCCGCCGACCTCCACCAGCACGTGGTCGCGCTCGTAGACGGAGTTGAGGATGTCGCCGATCTGCTTCTTCACGCTCTCCGGCGTGATGCCGTTGGCATTGTTGTACTCGACCTGTTTTTCGCGGCGGCGGTTGGTCTCGGCGATGGCGCGCTCCATCGAGCCCGTCATCTGGTCGGCGTAGAGGATCACCTTGCCGTCGACGTTGCGCGCGGCGCGGCCGATGGTCTGGATCAGCGAGGTCTCGCTGCGCAGAAAACCTTCCTTGTCGGCGTCGAGGATCGCGACCAGCGCGCATTCGGGAATGTCGAGGCCCTCGCGCAGGAGGTTGATGCCGACCAGCGCGTCGAAGGCACCGAGGCGCAAATCGCGGATGATCTCGATGCGCTCGATGGTGTCGATGTCGCTGTGCATGTAGCGGACGCGGATGCCCTGCTCGTGCAGATATTCGGTCAGGTCCTCCGCCATGCGTTTTGTGAGAACCGTGATCAGCGAGCGATAGCCGGCCTGGGCTGTGGCGCGGACTTCGCCGACGAGATCGTCGACCTGGGTGCGAGCCGGGCGGATATCGACGGGCGGATCGATCAAGCCGGTGGGGCGAATGACCTGCTCGACGAACACGCCGCCGCTCTCGTTCAGCTCCCAGCCGCTCGGCGTCGCCGACACCGCGACGGTCTGCGGCCGCATCATGTCCCACTCCTCGAAGCGCAATGGGCGGTTGTCCATGCACGACGGCAGGCGGAAGCCGTACTCGGCCAGCGTCGCCTTGCGGCGGAAGTCGCCGCGGAACATGGCACCGATCTGCGGGATGGTGACGTGGCTTTCGTCGGCGAAGATCAGCGCGTTGTCGGGGACGTATTCGAACAGCGTCGGCGGCGGCTCGCCGGGGCGGCGTCCCGTGAGGTAGCGCGAATAATTCTCGATGCCGGCGCAGCTTCCCGTCGCCTCCATCATCTCGAGGTCGAAAGTCGTGCGTTGCTCCAGCCGCTGCGCCTCCAGCAGGCGGCCTTGATTGTGCAGCTGGTCGAGCCGCTGCTTCAGCTCTGACTTGATCGACTTGATCGCCTGCACCAGCGTCGGGCGCGGCGTCACATAGTGCGAATTGGCGTACATCTTGATGAATTCGAGCTCGTCCTGCTTGTGGCCGGTGAGTGGATCGAACTCCTCGATCGTCTCGATGCTGTCGCCGAACAGATTCACGCGCCAGGCGCGATCCTCATAGTGCGCCGGAAAAATGTCGATGACGTCGCCGCGCACGCGGAACGTGCCGCGGGTGAAATCGGCCTGGGTGCGCTTGTACTGCAAGGCGACGAGGTCGGCGATCAGCTGGCGCTGGTCGATGCGCTCGCCCTTCTTCAGCGCGAACGTCATCGCGGTATAGGTCTCGACCGAGCCGATACCGTAGATGCAGGACACCGAGGCGACGATGATGACGTCGTCGCGTTCGAGCAGCGCGCGCGTCGCCGAATGGCGCATGCGGTCGATCTGCTCGTTGATGGACGAGTCCTTCTCGATATAGGTGTCGGTGCGCGGGACGTAGGCTTCCGGCTGGTAGTAGTCGTAATAGGAGACGAAATACTCGACCGCGTTATCAGGGAAGAAGTTCTTGAACTCGCCATAGAGCTGGGCGGCGAGCGTCTTGTTCGGCGCCAGGATCAAGGCGGGACGCTGCGTCTTCTCGATCACCTGCGCCATCGTGTAGGTCTTGCCCGAGCCGGTCACGCCCAGCAGTACCTGCGAACGGTCGTTGCGATTGATGCCCTCGACCAGCTCGGCAATCGCGGTCGGCTGATCGCCGCGCGGCTCGTAGGACGACTTGATCTCGAAGCGCACGCCGCCTTCGGACTTTTCCGGGCGCGGCGGCCGGTGCGGCGTCCACACTTTCGTCGAGCCGTCGTCCTTGCGGAACTCCGGACGGCCCTCGCGAATCAGCGACTCCAGCGCATCGGCGGTCGCCTTGACGCCGAGCGCCTCCATCTTGCTGCGCGGCGGACGCGCCAGCGCCTCGGCATCGTCCTCCTCGGTGGGCAATCCGAGCTGCCGCGCCAGTTCCGGATCGAGCGTCGGGATGGTGGCGGCGGTTCCGTAATTGGCCTGCGGTGCCTCGTCGAAGCCCTCGGCCGATACGCGGGCGCCCGGCGGCTGCGGGTTGGTGCGCAGCGGCATGGGCCGCGTATTATCCTGCGGAAAGTCCTTCGGCGTCGAGGCCCGCGCCCGATGCGCCGCGGCCTCGCCGCCGGATCGCCGGTCGCGCGAATTGTCCGGCGGCGGCTGCAGGCCGGTGCCGGATCCCAGCCCGGCATCGCCGCGATTGATCGCGGGATTGAGCAGCTCGGCCAGCGCCGGCCCGATCGGCTGCACATCGGGGCGATGCGCCTTCGAGTTCGGAGCCTTGGTCTTCGGAGATTTGCCGGATTTTTCGGAGGATGCAGGTTTCTTCGCCATGAGGCGAATATGGGACGAGTCCGCCCCGCAATAAAGGGCGAATGCCCGTCGTTATGCAGCCTGCTGACAGCAGGTTGGCAGCAGCCTCGAGGCCTACGCCGCCGGCAGCGGCCCCTCGTCATCCTCCGCCGTGACATTCGGCTTCAGGATGTCGAGGTGGATGCCGCCGCAATCGGTGCAGCGCATGGTCCAGTACTCGCATCCGGCGCGCCCGCCGATCACGCGGAGCACCGAGAGATCGCCGTCGCATTCCGGGCAGTTGGAGAGCACGGCGCGGCTGTAGATCCTCGGCCCCGAGGTGTCTTCGATTTCGATGACTGACATGACCGGTTGCCCCTTGGCCTGGTTCGCTTGCGTCCTGCTCTCCTATTCGTCGTCGCTGTCGGCCCGCCGTCGGAAGCGGTCGATGTGGTGCTTGGCGTCGGCGATCGCGGCGTTCTGATCGGGCCAGGCGAAACCGACTTCCATGGCCGGAAACAGGACGCCATCGATGGCGAGGGGGCTGAGATCGGCGCGGCGGATGCGGGCGTGCCAGAGGCCTTTGCCAGCCTCGAAGGATTCGATGTCAAAGCCGTCGTAGAGGGTCGCCATGGTAGTCCCCAAAGTGTTCCGTACGTGTCTTGTTGGAGGGTCAGGGGACCACGATTGCGTAATTTGGGATGTGAAGCCGTTCACAAGCGGCCGGCTTTTTTGCTTCGGGCGTCAGTTCCGAGCGGCGATACGGCCGATCCGCTTCACAGGCCGGGCCGCGGGTTCCGCCGCCGCGCGCATGATCCAGCGGCGGAACGCGGCAAAGTCGCGCTGCTCGGTCTGGAAGCTGCGATAGAGCAGGTACCAGCGCATGCCCTTGGGTACCGAGAGGTCAAATGGCGCGACCAGCCGGCCGGCGGCGAGGTCGTCGTCGATATAGGGGCGGATGCCCATGGCGATGCCGAGCCCGTCGGCCGCGGCCTGCAGCGCCTGGCCGTAGAACTGGAACTCCGGCCCGCGCGCGTTGATCCGCGCGAGGCCCGCGGTCTTCAGCCAGATCGGCCAGTCCTCGGGTGAGTGCGCGACGCGGATCAGGCTCGGTCCCTTCAAGTCGGCCGGGCGCTTCAGGCCACTCGCGAGGCGGGGCACACAGACAGGAGTGAGGTCACCGGCGAACAGCGGCTCGGCGACGAGCCCGGGCCAGTCACCGGTGCCGAGCTTGATGCCGCAGCTCCAATCTTCGCCGAACGGCACCGACGCGCCGCCGGTGGTGAATCGCACCTCGATGTCGGGCTCCTCGTTGCGGAACTCCGACAGGCGCGGGATCAGCCAGCGCATCGCAAAGGTGTGGCCGACGCCGATGGTGAGCACGCGCACGCTGGCCGGCGCCGTCACCTGCGCGGTGAGGCTGGCCAGCGCATCGAAGATCGGCGTCAGCCCGCTTTGATAAGCGCGGCCGGCCTGCGTCAGCACCAGGCGATTGGCCTTGCGCTCGAACAGCGCAACGCCGAGCCGCTCTTCCAGCAGATGAACCATGCGGCTGACGGCGGCCGCCGACACGCTCAGCTCGAGCCCGGCCGCAGCAAAGCTGCCGGTCCGCGCCGCCGCCTCGAATGCCTTGATGCCGTTGAGAAACAGCAGCCGACGCAAATTCAAGACCCTTATGCAAGACCCTCAGGAAAGCTGATGCCAGGCCAAGATAACTCAGTTTGCGCGAATTGGGCAAGCGAGGCACGTTTTCCTTCGCCTCTCCCGCAAGCGGGGCGAGGGAGACGAACAGTTTGCAGTCCCTAACTTTTGCGGAGATCCCTTCGTGACGCCCATCATGATTGCTGCCCTCGGATTGCTGATGGTCGCCACCGCGTTCCTGTCGGGCCTGTTCGGCATGGCGGGCGGGCTGATCCTGATCGGCGTGCTGCTGGCCCTGATGCCGCTGCCGACCGCGATGGTGTTGCATGCGATCACGCAGATGGCCTCCAACGGCTGGCGCGCGTTTCTGTGGCGGGCACATATCCGCTGGCGGCCGGTCGCGAACTATCTGGTCGGCGCCGCCGTCGCGCTCGCGGCCTGGTCACTCACCCGCTACGTGCCGGACAAGCCGATGGCGTTGCTGCTGCTCGGCATCACCCCGTTCATGGCGCGGCTGTTGCCGGCGAACATCAAGCCGGATCCTAATAGGCTCTGGCAGGGCACAGTCTACGGTACGATCTGCATGGGCCTGATGCTGATGACCGGCGTTTCCGGTCCGCTGCTCGACACCTTCTTCCTCGGCGGCGATTTCGGCCGGCGCGAGAAGGTCGCGACCAAGGCGATGTGCCAGCTCGTCAGCCATTTCACCAAGCTGATCTATTTCGGCGGCATCATCGACCAGGCGGCGAGCCTCGATCCCGTGCTTGCTGCCGTTGCGATCGCGGCCTCGATGCTCGGCACCACGCTGGCGCGGCGCATCCTGGAAGCCATGACCGACCAGCAATTCATCGCGTGGTCGAATAAGCTGATCACCACCATCGCCTGCTACTACATCGCCTATGGCGGCTGGCTGATGCTTCGTGCGCCGGTGCTGGCCGCGTTCGACAAAGGAGGTTTGCAATGAGCGAGACAGCCGATCCGCTGGTGCTGGACTTCGTCGAATGGGTCGCGCGCGAGCCGCGCGCCTATGCCGAGGTGATCGCGACCTGGAAGACCTCGTGCCCGCGCCTCACCATCTGGGAAGACGCCGCCGAGCGCGGTTATGTCACGCGCGAGAATCTGCCCGGTGTCGGGCTGATCATTGCGGTGACGGATGGCGGCGAGAGGCTGTTGCGGACGAACGGGCGCTGACGTACGTTCACCCCGCCCTGGACAGATCAGAACTTGTAGGCGAGGCCGAGGCGCCCGATATCGCTGCGCAGCTTGGTTGAGACGTTGAATGTCGCGGTGGCCGCGTTGCCTGTCGTGACCGGGGCTGAGGTCGAGACCGAGCCGAGATCCACGTGCAGATATTCGCCGCTCACGATCCAGTGCGGTGTGATCGCGTAGTCGATGCCGGCACCGGCAGTCCAGCCGACGCGCGTCTGGCTCACGGCGGCCGCCTCGAACTCGAAGCCGGCGCCGAGCGGAGAGAAGCCCACATAATTGTTCGAATATTTGACGTCGCCGATGGCGACACCGCCGGTGGCGTAGAACAGCGCCTTGTCGACCGCGTAGCCGACGCGGGGGCGAATGGTCGCGAGCCAGTTGGACGAAACGCTGGTCGAGAACGCCGCGGTCCCGCCGGGGAAGGTCAGGAACGGACTTCCGAAAGTTGCGGCGGTCCTGTCGAAATGGAACCACGAAATGTCGCCTTCGATGCCGGCGACGAAGCTGCCCCATTGCTGATTGTAGCCGGCCTTGGCGCCGACGATTGCGTTGGTCGCCGACAGGCCGGGCGAACCGATGGCGGTCAGTCCGGGAATGTCGGCGGGAAAGTACAGCGGAACGGCTCCATTGACGGCGCTGAGCCCCGTATCAGCCTTGGTCCAACCGGCGCCGGCGGTGCCGCCGACATAAAAGCCCGTCCAGCTGAACGGTGCGATCGCGGACGGGGCCTTGTAGATCGGAGCCCGCATGTCCGCAGCCGATGCTGCGGTGACCGACGCCATTCCGCCGATGGCAGCCAGAACCGCAAGCAGGGAGAAGCCAAATCGTGCCATGGGAAAGCTCCGGACAATAAATCTCCTGTTTTCATAGCAAGTCTCTCGCTCATTGCGTGTACCTTGAATGCCACATCGCCCCCCAAGGCAGGTGTCTGCAGCGACGTCGAGGCTGTCGTGATGATGCTTGTGGCGACATCGTTATTGCGAGCGCCAGCGAAGCAATCCAGAATGTCTCCGCGGCGTTAGATTGGATTGCTTCGCTGCGCTCGCAATGACGGAACAGCTTCATGCCGCTCAAACTCTTCGAACTCGTCGGCACCGACTCCGCGCGCCCCTTCAGCCCGTATTGCTGGCGCACGCGGATGGCGCTTGCTCATAAGGGACTGTCGGCTCAATCGCTGCCCTGGCGCTTCACGGAGAAGAGCGCGCTTGTGCCGCACGGCTCCGAGAAGGTGCCGGTGCTGCTGCATGACGACAAGCCGGTGGTCGATTCCTGGACGATCGCGAATTATCTCGAGGACAATTTCTCGGACCGTCCGTCGCTGTTCGGCGGTGAGGGCGGCCGCGCCATGGCGCGCATGCTCAACGCCTTCGGCGACATCGCCATCGTCGGCGGCATCTTTCCGCTGATCGTTGCCGACATCCCGAAAAATCTGGACGAGATCGACGCTGCCTATTTCCGCAAGTCGCGCGAGGCGCGCTTCGGCGGCAAGAGCCTGGAAGAGGTCATGGACAGCCGCGATACCGGCGTGGTGGCCTTCCGCAAATCGCTCGAGGTGATGCGCCAGACCCTGAAAAAGCAGCCCTATCTCGGCGGTGAGGCGCCGAACTACGCCGACTACATCGTGTTCGGCGGTTTCCAGTGGGCGCGCGTGGTGAGCCCGTTCAAGCTGCTGGAAGCGGACGATCAGGTTTATGCTTGGCGCGAAAAACTGCTCGACGCGTTCGACGGCGTGGCGCGGAAGTCGCCGGGATACGCAGTCTAGGCTTCGTAGGGTGGGCAAAGGCGCAAAGCGCCGTGCCCACCATCTTTCGCTGTATGCAAGGATATTGGCGGGCACGCTTCCGCCTTCGCGCTGCGAGCTACGGCGGACAAGTCGGTCTGCCCACCCTACGATACTGCCTCCTCCGCCGCCTTGCGCAAACACGCGCGGCACAGGCAATCCTCGCCCTTGACCGGCATCGGCAGCTTTGCGGTTTCCTCCGCGCACCAGCAGGTGCCCGAGAGGTCGCAAGCAAACTCGGTGCCGCAGCGCGAGCAGGCGAGGCGGCGTGGTTCCTGCGATGAGGAGTCTTTCGGATTTGTCATGATTTACGTCGAAGCTTCGCCGTGATTTTCATGTCGGGTTCATCGGTCATTGCGGTATATTAAGCCTCGCGCGCGGACTCGGAAAGCGGCTCCCGCCACGCGAAGGACAAATCGATGGCCCGCGATTCGCAAGCCGCGCTCGTCGCGCTCAACCGTTTTGGCTTCGGCGCCCGCGGCGGAGCCTCGGGCGATCTCGTCAACGCAAGCTCCGATCCGCGCGGCTTCGTGAAGGCGGAGCTCGCGCGCGCAAGCGGCGTGCTGCTGGAGGCGCCCGGTCTGCAATCGACGCAGCAACTCGGGCAGGCCGTGTTCGCCTATCAGGATCAGGTCAAACAGGCCCGCGAAGCCGCGAAGGCCGCCGCGCCCGCCGAGACGTTGGTGCCGGCCGAACAGAAGCCCGCCCTCCGCCGCAATCTCTCGCTGAACGCGGCAGCAACCGAGATCGCCGGCCAGATGACGGAGGCTAAGCCGGCGGACGATGCGGTAAGGCCAGAGGCGATGCAGCCCAATGCGGCCGCGCCGCCGGCCGCAAAGCCGGCCCCGCAGCCGCTCAACGTCATCCAGAAGACCTTTCGCGCCGAGGCGCTGGCGCGGTTGCAGCGCGCGACCCTTGTCGCGTGCGGCTTCACCGAACGTCTCGTCGTGTTCTGGTCCAACCACTTCTGCATTTCCGCGAGCAAGGGCGAGCTGGCGCGGATATGGGCCGGCGCGTTCGAGCGCGAGGCCATCAGGCCTCACGTGCTCGGGCGCTTCGCCGACATGCTCCGGGCCGTCGAGCAGCATCCGGCGATGCTGTTCTTCCTCGACAATCAGCAATCGCTCGGTCCGGATTCGCGCGCCGGCCAGAATCGCAAGCGCGGGCTCAATGAGAATCTTGCGCGCGAGATCATGGAGCTGCACACGCTCGGCGTCGGCGGAGGCTACACGCAGGACGACGTCACCTCACTCGCGCGCATCATCACCGGCTGGACCTTCGCGGGCCGGCAGGCGCAGCTCGGGCCCCCCGGCTCCTTCGTGTTCAACATCAATGCGCACCAGCCCGGTCCGCAATTGCTGCTCGGCAGGACCTATGAGCCGACGGGGCTCGCGCAGGGCGAGGCCGCGCTCGCCGACATCGCGCGGCATCCGTCGACCGCGAACTTCATCGCCACGAAATTCGTCCGCCACTTCGTCGCCGACGATCTGCCGCCGGCGCTGGTTGCGCGCCTGCGTGATGTCTTCGTCAAGACCGACGGCGACCTCAAGGCGCTTGCCATGGCGCTGGTCGATTCGGATGAAGCGTGGCAAGCGCCGCTGACCAAGATGCGCAGTCCTTACGATTTCCTCGTCGCGAGCGGACAGCTGCTCGCGCGCGTGCCGGAGGACCCGAGCCGCTATCTCAACGGCCTCAATTTGCTTGGGCAACCGCTGTGGTCGCCGGCCGGGCCCAACGGCTTTCCCGACACCAATGCAGCCTGGGCCGCGCCTGAAGGCATGAAGCTCAGGCTCGACATCGCGGCCCAGATTGGCTCGCGGCTCGGCAGCAATATCGATCCGCTCGACCTCCTGGAATTCGCGGCGGCGGATGCGGCCTCCATCGAGACGCGGCGAGCCGTCGAGCGCGCGGAGTCGCGCCAGCAGGCGCTGGCGCTGCTGCTGATGTCGCCGGAAATGCAGCGGAGATGACGATGATCGATTGCGTCGAGAACCGGCTTCTCACCTCGCGGCGCGGCCTGCTGCTCGGCGGCGCCTCGTTCGCGGCCTGGGCTCACCTGCCGAAATTCGCGCGCGCCGCCGACGGGCGCGATCCCCGGCTGATCGTGGTGATCCTGCGCGGCGCGCTCGACGGGCTTTCGACCGTCGCGCCGCTCGGCGACCCCGACTATGCCGGCCTGCACGGCTCGATCGCGCTCGCCGCGGACGGCGCCCATCCCGCGATCATGCTCGATTCCTTTTTCGCGCTGCATCCGGCGATGCCGGAATTTTCTCGCATGTACCGCGACAGGCGTGCCGCGGTGATCCACGCGGTGGCGACGCCCTATCGCGACCGCTCGCATTTCGACGGCCAAGACGTGCTCGAAAGCGGCTATGCCGGGCCGGGCCGCGTGCAATCCGGCTGGCTCAACCGTGCGCTGGAAGCGCTGCCGCGCGGCGAGCGCGTATCGAGCGGTCTTGCGATCGGGCCCACCACGCCGCTGGTGCTGCGCGGCAATGCGCCGACGGTCGGCTGGGCGCCGGTCGCGCTGCCCCAGGCTGACGACGACACCGCGATGCGCCTCGTCGATCTCTACCGTCACCGCGATCCCGCGTTGGCCATGGCGCTGTCGCAAGGCCTCCAGCTCGACAAGGCCGCGAGCGGCGACGACATGAAGCGCAAGCCCGGCAATGCGGTGACGCAGATGCGGCAGGTGGCGCGTGGCGCGGCCAAGCTGATGGCGGCGGACGATGGCCCGCGCATCGCCGCACTCGCTTTCGACGGTTGGGACACGCATGCCAATGAAGGCGGCCCGGTCGGTCGTCTTGCCTTCCTGCTCGGCGGGCTCGACGGCGCACTCGCCGAATTCGAAAGCGGCTTGGGCGATCGCTGGCGCGACACCGTCGTCGTCGTCGCCACCGAATTCGGCCGCACCGCGCGCATCAACGGAACCGACGGCACCGATCACGGCACCGGCACGATCGCGCTGCTCGCCGGCGGCGCCGTGAAGGGCGGCCGCGTCATCTCCGATTGGCCGGGTCTCAAGCTCGCCAACCTCCATGAAGGCCGCGACCTCAAGCCCACCACGGATCTGCGTTCGGTGATCAAGGGCGTGCTGCAGGACCAGTTCGGCCTGTCCGAACGCGTGCTGGCGGAAACGGTGTTTCCGGACAGCGCCAGTGCGAAGCCCATGAAAGGGCTACTTGCCTAAGCGCCGTCATTCCGGGGCGCGCCTCTTGGCGCGAGCTCGGAATGACGAAATAATTGGCTGAGCATCAGGAGACCACACCCATGTACATCGCCATGAACCGCTTCCGCGTCGCCAAGGGCTCCGAGGCCGCCTTCGAGCAGGTCTGGCTCAGCCGCGATACGCATCTGGACAAGGTGCCGGGCTTCGTCGAATTCCATCTGCTGCGGGGCCCCGAGCTCGAGGACCACACGCTGTACGCCTCGCACACGGTGTGGGCGAACCATGCGGCGTTCGAGGCCTGGACCAAGTCGGAAGCATTTCGTGCCGCGCATCACCGGGCCGGCGACAACAAGCCGCTCTATCTCGGTCATCCCCAGTTCGAAGGCTTCGAGGTGATGCAGACCGTCGGACGCGGCGCGAAGTAGCGCCACGCCTCGCACGTCAGACCTGAGTGATCTTGTCGATCTCCGCCATCTCCTCCGCGCTGAGCTTCCAGGCAATCGCTTTGACGTTCTCCTCGATCTGCTCGACGCGCGTGGCGCCGGCGATCACGCTCGACACCTGCGGTCGCGCGGCGAGCCAGGAGAAGGCGAGCTCGAGCATGCTGTGGCCACGGGCCTTGGCAAAGGCGTGGAGCTTCTCGACGATGTCCTCGTTGCGCGGCGTGACGTAGCGGTCGCGCAGCCGCGGCACCTTGCCGAAGCGGGTATCGTCAGGCGCGGCCTCGCCCTTCCGGTACTTGCCGGTCAGAAGTCCGCTGGCGAGCGGGAAGAACGGCAACAGGCCGAGGCTGTATTCCGTTGCTGCCGGCAGCAGGTCCTTCTCGATATCGCGCATGATGAGTGAATATTCGTCCTGGCAGGAGACGAAGCGGCTGACATTCATCGCGCGTGCGACATGCTCGGCTTCAGCGACGCGCCAGGCCGGAAAGTTCGAATTGCCGATGTAGCGAACCTTGCCTTGGCGGACGAGATCGTCGAGCGCGCGCAGGCTCTCCTCGATCGGCGTTAGCGGGTCATAGTCGTGCTGCTGATAGAGATCGATGTAGTCGGTCTTCAGCCGCTTCAGGCTGGCCTCGACGGCGTCCATGATGTAGCGGCGCGAGGCGCCCTGCTTGGTGCCGTCCTCCGCCATCGGCTTGGAATATTTGGTCGCCAGCACGATGTCCTTGCGACGGTCGCCAAGGACAGCTCCGAGCACGTTTTCCGAGCCACCCATGTTCGAATAGATGTCGGCGGTGTCGAACAGCGTGATGCCGAGATCGAGCGCGCGATGGATCACCTTGCGCGAGGTCTCCAGATCCGTGCGCTGGCCGAAATTGTTGCAGCCGAGCCCGACCGCAGACACCCGAAGGCCGGAGGCGCCGAGATTGCGAATTTCCATGGGAGATCCTGTCAGAGATGAGCAGCCACTCATTGTGACCACCGTGCGCCGCGCCAGCAAGGCGCTCGCCGCGCTGCTGCCATGCTGACAAGGCGGACAAAAAAATGCGGCCCCTATCAGACGCGGCGACTGACGGGGACCGCTTTGGGGCGCTTGATCGGTGACGGGGGGCCAGATCAGACGCAGGTGCAACCTAGCCGCGCTATGTTACGCGCGGGTGACAGCGGGAGTTATCCACAGGGTGCGCGCGGGCATCAGAACAGCTTGCGATAGACGATGAAACCGGACCGCTCCGCGACCTTGTCGTACAGGCTCTGCGCCGTGAGATTGGTCTCGTGCGTCTGCCAATAGACGCGCGGCGATCCCGCGAGCTTTGCGCGTTCGTAGACGCCATGGATCAGCGCCGAGCCGACGCCCTTGCCGCGGGCGCTCTCGGACGTGAACAGGTCCTGCAAGTAGCACGACGGCTCGATCGCGGTGGTGCTGCGATGAAACAGATAGTTCGTCATGCCGAGCAGCTTGCCGTCGCTCTCGGCGACCAGCCCGTGCACCGGCTCATAGGCGTCGAAGAAGCGCTGCCACGTCACCTTCGTGATCTCGGGAGCGAGCGCGGTCGGGCCGGAGCGGCCGTAGAAGGCGTTGTAGCCGTCCCACAGCGGCAGCCATTGATCGTAATCCTGCCTGGTGACGGAGCGAATGGTGAGCGACATGTGGATTTCCGCGATCTCGGGGGCACGACAAAGAGATGTCCTTCATACGTGATGATCGCATTGCCGATCAATCGCGTCGTTGCATCACTCCGCGACCCGCAGGTAGCGGATCAGCTTGCGGCCCGCGGGATCGCGCAGCGAGCGGTAATAGTCGGCGCGTGACGGCGTGTCGGTGTGGCGCACGAGGTCGGTCACCGGTGTGTAGCTCAGCATCCGGCCGCCGTCGGGCAGGGCGGCGCAAACGAAGCGCAGCACCTCGCCGTTGCGCAAGGCGATGTTGATCGGCGTGGCATCGCCGATCCGCACCATCTCCATGCGCTGCGCGATGAAAATGCCGAGCTCGTCCTCGGGCAGTTCGAACGCGCCGGTGTCGCGGCTGTGATACATCAGCGCGATGAAGGGCGGCTTGCCGTCGGCGATCTCGTCCGGCACCGCAAAGTAATCGCGGAACGCGCGGTTGATGAACTCGGCCCGCGTCTCGGCATCGAGCAGGACGATGCCGATATCGACCTGGTCGAGCGCGGCCGACAGCCGCGCGGCGGTGGCGTGACTTCGGCGCTCGGCCGCGAACGTGCCGAGCAGCCGCTCGCGCATCAGGCCGGTGATGCCGGCGGTGCCGGCAGCCGTGAAGGCCAGCAGGCCGAGCCGGACCAGATCGGCGGCAGAGGGGGGAATGCCGTGGCGGCTCAGGAAGAACAGCGCCGCACCGATCACCGCGACGGCTGCGCTGGTAATGGCGGAGGCGAGACCCGACAGCGCGCCGGCAAGGGCCACGATGCCGATGAGCAACGGTGCGGGCGAGGGAGTGGGGATAAAGCGATCGAGGAGCGTCGCCAGCAGCAGGGTTGCTGCCGTCAACACCGGACCGGAGATCGCACGCCATCCGAACCGCATGGACCAGTCTCGCTCCTCCCGACCGAGGTAAGACCGCAACTTTGACCGATCGTTGCGTGACTGCGATGCGTTTTTGCGTGGTGTGCCTAAGGCGCGCTTGCTTGCAAGCGTAAGGCTTTCGGATGATTTTAAACGAGGTGCGCGTGCTTGACGCGCTGTTGCTGCGCAGGCGCGTTCAGCGTCGACGTCCCCGGGCCCTTGCGGGTGCCGACGACAATCAGCAGTGACGCCGCGACCAGGATCGCCGCGGTCAGTGTGATTGCAACGACTACCACAGGTGATTTCATCGACGTCCTGTTGCGATGCCGGTGGGCGCGGGGCATGCGTCGCCTTGACGGCTGGACCAGGATGAAACGGGTGTCAGACCGGCAGGCCCATCGCCATGGTCGCCTTGGTCGACAGCACCGTCAGGGTGACGATCAGGCAGAGCGAGAGCGCGGCGACGGCGAGCGAGGCCGCGACCGCATTGGCCAGTCGGGAAGACGCGACGGTCTCGGGATGGCCGTGAAAGCCTGCCGTGCCGGACGCCCGTATCATGGTCTAAATCCCTCAACGCGCGAGCGAATCACCCGCGACTTTCCACAATTTCCCAGTTTCAACCGGCAATATTGCGGCGGCCCTCGCGACGAAAATGGCCAGATTGCGGCAAATATTACCTTTATACCCGCTATTCCCTAGAGCAGAGCGGCGCCGTCAGGCACTGGCGGCGATGCTGGCGGGATCGTCGATGTCGGCCGGCCGCCAGTCCATCGACACGAAGCCGGGCGCGGCTTCCACCCGCTTCAGCCAGTCCCGGATCGCAGGGAAGGCCTGGAGGTCGAAGTCGCAGCGGTCGGCCAGGTGGGTGTAGCCGTACAGCGCGATGTCGGCGACCGTGAGCTGGCGCGCGGCGAAATAGGCGTTGGTCTTGAGGTGGTTCTCCATCACCTGGAGCGCGCCATAGCCGCGCTCCATCCAATCTTCCAGCGAATGGGTCTGGAGGTCGCGGCCGCCCTTGACCAGCGATAGCCAGAAATAGGCGGCGCCGATGTTCGGTTCGAGCGCGTGCTGCTCGAAGAACATCCATTGCAGCGCCTCGGCACGGTCGATGCGGTTCTCGGGCGCAAGCGGGGTGCCGACGGCGACGTACCAGAGGATGGCGTTGGACTCCGCGAGATAGCGGTCGTGGCCGACCTCGAGCAGCGGCACCTGTCCCGACGGGTTCTTGGTCAGGAAGTCCGGCGTGCGGCTCTCGCCGCGCAGAATGTCCACCTCGATCGCTTCGTAAGGCAGGTTGAGCAGCGCCAGCGCAAGGCGGACCTTGTAGCTGTTGCCCGAGCGTTGCATCGAATAGAGCTTGTACATTCTGGGAAGTTCGAATCCTGGGACGGGAATACGCGGCGCTCGTGACCCCGCGACGCGGCTAAACAATGATGCCGATGCGAATCCGCCGCAAGGGCCGGCCAATAGAAAAACTCGAAAACCCTACCGCAGTGCAGTGCCGCGGAAGATCATTTTCGCGCGACGCTGCAAATCAGATCACGCTTGCGTCAACGCGTCGTAGCTTTGCTCTGCGGGATCCTGCAGCGGGTAGGGCATCGTATCGACTATCGAGGACAGTCCAAGCCTCAGCATCCTTGTGGCCGGGCTTGTCCCGGCCATCCACGTGTTGCCACACGGCACGAAGAACGTGGATGCCCGGGCCTTCGCCTCGCCGAAGCGGCTTCGGCCGCGCAGGCGGGCCAAGCCCAGGCATGACGACGAGCGGTTTTCGTCGCAGCACCAAACACGCAAAATTGCTCCGAGGACACGCCTTGCCGGATATGAGCAAATCCGGAGGCAAAGTTGCGGAAAATTGCGGGAAATCGCGCCTCGAAACGCGTCCCCATCCGTAAGTTTTTCCCGGATCGGGCCGAAGTTTCTTGCGATGCAGCGGCTCACGTTTTAGGGTAGCTGCATTCCCACAATCGGAGTCGTGAGACGAAAGGCTTCACGACGCTTGTCAGGAGATGACGATGTCCTTCCTTGCCGCTGCGCTCGACCGTGTGAAGCCGTCCGCGACCATCGCGGTCACGGATAAAGCACGTGCGCTGAAAGCGGCGGGCCGCAACGTCATCGGCCTTGGCGCCGGCGAGCCCGACTTCGACACGCCCGCCAACATCAAGTTGGCCGCGATCCACGCCATTGAGGCCGGCAAGACCAAGTACACCGCAGTCGACGGCATTCCCGAGCTGAAGGACGCGATCATCGCCAAGTTTCAGCGCGAGAACGGTGTCACCTATAAGCCGAACCAGATCATCGTCGGCACCGGCGGCAAGCAGGTGCTCTACAACGCGCTGATGGCCACCATCAATCCGGGCGACGAGGTGATCATTCCCGCGCCGTACTGGGTCAGCTACCCTGAAATGGTGGCGCTTGCCGGCGGCGAGCCGGTGCCGGTGGTCTGCACCGCCGCGACCGGTTTCAAGCTCCAGGCCGAAGCCCTCGAGCGCGCGATCACGCCGAAGACCAAATGGGTGATCCTGTGCTCGCCGTCGAACCCGACGGGAGCTGCCTACACGCGTTCGGAACTGAAGGCGCTCACCGACGTGCTGGTGAAGCATCCCCACGTCTGGGTGATGACCGATGACATGTACGAGCACCTCGTCTATGACGACTTCCAGTTCACCACGGTCGCGCAGGTCGAGCCGAAGCTCTACGACCGCACGCTCACCGTGAACGGCGTGTCGAAGGCCTATTGCATGACCGGCTGGCGCATCGGCTATGCCGGCGGCCCCGCGCAGCTGATCAAGGCGATGTCGACCATTCAGTCGCAGTCGACCTCGAACCCGTCCTCAATCGCGCAATGGGCCGCGGTGGAAGCACTGAACGGTCCGCAGGATTTCATCCCCGCCAACAACAAGGTGTTCAAGGAGCGGCGCGACCTCGTCGTCTCCATGCTCAACCAGGCCAAGGGGATCGAATGCCCGCGTCCCGAGGGCGCCTTCTACGTCTATCCGTCCTGCGCCGGCACGATCGGCAAGACCGCGCCGTCGGGCAAGGTGATCGGCAATGACGAGGACTTCGTCACCGAGCTGCTTGAGACTGAAGGCGTCGCGGTGGTGCAGGGTTCGGCCTTCGGCCTTGGCCCGGCGTTCCGCATCTCCTACGCGACCAAGACCTCGGATCTCGAAGACGCCTGCAAGCGCATCCAGCGCTTCTGCGGCAATCTGCGGTAAGGGCTGTCGCGACGAGCGGTGTCCTCTTCCCGCTCTTGTGGGATGGGAGTTCTCTCCGCGAGTTTGGATCGTAGGGTGGGCAAAGGCGCACTTGCGCCGTGCCCACCATCTCTCTCGATCGCAAAAGAACGCGTGGGCACGCTTCGCTTTGCCCACCCTACGACATCTGCGAAAAGGGCCCGCCTCCGGCGGGCCCTTTTCGTTGTTTGCACGCTAATCCCCATGCACAATCTGGCACCGTCACGGCTCTTGTGGCATAGACGCGCATCGCGGGTGGGGCGCTCTTTGCTCGCATCACATCATTGCCGGAGATATTTCATGCGCCGTTCGTTCATCCTCGCAGGGCTCGCCGCCGCCAGTCTCGTTGTCTCCGTCGCTGCTGCCGGCGCGCAGCAGCAGCGGATGGCGCGGGTCGGTGTGCTCGAATGCCGTGGCGGCGCCAGCGTCGGCTTCATCGTGGGATCGGTGACCCATCTCGGCTGCGTGCTGCGCGCCGACGGCTTGCCCGATGATCGCTACGTCGCGACGATCCGCAAGGTCGGTCTCGATATCGGCATCACCCAGGAGACGGCTTTGGCGTGGGGCGTGTTCGCACCGGTCGATCGGCTCGGCCCCGGCGATCTCTCCGGCAACTACGCGGGCGCGCAGGGCAGCGCTTCGATCGGCGTCGGCCTTGGCGGCAACGTGCTGGTCGGTGGCTCCAACAATTCGATCGCGCTCCAGCCGCTCAGCGTGCAGGGCCAGGTTGGCCTCAACATCGCCGCCGGCCTCGAGAGCCTGGAACTCCGTCCGGGCCGTTGAGCGCCCGACGACGGCGGTGTGGGTTCACCTCTTCCCGCTGGGGAGAGGTGGAACATTGGGCTGTTAAGACTTGATCTAACGGAAGACGCACCGCAGCGACGTTTGATGCTTGCCAAATCTCGGGGACGGGCAGAGCATCTGCGTTTGCCGACCCAATCATGGGCCGAGCTCCACACCAAGGAGGCGGCGAATGGGACAAGACGTCAGAAGTCCCCGAGGTCCCCGGTGCATCGCGCTGGTGGGCCCTTTCCAAAGCGGTAAAACCACACTTCTCGAAGCAATACTGGCGCGAACGGGCGCAATCCCGCGCGCTGGCAGCGTCGACGCCGGAACTTCCGTCGGCGACGCTACCCCAGAGGCCCGTCATCACAAGATGACTGTCGGGCTCACTGCCGCCACCACGAGTTTCATGGGCGACAGCTACACCTTCCTCGATTGTCCCGGTTCCGTTGAGTTTGCCCACGACATGCGCGCCGCGCTGCCCGCGGTCGATGCCGCCATCGTGGTCTGCGAGGCCGACGAGAAGAAGCTGCCGCAGCTTCAGATCATCCTGCGCGAGCTGGAGGAGCTGAAGATCCCGCGTTTCCTGTTCCTCAACAAGATCGACCGTGCGAGCCAGCGCATCCGCGAGTCGCTCGCCATGCTGCAGCCCGCTTCCCGCGTGCCGCTTGTGCTGCGCCAGATCCCGATCTGGAAGGACGAACTGATCGAGGGCTTCGTCGATCTCGCGCTGGAACGCGCCTTCGTCTATCGCGAGCACAAGGCCTCCGAGGTGGTCGCGCTCGAAGGCGGCAATCTCGATCGCGAGAAGGAAGCCCGCTTCTCGATGCTGGAGAAGCTCGCCGATCACGACGATGCGCTGATGGAGCAACTGCTCGAGGACATCCAGCCGCCGCGCGATGCCGTGTTCGACGATCTCGCCCGCGAGTTGCGCGAGGGTCTGATCTGTCCTGTCCTGTTAGGAGCTGCTGCGCGCGAGAATGGCGTGCTGCGTCTGATGAAGGCGCTGCGTCACGAGGCGCCGGGCATTTCGGAGACGGCAAAACGTCTCGGCGTTCCCGAGACCAGGGACGCGCTCGGTTTCGTCTTCAAGACGCTGCATTCGCAGCACGGCGGCAAGCTGTCGCTGACGCGGCTGCTCGCCGGTCGTCTCGAGGACGGTGCGACCTTGCAATCCTCGTCCGGCGGAGCGGGCCGCGTCTCCGGCATTCTTGCCGTCAACGGCGCCTACGACACCAAGCGCGCGGCGGCGGAAGCCGGCGACACGGTGGCGCTCGCCAAAGTCGATCCGATCAAGACCGGTGACACGGTCTCGAACGGCAAGACCCCGCCGGCGGCGCTCGCCGCCGCTGAACCGACGCCGCCGGTGCTCGCGATCTCGGTTGCGGCCACCGACCGCAAGGACGACGTCAAGCTCGGCCAGGCGCTGACACGGCTGCACGAGGAAGATCCCTCGCTCGTCATCGTGATGAACGCCCAGACCCACGACACCGTGCTGTGGGGACAGGGCGAGATGCATCTGCGCGTCGCCAGCGAGCGGCTGCGCGACCGCTTCGGCGTCAAGATCACCTCGCATCCGCCTGCGATCGGCTACCAGGAGACCATCCGCAAGCCGATCGTCCAGCGCGGCCGCCACAAGAAGCAGTCCGGCGGCCACGGCCAGTTCGGCGACGTCGTGCTCGATATCCGGCCGCTGGCGCGCGGCGAGGGGTTCAAGTTCGCCGAGAAGGTCGTCGGCGGCGCCGTGCCGCGCAACTACATCGGCGCGGTGGAAGAAGGCGTCGTCGACGGATTGACGCGCGGTCCGCTCGGTTTCCCCGTCACCGATGTGCAGGTGACGCTGACCGACGGCTCCTATCACAGCGTCGATTCCTCCGACCTCGCCTTCCGCACGGCGGCGCGGGTCGGGCTCAACGAAGGTCTGCCGCAGTGCCAGTCGGTGCTGCTGGAGCCGATCCACGTGGTCGAGATCGTCTGCCCGACCGACGCCACCGCCAAGATCAACGCGATCCTGTCGGCGCGGCGCGGCCAGATCCTCGGCTTCGACACCCGCGACGGCTGGAGCGGCTGGGACTGCGTGCGCGCCATGATGCCGGAAGCCGAGATCGGCGAGCTGATCGTGGAGCTGCGCTCGGCCACCGCCGGCGCCGGTAGCTTCACGCGCCAGTTCGACCACATGGCCGAAGTCACCGGCCGCGCCGCCGACCAGATCATCGCCGCACATCAACACGCGGCGTGATCGGTTTCGCGCAGTAAGGGGCACCGCTCTCTCACTCCCTCTCCCCGTTCTTCACGGGGAGAGGGAGAGTGGGGAGCTGTGTCCGCGCATGCCGCGTTTCATGTAGGCCTCGCCCTCTCCACGCGTCATTGCGAACGAAGCGAAGCAATCCAGAGACTGTCTCTGCGGAGGTAGCCTGGATTGCTTCGTCGCAAGGGCTCCTCGCAATGACGGCGGAGACAGACGGTCAGCCACTTGCGTCCAGCCCCGAATGATGTATTTTACATCATTGTATATGTCTGAGATATCATTTATAAGTGCTGGTAAGTGAGGCCAAGGTGATCACGTCGTTCCAGATGCGGGCAGCCCGCGCGCTGCTCGGCATTGACCAGAAAACCCTGGCCGAGCTCGCCGGCGTTTCGCTGCCGACCATCCAGCGGATGGAAGCCAGCACCGGCAATGTGCGTGGCGTGGTCGAGACCCTGATCAAGGTGGTCGAGGCGTTCGACCGGGCCGGCGTCGAGCTGATCGGCGAGCAGGTCCGCAGCGACAGCGGCGGGCGTGGCGTTCGCCTGAAGGAGCCGGGGCCGCCGCGCCGCGTCGGAGCATGATCGAACGGTGATCGTGCTCGGGATCAAGATGGGCTAGCGCATCGTCGCACCTCGGCAACACGGGACGCACGATGCTTCGGAGCATCGAGGGGCAGCGGAGCACTTGGCCGAGATGAGCATCACAAGCGATCACGCCAGCCGGCTGCATCAGCTGCGTCAGCCGACCTTCGCCGAACTGTATCTGCCAAAGCTCCTCACCGTCTGGCGTGAAGGCTACGGCCTATCGGATTTCCGCGCCGACGTCTTCGCCGGCCTGACGGTTGCGATCGTGGCGCTGCCGCTGTCGATGGCGATCGCGATCGCCTCGGGCGTGACGCCGGACCGCGGCCTCTACACCGCCGTCGTCGGCGGCTTCATCGCCTCGCTGCTCGGCGGCAGCCGGTTCCAGATCGGTGGACCTGCCGGCGCGTTCATCGTATTGGTCGCGGCGACCGCGGAGCGTCACGGTGTCGACGGCGTCATTCTCGCCACCATGATGGCGGGTCTGTTTCTGATCGCCGCGGGCCTGCTGCGGGTCGGCACCTACATCAAGTTCATTCCCTATCCGGTCACGGTCGGCTTCACCGCCGGCATCGCCGTGATCATCTTCGCCAGCCAGCTCCGCGATCTCTCAGGCATCACGCTCGCGGGGAAAGAACCCAGCGAGTTCGTTCCAAAGCTCGTTGCGCTTGCCGGCGGCCTCAACACCGTCAATCCGTCCGCCGTCGCGGTCGCCATCGTCAGCATCGCCATCATCGCGACCTTGCGCCGGTGGCGGCCGTCCTGGCCCGGCATCCTGATCGCCGTCGTGTTTGCTGCGGTCGCCAGCAGCGTGCTGGCGCTCCCGGTCGAGACCATCGGCTCGCGCTTCGGCGGCATTCCGCGCGAATTGCCCTCGCCAGCCTTGCCGGCGTTCTCGATTGCGAAGGCGACCGCCGTGCTGCCGGATGCGATCGCATTCGCACTGCTGGCCGCCATCGAATCGCTGCTGTCGGCGGTGGTCGCCGACGGCATGACCGGGCGTCGCCATCGCTCCAATTGCGAGCTGGTGGCGCAAGGCGCCGCCAATATCGGCTCCGCGCTGTTCGGCGGCATCTGCGTCACCGGACTGATCGCGCGCACCGCGACCAACATCCGCGCCGGTGCGCGCGGGCCGCTCGCGGGCATGCTGCATTCGGTCTTCCTGCTGCTGTTCATGCTGATCGCTGCGCCGCTCGCAAGCTACATCCCGCTCGCCGCGCTCGCCTCGGTGTTGGTCGTGGTGGCCTGGACCATGGCGGAGAAGCACGAATTCGCGACGTTGCTGCGCTCGTCATGGGGCGATGCAATCGTGCTGCTCGCGACCTTCCTGCTGACGATCTTCCGCGATCTGACCGAAGGCATCCTGGTCGGCTTCGCGCTCGGCGCGGTGCTGTTCATCCATCGCATGGCGGAGATGACGGGCATCGAGGAACGCTCGCCATTGGTCGCCGGTGACCGTCCCGACGACGGCAATGGCGATCGCGTTCCCTACGATCCTGCGCTTGCGGTTGATCGCGACGTGCTGGTCTATCGCATCACCGGCGCGTTCTTCTTCGGCGCGGCCTCCGCGATCGGGGGCGTGCTCGACGGGGTCGCCGACAAGCGCAAGGCCTTCGTGGTCGATTTCGCCGCGGTGCCGTTCCTGGATTCGACGGCGGCCAATGTGCTTGGCCGGGTCGCCGCCAAGGCGCACCGCCAGGGCATCCGGCTGTTCATCACGGGGGCATCGCCCGCGGTCCGCCGCGCGCTGCTCACCCATGGCGTGACGCCGCCGCGTGCGCGCTATCGCCAGAGCCTCGAGCGCGCGATTGCCGACATCAAAGGCGGCGCGGTCGAGGAGGCGGCCGCGAGCTGACAGCGAGCCATTCTCTCGCCGCCACCGCGGCGCCTGCGCTTGACAGAGCGGGCGCGACGCGAAATGGATCGCCTCGGGAATACGACCCCGAGGGAAAGATGACCGCGTCCAAAGCTCCTGCAGCCTGTCTGGTCGGATGGCCGGCCGCGCATTCGCGCTCGCCACTGATCCATCATTACTGGCTCCGCACGCTGGGCATTGAAGGCGGCTACGTCATCGAGGCGGTGCCGCCCGACGATCTCAGGGATTTCGTGCTGCGGCTGTCGTTGCGCGGCTTCGTCGGCGCCAACGTCACCATCCCGCACAAGGAAGGCGTGCTGGCGCTGTCGACGCCCGATGCCCGCGCAAAGGCCGTGGGCGCGGCCAACACCCTGTGGTTTGCCGACGGCGAACTCCACTCGACCAACACCGACGTCGAAGGCTTTATCAACAATCTCGACGCCAGCGCGCCCGGCTGGGGAGCGGCCGAGGAAGCGCTGGTGCTTGGCGCCGGCGGTTCCTCGCGCGCGGTCGTGTTCGGGCTGCTCGAACGCGGCATCAAGCGCGTCCATCTCGCCAACCGCACCGACGCGCGGGCCGAGGCGCTGGCAAGGCAGTTCGGGCCCAGCGTGTGTCCTGTGACGTGGGACGGCATCGACGACGTGCTGCCACGCGCAAAACTTCTCGTGAACACGACCTCGCTCGGCATGCACGGCCAGCCATCACTCGATGTTGATGTCGCGCGCCTGCCGCCGGCGGCGGTCGTAGCCGACCTCGTCTATGTCCCGCTGGTGACGCCGCTGCTCGCTGCCGCAGCGGCGCGTGGCCTGAAGACCGCCGACGGGCTCGGCATGCTGCTGCATCAGGCGGTGCGCGGCTTCGAGCTGTGGTTCGGCCGGCGGCCAGAGGTCACGGCCGAGCTGCGGGCGCTGGTCGAGGCCGATCTCACAAAGACTTGAGAGAATAGCACGCGTGGTCCGGAGTTCTCCATCCGTGGGGATAACCGGAGACCGTCATGTCTGTTCAACGTGCAACTTTCACACGTCCGCTGATCGCCGTCGCGATGGTGGCCGTCTCGACTTATTGCGCCTTCGCCCAGAAGGCGCCGGTGCCGACGCGCGTGCGTGGCACCATCGAAGCCGTCAATGGCGACACCATGCAGGTGAAGTCGCGCAGCGGCGAGGACGTCAAGCTGCGTATCGCTCCTGACGTGAACGTCTCGGGCATTACAAAGATCTCGCTCGCCGACATCAAGCCGGGTTCGTTCATCGGCGCGACCACCGTGCCGGGGCCGGAGGGCGGCCAGAACGCGGTCGAGGTGCATGTGTTTCCGGAAAGCATGCGCGGCACTGGCGAGGGCTCGCGGCCCTATGATCTCAAGCCCAACTCCAGCATGACCAATGCGACGGTGGCGGAAAGCGTCGTCGGCAATGACGGCCATACGCTGCTGGTCAAGTACAAGGACGGCGAGAAGAAGGTATTCGTGGCCGACAACACGCCGGTGGTGACCTTCGTGCCCGGTGACAAATCCGACCTGAAGGCCGGCGCCAAAGTCATCGCCTTCATGAAGCAATTGCCGGACGGCTCGTTCGAGACCAACCGCGTCAGCGTCGGCCGCGACGGCCTGACGCCGCCGATGTGAGGGGCGAAGCGGAGGACGTGTAGGGTGGGTTAGGCGAAGCGTAACCCGCCATGCTTCCGAAAATGCGGACGGAGATGGTGGGTTACGCTCAGCGGACTGCGCTTTGCGCATCCGCGGACCTAACCCACCCTACGGCACCGTCTCTGCGGTCACATCGCAATGATATGATCGTCGATCTCGTCGATCCGGTTGACGCCGCACAAACCCATGGTGGTGAGCAGCTCTTTCTGGATGATGTCGATCGCCTTGGCGACGCCGGCCTGACCGCCGGCCCCCAAGCCATAGGCGTAGGCGCGGCCGAGCATGCAGGACTTTGCGCCGAGGGCGAGCGCGCGCATCACGTCCTGGCCGGAGCGGATGCCGCCGTCGAACATGATCTCCATTTTGTCACCGACCGCGTCGGCGATCTCCGGCAGCACCTCGATCGATGACGGCGCGCCGTCGAGCTGACGGCCGCCATGGTTGGAGACGACGAGGGCCTGCGCGCCGGTCTTGGCCGCTTCCTCGGCATCCTCGACGTCGAGGATGCCCTTGATGATCAGCTTGCCCGGCCAGATGCTGCGGACCCACTCGACGTCCTTCCAGCTCAGCGAGGTGTCGAACTGCGACGCCGTCCATTCGGCAAGGCGGTTGAGATCCTCGGTGTTCTTCACGTGACCGGCGATGTTGCCGAAGGTGCGGCGCTTGCCTTGAAGCACGCCGGAGACCCAGGCCGGTTTGCTGGCGAAATCCAGCAGCTTCGACAGCGACCACTCGGGGGGCACCGTCATGCCGTTCTTGATGTCGGCATGGCGCTGGCCGATCACCTGGAGGTCCACGGTCAGCACAAGCGCGCTGCACTTGGCCGCGATGGCGCGCTCGATCAATTCCTTGATGAAGCCGCGGTCCTTCATGACGTAGAGCTGGAACCAGAACGGCTTCTCGACATTGGCGGCGATGTCCTCGATCGAGCAGATCGACATGGTCGACTGCGTGAACGGGATACCGGCGGCCTGCGCGGCGCGGCAGGCGTGGATCTCGCCGTCGCCATGCTGCATGCCGAGCAGACCGACGGGCGCGAGCATCAGCGGCATGGTCGAGGGCTCACCGAGGATCGTGGTCGAGGTGTCGCGCTTGGAGACGTCGACCAGGATGCGCTGGCGGAACTTGATCGCCTGCATGTCCTCGCGGTTGGCGCGCAGCGTTTCCTCGGCATAGGAGCCGCGGTCGCAATAGTCGAAGAACGCCTTCGGCACGCGGCGCTTATGCAGGGCGCGAAGATCGTCGATACAGGTAATATGCTTCATGCTCGTTTCCCCGGCCCGTCTGACTCGGAAGTCTTGCATCGCAAGATTTCGAGGTCATCTAGCATGGTTGGATGCACAGCCAAATCGTTTGCAGAACGTTTTGCAGGAGAGCGCCATGACGAGGCCGCACGCTGGACCTTCCCCGGAAGAGATCAAGGAGAAGCGCGATCTCGAGGCCGCGCTGGAAGAGGGGCTGGAGGAGACCTTTCCGGGCTCCGATCCCGTCAACGTCACCCAGCCGGCGCCGAGCCGCGGGGATGGCCATGTGAAGCGCTCGGACTGAGGGCGGGTTCCCTCGTCTTTTCCGGCTCGCGCGGGAAGCATAATGTTAACAACACGTTATCAGATCAATGCGGCGCGGTTCCGTAATGATTCATCATATTTTTTGAAGCCAAGTTAGCCGCACAGGCATTATAACAGCCCAAGCAAATCAGGGATGCGGGGCCCGTTCGGGCAGCCCGTGGTTGCAATGGGGATCCCTGGTTGTTGCTCGGGGGACGATATGAGTCGCAAATATTTCGGGACGGACGGGATTCGGGGCCGCGCCAACGGACTGATCACGCCGGAGCTCGCGCTCAAGGTCGGCCAGGCCGCAGGCCTCGCATTCCAGCGCGGTGATCATCGCCACCGGGTGGTGATCGGCAAGGACACCCGCCTGTCCGGCTACATGATCGAATACGCGATGGTCGCGGGCTTCACCTCCGTCGGCATGGACGTGCTGCTGGTCGGGCCGATGCCAACGCCGGCGGTGGCGATGCTGACCAAGTCGATGCGCGCCGATCTCGGCGTGATGATCTCGGCCTCGCACAATCTGTTCGAGGACAACGGCATCAAGCTATTCGGCCCGCAGGGCTTCAAGCTGTCCGACGACGTCGAGCGGCAGATCGAGCAGCTGCTCGACGAATCCCTCGACAAGAGGCTCGCACAAAGCGCGAGCCTGGGCCGCGCTCGCCGCATCGACGGCGTGCATGACCGCTACATCGAATTCGCCAAGCGCACGCTGCCGCGCGATCTGTCGCTGGACGGCCTGCGCGTCGTGGTCGATTGCGCCAATGGCGCTGCCTACAAGGTAGTGCCGGAGGCGCTGTGGGAGCTGGGTGCCGACGTCGTGCCGATCGGTGTCGAGCCCGACGGCTTCAACATCAACAAGGAATGCGGCTCGACCTCGCCGGAAGCCCTGTCGAAGAAGGTGCGCGAGATGCGCGCCGACATCGGCATCGCGCTGGACGGCGACGCCGATCGCGTCATCCTTGTCGATGAGCGCGGCCATATCGTCGACGGCGACCAGCTGCTCGCCGTGATCGCGCAGAGCTGGAAGGAAGACGGCCGGCTGTCGCGGCCGGGCATCGTCGCCACCGTGATGTCCAATCTCGGCCTCGAGCGTTTCCTGAACGGGCAGGGGCTCGATCTCGTGCGCACGCCGGTCGGCGACCGTTACGTGCTCGAGCAGATGCTGAACGGCGGCTACAATCTCGGCGGCGAGCAGTCCGGCCACATCATCCTGTCCGACTACGCCACCACCGGCGATGGCTTCGTTGCGGCATTGCAGGTGCTGGCCGTGGTGCAGAAGTTGCGCCGGCCGGTGTCCGAAGTCTGCCACCGTTTCGATCCGCTGCCGCAGATCCTCAAGAACGTCCGCCACAAGGGCGGCAAGCCGCTCGACGATTCCGACGTCAAGTCGGCGATCTCCGACGGCGAGAAGCGTCTCAACGGCCATGGCCGCCTCTTGATCCGCTCCTCCGGCACCGAGCCGGTGATCCGCGTCATGGGCGAGGGCGAGGACCGCCTCCTGGTCGAGGACGTCGTCGACACCATCGTCTCCGCGCTGGGCCACGCCGCGGCGTGAGGTTTTCAAGCACGAGCGGGGTGGGTGATCTCACCTCACGGGCAGCAGCGTAGGGTGGGCAAAGCGAAGCGTGCCCACGCTCCGTCGCCGTCTCGGACAGATCGTGGGCACGGCGCAAATGCGCCTTTGCCCACCCTACGATTCCGGACTCGCGGGAATTGGGTAAGACACGCGCATCCCAGCCATAAGCGATTGGCGGTGGTTCGAGCGCCGCGTGCATCGTAACGATCAGATCGCGGCAATCTGCCGCGCCGGGATCGCTGCTTTGAACAAGCCTGTCGTCGTCTCAGAGGGAACGCTGACCGAGTCCGTCGTTGTCGCCGACGTGGCACCCGCTGCCAAAGCGGCAGGGCCGGCTTATGTCGTGCTCGCCGGCATCAGCGTCTCGCACTTCCTCAACGACACCATGCAGTCGCTGATCGCCTCGGTGTATCCGATCCTGAAGGACACCTACGCGCTCGACTTCGCGCAGATCGGCATGATCACGCTGGCCTTCCAATTCACGGCCTCGCTGCTCCAGCCGGTGGTCGGCCATTACACCGACAAGAAGGCGCAGCCCTATTCGCTGGCGATCGGCATGGCCTCGACCTTCTTCGGCCTGCTGCTGCTCAGCGCCGCGCAGCAATACCTCGTCATTCTCGTTGCCGCCGCGCTGGTCGGCCTCGGCTCGGCGGTGTTTCATCCGGAATCGGCACGCATCGCGCGGCTCGCCTCCGGCGGCCGCTACGGCTTTGCGCAATCGGTGTTTCAGCTCGGTGGCAGTTTCGGCACATCGATGGGGCCGGTGCTGGCTGCGCTGATCGTGGTGCCGTTCGGGCAGGGCAGCATCGCCTGGTTCTCCTCGATCGCGTTCCTGGCGATCCTTATCCTCTGGCGGATCGGCCGCTGGTATGCGCCGCAGATCAAGGCGAAGAAGACGGCGGCACTTCAGTCCCATCCCGACGCGCCGAGCTCGCGACGCGTCGCCGTTGCGCTGCTCGTGCTGGTCGCGCTGCTGTTCTCAAAGCAGCTCTACGTATCGAGCCTGTCGAGCTACTACATCTTTTACCTGATCGACCGCTTCGGCGTCTCCACGCAGGCAGCGCAGATGTATCTCTTCATCTTCCTCGCGGCGAACGCGGTCGGTGCGTTTCTGGGCGGTCCCTTGGGTGATCGCTTCGGCCGCAAGATCGTGATCTGGATTTCGATCCTGGGCGCGCTGCCGTTCACGCTGGCGCTGCCTTATGCCGGGCTCGTTGCGAGCGCTGTGTTGTCGGTCATCATCGGCCTGATCATCTCCTCGACCACGTCATCGATCATCGTATTCGCGCAGGAGCTGGTGCCGCACAGATTCGGCATGATCTCCGGCGTGTTCTTCGGCGTCGCCTTCGGCATCGGGGGCCTGGGGGCTGCCGTACTCGGCAAGCTCGCCGATCGCACCTCGATCGAGTTCGTCTACCAGGTCTGCGCCTATCTGCCGGCGATCGGCCTGCTTGCGGTGTTCCTGCCCAGGTTGCCCCAGCACAAGCGTTAACAAATCTCGCTTCGCCGCATTGCGGCTTCATCAATCGTTAGCAATTGCGGCGCGCGACCGCCGCATTTTGGCAACGCTCCAGCCGCATCCGCGTGTGAGGTGAGAAAAAATCAACCTTAAAAATTAGGGTTAAGTGGCGCTTAAACATTTGCTGGCATCGTCCGCTCCGTGAGTTTCCAGAACGTGAGGCCTGCGTATTTGCCTCACCGGCCAAAAGGACGAAGCCAATGCGTAGCGTTAAGTCTCTCCTTGCCGCGGGTGCGGCAACCCTGATCTCGTCGATGGCATTCGCCGCCGACATGCCGATCGCGGCGCCCCCTCCCATGTACGCGCCGCCCGCTCCGCCCGCCGATTTCGGCGGCTGGTATCTCCGTGGCGATATCGGCTTCAGCAATCAGAAGACGAGCGATTTGCACTACGGTCGCGAGTCGGCTTATTCGCAGCTCACCTCGTTTGATCAGAAGACCTCGTTCGATGCGGCCGGCATCTACGGTCTGGGCGTCGGCTACCGGTTCAACAACTGGTTCCGGGCCGACGTGACCGGGCAGTACCGCGGCAATTCAAACTTCAAGGGAACGGATCGTTTCACCGGAACCGCGGGCGGCGTACCTTACAGCGGCATCGACAATTACAGCGCCAGCAAGTCCGAATGGCTGGTCTTGGCCAACGCGTATGTCGACCTCGGCACCTGGTGGTGCATCACGCCGTTCATCGGCGCCGGTGTCGGCGGTGCGCGCGTTTCGATCGCGAACTTCACCGATACGGGCATCAACAACCTGGCAGTCGGAAACACGAGCTTCGCGAGTGCACCGACTGGCTCGAAGTGGAATTTCGCCTGGGCGGCCCATGCCGGTCTCGCCTATAAGGTCAATCCCAACCTCGTCCTCGAACTCGCCTACAGCTACGTTGACCTGGGACCGGGACAGACCGGAGTCCTGTCGGACTACACCGGCGGCACGACCAACAACGTTTTCAAGTTCAAGGACATCACCTCGCACGACCTGAAGTTTGGCGTGCGCTGGAATCTCGACAGCGCACCGGCCTACATGCCGCCGCCGCCGCCGCTGGTCACCAAGGGCTGATCAGCCAGCTGATCGGTTAGGACTTCTTAACGGCGCGGGATCATCCCGCGCCGTTTTGCTTTGCGGATTTTTCATGGCCTGGTCGCGACGAAAGCGGCCGACGCAACCATTGGTTAAGGTTAACAGGCGATGATCATCGCAACAGTTCGAGTCCGATGGAGCGTTGCGATGCGTAGGCTGATGTTGGCGGCAGCGATGTTGGGGACGGTGTCTGCCGCGCACGCGGCCGACATGCCGGACCTGCCGATCCTGCGCGGCGGCTTCACCGATGGCCTGTCGAAGTCCTCGGTCAATTGGGACGGCTTCTATGTCGGCGGTCAATTCGGTTTCGCCACGACCGAGATGGACTTCAGCCGCGCTCCGAAATCGATGACGGATTTCATGCTGCGCGACAGCATCCTGCAGGCACCTGTTGGTGGTTGGTCGCTGCTGCCCAAGAACCACGTTCAGAGCACGGGATTCGGTGCCTATGTCGGCCGTAATTGGCAGTTCTATGACGCCGTGATGGGCGTCGAAGCCAACTACAGCTACATGAACAATCTCGGGAGCAGCGCGAGCGATTCCATGACGCGATTGATCCCAGGTGAAACCGCGCCCACGGATCACGTCTATTCCTATACCACGACGCTCGGCGGCGGCGCCGCGTTGCAGCTCAAGGACTACGTGACTTTCCGAGGCCGGGTTGGTTGGTCCGGCGGAGACTTCATGCCTTATGCGTTCGGCGGCCTCGCGATCGGACGCGCCGACGTGTCGAGGTTTGCGACGGTGTCGTATCTGAAGAACGACGACTACACCGACCCCAACACCGGCGTCACGACGCGCACGAATATCGGGTCGGGTACGATGACGCAGACCGAGCGGCGCGCGAACAGCTTCATCTACGGATGGACGGGGGGCATCGGTATCGAATACGCACTGCTCGACTGTTTGATCCTCCGCGGCGAATGGGAGCATGTCGGGTTCTCGAACGCCAAGAACATCTCGGTCAATCTGAACAATTTCCGCGTGGGTGCCGGCTACAAATTCTAAGCCCGCGTTCGCAGCCGGTTGACACGGCTTCGTCGTCCTGATGCTCTGTCGCTCCAAAGCGGGGCGGCAGCGATGAAGATCTACGGCGACAGCAATTCCGGCAATTGCCTCAAGGTGAAGTGGGTCTGCGATCATCTCGCATTGCCCTACCGCTGGATCGAGATCGACACGAGCAAGGGCGAGACGCGCACGCCGCAATTCCTTGCCATGAACGGTGCCGGCCAGGTGCCGACAATCGCCTTCGATGACGGCCGCTCGCTGGCGCAATCCAATGCCATCATCCGCTACCTCGCCCGCGACAGCGCGCTCGTTCCGCGGAATGCCTTTGCTGCGGCCAAGATGGATGAATGGCTGTTCTGGGAGCAGTACAGCCACGAGCCCTATATTGCTGTGTGCCGCTTCCTGCTCGTCTATCTCGGCAAGGACGCCTCCGAGCTGGATCCTGAAAAGGTCAAGCGCGGCTATGCGGCGCTCGACCGCATGGAGCAGCAGCTGGCGGCCAGCCGTTTCTTCGCCGGCGAGGACGTTTCGCTCGCCGATGTCTCGCTGCTCGCCTATACCCGCGTCGCGCATGAGGGCGGCTTCGACCTCGGCCGTTATGCTTCCGTCCGCCGCTGGATCGGCGAAGTCGAAGCGTTTCTCGGCCTTCCGCCGGCGCGCTGAGTTGGAGTTTTCGCCATGAGCGCCGAATCCGTCTCCATCCGTCCCGCGCGCCGCGACGACGTTCCCGCGATCGTGGCGATGCTCGCCGACGATCATCTCGGCCGCGCGCGCGAGCGCGTCGAGGATCCGTTGCCCGCCGCCTATTACGACGCATTCGCGCGGGTCGAGCGCGATCCGAATCTGACGCTCGTGGTGGCCGAGAGCGAGGGCAGGGTGGTCGGCTGCCTGCAGCTTGCGGTTCTGCCGGGCATCAGCTCGCAAGGTGGCGTGCGTGGCCTGCTCGAAGACGTGCGCGTTGCCACTGATTGTCGCAGCCGCGGCATCGGCGAGCGTTTGGTGCAATGGGCAATCGCGGAAGCAAAGGCGCGCGGCTGCAATCTGGTCGAACTGCTGACGCATCAGACGCGCGTCGATGCGCAGCGTTTCTACAAGCGGCTCGGATTCACAGCGAGTCACGTCGGTATGACTGTCCGCTTTTGAGCCAACTGCTTGCGGACCTTGCGCAATCAGCAAATTCAGGTCGCGCATTCGTTCATGTTAAGAGCCGGTAAACTACCCGTCGGTCGTTCACGTTGATGAAGGAACGATCGGTGCTACGCGGCGTCTGACACCGGGCTCGCCTCGGTTCGGGGATTTCGATGACAAGCTATTCGATGATCAAGGTCGGCAACGATTACGTTGTGCAGGCCGATGACAAATGCATTTTGAAAGTCAGCAGCCGCCGCCGGGCCGCGCAATTGATCAGCGAGGCCACGGGCTTGCTGAATGCGCTCGCGGTCGTTGAATCCCCTGGTATCGCAGCGGAAGCACCGTCAAGCCGCCGTGAGGCGCCGGAACTTCCTTGACTGCTCTGCCCGATTCCCGTATCAGCCGCGGCGGGACACCTCCCCCCAACGGGAGGCTGACTATCTGGAAGGGTAGATATTATGACTGTAGCGAAGCCCGCTTCGCGGCCGAACGTGCCGCATTTCTCCTCCGGCCCCTGCGCCAAGCGCCCCGGCTGGAACGCTCAAAATCTCAAGGACGCAGCACTCGGCCGCTCGCATCGCGCGAAGGTCGGCAAGACCAAGCTCAAGCTCGCGATCGATCTGACGCGCGAAGTGCTCGAGGTGCCCGCCGATTACCGCATCGGCATCGTGCCGGCCTCCGATACCGGCGCGGTCGAGATGGCGCTCTGGTCGCTGCTCGGTGCGCGCCCCGTCACCACGCTCGCCTGGGAATCCTTCGGCGAGGGCTGGGTCAGCGACATCGTCAAGGAATTGAAGCTCAAGGACGTCACCAAGCTGAACGCGGCTTACGGTGAAATCCCCGACCTGTCGAAGGTCGACCCCGCGAGCGACGTCGTCTTCACCTGGAACGGCACCACCTCAGGCGTGCGCGTGCCGAACGCCGACTGGATCAAGGCGGATCGCAGCGGCCTGACCATCTGCGACGCGACGTCGGCCGCGTTCGCGCAGCCGCTCGACTGGGCGAAGCTCGACGTGGTCACCTTCTCCTGGCAGAAGGCGCTCGGCGGCGAGGCTGCGCACGGCATGCTGATCCTGTCGCCCCGCGCCGTGGAGCGACTCGAGACCTACAAGCCGGCCTGGCCGCTGCCGAAGATTTTCCGCATGACCAAGGGTGGCAAGATCAACGAAGGCATCTTCGTCGGCGAGACCATCAACACGCCGTCGATGCTCTGCGTCGAGGACTATCTCGATGCGCTGAACTGGGCCAAATCGATCGGCGGCCTCAAGGCGCTGATCGCGCGTGCCGACGCCAACACCAAGGTGCTCGCCGACTGGAAGGCGAAGACGCCGTGGATCGACTTCCTGGCCAAGGATGCCGCGATCCGCTCCAACACCTCGGTGTGCCTCAAGTTCACCGATCCCGCGATCACCTCGCTGTCCGAAGATGCGCAAGCCGACTTCTCGAAGAAGCTGGTTGCCCTCGTCGAGAAGGAAGGCGCCGGCTACGACTTCGCCTATTACCGCGATGCGCCAGCTGGCCTGCGTATCTGGTGCGGCGCCACCGTCGAAGCCAAGGACGTCGAGCTGCTGACGCAGTGGATCGACTGGGCCTTCGCCGAGACCAAGGCGGCTCTGCCTAAGGCGGCGTGAGTTCTTGCCCTCCCCTGGAGGGGGAGGGTCGACGCACCGTCAGGTGCGGCGGGGTGGGGTGATCTCTCCACACGGCGCACCGGCGAATTTCGAGTTTGCAGCTTCACCCCACCCCGGCGCTGCGCGCCGACCCTCCCCCTCCAGGGGAGGGTGTGAAGGACACATCCCCATGACCAAACCCAAAGTTCTCATTTCCGACGCGCTCTCGCCCGCCGCCGTACAGATCTTCAAGGATCGCGGTGTCGAGGTCGACTTCCAGCCCAATCTCGGCAAGGACAAGGACAAGCTCGCCGAGATCATCGGCAATTACGACGGCCTTGCGATCCGCTCCGCGACCAAGGCGACCGCAAAGATTCTCGACAAGGCGACCAACCTCAAGGTGATCGGCCGCGCCGGCATCGGCGTCGACAATGTCGAGATCCCCGCCGCCACGGCCAAGGGCATCATCGTGATGAACACGCCGTTCGGCAATTCGATCACGACCGCCGAGCACGCCGTCACCCTGATGCTGGCGCTCGCCCGCGAGATCCCGCAGGCCGACGCCTCGACCCAGGCCGGCAAGTGGGAGAAGAACCGCTTCATGGGCGTCGAGATCACCGGCAAGGTGCTGGGCGTCGTCGGCTGCGGTAATATCGGCTCGATCGTTGCCGACCGCGCGCTCGGCCTGCGCATGAAGGTGATCGCGTTCGATCCGTTCCTGTCGCCCGAGCGCGCCAGGGACATCGGCGTCGAGAAGGTCGAGCTCGACGATTTGCTCAAGCGCGCCGACTTCATCACGCTGCACACGCCGCTGACCGAGAAGACGAAGAACATCATCGACGCGGCCGCAATCGCCAAGATGAAGAAGGGCGTGCGCCTGATCAACTGCGCCCGCGGCGGTCTCGTCGACGAGCAGGCGGTGGTCGATGCGCTCAATTCCAAGCACATTGCGGGCGCCGCCTTCGATGTCTTCGTCGAGGAACCCGCGAACGCGAACGTGCTGTTCGGCCATCCCAACGTGATCTGCACGCCGCATCTCGGGGCGTCCACGACCGAAGCGCAGGAGAACGTCGCGCTCCAGGTCGCCGAGCAGATGTCGGATTACCTGCTCACCGGCGCGATCTCGAATGCGGTCAATTTCCCCTCGATCACCGCGGAAGAGGCGCCGAAGCTGAAGCCGTTCATCTCGCTCGCCGAGAAGCTCGGCTCGTTTGCCGGCCAGCTCACCGAGAGCGGCATCCTCAAGGTCGAGATCACCTATGAGGGCCACGTCGCCGAGATGAAGATCAAGGCGATCACCTCCGCCGTGCTGTCGGGACTGCTGCGGCCGATGCTGGGCGAGGTCAACGTGGTGTCGGCGCCCGTCGTCGCCAAGGAGCGCGGCATGGTGGTCGACGAGATCGTTCGCGCCGCCCAGAGCGATTATGAGAGCCTGATCACCGTCACGGTGGCGACGGAGCGCCAGGAGCGTTCGGTCTCCGGCACCGTGTACCATGACGGCAAGCCGCGATTGGTCGACGTCAAGGGCATCCGCGTCGACGCCGAATTCGGCAAGTCGATGATCTACATCACCAACGAGGACAAGCCGGGCTTCATCGGCCAGTTCGCGAGCCTGCTGGGCGATGCCAAGATCAACATCGCCACCTTCCATCTCGGCCGCGTCGCCCCCGGCAGCGATGCCATCGCGCTGGTCGAGGTCGACGGCGCGGTGCCGGCTGATCTGCTCGCCAAGGTGCAGGCGCTGCCGCAGGTCAAGCAGGCCAAGGCGCTGACGTTCTGAGGCCGGCGTCATTCCGGGGCTCGCGAAGCGAGAACCCGGAATCTCGAGATTCTCAGGTGCGCAAGGGCGCACCCCGGTTCGATGCTTCGCATCGCCCGGAATGACAGCGATCTAAATTCCGACCCGCGGAACAACGCCGCCTCCATCACCTGGAGGCGGCGTTTTTATTTCTCCCGCAGCCTTCCAACTTTGTGTACCAATGGGGCCAGGACGCTCCGTTCAAAATCGTTCGACAAGGGAGAAACACATGCGTGAAGCCGTCATCGTTTCCTATGCACGTACGGGCCTCGCAAAGTCAGGCCGCGGCGGGTTCAACATCACGCCGCCGATGTCGCTCGCGGCCCATGCCATTCATCACGCGGTCGACCGCGCCGGCGTCGACAAGGATTATGTCGAGGATTGCTATCTCGGCAATTGCGCCCATGGCGCGCCGAACATCGGCCGCCAGGCCGCGCTGCTTGCCGGCCTGCCGAAGACCACGGCCGGCGTCTCGGTGAACCGGTTCTGCTCCTCGGGACTGCAGACCATCGCGATGGCCGCCAACTCGATCCGCTCGGACGGCGCCGACTGCATCGTCGCCGGCGGGGTCGAGAGCATCTCGATGCCGGGCGGCGGCACGCCGAAGGAATCGATCGATCCTGAATTGCTCAAGGTCGCGCCCGATATCTTCATGGCGATGATCGACACCGCCGACATCGTCGCCGAGCGCTACAAGCTCAGCCGCGAATACCAGGATGAGTTCTCGCTGGAATCGCAGCGCCGCATGGCGGCATCGCAGCAGGCGGGCAAGTACAAGGACGAGATCGTCCCGATGAAGACCAAGATGAAGGTCGTCGACAAGCAGACCAAGGCGGAGTCGATCGTCGATTACGTCGTCGACCGCGACGAATGCAATCGCCCCGAGACCACGATGGAGGGCCTCGCCAAGCTCGAGCCGGTGAAGGGCCCCGGCAAGTTCGTCACCGCCGGCAATGCCAGCCAGCTCTCGGACGGCGCCGCGGCGGTCGTGCTGATGGAAGCCAAGGACGCCGAGAAGCGCGGCCTCAAGCCGCTCGGCCGCTTCGTCGCCTGGGCCACCGCCGGTTGCGAGCCGGACGAGATGGGCATCGGTCCAGTGTTCGCGATTCCGAAGCTGCTCAAGCGCACCGGCCTGAAGGTCGACGACATCGATCTGTGGGAGCTCAACGAAGCCTTCGCCAGCCAGTGCCTGTACTGCCGCGACCAGCTCGGCATCGATCCCGCCAAGTACAACGTCAACGGCGGCTCGATCGCGATCGGGCATCCCTTCGGCATGACCGGCGCCCGTCTCACCGGCCATCTGTTGCAGGAAGGCGCGCGCCGCAAGGCCAAGTGGGGCGTGGTGACGATGTGCATCGGCGGCGGCCAGGGCGGCGCCGGGCTGTTCGAAATCTACAGCTGAACCGGACCGTCATCGTAACCTGAAGACACGACAGCACGGCGCCACGAGCGCCGTGTTTTTTTGACCGCGCCTGCTCATCTCACCGTGCATGATGTGCCGGCATAAACCTGCCGTTGGGACTCCGTTACCTCTCGTATGACGTGTATCGTGCATAAGCACGTATTCATACGTGTCCGCAAATTAACGGAAGTTTTCTCGCAAATGGCGCTCCATAACCGCATCAGCAACAACCCATTTTGAAACCAAGATGCGATTTCTCTCCCTTCGTCTCACTCACAAGATCACGGCAATCGGCGTGATCGGCGTCGTCGGCGTCGTCCTGATCGGCGGCATCCATCTCTATGGCGAGCGCGCGATGGCCGTCTATCGCGATGCGGCCGAGAACGCGCGCACGATCCAGGAGCTCAACAGCAGGATCGCGATTGAACTGCTCGAGGCCCGCCGCGCCGAGAAGGATTTCCTGCTGCGCAATGACGCCGGCAAGGCGCAGCGGCAGGTCGAGATCGGCCGGGAGGTCGCGGTCGACATCGAGAAGCTGCGCGGCGGGATCGCCGCCCTCGGCAAGCCGGACCTGACGCGCCAGGTCGACGCGATGAGCGCCTCGCTCCGGGATTATCAGGCGCATTTCACCGCCGTGGTCGAGACCAAGCAGCGGCTTGGGCTCGACGAGAAGTCCGGCCTCGAGGGGCGACTGCGCGCCTCCGTGCACGACATCGAAGCCAGGGTCGATCAATTGCACAATGCGCCGCTCCGCGTGAGCATGCTGATGATGCGCCGTCACGAGAAAGATTTCATGCTGCGCCGCGACGCCAGATACGGCGAGGACATGAAGAAGCGCGCGGGTGAATTCCTGTCGGGGGTCGATGCTGCCGATATGTCCGATGCCGCGAAGACGGAGCTGCGGGCGAAGCTTGCCGATTATCAGCGCGATTTTTCAGCGTGGATGGACGCCGCGCTGACGCTCGCGGCCCGGCAGAAGGCGATGTCGGAAGCGTTTTCCGCCGTCGAGCCGGTCATCGAGCAGGTGTCGAAATCGGTCGACCGGATCCGCATCGAAGCCGACCGGCTGAACGATGTCGAGCGCGACGGCATTCAATGGTGGATCGGCGTCGCCATCGCGCTGATTGCATCCGCCGTGCTCGGCCTCGGCGTGTTCATCGGGCTGTCGGTCTCCAGGCCGCTGTCCGCGATGCGGGTGGCGATGATCGAGCTCGCCAACGGCAATTTCGCCATCGTTCTTCCCGGGCTCGGCCGTCCCGACGAAATCGGCGAGATCGCGCAGGCGGTCGAGACGTTCAAGATCAATGCCGAGCGGAAGGCGCAGGAAGAAGCCGAGGAGAAGATCAGGCAGGACAAGCTCGCCGCCGAGCGCCGCCGCGCCGACATGATCAGGATGGCCGACGATTTCGAGGGAGCGATCGGCGAGATCGTCGAGACGGTGTCGTCGGCGGCCAACGAGCTCGAGGCCTCGGCCACGTCTCTGACCACCACCGCCAGCCGGTCGACCGAGCTCGCCACGTTGGTGGAGGCTGCCTCGGAAGAGGCCGCGACCAACGTGCAGTCGGTTGCTTCCGCTGCGGAAGAGCTCACCGCCTCCGTCAACGAGATCAGCCGTCAGGTGCAGGCCTCCGCGCGCATGGCCGGCGACGCCGTCAGCCAGGCCGGGCAGACCAACGATCGCGTCAGCGAATTGTCGAAGGCGGCCGCGCGCATCGGCGACGTGATCGAGCTCATCAACGCCATTGCGGGTCAGACCAACCTGCTGGCGCTGAACGCCACCATCGAGGCCGCGCGCGCGGGCGAAGCCGGGCGCGGCTTTGCCGTGGTGGCCTCGGAAGTGAAGGCCCTCGCCGAGCAGACGGCGAGGGCGACCGGCGACATCGGTCAGCAGATCTCGAGCATCCAGGTTGCAACGGAGGATTCGGTCGGCGCCATCAAGACCATCGGCGGCACGATCGAACGGCTGTCGGAGATTTCCTCCACCATCGCCGCCGCGGTGGAGGAGCAGGGCGCCGCGACCAGCGAGATCTCGCGCAACGTCCAGAACGCCGCCGCCGGCACCACGCAGGTCAGCGCCAACATCTCCAGCGTGCGCCAGGGCGCGACCGAGACCGGCTCGGCCTCCTCGCAGGTCCTCTCCGCGGCGCAGTCGCTGTCGAACGACAGCAGCCGGCTGAAGATCGAGGTCAGCAGATTCCTGGAGACCGTGCGCGCGGCGTGAAGCAAGCTGCGAACTGGCGATGGAGTAGCTTCACGTGCCGCGGGCCTAGCCTCTCCCGCTTGCGGGAGAGGTCGCGCCGAAGGCGCGGGTGAGGGCTCTCTCCTCAAGGGGATCGTCCCGTCGCGGAGGCACCCTCTCCCCGACCCTCTCCCGCAAGCGGGAGAGGGAGCGGCAGCCTGGATTGCTTCGCTGCGCTCGCAATGACGGTAGAGGCTACGCCCCCGCCAGCGCGGGCGCGAACACCAACTCGATCAGCGTGCCGTGGCCGGCGCTCTTGATGTTGAAGCGGGCGCGGTTGGCTTCGACCAGGGCCTTGGTCAGTGACAGGCTGAGCGCCGCGCTGTCCGCGGCGTCGCCGGGCGGCGGGGTGCGGAACGGCTCCATCGCGGCGGCGACTTCGCGCTCGGTGAGGCCATGGCCGGTATCGCGGATGCGCAGCGCAATCTCGCCGCGGTCGGACAGCGCGGTCGAGACGATGACCTGGCCGCCGGCGCTGGCGAGCCGGATCGAGTTCGAGATCAAATTCATGGTGATCTGCCGCATCGCGCGCGCGTCCACGCTGACCTGCGGCAGCGCATGGGCAAGCGAGGTGCGGATGATGATGCGCTCGCGATTGGCCTGCGGCTGCATCACCGTGACGCAGGCTTCGACGAGGTCGTTGAGGTTGAGGTTGGCGAAGTTGAGGTCGAGCTTGCCGGTCTCGATCCGCGACAGCTCCAGCAAATCGTCGATGATGGCGATGACGCGCTCGCCGGAGGCGCGGATGTCCTTCATGTATTCGCCGTAGCGCTCGTTGCCGAGCGTGCCGAAACGTTCGGAGATCATCACCTCGGCAAAGCCGATGATGGCGTTGAGCGGCGTGCGGATCTCGTGGCTGATCCGCGCCAGCATGTCGGCCTTCGCATTGGCCGCACTGTGGACGAGGCGGCGGGCCTGCGTCAGCTCGCTCTCGCCCTTCTTGCTCTGGGAGAGGTCGCGGAACACGGCGAAGAAGTTCGGACCGTCGGGCCGCGTGCGGCCCATGATCATCGCGAGCGGAATGACGCCGCCCTTCTTCTCGCGTCCGAGCACCTCGCGGCCGTGGTCGAGCAGGCTCGCAATGTCCTGGCTCTTCAGGCTTTCGAAATAATCGGCGACGATCTGCTGGCTCTCGGGCGCGAACAGCGTCGCCAGATTCTGCTCGAGCAGCGCCGTGCCGTCATAGCCGAACAGCGCCTCGGCGCTGCGGTTGCAGGCGTGGATGTTGCCTTCGGCATCGAACATCACGATGCCCTCGGCCGTGGTGTCGAGGATCGCGGCGAGATCTTCCGCCTCGGCTTCGCCGGCCGCGGGCTCGATTTCGTAAGGGAAGGATTCCGGGACAATGGTCTCGGCGGCAACGGCCTCGGTGATGGCGGGCTCGGCAATGCCGGGCGCGGTGACGACAGGTGCAGCCTGCGGCAGCGCGCAGATCAGCGCGTGCGCGCTCTCGCCGTCCCAGTCGATCGTGTGCAGATGCGCTTCGGTGCTCGCAAGCGGCGCTTCGCCGTTCGCGACCGTCGCGCTGATCGTGACAGGCGTGCCGGCTTGCGAGGTGCTGCTGGCCGAGGACACGCCGGGCTCGACATAGAGCGCATCGAGCCCGCCGGCATGCTCCAGCGCATTGATGCTGGCATAGCCCATGCGCGCGAGAAACGCCGTGTTGGCGTAGAGCAGGCGGTCGAGCTGGTAGATCAGGATGCCGGTCGGCAGCAAGTCGAGCAGCGTGCGGTCGCGCGCGCTGGCGCCGCGTGGCGGTGGCGCGGGCTCGGTCAGCCATTGCGCCGGCGCGTGCGGCGGCTCGGGCTCGGGCGCCGGTGGCTCGGCAAGGATATCCGCCGCCGGCTCGGGGCTATCTGCCGCGATCGTCTCGCGCTCGCGTTCGAGCCGTTCGGACAATTGCCGCGCGAGCTCGTTGAACGCGCTGTTCTCGACCGGCGTCAGCGTCGGCGATCTCTGGTCACCTTGTGACCTGGCATCGCCATGCGGGCGGAACGGCACGACATTGGGAGGCGTTTCCAAGGGAGGCTCCACGGGCGTTTCCACTGGCGTGTCCGGTTCGGTTGGATGTGAATTCGCGTCGCTTGTGGGTTCGGGCAGGTCGGGTTCGCGGGTTGGCTCGGGTGCGGGCGGCTCGATCGGCTGTGCCGGCGGTTCGGCCAGCAGCTCGAAACGCCTGAGCGAATCGAGCCGGTTGAGGGCGTCGAGATCGCGGCAGACGCCGAAGCCTTTGAAGCCGGCGAAATTGCGCGACTGGTCGTAAGTTGGCAGGCCCGCGAGCTCGACCGGCAGAGGCGCGCCGCCGTCAGTCGGCCAGTTCACGGTGATCCCGGCCCAGGTGTCGTGGCTCGCCAGCGCCTGGGCGACGCGACCATCAGTGTCGAGCGAGAATGTTTCGGCGATCTCGCACCAGGGCCGGCCGAAGCCGGCGGCGGTGCGCGCGCCGATCAGGCGGATGAAGTCGTCGGAGAGAAGCACAAAGCGGCCCTCTGCATCCATCTGCCAGAGGAAGCGCAGCGGATGCTGACGCGGTGCGGGCAGCTCTTGGCCCGACGAGTCCTGGCCCGACGGCGGCTCAACCATGCCGATAGTGATCGGCGCAGCCTGCGGCGACACAAGGGCTGCTGGCGGGTTTTCAACCGGAGTTTTGGCCGCGGCTTCGCTGGTCGGGTCGTGCGCCGGCTCTCGAACAGTCGCCTCGACCGCGTTCCGAATCGTTGCAGCTTGTTGCGGTTCGCCCGCGATCGTCGCACTGGTCGCGGGCATCTCGACCGGCTCCGCGAAGGCGTCGAACATGGCGATGCCTTCGGGGGCGTGCGATCGCGGCGGCTCGCTTGGCATCGCCGCGGCTGGTTGCGCGAATTCGGCCGGCGGCTCGCTTGGTGCGCGCTCGGGCACGGCCTCGGCAGGCGCAGCTTGCGCAGCGGCCGGCTCGATCAGCGCGACCAGGCCGACATCGGCGCCCGTGCCGACCCGTTGCAGCACCATCTGGCCGATCCCGATCGGCGTCTCGGCGCGGCCTTCGCGCAGCGCATCGCTGCGGGCACGGTCGAGGCCGGCCTCGCCGAGATCGCGGAAGCCGAGCAGGTGGCGGGCGGCCTCGCTGGCGCCGACGAACAGGCCGTCGGGCGCGAACGCCGCCATCGGCACCTTTGCGCCGTCGACCAGACGAAGCAGCCGCTCGATCAGCGGCATGCTGCGCAAGCTCGGGTCCATCGCAGTGACGAGCACCGCATGACTGCCGTCGGCAAAGTCGAGCCGGGCGCAGGCGCAGGTCATCAGCGTGCCGAGCCGGGCGCCGAAACCGCGCAGGCGTTCGAGCCTTACGGAGCCATTCGCCGGCAGCTGCCGGGCGAGCCGGGCGACTTGGCGGCGATGGCTGTCCGCCGGGCCAAACATCCTGTCCGCTAGTGCTGCGCTATTTGCCGCGCCGAACAGTTTTGCGCCGACCGGATTGGCCCACAGCACGCGCGCGCCATCGATCGACCACAGCCAGGCGGGCAGCTGAGAGGTCGCATGCACGGCCAGCCGGGGATCGCCCACACCTCGCAACTGGAAATCCGAACTCGTCATCCGACCGGCTGTATCTCGCGCATGAGGGGTGGCGGCTGCCGGAATGACAGCCTTAAGAAAGGGTTAGTATCGCCCGCGGCCGCGGGCAGGTCCACGGCCCGGCCCATCAGGAGCGCCCCCTAAGCCGCGATAACCTTAATCTGGCCAAACCCGCAAGCGGCAGCCCGCTTCATCCAAGGGATTCGCGACCGACATCACGCGATGAGACGCGCTGACTGCTCCGACAAAGGTCCGTTCCCTCCCCCCTTGTGGGGGAGGGTTAGGGAGGGGGTAGCCCAGCAAACGGTGCCGGTTATCGGTGAAGCACCCGAGCCAGTGCTCGACGGAGAGAGTCCCCGTGTGGCACCCCCCTCCCTGCCCCCCCCCCACAAGGGGGAGGGAACGGAGAGAGCAGTGCTTGCGGTCGACTCAAGCCATCCCCCGTCTCCCGCGACCTCAACCCCCGGTTCCCCACCCGGGGAACCTCGCCCTAACCTAGATTAAATTATCGCGGCGCACCCTCTTGGCGCGTTGCGATGCACAATGTTGACATGATAGGCAGCCATAATCCCAAGCACTGGGCGAGCCACATCGTTTGTTTCGCGTTTCCAGTCTTCGTTCCCGCCATCAGATGGCCCCGGTTGGCCGGCGGGCGCGCCAGAAGGCTCACTCCATTTTTTCATTATCGTGAGGGACGACCATGACAGGTGCGACTGATCCGTTTTCTGCCTCGATCATTCCGTTCGAGGTTCCCGAGCAGATGCGTGCGTTCGCCGAAAAGGGCGTGTCGCAGGCCCGCGAAAGCTACGCCAAGTTCAAGGACGCGGCCGAGACCCACAACGGCACCGTCGAGGCCGTGTTCACCTCGGCCTCCAAGGGCGCGAGCGAGTACACCGCCAAGCTGGTCGAGTTCATGAAGGCCAACAGCAACGCCCAGCTCGACTTCGCCCAGCAGCTGTTCGGCCTGAAGTCGCCGGCCGAAGCGATGGAGCTGTGGACCGGCCACACCCGCACCCAGCTCGAGACCTTCCAGGCCCAGGCCAAGGAGCTGGTCGAGCTGACCCAGCGCGTCGCCGCCGAGACCGCCGAGCCGATCAAGGCCAGCGCCTCGAAGTTCTACAAGCCCGCCGCCTGATCTGGCCGGCTGGTTATCGATCAGAAACCCGGGCTGAAAGGCCCGGGTTTTGTTATGGAAATAACGTTGATCGGGGAGCGATTTGGGCGTCCTGCGGCCTTGCCAAAAACGCCCGTTGCACCTAGTTTCCGCCCCGTCCAGCCCCCTCAGGTCGCCGGCCTTTTCAGGCCCGCTATGGGGCGGCTCGCCAGGATGCAGTTGTAGCTCAGTTGGTTAGAGCGCCTGTCTGTGGAACAGGAGGTCGGTGGTTCGAGCCCACCCAACTGTACCAGTGATTCAAGTGTTCGTCGGCAATGCAATGCGGCTGCAGTAGCGACCGCGAATCGCCCTGCAGAGTTGGCCGCGTAGGTGCCTTTACGCGTCGACTAGGCCCTTCACACTGCCCTGTGTCGATGTAGCGCGAACCTAGACTGAGGACATATCGCTTCGCCTCGGCAATGGTCGGAAAGCAAGGCACAGGATACGGCGGCTGCCAATAAGTTGGCCCGGTCCCTTTGTCTTGATTCTCCATGCCTTGTCCGTCCCGGCAGAACTTGCAGCTCGCTTCGTGAATTCGCGCCCGACCGCTCGGGGGAATGACCTTGACGTGATATGCCATAGCGCCACCTACTTCCCATAAAGAGCACAACCTATTGCGCTAACGTCGGTGCCAGGGGAGGGCAAGCCAATGACGGCGGGGAGAGCGGCAGGACGAGACGGACTTGTGTTTCGCTCCAACGCTACCTGAGCAAGCAATGAGCACGGAAGCAAAGCCGCCAAGTGCGCCATACGAAAAGGCCATCGAAGAAAGTGCTAAGGCTGTCCAGAAGGCCACTGAAGCCGGGCGTGAGTTGGGAGCATTCGTCAAGCTCATATTAGGCCCGGGTTTTGCTGAGCTAGGTGGTGCATTCGCAGACTGGGCTGCAGTCTACAGGTATGAGCGTGCCGTTGAACTTGCGCACCGCGTCAAGCGCATACACAAGCGCCGAGGAATTGAGGGGCGCACCGTCTCCATCCCGCCGCGTCTCGGCATTCCCTTACTTCAGCAGGCCACATTAGAAAATGACGACGTTCTGGTCAGCATGTGGTCGGCGCTGATTGCCAATGCTACTGATCCTAACAGGATGACCGAAGCTCGAAGGTCGCACTGTGGCCTTTTGAGCTCGATAGAGCCGTTGGACGCCTTGGTCCTCAGGGAAGTGCAGAGGTGGCGAGAAGCTCATTCGGACAGAGACACTGCAATTCCATCAAGCGGATTAGATGACTATCAAATAGAGGCGCTCCGCTCCAAGTGGCCAAACTTTGGAAGAGAATCTTGACGTTCCGAAAAGCAGTTTGGCTCTCTCTCTCTCTCTCTCTCTCTCTCGAAAATCTTGAAAGGCTCGGCTTGATTTTCGACTATGTGCCGCGACATGACGATGAAGTTGGTGGGATCGTAATTCCCAGTCAAATGGTCCCTGTCACGCACGGTCATGCGCTGATTGACCTTACGCACACGGGGATTGCTCTGATGGTTGCTTGTAGTGAGTAGTCGTGATGGGCCGCAAAGCTGAAAATGGTGCCAAGCGAATTACAGTGATGCTAGAGCCGAGGCTACCGCCCATGCTGTTGCTTCAGACAACAAGCATTGGCCACAGCAGGAGCAGAAAGATTATAGCCGGGAAACAGTGCACCAAACTTTCGTAGATGACCCCATCCGCAACGCTGCTCAAAACCAGCTTTGTGCGCGGTCACCGTAGCTCACCGGTTCGCAATGCGATATCGGTAGTGAGCCAAAGACGTTCATGGACAAGCAAGCCAGGCGGAAAAGATCGTGAGTTTCTTCGAGCGTCTCAAGACAGAAGCATCCGTTGAATGGCGGGCCTACACCGAACATCCCTTCACGAACGGATTGGCAGACGGCTCGCTCCCCGAAGCGGCGTTTCGTCACTACCTCGTTCAGGACTACCTGTTTCTCATCGAGTTTGCTCGCGCCTACGCGCTCGCGGTCTACAAGTCGCTCAGGCTTGCCGACATGCGTGAGGCAGCGGCCGGCCTGTCGGCCATCCTCGATGTCGAGATGAACCTGCATGTGAAGCTCTGTGCCGATTGGGGTCTATCCCCGGCCGACCTTGAACAGGCCCCTCCGGCGGCTGAGATGCTGGCCTATACACGCTACGTGCTCGACGCGGGAATGCGCGGCGATCTGCTGGCGCTCAAGGTGGCGCTTGCCCCCTGCGTGATCGGGTACGCGGAGATCGCAACGCGGCTCGCCTCGCGCCCCCATGCTGACGCTGCGACGAACGCCTATCGCGTCTGGATCGCCGAGTACGCCGGCGTACCGTATCAGGAGGTCGCTGCCAAGGCGCGGGAGCACCTGGAGCATCTCGCCGATCTCTACGCCACGCCGGCCCGCGAGGCCGAGCTGATTGCGATCTTCAAGGAAGCCACCCGACTTGAGGCAGACTTCTGGGAGATGTCCTGGCGCGCGGGCCAGCGCGTTCAATAGCCCTTTCGGCAGTCATCAGAATTACGGTGACAATGCACGATCTTACGCAGGCACGCCCCTCACGCAATCATCGCCTTGATCTGCGCCGTATCCGCAAACTCAATCAACTCCGCGATCTTGCCGTCCTGAAATCTGAACAGGTCGAGGATCTCGGTGCTGAAAGTTTTTCCGGTCGGGTGGTATCGCACGACAACCCGCGAATGGACGGCGACGCGATCTCCGTCGACCAGCTCGGCCAGGATCTCGCGGCCTTCGAAGCCGAAGCCGGCGATTAATTGACCGAAAGCTTCGCGCAGGGTCGGGTGGCCCTGCATGCTGCCCGTCAGCTCGAGCGCGCTCTTGTCGCCCATCAGGGTGAACGCGCCCTCGGGATGAAAAGCCGACACCAGGCCCTCGACGTCGCCGTCGCCACGCGCGGCGTAGGCGGCCCTGATCAATGCGAGCATGTCTTCGCGCTGTCCCATGTCACCCTCCCTGCAACACGCATCAGGGCAGCCTAGCGACCTTTGCGTGTAAAGGCAAAATCATCCGAAATCATGGGGGCGAGGGCTCAGCGCGCCATGAAGCAGCATCGTTCGCTTTCGTTCCCCGGGTTCAGGAGAAAACGCCAGCGAGCACCGGCGAACCTTTTCATGACCCCAGGGGTTTGTAGCTGCGGCAGGACGAACAACGCTAAGGGAGCTGAGACATGAACGGAATTATCTATCTGGTCGGACTCGTCGTCGTGATTGCTGCAGTGCTCTCGTTCCTGGGCCTGCGCTGATTGGCTATTTGTGCTCGGCGGCGGGGCGGTGCGGCGTCGCGCGCGAAGCTCGGACACCTCACCGCGCGACCATCAGCACCACCACCGGCAACGTCACCGCCGCCAGCAGCGTCCCCAGCGCCACTGCGCCCGACACCGGGTTCACCAGCCGCTGATATTGCACCGCGAAGATGTACGCATTCGCGCCTGTCGGCATCGCCGCGAACAGCACGACGACGCTGGCGGCCAACGGCGGCAGGTCGAGCAGCTTTGCCAGCACGAACGCCGCCGTCGGCATCGCCAGCAGCTTGAGCGCACACATCACCAAAATGCTCAGCTTCTCGCCTTTCACCTCGAAGCGAAACAAATTGATGCCGAGTGCGATCAGCGCCGTCGGCGAGCCCGCCTGCGCCAGCAGTTCGATAGTGCGGTCGACGACGGGCGTGAGGCCGAGGCCGGTGAAGCGCCAGATCACGCCAAAACCGATCGCCAGCATCAGCGGGTTGCGCGCGAGATCTGTCAGCACGGGCCAGATCACCGAGAGTGCCGAGCCGGTCCGCTTGCGGCTGACCAGCTCCATCTGCAGGATGCCGCAGAGCCAAAGCAGCGGCGTGTTCACCGACAGGATCAGCGCCATCGGTCCTGCGGCCTCGTTGCCCAGCGCGGAGAGCACAAGCGGAATGCCGAGCATCACGATGTTGCCGTAGACCGAGCCGATCGCGAACACGACGCCGTCCTCGTGGTCCTCGCGCCGCTGGCGCAGCAGCGCCGAGATCGTCAGCGCCGCGATCCAGATGATGGCGAGCGCGCCGTAATAGGCGCCCCACATCCTGACAGGGCTGACATCGGGGAATTCCGAGACGACGATGGTGCGGAAGAGGAGGGCAGGGATCGCGATGCTGAAGGCGAATTCGCTGATACCCTTGTGCGCGCTCTCCGAGACGAAGCGAAACAGCACCGCGGCATAGCCGGCCGCGATCAGCGCAAACACCGGCGCGACGATCAGCAACGTGGCCATGCGCCCTACGACCCCAGCCCGATGATCCGGCGCGCGATCCGCACATTAGCATAGTCGATCATCTTGCCTTCCAGCGTCACCGCTCCTGATGACGGTGGCAGTGCTTGATTCTGATGACGGTGCACAAAAACCGCAGAGCGCACGTTAGCCGCAACGCTGATCAAAGACAATTTGTGCACCGCCACCGTAACTGATTCTGAGGACGCCGCGACGATCTCTTCCCGCCACCACCAACAGGTTGATGTTGAGAGCGATCACGCCGCTCCGCCTGCGCAAAGTGCTCCATTGTCCTGTCGACGACGAGATCAGAGGCCGTCCCGGCCGCTCTTGCCCGCTGCAACCTGCAGCCCAGGACGAGTTTACGTAGAAATCCGGTAGAAGTCCCGGAAAAGCGGCCGGACGGCAATTGCTGGACGGCAATCTCGTGTAACCTGAATGCATTCTCTGATCGATCGGGACCCCATGGCCCTTGCCGCCGACCGTCTCCTCGCTGCCGTCGAAGCGATCTACGATACGGCAGCGAGCCCATCATTCTGGCCATCCGCTCTTGGCAAGATCGCAGACTGCTTCGATGACGCCGGCGCGATCCTGCAATGGCGAAGGGACGACGGGGCTTTCGGAGCCCTCGCCTCCGAAAGCCTCGCGCCCGCGCTCGCCGACTATGGGGCGCGTTGGGCGCAGCACGATTTCAAGGCCGAACGTTGCGTCTCGTCCGGCCTTTACGTCAGCGGCGAGCCCTTCACCGATCGACACATCGGCCCGATCGACGACGCCTACCTCAACCATCCGTTCAGCAGGGAATTCCTTGCAAGGCACGGTTTGGGCTGGTTCGGATCGATCGGAGTGTCACCCGACCCACGGATTCTCGTGGCGCTCAGCGTGCAGCGAGCCTTCGCCAAGCCGCAATTCTCCGAGGCCGAACTGGACCTGATAGCGACGCTCGGGCGCCACGCCGAGAAATCGTTGCGCCTGTCGATCAGGCTGCTTGATACCGAACTGGCCAATCTCGGCCTTGGCGACGCCCTTGCGCGGATCGGCATCGGCGTGTTTGCGCTGGACTCGTCGGCGCGTGTGCTGTTCGCCAATCCGGTTGGGGAGAGCCTTCTCGGCGAGGTGTTCGACCTCGTGAACGATCGTCTGCGTGTTCGCATGGCGGCGAGCCGGGCGCCGTTCGAGGCCGCTATGACGCAAACGCTCCGCGCCGAGGCGCGCGATCTGCTGGCCGAGCCGAGACCCATTCTCGTTGAGTCGAGTGCAACAGGCCGGCGTTTCGTCATCTACCTGCTCCCGATCACCGCCGGCGCACTTTCAGACAGCCATTTTCTGACCCGCACGCGAGCGATCGTGCTCGCGATCGAGCAGAAATCTGCCGAGCCGCCGGATCCCGCCATCGTGCGGGACATCTTGGGCTTGACGCTCGGGGAGGCCAGGATCGCCTCGCTGGTGGGTTCGGGCGTTCCGCCGAAACAAGCTGCGGGCCGGCTCGGCATTGCCGAAGACACGGCGCGCAATGTGCTGAAGCGCGTATTTCAGAAGCTCGGCATATCCAGGCAAAGCGAACTTGCGGCGCTGCTCGGCCGGCTCGTGTTGCGAGGGCCTTGAATCATCGGCCCTGCATCCTGGCGCACCTACCAACCCTCAGGCAATGAGCGGATGTTATCGGGAGAAAAATCAGGAGCGAAGGATGCGCGTCGGCAATGGCTTGTAAGCGCCGCTACGACCCCAGTCCGATGATCCGGCGTGCCATCCGCACATTGGCGTAGTCGATCATCTTGCCGTCGAGAGTCACCGCGCCCTGTCCTTTCGCCTCCGCCTGCTCCATCGCCTCGACGATCCGTCGCGCTTGGACCAGCTCTTCGGTTGACGGTGCGAACGCGCGCAGCGTCGGCTCGATCTGGTCGGGGTGAATGACTTGCTTGCCGTCAAACCCCATCGCCGCCGCTTTCTGCGCGCTGCTTTCGGTCAGCCTGGCATCGCGGAACGCACCGCAGGGGCCGTCGATGGCGATGAGGCCGAACGCGCGCGCGGCCACCAGCAGGCGCATCATGGGATAGGCGAACAGGTCGAGGGGAGCGGACGCGTAGCCGCTTTGCGCCGATCCCACATGGCGGTAGCCGTCCGGCGACACCCCGATGTCCGAGGAGCGGGCGCCGATCGACGCCGCGAAATCGCCGACGCCGAGATGAAGCGCGGCGACGCTGTCGTGACACGCGGCGAGCGTGTCGACATTGACGAGGCCAAGCGCGGTCTCGATCAACAATTCCAGCGCGACCGGCGAGGCGCGATCCGGCGCGGCGGCGCGCAGCTGATCGGCAATGGCAGCGATATCGCCAGCGCGCTCCGCCTTCGGCACGATCAACGCATCCAGTCTCGGCACTGCCGCCAGCGCGCGGATCTCCTGCGTGATGAAGGGGCTGTCGACGGCGTTGAGCCTCACAGTGACGCGCTTGTTGCCCCAGTCGAGCGCGGAGAGGGATTGGATGGCCTCGGTCAGTGCCAAGCCCTTCTCAGACGGCGGCACCGCGTCCTCGAGATCCATGAACACGGCATCGGCGGCAGAAGCCGCCGCCTTGGCGACGAGACGGGAGCGATGCGCGGGGACGGCCAGATAAGCCCGCGTTGGCCGCTGCTGTGCCATCGTCACGTCTCCTTGCCGAGGCCGAGTTCGCTGAGGATGGCTTGGTTGTGCTGTCCCACATCGGGTACCGGATCCATCCGCGGCGTCAGGCCCGGAATGGTCAGCGCGGGCAGGAAGCTCATCACCGGCCCGCACGGCGAGCCGACGCTCTGGACGCGCGAGCGCGCATGAAGCTGCTCATGTGCCAGAAAGGCCTCGACCGAATTCAGATGCGCGTTCGCGATCGCGGCTTCGTCGAGCAGACGCAGCACCTCCTCGCCGGTCATGGAGGCAAAGCGCTGCTCGATATGCGCCTGCAGGTCGTCGCGGTTCTGCATGCGCAGCGGATTGGTGCGGAAGCTCGGATGCTCGGCAAAGCCGGCATCGCCGAGGACGGTGCTGCACAGCGATCGCCATTCCCGATCGTTCTGGATGCCGAAAAAGATCGTGTTGCCGTCGCCGACCCGGAACGGGCCGTACGGCGCGATGGTCGCGTGCCTCGCCCCGGTTCGCGGCAGCGGCCGTCCCGTGCTTTGCGTGTAGAAGGCGGGATAGCTCATCCAGTCCGTGATGGAGTCGAACAGCGAGGCCTGGAAGGCCGTGCCCTTGCCGGTCCGCTCCCGGCGATACAGCGCCATCAGCACGCCGTTGAGGATGTACATGCCGGTGGCGATATCGACCACGGACAGCCCGACCTTGGCCGGCTCCGCCTCGGTGCCGTTGATGGCGAGAACGCCGGCCTCGCACTGGACCAGCAGGTCATAGGCCTTCTTGTCGCTGTAAGGACCGCCAGGGCCATAGCCCGAGACGTCGCAGGCGATGATGCGCGGATATCTCCGCACCAGCGATGCGGCATCGAGGCCGAGCCGCTCCGCAGCGCCAGGCGCGAGATTCTGGATGAACACGTCCGCCTGCGGCAGCAACGCGTCGAGCACCTTGCGGCCGTCCTCGCTCTTGATGTCGATGGCGAGACTCTCCTTGGAGCGGTTGGTCCAGACGAACTGGCTCGACATGCCGTTCATCACGTGGTCGTAGTCCCGGCAGAAATCCCCAGTGCCCGGCCGCTCGATCTTGATGACCCGCGCGCCCCAGTCCGCCAGGTGCCGGCTGGCCAGCGGCGCCGCGATCGCCTGCTCGAGCGAGACCACCGTGACGCCCGACAGCGGCAGCTCCGCCTCATTCCCGTCCATGCGACTTTCCTTTTCACGTGCGCTTTTCAACCAGCGCAGGAGACAAGCCGGCCACCCCACGCGCATCTTCTTGATGATGCCATGATGCCCCCGTTTTGCCCGACAAGTCAAACCCGGTTTCGTTAAATCCTAAGACGTGAAATGCTTTGGGATTACCGTGGCTTGGCTACTGTGCATGGGGTTGTTTTCGCGTTTTTGGTTGGACGAAGCCCCGGGCGAGGCTTGGCTGCTGTCTCTCCCCACCCACGACTGTCATCCTCCGCGAAAGCGGGGGATCCAGTACGCCGCGGCTTCTCCGGGAACGTCGACGCCTCTGGAATACTGGATCCCGCCTTCGCGGGGATGACAGCAGTGGGTGGGAACGACGCTGCTTCACGCGCCGCCCTTTCGCCGGCCGCCCGCCCTGTTGCCGAGACCGCACACGTCGCGGCTTTCGCATCCCTCTCAGTTGCCAACGAACCGCCGTTCACCCACTATTCCCTCCTGTTCGACATGTGGGGGAATCGATGCTGGCGCTTCGCTTCAAGACATCCTTGGCTGCTGCCACCCTCGGGATGGCGCTGGCCGTGCTGATCCAGCCCGGTGCCGGCTTCGCCTACACCCCGGAGGAGCAGCAGGCCTGCACGCCGGATGCGATGCGGCTGTGCGGTGAGTTCGTGCCGAACGTCGATGCCATCACCGCCTGCATGATCAAGAAGAAGGCGCAGCTCTCGCCACAATGCGCGGTGTTCTTCCGCCGCGGACCGGAGCCGGGCGAGGCCCGTGCCGGCAGGCCGACCAACATCGCGCCCAAAACCGCGAAGAAGAGCGCCAAGCCGGCGGTCAAGAAGAAAAAGACCAGCGACAGCTGAGCGGCACCCGCCTTCCTTTTGCGAAGCTTCGTAAGGTAACGGACTCCTTTTGTTCGCGCAGCTGGCGTGAGCTTGCGACGCAGGCCCGACGGAAAAGAGTCGGATATGGGTTTGCGCGGCGAGGTTGCATTCCGCTTTGTCCCGAAGGACTGCTCAAAAAACGCATACACGCTCGCGCACAGCGCTCGATTGCGGTTCTTGTCGCGCCTCGCACATCGCAGTGTGACTCAAAAGCCAGCACGCCTTGTTATTTCATGACCCCAGCGCAACTCTCGATAAATTTATCTTTCACGAATCAGCGTGGTGATTCATTTTCGTAGCCTAGGGTCAATCTGGAGGCCGAAGGTATGAACGTTATTGTTTTTGCATCGCGTAAAGGCGGCTCGGGCAAGAGTACCCTGGCTGCACATCTCGCCGCGCAGATCAAGGCGAGCAAGCAGGTCATGCTCGTGGACGCGGACCCGCAGGGCTCGCTCACGCTGTGGCACAAGCTGCGTGGCACCAACGAACCGCCGATCAAGGCGGCCGTGAACTCCGTCAGCGGCATCGTCTCCGCTGCCAAGCGCGACGGTTATGAATGGGTGTTGATCGACACGCCGCCGAACCTCTCGGCTGTCGTCGACGACGCGATCAAGAATGCCACCATGGTCGTGATTCCCGCCCGTCCCGGCGTGTTCGACGTCAACGCGGTGCAGGAAACCATCCAGATGTGCCGCGCGGCGCGGAAGCCCTACGCGGTCGTGCTCAACGGTGCGCCGGCCAAGCGCGACGAAGCGGAAAGCCCGATCGTCACCATCGCCCGCGAAGCGCTTGCCAAATTCCGTGCTCCGGTGTGGGGCGGCCAGATCACCAACCGTTCGGATCTCTTGATGGCGTTGAGCCACGGCGAAGGCGCGCGGGAGTACCAGGCCGAGAGCCGTGCGGCTCAGGAAATCGCAAGGCTGTGGGCGGCGATCGAGCGTTCAGTGAAAGCTATTCGCGGCACGGTGTCGGCATCCGGCGCAATGCACAAGCAGGCAGCATAATTTTTTATAATTCATTCCCCGGACGAAAAACGCGCGGAAGTCCGCGCGTTTTGCGTTTTCTGGATCGGTGGCGATGAGTTACGCCACCATCAGCATGTAGAACACGATGACCGGCGACAAGGTCAGGATCACCGACCAGATGCCGACGGCCCAGAGAATGTCCTCGGTGGTAAAGCTCTGCTGTCCGGCGTCGTAATGCGACGCCATCTCACTATGACTATTCACAAATGCCCCCGCGATTTCTTCGCTTATGGGCATGAACGATACGCGGGATGCTTTAAAATTCCGGCTTGCAATCCCGCTCGCATTTTGAGCGCATTTGCGACCGCCCTTTAACCATCCGCGCGAGCAGCCGCCTCAGGCGAGCCAGACCCGAAACAGCAGCACCGGCATCAGGCCGAGCATCACCGCCCAGAACCCGAACGACGATACGACGATAATTCCCTGCAGGAGATCGGTCGGCGCGAACTGGCTCGCGGCCGTAGGCCGGGTACGATGCCTCATGGTCATTCCCCCTATGAGAAGGCTTCGGAGCACAACGATAGGCACCAGAGCGTAAACGAGCCGTGGATGTGCCATGCGGCGGTAGCGAAGGGCGTTGGGGTCCGGTTAACCAAGGGCGGCGCTCTTACCCTCCCCTGGAGGGCAGGGCAATCGCATATGGTGTGCAGGATGCGGCGGCATTGGCAGTCGGCTCCCTCTCCCGCTTGCGGGGGAGGGCTGGGGTGGGGGCTGTCTCCGCATTGGGATTGTTGAGAATTGCGGAGGATGTCCCCCGAGTGGTGAGAACCCTCACCCGCCGCGCTCTGCGAGCGCGTCGGCCTCTCCCGCAAGCGGGAGAGGCGGAGCAAGCCCGCGGTCCTCGTGAAATCCATATGCGATAGCCCTGCCCTGGAGGGGGAGGGTCGATCGCGCGCAGCGCTACGCCGCCACCTTCGTCCGTCGCTCGATCTCGCGATCGATCGTGGCCGCGAGCTCGCTGCTGACCTCCACCATCGGCAGGCGCACTTCGGGGCTGTCGATGAGGCCGCATCGCCACAGCCAGTACTTCGCCGGCGCCGGGCTCGGCTCCGTGAACAACAGCCGCGTCAGATCAGCGACGTCGTGCCAGCGCGCCAGCGCCGCGTCGCAATTGCCGCGCCTGTGCTCGGCGTAGACGGCCGCAAACGCCGCGGTCTCGACATGGGCCGACAGCACGATGCCGCCGTCGGCGCCGTCACTGAGCGCCTCGAAATAGTTCGCGTCCTCGCCGGTGAGCACGCGGAATTGCTTCGGCCTGTCGCGCAGCAGCGCGATCGATTGCTCACGGCTCGCGCCGCAATCCTTCAAGCCCACGATGTTCCGATGCTCGGCGAGCCGCAGCATGGTCTGGTTGGTAATGTTCACCGCGGTGCGATAGGGAATGTTGTAGAGCGCGAGCGGCCAGGCGGCGTGATCGGCAAGCGTCTCGAAATGCGCCAGCAGCCCGCGCTGCGAGGGCCGCACATAAGAAGGGCTCGCGATCAGATAACCGTCGATCGGCCAGTCCGCGGTCTCGTCGAGACGTTCCTTCAGTCGCGAAGTGTCGGCGCCGGACAGCCCGAGGCAGACCGGAACGTTGCGGCGGCCCGCCGCCATCTCGTCGCGCACGACGGCGACGAGACGTTCGAGCTCGGCCTCACGCAGCGTCATGCCTTCGCCGGAGGTCGCCCCCAGGATGAAGCCGTCGATGCCTTGCGCGCTGTAGTGCCGCGTCAGCCGCCGCAGCGACCGCTCGTCGAGCGCACCGCCCTGAAACGGCGTCACCAGCGGCAGCCACAGCCCGTGCAGTTGTTCCTGTAGACCAGTCATGTTTCCATCTCCTTCTCGGGAAAAAAACCTGAGACGGAGGGCACATGAAAAAACCCCGTCCAGGCGGCGGGGTTTTCGGGATTTGCAGCGATGACGAAGCTAGCTAGTACGCGCAAAAATCCGAGGCCCCGGGATGGGGGCCTTTTTTCGAGATTGCTGCGCACGACTTCGTGATCATTTGCAAATGATGCGGGGTATGCCTGGAACTGTCAATACACGCGGAAGGCGAAGGCTGATTTGAGCGAAAAAAAGCCGGGCTCGAACGAGCCCGGCTTAAGGTATTGGCCACGTGAGGCCGACACAATCACCTTCCAAGAGGGATTACTGAACTCCCGCGCCACTGGAGGAGGGGGACAAATGCGCAACGCGAAGGCTCAGCGTGCAAACAGTATGAGCTTGACGAGCGTCCTGCAGCAACAGCCGAGGCCGCATGTCAGTCATGCGGAAATCAGGACGGCCAGCGCTGCGCCTTGCTGACCACGAAGTCGCGGAACACCTGCACGCGCGCGACCGTCTTCAACTCCTCGGGATAGACAAAATACGTGTCGAGCTGGATCGAATCCGACTCGCCGAACAGCTGCACGAGTTTGCTCTGTTCCTCGACCAGGTAGTCGGGCAGCGCGGCGATGCCGAGGCCCTGCTGACAGGCGCGCACGAGACCGAGGATGTTGTTCACCCTGAAATAGGCCTCGCGCGGACCCGAGCCGTTGCGCCCGGCTTCGACCAGCCAGTTGCGGTTCTGCAAGTGAGGCGCGAAGTTGCCGTCGGCGAGCGTGATGATGCGGTGGGAGTCGAGCTCCTCCAGCGTGCGCGGCGTGCCGAAGCGCTTGATGTATTCCGGCGAGCAATAGGCGTGGAATCCCATCGCGAACAGCTTGCGCTGGATGAGATCCGGCTGCGTCGGCTTGCGGGTGCGGATCGCGACATCAGCCTCGCGCATCGACAAATCGAGCTCCTCGTCGGTGACGATGAGCGAGATGCGGATCTCCGGATAGAGCGCGGTGAACTCGCCGAGCCGCGGGATCAGCCAGTTGATGCCGACGCCGGGCGTGGTGGTGATCTTGAGGTCGCCGCTCGGCCGCTCGCGGCTGTCGGTGAGTTTCGCGCGCGCCGCCTGGAGCTGCATGAACACGTCATGCGCGGTGCGGAACAACAGGTCGCCCTGCTCGGTGAGGATCAGGCCGCGGGCATGGCGGTGGAACAGCGAGACCGAAAGCTCCTGCTCCAGCGCCGAGACCTGGCGCGATACCGCCGATTGCGACAGGCCGAGCTGCTCGCCCGCATGCGTGAAGCTGCCCGCTTCCGCCGCTGCGTGAAACACCTTCAGCTTGTCCCAGTCCATATCCGTAAATCCGTCGCGTGTTCGAGGCATGATCTTTATTCCGCTGCCGCGCGCTCGCTGGCGCGCAGGGCCAAGAAACGTTCGGCCTCGAGCGCTGCCATGCAGCCGAGGCCTGCGGCCGTCACGGCCTGGCGATAGGTCTCGTCGGCGACGTCGCCGGCGGCGAACAGGCCCGGCACCGAGGTCGCGGTCGAGTTCGGGGCGACCTCGACATAGCCCGAGGGTTTCAGCTTGATCTGGTCTTTGATGAGCTCGGTCGCCGGCGCATGGCCGATGGCGATGAAGATGCCGTCGGTCTTCACGTCCGTGAGCGCGCCGGACTTGACGTTCTTCAGGCGGACATGGGTGACCTTGTTCGGGTTCTCGGTGCCGCAGATCTCGTCGACCGCGGAGTCCCAGATCACCTTGATCTTCGGGTGCTTGAACAGCCGTTCCTGCAGGATGCGCTCGGCGCGGAAGTGATCGCGGCGATGCACGATGGTGACCTGCGAGGCGTGGTTGGTGAGGTACAGGGCTTCCTCGACCGCGGTATTGCCGCCGCCGACCACCATGACCTCCTTGTTGCGGTAAAAGAAGCCGTCGCAGGTGGCGCAGGCCGACACGCCGCCGCCCTGGAATTTGACTTCGGACGGCAGCCCGAGCCAGCGCGCTTGCGCGCCTGTGGCGAGAATCACGGTGTCGGCGAGATAGACGTCGCCGCTGTCGCAGGTGAGGCGGAACGGCCGATGCGCAGTCTCCAGCTTGGTAACGAGGTCGGAGACGATCCTGGTGCCGACATGGACCGCCTGCTTCTCCATCTGCTCCATCAGCCAGGGGCCCTGGATCACGTCGGCGAAGCCCGGATAGTTCTCGACGTCGGTGGTGATGGTGAGCTGGCCGCCGGCCTGGATGCCCTGGATCAGGATCGGCTCCAGCATGGCCCGCGCGGCGTAGATCGCCGCAGTGTAACCGGCCGGACCGGAGCCAATAATGACGACCTTTGCATGAACAGGAGCGGACATTTCGATGGACGCCTTTCACGGGGGATTTGCAGCGCGGGCGCGGAACGTGCCGGGAGGCCTCGCGGAGGCGCTGAAATATCAGAGCTAATCTAAGCCTTCTGGTGAGCTATGCAAGAATTGCATTCCCTCTCGGCGGATTTTTCCAACAGGGAACAAAAGTCGATTGCGCTGCACGCGCAATAAAATTGCGCTGACGCCGTCGACTGGGCTATGAGGATTGCGATAACTCACTCAATACCGCCGCAAAGGCCAGGAGTTCCAATCACGTGTCGCGGAACCTAGACGAGATCGACCTGAAAATTCTCACCGAGATTCAGGCCGACGGTCGAATCACGAATGTCGAGTTGGCCAAGCGCGTCGGCATCTCGCCGCCGCCCTGCCTGCGTCGCGTCCGCTCGCTGGAGGAGGAGGGCTATATCCACGGCTATCGGGGCCTGCTGGACGCCCGCAAGCTCGGCTTCGACGTCACCGTGTTCGCCGCCGTGCACCTGTCCAGCCAGGCCGAGGCGGATTTGCGCGCCTTCGAGGAGTTCGTTCGCGCCGAGCCTCTGGTGCGGGAATGCTGGATGCTGTCGGGCGAGGTCGATTTCATCCTCAAATGCGTCGCGCCTGATATGGCGACCTTCCAGGATTTCGTCACCCACCTGACCGCTGCCCCCCACGTGCGCAACGTGCGGACTTCGCTGGTGCTGCACAATTCGAAATACGAGGCGGCTGTGCCGCTGGATGTGAAGGGGCGGAGGTAGGGTCGCCAAGCGGTGCTCTCAGTCCCGTCATCCTGAGGTGCGAGCGCAGCGAGCCTTGAAGGATGAACGGCCGAGATGCAGCCGGGCCGTCGCCCTTCGAGGCTCGCCGAAGAGGCGAGCACCTCAGGGTGACGGTGATGAATGGATGCTCGCTGCATCAACGCCGTCATTGCGAGCGCAGCGAAGCAATCCAGAATCTTTCCGCAGAGGCAGTCTGGATTGCTTCGCTGCGCTCGCAATGACGCGTGGAGAGAGCGTGCGGCACTCATGCCCCGCAAGGCGCCGAAACAAAAAAGGCCGCGCAGTGCGCGGCCTTTTCGAAATCTTATCACGTGCAGCGGCAAATCCTTACCGCCACTCCACCTTGGTAATCTCATACGCCTTGGCGCCGCCGGGTGCATTGACCTCGACGGTCGAGCCCTTCTTCTTGCCGATCAGCGCGCGGGCGAGCGGTGAAGTGATGGAAATGCGGCCCTTCTTGGCGTCGGCCTCGACCTCGCCGACGATTTGCCACACCGTCTTCTTCTCGGTGTCCTCGTCGACCAAGGTCACGGTGGCGCCGAACTTGATGGTGTCGCCGGACAGTTTCGAGATGTCGATGATATCGGCGCGCGCGAGCTTGTCCTCGAGCTCGGCGATGCGGCCTTCATTGTGGGACTGCTCTTCCTTCGCGGCATGATATTCCGCGTTCTCCGACAGGTCTCCGTGCGAGCGCGCCTCGGCGATATGCTCGATGATCCGCGGACGATCTTCCGACTGGCGCTTCTTCAATTCTTCCCCGAGCGCGACAAAGCCGGCCTGGGTCATCGGAACCTTTTCCATCTCTTCTCTCGTCCTTCAGCTGCGCGCCCCCACAAAGACCGAGGGCGCGGCAACCTTGATTCGTCGGTATTCCCGGGCCTGAACACGCGCCCACCGGGAGTTATGTGGGTCTGGCGCCGGAACAGAACCACCACCTGGCCGGATCAGTTCCTCCGGCCATTGTGGCTTCATTGCCAATCACTTAGCGGAAGCGTCGCTGCCGCTAGCGATCAGGTTTCCGAAAAGTAGCTCTGCAGGGTACGAACCTCAAGGTCCCCGCCCAAATAGGCGCGGATGCCCTGCGCGGCCGCCACGGCCCCGGAAAGAGTGGTGTAATACGGCACTTTATGCAAGAGGGCCGCGCGCCGCAGCGAACGGCTGTCGGCCAGCGCCTGCGGGCCTTCGGTGGTGTTGAAGACGAGCTGGACGTCGCCATTGGTGATGGCGTCGACGATGTGTGGCCGTCCCTCCAGCACCTTGTTCACCTTCTCGGTCGGGATGCCCTGATCGGTCAGGAAGCGCGCCGTGCCCGAGGTCGCCAGCACCTTGAAGCCGAGTGAATGCAATTCGCGAACCGCTTCGGCGATACGCGTCTTGTCGCTCTCACGCACGGAGACGAACACCGTGCCCTTGCGCGGCACCCGCGTGCCGCCGCCGAGCTGGCTCTTGGCGAACGCCACCGCAAACGAGCGGTCGATGCCCATGACCTCGCCGGTCGAGCGCATTTCGGGGCCGAGCACCGTGTCGACGCCGGGGAAGCGCGCGAACGGAAACACCGATTCCTTGACGCCGACATGCTTGAGCTGCGCCTTCTTCAGCTTGAAATCGGCGAGCTTCTCGCCGGCCATGACGCGCGCGGCGATCTTCGCGACCGGCGTGCCGACCACCTTGGCGACGAAGGGCACGGTGCGCGAGGCGCGCGGATTGACCTCGAGCACGTAGATCTCGCCGTCCTTGATGGCGTATTGCACGTTCATCAGGCCGACGACGTCGAGGCCGAGCGCAAGCTCGCGGGTCTGCCGCTCCAGCTCCTCGATCATCTTCCCATCGAGCGAGTGCGGCGGCAGCGAGCAGGCGCTGTCGCCGGAATGGATGCCGGCTTCCTCGATGTGCTCCATGATGCCGACGATGAAGGTGTCCTTGCCGTCGCAGAGGCAGTCGACGTCGATCTCGGTGGCATCAGACAGATAACGGTCGAACAGCAGCGGGTTCTTGCCGAGCACGGTGTTGATCTGCCCGGTCTTGTCGTTCGGATAGCGCGCCTTGACGTCGGCCGGCACCAACTCCGGCAGCGTGCCGAGCAGGTAATCGCTGAGTTGGTTCTCCTCGCGGATGATCTGCATCGCGCGGCCGCCGAGCACGTAGGAGGGGCGCACCACCAGCGGCAGGCCGAGATCGGTTGCGACCAGGCGCGCCTGCTCGACCGAATAGGCGATGCCGTTCTTCGGCTGCTTGAGGCGGAGCTTATCGAGCACCCGCTTGAAGCGGTCACGGTCCTCGGCAAGGTCGATGGCATCAGGCGAGGTGCCGAGGATCGGCACTTCGGCGGCTTCCAGGGCGCGCGCGAGCTTGAGCGGGGTCTGGCCGCCGAACTGCACGATCACGCCGTGCAGCGTGCCCTTGCTGCGTTCCTTGGCGATGATCTCCAGCACGTCCTCGGCGGTGAGCGGCTCGAAATAGAGCCGGTCGGCGGTGTCGTAGTCTGTCGACACCGTCTCCGGATTACAGTTGACCATGATGGATTCGTAGCCGGCGTCGTGCAGCGCGAAGCAGGCGTGACAGCAGCAATAGTCGAACTCGATGCCCTGGCCGATGCGGTTCGGCCCGCCGCCGAGAATGATGACCTTCTTCTTGTCGGACGGGGTGCTCTCGTCCGCGGGCGCGCCCGCAAACGGCGCCTCATAGGTCGAGTACATATAGGCGGTGGGCGAGGCGAACTCGGCCGCACAGGTATCGATGCGCTTATAGACGGGGCGAACGCCGAGCGCGTGGCGCTTTGCGGTCACCTCGGCCTCCGTCGTCTCGGCGAGCACTGCGAGCCGCGCGTCGGAGAAGCCCATGGCCTTGAGCGTGCGCATGCCGAAGGCGTTGCCGGGCAGACCGTTCTTCCGGACCTTCTCCTCCATGTCGACGATGCCGCGCATCTCGCCGAGGAACCACGGGTCGATCTTGCAGGAGTTGAAGATGTCCTCGTTCGACCAGCCGAGCCGCATGGCCTGGGCGACCTGGAGCAGCCGGTTCGGCGTCGGCGTGCCGAGTGCGGCCCGGATCGCGTTCTTGTCGTCATCGCGCCCCAAACCCTCGATCTCGATCTCGTCGAGGCCGGTCAATCCGGTCTCGAGACCACGCAGTGCCTTCTGCAGGCTCTCCTGGAAGGTGCGGCCGATCGCCATGACTTCGCCGACCGACTTCATCGACGTGGTCAGCGTGGTCGAGGCGCCCGGGAATTTCTCGAAGGCGAAGCGCGGCACCTTGGTGACGACGTAGTCGATGGTCGGCTCGAACGAGGCCGGCGTAGCGCCGCCGGTGATGTCGTTGGCGATTTCGTCGAGCGTGTAGCCGACCGCGAGCTTGGCGGCGACCTTGGCGATCGGAAAGCCGGTGGCCTTGGAAGCCAGCGCGGAGGAGCGCGACACGCGCGGATTCATCTCGATCACGACCATGCGGCCGTCCTCGGGATTGACACCGAACTGCACGTTGGAGCCGCCGGTCTCGACGCCGATCTCGCGCAGCACCGCCAGCGAGGCGTCGCGCATGATCTGATATTCCTTGTCGGTCAGCGTCAGCGCCGGCGCCACCGTGATGGAATCGCCGGTGTGCACGCCCATCGGATCGAGGTTCTCGATCGAGCAGACGATGATGCAATTGTCTTTCTTGTCGCGCACCACCTCCATCTCGTACTCTTTCCAGCCGAGTACGGATTCTTCGATCAGCACTTCGTTGGTCGGAGACGCATCGAGGCCACGCTCGATGATGTCGAGGAACTCTTCCTTATTGTAGGCGATGCCGCCGCCGGTGCCGCCCATGGTGAAGGAGGGGCGGATGATCGCGGGCAGGCCGATCTCGGACAGCGCCATCAGCGCCTGGCCGAGCGCGTATTCCTGATAGCGCTTGCGGCGGTCGCTCTCGCCAAGTGTCCACTGCCGATCGTGTTCTTCGAGGGCCGCACCCGAGAGCTTCTCGCGTTCGGCCTGGCGTTTGTCGCGGAAGGACTTCTTCAGGGCGGAGGCGTTGGCGAGCCGCGACTTCGGCGTCTCGAGCCCGATCTTGGTCATGGCCTCGCGGAACAGCTGGCGGTCCTCGGCCTTGTCGATCGCGTCCGCGGTGGCGCCGATCATCTCGACGTCAAACTTGTCGAGCGTGCCTTGCAGGCGCAGCGACAGCGCGCAGTTCAGCGCGGTCTGTCCGCCCATGGTCGGCAGCAGCGCGAAGCCGCCGGGAATGACGTGACGTTCCTTCTCGATGATCTTGGCGACGATCTCGGGCGTGATCGGCTCGATATAGGTCGCATCGGCCAATTCCGGGTCGGTCATGATGGTGGCCGGGTTGGAATTGACGAGGACGATGCGGTAGCCCTCTTCCTTCAGCGTCTTCACCGCCTGGGTGCCCGAATAGTCGAACTCGCAGGCCTGGCCGATCACGATGGGACCGGCGCCGATGATCAGGATGGTGGTGATGTCTGTACGTTTGGGCATCAACTCTCGCCGGACTGGAATTTGGGCACAAAAAAAGGGCGCGCAGCTGCGCGTCCCTGTGGCCGAGAGCGCGGTGGTCTCCCTCGCGCGCGGGTGGATCTTAGACCAGTTTTTGGGGCGGCGAAACCCCGAAAAACGCCCATCAACCGGCAATTTTGACCGGTTAGGGGAGGGGTGGGCTGCTCGGGGGCGGTCCGTCCGTCTTCGCTTGCGCTCCGCTCCAGCGACGCCGGACACGCCCGGCTTCGCCCTTCGGGCTTCGCCGCGGCAGCCTTCGCCACGATACGGCTTGCCGAGCCGAAGCTGGCGGAGCCAGCGAAGGCTGGAGACCCGGCCTGGATTTGAACCAGGATGTAGAGCGTTGCACCGCCCTCGCGTAGACGCTTCCGCCACCGGGCCGCGGCGATCATGACCGATTGCAGTGCGGCAAGCTACAACGGCTAATTGTTATGCTTAACGAACCAGAGGCGGCCGCGCGACGAAGGTCATGCGCCAGCGATTGTGGCCGATATTGGTGTGGGCGCGCTGGACCGCGAACCCGGCCGCCCTCAGCTTGGCGGTGATCTCGTCCTCGCTGTAACGCTGCAGTCCGATGCGCGTGCGCAGGTGACGGTAATCCGACAGCGCGGTGCTGATCAGCCCGATCAGCGCGTCCTTCAGGAAGCCGTGGCGCAGGCCGAAGCCGAGCAGCGCCATGACGTCCCTGAACATGCCGACATTGGGCTGGAGGATGTCTCCCAGCACCAACTTGCCGGAGGGCTTCAGGATGCGGTGGATGTTGAGGAGCGCGGCATCGAGCTCGTCCGGCGCCATGTATTGCGCGACCGAGTTCATCACCACGAGGTCGATCGACTGGTCCTGCATGTTGCGGACGTCGTCGAGCGAGCGGACGCGGATCTTGGTGTTCGGAGCAAACCGCGCGATCAGCCGGCCGCGCACGCCGGGTGCAGGCTCGGCAAGGATCAGCTTGCCGCAACTAGCGGCCACCTGGCTCGCCGATAGCGCCTCGCCGCAGGCATAGTCCAGCACCGTTGCGTCCGGCGAGGAGATGTAGCCGACGATGTCCCGCGCGATGATCTGGAAGTGCAAGTCGCGATGCAGCTTGCTGACATAGATCGTATGCGTGGAGTCGTAATAATCGATCCAATCGTCCATGGTATTCGAGGGTCCCGGCCAAACGGTTCCGCTAAAGGAACCAGCGCTGTCCGCCTTGCGTTAGGGGTGCGACGGAGCGCCGTCAATGTCCGCGTCCTAACAGGAAGGTCTCCCGTGAGCAAAACCAACAACAAGGTCTCCCCCGATCTCGATACCCCCACCGATCTGTCTCCCGACGGGGTCAAGAAGGTCTCGGAGGCGCTCAACGTGCTTCTGGCCGACGCCTTCGCGCTGTATCTGAAGACCAAGAATTTCCACTGGCACATCAGCGGGCGGCACTTCCGGGACTACCATCTGCTGCTCGACGAGCAGTCGGACCAGATCTTCGCCACCACCGACCAGCTTGCCGAGCGCGTCCGCAAGATCGGCGGCACCACGCTGAAGTCGATCGGCCAGGTCGCAAAGCTCCAGACCATCAAGGATAACAACGAGGACTACGTCCCGCCGCGCGAGATGTTGCGCGAGCTGATGCAGGACAACAAGCACGTCGCCGCTGCGATGCGCAAGGCGCACGAGGTCTGTGACGACGCCGGCGATGTCGCCAGCGCCAGCATCCTCGAAGTCTTCATCGACGAGACCGAGCGCCGCACCTGGTTCCTGTTCGAAGCCACCCGCCAGGAAGGCGGCAACGAGGCGTAAGAGGCGCAACTGCGTAGGGTGGTTTAGCGCAGCGTAACCCACCAATTCTGCATCCGCGGAAAACAAAGAGGTGGGTTACGCCTTCGGCTAACCCACCCTACGGCACCGCTCTTGTCTACCGCCAGAGCCTCATCATCGCCCCGTCCTTCCCCGTCACCGGATCGGCGGGCGGCAGCGCCACTTGCGGAATCGTCTTCAGCGCCTTGGCGTGGTTGTCCGGCGTCGCCCTTGTGATCTCCATCTTCGCGCCGGGCGGATAGGCCCCGATCACGCAGAAATCGTCGCTCGCCTGGATGCATTGATGCCCGGTGCCGGCGGGCAGGATCGCGACGTCGCCGGCCTTGATCTGGAGCTCCTGGCCGTGATCGCCGCCGAAGCGAACCCGTGCGCTCCCGCGCGCGACGCCAAGCACCTCATGCACCGTCGCGTGATAGTGCAGATAGTCGAACACGCCGTTGCGCCACGTGCCGCCCCAGCCGTTCGCTTCGAACAGATTTTCGATGGTCGCTTCCGGCTGCTTCGGATCGAGTGTCACTGCGCCCTGGTAGACCAGGAACGGACGGATGTTGTTCGGTACCAGCCCGTCATCCTCGAACACGATGGCGAGCGGCTCGGCATGGTCGCGGACGACGGACATGATGGGGCTCCGGCTGCACAAGGGCATCGGGACAACATCCTATCCGGTGGAGGTGTTCCTCGACAGGTCTCGTGTCCCGGACGCGCTGCAGCGTGCAACGCTGCCGCGCAGAGCCGGGGCCCGGAGAGCCGCAAGCGTAGGCCCGTCAGCAGCGCATCACGCACGCCGCGAAGCGCGCGCGCTGCATCCCGGGCACGAGAGCCCGTGTCTTACGCGCTCTTCTTCTGCCGCATCAGATCGGCGAAGCGCTGGAACAGATAGTGCGAGTCGCGCGGGCCAGGTGAGGCCTCGGGGTGGTACTGCACCGAGAACACCGGCTTGCCGTCGAGCTGGATGCCGCAATTGGAGCCGTCGAACAGCGAGATGTGGGTCTGCGTCGCGCCCTTCGGCAACGTGGTCTCGTCCACCGCAAAGCCGTGATTCATCGAGGTGATCTCGACCTTGCCGGTGGTCTCGTCCTTGACGGGATGATTGGCGCCGTGATGGCCCTGATGCATCTTCTTGGTCCTGGCGCCGACGGCAAGGCCAAGCATCTGGTGGCCGAGACAGATGCCGAAGGTCGGCGTGCCCGACTTGATCACGTCCCGGATCACAGGCACGGCATATTTTCCGGTCGCAGCCGGATCACCCGGACCGTTCGACAGGAACACGCCGTCCGGCTTCATCGCCAAAATGTCTTCGGACGAGGTCGTCGCCGGTACCACCGTCACCTTGCAGCCGACGCCGGCGAGCAGGCGCAAAATGTTGCGCTTGATGCCGTAGTCGATGGCGACGACGTTGAATTCCGGCTTGTCCTGACGGCCAAAGCCCTTGTCCCACAGCCAGGGCGTCTCGTCCCAGGTGAAGCGCTGGCCCGAGGTGACCATCGGCACGAGGTCCATGCCCTCGAGGCCCGGCCATTCGCGCGCTTCTTCCTTCAGGCCGTGAAGGTCGAACTCGCCGGTCTTGGAATGCGCGATCACGGCATTGGGCATGCCCTTGCTGCGGATCAACGCGGTCAGGGCACGGGTGTCGATGCCGGAGAGGCCGATGATGCCGCGCGCCTTCAGCCACTGGTCGAGATGCTTGGTGGCGCGGTAGTTCGAGGGATCGGTGATCGCGGTGCGCAGGATCACGCCGCGCGCACCCGGCGTCGCGGCCATGTTCACCGTCTCGATGTCGTCCTCGTTGGTGCCGACATTGCCGATATGCGGGAAGGTGAAGGTGATGAGCTGGCCGGCATAGGAGGGATCGGTGAGGATCTCCTCATAGCCGGTCATCGCGGTGTTGAAGCAGACCTCGCCGACGGCGTGGCCTTCGGCGCCGAGACCAAAGCCTTCGAGCACCGTGCCGTCGGCAAGCACGAGGAGCGCGGTCGGTTTGTGGTCCGGCCAAGCAGGATCGTTGTCATGTTGTGTCATGAGCGCGTTTCATAGTCTCCGCGAGCGCCGCCGTCAAAGCGGGAGAGGCTCGATTCACATGCGTTTTTGCATATTTGACAGCCCGTCTTCGGCACTTAAGCTCGGCCGCACAATTTCCGGCAATTTCCTGGGCTTGCGAGGCAATAATGGACCAGACCACCCCGCTGCTGCTGGTTCCGGGGCTGGCCTCCTCGGCCCGGATCTATGTCCCTGTGATCCCGGAGCTATGGCGGTTCGCCCCGGTGATGATTGCCAACCATATCCGCGACGACAGCATGGCGGCGATCGCCGCCCGGGTGCTGGCCGAGGCGCCGCCGCGCTTCGCGCTCGCCGGCCATTCCATGGGCGGCTACATCGCGCTCGAGATCATGCGCCAGGCACCCGAGCGGGTGGCCAGGCTCGCGCTGATCAACACCCAGGCCCGGCCCGATACGCCGGAGGCGACCGCGCGCCGCCGCGGCCTGATGGAGCGCGCGAAGCGCGGCAAGCTTCGCGCCGTCCGCGAGGAGAGTTTTCCGGAGCTCGTGCATCCGTCGCGGCGCGATGATGCCGAAATTCTCAAGCTCGTGCATGCGCAGGATGAGGATGTCGGCATCGAGGGCTATCTGCGGCAGCAGACCGCAATCATCGCACGGGTGGATTCTCGGCCGACGCTTTCGGCCATCAGGTGCCCGACATTGGTGCTGACGGGCGATGCCGACAACACCATTCCGAATGCGTTCTCGAAGGAGATGGCCGAGGCCATCGCCGGCGCACGGTTCGTGATCCTCGAGCGCTGCGGCCACCTGCCGCAAGCCGAGCAGCCGGAAGCGACGACACGGGCGCTGTCGGAATGGCTCGGAACCGAGGTTGTCTCGGGGGCGCGAACGGCCTAGATCAGGCGTCGGATATTCGAAGGGATCACGGTCATGCTGCGCGACGACATCAACAATGCGGTCAAGGAGGCCATGAAGGCCAAGGACGAGCGCAAGCTGTCCACGCTGCGCATGGTCAACTCGACCATCAAGAACGCCGACATCGACGCCCGCGGCAACGGCAAGCCGCCGCTGTCGGACGCCGATCTGCTCGGCGTCTTTCAAAAGATGATCAAGCAGCGCCAGGAGTCGGTCGAGCTCTACGAAAAAGGCGGCCGCGCCGAGCTCGCGGCCCAGGAGCGCGAGGAGATCGCGGTGATCTCGGCTTATCTGCCGAAGCAGATGGCCGACGACGAGGTCAAGAAGGCGATCGCGGACGCGATCGGCGAGACCGGCGCGGCCGGCATGAAGGACATGGGCAAGGTGATCGCGGTGCTGCGCGCGAAGTACGCGGGCCAGATGGATTTCGGTAAGGCCAGCGGTCTCGTGAAGGCCGCACTGTCGGGCTAGCGCACTCTTCCCCTCTCCCCCTGTGGGAGAGGGTGCCTCGCGAAGCGAGGCGGGTGAGGGGTCTCTCTCCACGTGCGCCGCTCTCACCATACGAGTTCGCGGAAACAACCCCTCATCCGGCGCTTCGCGCCACCTTCTCCCACAAGGGGAGAAGGTGCACCTTTGTCGCGTCTACGATCCGGTCTACTCTTTCCCGACAGAAACGATCGGGAGCCAACCGATGACCGCCATCAAACCGTTCCGCATCGCCATCAGCGACGACATCCTCGCCGACCTCAAATCGCGCCTGGCGCGCACGCGCTGGCCGGAGGCGGAGCTGGTCGACGACTGGAGCCAGGGCGCGCCGCTCAAGTGGATCCAGGAGATCTGCAGCTACTGGGCCGATGGCTACGACTGGCGTGCGCGCGAAGCAAAACTCAACCGCTTCGAGCAGTTCACCACCGAGATCGACGGGCTCGACATCCACTTCATTCACGCCCGTTCGAAAGAGCCGTCCGCGCTGCCGCTGATCATCACCCATGGCTGGCCCGGCTCGATCGTCGAATTCCAGAAGGTGATCGCGCCGCTGGTCGATCCCGCCGCGCATGGCGGCAATGCCGCGGATGCGTTTCACGTCGTCTGTCCCTCGCTGCCGGGCTTCGGCTTCTCCGCCAAGCCGAAGGCCACCGGCTGGGGCGTCGACCGCATCGCCGCGACCTGGACCAAGCTGATGGACCGGCTCGGCTATATCAGTTACGGCGCGCAAGGCGGCGACTGGGGCTCGGCGGTGACGACCTCGCTCGGCGCGCAGGACCCGGAGCACTGTGTCGGCATCCACATCACGCTCGCCTTCAACGCCGCACCGAAAGTCGAGGGCGAGCCGACGGCGGAAGAGAAGCGCGCGCTGGCCGGCCTCAAGCACTATGTCGATCTCGACTCCGGCTACTCCAAGCAGCAATCGACACGGCCGCAGACGCTCGGCTATGGCCTGACGGATTCGCCGAGCGGGCAGGCGGCCTGGGTCCTGGAAAAATTCTGGGCCTGGACCGATTGCAACGGTCATCCCGAAAATATCTTCACCCGCGACGAGCTGCTCGACAACGTCATGCTCTACTGGGCGACGGAGACGGCGACCTCCTCGGCGCGGCTCTACTGGGAGAGCTTTGGCAAGCGCCGCACCACGCCGGTGGTCAAGGTGCCGACGGGCGTTGCCGCCTTCCCCAAGGAGATCATCACGCCGGTGCGGCGCTGGATGGAGCCGAACTTCCACAACATCACGCATTGGAGCGAGATGGAGAAGGGCGGCCATTTCGCCGCGTTCGAGCAGCCGGAGCTGTTCGTGCGCGATGTCAGGAAGTTCTTTGCGACGGTGCGGTGAGTTTCACGCCGTCATTCCGGGGCGATGCGCAGCATCGAACCCGGAATCTCGAGATTCCGGGTTCGCCCTTTGGGCGCCCCGGAATGACATCCATTGGGTTGTCATGCCCGGGCTTGTCCCGGGCATCCACGAGCTTAAACTGACTGACCAAGCAAGAAGAACGTGGATGGCCGGAACAAGTCCGGCCACGACGTCGAGAGTACGGAAACGATCCAAGCCATGCTCACCGAAGCCGCCACCTACGACGAGCTCTATCGCAATTTCCGCTGGGACATCCCGGCACGCTTCAACATGGCGGAGGCGTGCTGCGACCGCCATGCCGACGGTACCGGCCGGCTCGCGCTGATCTATGTCGACGAGAACGGTGCAACGAGCCGCACCTCCTTCGACGAGATCGCCGAGATGTCGCGCCGCTTCGCCAATGTGCTGACGACGGATGGGCTTTCGCGCGGCGACCGCGTCGCGGTGTTCCTGTCGCAGTCGCTGGAATTGCCGATCGCCCATATGGCCGCGTTCCGCGCAGGCCTGATCTCGATCCCGCTGTTCGCGCTGTTTGGCGAGGACGCGCTGGAATTCCGCCTGTCGAATTCGCAGGCAAGGGCCATCATCACGGACGAGGTGGGCTGGGAGAAGCTCACGAATATCCGCGATCGGCTGCCCTATTTGCAGGACATCTATGTCACGAGCGGCGCCGTCCACGCCGGCGCAAAACCTTTCTGGTCGGCGATCGAAACCGCGTCCGAGGACTTCGCGACCGTCGACACGTCCGCCGACGATCCCGCGCTGATCATCTACACCTCGGGCACGACGGGCAACCCGAAGGGCGCACTTCACGCGCACCGCGTCGTGCTCGGCCATCTCCCGAACGTGGAGATGTGCCACAACTTCCTGCCGCGCCCCGGCGATCTCATGTGGACGCCGGCGGATTGGGCCTGGATCGGCGGCCTCGTCAACGGGCTGCTCGCGTTCTGGTACCACGGCATCCCGCTGGTCGGTCACCGCGCGCGAAAATTCGAGCCGCAGGCGGCGATGCAGATGATGGCCGATCTCGGCGTCCGCAACGTCTTCCTGCCGCCGACGGCGCTGAAGCTGATGCGGCAGGCCAGCGTGAAGCATCCGGGCGTCAAGCTCCGCAGTATCTTTACCGGCGGCGAATCTCTCGGCGGTGAATTGCTGGGCTGGGTGCGCGAGACCTTCGGCATCGACGCGCACGAGGTGTTCGGCCAGACCGAGTGCAATCTCGTGATCGGCAGCAACTCCAACCTGTTTCCGATCCGCCCCGGCGCGATGGGCAAGGCGACGCCCGGTTTCGACGTCCGCGTCGTCAACGACAAGGGCGAAGAGCAGAAGCGCGGGCAACGCGGCATCATCGGCGTACGCCAGCCATGCCCCGTCACCATGCTCGAATATTGGCGCAATCCGGAGGCGACGGCGAAGAAATATGCCGGCGAGTTTCTGCTCACCGGGGATCTCGGCGTGCAGGACGAGGACGGCTATTTCTGGTATGTCAGCCGCGAGGACGACGTCATCACCACCGCCGGCTATCGCGTCGGCCCGTCCGAGATCGAGCATACGCTGATGAAGCATCCCTCGGTGGCCATGGCCGCGGTGGTCGGCATTCCCGATCCGATCCGCACCGAATCGATCAAGGCCTGGATCGTACTGCGCCCCGGCTTTACCGGCACCGACGCACTGGCGCGCGAGATCCAGGAATTCGTCAAGGTGCAGCTCGCGGCGCACGAATATCCACGCTTCGTCGAGTTCGCCGAAACGCTGCCGATGACGGCGACGGGCAAGGTGCTGCGGCGCGAGCTGCGGGCGAAGGGCTGACGTCCGACGATGGCAAAGACGTCTCAAGCCGCCGGGCTTCATCGCGCCTCGCTCGACAAGCTGCACGATCTGGATGCGGCGCTCGAGCTCATGTATTACGGCTGGCGCGGCATGACGCTGGAGGCCGACGCATATCTTGCCAAGCAGGGTCTGTCGCGTCCGCACCACCGCATCCTCTACGTGGTGGCGCGCCGGCCCGATATCGCGATCGGCTCGCTGCTCGAGGTTCTCGGCATTTCCAAGCAAGCCCTCAGCCGGCCGCTCAACCTGCTGCTGGAGCGCAAGCTGCTGACGTCGAAGCGCTCGCCCGAGCAGCATCGCTCCAAGCTGCTGCGCCTGACGGAAGCCGGGCGACGCATCGAGCAGCGGGCCTCGGATCACGAGCGTAAGGTCCTGCGCGAGGCGTTCGACCGCGCCGGGACGTCGGGGGCGGCGGCGTGGACGGCGGTCATGGAGGCAATCGCCGACCACAATTGACGAAATCTCAAGTCAACGTAGTTGACATGAGGCGCGGGCTTTGCCACTTTCCTCGCCGACGAGCGAGGGGAGGGCAGTGTCATGAGCCACAGACAATGAATCGCGCAGCCGCAGAGCGGTTCGTCGCGGCATGGTGCGCGAGCTGGTGCAAGGTCGATATCGACGCGGTCGTGGCGCATTTTGCCGAGAATGCGCAGATGCGCAGCCCCCTGGCGCTGACGCTGACCGGCTCTCCTGTCGTGGCCGGCATCGAGAATATCCGCGCCTATTGGCGCAAAGCCTATGGCCACATCGAAAGCGCCGACCTGAAGATCCTGAGCTGGAGCTGGGACGAGGCGATCGCGCGCCTGACGGTGTGGTGGCAGCTGGGCGACACGCGGGCCAGCGAGTTCATGGATTTCGACGATGCCGGCCGCGTCGTCCGCAGCGAAGCCTTCTACGGAAAATAATCATGCGCCTTTCGGATATCGTTCTGCTCCTCAACACGCTCTGGTTTGTCGGCGCATTCGTCCAGTTCAGCATTGCCCAGCGCAACACGCTGAAGATATTGCTGCCGCGGGAAGAGCGCGGCAATCCGATCGCGCCGACCCTGGCGGCCAGCGTTGCGTTTCTGGGCGGAATCAATCTGCCCATCGGGCTGTTGTCGTTCTATCTTCTTGCCGTGCGTCCGTCTTTCTTCCAGCCGGTCGAGGCGCAGCTCGCGCTGTTCCTGTTCTTCTCCGCCTGCCATTTCAGCCAATTCATCTACAACGTACCCGTGCTCATGCGTGGCGGACGGGTCGGGGTCGCCTACTGGCCGGTGCTGAAAGGTCCGATGCTCCGGATCTTCGTCATCGACGCGGGACTGTTCGCGGCCAATCTCGCAGTGGCGCTCCAGCTCGCGATCTAGCGCGACGGCTCCGACAGGGCGGAGCGCAGCATCGCGGCAAGATCCTTTCGCCGGAACGGCTTGGTCAGAATGCGGGCCTCGCCGATCCCGTCGGGTGTCTTGACGGGATTTTGGCTGTAGCCGGAGGTGAAGAGCACCTTGAGCCCGGGCCGCAGCTCGCTTGCCTGCCTCGCAAGCTCCGGCCCGAACATGCCGCCGGGCATCACGACGTCGGTGAACAGCAAATGGATGTCGCCGGGCTGGCGCAGCACATTCAGCGCTGCGGGTCCGTTCGACGTCGCGATGACCCGGTAGCCGAGCGTCCTGAGCTCGTTCTCGACATAGGCTCGCACCATGTCGTCGTCTTCGACGAGAAGAATGGTCTCGTGTCCGGCTTGTGTGGCGGTCTGCTCCGCAGGTGGCGGATCCTCGCTCGGCGGTGTTGCGAGACGCGGAAAAAAGAGCCTGACGACACTGCCCTGTCCCGGTTCGGACTGCATCTGCACAAGCCCGCCGGACTGTTGTGCAAATCCGTAGACCATGCTCAGGCCGAGGCCGGTCCCCTTGCCGACCTCCTTGGTCGTGAAGAACGGCTCGAAGGCGCGGCTCGCCACTTCGGAGCTCATGCCGCTGCCGGTATCCGTGACGGCGACCATGACGTAGTCGCCGGGCCGCGGCTCGCCGTTGACGTCGAGGTCGGATTCACCGAGCGAGCTGTTACGGACCTCGACCGTCAGCTTGCCGCCTTCCGGCATCGCGTCGCGCGCGTTGAGCACGAGGTTGAGCACGGCCGTCGTCAATTGGCCGGGATCGACGCTGGCCGGCCACAGATCCGGTTCGAACGCGAAGCGGCACTCGATGTGCTCGCCCAAGGTCCGGCGCAAGAGCTGCTCCATGCCGAGAACTTTCTCGGCGATGTCGATCTCGCGCGGCCTGAGCGGCTGCTTGCGCGCAAAGGCGAGCAGGCTCTTGGTCAGGTCGGAACCGCGCTCGGCGGCGGTCGCGATGTCGCCGGCGATCCGGTGCAATTCCTTGTTTCCCGCCAGCCTGTCGGCAAGATGCTCCGAGTTGCCGAGAATGACGGTCAACAGATTGTTGAAATCATGCGCCACGCCGCCGGTGAGCTGGCCCATGGCTTCCATCTTCTGGGATTGGCTGAGCTTGTGGCTGAGATCCGCGATCGCGTTGCGCTGCTGCTCGAGCGATTCGGCAGTGATATTGAGCAGCGTCATCAATCCGCCGAGCTCGCCGCCCGGATGGGGCTCTGGAATGCGCGCGCTGAGATCGCCGCGTCCGAGTCTCTTTGCCATGGCGGCGAGCCGCTTGACCTGACGCCCGATGCTCACGGTCGCGAGGCTCAATAAGCCGGCCAGAAGCAGCAGCAAGGCCACAACGAGAATTGCCATGTCCTCGTAGAGCCGGCGGTTGGCCGCCGCGACCAGTCCGTCCTTGGATCGTCCGACCAGGATGGTGAGGCCGGCCTTGCGGATCGAGGGCGAGCGGGCGACGCCCCAGATCTGGGTGCGGCCCCCGCTGTCGGTGATTTCCCGGAATGGCTCGCCATCGGGCGCTGCCGCAAAGCGGAACAGATCGGAGCCCGCAATGGATCCGCCGACGGGCTCACTCCAGCCGCCGCTGTTGGGGGCGACCAGGACCGTACCCTTGGCGTCGAGGAGCAGGATGTCCTTCTCGGCGAGCAGCCGCTTGTCGTGAAATTCCGCGAATTTGTTCAGGTTGAATGACGCGAGCAGCACGAATTTCAGCGCGCCCGCCTCCGATCGCACGGGATAGGCGATCTGCAGCACTGACAGCCCGGTCAGGCGGCCGAATACCGGCTCCACCGCGACGACGCCTCGAAGATTCTTGACCTCTTTGAAATAGGCGCGGTCGTTCAGGTCGAGCGTGCGGTTGGTCCGCAGCGAGTCGCAGAACAGTCTGCCGTCAGGATCGATGGTCAGGATACCCGTGAACTGCGGGTGTTCTTCGCGCACCTCCGACAGAAACGCCGAGCACGCCGCCTTGTCGCGCGTGTCGAGGTCGCGGGCACGGGCGAGACCATAGTGAAGCTGGGCGGTGCCCTGGATCTTCTCGTCCAGATCGCTCGCGATGTCGTCGGCGCTCGCCGCCAAATTGGCCAAGGCCGCGTTGATTTCGCTGGACCTGTTCTGCGCGAAGCGCAGCCCGACGAGGCTCGCCGGCACCAGCATGGCCGCGATGACGAGGATCAGTAACCGGGTACGCAGGCTCATCGGTGGGGCGGTCCGCTCTGGTCATCGCGGGTGTTTGTTCGAAGGTAAAACTTGCGGATTATCGTCTGCGCAGTCCATAGGAATTGCTCGAAAATCGCACAGAAGATTAAAGAATTCGAGCCGCCTCGCGATTCCGAAGGGCGGGCGTCGTCGCTCCCTTCCCATCATCCGGCATCAAGTTGCGCCTGCGCGCGGCAGCGCTAAGATCGTGGCCGACCCGTGCGCGACGAAAAGATCGCGCCGATGTGTGGAGGATGCTGATGTCCATCTCGGGCAAGGTCGATCCGGTGGTGCGTCCCGTCGCGGCGACCGACATCGCCGAAGCGCTGGTCGAGGGCCTGCGTGATTTCCAGGCCCTGCCGCTCTACGGTCTCGGCTTCGGCGCGCTCTACGCCGCCGGCGGAATCGTCATCATGCTGTGTCTCACCGCCTACGGCATGGTCTATCTGGTCTATCCCCTGGCGGCGGGCTTCGCCCTGATCGGACCGTTCGTGGCGATCGGCCTCTACGAGGTCAGCCGCCGCCGTGAGCGCGGCGAGCCGGTCTCCTTCGGCGCGATCTGGTCCGCCGTGCGCTCGCGCAGCGAGATCGGCTGGATGGCGTTCGTCACGCTGTTCGTGTTCGTGGTCTGGATGTACCAGGTGCGGCTCCTGATCGCGCTGCTGCTCGGCCTCAACGCCTCTTTCTCCAGCCTTCAGGAATTCATGACCGTGGTTCTGACCACGAATGAAGGCCTGCTGTTCCTCGGCATCGGCAACGCCGTCGGTGCCGTGCTGTCGCTGCTCCTGTTCTCGCTGACCGTGGTGTCGTTTCCGCTGCTGCTCGACCGTGAGGTCGATTTCGTCACGGCGATGGTGACGAGCGTGCGCGCGGTGGTGGCGAGCCCGCTGCCGATGATCTCGTGGGCCGCCGTGATCGTGATGCTGCTGATCGTCTCGGCGCTGCCGTATTTTCTGGGGCTGATCGTGACGCTGCCGGTGCTCGGGCATGCGACCTGGCATCTTTATCGGCGGCTCGTGGTGCCGGTTTAGCGCGTCCCCTTCGCCCCTTGGGCAGTGCCGTAGGGTGGGCAAAGCGAAGCGTGCCCACGGTTCTGTTGCGATGTTGGGTTGGTCGTGGGCACGGCGCAAGTGCGCCCTTGCCCATCCTACGAGACCGAACTCGCGGCGCCCCTACGGCGTCTTGATCCCCATCGCCTTCAGCGCGTCCAGCATCCGCTGCGGCGGGCCCAGCTTCACGACCAGCGGCTTGCCGGTCTCGAGCACGCTCTTGAGGCTGGACAGGATCGCTGGCCAGCCAGAGCGGCCACCGGCGAGGATGTCGTCGCTGAGCGGGCGATCGTGGCCCTCGCTCATCGTCAGCCGTACCGCATCGCCGACCTGTTCGATCTCGTAAGTCACGAGCGTTGGGCCGAGCTTCTCGATCAGCTCCGGCCAGTTGACGTTGAACGTGACCGCGAGCTTTCGCGGCGGATCGTAGGCGAGAACCTCGCCGCTGATGTGCAGCGCGCCGTCGGGCGTGCGCACGATGAACGCGCCGCCAAGGCGCGGCTCGACCTCCACTTTATTGCCGAAGAAGTACAGTTTGCTGAACTCCGCCGAGGTCAGCGCTTCCCACACCTTCTCCGGCGTGGAGGCGATGTAGATGGTGTAGACCGTCAGCGGCTTGAATTGATCGAGGTTCATTTTGCGTCGAATCCCTTGTTGAGGGCTGTGCGCGGGATGCCGAGCAGCTTGCCGGTCTCGAGCAGGCTCTTGAGCTGGGACAGGATCGCCGGCCAGCCGTTGGAGACGGCGCCGAGATATTTGCCGCCCTCGACGAAGCCGTCATGCAGCACGGTCAAACGCACGAGCGAGCCGAACGGTTCGATGGTGAAGACGACGCGCGAGATCGGCTCGCCCCGGAGCTCTTCGAACTTGTGGTGCTTGAAGCTGTAGGACAGGCGCCGCGGCGGATCGGCTTCCAGGATCTCGCCGGCATCCGTGACCTCGCCGTCCAGCAGGAGCGCGAAGGGCGAGCCGACCTTCCAGTCCGACCTGACCTCGGCGCCGAACCAATATTGCCTGGTGAACTCGCTCGACGTCAGCGCCTCCCACAGTTTTTCCGGAGTGGTCTCGATATAGCTCACATAGACGAATTGCGGCTTACTCATCGCGCTTCTCCAACTGACGTTTCAACTCGCCGAGCGCGGCGAGCTTGCCGCGCTCGAACTTCTTGATCCAGCGTTCTCCGATCTGATGGATCGGCACCGGATTGAGGTAGTGCAGCTTCTCGCGGCCATGCCTGATGGCGGTGACCAGATTGGCCTCCTCCAGAATCGCAAGGTGCTTGGTCACGGCCTGTCGCGTCATCGCAAGGCCCTCGCAGAGCTCGTTCAGCGTCTGGCCGTTCCTGGCGTGAAGCCGGTCCAACAGCGAGCGTCGTGACGCATCGGCGAGCGCCTTGAACACCTCATCCATGGCAATGATAATAGGCAACCAAATGGTTGCATGTCAAGATGGTGTCTTTGGCGCGCGCAATCGACCGTGCTAGCTTTTCATCTCAGCCAACGCAGATTGGTTCCGGGAGGACTTTCATGTTCCGTCGCGTTTTTCTTGCTGCCGCCCTTGTTCTCTTCGTTTGCAGCACCGCGGCTGACGCGCAGAAGCAAACCGCCGGCGCGCCGCCCGAAGCGTCCAACATGAAGCTCGTCGGCATGAGCGACCTCCAGGCCCGCAGCGCCTATCAGCCAACCATCCATCACCAGGGTAACCGCTGGATCGCCTATATCGGCCATCACGGCGGCACGGACGATGTGCCTGCACCCGTCAACCCGATGACGGGCAAGGCCGAGCCGAACGGAACGTCGATCGTCGACGTCACCGATCCCGCGCGCCCGAAATATCTGCGGCACCTGCCGGGGCAGGAGGGCAATTACGAATCCGGCGGCGCGCAGATGGTGCGGGTATGCGACGGCAAGGCGTTGCCGAAGGGGGATCCCAACGCGGTCTACATGCTCAGGACCTTCGGCAGCGAGGCGCATGAGATCTGGAACGTCACCGACCCCGCCAGTCCGGTGCTCATCACGCGCATCGGCGGCCTGAAGGACACGCACAAGAGCTGGTGGGAATGCGACACCGGCATTGCCTATCTCGTCTCGGGCGCGCCGGACTGGCGCACGCGGCGCATGACGCAGATCTATGATCTCTCCGATCCCGCGCATCCGCAGAAGATCCGCGACTTTGGCCTGCCGGGTCAGGAGCCCGGTTCGACCGGGGCGGTGCCGACCGAGTTGCACGGGCCGATCTCGACCGGACCCGATGGCAACCGCGTCTATTTCGGCTATGGCACCAACAAAGGCGGCATTTTGCAGATCGTCGATCGCGACAAGCTCTTGAACGGGCCGAAGGAGCCGACGCCGGACAATCTGCGCTATCCCGAGATTTCGCGCCTGCCGATGTCCGCCTTCAACGGCGCTCATACCACGTTCCCGATGCTCGACATGCCCATCGCCGAGTTCGCCGAGGACAAGGACGGCAAGACCCGCGACATCGTCATGATCGTGAATGAAGCCATCCTCAACGAATGCGGCGAGGCGCGGCAGATGGTGTGGTTCGCCGACGTCACCACTGAGACGCGGCCGATGATGATCTCGAGCTACACCGTGCCGGAAGCGAGCGGGCAGTTCTGCCAGCGCGGCGGCCGCTTCGGCGCGCATTCCTCGAGCGAGAGCATGGCGCCGGTCTATTACAAGAAGATGGCCTTCATCGCCTTCTTCAATGCCGGGGTGCGCGCGCTCGACATCCGCGATCCCTATCATCCCAGGGAGGTCGGCTACTTCATTCCGTCGATCACTGCTGCCACCGACAAGCGCTGCATCCCGATCGAGGGCGGCGAGCGCTGCAAGGTTGCGATCCAGACCAACAATGTCGAGACCGACGATCGCGGCTACATCTATATCGTCGACCGCGCCAATACCGGCCTGCATATCCTCGAGCTGTCGGGACCGGCGCGCACTGTGGCCGGCCTGCCGAAGAACTGACGATGTGGCGCGCGGCGATGAGGTGCGGGGCCCACGATCTCCCCCATTCTCCGCTGTCATCACCCGCGAAAGCGGGTGATCCAGTACTCCGCGGCGGTTGTGAAATACGGAAGGGCCGCGGCGTACTGGATACCCCGCCTGCGCGGGGTATGACACCGGTGGTGGGGCGTAGACCTTGCGCTCATCCGCCTTCCGTTCCCGCCCGTCCCATGCATTAATACCTCCGAACCGCTTTCAGCCGAGTCTCCCATCATGTCCATGCAAGCCTACCTTGCCTTCCTCGCCGCCTGCATCGCGCTGGCGCTGCTGCCGGGGCCGATCGTCACCCTCGTCATCGCCAACGGCCTGCGCCACGGCACGCGTGCCGCGCTCACCAACGTTGCCGGTGCGCAAGCCGGGCTTGCCATCGTCATTGGCATCGTCGCGGTCGGCCTGACCTCGCTGATGGCGACCATGGGCTACTGGTTCGACTGGGTGCGCTTTGCCGGCGCCGCTTATCTGGTCTGGCTCGGCATCAAGCTGATCTGGGCGCCGGTCGAGGGCGTCGATGTCGACGCACCGCCTCCGCCGCCGCGCGGCGGCTTCTTCCTGCAGGGGTTTTTGGTGCTGCTGTCGAACCCGAAAGTGCTGGTGTTCTTCGGCGCCTTCATCCCGCAATTCATGGACATGAACCAGCCGCACTTTCCGCAAGTCGCGCTGCTGGGCGCGACCTTCATGGTCACCGCAGTGATGACGGACGCGCTCTACGCCATCGCCGCCGGGCGCGCGCGGAAATTCTTCTCGGCGCGCCGCACGCGCCTGATGTCGCGCATCTCCGGCGGCTTCATGATCGGCGGCGGCGTCTGGCTGGCGCTGACGCGGGCGAAATAACCTTGCTCCCAGCCGGCCTGGCTTGAACCCTTCGCTGCGGCAAAGCGTCCAATCGGGCATTGCCGCTGACGAAGGATTTTGGCCGTGCCCGATCTGCCCTGGTTCGTCTATGCGATGCTGCTCGCGCCGCTCGGGCTGCTATTGGTCGCCGCAATCGTCAAGACTTGGCAGGTGCGCGAGGCGCGCAACTGGCCGCAAGCGCCGGGCAAGGTCGTCACCTCGGTTGCAGAGGTGCGCGAGGTCAGGGTCTCCGACAGCGACCGCGAGGACGGCTATCGCCTCGAGAAACGCAATTTTGCGAACGTGACTTACGAATATGCGGTCGGCGGCCGCAAGCTGCGCTCTAACCGCATCTCGATCGGCGAGGATCTCGGCAATTTCGAGGTCGCCGAGAAGCTCGCAAAGTATCCCGCCGGCAGCATCGTCACCGTCTATTACAATCCGCGCCATCCCGATCAGGCCGTGCTGGAGCGCGATCTGCCCAAGGGACTGTGGGGCTGCCTCGGCATCGGCACGGCGATCGTGCTTGGCATCGTGTTCGGCTCGGCGTTCGGTCTCAACCAGACTTATGCATACCTCGCGCACCACATCGCCCGGCCCGATCTCGCGGGCCTCGTCGTCGGACTCGGCGCGTTCGGCCTCGTCATCGCGCTGCTGGGGTACGGGGTGCGACGTCAGGCGTCGATGGCGGCACGCTGGCCGGTGGTGCGGGGCACGATCAAGCTGTCGGCACTCGAGCATTACTACGAGGCCAGCGAGCCGGGCGAGCGCCGCGGTACCGAGATGTTCGGCAAGCGCGTGACCTACACCTATCGCTATCAGAACGTCAGCTACACCAATGAATGCGCGCGCGTCGCGGCCGGGACGCCGTCGGGGTCCGAGAAGATGTTGAAGAAGCTCATGGCGCGCTACCAGGACGGCGCGACCGTCGAGGTCCGCGTCAATCCCGACAACCCGGCCGAGGCAACGCTCGATGCAAACGGCGCGGGCCGCATCGCCTGGCTGCTGTGGGGCATCGCCGCGATCTTCGCCGCACTGGCGCTGTTCGTCGCGACGCGGGGCTAATCGACCAACAGCTCGGCCCTCAGTTCCGTCTCGATCTCCGCAAAAATCCTTGCCAGTCGCTCGGCCCATTGCTGCTGGCCGGACTGGTCGGCGATGAGATCCTGCCGGATCTCGATGCCGGTGTTGACGAGGCCGCGCGCCTCGCCGTGCACGGGAATGGTGTAGTCGGTGAGGTCATTCACCGCATAGGGCTCGTTGTCGCCGACGACGAGATCGCTCTCGATGCGAAGATGCTTCAACAGCAGCTGCGGCAGCACGGTGTCCCGGTTATACAGCGCGCCGATGTGCCAGGGGCGCGCGACGCCGGCATAAACAGGCGTGAAGCTGTGCAGCGACACCAGCACCGTCGGCTGCCCGGCGTGCAGGCGGCGGCTGATCGCGGCTTCGATGCGATCATGATAGGGCTCGAAGATCTCGCGCCGCCGCGCCTCGCGTTCCCATTCCGAAATCCCTTCGTTGCCCGGGATCGCGGTGGCTTCGGAGATGACCGGGATCGAGCTTACTGCTTCGGGCGGGCGGTTGCAGTCGATCACCAGCCGCGAATAGCGCTGCGCGATCAGATGCGCATCCAGCAGCTTGGCGAGCCGCTCGGCGACACCGGCGATGCCGATGTCCCAGGCGATGTGCCGCGTCATCTCGCTTGCCGTGACGCCGAGGTCGCCGAGCGCGCGCGGCAGCACCCGCCCGTAATGATCCGCGGTGAGCAGGAAGGGCGATGTCGCTTGCGCATTCATCTCATGCACGGGCGGAATGTCGCCCGCGCCGAGCAGTTGATCGGTCGTCTCGGCGGTGTGCTGGTCCATCCTGATTGCCTATGAAACGATAATTTGTGTAAGGGAGTAACGATATTGCACCGACGTCGCAACGTTAGAACAGCATGACCTCCGATCGCCTCTTCGTCTACGGCACCCTGATGCGCGGCTTCGACCATCCGATGGCGCGGCTGCTGGCGGGGCATGCTGATTTTCTGGGCGAGGCGACCTGCCGCGGCCGGCTCGTTCTGGTGAAGCATTATCCGGGATTGCTGCTGTCGGAGGCGGCCTCCGACATCGTCCATGGCGAACTCTTTCAGATGCGCGTGCCTGACGAGCTCCTGGGCGAGCTCGACATGTACGAGGCCTGCGGCGAAGGCTTTCCCGAGCCGACCGAATATCTGCGCCGGCTGATCGACGTGACGCGCGCCGACGGCGCCGTCGAGAAGGCTTGGACCTATATCTATAACTGGCCCGTCACCGACCTGCCGCACATCGAGTCCGGGCGCTTCCTGGAGCACTAAGCCGACAGCACTTCCTTCACCACGCGCACGTCGACTTCGTGCTCGACGTAACTCCACTCCTCGGTCTGCCTGAGCATCGCGACCAGCTCCTCGAACAGCGAGGCGTCCGCGGGGGCGAATTCGAACCAGGTCAGGAAGTCGAAGGGGCCGCCGAGGTCGCGGCAATGATAGAGCTGGCGCGCGATCGCGGGCAGGAAACGAAGACTGCTCGCGATGTGGTGCGACTTGTCCTCGAAAATCTTGCGCCGCTCTTCCTGCGTCAGCTCCCACCAGGCCTGCGACTTGCGGATCGGGATCAGCGCCGCGCTGGTGGCCTCGATCCGGCCGAGCCCGGCCTGCACGGCCACGAGCTGCTGCTTCTCAGCCCGTTCGGTGTAGCGCAGGCTGCTGGCGACGCCGACCAGCCGCCACGCATTGCGCGAGGGCACCAGCGGCAACGAGACGGCCTCGCTGTCGGTGACCGACAGCGCCGGCACGAAGGGCAGGGGCTCGCCCGTCACCGCTGTAATCGAAGTGACGCGCCAACCCCCGCTATGGCCGCCTCGAAAGGTCCTGAACATGACGCTATGGAAGCGTGGAACCGGGCGCGGTTCAAGAGTTTCGTCATTCCGGGGCGCGCGAAGCGCGAACCCGGAATCCATTTCTCCCAGCATTCCGGCGGCCCAATGGATTCCGGGCTCGCCCCTTCGGGGCGCCCCGGAATGACGGGACCCAAGCCCTGTGCATAGGTCGAATAACCCGGATAACCCGGACAAACCTGACTTCTGGTGAGGCCGCACCTATATCCCTGATCCCCAGCCCGACTCACCCCGGTTCGCGCTACATAGGCCCCATGCGCTTCACGCCCCAATTCCTCGACGAGCTTCGTGCCCGGCTTTCGGTTTCCGAAGTCGTGGGCAAGCGCGTCAAATTGAAGAAGGCGGGGCGGGAGTGGAAGGGGCTGTCGCCGTTCCAGCAGGAAAAGACGCCGTCCTTCTACGTCAACGACCAGAAGGGTTTTTACCACGACTTCTCCTCCGGCAAGCACGGTGACATCATCAGCTTTGTGATGGAGACCGACGGCCTGCCGTTCGCCGAGGCCGTCGAGCGGCTCGCCAGCATGGCCGGCCTGGCACTGCCGGCGGTGACGCCCGATGCGGCGCGCCAGGAGCAGCGGCGCCGCACGCTGCATGACGTCATGGATCTCGCCGCGACCTATTTCGCGGAGACGCTGGCCTCGCGCGTCGGCGCGAAAGCGCGCGGCTATCTCGCCGACCGCGCCATCTCGCCGGCGACGCAATTGCAGTTCCGCCTCGGCTATGCCTCGCCCGATCGCTTCGCGCTGAAGGAGCATCTCGGCAAGCTAGGAATCTCCGTCGAGGACATGGTCGAGACCGGGCTCTTGGTGGCCGGCGACGACATTCCCGTTCCCTACGATCGCTTCCGCGATCGCGTGATGTTTCCGATCACGGATCTGCGCGGCCGCGTCATCGCCTTCGGCGGCCGCGCGCTGGAGAAGGACGTTCCGGCCAAATATTTGAACTCGCCGGAGACGCCGCTCTTCCACAAGGGCGACAATCTCTACAACCACCAGACCGCGCGCAAAGCCACCCATGACGGCAGCGCGCTGGTCGTGGTCGAGGGCTATGTCGATGTCATCGCCATGGTGACCGCGGGTTTTGCCGGCAGCGTCGCGCCGCTCGGCACCGCGCTCACCGAAAGCCAGCTCGCGCTGCTCTGGAAGATGGCGGACGAGCCGATCCTCTGCTTCGACGGTGACCGCGCCGGCCAGAAGGCGGCCTATCGCGCCGCCGATCTCGCGCTGCCCTTCCTCGCACCCGGCAAGAGCCTGCGCTTTGCGCTGCTGCCGGAAGGGCAGGACCCCGACGATCTCGTCCGCTCCGGTGGCCGCGGCGCGATCGAGGAGGTGATCGGAGGCGCCCGTCCGCTCGCCGACATGATCTGGTCGCGCGAGCTCGAAGGCGGCAATTTCGCCACCCCCGAACGCCGCGCCGCACTGGAGGCGCGCATCAAGGAGCTCACCAACGGCATCCGCGACGAGGTGGTGCGGCGCTATTACCGCGACGAATTCGTCGAGCGGCTGCAGCGCGCCTTCGCCCCGGAAGGCGGGCGCGGCGGCTTCGGCGGCCGGGGCAATTTCCGCCAGGGTGGCGGCGGCCGCCAATTCCAGCCCCGGGGCGGGGCAGGCGCGAATCGATTCGGCGGCCAGGGCTTCGGTGGCCAAGGATTCGGAGGCCAAGCATTCGGAGGGCGCCGCGGTGCGCCCGGCCCCACCCTGTTACCTTCAGGCCCCTACCAAGCGGCGAGCCCCCAGCTGGCGGCCAGCCCGATCATGAAGGGCCAGCGCAGCGCCATCTCGCGTCGGGAGGCCCTGATCCTGCAAAGCCTGATCAACCACCCCTGGCTGCTGCACGACCATCTCGAGGAGGTCGCGGCCCTGGAGCTGGCCCACCCCGAGGCCCATAAGCTCAGGGCCGGCATCATCGCCGCCTTTGCCAACGACCATCATCATTCTCCGGACCCCGGCGAGCTCGCCGAGAAGATGCGCAGCGATCTCGACAAGGGTGGATTTTCGCAAGTTCTTCAAAGGGTTGAGAGCGGTATCACGACCGCGGCGGTGTGGGGCGCCCGCGAGGGCGCGGCCAGGGACGACGTTCTCGCCACTTGGCATCAGCTGGTTGCCTTGCATCGGCAATGGCATTCACTACTTAGAGAGCTGAAAGACGCCGAGCTGGCCTTGGGGGAGGACCCCAGCGAGGCCAATTTGGCGTGGCTGCGTGACGTCAAGGCCCGGATGGCCGAGGTCGACGGCACCGAAGCCCTGATCGAGGGTTTTGGCGAGCTGTCGGGCCGGTTCCAGAAGAGCGTGTGATGAAAGAATCATGCGGACGGCCGGGGCCGGAACCGCTAAAAGACTCGCCAAATCTTGGGTTTGGCGGCAAAAACAGGGTTAATCGAGGCTTAACGGTCTTGTAGCACTTTGGCCCAGAGGCGGCCGCAGGCAGAACAGACGCGTCAGGAATGAATCCGCGCAATCGCTGTTGGCACTACACCTGCATCCGCTGCGACAAAGAAGCTGACGAAGCGTTAGGCAATTCCGGCGAGAGAGAGTTGGGGGTGGCGAGAGACATGCGCGCCGCCCTTTCCGTGTCGAGAGCTGCCGAAGCGAGAGCGTCGGGCAACAGGTTCATGTGAATTCACGCGGACGCGGCGCAGCGTCTCGCATGAAGCGCGTTTAGGAGCAATGGATGGCCACCAAGGCAAAGACGCTGCAGGCGAAGGACAAGGAAAAGGACGACAAGGCAGCGGATGCGCCGGAGAAGGACTCCCAGGACGCGCCCTCGCCGTTGCTCGATCTGTCCGACGCGGCCGTGAAGAAGATGATCAAGCAGGCCAAGAAGCGCGGCTTCGTGACCTTCGATCAGCTCAACGAAGTCCTGCCGTCCGATCAGACTTCGCCCGAACAGATCGAGGACATCATGTCGATGCTCTCGGACATGGGCATCAACGTCACCGAAGCCGACGACAGCGAAGGCGAGGAGGAGAAGGACGAGGGCGGCGAGGACGAGACCGACAACGAGCTCGTCGAAGTCACCCAGAAGGCCGTCACCGAGGTCAAGAAGAGCGAGCCGGGCGAGCGCACCGACGATCCCGTGCGCATGTATCTGCGCGAGATGGGCACGGTCGAGCTGCTCTCCCGCGAAGGCGAAATCGCGATCGCCAAGCGCATCGAGGCCGGCCGCGAGGCGATGATCGCAGGCCTGTGCGAAAGCCCGCTGACCTTCCAGGCCATCATCATCTGGCGCGACGAGCTCAACGAAGGCAAGATCTTCCTTCGCGACATCATCGATCTCGAAGCCACCTATGCCGGTCCCGACGCCAAGGCCGGCATGAACAATGCGATGATCGCCGGTCCCACCGGCGAGAACGGTGAAGCGCCCGCCGAGGGTGGCCAGGCCGCAGCGGCCGGCGCCCCCGCGCATGTCGCCCCGCCCGCCGCTCCGCCGTCGCCGACCCCGTTCCGCGCCGCGCAGCCTGCCGCTGGCGGGCAAGGCGGAGAAGAGAAGGATCCGGGCGAATCCGCCGCCGAAGCCGACATGGACGAGGACGACGAGTTCGAGAACCAGATGTCGCTGGCGGCGATCGAGGCCGAGCTCAAGCCGAAGGTCGTCGAGATCTTCGACAAGATCGCCGAGAGCTACAAGAAGCTGCGCAAGCTGCAAGAGCAGGACATCCAGAACCAGCTCGAGAGCACCTCGCATGGTCCCTCGCTGTCGCCGCACCAGGAGCGCAAGTACCGCAAGCTCAAGGACGAGATCATCGTCGAGGTGAAGTCGCTGCGCCTCAACCAGGCGCGTATCGACTCACTCGTCGAGCAGCTCTACGACATCAACAAGCGCCTCGTCTCGCATGAGGGCCGCCTGATGCGCCTCGCCGACAGCCACGGCGTCGCGCGCGAAGACTTTTTGCGCAACTACACGGGGTCTGAACTGGACCCGCGCTGGCTCAACCGGGTGTCGAAACTCTCGGCCAAGGGCTGGAAGAACTTCGTCCATCACGAGAAGGACCGCATCAAGGACCTGCGCCACGAGGTGCATCAGCTCGCCGCGCTGACCGGTCTTGAGATCGTCGAGTTCCGCAAGATCGTGCACTCCGTGCAGAAGGGCGAGCGCGAAGCGCGCCAGGCCAAGAAGGAGATGGTGGAAGCCAACCTCCGTCTCGTGATCTCGATTGCGAAAAAGTACACCAATCGCGGCCTGCAGTTCCTCGACCTGATCCAGGAAGGCAACATCGGCCTGATGAAGGCGGTCGACAAGTTCGAGTATCGCCGCGGCTACAAGTTCTCGACCTACGCCACGTGGTGGATCCGGCAGGCGATCACCCGCTCGATCGCGGACCAGGCCCGCACCATCCGTATCCCCGTGCACATGATCGAGACGATCAACAAGATCGTGCGCACGAGCCGCCAGATGCTCAACGAGATCGGCCGCGAGCCGACCCCGGAAGAGCTCGCCGAAAAGCTCGGCATGCCGCTCGAGAAGGTCCGCAAGGTCCTCAAGATCGCCAAGGAGCCGCTCTCGCTGGAAACCCCGGTCGGTGACGAAGAGGATTCGCACCTCGGCGATTTCATCGAGGACAAGAACGCGATCCTGCCGATCGACGCCGCGATCCAGTCCAACCTGCGCGAGACCACCACGCGCGTGCTGGCGTCACTGACGCCGCGCGAAGAACGCGTCCTGCGCATGCGCTTCGGCATCGGCATGAACACCGACCACACGCTGGAAGAAGTGGGACAGCAGTTCAGCGTGACGAGAGAGCGTATCCGCCAGATCGAGGCGAAGGCGCTAAGGAAGCTGAAGCATCCGTCGCGGTCGCGGAAGCTGCGGTCATTCCTGGATAACTAATTCGGATCGTCATGCCCGGGCCTGACCCGGGCATTCATCCAAACGAAAACGGCGGGCCATGAGGTCCGCCGTTTTTTTGTGCCTACCGGCGCGATTCATTTTCAACGAGAAAAGGTGCGCTAATCTTCTCGAAATCCAGGTCGATGGCTCCAGCCTCGACGTCGCGGGGATCGACATCTATGCTTCGATGATGCCGGTTCACCTCACCGTCTGGTACAACACCCGCTGCCCCGTCTGCGATGCCGGCATCGACTGGCAGCGCAACAAGCTGCTGGCGCTGGTGCGTGAGGGCACCGTTGAGTTCAAGGACATCAACGAACAGCCTGATGCGCTGGCGCACTTTGGCGCTTCGCTCGACGACATCAGGCATCGCCTGCATGCGACCGATGAGGCTGGACGGCTTATCGTCGGCGCGGATGTCGCGATTGCGCTGTGGCGGCTAACGCCCGGGGAGGGGTGGCTTGCGCCGCTGTTCGGCAATCGCATGGCGCTGCCGTTCACGCGGTTCTTTTACGACCGTTTTGCCGATCTGCTATTTGCCTGGAACAGATGGTGCGGGCGCTGGTGAGCGCCTGCCTTTGTCGGGCTACTTCTTCTTCACCCCGACCCGCTCGATCCGCTTGATCTCCAGCGCCGGTCGGCCGCTCTTCTCCGCGATCTCGCGATCCTGCTCCATGATGAAGGCGCGGGCGGGTTCATCGCCATCGAGGCCGCCGAGCAGTTCTGAGGGCACGCGGCGGTTGGAGCGTTGGGAATCGTCTTCATAAAAGACATTAAAGAAGGCGAATTCGCCTTTGGGATTGGTTCCGGGTTTTTTGGCCATGGCGGCTTGTCGTCGATAAGTACGCCGCAGTCAAATGACTTTAGGGCCCGCCATAGGACGGCTCGGCTCCTCGGGAAGAGGCGCTAGGGTTTGCTTACCGTCAGCGGATTGAACCCGGCGCGACGTGCTTGACCTGAGGTTGATCTTGGAGGAGCATGAAGCTTTCAATTGCTCCGCTGTATTTGGGGGCGCACGCCTCCGCGACGCCGATCGCGCCAATTGCCCTGACACCGTGTGTTCAACGAAAGCATTTTGGGGGGACGACGATGACCATCTTGGAATCCGTTGCGGATAGTCAGGCCAAATGGTCGACCACTGCGAACGCGATGAAGTCGACGATCGACCGCGCGCGGTGGTGCGTCTTTGCACTATCTTCGCTGGGCGCGGTGTTGGCGGCAGTGGCGAGCCAGCTGCCGGAAGGAAATGCCAACCCCCGCACCTTTGTCGCGATCACGGCGGCGATATGCCTCGCATTCGCGACCTTCTTCACGCACCGCTTGCTCGGTCCCGAGCGCATCGCCGCCTGGGTTCGCGCCCGCGCCATCTCGGAACGCTTGAAACGTGAGGCCTATCGATACGCGACGAAAGCTGCGCCCTATGACGGTCCGGCCAGGGCGGACGCCGTTCTCGGTGCTGAGCTTCTGAAGATCGATGAAGACGCCAGGGAATTGCTCGAGCAGCAAATCCCGGCCAAGGACCAGGGATCATCGCCGCGCGTTTCTCTTGGGATCGATGAGTATCTGGCGAAGCGGGCTGGCAAGCAGATCGCATATTATGAGGCCCGGGCCAGGGAGTACCAGTCGAGGGCTCGGCGGCTCAGGTCCCTGGAGCTGGTTTTGGCGGCAGCCGCGACGCTACTCACGGCTCTTGCCAGCGTGGTTGCCAAGCCCATCATTCTGGGCATCCACTTTGATCTCGCCGCGTTGACGGCCGTGCTTACGACCCTCGGCGGCGCCGTCATCGCCCATATCGAGGCGGAGCGTTATAGCTTTCTCGTGGTGACGTATCGGGCAACTGCATTGCAGCTGCAGCGACGCGTGGACGGCGCGAAACAACCGTTGTCGGACCTCGTCAACGACTGCGAAAACATTTTGGCGGCGGAGAACGCATCCTGGATCGCGAAACAGACCAAGTGAGTTCGATGTCCAAGTGAGTTCGATGCCCAGCTGCGCAACTCGCGCGGGCCCTCAATAAACGGCGGGCCGAAGCCCGCCGTTTATTTTTGGTCTTCAGCGTCACCCGGGGCTGGCGGGGTGACAACCTAGAATAGAAGACTATAGAAGACGCCCTGCGATGGCAAGGCTAATCGGGGCGGTGTTGATGTCGCAGCGAGCGCATCTGATTGCGTCGGTTGCGATGTGCGATGTGGAACCACATCAAAGCAATTGTTTGGATCGTCAAACCACTTCGTTCATCTTCGCGGCCTCGCAACGCAGCGTGCGTGGTGCGCGCTGTGTCTGAAGCTGCGCGAGCCTGCACGTCTTCCCGCCTGCGTGCAGGTGCTGTGATCCGATGCGCGCCAAGCGGGTTCCATCGTCGCCGCGCGTATCTCAATGCGCGCGCGTACGCTGCGCCACCTCCTGCGCGGCAAGCCGTGATCGGTGTCCGCCGCCTTTGCCGCTGTCCTCCTTGCGTCCCTGCGCCATGATCGCGCTGCCCATCGCGGCCGAGCCGAAGGTGATGAGGAAGGAGGCAAGTAATAAGACGAGGGCAATGCCGGGTGCGCGGTCGACGAAGATCAGCTCGCGCAGATGTCCGGGGTTGAGCCAGAGCAGTCCTCCGACGAGCAGCGTCGCGGCACAGGCGCCGATCGCAAGGTTGATGGCAAGCGGGCGGAACAGGGGAATGCGGAGCAGGGCGGGGCGGCTAGGCTTGTTCTCATGGTCGGGCACGGCCGGTTGCCTCGGACATTGTCGCGCCGGGAACGACGAGGGAAAGGATGTCTGCGACCATCCCATCTCACGCCGATCGTGCCGCGATATTGACCCGCATCAAACTCCGGTGCGACGTTTCACGGCGCCACCAGCTCCACCCGCCGGTTGAGCGCGCGGCCGGCATCCGTCGCGTTCGGGCCGACCGGTGCCAGCAGGCCGACGCCGGCGGTGCGCAGGCGTGTCGGCACGATCCGAAAGCTCTTGACCAGCTCGGCGGCGACTGCCTCCGCGCGTCGCTTCGACAGATCGAGATTGTATTCATAGGCGCCCTGGCTGTCAGTGTGGCCGACGATGAAGACGCTCAACTGCGGCTGGCTCGCGAGCAGCTTTGCGATCTGCTCCAGCGTCGGACGGCTTTCCGGTTTCAGCACGGCCTTGTCGGTGTCGAAATAGATGCCGTAGAGCGCGATGTGGCCGGTCTCGCCAAATCCCTTCGCCATCGCGGCGGCGTCGACCATCTTGTTCGCGATGGCCCCGACCTCGGCGATGGTGAGCTGCGCGGTGATATCCTGGTTGTTCTGGCTGACGATGACGCTGGCATAGATCTCGCGTCCGCTCTCCGCCTTGCGGCCGGCAAAATAGCGGTAGTTGAAGCCGTCGATCCACATCTGTGGCACCGGCAGCGTGTCGATGCTCTCGGTGAAGGGGATGGCGCCGCAGGCGTCCGTGTCGCAGGCCAGCAAGGTCTCGAAGCCGGCCTTGGCAAGCTGCGTCTCGAAATTGCGCGACACCTCCAGGATCGAGGGACCGGGATTGGTGCGATAGGCGATGCGGACGATGCGGCCTTCGAGCTGCCGGGCATCGGTCGGCTGGCCGTCCCTGAAGCTTGCTGCCTGCATCCGCGCCGCGTCAAAATCCTTCGCCACATAGCCGGTGATGACGCTGCCGGCGAACCGGCCGATGCCGGGATAGTCGCGCGCGCCCGCGACGTCGCGTGTCTGCGCGAAGGCGGCATTGTTGCTGAAGGAGAGCAAGGCGAGGACAGCGAGCATCCGGGGCGGAAGGAGCATGGTCACCTCGATCGGCTGGGACGGGGCTAGCAGTTCATTTGTCGCGCCCAAGCTGCGATTGGTTCTGGCGGGGATTTGCCGCTTTGACGCGAATCCGGTTCCCGGGCATGATCGCGCGCTTTCCGCGCTCATTCCTCAGAGGAAATTCCCGCATGTTGAGACACGCCCTGGCCACGGCCTTCATCCTCTGTTGGGCCGGTGGATCGGCGCAGGCCGCGCGCTGCGGCGGCGACTTCAACAGCTTCGTCGCCACCATGGCGCAGGAAGCGCAAGCGGCCGGCGTCTCGGCGAGCGTGACCAACGCGGCGCTCAGCGGCGTCACTCCCGACGGCGCGGTGCTCGCCTTCGACCGGCGCCAGCGCCACACCTTCAACAAGAGCTTCGAGCAATACGTCTCGACCCGCGTCGGCCCGGGCCGCATCAATGGTGGCCGCGCGCTCTTGCAGCGCCACGGCGCGCTGCTCTCGCGCATCGAGCAGCAGTTCGGCGTGCCCCGTTATATCCTGGTCGCGATCTGGGGGCTGGAGAGCGATTTCGGCAAGGGCGACATCGGCAAGATGCCGGTGGTCCGCACGCTGGCAACGCTCGCGCATGATTGCCGCCGCACCGACCTTTTCCAGGGCGAGTTGCTTGCCGCCCTCAAGATCGTGCAGCGCGGCGACCTGCCGCTGCGCGACCTCATCGGCGCCTTTGCCGGCGAGATCGGCCAGACCCAATTCCTGCCGTCGTCCTACATCAAATACGGCGTCGATTTCGACGGCGATGGTCATGTCGATCTCCGCCACAGCGTCCCCGACGTGCTCGCCTCGACCGCGAACCTGTTGCACACCAGCGGGTTCAAGATGGGCCAGCCCTACGGCGAAGGCACGCCGAATTTCGAGGCGATGCGCGAGTGGAACAGGGCGGTGATCTACCGCAAGACAATCGGCTATTTCGCGGACCGGCTGGCGGGGCAGTGACTACATAGTCGGTGTCATCGCCCGGCTTTCTGTTTAGCCCGGACAGATCACTGACGGGTGTTCGGAGACATAGCTGACACATCAACATTGGCTGGATTGGTCCGATTCGGGAGGCCGTCCATGCCCTGGAGTGAGGTGTCAGCAATGGATCAGCGTCACGAGTTCGTGCGGCTGGCTTTGCAGGAGGGCGCCAATCGGCGCGAGTTGTGCCGACGGTTCAACATCAGCCCTGACGTGGGCTACAAATGGCTGCGGCGCTGGCAGGCTGGCGATCGAGAGCTGGCCGACCGCTGCCGTTGCCCGCATGCGATGCCCAAGCGCAGTGAGGCTGCGGTCGAGGCACAGGTTCTGGCCGTGCGGGACAAGCATCCGGCTTGGGGAGCGCGGAAGATCGCTCACTGCCTGAAGCGGCGCGGGCAGACGGTGCCCGTGCCGTCAACGGTGCACCAGATCCTGTGTCGGCACGGTCGGGTCAAGCCAAGCGAGAATGCACCGCCCAATCCGGGGCATCGCTTCGAGAAGGAAGCTCCTAACCTGCTGTGGCAGATGGACTTCAAGGGACACCTGCCGCTCGCCAACGGGACGCGATGTCATCCGCTGACAATTGTCGACGATCACTCGCGCTATGTCCTGTGCCTGAAGGCCTGCGCCGACGAGCAGCGTCTTACCGTGCAGGATCATCTGACGACGACGTTCCGCTGCTACGGCCTGCCGGAGGCTTTCTACACCGACAACGGCTCACCGTGGGGCGATACGTCAGGTGTTCGTTGGACCGGGCTGAAGGTGTGGCTGCTCAAGCTCGGTGTCAGGGTGGTGCATGCCAGGCCCTGTCACCCGCAGGCGCGCGGCAAGAACGAACGCTTCCATCGCACCCTGAAGGCCGAGGTTCTTGCCATGCGTCGCTTCCGCACTCTGCCGGAGGTCCAGCGCGCCTTCGACGCCTGGCGGCCAGTCTACAATCTGGAACGTCCCCACCAGGGCCTCGATATGCACGTCCCCGCCGATCGCTTCCGGCCGAGCACCCGTGCCATGCCGGCTCGCGTTCCGATCGTCGAATACGACAGCGGTGAGATCGTGCGCAGAGTCTCATCGACAAGACCCTACATCTCCTTCAAGGGGCGCTTCTGGAAGGTTCCCCAGGCCTTCGCCCGCGAGCGCCTCGCCATCCGGCCGCTGGACCGCGATGGCCATTACGGCATCTTCTTCGCCAGCTGGCAGGTCGCATCGATCGACTTGACCAATGGCCAACCTGTCAGTGATGTGTCCGAACAGGTGTCAGCCATGTCTCCGGACTAAACACTTGTCCGGGCGATCCAGTATTCCAGAGACAGTAGTGATTGAACCGAGAGGCAGCGGCGTACTGGATTCCCCGCCTACGCGGGGAATGACAGAACTCGTAGGGTGGGCAAAGGCGCGAAGCGCCGTGCCCACCATCTCTCTCGATCGCGAAAAATGCGTGGGCACGCTTCGCTTTGCCCACCCTACGACAGCGGCAGCTTGTAGGATGGGTAGAGCGAAGCGAAACCCATCGCGCCCCCTTCTCGCGGCAACATGATGGGTTTCGCTGCGCTCTACCCATCCTACGAATTCACTTCCCCTTCGCCATCCGCTCCAGCTTCCTTTGCAGCGGCGCCCAATAACTCCCTGGGCGGAAGCGCTGGAGCAGGTCCATGAAGCGGGCGTCGTTGCCGATCAGGATGCGCGGCTCGTTCTTCTCGATACCCCTGATGATGCGCAGCGCGGCATCCTTCGGCGTGGTCTTCGCCGCGTTCTCGAACCGCTCGATCGACTGCGCGCGGCGGGCATTGTCGGTGACGCCAGCGCCGGTGCGGGAGTTGCGCGCGATCGCGGTGGCGACGCCGCCGGGATGCACGACCGACAGTCTGATGGGGCTGCCCGCCACCGCGAGCTCGTGCCGCACGCTCTCGGAAAAGCCGCGCACCGCGAATTTCGCCGCCGCATAGGCCGATTGGCCCGGCGGCGCGATGATGCCGAAGATCGAGGAGAGATTGACAATGTGCGCCTCCGGTCTCGTCTTCAGATGCGGCAGGAAGGCGCGCGTGCCGTGCACCACGCCCCAGAAATTGATGTCGAACAGCCAGTCCATCTGCGCCTGGTCGATCTCCTCGAACGAGCCCATCAGCGCCACGCCGGCATTGTTGACGACGATGCCGAGCGCGGGATGCGCCGCTATCGCCTCGGCCGCGAACTGCGCGATGTCGTCCGCCTCGCCGACGTCGACGCGGTGCAGGCTAATCTTGCGTGTTGCTCCGATCTCCGCAGCGAGCGTCTTCAGCCCGGCTTCGTCGCGATCGGCCAGCGCGAGATCGCAGCCGCGCTGCGCAAGCTCGATGGCCAGCGCGCGGCCGATGCCGCTGGCCGCCCCCGTGATGGCGGCGGCGCCGCGAATCGCAGTCATGATGTCCCCCGTCAAGCCCTCGTCGATGGAACTATGATTTACATTTTTTCAGAATGGAACCGAACCGAGAGCGAATTGGCTCCTTAACATACGTTACGCAAGCAAGCATTGGGAGACGCTGATGGGACAAGCACAGCCATTTCGTGCGACAGCGCTGATCGTTGAGGATGACGTCATGCAGCGGGAGATGCTGAGTCTTCTGCTGGAAGAGAGCGGTTACCAGGTCATCCAGTGCGAGAGCGCCGAGGCCGCCGAGCGCGTCCTCGACAAGAGCGCCGGCGCGCTCTGCCTGATGCTGACCGACGTCCAGCTCGCCGGCCGCATGAACGGCGTCGAGCTCGCTCACGTCGCCAAGGACCGCAATCCCAGGCTCGACATCGTCGTCACTTCCGGCCGCCCCCTGATGCAGGCCTTGCCCGCAGGCGCCAAGTTCTGGGCCAAACCCTGGGCGCCGCTCGACGTTCTGCGCGAGGCCGAGATCGCGCAGCTGTCCTGAGGGGAGCCCTTCAGTTTGCAACCACGCAATTCCGATCTCCGCCCGTCATCCTGAGGTGCGAGTGATGGGGCGCGTAGCGCCCCATCGGGAGCCTCGAAGGATGAGCGTCCGGGATGCGGCTACAGCCGGGCCGTCGCCCTTCGAGGCTCGCCGAAGAGGCGAGCACCTCAGGGTGACGGATAACCGCCGCTTTGCGGTGGTAGGCGGTTCTTCCCCGTCATCCCGTGGACCCGGCCCGGCTTCCTCGTCGCGAGGAGGGCTGATAAGGTCCGCCGATGTCCTGGTCCTTCCTGCTCACCTCGCTCATCGTCGTCGCTTCGCCCGGCACCGGCGTGCTCTACACGCTGGCCGCGGCGCTCACCCGTGGCTCGCGCGCCAGCGTCGCCGCGGCGTTCGGCTGCACGCTCGGGATCGTGCCGCACATGTGTGCTGCGATGCTCGGCCTTGCCGCGGTGCTCCACACCAGCGCACTCGCCTTCGCCGCGTTGAAATGGTGCGGTGTCGCCTATCTGCTCTACATGTCCTGGCAGGCGCTGCGCGAGACTGGGACGCTGGCGGTTGGCGGCGAGATCAAGGAGCGGTCGGCCCACCGCGTCATCGTCACCGGCTTCCTCATCAACATCCTCAATCCAAAGCTGTCGATCTTCTTTCTCGCCTTCCTGCCGCAGTTCATCGCCGCGGACGAGGCCCATGTGCTGGCGCGCATGCTGGAATTGAGCGGCGCCTTCATGGCGATGACGTTTGCGGTGTTCGTCGTCTACGGCCTCTGCGCCGCCTCCGTGCGCGAGCGCGTCATCTCCCGTCCCGGCGTCATGGCCTGGCTGCGCCGCAGCTTCGCCGCCGGCTTTGCGGCGCTCGGCGCCAAGCTGGCGTTCGCGGAAAGGTAATTTCCCTTCACCTCTCGAAATCGTCATGCCCGGGTCAAGCCCGGTCATGACGCTGCAAGAGTGTCCACGTCTTCAACGCCACCCAATAAAAAAGCGGGCCTTGCGCCCGCCGTCTTCAAACTCGTTCGATCCTTCCCGACGCCCGGGCGGAGCGAGGCTCCACCCGGGCAAAGAAAAAGAAGCCTCGTTACTTCTTCTTCGCCTTCTTGGCCTTCTTCGCCTTCTTCTTCGCCGCCTTCTTCGCTTTCTTAGCCATAGGATCCTCTTAAGGGTTAATGGTGGAACGCGACACGAGGGATGCTCGGCGGAGGGCCAGCCTCGCAACATCCTCGACGACAAACTCAGCAGATTCGCAGGTCTCTGCCCCGCGCTGTCACATCGGTGTCATCGCGTTATCCACAGCTCAGATGCATTTTCGGGTGATTTTGGTGCGCGAATCCGCATCGCGGCATCGAAGCGCCGTCGCCGCCGACATCCCTAACGATCCGACAATCGCCCTTCGCCGTTCATGAATCCAAAACCAAAGGCGCGTTTTGGCAGATCGCGGTGAGACTCCGTTAAGCGCACCGGCGGCATCTTCTCCGCAAGAAAACGGGGATGGGTCATGGACGGACGGCTGGCAGGGACGGGGAGCGCAACGCTGCGCGTGCCGCACGCGCCATGCTGAACGTACCGACATTGTGGACCGTCTTCGTCGTCAACTTCCTGGCGCTCGGCGTGATTTGGGCCTACGTGACGCGGTCCTATCCGAAATTCGCCGCCGCGCGCTTCTGGATGGCGTCGTCGTTTGTCGGCGCGATCGGGGCGATGACGGCGCTGGTCCGCCTGTTCGTCGCGTCTCCCTTGCCGCTTCTGCTCGGCGCAGCCGGTGTGATCGCCGCGAGCTGCCTCGCCGCCATGGGCATTCAGCGCTTCTATGACCGGCCGGTCTCATGGCGCCTGATGACGGCGACGGGAGGCTTGAGCCTTGCCGGCGTCGTGGTCTTCATGGTCGGCTTCGATCACATGCAGATGCGCATGCTCAGCTACACGCTCGGTCAGGCCTTGCCGCTGGCGCTGGCGCTGCATCTGCTGCTGTCGCCGCCGGAGGGCCGCGTCAGCCCGGGCGCACGACTGTCCAGCATCGTCATTCTCACCATCCTCGCGATCCTTGTTGCCCGCACGGTGGGCAATCTGCTCGGCCACGATCTCTCGGCACGGGCCGGCGGCCAGGCCCATGCCGTCATGGTGCTGGGGCTGCTGTTTCTGTCGATGACGCTCAATTTCGGCTTTCTGCTGATGGCGATGGACCGCCTGCGGGGCGAGGTTGCCGACCTCGCTCTGCTCGACGATCTCACCGGCGTCGCCAACCGGCGGCATCTGCTGCAGCGCCTGACCGAGGAATGCGCCCGCTCCGAGCGCAATGGTGCGCCGTTCTCGCTGCTGGTGATCGATCTCGACGGCTTCAAGACCATCAACGACACCCACGGCCATGCCGCCGGCGATACCTGCCTGAAGCACTTCACCCTGATGGCGCAGACGCGCCTGCGGCCCGGCGACATGCTCGCCCGCACCGGCGGCGACGAGTTCTGCGTCGTGCTGCCGTCCTCGTCCTTGCGCGAGGCCGCCGCGATCGCCCGCCGTGTGCTCGAGGTCTGCCGTCAGGATGCCGAGGCCTGCACCGGCGACGAGATCCCGATCGCGATCTCGATCGGCGTCGCGCAATGGGATCGCGGCATTGGCTCATTCCCGGACCGCCTGATGGCCAACGCCGACCACGCGCTCTACGCCGCCAAGAAGAACGGCAAGAACGACTTTGCCGTCTACGATCCGGCGCCGCCGCTCTCGCCCGAGCCGGTCGATTCTCACGAGGGCGCGCGCAAAATTCGCCTAGAGCCGTGCTAGACCAGCGTCCGTGATCGGATCCGGATGATGATATCTCGCCTGCTCGTAGCCGTTCTCGCCGCTCTCTGTCTGATCGTCCCCGCCATTGCCGAGGATGCCGAACTGGCAAAGCTCGCGCGCGCCACCGGCACGCCCGACATCCCCGGCCTGAAGATGGTCTGGTTGGCGCCATGGGGCGACGTCCGCGACGCAAAACCCTGGCGCAACATCATCGTGCACCAGACCGAAGGGCCGGCGGGCTCGGCGCGCGGCGGCGCGCAAGCGCAAGCGAAGGCCCCGACGCGGCGCGGCGTCACGGTGTGGGTCGAGACCGACGGCACGGTCTATTGGGCGGTCGCGGAAAACCTGGTGCCGACCCATGGCGACGGCGCCAACCGCAACGACAACAAGTACATCGACAACAGCTCGACCTACCGCCAGGTCGTGCGCGACAACTCGATCGGCGTCGAGTTCGCAGGCAACTATCCCGATGTCGCGGCAGGCCCCACGGAGGCGCAGGTCGCGACGTGGAAGATCCTCGTCAAGCTGCTGCGCGCGCGCTACGGCATCCCGCTCGAGCGCGTCTATGCCCACAATTGGATCGACTACAAGGACGCGCGCTACTGCGAAGGCTGCTGGCTCGCGACCCTGGCGCGGGTGTGGGGGGAATAGAGTTAGCGGTGACGGTGCACTTCCTTTTCCCCTTGCGGAAGAAGGTGGCATAGGCGGCCTTCGGCCGCCGTTATTGAGAACGCCGAAGCGAAGCTTCGGCTATGGCGCCGGATGAGGGGTATCCTTCGGGGGTAACGCAAGCCGTAGAGTGGGCAAAGCGAAGCGTGCCCACCATTTGCATGTAACTGGAGAGAATTCGTGGGCACGGCGCCAGCGCGCCTTTGCCCACCCTACGAATTCGGACACGCGGAGAGAACCGTCACCCGTCTCCCACAACGGGCGAGGGGAAGATCACACCGCCTGCGCCATCCAGCCGAACAGCTGCCGGATCAATCCCGGCCGGCGCGGCAGCTCGGGCGGTTCGTCCACGGCCAGCACGCGTTTGAAGAAGTAATCCAGGAACACCATGTCGTTCGGCTCGGTGACGGTGAATTGCTCATCGCCGAAGAACACGCTGTAGCTATAGAAGAAGGGACCCATCAGCGGGATCGTCGCCGTGCCCGCATAGTCCTTGGAGATCACGAACTCCGACGGCTCCAGTCCGTGCTCGCGCATCGCCTGCTCGACCAGCGGCAGCTTGCGCATGAACTGGGCTTCGAAGCCGCCGACGGTGGATTGCAGGATGATCGACACGGTGGGTGTCCTATCGATGCTGTCGGCCTGATCATGTTGGGTCGGGTGACCGGACGCGGGGGTTCAAGGCGAGCTTGGTTCTATGTCGGCCGGGACGAGGAGAGTGTGATTCTCGCACGACAACCACAACCACTGCTGTCATCGCCCGGTTCAACCGGGCGATCCAGTATTCCAGAGGCGCGCATTGGAGATCCCGCGGCGACCACAACCGCTGCGGCGTACTGGATGCCCCGTTCGAGCCGGGGCATGACACCGCGTGTGGAGCGGCGCTTCTCATCAGCCAACAAAAAAGCCGGCGTTGCCGCCGGCTTTCTGTCTTTTTCGATCCGCCAATCTCTTGCCGCGGAAACGCTCCGCTTAATGCGCGGCTTCCAGCGCGGCCTGTTCGGCCCTTGCGATCGTGCCCTTGACCGCGGACTGCACCTTCTCGAAGGCGCGGACCTCGATCTGGCGGACGCGCTCGCGCGACACGCCGAACTCGGCGGCGAGGTCTTCCAGCGTCATCGGCTCATCGGCGAGGCGGCGGGCCTCGAAGATGCGGCGTTCGCGCGGGTTGAGCACGCCCATGGCGCCGTTCAGCGCGTCACGGCGTTCGTCATATTCCTCGTGCTCGGCCAGCATGGCTTCCTGGTTGGGCGTATTGTCGACCAGCCAGTCCTGCCATTCGCCGGCTTCGCCGTCGTCGCGGATCGGCGCGTTCAGCGAGGCATCGCCGCCGAGGCGGCGGTTCATGTCGATCACGTCCTGATCGGTGACGCCGAGGCGCTTGGCAATGATCTTCACCTGGTCGGGGCGCAGATCGCCTTCGTCCAGCGCGTTGATCTTGCTCTTCGCCTTGCGCAGGTTGAAGAACAGCTTCTTCTGGTTCGCGGTGGTGCCCATCTTCACGAGCGACCAGGAACGCAGGATGTACTCTTGAATCGACGCCTTGATCCACCACATCGCGTAGGTGGCGAGACGAAAGCCCTTCTCGGGCTCGAAGCGCTTGACCGCCTGCATCAGGCCGACATTGCCTTCCGAGACGACCTCGGAAATCGGCAAGCCGTAGCCGCGATAGCCCATGGCGATCTTGGCCACGAGCCGGAGATGGCTGGTGACGAGTTGGTGCGCCGCGTCGCGATCGTCATGTTCGCGCCAACGCTTGGCGAGCATGTATTCCTGCTGAGGTTCCAGCATCGGGAACTTGCGGATCTCGGCGAGGTAACGGGAAAGGCCGGATTCTCCATTGAGGACCGGCAAAGCAGCGGTACGGGCCATACTGAAGCCCTCCAAAGGTTCAGGCCCCCGATAGCGGCGGGCCAGGCAGACGACCGCTGTGTTAAAGCCGGCCGTAGCTGCGATGTTCCGCGTTGGTCATTTCCAACGCAGGCGCAATATACCCCATGGGGGGTCAAAAAGGGAAGGATTGCTGACGTCACGTCCCCGTGTGGCAGCTATAATCTTTTGTAATGTAACGCTTTTCTTAAAGCTCCTGCGTCATTGCGCCGCTTTCAGCGCGCCCTGAAGGAGAAGCAAATCCTCCGGCAAAGGCGCCTCCCAGTGGAGTAATTCTCCGGTCCTCGGGTGCTCCAATACCAGCAAATACGAATGCAGGGCCTGCCGCCCCAGCGCTGCCAAAGCAGCTTGCGATTCCGGGCCAAGCTGGTTCGCCTTGGTCTTGAAATGCGGGCCATAGACCGCATCGCCCATTAGGGGATGGCCGATATGGGCGAGGTGGACGCGGATCTGGTGGGTGCGCCCGGTCTCGAGCTCGCAGGCGAGCAGCGTCGCAATCGGCTTGCCGTCGCGCCCGGCAAAGCTCTCCACGACGTCCCAATGCGTCACCGCCTCGCGGCCGCCCTGGCGCACCGCCATCTTCTCGCGCGCATGCGGATGGCGGTCGATCGGCGCATCGACGGTGCCGCGATGCCGGCCCGGCAGGCCCCAGGCGAAGGCCATGTAGCCGCGGCGCATCTCGCCGGTGCGGCCGTGGTCGGCGAATTGCGCGGTCAGCGAGGCGTGGGCGAGGTCGTTCTTGGCGACCACCATCAGCCCGGTCGTGTCCTTGTCGAGCCGGTGCACGATGCCGGGCCGGCGCACCCCGCCGATGCCCGAGAGTGAGGTGCCGCAATGGGCGATCAGCGCATTTACCAGCGTGCCGGTCTCGTGGCCGGCGGCGGGATGCACCACCAGCCCCTTCGGCTTGTTGAGAACGACGATGTCGTCGTCCTCGAACACGATATCGAGGGCGATATCCTCCCCCTTCGGCTCCGGCGGAGCCGCCTCCGGCACGTCGATTATGATCGTATCGCCGGATGCGACGTGATAAGCGGGGTCGCGGACCGCGGAGGCCTTCAGGTGTACCGCGCCCGCCAGGATCAGGGCTTTCAGCCTCGATCGCGACAGCTCCGGCAGACGCGCCGCCAGCACGCGGTCGAGCCGGACCGAACCCTCGTCGCCGGCAACGACAACCTCCAACCTTTGCGCAGAGCCTGAGCTTTCCATGACGACGTCTGATACCGCTGTTCCCGAACCGACCCCCGAGCAGGCCGCGCTGTTCGCGCGGGTGCGGCGGATGATGCTGATCGCGGGGTTGACCACGGCGCTGGGGATCTGCGCCGTGCTGATCGCGGTGGGCTACCGCCTTTTCAAGTCGGAGGGAAGGGCGACTGAGGCGGCCAGCGACGTCACCGCCACGCTGCCCAAGGGCGCCAAAATCGTCGCGACCGGGGTCGCCGGCGACCGCCTCGTGGTCACGCTGGATCTCGGCGGGGTCGTCGAGATCCGCACCTTCGACGCCCATACCCTGAAGCCGGCCGGAAGGCTGAAATTCGCCAATGAGCCCTAAAAGGCCCGTCGGGGTCCTTGCGGCGGACAAATTTCGAGGCTATTGGCTAGCCCTCACGCTCCCTTCGTCTAGCGGTTAGGACGCGGCCCTCTCAAGGCTGAAACAGGGGTTCGATTCCCCTAGGGAGCGCCATCTGAATTTTTAGACGTTGATTTTGCTCCATTTATTGGGATTTTTGTCCCACCTCCCATTTCGGTGGGACAGCGATAGTTTCTGGTTTGGACCAAGCCACTTGATGGGGCATCTTGTTGTCAATGCATCCTTAGCGTTGATTTCGGTGGTAGCGATGGGTTGCGTGGAGCAGGGCTACGTCCAATTTTCCGGAGCCGGCGGAACGCTGGCTATCTTCGTTCCTACTCGCGGCGGCTTGGTGATCGCTGCGGACATGCGCCAATCGCCCGGCGGCATCTTCTGTGACGGGATAAACAAAATCCTGCTACCCCGCAGGCCGCGTACGGCTGTTGTCGTGACGGGCAATATCACCCTCCAAAACACTTCAAACATCCCCAAAACCGATCTGTGCGACTACCTCGCGAAAAATCGAGCGCCGATCGATTTCGGCCGATCGGCACTCGAATTCCTGGACAGCACCAGCGCTCCGTTTGCGGAGTTGGATTGGGCGGCGCTAACCGACCACATCTACGAATCTATTGTGCCGTACATTAAAGCTGGAAATCTCAACCCCTTTTTCGGCACTGAGATTGCGCAGATCATATTTGCAGAGTTCGAGCCCGACACTCAAACCAGCAAACTTCTAAGCCTCGCGGTCAAGCTAGACCCTGTTGGCAACTTCGGCTTGCAACCTTTGCCCGTAACGGCCGCAACAACGATCCGGGGAGATAGCTTTCACCTTCATAGTGATCGCCAGATATTGCCGTTCGGCGAAGTCCCCTATTATCAGCAACATGTTATTGCGGGCGTAGGACAGCAGTTTCTCACCCAGGACTATTTTGATCTCGTCGGGAAATCGAAGGTAGCCGACGTTGACCCCGGCTTGGCTTCAGCGGCGGCTTTGAATCTGATAAGCGCCGCTTCAAAGGCAACTGACATCGTGGCAGCGCCATCGGGAATCGGCGGAGGCGAAAGCGCAGTTTTGCTCGCTACCGAAACGCGAAGATTATGATGATCTAGCCGCGTTGAAGCTTCTGCATGGCGGTGTCAGCTGTTTTCTTTCGACTCACAGCCTTGGTGTAGCGCTCGACCTCCTCAAGGGAACGATGTCCGCCAACCGCCATGATCTCGTGCGGCGTTGCCCCCGCCTCGGCAAGCGCCGTCAACGTCGCCTTTCGGATACCGTGCGCCGAACAATGCGGGAGACCAGCTTGGCGGCACCAATCCTTGAATTTATTCCCGAACCCGTTGGCCGTGAACGGTTTGCCAAACTCGGTGATTAGGAACGTCATGTTGCTCACAGCCTTCGCCGCCGCGATGCTCTCGGCGAGCGCGGGATGCAACGGGATGTCGATGTCCACCGGATTGCGATGCTCATTCTTGGCTTGGCGGAAGCGCACACGACCATCCCGCGTGTGTTGCCGCCCGAGGCGAGGCGCATCCTCGCGGCGGCCGGTCGTAAACCGCAACAAGTCGAGCGCAAGCCGCGCCTGCGACCCGAGCGGGTGCCGCTCGTAATACTTCTGAATCTCGTCATTGGTCCAAGTGTGATGTCCATCCGACCGATACTTGAGTTTCTTAACGCCGAGTGTCGGATTGACCGTTGTTTCTTCGGCCTCAGTCGCCCACGAAAACAATGCGCGCAGCGCTTTCAGGCGCTGGTTCGCTGCCGCCGGCGTCTCTGCCTTTGCGTCGCGAAGCCTGCGCACGTGACGCGCCTGCATTGTTGCGACCTGCTTAGACCCGTGGTCTTGCGCAATCTCGTCGAGCGCGCGGCGCTGCCAGTTGCGGGTACTGATATCCAGCGCTTTGTAAGTCGCGCTCGAATAATAGCGAATACAGAGATAGCGGAACGATCCGCGCTTCGCCTCGGCGGCCTGCCGCAGCGGCGCCTCAGCAGCCGTCGCAATCGCAGCCTGATATTCTTCCATGAACTCGGGGGTGCCGGGCAGTGCGCGGATGCGCACCTTGCGCTTGCCGGGGGCGCGAACGTAGCAGCGGACGTTGCCATGTCGGTCAACATCCTCGCAGATGTACTTAAGCGCCACGCGCATGCTCAGCGAAGGTCCCTGTCCCATTCGTTTTCCCCGTCATCGTCGAGTGCCGTGAAAGCGCAGTCAAGTTGTTTCAGGTCCCAAATCACGCGTCCCCCGATCCTTTTAGGGCGAGGCATTTGTCGGTCGGCGACCATTTTGTCGAACGTTGAGGGGCTAACCCCCACCCATTCTGCGGCTTGAACGCGCGATAAGCCTCGCGGCGGCAACGATGGCGGCAATGTGCTGCCACGGCGCGCTGATTTCTCGTCGAGCATGATACAGCCTGAAAAAAATGAAGTGCGGCCACAACGATCCTTGGCCCGCTAGACTCTGTGCGCGTGAGCCGGGAGGATCGCTTTCGGCGAGGACGTGACCGCTCGCCCTATGGGAAATTGCCCACGCGCAATATCTAAGGGCCGCCCCCATAGGGTGCGGCCCAGAAGTTTTTTAGTTGCCGGGGTTCAGATACGTCCCGCGGAAATCATTCACGCCACAACCGAAGTCGAGCACCGCGCGCACTTCAACGCCGAGTACATCCCAGCCGAGGCGAGTCTCAACGATCGGGCCGTCGGCACCGTTCAGATACGCGACCAGGATCGTTGCCACCTCGGTTGGATCGGCGAACAGCCGCCACGCGTTTCCGGAAAGCCGGGGATCGACGCTCAGCGTGAGCTTCCCGGCAAACGGGTTCACGCCGCTCGGCTGGTTCGGGTAGAGCGTTGTCGCAAGAAACTGCTCGGCCTCGGTTTCCTTCGCAGGTCCGACCACAAGGTGCTTCGGAGTGACATTGATCGCGGTTTTCCCGTCGATGTCCTTCATCCCGCGCAGCGCCTGCCGCGCCGCATCCAAGGTCGAGGCGGAAATTGCTCCGCCAGCCGCCGCCTTGTTTCCGCGAGATGCACCGGTGCCGTAAAGTGGGCTGCCGTCATCGAGATTGACGCCGTTGCCAGAATTGGCAGTCAGTAAGCTAACAAGGACATCTGCCTCCGTCTGAGCTGCCGCACGGCCAAAGGCCGCATTGGAGTCGGCGAACGCGCCCAGGTCGTCGTTGATGATCGCTTGTCGGCTGAGCGCGAAGATTTTGGCGTAGGTTTTCAGCTTGAAACTCTCTTTTGCTTCCGAGCGGGCGCCATGAGTCACCTCGCCGCCTTCTTTCACCTCCGAGAGACGCGGCGCCTCGCTCAGCTTGATTGTCGTGAGCGCACGGAAATCAACCGCTTCGCGACGCTTGGCGATGTTGATAAGGGGCGTCTGCGCCACCCGATACGCGTCATTGAGAACACGATTGCCCGCCGAGGTCAGCAAGATTGGGAGATCACTCGTCGATTGCATCCCGCCCGAGCGCTGCATCACCTGCGTCAACAGCCGATCCCGATTGTTCCAGATGGGCCGCTCGCCACGAGCCTGCACGAGCATCGCCCCCATGTCGAGCACGGTGCGGCCCATCAATTCCATCGCCGCGCCCTCGGGACGCTTGCCGCTCATACGAGCGACGATGGCATCCTCGATCGAGCGCGCAAGGAAGTCGGGGTTGTCGAGAGTCGCGCTAGCTCCGTCGCCGCTGCGGCTCGAAATGTTTGCACGAGACCCCGCTGCCGCCATCTCATCGAGAATGGCAAGCCGGAATGCCTTCATTGTTGAGCCCGCCCCGATGTGCTTGCGGGCGAATTCTGCCGGAAGGCCCCGCTGTGCCGCCATCTCATAGAACTCGAGGGCGCGGCGATCGCCCTGATGATTGTTCTCATCAGAGCGCGACGCCACAACAGCGTCGTCGTCATTCTGGTTTGCTTCGTGAATGTCCATTGAAGTGCTTCCTTTCATGTTGCGCACTGTGTGTTGAGTCGCCCGGCTGATAACCACCGGGAAGGTCTCCTCCGCGCCGCGCACTTGTGCTCCGGCGTCAGCGGGGATGGTGACGAAGGACACCTCAAAAGGAGTCCAACGCGTAATGATGCGTTTCTCGACCTCGCCTTTCTTCTGCGGTTCGACGACGCGCACCTCGTCGATTGCATAGCCGACGGACACGTTGCGGATGATGCCGTCTGACACCAGTGCGAACATGCGATCAGCGTTTGCGTCCAAGCCTTCCCGGGGAAAGCGGATCAAGGCGCGACCTTCGCCACCCTCGATCCAAGCCCGCTCGACGACGCCAACTTGCGCCGACGTGGAATAGGCCGAATGGCTGTCGAGGGCCGGCGCGCCGGCATTGAGCCGATCGAGGTTGATCGCCGAGCGCGAGACCTCAAGAATTTCCTCAAAGGGAACAGCCGTGTCCCATCCGGCCCAGCGACGGCGCTTGACGGCCGCGCCGGTTGTGAAGACCACTTTAACGGTGCGTTTTTGAGTGTCGACCGAACCGACCGGAAGCTCTCGCGTCTGCATCGGTAATGCCGGGGGATCCTTTTGAATGTCACGGACGTGCAAGTCCGTTCGTGCCGGCGAGCGCCGGCCCGTTAAGTCGGTCATGATATTCCTCTAGCTTGTGCGGCCTAGTGGAGTGGCCGAGGGAGTGAAAGGTCGACCGTGGCCAGCAAGCCGCGTAGCGCGGCATATCCTGCATGGGCGCTGTCGAAAAATTCGTAGGGAAGGCCGGCAGATCGGTTATTCGATCGTCGTCGGTTCGCCCGCCCTTGTTGCATCGGCTTTCGAAATCGTGCGGCGAGTAGAAAGGGGGCATCTGACGTAGGCGGCGACCCACGCAGCCGCGACTAGGATGCCGACGCGTCAGCGTCCCACTTGTCGAAAGCATCGAGCCGTTCGAGTGAAGATCGGATAAGCTTTGATACGTTCACCTGCAACACGCCAATCGGTGCGATTGTGAACTCGATGTTTGCGATCGGCGCGCCGGTGATCGCCGCCGGAAAGGTCGCATCAAGATCGATGGTGAATGTCAAAAATTGATCGGCCGAGCCGGGTGAAGTCCGTTCGTGGGCAACGATGGCGTCGATCAATTTGCCTCGTTGTCCAACGATCTCGAAAGCCGCTCGAAGACTCGCACCGTTTCGCGCGATGAACGCAGCAACTGCGACGCGAGCGACATCTGACAATGTGTATCGATGGCCCTTGCCTTTCCTTTCGCCGACACCGTTGAAAAAGCCAAGGCGACGCCAGTCGCGCAATGTGTCGGGTTTGCAGCGCGCCGCGTGAGCAGCCGCGTTCGGTGAATAGTCCTTCAGCATGTTTACTTTCTCCATCTCTCATGTGTGATTGATCCGCGCGCGCGGCCAAAAAAAAGCCCCGACGCAACGGTGTTGCGCGGAGCGATTCGAAGGATTGATCAAGGTTTCCGCGCTAGTGCGCGGGCCCCCGTTGTCTCGACCTCTTAGTGCGTCCGGAGTTATGTCAATACTTCCCCATGAAATCAAATCACCCGGACATGGGTCCGCTGCAAACTCCGTAAATCGCAGCGGATTTCGACGTTTTTTCGCGGATGATCTCCCGGGTGCCGAAAGGGTAAGATGCGCGGTCCCAGAAGTGCGAAGCCCGCCGAGCGGGTGCGGGCGGGCCTTTCTCTTTCACCTTTTGGTGCGTCCGGGGTTATGTCAAGAGTTACGTTCCGCGTCAAAGCACCCGGACACGAGATTGCGCCAAACCGCTTAAATAACAGCGTTTCGACGCTTTTTCCGGGTGCGGGGGGACCGCAGGTATGATTGCGGATTGTCCTAGATAGCGAACCCCCGCCGCGCGGGAGCGGGCGGGCTTTATCCTGCGGCCACGGGCACTCGATTCAGGCAACGCCAGTGGCTTGCGCCTTTTCCTTCCGGGACTTGTTCTTCCTAGCTGATTTCTTCGGCCCAGGACCTTTCTGCTCCGATGTTTGCTTTTTCTCTTTCGCGGCGCCTAGCGGCAAGAGTGTCCTTTCGTAAAGCTGGAACAAGTATTCAACGCGCTCTCGTTCGTACGCAAATGGTGACTTTCGGTATAGCTTATCGACTGCTCCATCCAGAGCTTCATGCGCCCGCCGCAGTGCAGGAGGCATGCTGTCGGCGCCATAAAGATCGTCAAGTGAGCTATCCGAAAACCTCTCGCGAGCAGAGATAATTGCTTTCGTTAGAGTTTCGATTCTTTGCTTGTCTGTGTCCGTCAATTCCGGCCAAGGAAATGAATTGTAGACGGCGGGCGCGTAGCTGTAATCGCTCTTCAAGCGACCAGCCACTGTTCTCATCCAGGCCATATGCATCGCTGAAGTAAGTATCCCGAGATAATAGAGCGGTGCGCCGGGAATGATCTGCAGCTTGTTTGACGCGATGACATTGGGCTTGAGCATTGCCATTGGTATGTATTCCCGGGTTTCGGAGGAGACCTCGGGTATGGCGAGATAAGGAACGCTCGGCTGTCGGTCTTGTGTGAACAGTGTTGGATACTTTGCGTAGTCCCTAACACTCTTCGTCGGACTTTGGAGCCGTCCCAAGCGGACGCGCTCTAGCCGCTCCGCCAACGGCTTGCACGCTTTAATTTCTGATGGCTTCGCATCTTTCAGCCAAAGACACCACCGCCATTTTCCGGAGATCAACTCGTCACCTCCGACAAAAGGCCGTAGCCAAGATTTCGCTGCTGGAGCAGATTTCAGGAAGGCCTTTTTATCGTCGTCATCCAGAATCAAATTGCTCGTAGTGATGTACCCGCCGCCGGGTTTTTTTAGACGTGCGCCATCCGTGGGCTGGCTGCCCTTATGCATTCGCAAATATCCCGGAGGTGGTGACGTTCGAGCTGGCACTCCGTATTGCGGGCCATCGATCAGATATCCGTTTATTGACTTCACATTGGCAACGTGGGGGTCTCCTCGCAGATGCGCGTAATCGAAGATTTGGCGCTGTTTGGATGAATCTCGCGTCAAGCCGATCACGACACAGTGCACCGCTGCGGCGCCACGAGCCTCACTATTCCATTGAAATGTCCGGTGTGCGAAATAGATGGCTACCCCACTGCCGAAAAGGCGGGGCCACAAAATACCGGATTGCTCACCTTGAGTGATGGAATTGGTCGAAACAAATCCAATTAGGATGTGTTTATTCGGTGCAGAATAGTCGACTGCCTTTCGAAACCAGCACGTTACGTAATCGAGCCGATTGAGCTGACCGGCATTGCCCCAGACGCGTGCCATATCTGCCTGTTGCTCCGGAGTCCGCCATTGATGTCCGCGGAATGGAGGATTCCCGACGATATAAGAGCATTTCGACGGAGCTAGGACTTCAGCCCAATCCAAGTCTAGAGCATTAGCCTTAGTTATATGCGCTGCCTTCTTTAGCGGGATGCGCAGGTAGGGCTGACCGAAGGCCACACTGAGGCGATTGTTCATAATGTGATCCATCATCCACATCGCAGTTTCTGCGATGCGAACAGGAAACTCATCGATTTCGATACCGTAAAACTGGTCGACATCGACGGTCGATAGGGTGCCCGGGTCAAACAGCTGACCACCGCCGGCCGTCTCCCTTCTGATTTCGATCAACGTTTCAGTTTCTAACTGTCGCAATTCTCGATACGCGATGATGAGAAAATTTCCGCAGCCGCATGCGGGATCGAAAACGGTTATCTTGCTCAATCGGGTGTGAAATTGCTTCAGCGCCTCGGTACGACGCGTGTCTCGGCGAGCCTTCAGCCCGTCAAACTCTCTATGCAGATCGTCCAAGAAGAGGGACGACAAGACCTTCATGATGTTCTTTTCGGTGGTATAGTGCGCGCCGAGTTGGCGCCGCTCCTCCTTTTTCATTACAGACTGAAAGAGCGAACCAAAAATCGCCGGGGACACATTCTCCCATTTGAATTCTGACGCGTTGATAAGTTCCTGGCGTATCGCTGAGTTGAACGACGGGATTCTCAGCGCCTCCGTAAAGAGTTCGCCATTCACATAGGGAAAATCGGCGAGGTCATCGTCCAGGGTCTTGGGGCGTTTCTCGATTGGTGTGTCGAGAACCTGGAACAGCTCTATCAGTTGCGCCCCTAAGGTTGAGCCATCCTCTGCCGTGCGCTCGTGTAGCCAGGTCTGAAATATTCCTCGCGGTTCGAAAATGCCGGTGCTGTCAGCAAAAAGGCAAAACAGAAGGCGAACTAGAAAACGCTCCAGGTCGTGACCAACGTAGCCCGACTCCTCCAATGCGTCGTGCACGGCTCCCATTAGCTCGGCAGCCTCAATATTTACGGCCGGCTGGTCTGAATATACGCGGATTTCGCGACCCAGGATGAAGCCGAAAAGCTCAACGTTTTGGCTTAGCTCGGAAAGTGCGAACGAAGATTCTTTTCGATCCTGCAAGTCGTAAAATTCAAAATGTTGAAAGTCGCTAACCAGAATATAGCGTGGATGCTCGTTCGGTTTGAGAGAGGAACAATAATCAAGCGCTTGCTGATTTGCCTTTTTGAGGTCCTTCCCCGCGCTCTTTTGTTCTACAACCAGCTGCCCCGGCCAAAAGAGATCGATAAATCCGCTTGAATTGTCGAGCTTTCGTACCTGCTTCTCGAAGACCGCGACTCTCTTTCGATCGACGCCGAAGATCTGAAAGAATTCGTTGTAAAAAGTTTGTGCTTCGCCCTTCTCGTAATGGGCGTTCTTCCATTCATTGGCAAAACTCGAAGCTCTCGTCCGTACCTCATTCCAACTGATTGGCATTGTTCCCCAGCCCTTTTCGTGCAGCCTATCCGTCAAGCGAGAACGGCTAGTCTCTGTTATATCTGTGCTCATCGAGCCGCAACTGAGCAGAAAGTCGTCCTTTGCTTCATGTCGGCGGACTAGTCTAAGTTGAGAAGCTGTCAATCTGTCAACTCAGAAAAACGCTGCACTGACTGGCAGATTCGGGGGCGCTCATGGGCCAGCTGGGGTGAGATCATGGGAAAGGGCCCCGCCCCATCCCTGATAGGCCCTCCCTCGCCTGACGTTCAGCAATGCTTTTGCAAAGACGTGCGATACGCCAGGCAAGCCAAGTGCCAGAATGGCTCATGGCGCTCAACCGGGCGGTGCTCAATAAGGTCGACTTCTGGGTCACACCGCACTTGTTCGCGCTCATAAATCATCCCTCCAGAGAGATGGACCGCGCCGACAAAACACGACTTGTTTGATAGTCATTGCCGTCGCCAAGCCGGTTTGGTCTCGCTGTTTGGTCGCTCTTTGGGTGAGTCCAAGCACTCCCCATCGGTGAGCGCGACCTCGAAGAAGTGGCTGGAATCTTGGTTTCCAAGGAATCCGCCTCATGTTCGACGTGTTCGGTTTGTTCGGACACGATTCAGAAACTGCGTCTGGGGATATTTCGGGGCGCGCTTGGGCCGTAGGGGGCGGGGTGCCGGGAGGGACCCATCCCCCTAGACGGCTCCCGTCGCCTGCCGTTCCGCAATCCGTTTTCCAAACTCGGTAACTCCCCACGACGGGAGGCCACCACCTGGGCACACGTGATGGCACTGGACGAGCCGATGCTTGAACAGCTCATACAATTCCGGGTCGGCCCGCTCGCTCGCGCTCATGAACCATCCGTTCGGATAGATCGCGAGTGCTCGCAGAACGTGCCGCTGCTTGATGGTCATCGACTTGGAGAATTCGATTTGGTCTTTGGTCAACTTGCTCATTTGATGCTCTGTAGACATGTCCAAGCAGTCCAAGCACTGGTGATGTGCTTGGACTGCGAGAAACGGCTGTAATTCTAGGGTTGGTCTAGGGTGTCCAAGGAGTCCAAGGACTCCAAGGGGGTTGAGGTAAAACAAAAGCCGGCCTCAACATTGAGACCGGCTTGCTTCGCCTACGCGCGCGCGACCTGGACACCCTGGACACCTTGGACGCACGCCGTATATTGTAGGTTAGATTGAGATTTGAGGCGCTTAGACGCCCTTGGACACCTTGGACGCGCTGCTAGGCCGGAATGGCTTCATCCGGCCCGGATGACCGCTGCGCTCGCTCGCCCTCTCCCGGGGGCAGCGCCGGCCAAGGTACTGGCTGACCGACCAGATCATCAAATGCCGCACGGCACTCGTCAAGAGACGGCAACTCATAACACCATACTCGTTTCATTGTACCTGGCTCATCGGCTTCCATTGCGGGCCGTACCTTGCGGATGGACGCAAGCTTCAAGAGCCGCTTGCCAAATTCGGCGGGACCGCGTTTACGGCCTACGCCGGGAGCCTTGAAATACTCGGTGTAAAGATCGTCGCACCGAGTCCGCTCTGGCCAATCGCCGCCCTCGTGAAGGCGATTGAACCACCAGTCGTCGATCGTATCGAGCGACCGAATCTTCTGCTCAAGAAGGGCCGGCGTCTGCGGGAGATGCCTTAGATTTACCTGAGATAGGTCGAACGTCTGCAAGTCGTGAAGCAGCCGCTCACGCCCGCCATTGTTCAGTTCCTCATCCATCTCGGCAAAGTAGCTGTGATTCTGAGCGCACCGTGGGTTCACGTCGAGAACAACAAATCGGCGCTCGTCCATGCCGGCGGGTACGACCCAACTCTCGTTCGATGTCATGATTACCCGAACGAAGTTGCGCATGCGGATCGCGTTGACGCCTTTTGATTCGATCATCTGCATTTCGCTGGTGATCAAACCCTTAAGTCGGCCTTCAGCCGCTTTGTCACCCGCCCAGATCGCTTCCTCAGCCTGCAACAGCAAGCAACTAGCCATATGCTCGTTAAACTGGCCGGTGATGTAACGAGCATCGTCTACTTGATAGTAGTGCGCCGGGAATAACGATCCCAACACTTCGCCCACCTTGCTTTTACCCGTGCCGCGCCGCCCGATCAGAACAAGGGCCGTGCCGGGCCGCTCTCGCGGCCGCTGAACGATGTGCGCCATCCATGCGAAAACGTACTTGAATAGCTCGGGATCGCCGTCGCACACATTATTGAGCAGGTGGTCGCGAAAGACGTCGTACTTTCCGGCCGGTGAGGGCTTTACGTCAAAACCCCGCCAGAAATTGAGATAGTTGGGGGTGCCCTTGGCGCCGTCGGGATTGGGGAAGAATTCAATCCCCTCATACTGCCGCCGGTCGGGGTGCCTCTGCCACGCCTGCGCCCAGGTGACGGGCCGAACCTTTCCGTCCGACCCCTTGATTTCGGTGTACCGGTTCGCGAACCAGGCGTTTTGAGACTCGAACGACATCACCCGCACGCGGTCATTGACCGGGCCGGCAGCCTGTTCGTTCACCACCACCGTTTTGCCGCCCCAAATGGCTACAGCGTAGCTACGGTTGATTTCCTCAACATCGAAGCCCCAGGAACGGGGGGACGCGTCTGGCGCATCTACGCCGCTCCTATCGCCTCGCTCCCCCTCGGGGGTAGGGCCGGAACCGCCATCGTCGGATTCGATCCAGTCGGCAATCCGCTCGTGCGGAGGGATGCCGTCAACGGGTTTTGCGGCGGCCTCGGGGAGGCCACCGTGCACAATCTCGGTCATATCGAATTTCACCTCTCGCGGCTGCCCGATGGGCTCCGCTGGTGAGACAGTCGCGCTATAAACGATAACGATTCCGTAGAACCGTTTTCTGTCCCACCATCCCGTAAGTGTTTGTTTTTCCTAGGTGCCTAAAGTCCCCTAGGGAGCGCCAATCCGCGATATTCCCCGTCCGGCCGCGCGACGTCGCTCGTTCACAGGTTGCGCGCCGCAGCGTCGCCGCCGATGAAGTGATTGAGTGAGCCCGCCTTGCATCTACTCCGGCGCAAAATAGGCCACTTCGCGCCGGCGCTTCCGCGCCGCGCGACAATTGGATGAGGAGCGCATGCCTCGGGCTCTCCTCAACGCCTGTTCGAGCGGCGATCGCGAGAGGAGTCCTGGCCGCAAGTCCTGACCGCAAGTCCTGGCCGCAAGTTCAGTGATGCGCCGAAATGCTCCTGACGGTCTCGGTGAGCATATCACCGGACGCGGTATGGCCGACGTCGCCGAGGCTAATGATGCCGACCATCCGCTTGCTCTTGTTGATCACCGGCAGCCTGCGGACCTGCAGCTTCTCCATGTGATGCATCGCCTTGGCGAGGTCGTCGTCCTCGCGGCAACAATGGATGCCCTCGGTCATCACGTCGCGCGCCGTCGCGCGGTCGGCATCGAAGCTGTGGCTCGCGAGCCCTTTGCAGACGATATCGCGGTCGGTCACCATTCCAACCAGCTTGTCATCCTCGCCAATCGGAATGCAGCCGATGTCATGCGCCCGCATCAGTTTGGCAAGCTCGGTGATTGGGGTGTTGGGGCTGACCCAGTCGACACCCTTGTGCATCACGTCTTTGACTTTCATGGCGAGCCTCCGTTCGTGGGTTTCAAGTGTTGATGCAATGCGGCCCCAATCTTCCGATCTCCGACCAGACAAGCGCAGACACTCTCGCCGCCACCCTGCGAACAGTATGACGGCGACCTCGCGGCCAGAGTTCACGCCCAAGATTGCAACGGCAATGGGCGGTCTACAAAACCCTCAGTCATGCGCGCTGAAGCGCCCGTGCGGTGTGTTGGCCGTCAGGCGCGCAAACTGCGCGTGACCCATATGGAGCAGTGTTTCATGATCGCCGGCTTCCATATAGACGTCTGGCTGTGCCTCGATGCTGTCGTCGACGATCATTTCCAACCCGTAGCATTTGCCGACGGCGGGAACCGCACCGTGTGCACAGTCGCTGAACAGCCGATTGACCTCGGTTTCATTGGCCATGTGGACATTGTCGCCGAGGCTTGCTCTCAGGTCCGACAGGCGGAGGTGATGCGATGCGGGCAAGATGGCCAGCATGTATCCGCCGTCGCGTCGCAACACGATGCCCTTGGCGAGGCGGTCGCCCGAGATATGGCATGCCTCGGCCGTTCGAGCGGACGTCATGCTGAGTTCGTGCGGGATCACCTCGTACTGGATGTTCTCAGCGGCGAGGTATTTCTGGAGCGTGGGAGCAACGGCCATGGCATTACCTCCGATGCGGAATGCAAACCATCCACCGCGAGGTCGACCCCTGCAGACTCTCGCCATACGATGGGCGGCTGCCTGACTAGAGACCCAACATAGGTCTTCCATCCGCAAGCTGCAATTCAGCGTTCGCGACTTTATTCTGCGCGGAGGCGCCATTTCGGTCGAGAGTGGCAGTCAAAGCCGGCCGTTTTGCCCTCGGAGCCGTAGCGAGCGTGCGCAGGAGCAAGCTTCGCGCATGGCTCGGCGCGACCGCTCTCTCACGCGATCGTCCCGTCGATGGAGCGGCGGATCACCCGCTGCACTTCCGCATTCGACAGAAACAGATCGTGGTTGATGATGCCCCAGCCTTCCTGGGAGGCGTCGACCACGCGGACGCCGAGCTGCGCGATAACGGCCTTCTCGGCGGCGCCGACCCTGGTCATTCCACCCGCGATTTGTCCGGACAGCGCGAGTGCGCGATCGTTGGTCGCGGCGATCACGGTGATCTTGCCGGCAAGTGGACCGATGCGGTGGATCGCGGACGTAAACACGTCCATGTCGATGTCGGGCGCGGCAAACACGACGCTGCCGATCTTGCTCGTCACGGTGTCGCCGTAGCGCGCATAGAGCTGACGCAGGCTCTCTAACGTCAGCATGGTTCCCATGCTGTGCGCCACGATGTGCACGCGCCCGCCACTTGGCGCCGACACCAGCGCGGAGAGCACGCGTTCGAAATCGTCGCGCGACCACATCGCGCTGTCGCGGTCATAGGCATAGTCGAACAGTCCTGCCTTGGAAGGCCAGGAGAAGGCCATGGTCCGGCCGCGGAACTTGATCCCGTCGGAGAGATGGGCGGCATCCAGCACCGCCGTCTCGAATGTCTGCTTGAAGCCGTGCACATAGATCAGCACGTCTCCCCCGCCGGCCTGCGCAGCGAGATCGCCTCCGTCGGCCGACACCGGCTCGACCCGATCGAGGCGCCAATCGCCAAGCCCAACCGAGGCGAGAGACAGACGGCTCTCGTCCGGCGCCGCCAGCTTCGCCCGCGCGACCGTCATGCTGGTCGCGCGCTCCGGCCCGAACCAGGGCTTGGTGCGGGCGCCGTTCACGGGCTTGCGCGTGGTGACGACGAGCAATGTGGGGTCGACCGAGAGCGACGAGGCGTCGAAGCGCGCGCCGGTCGCACCCAGGCCGGCGCATCCGCCGAGCGCGAGGGCACTGCCTGCCGACGCAAGTCCGCCGAGGAAAGCGCGGCGCGAAACAGAATGACGGGAAGCACGTGGTGGAAGATGTCGGACGATCACACGGAACCCCAGGGAACTTGCCCACCGTAACGCCGCCCCGCCTATCCTCTGAATGACAATGGGGGCGAGAAGACGGCGGAGCTGCGTCACCGTTGGTCCAAGTCACGGCGTCCGAACGCGCGCCTGATCAATCGATGATTTCGATCGCATGGAGCGTGCACCAATCGCGCAAGGCCCGCTTTCTCGCCTCATTCTCGTAAGCATGCCAGCGATCGATCGCTCCTCGTCGGGCGAGCAGGGACTTGAATTTCGGATATGCGCCCCGCTTGCTGAAGAAATAGCGGACGTCGTCAAGATCGTCCCGCAGGAACTCGCGGACAAAAGCGAGCACCAGCGGCTTGCCGAGGTCGAGTTCGCGCTTGTCGGGAAGCGGGATATATTTGTCTTCGTCCTCGATGTCGTCAGGCAGTTCGTCGTTGAACTCTGCTGCGTCGATAAAATCGGTCTGATAGTAGATCTTTCCGGTCTGCTTGCAGACGAAGGCGCGAAATTCCCCCATGTCGCCATTGGTGTTGGCGAACTCGAACGCTGTGGCGATGTCTTGGAATTTCACGGGCATCGAGGTTGGCGCCATATCAGCACACTCAAACCGCTTCGTAAGACGCGATCTTCTCGATCTGAGGTGCGAGCACGTCTTCCGCCGTTTCGAGGTCGAAGCGGGTCTGAATGTTCATCCAGAACGCCGCGCCTGTCTTGAAGAATCTTCCGAGCCGCAGCGCGGTGTCGGCCGTGACGGGCTTTTCTTCGCGCGCAATGCGCTCGATCCGCGTGCGCGGCACCTTCAGGGCGGCCGCGACCGCGTAGGGCGTTAGCTTGAGCGGAATGAGAAATTCTTCGCGCAGGATTTCGCCGGGATGAATCGGCGGGAGTTTTCTTGCCATCTGCGAACTCCTTTCGGTTGGCCACACTCGGCCTGTCGGACTAATGATAGTCCATGATCTCGACGTCTTCCGGGCCCGCGTTCGTCATGGTTATACGTCCTCATTGAGATACGTAGTTCAAAGCCTTCGTATCTCGCCGAGATACCAGCGCCGGTCATCGCGTGGGCCGATCGAAGGCACTCGTCGGCCAAAACACCCAATTCGCTGTCAATCCCTTCCATCAAAAATATTCTACTTTACCGAAGTTCGGATTTATCGTATGTGTCGGCCATCCCAACCCACCAAAGGGGCGGTCGTACGTCGTTTCGAGCGCGGGCTGGGAGTTGCGGTGGACGCGGGCGGCGTTAAGGCGGAGCTTGCGCGTGCAGGGCGAGATGAACCTCGTGAGCATGCGTGACCCGCGAAGACGAACGGCGCCCCTGCGTACGGCGAAACCGTGTGGTCCTGGCCGTCGTTGCTACGGTCAAGCCTTTCGCGGAGATGCAAGCGAGTCCAGCCGGGCAGACTGCATCATCCAATTCGCGGGGCGAGGGAGGCCAGAGGAAAGTTCGGCTCCCGGGAGAGCGCGGCATAGGCCGTCAAACCATCGCGCAGGGAAGGCCGGGTTTCGGCTGCCCTGTGTCTCCCCTGTGCATTGGTGTGCACCTGTTCAGCACGGGGGTCTTTACGGGTGCCAGCCGGCGCCCGGCCTTCCCTGCGCCCTTTCTTTCCGAGAGGGCGAGGAAAAAGCAAAACTCGGGCAAACGATGCCGCGAGGCCGCGAACGCGTGTCGATCTGCCCGCAAGAATTTCGGAGAACATCATATCTGCTCACAGCGTCTCGAGCACCTGGCGCGACGGGGTCATCGGCAGCCAGAACGGGATGCGCCGCTTGGCGAGCCAGTAGGGGCGCCACAGCGACATCCAGCTTCCGCGGTTGAGCGGCGCCGTACCCCAGTCAAATTGCCCGATGTCGATCTGCGACAGATCGTGCTTGTGCAGCCATTGGCGAGCGACCCACCACAATTCGCGCGAGACCTCGACGTTGTCGGGACCTTTGAGCTCGACGAGGTTCGGCAGCGGATCGCGATAGCGGCGGGCTATCCGCAACGTCGCGAGTCGCTCGCCGTCTTTCCGGATGCTCCAGAGCCGGGCCTGATTGTGTGCGAGGCTGTTGCCAAAGGTTCTGAGGCAATTCCGCATCGCTTTCGCCTCTTCGATGATGGCAGCAATCGAATCCAGCGGCATGAACTCGTAGCCCGCCATCCGGCCCGGCCGCAGCCACATGTCGGCGATCGCTTTGCGGCCGAGATTGGCATGCAAGGCGACAATCGTCAGCCAATCGCTTGCGGCCGCACGTGCGGCATCGATGCGCATGTCCGGTGTCCACGGCCTTTCGATCAGGTCATGCCCCAGCGTCGCGGGCTGAGAGGAAAACCAGGCCCAGAGGCAGATCGAACGCAGCCGCGCAGTCTTCACCCGCTCCGGCTCGCGGATGAACTCGCGTGCGATCCATACGGCCACCGGCTCATGCGCGAGTTCGGCGGCGTCGGCCACGAGCTGAAGCCATGTCGGCGTCAGCTTGGGAGAGCGAGGAAGGTGGTTCGCGATCTGCCGGCGAAACAGTTCACCATCGGGCAATCGGGGGATCGGACCTGCAAAGGCTTCCGGCGGCAGCTTGCGCAGCCACAGTGGAACGCCGGCGGCAGCCGCCGCCTCCGCGAGCGGGCGGCCATCGATCACGCCGGCAATCGCGCGCGCGGGATCGAGCCGCGCGCGCGGAAAGGCCAGCGCGAAGAGCAGCGCGGGAAAGCTTGCGGCAAGGTCCGCAAGGCGCGAGTGCCGCAAGGCCAAGGCGCGCACCGCGCCCTGGAAGCGCGGATGATAGCGCCGAAGCCTGCGTTCGAGCAGGTCGGAACGCCCGGCCACCTGACGGGGGGCCAGCAGAAGATTGGATGTCATGACAATAGAGTCTCGATCGCGGGCCAACGGGCCGCGGCAGATTCGATTTGATATGGGTCTTGAGATTTCACCCGGGAATCGATCCCGGGGGGACGCATCAAATATCGTGCGTCGAACCCGGGAAGCGTGCTGTCGTAGACATGGTCGCCTCCAAAACGAATTGCGCACATCCAATAACTCGGCATCGGCCGGATTGCAACCCGAGACTGCATTGCTTTGCGGCGGCCTCGCACCAGCGGCGCAGCAATATGCATGATGCGTCGGCATCGGTGGAGGTGGTCGTTGCTGCCGGAATCTGCCTCAATGCGAATTCAGCGCGGAGGAGTTTTGGCATGAGCGGCTTGGTGATCTCTGGCGGCCGGGTGGTGGATCCCGCGAGCGGGATGGACGCTATCGGCGACGTCGCGGTGGTGGATGGCAGGATCGCCGCGGTCGGCGCCTCGCTCGGCGGTGCCGAGCGGGTGATCGACGCGACCGGGCTCGTGGTCGCGCCCGGCTTCATCGATCTGCACGCACACGGCCAGTCGCTTCCAGCCGACCGCATGCAGGCCTTCGACGGCGTGACGACGACGCTCGATCTCGAGGCCGGCGTGCTGCCGGTCGGCTCCTGGTATGAACGCCAGGCCAGGCGAGGCCGCGTGCTGAACTACGGCGCCGCCACCAACTGGGCCTTTGCGCGCATCGGCGCGATGACGGGCTCGAATGCCGAGAGCTCGCTGGAGGCGTTCGGCAATGCCATGCGCGACCGCCGCTGGATGGACAACGTCGCGACCGATGCGGAAGTCGCGGGCATTCTGGAGCGGCTTTCGCGCGGCCTCGACGAAGGCGGCATCGGCATCGGCATTTTGAACGCCTACGCGCCGGGCGCCGGCGTGCAGGAGCTGACCGCGGTCTGCCAGCTCGCCGCGGTCAAGGACGTGCCGACCTTCACCCACGTCGCCTTCATGTCGCGCATCGACCCCGAAAGCGCGGTGGAAGCCTATATCCGCCTGATCGGCTATGCCGGCGCCACCGGCGCGCACATGCACATCTGCCATTTCAACTCGTCGAGCAAGACCGACGTCGAGCGTTGCCGCGTGCTGATCGCGAAGGCGCAGGCGCAGGGCCTGCCGATTACCGTCGAGGCCTATCCTTACGGCACCGGCTCCACCGTGCTCGCCGCCGCCTTCTTCAGCGATCCCGAATTCGTCGAGCGCAACGGCACTGCTTACGATTCCGTGCAGCGCGTGACCGACGGCTATCGCTTCCACGACCGCGAGGAGCTGTTGAAGGCACAGGCCGAAGAGCCGTCCTCGCTGGTGCTCTGGCACATCCTCGACACCGAGAACAATGCGCATCACCGCGACCTGCTCGACATGTCGGTGCTCTATCCCGGCGGCGCCATCGCCTCCGACGCGATGCCGTGGACGACGTCGGACGGCAAGACCTACACCGGCGATGCCTGGCCGCTGCCTGACGATGCGACCTCGCATCCGCGCTCGGCTGGTTGCTTCACGAAATTCATCCGCGAATGGGTGCGCGAGCGCAAGGCGGTGTCGCTGCTGGAAGGCGTGCGCAAATGCGCGCTGATCCCGGCGGAAATCCTGTCGCAGAGCACGCCCGCGATGCGCGCCAAGGGCAGGCTCACCAAGGACGCCGATGCCGATATCGTCGTGTTCGACTACGAAAAACTCTCGGACCGCGCCACCTTCACCGCGATGAACCGTCCGTCGGAAGGCGTGCGGCACCTCGTTGTCAGCGGCCAGGTGCTGATCAGCGACGGCATTCTCGATGTCGCGGCGCGCCCGGGCAAGCCGGTGCGCCGTCCCGTCGTCGAGAGCTGATCCATGCCGGTCCCCATCCTCCTGGTCACGGGCTTTCTGGGGGCGGGCAAGACCACGGTCGTCAACCATCTGCTGGCGCATGCGGAGGGACGGCGCATTGCTGCCGTCGTCAACGATTTCGGCGCCATCAACATCGATGCGGAGCTGATTGCGGGCGCGAGCGACGGCGTTGTCAGCCTTGCCAATGGCTGCATCTGCTGCTCGCTGGAAGGCGATCTGCTCCGCACGCTCTCGAGCCTGCTGCGGCGCGATCCGAAGCCGGAATACATCGTCATCGAGACCAGCGGCGTCGCCGACCCCGCCGACATCGTTCGCAATCTGATGGACCCGGTGATCCTGCGCGAGGCGCCGCTGGAGACGGTGCTCTGCGTGATGGACGTTGGCACGCCGCCGTCCGCGCTCGATGACGCGCTCCAGCGCTCGCAGCTCCGCGTTGCCGACATCGTGGCGCTGAGCAAGCTGGATCTGGCGGACGAAAGCGCGGGAGATCGAATGCGCGCGGCCATTCGCGCCCAGTGCGTTCCCGCCGTGGTGGTCGATGCGCCATACGGCGAGATTCCGTCAGCGCTGCTGTTTCCCGCGCATGTCGATCGCAACCCCGCGCCGCGCACCCCAAGCCCGAAACGGCCGGCAGAGGATCGTTTCGAGACGCTGAGCTGGACCTCCGATCATCCGCTCTCGCTGCCGCGCCTGCAGCAGGCGATCGGTAAGCTGGCGCCGAAGCTGGCTCGCGCGAAAGGCCTGTTCGAGACCGTCGAGCAGCCCGGGCGCCAAATGGTGTTTCAGTTCGCCGCCGGCCGCGCCACGCTCGCCCCTGGCGATGATGCGCCGGCGGCAGGCGTGCCGCGATCGCGGATCGTCTTCATCGCCGAGCTCGGTGTGCTCTCGAAGGCCGAGCTCGATAGCATCCTGGAGGCGTGCGTTGCGGATTGAAGCTGCAGCCGCCTCACGCAAACTGCGCGATGCCGTTTCCGACCGACCAGTTCTCCTTGGGCGCATCGAGCACGTTCACGAACACGTCCTCGGGCCGGATGCCCGGATTTTCGCCGAGACGATCCGCGATCCGGCGATACAGCGCCTTCTTCTGCTCGGTGGTGCGCGAGGCGAATACGGTAATCTGGATCATCACCGCGTCGTCGCTGCGCGCGACGCCGTAACCGGTGCCGCAGCGGAAGTTCGCCGGCTCATGCTCGGTGATGGACATGAACGCGTCGTCATCGGGCACATTGAGCGCCTCGCGCATGGCGTCGTAAAGGCCGTCGAGAATCGCCTGCCGGTAGGCTTCGGACTTGCCGGCGCGCATCGCGATGTGGATGAGAGGCATGAACTGGTCCTTTGCAAGCGGGCTCGATCCGACAGCGCGTGTTGCGGCGTCGGCTCGCCCCATTGACGGAACGACTATCAATCCCATCTGGTTTTTGACACAATGTCGATAATGCATGTTTTTGACAGCGTGTCAAATATCGAGGAGCAAAGTTTTGAGGCCGCGCGAATTCGATCACGACGAGGTGCTGCGCATCGCGTTCGACCAGTTCTGGCGCAACGGCGTGCGCGGCACGTCGCTGTCCGACATCGCGCGCGACGCCGGGGTCCAGCGCGGCAGCCTCTACAACGCCTTCGGCAGCAAGGAGGCGCTGTTTCTCCAGGCCTATGAACGCTATGCGGGGGATTATCTCGCAGCGCTGCAGAAAGCACTCGGGACCGGCTCCTTGCGCAAGCGCCTCACCGCGTTCTTCGATCTCACAATCACCAATTTCCGCGCCGGTTCGCCGCCGCGCGGCTGTCCGACGACACGTGGGCTGATGGAGCTTGGCGCCGCCGAAGGCGAGGGGCTGGATGACGACGCGCGCGAGGCCTTTGCAAGCCTCATCGCGCGCATCACCGCACTGGTTCAGGAGACGTTGTCGGCAGGCGCGGAGCGGGGCGAATTCAACGGCAATCCCGCGGCCGCGGCGTTGCACGTCGTTACGGTCACGCGCGGCCTCGCCGTGCTCGAACGTGCCTTTGGCGACGAGCCGCAGTTGCGAAAGATCGCCGCGCACACCATCGATCTCGTGCTCGGCAAGAAGGGCGGCTAGGTGTCAGCACAGCGCGAGCGCGTTGACCGCCCGCGTTGCCGCAGCTTCCTTGCCGGCGCCGACGAGCTGGCAGACGATGGATTCGATCTCGCCCGGCTGCTTGCGGCGCGCGACCGCCAGCACTCGCATCAATTCCGCCTCGTCATTCGACAGGCGGCGGCAGGATGGCGGCATGAAGCACAGCTCGCATGGCCGGCCGCTGCGCAGGATTCTGACGAGCGCGGCCGCCCGTGCCACCAGCAACGGACTGTCGGAAATCCCCGGCGCCTCGTCGGCATAGCGATAGGCCGCTTCCCAGCAATCGGACGCGCCGGTCGTATAGGCCGCGCCGATAAACCGGAACAGCGACAGCGCGACGCGGCAGAAATCATCGTAGCTGTCGACGCAGGGGCGCCGCAAGCGCGGCCTGCAGCGGACAGTGCCGCATCTGGCCGGCGTCGGGCATCGCCGCAGAAGCGCAATTATCCGGGTTCATGAACGATCTCGTCAATGCAATGTCGGGCTTCCGACCAGCCAGCTCTTCATCGCCATGGTCCGGTCGTGGTCCAAAGTGCGCACGTGCCGGTCGGGCAGGATGAGACCTGCCATGCGGAAGATCGTCGCCAGGCCCCGCACGGGCGCGAGCGCCCAATCGGCGCCGACCGGCGGCAGCCAGCTCTCGAATTGTTCGCGCGCGACGTCGACGCGATCCTGCTGTGCCGCGGCAATGGCGTGCAAGATTCCGTGCTCGCTGTCCGACATGCGCGGACAAGTCGGGCAGTGCACCTCGATGGCCGTATGGGCCGTGCAGGCGAAGATCTCGATGATGGATTCCAGCGAGAGCACGGCGTCGCCCACGCGAAAATGGTCGTACACCTCTTGGATGTCGGCGGCGGTCGGAACGGCGCCGCTGCTGCGCGCCTTGGCCCTGAAACCCCAAATGAAGAGCCGTTCCGCCGCGCTGAGTGCGGGAAGGTCGAGAGACCCCGATGATGTCGATGAATGCATGAAGCCTCTGGCCCTTGGCTGCGCTCACGCCACAGCTGGCGCTGATTGTCTGCATCGATCGTTCTGCCAGAGCCCTCTTCAAGTCAACGCGCGGAAGGGCGATATCGAGGTGTTCTAGATTTGAAGAGCTTTACATTCGCAGGGCGCAGCCGTGTCGTCGGAATACGAAAGCGGTGCGCGGCCGCAGGCCTTCGGCGGGCGCGTTGCGGAACCCGAATGCTTAAGGCTTTGCTAAGAGGATCGGGATAATCTGGCATATCTGTACCGCCAATTTTGCGAGCCCCGATGATTTTCTCCCGCATCAGTTTCAAGCTGGTTCTGATTGTCGGCATCAGCCTCCTCGGCATGATCGCGCTGGCGCCGATCGCGCTGTCGACCCTGCGCGCGCAGATGGTGGCCGATCGCCAGGCCAAGACGCAGCACATGGTCGATGTCGGTTACGGCATCCTCGCGCACTATCAGAAGCTCGAGAGCGAGGGGAAACTCCCGCGCGAGCAGGCCCAGGCCGCCGCAATGGCTGAAATCAAGAGCCTGCGCTACGACAAGGTCGAGTATTTCTGGATCAACGACATGACCCCCAAGATGGTCATGCACCCGATCAAGCCCGAGCTCGACGGCAAGGATCTCTCCGGCATGAAGGACCCCGCCGGCAACGCGCTGTTCGTGGGCTTCGTTGACGTCGTCAAGAAGCAGGGTGCGGGCTTCTACGGCTACCTCTGGCCGAAGCCCGGCTTCGACCAGCCGGTCGGGAAGATCTCCTATGTGAAGGGCTTTGCGCCCTGGGGCTGGATCATCGGCACCGGCATCTATCTCGACGACGTCGACGCCGTCTTCCGCCAGGCCGCGACGACGTTCGGCTACGTCTGCCTGGCCGTGCTGGTCCTGGTCCTCGGCGCCTCCTTCATGATCGGTCGCAGCGTGACCCGGCCGCTTGCAAAAATCACCGCGCTGACCGAGCGACTTGCCGCCGGCGACAGTGCCTTCGAGGTGCCCTACACCGACCGCAGCAACGAGGTCGGCGGGCTCGCCAAGGCGCTGGCCGTGTTCAAGGACAACGCGTCGGCGGTCGGCAGGATGCATACCGAGCAGCAGGAACTGAAGCAGCGGGCCGACGAGGAGAAGCGCAAGGCCATGGCCGATCTCGCCGGCAAGTTCGAGGCGAGTGTCCAGGCCGTCGTTCGCGACGTCTTCAACGAGGCGCGCGCGATGCAGCAGGCCGCGCAAGGCATGTCGGAGACCGCGAACCGGGCGAGCGACCGCGCCAGCTTCGTCGCATCCGCCTGCCAGCAGGCTTCGGACAACGTGCAGACGGTGGCCTCCGCCGCCAGCGAATTGTCGTCCTCGATATCGGAGATAAGCCAGCGCGTCGCGCAGGCCGCGACCGTGGCCGACAAGGCCGCCGCCGACGGTCAGCGCACCAACGACACCGTGCAGGGGCTGGCTGCGGCCGCCCACAAGATCGGCGAGGTCATCGACCTCATCAACCAGATCGCCTCGCAGACCAATCTGCTCGCGCTCAACGCCACCATCGAGGCGGCGCGGGCCGGCGAAGCCGGCAAGGGTTTTGCCGTGGTCGCGAGCGAAGTGAAGTCGCTGGCGAGCCAGACCGCAAAGGCGACCGACGAGATCGGCGCGCAGATCACCGCGATCCAGGCCGAGACCAATCAGGTCGTCGGCAACATCGAGAGCATCCGTGCCACCATCATGGAGGTCAACGAGATCTCCTCCTCGATCGCCGCCGCCGTCGAGGAGCAAGGCGCCGCCACGCAGGCGATCGCCCACAGCGTGCAGGAGGCGGCCTCCGGCACGGACCAGGTCTCGCAAAACATCTCCGGCGTGACCGATGCGACCGCGGAGACCGGCCAGGCCGCCGGCCTCGTGCTGCAGTCGAGCGGCCGGCTGACGCAGAAGCTGCAATCGCTCGAAAACGAAGTCAGCACCTTCGTCGCGGGCGTGCGGGCTGCGTAACTGAAAAGCGCTGCGAGACGACTGCTTTTTCCGCGTCGCGGCATCGGTCGTGACGCGGACGCTGTTTTTCTTGACATGACCTCTGGCGTGCTCGACGTGTAGCGATGTCGATCGACGGCACGTGCGTGCCTCATGACAAGAAAAGCAACACGGGAGGACGTCATGAGCGCGCCCCTCAACGAGACCGATTATCTCGCCACCCTGCACGGCCTGTGGGACAAGGCTTGGCCGAAGAGCATGCCGCGTTCGCCGAACTATCTGCACGGCGAAGTTCCCTTGACGGAATATCTGCGCGCGTGGGCGAGGCGCAGTCCGGAACGACCCGCGGTGATCTTCTACGGTCACGTCACGACCTACGCGGATCTCGACCGGCAGAGCGACCGCTTTGCCGCGCTGTTGCAGGCCAAGGGCGTCGGCAAGGGCGACCGCGTCGCCGTGTTCCTGCCGAACTGCCCGCAATTCCACATCGTGTTCTTCGGCATTTTGAAGCTCGGCGCGGTCCACGTCCCCGTCAGCCCATTGTCGCGCGCGTTCGAGCTGGCCTACGAGCTCAACGACACCCAGGCCGAGGTGATCGTCGCGCTCGATCAACTCACCCCCGTCGTCGACCAGGTGAGGGGCGAGGTGCGCCTGCGCGAGATCATCGTCACCAGCTTCGCCGACGTCGTGCCGGCAACGCCCACGTTCCCCGCGCCGGACTCGATCCGTGCGCCGCGCGTCGCGGTTGCGGGCGCGACCGATCTGTTGCCCGCACTCGCCGCGATGCCCGCACCATCGCCGCTGCCGGCGCCCGGGCTCGATGATGTCGCGGCACTCAACTACACCGGCGGCACCACCGGCATGCCAAAGGGCTGCGTCCATACCCACCGCGACATGGTCTACACGGCAGCGGCCAATTACGGCATCTCGGTGCTGTCGGACGAGAGCAGCGTGTTCCTGTCGTTCTTTCCGGAGTTCTGGATTGCAGGCGAGAATTTCGGCCTGATCTTCCCGCTGTTCTCCGGCGCCACGCTGGTGCTGCTCGCGCGCTGGGACGCCGTCGGTGCGATGGCGGCGATCGACAAATACAAGGTCACGATCACCGCGATGCCGGTCGACGGCGCGGTCGAATTGATGGACCATCCGCGCTGGAGCGAGTTCGATCTGTCCTCGCTGAGCCAGGTGCGCGTCGTCTCCTTCGTCAAGAAGCTCAATGCCGACTACCGAAAGCGCTGGAAGGATCTCACCGGGACGGTGCTGATGGAAGCGGCCTGGGGCATGACGGAGACCCACACTTCCAACACCTTCACGGCGGGTTTCCAGCACGACGATTTGGACCTCAACAATCAGCCGATCTTCGTCGGCCTGCCGGTCCCCGGCGCCGAGTTCAAGATCACCGATTTCGAAACCGGCGCGCTGTTGCCGCTCGGTGCGGAAGGCGAGATCCGCGTGCGCACGCCGTCGCTGCTCAAGAGCTATTGGAACAAGCCGGAGGCGACCGCCGAGTCGCTCGTCGACGGCTGGCTGCGCACCGGCGACATCGGCAACATCGACAAGGACGGCTTCCTGCACTTCCTCGGCCGCCGCAAGGAGATGCTGAAGGTCAAGGGCATGAGCGTGTTTCCGCCGGAGATCGAGGCGCTGCTGGGGCAGCATCCGAAGGTGCTAGGCTCGGGCGTGGTCGGGCGCGACGACCCTGACAAGGGCCAGGTGCCGGTGGCTTACATCCAGCTCAAGCCGGAGGCGGTCGGCACCATCTCTGCGGAAGACCTGCGCGCATGGTGCGCCGAGCGCATGGCCGTCTACAAGGTCCCGGAGATACGCATCATTGAAGCCCTGCCGCTGACGGCAACAGGCAAGGTAAAGAAGCAGGACCTCGATCCCAATCGTCCTGCTGCCGTCTGAGTGAGAGATACGATGTCGTTCAAGAAACTCCTGATTGCCAATCGCGGCGAGATCGCCATTCGCATCGCGCGTGCGGCGGCCGATGCCGGCATCGCGACCGTTGCGATCCATCCGGCCGACGATGCGCTGTCGCTGCACGTGCGTGTTGCCGACGAAGCGGTCGAAATTCCCGGCCGCGGCGCCCGGGCCTATCTCGACATCGATGCGGTGGTGAAAGCGGCGAAGAGCGTCGGCTGCGATGCCGTGCATCCAGGTTACGGTTTTCTCAGCGAGAACGCGGCGTTTGCCAGGGCCTGCGGCGATGCGGGCATCGTTTTCGTCGGGCCGAAGGCTGCGGCGCTCGAGCTGTTCGGCGACAAGGTTGCGGCACGGCAACTGGCAAAACGCTGCGGCGTGCCGATCATTGCCGGGACCAGCGGGCCGTCCTCGCTCGACGAGATCTCGGCGTTCTTCACGTCGCTCGGTGGCAATGCGGCGATCGTGATCAAGGCGATGGCCGGCGGTGGCGGCCGCGGCATGCGCGTGGTGGAGAACGCGTCCGATCTCGCGGAAGCCTATGCGCGCTGCCAGTCGGAGGCCAAGGCCGCGTTCGGCTTCGACGGCGTCTATGCCGAGCGGCTGATCCGGCAGGCGCGCCATATCGAGGTGCAGATCATCGGCGACCATCACGGCGCGATCTCTCATCTCTGGGAGCGCGAATGCACCATCCAGCGCCGCCACCAGAAGCTGATCGAGGTGGCGCCGAGCCCCTCGCTGAGCGATCCCTTGCGCGGCCGCATCATCGAGGCGGCGAGGCAGCTCGCGACGGCAGCGGCATACGACAATCTCGGCACCTTCGAGTTCCTGGTCGACGGCACCGCCGAGGACAGCTTTGCTTTCATCGAGGCCAATCCGCGGCTTCAGGTCGAACATACCGTCACCGAAGAGGTGCTCGGGCTCGACCTCGTCCGCGCCCAGCTCGCGGTTGCTGCGGGCAGCACGCTGGCCTCGCTCGACCTTGCGCAAGGCTCGATCCCGAAGCCGCGCGGCCATGCCATGCAGCTTCGCGTCAACATGGAAACGCTGGACGAGACGGGCGCGACGCATCCGACCGGCGGCGTGCTCGCATTGTTCGAGCCGCCATCGGGGCCCGGTGTCCGCGTCGATAGTTTTGGTTACGCCGGCTACAAGACCAGCGCGGCCTTCGATTCGCTGCTGGCGAAGGTCATCGTGCATACGCCGGGCGAAGCCTGGCATGACGTCGTCGCCAAGGCCTCGCGCGCCTTGCGGGAGTTCCGGATCGACGGCGTCGTCACCAACATCGCCTTTCTTCAGGCCGTGCTCGCACACCCCGATTTCAGGACCAACCGCATTGCGACCGATTTCATCGATCGCAATATCGCCAAGCTCGTGGACGCGGCCGACGGCGCGGCCAGGCCGCTCTACTTCGCCGCGACCGAGCGAGGCGGCGGCCACAGCGCGGAGGCGCAAACTGCGCAAATCGTGCCGGAAGGCACGGTGATGGTCGCGGCGCCCTTGCAGGGAACCATCGTCACCATCCAGGTGAAGGAAGGCGAGATCGTGCGCCCCGGCCAGCAGCTTGCCGTGATCGAGTCCATGAAGATGGAGCATCTCGTGATGGCCGAGCAGGGCGGCCGGGTCATGAAGCTCGCCGCCGGCGACGGCGCCACGCTGCTGCATGGCGAGGCCATCATGTATCTCGAGCCGCTCGACGTTGCGGCCGATAGCACGGCCGCGGAAGCCGATATCGATCTCGATCACATCCGTCCCGATCTCGCCGAGCTGATCGCGCGTCAGGCCAACACGCTGGATGCGAACCGCCCGTCATCGGTCGAGCGCCGCCGCAACACCAACCAGCGCACCGCGCGCGAGAACGTTGCCCAGCTCGTCGACGACGGCTCTTTCATGGAGTACGGCAGCCTTGCGATCGCGGCACAGCGGCGCCGGCGCAAGCTCGACGATCTCATCAGGAACACGCCCGCGGACGGCCTCGTCATGGGCGTTGCCACGGTGAACGGCGAGAAGTTCGGACCCGAAGGGGCGCGCTGCATCGTCGTGGCCTACGACTACACCGTGCTCGCGGGCACGCAGGGCCACATGAACCACAAGAAGATCGACCGCATGCTGACGCTTGCGGAAGACTGGCGCGTGCCGCTGGTGTTTTACGCCGAAGGCGGCGGCGGCCGGCCCGGCGATACCGACCGACTCGGCATGACCGGGCTCGACGGCCCGTCCTTCGTGCAGTTCGCAAGGCTCTCCGGCCTCGTCCCGGTCGTGGGCGTCGTTTCCGGTTATTGCTTTGCCGGCAACGCCGCGATGCTCGGCTGCTGCGACGTCATCATCGCGACCAAGAACGCCTCGATCGGCATGGGCGGTCCCGCCATGATCGAGGGCGGCGGCCTCGGCGTCTATCATCCGGCCGAGGTCGGCCCTGTTGCGTTCCAGTCGCCGAACGGCGTCATCGACATCCTCGTCGAGGACGAGGAGGAGGCAACCCGCGTCGCGCAGAAATACCTCTCCTACTTCCAGGGCGCGGTGACGGAGTGGCAGGCCGCCGACCAGCGCCTGCTCCGCCGCGCCATTCCGGAGAACCGCCTGCGCGTCTACGACATTCGCAGCGTGATCGATCTCGTCGCCGACGAGGATTCCGTGCTGGAGCTGCGCCGCGACTACGGCGTCGGCATGATCACCGCACTGATCCGCATCGAGGGCAAGCCGTTCGGCCTGATCGCCAACAACCCGCGCCATCTCGGCGGCGCCATTGATGCCGATGCCGGCGACAAGGCCGCGCGCTTCCTGCAGCTCTGCGATGCCTTCGATCTTCCGATCATCTCGCTCTGCGACACGCCCGGCTTCATGGTCGGCCCCGAAGCCGAGAAGACCGCGATCGTGCGCCACGTCTCGCGGATGTTCGTGACAGGTGCGAGCCTCACCGTGCCGCTGTTCGGCATCGTGCTGCGCAAGGGCTATGGGTTAGGTGCGCAGTCGATGATCGGCGGCGGCTTCCATGCCTCCTTCTTCACCGCGGCCTGGCCGACCGGCGAGTTCGGCGGCATGGGCCTGGAGGGCTATGTCCGCCTCGGCTTCCGCAAGGAGATGGAGGCGATCGCCGACCCCGAGGAGCGCGAGACCTATTACCGCAACAAGGTCGCCGAGCTCTATGCCAACGGCAAGGCGGTCTCGATCGCCTCGGTGTTCGAGATCGACAACGTCATCGACCCCGCCGAGACGCGGCGCTGGATCATGGCCGGCTTGCGGTCGGCGCCGAAGCCGCCCGCCAGAACGGGAAAGAAGCGGCCGTGTATCGATACGTGGTGAGGGCAGTGCAGCAATTTTGATGATGCCGCGGCTGTTACTTCAGCTGTCATTCCGGGGCGGCTCGAAGAGCCGAATCCGGAATCTCGAGATCCCGGGTTCGATGCTTCGCATCGCCCCGGGATGACGAGGAGGCAGTGTCCCTTCCATCCAGTTCCCGGTTCCCGATTGACATCCCCGCCCGTGCTGCCAGACTTTGCACAATAATACAGGGTGGAGACGTCCGCGATGGCCAGCCTGTCGGCCTCGAACCATGTCGCCCGGGTCTTGTCCGTCGCCAATCATGTGGCCGACGTCGATGCCTCTGCGCGCATTGCCGATTCCTGGCGGCGCTCCCTAATCAGCCACAAGCTCGATCCCGCCCGTCGGGGACCGCCGCAGACGCTGACCGCAGCCGAGATCCGCCACGTCGCCCAGCCCATGGAGGAGACGATCCGGCTCGCCACGTCCGAGCTCGAGGATCTCGCCCGCGTGCTGCGGGAGGCCGGCTATTGCGTCAACCTCGCTGATGCCAACGCGACCATGCTGTTCAGCCGCCTGCCGGGCGAGGCCGACACCGAGATTTTCCTGCGCTGGAAGGTCTATACCGGCTCGAATTTCTCGGAGGCCCATGAAGGCACCAACGGGCTCGGCACCTGCCTTGCGGAGCAAAAGCCGATCCTGGTTCATCGCGACGAGCATTTTCGCGAGCAATGGGGCATCTTCTCCTGTGCGGTGACGCCGCTGTTCGACCAGGCCGGCCGTATCGCAGGCGCCGTCAACATCACGTCCTGTCGTGATGACCTCAGCCGCGCCGCGCACCAGCTTGCGCTCGCGGTCACGATGCAGGCGACGCGCCGCATCGAGGGCGCGATCTTCCGCGACCATTTCCGTAACGCCTGGATCGCGACCGTGCCCGGCGATGACGGCAGCGGCCTGCTCGCCTATGACGACGATCGCCGCGTCGTCGGCGCCTGCCGGTCCGCGCGCGCACTGCTGGGCCTTACCGACGGCTTGATCGCTTCCGGCATCGACCTGTCGCGCTACATCAAGTTCGATCATCACGCTGCGCGCGACGAGGGCGACATCGTCCAGCTGCGCCGCGCCGATGGCAGTCCGTTGGGGCAGGGTCAGATCGCGCCGCCGCAGCGCGCGCGGCCGCTCACCAAGCGCCGCGATCCGCCCGTCGATCGCTTCGATGCGCTGCACCGGCTTGCCGGCGGCGATCCCGGCCTGGTCAGAAGCGTGAAACGGCTGAAGCGCATCGGCGACCACAATCTGCCGGTGCTGCTGCAGGGCGAGACCGGCGTCGGCAAGGACGTGTTCGCGCGCGCCATTCACGCGGCGAGCAACCGGGCGCGCAACAATTATGTCGCGCTGAATTGCGCCGCGATGCCCGAGAGCCTGATCGACGCCGAACTGTTCGGCTACGAGGCCGGCGCCTTTACCGGTGCGCGCCGCGACGGCTCAAAGGGCCTGATCGTGCAGGCCGATGGCGGCACGCTGTTTCTCGACGAGATCGGCGACATGCCGATCGCGCTGCAGACGCGCCTGTTGCGCGTGCTGGAAAACCGCGAAGTCTGGCCGCTCGGCGCGCTCAAGCCTGTCGCAGTCGACATCCGCCTGATCAGCGCCACGCATCGGGACCTGGGCCGCATGGCGGAGGAGGGCGCCTTCCGCGCCGATCTCTATTTCCGTCTGCGCGGCCTTGCGGTGCGGCTGCCGGCCCTGCGCGAACGCGCCGACCGGGACGATATCATCCGTCAGATTGCGCGCGAGGAAGCACCAAGCTGCAGGCTTTCGGACCAAGCTTGGTCGCAGCTTGCGGCCTATCCGTATCCCGGCAACATGCGCCAGCTCCGCCACGTGCTGCGGCTCGCCGGCTGCACCGCGGAGAACGGCGTCATCACCGATGCCGATCTCGATCTGCCGCCGTTTGGCGGGCGGGTTGAGCCCGACCTCGAAGCAGCCGAGCGCGCCACGATCATCGAGGCGCTCCTTAAGCACGGCGGTCGCGTGACGGAGGCAGCACGCGCATTGAAGCTGAGCCGCGCGACGCTTTATCGGAAGATCAAGGCGATGAAGATCGAGACTGCCCAGTAGCGTTCTTCCTTCCCCTCTCCCCTTGTGGGAGAGGTGGCTCGCCGCACAGCGGCGAGACGGGTGAGGGGTATCTCTCCGCGAATCCAATTCCCGCTCGAACTCGCCGAGAGATACCCTCATCCGGCGCTTCGCGCCACCTTCTCCCGCAAGGGGAGAAGGAAAGGGCAGCGAGCCTGGAGCGCAAGGCCTACGAAAAATCCGTCCAGCTCAAATGCCGTGAATCGAGGTCGCCGACCGTCACCGTCTCGCGCATTTCATGCGGTGTGTGGAAACTGCTGCGCAGGTACACCAGCGGCCTCGCTCCATCCGCATGCGACACCCCCCGCACCTCGCCGACGAAGATCGAATGCGTCCTGGTCTCGAACTCCTGCGCCAGAACGCAATCGAATGCGGCGACCGCATCCGTCAGCACCGGGGCACCGGTCGCGCCGCGCGTCCACTGCCCGAAGGCAAAACGGTCGTCGCCGTTGACGCCCTTCTGGCCGCTGAAGGTGAGCGCGAGCAGCGCGTGATCCTCGTGCAGGAAATTGATCGCGAACGCGCCTTCCTCGCGGATGCGCCCATGCGCGCTGGCGTTGCGGTTGACGCAGACGATCAGCGAGGGCGGTGAGTCCGACAGCGAGCATGCCGACGTCACCGTCAACCCGGTGCGCTTGCCATGCTCTGCGCCGACCGTGACCAGCGCGACGGCACCGGCGCATTGGCGCATCGCCTGCTTGAAATCCTTGGCGTCGAGAGGTTTGGCGTCCACGGAAATCTCCGAAAATCGCTGCGGGTGCGGCACGATCGCGCCGCACCCGCGTCGGGTCAAGCCGCCTTCTTCGCGGAGCCGAGATGCGCAACGCGCGGCATCACCTCGTTCTTCAGCAGCGAGAGCGAGTGATGCCAGGCTTCGGCCTTGTGCTTGTAGTCGAAGCCGAACACCAGCAGCACGCCGAAGCCGCCGACCTCGTCGTAGATCTTCTCGATCTTCTCGGCGACGGTCGCGGGCGAGCCGACGATCCAGTTCCGCTTGGCGCAATATTCGACGGTGACGTCGCTGTCGGGCACGTCGGGCGCGTGCTTCAGATAATCCTTGAAGCCGAAATGGCCGAGCAGCGGCAGGAAGTACTCGCTCATCATCCGGCCCATCATGTCGCCGGTCGAGAGCTTCCAGGCCTCTTCATCCGTGTCGGCAACGAACACCTCGCGCACCAGACGCCAGTCCGCGCGGTTCGGCTTGCGTCCGGTCTTGGCGGCGCCGATCTCGACGGAGTCCCAATGGCTGGAGACATAGGCGGGGTTGAGGTTGAGGCTCATCGGGATGAAGCCGCGCTCGCCCGCGAGCTTCAGCGTGTCCGAGTTCTTCGACAGACCAGCGACGCCGATCGGCGGATGCGGCGCCTGCAACGGCTTGATGTGCGGCTTGAGGAAGTCGAACATCGTGTCCGGCTTGGTCACCGTCCAGAACTTGCCTTTGTGGGTGAACGGCGCAGGCTCGGTCCAGAGTTTCAAGATGATCTCGAGCGCCTCGCGGGTCATGTCGCGGTTCTGTCCGCTCATGCCGTCAACGTTGAACATCGCCCAGTCGCTCGGCAGGCCCGACGCTGCGACGCCGAAATTGAGCCGGCCCTCGGAGAGATGGTCGAGCATCGCGACACGGTTGGCGAGCTCGGCCGGGTGGTGATAGGGCAGGAGGAAGCCGCCCGGCCCGATGCGAAGCTTCTTGGTCTGCATCAGCGCCTGTGCGATCAACAGGTCCGGCGTGGGGTTGGGTTCCCAGGGCGCGGTGTGGTGCTCGCCGACCCAGGCCTCCTGATAGCCGAGCTCGTCGAGCCAGCGCATGACCTGCAGGTCCCAGTCGTTCCCTTCCTTCAGGCCGCACTCCGGCGGATGCGAAGGCATCGTGAAATAGCCGATCTCCATGGGTTTCCTCATCTGGTGTTGACGCGTCTTGTCGCGCGTTGACGGATGTGAGTGCGTAGCCATGAGCAAGCGGTGTGCCAGCGCGGCAACGTCTCGGGCCCCGCGAGAAAAGGCTGGTTTGCGGCGGCAATAGCCGATATCCCGGGGCGGATTTGCTAAGCGTCGTCTCATTGTCGCGAGACGGTGTCTTGGCGTTGAGACGAGGATACGCGTTGAGATGACCGAACCCGCTTATGTCGCGGTGGACTGGGGCACCAGCAGTTTTCGCCTGTGGCTGGTCGATCGTGCCGGCGAGGTGCTGGCCGAGCGCCGCAGCGACGAGGGTATGCTGGCGGCGGCGAAGACCGGCTTTCCCGCCGTGCTGCAAGCGCATCTTGCGGCGGCCGAAGCGCCGGATCATCTGCCGGTTCTCGTCTGCGGCATGGCCGGCGCCAAGACCGGCTGGGTCGAAGCCGGCTATGTCGATACGCCGGCGCCGCTCTCGGCCGTGCTGAAACAGGCCGTGCGCGTTCCCGGCCAGGCGCGCGACATCCGGATCCTGCCCGGCATTGCACAGCGCGACGCAGCCGCGCCGGACGTCATGCGCGGCGAGGAGACGCAGCTGCTCGGCGCGCTCGGCCTCGATGCCGCCGGCGAGGCGCTGGTCTGCATGCCCGGCACGCATTCGAAATGGGTGCGCGTCAAAGGGGGCATCGTCGAACGTTTCTCCACCTTCATGACCGGCGAGCTCTTCAGCGTGGTCTCGCGCGAGACGATCCTGTCGTTCGCGGTCGCGGGCGCTGATGAAGCCGAGGATGTCGCGAGCTTCAAGGCGGCGGTCAAGGCCGCGTACGCGGCGCCGGCCTTCGCCGCCAACCTGTTGTTCGGTGCGCGGTCGCGCCAGCTTCTGTTCGGCGGCACGCCGGCCGCGGCGCGCGAGACGCTGTCGGGCACGTTGATCGGCATCGAGCTGGCGGCCGGGCTCTCCGGCACCGTGCCGCGAGCGGGTGTCGCGTTGATTGCCTCGGGGCGGCTTGCGATGCTGTATCGCCACGCCTTCGACGCCTTGTCAGTGACCGCCGGGCCGGTCGATGCGGATGAAGCCGTTCGCCGCGGCCTGTCGATGGCGGCTGCCGCGATCTGGAGGAAGTAGAAGGAACTTGAGATGACCGTTGCCTTTCCGCCGATGAAGCGGCCGCTGGTCGCGATCCTGCGCGGCGTCAAGCCCGAGGAGACCGAGGCCATCGTCAGCGTGCTGATCGAAGCCGGCATGACCGCGATCGAGATCCCCCTGAACTCGCCTGATCCATTCCGCTCCATCGCAACGGCGGTGAAGCAGGCGCCGTCAGGCGTGCTGATCGGCGCCGGCACGGTGCTGACCACCGCGGATGTCGATCGCCTCAACGACGTCGGCGGCAAGCTGATGGTCTCGCCGAACGTCGACACGCAGGTGCTCGTGCGTGCACATCAGTACGCCATGGTGACGCTGCCCGGCGTGTTTTCTCCGACCGAGGCGCTGCTTGCCGCACGCTCCGGCGCATCGGGATTGAAATTCTTTCCGGCAAGCGTGCTAGGCGCCGCCGGCATTGCCGCGATCAAGGCGGTGCTGCCATCAGGCGTGATGATCGCCGCCGTCGGCGGCGTCTCCGACCAGAACTTTGCCGAATATATCAAGGGCGGCGTGACCGCCTTCGGGCTCGGCTCGAGCCTCTACAAGCCCGGCATGAGCGCAACGGATGTGGCCGCTCGCGCAAAGGTGACGATCGCGGCTTACGATCGGGCGATTGCGAAAGACTGAGCCGCCAATAAACAAGCCGTGATGCCGTCACCGTCGCGCGTTATCCTATCTTGCGTGATCAGCGAGATCAGGAGACCGACATGGCGATCAACAACGTGGCCGATCTGTTCGTGGCAACGCTCGAACAGGCCGGCGTCAAGCGCATCTACGGCATTGTCGGCGACAGCCTGAACGCCCTGACCGAGGCGCTGCGCCGCCGCGGCCACGAGGAGGTCGCAGCGTTCGCCGCCGCCGGCGAAGCGGAGATGACCGGGAGCCTTGCGGTCTGCGCGGGCTCCTGCGGTCCCGGCAATCTGCATCTGATCAATGGGCTGTTCGATGCGCATCGCAGCCGCGTTCCCGTGCTGGCGATCGCCGCGCAGATCCCGACGGCCGAGATCGGCGGCGGCTATTTCCAGGAGACGCATCCGCAAAACCTGTTCCGCGAATGCAGCCATTATTGCGAGCTGGTCTCCGACCCGAGCCAGCTTCCCTTCGTGCTGGAGAACGCCATCCGCGCGGCGGTGGGCCTGCGCGGCGTCGCGGTCGTCGCCATGCCCGGCGACGTCGCGTTCCGCAGCCCGCCCAAGCGCGCGCTGTCGACGGCGCGCGGCCTCAACGTGCCGGCGCCGAAGGTGATGCCGCAGGCGGACGAGCTGCAGGCGCTGGCCGACCTCCTCAACGGCGCCGAGCGCATCACCTTGTTCTGTGGCCGCGGCTGCGCCGGCGCGCATGCGCCCTTGATGCAGCTTGCGGAGGCGCTGAAGAGCCCGATCGTGCATGCGCTCGGCGGCAAGGAGCATGTCGAATACGACAACCCCTACGACGTCGGCATGACCGGTTTCATCGGCTTCTCCTCGGGCTACGCGGCCATGCACGCCTGCGACGCGCTGGTGATGCTCGGCACCGATTTTCCCTACAAGCAGTTCTTCCCGACCGATGCGAAGGTCGCGCAGATCGACATCCGCCCGGAAAATCTGGGACGGCGGTGCAGGATCGATCTCGGCCTCGTCGGCGACGTCAAGCTCACCATCGCGGCGCTGCTGCCGCTGCTCAAAGCCAAGACCCCGCGCAAGCATCTCGACGATGCCATTGCGCATTACAAGAAGGCGCGCGAAGGGCTCGATTCGCTCGCCAAGGGCACGCCGGGCAGCAAGCCGATCCACCCGCAATATCTCGCAAAGATCATCAGCGACCACGCCTCAAATGACGCCATCTTCACCGCCGATGTCGGGACGCCGACGGTGTGGGCCGCGCGCTATCTCGACATGAACGGCCGCCGCCGGCTGATCGGCTCCTTCGTGCACGGCTCGATGGCCAACGCGATGCCGCAGGCGATCGGCGCGCAGGCTTCGCAACCCGGCCGACAAGTGATCTCGCTCTCCGGCGACGGCGGCTTCACCATGCTGATGGGCGATCTGATCACGCTGACGCAAGAGAAGCTGCCGGTGAAGGTCGTGATATTCAATAACGGCGTGCTCGGCTTCGTCGCGCTGGAGATGAAGGCGGCCGGCTTCGTCGACACTAATGTCGACCTGGAGAACCCTGACTTCGCGGCGATGGCGCGCGCGATGGGCATCTTTGCCAAACGCGTCGAGGATCCCGGCGAGCTCCCCGGTGCGGTGAAGGAGATGCTCGCCCATAACGGGCCGGCGTTGCTCGACGTCGTCACCGCCAAGCAGGAATTGTCGATGCCGCCGACCATCACCACCGAGCAGATCAAGGGCTTCAGCCTCTGGGTGCTGCGCGCGGTGATGAACGGCCGCGGCGACGAGGTGTTGGATCTCGCGAAGACGAACTTGCTGCCACGCTAGCGCGTGATGGCTACAGCGGCGGTGCGCGCCCTCTCCCGCTTGCGGGAGAGGGTTGGGGAGAAGTGGACGAGCCCTTCATGCGCGGCTAACCCCGCTTCACCGAAGGTGCCGGCAGCCGCTGCTCACGGCGCTGGAGGCGTTGCCAATGCAGCGCGGTGCCGATCAGCAGGGCTGGGAGGAAGCCGAGCACGATCAGGAAATGCGGCAGCTGCGTCGGTGAGACGAAGGCGATGGCGATGTCCGAGATCAGCCAGAGCGCTGCGAAGATCACCGCAAAGTCGGTTCGCGGGCAGCGGAGGTAGTAGAACACGGCGGTGATGAGAACCGCGGGACCGATCGCAACGCCGATCATGATTGCGGTCAGCTCCTTCGGCGTCAGCGCGTCGAGCATCATCGAGGCCAGCAGCCAGAGTGCGGCGAACATGGCGACGATGTCGAGCGGATGCCGCAATCCAATACCTCTCGCAGTGACGCGCTATCGTTGTGGCCGGAACTGCGGCCGTCAAGTCAAAAGGCGCTTATTCCTCGTCACTTCCCGGCGTCGGGCGCAGCATGAAATGACCAAAAGCGGTGGCGATCGGCTTTTCCGCATCGTCCTGCCAGGCGCGCGCCTCGAAGGCGACGATGCGCCGTCCCTGCTTCACGATCGAAACATCGGCGAACGTGTCGAGGGCGCGGCCGGAACGCAAATAGTTGACGGTAAGGCCGATCGGCTTGGGCAGCGCGGCGGTGCCGAGCTCGCGCGCCACGCCGACGATCGCGGTGGTCTCGAGGAAGGCGCCTGTCATGCCGCCATGGATCGCAGGCAGGATCGGATTGCCGATGATCACAGGCGAAAACGGCATCGTCAGCGTGCTGTCGCCGTTGACGCGGATGCCGAGGCAGCGCGCAAACGGGCTGTGCGCGAACGGACCGTCAGGGTCCGCCGGTGCCTCCAGCGTCGGGATGCTCCGTGCGTCCATCCTGCGGTCCGCGAGCATGTTGGTGCGGTTGGCGCCGATCATGAAGCAGGCGGTCGCGGTCGCCACCGGATCGTCCTCGGATTCCTGATAGGCGGTGGAGCGCACGAAAGCGATCGAGCGTGTGGTGCGGTAGCAGACCGAATGCGCCTTGATGTCGAGGCCGGGTGTCGCCGGCTTCTGGTAGTCGATGCGCAGATCGAGCGTGGCAATCGCGCGCGTGCCGTCGAGCGCAAGCTGCACCGCCATGCCGCAGCTCTCGTCCAGCATTGCGGTGACGACGCCGCCGTGCAGCACACCGGTCTCGATGTCGCCGACGAAGACGGGCCGGTAGGGCAGGCTGGACCAGGCCTCAGCCGGCGCGAAACGGTCGAGCTGGAGCCCGCTGATATGGCCGTAATCGGAACGGCGGCCCTTGATCGCCTCGGCAAGTTCCTCGAACGGGAGCGTGGTCGGTATGGTGCTCATGGTGACGTTCTAGACCAGTGTCGGGCGCCGCGCAAAACCCCTGAAGGGCCTCGACAGAGCGGGCCAAAGCACCGATGGTGGGCGCTTCGTTCGTCGTTTAGCTGCAAGGAGCGCCCATGGCCGACCCCGAAACGCCTGCCGCCAATCAGGGGCCCGTCACTATCTCGACCTCCAGCTCGGAGCGGGCGCCGATCATCTATTTCGACGGCGCGTCCTGCTTCGGCCATCACAACGGCGCGATCCAGATCGAGCTCGCCGCGAACCTCTTGATGCCGATCGGCGCCGCCGTCAGGGTCGACGTGGTCCAGACCGCGCACTTACGTTGCAGCGTGGCCGCCGCGCTGGCGCTGCGCGAAGCGCTCGAAAAGGCGCTGGCGATGTACCAGCAGGGCCAGAAGCAACCGGTGGCGGAGGAGATCCCGGCGGTGAAGAACTGAGGCTGCTTGTGCGATCGCATGACACTGCGATCGCAGCTTCTCAGCCCACATGCACCTTCGGCTTCCTGCCGCCGTTCCACTTGCCGTCGAGCGCGCGCTCGATCTGGGCGGCGAGCTGCAGCAGGAGGCCGTCATTGGCCTGCTTGGCGATGGCCTGGATGCCGAGCGGCAGGCCGTGCTCCTGGCTCGCCATCGGCATCGAGATCGCCGGCATGCCGCAGAGATTGGCGAGCGGCGTGAAGGCGAAGAAGCGCCAGAGATTGCCGAACCAGTCCAGCACATCGCGATTGTCGGAGATGGTGAGATATTCCCTGGTACCGACCTTCGGCGTCGGCAGCGCCGTGATCGGCGTCAGGATCACGTCCCACTGCTCGAAGAAGGCGCCGAAGCCGCGCGATGTCGTGTTGAATACGCCCTGCATCTTCGCCCGCTCGGCAAAGGTGGTATGGCGGCCGGCTTCCCAGATCCGGATGTTCATGGGCTCGATCAGGTCTTCCGGCGGCTTGTCCAGCCCGCGCGCGGCGAGCATGTTGGAGATCACCACCGCAAAGTTCGAGATGTAGCAGGTGGTCTGCGCGGCGAAGGCGGCTCGGAAATCGAGCTCGGGCAGCGCGTAGTCGACGTGATGGCCGAGGCCTTCGAGGAAGCGGCCGGTCTTCTCCAACTCGGCTGCGATCTCAGGCGTAGCCTTGTAGTCGCCCCATGTGTGCGACAGCGCGATGCGCAGCTTTGAGGGATCGCGCTTGATCATCTCGGAATAGGGCTGCGCCGTGGTCCAGAACGGCATGAACTCGCCAGGCGCAGGTCCCCTCGCATGATCGACGAAGGCGGCGGTGTCGCGCACCGAGCGCGACTGGCAGCCCTGGATCGAGACGAGGCCGGTGAGGTCGGACATGTGCGGTGCGAGCGAAAACACGCCGCGCGAAACCTTCAGCCCGATATTGCCGTTGACGCCGGCGGGAATGCGGATCGAGCCGCCGCCGTCGGTTGCATGCGCGATCGGCACCACGCCGGCTGCGACCATCGCGGCGCTGCCCGCGGACGAGCCGCAGGTGGTGTAGTCAGTATTCCAGGGATTGCGGGTGACGTAGACGGCGGGATTGTCGGCCGAAGAGCACACGCCGAATTCCGGCGTGGTGGTGCGTCCGATCAGGTTGAGCCCAGCCTGGCGGAATTTTCCGGTGAGGAACGTGTCGGCCGCGGCGCGATTGCCGCGCATCAACAGCGAGCCCATTTCCTGCAGCCGGCCCTTCATGGTCGGCCCGAGGTCCTTCATCAGGAACGGCAGGCCGGCGAACGGACCTGCGAGATTGGCGCCGTCCTTGGCGGGATCGGCGATCACGTCCTCGAACAGCTCGACTACGCCCGACAGCGCCGGATTGACCTTGGCGATCCCCGCGGCAGCCTGGCGCGCCAGCTCCTTCGCCGTCAGCTCGCCCTTGCGGACGCGCCCCGCCAGCGCGACGCCGTCGTGCTGCGCCCATTCAGTCCAGCTCATCGGCAAGGTCATGACGTCCAAATCCCCTTGAATAGTGGGGCCACCTTTTTCGCAAGGGGCCGCCTGAATCAACTGAGCCGGCGCGAGGGGCAGGGTTGCGTGGGGCGGAGAGGTGACGGGCCGTCTCGATCCGACAGTCGTGCGGTCGCTGCAACCCGGGCTACGCGATCGTCCCTGTGTCGGCCTATGTCAATCCACACGTGCAAAAATATTCCGCTTTACCGAAATTCGGTTTCGGCGTATGTGTCGGCCATCCTGATCCGGCGAAAGGGGCGGTCGTACGTCGTTTCGAACCGCGGATCGGGGAGCGGTGGACGCGGCAGCGTCGTGCACGAGAGGCGGGAACAGGGCGGGAGAACCCCGTGAGGTCCCGGCGGCGTGCGGACGAGCGGCGCTGATGCGTACGGCCAAATCGCGTGGTCCTGGCTGTCGTTGCTACAGCCAAGCCTTGCGGAGGTGCGGGCCGCCCGACCGGGCGAAGCGCACCGCCAATTCGCGAGGAGACGGAGGCAAGCAGGAACTCGTCTCCGGGGAGAGCGCGCCATACGCCGTCAAACATCGCGCAGGGAAGGCCGGACGTTTCCGGCTTCACCTGTTATCCGTTGTGCATTGCGTGTGCATTCTCATCGCACGACGGACAAGCGGGTGCCAGCCGGCGCCCGGCCTTCCCTGCGCCCTCTCGCTATGAGGGCGTGAAGAGGACAGCAAAACTCGGGCGGAACAAGCCGCGAGGAGGTGAAGGCATATCTGCGCCTACACACTCGCTGTCATCGCCCGGCTTGACCGGGCGATCCAGTACGCCGAGACGGCGGTTGTTGAATCGAGAAGCCGCGGCGTACTGGATTCCCCGCATTCGCGGGGAATGACAGCGGAAGTTGGAGAAGCAAGCTGCCACGCCACACTCCGTCATTGCGAGCGCAGCGAAGCAATCCAGAATACCTCCGCGGAAAGACTCTGGATTGCTTCGTCGCAAGGGCTCCTCGCAATGACGGGGAGAGAGCGGGCCGCCATACTCTCCGCTCATGCCCCGGACGCAGCGCAGCGCCGCCGGCGACGCGAAGCATCGTCGGGGGTGGTGCGCTGCAGAGCCGGGGCCATCTCGCCGCGCGCCGTGCCGTTCCTGGGTCCCGGCTCTGCGCCGCATCGCTTGCGCGCTGCAGCGCCGTCCGGGACGCGCAAAGGTGCTGTGTGCGGCATCCCCACGAATGTGGCGAGATCGCATCGGTTCAACAAAAAAATCCCCTGTCGACGGTCGCCCGCGGTACCTTGATGAATCAACCCCGGTTGGTCCATAAGCGGCGTCCCGTGGTCGGTGGTTCGCCCCCGTATTGCGTGCTTGGATAGAGGAATTCTCGCGTGGCAAATATCAACCAGAAAATTGCGCAAGAGCTTGGGGTTCGGGCCGAGCAGGTCGAAGCGACGGTGACGCTGCTCGACGGCGGCGCCACGGTTCCCTTCATCGCCCGCTACCGCAAGGAAGCGACCGGTGCGCTCGACGACGCGCAATTGCGTACTCTGGAAGAGCGCCTGGGTTACCTGCGCGAGCTTGAAGACCGCCGCAAGGCCATCCTCGAATCAGTTCGGGAGCAGGGCAAGCTCGATGCCGCGCTCGAGGCCTCCATTCTCGCCGCCGACAGCAAGGCCCGCCTCGAAGACATCTACCTGCCGTTCAAGCCGAAGCGCCGCACCAAGGCGGAGATTGCCAAGGAAGCCGGCCTCGAGCCGCTCGCCAATCAGCTGATGGCGGAACCCACCAACGATCCGAAGGTCGTCGCGGAAAGCTTCGTCAACGCCGAGAAGGGCGTTGCGGATGCCACAGCTGCGCTGGACGGCGCCCGCGCCATCCTGGTCGAGCGGTTCGACGAGGACGCCGATTTGATCGGCGCGCTTCGCGAGGAGATGTGGACCAACGCGCGCATGGCGTCCAAGGTGCGCGACGGCAAGAAGACCGAGGGCGAAAAATTCGCCGACTATTTCGAGTTCTCCGAGCCGCTGACCAAATTGCCGTCGCACCGCATCCTCGCGATGTTCCGCGGCGAGAAGGAAGAGATCCTCGACCTGCAAATCCAGGCCGAGGCCGAGGCGCCGCCGCCGGGCGTGCCGAGCGCCTATGAATTGAAGATCATGAAGCGGTTCGGCATCGCCGACCTCAAACGCGCCGGTGATCGCTGGCTGATCGACACCGTGCGCTGGGCCTGGCGCACCAAGATCCAGGTGCATCTCAACATCGACTTGCGCATGCGGCTGTGGAACGCCGCCGAGACCGAGGCCGTGCGCGTGTTCGCGTCCAATCTGCGCGATCTCCTGCTGGCCGCGCCTGCCGGCACCCGCGTCACCATGGGTCTCGATCCCGGCTACCGCACCGGCGTCAAGGTCGCCGTCACCGATGCGACCGGCAAGGTGGTCGATACCGCGGTGATCTATCCGCACGAGCCGCAGCGGCAATGGAACGAGTCGCTCGCGATCCTCGGCAAGCTCGCGTTGAAGCATCGCGTCGAGCTGATCGCGATCGGCAACGGCACCGCCTCGCGCGAGACCGACAAGCTCGCGGGCGATCTCGTCAAGGGTCTGGCCGAGCTGAAGATGACCAAGATCGTGGTGTCGGAGGCCGGTGCGTCGGTCTATTCGGCTTCGGCTTTCGCCTCTGAGGAACTGCCGGGCCTCGACGTCACCCTGCGCGGCGCCGTCTCGATCGCGCGCCGTCTGCAGGATCCGCTCGCCGAGCTGGTCAAGATCGAGCCCAAGGCGATCGGCGTCGGCCAGTATCAGCACGATCTCGGCCAGGCCAAGCTCGCCAAATCGCTCGACGCCGTGGTCGAGGATTGTGTGAACGCGGTCGGCGTCGACGTCAACACCGCCTCGGCGCCGCTGCTCGCCCGCGTGTCCGGCGTCGGCTCAGGCCTGGCGCAGAGCATCGTGGCCCACCGCGACGCCAACGGCCCGTTCAAGTCGCGCAAGGCGCTCAAGGACGTGCCGCGGCTCGGGCCGAAGGCGTTCGAGCAGTGCGCCGGCTTCCTGCGCATTCTCGGTGGCGAGGACCCGCTCGATGCGTCCGGTGTTCATCCGGAAGCCTATCCGGTGGTGCGCCGGATTCTCAGCGCCACCAAGAGCGACATCAAGGCGCTGATCGGCAGCAGCGAGATCGTGCGCACGCTGAAGCCGAAGGACTTCGTCGACGAGACCTTCGGTCTGCCGACCGTCACCGACATCCTGCGTGAATTGGAAAAGCCCGGCCGCGACCCGCGTCCGGCGTTCAAGGCCGCGGTGTTCATGGAGGGCGTCGAGGAGATCAAGCATCTCAAGAAGGGCATGATCCTCGAGGGCACCGTGACCAACGTCGCCGCGTTCGGCGCCTTCGTCGACATCGGCGTTCACCAGGACGGTCTCGTGCACATCTCGGCGATGTCCAAGACCTACATCAAGGATCCGCGCGAGGTGGTAAAGCCCGGCGACATCGTCAAGGTGAAGGTGCTGGACTTCGAGGTCGCGCGCAAGCGCATCTCGCTGACGCTGCGCCTCGACGACGAGGTCGGCTCCAAGAAGGACGCCCCCGGAATGCAGCGCGACAACAGCTCGCGCAACCCGTCGCGCATGACCTCCTCCGCACCCCGCAAGCAGGAATCCTCCGGCGGCGGTGGGGCGCTCGCCGAAGCACTGCGCCGCGCTGCGGAGAAGAACAACGGCAAGCGGGCGTAGCAGCTGAGCAGCCTGAATAGGGCAAGCTCCATCCACGCCGTCATTGCGAGCGCAGCGAAGCAATCCAGGGTCCCGCCGCGGAAACAGTCTGGATTGCTTCGTCGCATCAGCGCAAAATTGCTGCGCAATTTTGTCGCGAGCTCCTCGCAATGACGGGGAGAGAGCGCCCGCTCCCTAACACCCGCGTCAGAATCTGGCGTCTTTGTAAGTTGAAGCTGCCTGTTCCTTGCTTTCATCTGATCGTCCTCGTGCGGCGCAGAGACCGCCGCACTGCAAGGAGGACCTTTCGATGAACAGCAGGCTTCTCAAAGGCCTCACCGCGGCGACGCTCGCCGCGATGATGGCGGTCGCCTCACCCGTGCTCGCGCGTGGCGGAGGTCACGGCGGCTTTGGCGGTGGCGGCCATTTCGGCGGCGGCGGGCATTTCGGTGGCGGCATGCACGCAGGCGGTTTTGGCGGCATGCGTGCCGGCGGGATGGGCGGCGCGCGCTTCGCCCATGTCGGCGGTCCCGGCTTCGGCGGGGCACGCTTCGCGCACGCGGCGATCGGGCCGCGCTTCGCCGGCGCCGGCTGGCACGGCCGCCACGCCTTCCATCATCATCACTTCCGCCGTTTCGCCGTCTTCGGCGCGCCCTTTGTCTACGCCGGCTATAGTGGTGGCTGCTGGCGCAGGAGCTGGACGCCCTATGGATGGCAATGGGTCAATGTGTGCGGAGACTATTGGTAGTCACATCGCCGTACCGCACCATTGTCGCGGTCGCCACCGGGCGGTTCCGTCCAGCCCCGGAACGGGATAGTCTGGTGGCGATCGTCGCGCGGAGTTTTGCATGACCGGAGGTCATCGTCGCATCCTGGTCGTCGAGGACGATCCGGAAACCGCAGGCCAGCTCGTCGAGGAATTGACGATCTCGGGATACGAGGTCGATCTCGCTGCGAGCGGCCGCGAAGCGCTGAGCCACGGCGCCGCGCGCGACTATGCCGTGATCACGATCGACCGGATGCTGCCTGATGTCGACGGCATCAGCGTGATGCGGCAATTGCGCGACGACGGCGTTGCCGCGCCGTTCCTGATCATTTCCGCGCTCGGCGAGGTCGATGACCGCGTGCGCGGCTTGCGCGCCGGTGGCGACGATTATCTGGTCAAGCCGTTCTCGTTCACCGAATTGCTGGCGCGGCTCGAGGCCCTCGGCCGCCGCAGCGAGACCATCGCCAAGGAGACGCTGCTGCGGGTCGGCGATCTCGCCATCGACCTGATCGCGCGCAACGCCAGCCGCCGCGGCCGCAAGATCCCGCTGCTGCCGCGCGAGTTTCAACTGCTCGAATATCTCGTCCGCAACGAGGGCCGCGTCGTCTCCCGCGCGATGCTGCTCCAGCATGTCTGGGACCTGCATTTCGATCCCTCCACCAACATCATCGACGTCTATGTCGGGCGCGTCCGCCGCAAGGTCGATGACGCCCAGGCCTATCCGCTGATCCACACCATCCGCGGCATCGGATATTGCCTCCGTGCTCCTGGCTAAGACGCTCCGCTCCTCGACCTTCCGTCTGGCGCTGATCGCGATCGCCGCGTTCGGACTGATCGTCGCGGCGATCATGGCCTATGTCTATTTCGGCACGCTGGCCTATGTGGAGAGCCGGCTCGGCCACGCCGTCGACCATGACGGCTTCACCGGCATGATCGAGCTCGCGATGGCTGCGGTTGCCGTGCTGCTGCTGGTGCTCGCCGGCCTCGCCGCCGTGCTGGTGACGCGGCGCACGGTGGGGCGGATCGAACAGATCAATGCCACCAGCCGCGCCATCATGCTCGCAGGCCTCGATCAGCGCATCCCCTTGCGCGGCAGCAACGACGAATGGGACCGCGTCGCCGAAAGCCTCAATCAGATGCTCGACCGCATCGAGACGCTGATGGGCGAGGTCAAGCAGGTCAGCGACAACGTCGCCCACGATCTGCGCACGCCGCTGACGCGGATGCGCGGCCGGCTGGAAAAGGCCTATCATCACGAGCGCAACGGCGAGGCGGACGCGGCGCTGATCGGCGACACCATCGCCGATCTCGACGCCGTGCTTGGCATGTTCGCCTCCATCACCCGGATCTCGGAGATCGAGACCCGCGCCCGCACCGGCGCCTTCCGCGCGCTTGACCTTGCCGAGATCGCCGGGGAGGTCGTCGAGCTCTACGATGCCGCCGCCGAGCAGGTTGCTACAAAGCTCAGCCTTGCCGGAGACCGCCAGGTGCCGATCACGGGCGATCGCGACCTGCTGTTCGATGCCATCGCCAATCTCGTCGACAACGCGATCAAGCACGGCCGGCCAGGCGGGCAGGTGACGGTAACCTGCCGCAGCGCCGACGGTGGCGCGGTGATCGCCGTTGCGGACGATGGTCCGGGCATTCCCACTGAGGAGCGCGATCACGTCTTCAAGCGCTTCTATCGGCTCGAACAGAGCCGCTACACGCCGGGCAATGGGCTTGGCCTCAGTCTGGTGGCAGCCGTCGCGCGCCTTCACGGCGCCGAGATCGCGCTGCGTGACAAGGCGCCGGGGCTGATGGTGCAGCTCAGCTTCCCCGCGACATCGGCGAAGTGAGACCCGGTGGCATCACAATTCGATCACACCGCGGCGCGCCGCATGCGCCACCGCGTCGGTGCGGCCGGTCGCGTCCAGCTTGTCGAGCAGCGAGCCGACATGGAATTTGACGGTGTGCACGGAGATGCCGAGCCGGCGCGCGATCATCTTGTTGGAGGCGCCCTCGGCCATCAGCGCCAGCACGTCGAGCTCGCGCTGGGTCAGCGCGATGTCCTCGGGCATGACGCGCGCATCGCGGGCGACGATCGCCGCGGCGGCCTGCTCGCCGGGCCCGGCAAGACGAAGCCCGGCGACGTTGCCGAGCAAGGCCGCCAGGCGATCGGCGAGCGCGGGGTCGTCGATCTCCAGAGCGAGCACGATCTCCGGCGTCTTGTCCTCGCTCACGCCTCTGGCCTCTCGCCGACCGTGACCTTGAAGCTGACCGGCTCGCCGCCGCGGCGCGCCGCAAGATCGACCACCGCGCCGACGCTCGCAGGACCCAGCGTTCGCGACAGAGCGCGCACGCCCGACAGCTTCTGGTCGTTGACCGCCACGATCACGTCGCCCTGGCGGATGCCGGCCGCGGCCGAAGGTCCGGCCTTGTCGACATTCATCACCATCGCGCCGATGCCGTCCTCGAGCCGCACCGGCTGCAGCCCGAGGCCGAGGTATCCGCGCGCGATGCGGCCACGGGTCTCGAGTTGCGGCGCGACGCGCTCGATCGTCGCCGTCGGGATCACCAGCACGCGCCGCGGGCCGAGCACGGCCATGCCGAACGCGCCGCCCGATGCATCGAGCGCAAGGCCGCCCTGCTGGGCGGGACGCAGGCGGACGTCGAGCTCGATCCGGGCATCGATGTCGCCGCCGCGCAATGAGCGCCAGCTGTTGCCGGACGCCGATACCATCCCGAGCGCCGCGCTCGGCGTATCGCGATGGGTCGCGACCACCACCGACAAGGCCCCCAGCGGCGGGACGGTCGCGACGAGCTTGACCGGGGCCGCCGCAATGTCGGCGCGGAGCAGCGCGATATCGGTCGTGTGGTCGCGGCCGGCGATCGTGGCGGCCACGCGGCTGCCGTCGGGGAGGCCGATCTCGACCTCACCCTCGTCGGCCAGCGCCTCGTCGGCGGTGACGATCAGGCCTGCTTTCCAGACGAAGCCGGTGGCACGGGAGCGATGCGAGTGCACGGAGACGATCGAGGGCGCGGTGCGCGCCACGACGTCCGCGAGGGCGGATGACAGTGAGGACAGGGCGGTCAGGTCGGTCATGGTAAGCTCCTGTAAGTTGTCCTCAATTTGGGATGTCGCGAGCGATTGCGAAACTGGCCGGGTGGCCAGGACCGGGGCGGCTCTCCGTAGGACCACGGCCGACGAATATGTGATTGGGAGCGCCTCACGGGAACGTGTAGCAATCCGAAAATTGCGCCATTTCGCCTCAAGCATTTCAGCGAGTCCTGACCAATGACCATCGACCTCACCCGCCGTACCCTGCTGCAACTCGCCGGCGCGACCTCGCTTGCGATGGCGGCCGCGGCCGCGGCCCGCGCCGAGGGCGCTCCGCAGGGCGGCGGGCCGACCTATGCCAGCCGCACGCCGATGCGGGTCGGCATGGTGACGCTCCGGGTGAAGAATCTCGACAAGGTTGCGGATTACTACCGCGACGTGATCGGGCTCACCGTGATGGAGCGCTCGGCAGCCGCCGCCAGGCTCGGCACATCAGGCATCACGCTGCTGGTGCTGGAAGCCCGTCCCGATGCGGCAATCGAGCCGCGCAACGCCGCCGGCCTCTATCATACCGCCTTCCTGATGCCGACCCGCAAGGACCTGGCGCGCTGGCTGGTTCACGCCGCCTCGCACCGCGTGAAGCTGTCGGGCTTTGCCGACCATCTCGTCAGCGAGTCCGTTTATCTCGACGACCCCGAGGGCAACGGCATCGAGGTCTATGCCGACCGCGATCCCTCGCAATGGCAGTGGAGCGAGGGCAGCGTGAAGATGGCGAGCGACGAGCTCAACATCCCCGATTTGCTGTCGCTGACCAATACGCGCGTGCCGGATTATGCCAAGGCGCCGGATGGAGTGCGCATCGGCCACATGCATCTGCGTGTCGGCGATCTTGCGCAGGCCGGAAACTTCTATCATGGCAACATCGGCCTCGATCCGACCCGCAGCCGCAGCGGCGCAGCGTTCCTGTCGTCGGGCCGCTATCATCATCACCTCGGCATGAACGTCTGGCAGAGCCAGGGCGCGGGCCAGCGCGACGATCAGATGACCGGCCTTGCCTGGTTCTCGCTGGTGACGGAGAAGCCGGACATTCTCGCCGCGCAGGAGGAGCGCCTGCGCAAGGGCGGCGTGCGGCTGACAACGCTCGCAAGCGGCGTGGAGGCCGCCGATCCCTGGGGCACGCGCGTGCGGCTGCTCAGGGTTTGATCGCGAGCGCAGGCGTTGGTAAGACCCATCAGTCGCAAACCAGCGCTCCGGGGTCATCACCGACATGTCCGAATTCCACGGCGTCTTTCCCTATCTCGTCTCGCCCCTCGATACCGACGGCATCGTGCGCACCGAAGTCCTCGGCAAACTCTGTGACGATCTGATCGGCGCCGGCGTGCACGGCTTGACGCCGCTCGGCTCGACCGGTGAATTCGCCTATCTCAATGCCGCGCAACGCAGCTCCGTCGTGCAGACCACCATCGAGGCCGCGAAGGGCCGGGTGCCTGTTATCGCGGGTGTCGCCTCGACTTCGACCGCGGATGCGGTGGCGCAGGCGAAGGCGTACCAGAAGCTCGGCGCCGACGGCATCCTGGCAATCCTGGAAGCCTATTTCCCGCTCACTGACGCCCAGGTCGAATCCTATTTCCGCGCCATTGCGGATGCGGTGGACATCCCCGTCGTCATCTACACCAATCCGCAATTCCAACGCTCCGATCTCACCCTCGACATCATCGCGCGTCTCGCCGAGCATCCGCGCATCGGCTACATCAAGGACGCCTCGACCAATACGGGCCGGCTGCTCTCGATCATGAACCGCTGCGGCGATTCCTTGCGCGTGTTCTCGGCCTCCGCCCATATTCCGGCTGCGGTGATGCTGATCGGCGGCCTCGGCTGGATGGCGGGCCCGGCCTGTATCATCCCGCGCCAGAGCGTCGCGCTCTACGACCTCTGCAAGGCCGGCCGCTGGGACGAGGCCATGGCGCTGCAGCGCCGGCTGTGGCGCATCAACGAGGCCTTCGCCGGCTTCAACCTCGCCGCCTGCATCAAGGCGGGGCTCGCGATCCAGGGCTATGAGGTCGGCGATCCCGTCCCGCCGCAGGCTCCATTGACGGCCGAGGCGTGCAAGGCCGTAGAAGCGGCGTTGCGCGAGGTCGCGTAGCCGAGTGTCACGCGGCAATATGTCCCTGAACGCCCTGCGGAAAGCCAAACGGAACCCTATCTGTCTCGATCAGGAAACTTCCAGGGGTCTGCGACGTTGCTGCGTGAGCGAGGTCCGACATCTCATGCATGTGCATTCAGAACTCTGCTTTCAGCACGCATCGCGGTGATCACCGATGAATCGTCGCTACGTCATCGGCGCGGCAGCCTTTGCGGCCCTGCTGCTCGCCGTCACTGCCGCGAAGATTCTGCATGTCCCGATCCTGCATGTCCCATGGGCGGCATCCTCCGCACGTGCGGTCGAGCAGCGCGGGCCGCTGTCCGATGGCGAAAAGGCGACCATCGACATCTTCGAACGCGTGTCGCCTTCGGTTGTCCAGGTGGCGGTGAAATCGACGGCCAGTCCTCTCATGGGCGAGGAGGGGCAGGGCGGCGCGTCCGGCACGGGATTCGTCTGGGACCGCGACGGGCACCTCGTGACGAACAATCACGTCGTGGCCAATGGCGGCGAGATCGCCGTGCGCTTTGCATCGGGCGAGGTGGCTGAGGTCGACCTTGTCGGCACCGCCCCCAATTACGATCTCGCAGTGCTGCGGATCCGCAGCGTGCGCGAGCTTCCGCCGCCGGTGGCTCTCGGCAGTTCGAACGACCTGAAGGTCGGGCAGTCTGCGTTTGCGATCGGCAATCCCTTCGGGCTGGATCAATCGATGACGAGCGGCATCATCAGCGCGCTCAAGCGCAGGCTTCCGACCCATGGCGGCCGGGAGATTGCCAACGTCATCCAGACGGATGCCGCGATCAACCCGGGCAATTCGGGCGGACCGTTGCTGGATTCCGCCGGCCGGCTGATCGGCGTCACGACGGCGATCATATCGCCGTCGGGTTCGAACGCCGGCATCGGTTTTGCGGTGCCGGTCGATGTCGTGAACCGGATTGTCCCCGAACTCATCCGCAACGGCCGGGTGCCGACACCCGGCATCGGCATCGTGGCCGCCGGCGAGGATGTCTCGACGCGGCTTGGTGTCGAAGGGGTGATCGTCGTGCGGACGGGTCCCGGCAGCCCTGCCGAGCGGGCCGGGATTCGCGGTGTCAACATGACGACCGGCGCGGTCGGAGACATCATCACTGGGGTCGAAGGCAAGCCGGTGCGGCGCCTCTCCGACCTGACCGATGCCCTGGAGCAGGCCGGTGCAGGGAAGACCGTTCGGCTCACGGTCAAGCGCGGCTCGGACAGCCGCGACGTGAACGTGGCCATCATCGACATCGAGCGTTCCTGACCCCGGTAATCTGCCCGGCCAAGAGGCATGGCACGCAATGCAGATGTGCCGCGGCTCGGTTGTCTGGCCCGTAAAATCGGCTAAAACCCCCGCGGTCGTTTTCCGGATTTCAAGGATAGAGCGGAATGAACATTCTTCCCGGCAATTTGCGTTTCGGAGCGGGGCAGCCCGTCAAGCGTTTGGAAGACCAGCGGCTGCTCACCGGGAAGGGACAGTTCATCGACGACAAGCCGCAGGACGGCGCGCTGTGGTTGCACGTGCTGCGTTCGCCGCACGCCCACGCGAAGATCTCCTCGATCGACACCAGCGCGGCCGCCGCGATGCCCGGTGTTGCCGCGATCTACACCGGCGCCGACCTCGTCAAGGACGACATTGGCAGCATCCCGACGCTGAGCATCTTCAAGCGCCCCGACGGCAAGCCGATGACCGTGCCGCCGCGCCGGCTGCTGGCCCACGAGATCGTGCGCTATGCCGGTGAAGCCGTGGCTGCCGTGGTGGCGTCATCGCGCGTGGAGGCGCAGAGCGCGGCCGAGGCGATCGTGATCGAATACGACGTGCAGCCCGCGGTGGTCGACCCGGTCGAGGCCGTCAAGCCCGGTGCGCCGGTGGTATGGCCCGAGGCGCCCGACAACATCGTCGGCGCCATGGCTTACGGCGATGCCGCCAAGGTGGACGAGGCTTTTGCCAAGGCGGCGCACACCGTCGAGCTCGATCTCGTCAGCCAGCGCCTCGTACCGTCCGCGATGGAGCCGCGCTCGACCATTGCCGAGATCGACAAGAAGAGCGGACGTCTCCTGTTGCATGTGCAATCGCAGACCCCGGCTTCGACCCGCGACGTGCTCGCCGAGGCCGTGCTGAAGCGTCCCACGGACAGCATCCGCGTGCTGGTCGGCGACATCGGCGGCGGCTTCGGCCAGAAGACCAATCTCTACCCGGAAGACGGCATTGTCGCTTACGCGGCAATCAAGCTGAACAAGAAAATCCGCTGGCGCGGCGACCGCACCGACGAGTTCGTTGGCGGCACCCATGGCCGCGATCTCACCTCGACGGCGTCCTTCGCGCTGGATGAAAAGGGCAAGGTGCTGGCCTATCGCGTCAGGTCGATCGGCTGCACCGGCGCCTATTCCTCGGGTGCGGCGAACATCATCCCGCTGGTGCTCGGGCCGTTCGTGCAGACCGGCGTCTACGACCTGCCGCTGGTGCATTTCGAAGTAAAGTCGGTGATGACCCACACCGCGCCTGTCGGCGCCTATCGCGGCGCGGGCCGTCCCGAAGCCCTCTTCATCGTCGAACGCCTGTTCGACGCTGCTGCGCGAAAGATCGGCATGGACCCGCGCGCGATCCGCAAGGCCAATTACATCAAGCCGGCGCAGCTGCCCTACACCAACGCGGCCGGGCAGGTTTACGATTCCGGCGCGTTCACGCATATGCTCGACCGCGCCGTGAAGCTCGCCGACTGGGACGGCTTTGCCGCGCGCAAGAAGGCGGCGAAAAAGAAGGGCCTGCTCTACGGCCGCGGTCTCACCTCCTACATCGAATGGACCGGCGGCCGCGCCCACACCGAGAAGGTCACGCTGCAGGCGACCTCGCAAGGCCGCGTCGTGCTGCATTCCGGCACCATGGCGATGGGCCAAGGCCTGCAGACCACCTACACGCAGATGATCGCCGACACGCTCGGCATTGCCATGGACAAGATCGACGTGGTCCAGGGTGACACTGATTTGGCTATGGGCTTTGGCAGCGTCGGCTCGCGCTCGCTGTTCGTCGGCGGCACGGCCGTGGCCGTCTCTTCCAACGATCTGATCCAGAAGGCGCGCGAGAAGGCGGCGCACGTGCTGGAGACTTCGGTCGAGGACATCGAATACCAGGGCGGCATGCTCACCGTGGTCGGCACCGACCGCCGCATCAGCCTGTTCGACATCGCCGAGAAGGAAAGCGGCGCCAGGCTCAGCGTCGATTCGGAAGGTGAGGTCGACGGTCCGAGCTGGCCCAACGGCACGCATATCTGCGAGGTCGAGATCGATCCCGAGACCGGCGTCTCCAAGGTCGTGCGCTACACCACGGTCGACGACGTCGGCGTCGCCGTGAACCCGATGCTGGTGACGGGCCAGATTCATGGCGGCGTCGCGCAGGGCATCGGCCAGGCGTTGTATGAGGGCGTCTCCTACGATGCCGACGGCCAGCTCCTCACCGCGAGCTACCAGGATTATTGCATCCCGCGCGCCGACGACGTTCCGCCGATCGTGGTGACGCTGGATGATTCCGCGCCCTGCCGCACCAACCCGCTCGGTGCCAAAGGTTGCGGCGAATCCGGCGCCATCGGCGGCCCGCCTTGCGTCACCAACGGCGTGATGGACGCGCTCGCCGATCTCGGCATCACCCAGCTGAATACGCCGCTGACGCCGCAGAAGGTGTGGCAGGCGATCCGGGATGCGACGGCGGCGGGGTAATCCTTCACGGGCACCGTCATTGCGAGCGCAGCGAAGCAATCCAGAAATCCCTCCGCGGAAAGATCCTGGATTGCTTCGTCGCAAGAGCTCCTCGCAATGACGGAAGAGAGAGCCCTAGCCTTCAAATCCCCAGCATCATCTTCGCAATGATATCGCGCTGGATCTCCGAGGTGCCGCCGAAGATCGTGTAGGCGCGGCCGTTGAGATATTCCGGCACCATTGTCAGCATCTCCTCCGGCGTCGCCGGCTCGTGGTTGAGCTTGTAGAGCGGGCGCATCGGCTCGACGGCGAGGGCGTCATGGCCGATCACGTCGGCGCCCAGCCGCGTCACCGCCTGGCGGATCTCGCTGTTGCGCAGCTTCAGGATCGACGACACCGCGCCGGGGTTCTGCCCGGTCTGTAGCGCCGAGAGCACGCGCAGCTCTGTCATCTCCAGCGCGTCGATGTCGACCTCGACCTCGGAGATGCGCGTCGCGATATCGGGGCTGTCGATGGCCCGTCCGGTCAGGTCGGACTCGGCGAGATCCGCGATCGCCTTCAGCCCTTCGCGCAGCTTGGCCGACGCAATGCCCGAGCCGCGCTCGAACTCGAGCAGATATTTGCCGTAGGTCCAGCCCTTGCCTTCCTCGCCGACCCGGTTGGCGACGGGCACGCGCACGTCGTCAAAGAACACCTGGTTGACCTCGTGGTCACCGCCGATGGTGAGAATGGGACGCGTGGTGATGCCCGGCGTCTTCATGTCGATCAGGATGAAGCTGATGCCGTCCTGCTGCCGCGGCCCGTCGCTGGTGCGCACCAGTGCGAACATGCGATTGGCGTGGTGGGCATGGGTGGTCCAGATCTTGGTGCCGTTGATGATGTAACCGTCGCCGTCGCGCACCGCGCGCGTCTTCAGCGAGGAGAGGTCGGAGCCGGAGCCCGGTTCGGAATAGCCCTGGCACCAGTAATCCTCGCCGGAGAGAATCCGCGGCAGGTAGAAGTTCTTCTGCTCCGGTGAGCCGAAGCCGATGATGACGGGCCCGACCATCTTCACGCCCATCACGTTCACGTTGGGCACGCCGGCCCGCGCGGACTCTGTCTCGAAGATCCAGCGCTGCGCCGGCGTCCAGTCCGGCCCGCCGTGCTCGACCGGCCAGCCCGGCGCGCCCCAGCCCTGCCGGTGTAGCGCACGCTGCCAGGCCATGCCGATGTCAGGATCGGAAAACACCGACGGCGTCAGCGCGGTCGCGCGCTTCATCTCCTCGGTGAGATTTTTCGCGATGAAAGCGCGCACCTCGCTCTGGAAGGCGCGCTCGTCGGCATTGAACGTGAGGTCCATGAGGCTCTCCCAGTGTCAGGCCCTGCGGCCAAGCTCGGCGTGGCGCGCGTAGTGGTGCGCACTGCCGCCAAACAAAGTGTCGAAGGCGACGAGCCGCTTGAAATAGGCGCCGACCTCGAGCTCCTCGGTGACGCCCATGCCGCCGTGGAGCTGGATCGATTGCTCGCCGACGAAGCGGGCGCATTTGCCGATCTTCGCCTTTGCGCCGGATGCGGCCCGCGCGCGCTCGACCGGCGCGCTGTCCGCCTTCAGCGCGGCGCGTAGCGCCATCGAGCGGGATTCATCGACCTGCATCGCCATGTCGGCGAGGCGGTGGCGGATGACCTGGTTGGCCGACAGCGGCCGGCCGAACTGCTTTCGGATCTTGGTATATTCCAGCGTGGTGTCGAGCAGCGTCTGCATGATGCCGACGGCTTCCGCAGCTAACGCGGCCATGGCGCAATCGACGGCCCATTCGATCGCGGGCAGGGCATCGCTGCCGTCGCCGAGCAGGGCGTCCTCGGGCAGATGCACGTCGGAGAGCTCGATGTTGCAGGCGCGTCCGCCGCCGAGACGCGCGTAGTCGGAGATGGCGAGGCCCTCCGCCGTTGCCGGCATGACGAACAGGCCGATGCGCCCGGAAGGGCCGTGATGGTCATGGATGAGCGCGGAGACGATGATCTCGTCGGCGGCGTGCCCGTCGAGAACGGCGATCTTGCTGCCGGCGAGGCGCCAGCCCTGTGCCGTCTTGTTGGCGCTGGTGGCGACCTTGGCAAGATCGAATCGTGCCGCGCGCTCGGAATGCGCCAATGCAAGCTTCAGTGATCCGTCCGCCACCTTGGGCAGGCTGGTTTGCTTCTGCTCATTGGTGCCGCATCTGGCGATCAGCGCGGCTCCCAGCACCACGGTCGCGACATAGGGCTCCGACACCAGCCCGCGCCCGAAGGCTTCCATCAGGATGCCGATCTCGACCGCGCCGCCGCCGAGCCCGCCGAACTCTTCGGGCAGCGGCAGCGCCAGCCAGCCGAGCTCGGCGAATTGTTTCCACACCGCAGGGCTGAAGCCCAGCGGATCGTTCGCCATCTTGCGGCGGTGATCGGCGTCGTAGCTTCCGGCCACGAAGCGCTCCGCGCTCTCGCCCAGCAGCCTTTGCTCGTCACTGAGATTGAGATCCATGTTGTCTACTCCGCCGCCGCCGGCGGCTTGCGCACGGAGGGATGCAGGCCTGAGGGATCGACGATCATGCCGAATTCTTGAAGATTGTGCGCGTGGCAGAGCTGATGCAGCGCAAAGGCCTGGTCGATCGCGGCGGGCTGGCCCATCACGTCGATCGAGCGGTTCACGGCTTCCTTGGTCATCTTCAGCGCGAAGGACGGCTTTGCCGCGATCCGCCTCGCCAGCTCCAGCACGCGCGCCGACAGTTCCGCGCGCGGCACGATTTGATTGACCATGCCGAGCTGGTGCGCTTCCTGCGCGCTCCAATTGTCGGCGGTGAACAGGAACTCCTTGGCCTTGCGCGGGCCGAGCTCCCAGGGATGCACGAACCATTCGACCCCGCAGACGCCCATGGTGACGACGGGATCGCAGAACTGCGCGTCGTCGCTGGCGATGATGAGGTCGCAGGCCCAGGCCAGCATCAGCCCGCCGGCGATGCACCTGCCGTGGACCTCGGCAATCGTGGGCTTGGCGAGATTGCGCCAGCGCCGCGTGATCTGGAGATAAATCTCCTGTTCGCGCGCGAAGCGGCCATGGGCATTTGGCTCGGCAAAACCGCCCCAATTTCCGATCGGTGGAAAATCGACGCCGGCGGCGTTCTTGCCGCCGGGGCGCAGGTCGTGGCCGGAGGAGAAATGCGGACCGTTACCGGCGAGGATGATCACCTTGACCGAATCGTCCTGCACCGCCGCATCGAAGGCGGCGTTGAGGTCGTAGGTCATTTGCAGGTTCTGCGCGTTGCGCGCCTCCGGCCGGTTCATCACGATCCGGGTGATCGCCGGATCCGGCCGCTCCACGAGGATGGTCTCGAACGAGGTCATCGCGTTCCCTTGCCGTCTTCGGCGTTTCCATTGTTGTTTTGCCTGAGTTGACTATGTCGGCCCGTGCGAGGCAAGAGGCTTGCGTCAGTCGGCTGGCGTGTGGACACGCACATGCTTGTTGCCGTCATTCCGGGGCGCGAAGCGAACTATGGTGCGCAATTGCGCACCTGAGAATCTCGAGATTCCGGGCTCGATGCTTCGCATCGCCCCGGAATGACGGAACAAATCTCGACATTCCGCGTGTCCGATCTGGTAGTTTGTGACAGATTCCACCGGGAGAAATTCAATGCGCAAGATCCTGACCGTGCTGGCGGCGCTGGCCTCGCTGAGCCTCACCAATTGCGGCTACAACGCGATCCAGAGCGAGGACGAGCAGATCAAGGGCAATTGGTCCGAGGTCGTGAACCAGTATCAGCGCCGCGCCGATCTTGTGCCCAATCTCGTCAACTCGGTGAAGGGCTTTGCGCAGCAGGAGAAGGACGTGCTGCTCGGCGTCACCAATGCGCGCGCCAAGGTCGGCAGCATCCAGGCGACGCCCGAAGTGTTGAACGATCCGGCCGCCTTCCAGAAGTTCCAGGCCGCCCAGGGCGAGCTCTCCAGCGCGCTGTCACGGCTGCTGGTCGTCACCGAGAACTACCCGCAGCTCAAGTCGGATGCGCTGTTCAAGGACCTGATGTCGCAGCTCGAGGGCACCGAGAACCGCATCACGGTGGCGCGCAACCGCTACATCAAGGCGGTGCAGGATTATAACGTCACCATCCGTTCCTTCCCGAGCAACCTCACCGCGATGATGTTCGGCTACAAGGAGAAGCCGAACTTCTCGGTCGCAAACGAGAAGGAGATCTCGACCGCGCCGAAGGTGGACTTCAACCCGGCGCCTGCGCCGTCGAAGTAAGCGCACGTCGTTTTGCGAATGCGCCAAGCCCCACCCGCCACTGTCATTCCCCGGGAAAGCGGGGAATCCCGTACGCCGCGGCTTCACGGTTCAAGCACTGCGGCCTCTGGAATACTGGATCGCCCGCCTTCGCGGGCGATGACACTCAGGGTGTGGTGCGCAGCCATCCTTGCAACACTCCTCTTCACCTTCTCGCTCCCCGCCTCAGCCGACGTCGCCGTCCCCCAGCTCACCGGCCGCGTGGTCGATCAGACCGGGACGCTCTCCAGCACCGACGTCGCCTCGCTGTCGCAAAAGCTCCGCGACTTCGAGAGCCGCAAGGGCAGCCAGGTCGCCGTCCTGATCGTGCCGACCACGCAGCCGGAGACGATCGAGCAGTTCTCGATCCGCGTCGCGGAGGCCTGGAAGGTCGGACGCACGAAGGTCGACGACGGCGCGATCCTCGTCGTCGCCAAGAACGACCGGCATCTGCGTATCGAGGTCGGCTACGGGCTCGAGGGCGCGCTCACCGACGTCACCTCGCGGCGCATCATCGACGAGATCATCACGCCGAAATTCCGCACGGGCGATTTCGGCGGCGGCATCTCGGATGGTGTCGATCGCATGATCCGCGTCATCGACGGCGAGCCGCTGCCGGTTCCGTCTCCCACCGTGAACTTCGGCAATCTGGACGATCTCGCCCCGATCTTCATCGTGACGCTGTTTGCCTCGATCGGGGTCGGCGGGGTCTTCCGGGCCGTGCTGGGGCGGCTGCTCGGATCCTTGGTGACCGGCGGCATCATCGCAGGGCTGACCTGGCTCATTCTCGGCTCTTTCGCGCTCGCTATGGCTGTCGGTGTGCTTGGCTTCATCATCGGATTTGTCGCCGATCTGTTTTCGGCGATCACGCCGGGCACCGGCCGCTCGCGCGGCGGCTCGTGGTCGAGCGGCAGCTCGGGAGGTGGCTGGAGCAGCGGATCGTCTTCCAGTGACAGCGGCAGCTTCAGCGGCGGCGGGGGCAGTTTCGGCGGCGGCGGCGCCTCGGGGAGCTGGTAGCGGTCATGACCATCAAGCGCATTGCCAGGCATCTCGTGCAGCATCATTGGCGGGCGAAGCAGATTTTTCCGCAAGTCGTGCTCGACCGCATCGAGCAGGCCATCAAGCGGGGCGAAGCCACCCATTCGGGCCAGGTCCGCTTCGTGGTTGAAGGCGCACTCGACGGCCGTCCCCTGTTCCGCAACCAGCCGGCCCGCGAGCGCGCGCTCGACGTGTTCTCGCACCTGCGCATCTGGGACACCGCGCACAACAACGGTGTCCTGATCTATCTCCTGCTCGCCGACCGCGACGTCGAGATCGTCGCCGATCGCGGCATCCACGCCAAGGTCGGCGCCGAAGGCTGGGAAAGCATCTGCCGCGCCATGGAGGCCGAGTTCGGCACGGGCCAGTTCGAGCGCGGCGTGATCGCCGGGATCGAGGCGGTATCTCGCGAGCTGGCGCGACATTTCCCGCCGCAGGGCCCAAGTCGCAACGAGCTGCCGGATGCGCCGGTGGTGATGTGAGTGCAGGCCGATAGTCCACACCCCGTCATTGCGAGCGTAGCGAAGCAATCCAGAGTCTTTCCGCGGAGAAGCTCTGGATTGCTTCGTCGCTTCGCTCCTCGCAATGACGTGGGTGAGAGCCCGACCGTCCGGCCATTCCTCCGCCGTTCATCTTGCCCCGATTACAATTTGTTTCACGCTCGCCACACCGGTTCCATCTTCCCGGCCAAATTCGGCCCCGGATGACTTCCTAAAATTTCGGTAAGCGGGTCCGCAGGTAAGGAATTCGCAAGCAATGAAAGTTACCAAAAGGTCAACCCAGACTGGAGTATTTGAGCCGTGAGCGAACCAATGCCCGATCAGGCTGTCCAAAGGACTGGCGAACAGACCGGCGTCGTCGAAGCTGCTGCGACCGCGCCGCACGCCGTCGAAGCCGCTGGGATCGAGGCCCCTTCGATTGCCCCGGACCACGAGGCGCCGCCCAAAGCTGATCCGGTCAAGGTCGAGCCGCCAAAAATCGAGCCGCCTCGGATCGAGGTGCCGAAGTTCGAAGCCAAAGCCGAGACCAAGCCTGAGCCGAAGCCCGGCAAGCTCATCGTCATGGCGCCCTCGGAACGGTCCTGGGACCGCGAGGACTTTGCTCCGCATGTAAAGGCGGACGAGCCGCGCGAGGCCGGCGGCAAGCGGCGCTTGTCGGCGATGGCCGCGGTGGTGGCGATCGCCGCCAGCGTCGGCGCGATCAGCGGCGCGCTTGCGACCGCCGGCATGATGCATTTCGCAAGCCCGGCCCAGGCGCCGGCGCAGGTCGCCGACACCAGCGCGCTGGATGCTTCGGTCGCGCGGATCGATGCCGACCTCGTCGCGCTGAAGGCCAATGTCGAGCACAGCTCGAAGACCGGCGTCAGCCAGTTCAATCGCGCCAACGACCGCCTCGACAAGCTCGAGAAGGCGCAGGCCGAGCCGATGGCCAAGATCGCAAAGCTGTCCGAGACCGTCGACAAGCTCCGCGCCACGCCGCCCGCCGCCCCGGCGCAGGCCGCAGCGGCGCCCGCCAAGGAAACCACCGGCTCGATCGCGCCGACCCAGGTTGCGACCGCAGCCGCCGCACCGGCCCCGGTGCCCGCCGCGCCCAAGACCGAGGTCGGCCGCCTGCCGACGATCGAAGGCTGGAGGCTGCGCAACGCCGCCAATGGCGGCGCGCTGATCGAGGGCCGCGACGGCCTCTACGAGGTCTATCCCGGCGATCCCATCCCCGGCGTCGGCCGCGTCGATGCGATCCGCCGCCAGGACGGCCGCTGGGTGGTCGTCACCAGCAAGGGCCTGATCGTCGCGCGCTGAGCGTTCGATATCCGACTTTCAAAGAGGCGCTTCACCACTGTGTGAGGCGCCTTTTTGCTTGAATAGGCATCCCGGCGCGGTGTTACCTAAGGCATGAGCCGCGCGTTGCGAATTCTCGTTGCTGCCGCCTTGCTGTTTGGTGGTGCGGCCTCGCTGTCGGCAGCGGAGACCGCGCCGATGACGCGCGGCACGGCCATCACCGATCCCGAGCTGCTGCGAAGGCTCGACGAGGGCGACGCGCTCACGATCCCGCGCCTGTTGTCGCCGGAGCGGAATGCCGACCGTCCGCTGACGACGGACCTGCTGTTTTCGGAGCTGCCGCAGCTCAAGGACATTCCGCCGGCGATCGACGCGGAGCTCGACCGCTACATCGCCCAGCGCAAGGCGGAATATCCGACCGAGACCATCGGCGTCGGCGAAGGTTTTGATGTGCAGCTGTTCGACCGGACTGTGCTGAAATCTCCCAACACGCGTTTCGTGCTCGCCGGAATCGTCAACCGCATGGACCGCGCCTATGTCTCGGAAGAGTCCTGCGGCGAAATCCGCTTGATCTACCGGCTCGCGCGTTTCGACGGCGGCAAGACCGCGACGCGCCTGCCGATGACGTTCAATCTGGTGATGAAGGCGAGGGATGCGCGCCAGACCGATGCGGACGGAAAACCAATCACCTGCGCCGAGGTCGCGCGGCGCTGGCTCGACAATGGCGACTGGCAAGGGTTGATCGGCAGTCGCTTCCACCCCACTGATGCCATGCTCGATCGCGTCGAGACCAACATCCAGCTCTCCGTCGCGCCGAAATCGGCGCTGCACGATTTCCGCTCCGACTATCTACTCAAGGTGTTCAAATACGACGCAGCGACGCAACAGTTCGTAGAAGCGGTGCTGGAGAACCAGATCGACCGCGACCGCATCCTCACCGACGATGCGCTTCGGCGCGACTTCAAGGCCTGGCTGCTCGCACCCGAGAATTTGCGCGAGTTCGATCGCGGCACGGTGCTGATCCCGGAAAGATTTCTTGCTAGGGCCGCGGTGGTGCCCACACCCGCAGGCCTCGATGCCTCGACGCTGCAGCCGGAGTTCGGCATGGTGCAAGGAGAAAGCAAAGGCGAGGGTCGCGACGACCCGGTCTTCACCGACAACGACGTGGTCGGCGCGTTGAAGCAGGCGGCCGCGCGCGGGGATATGCAGAACATCCGTTCGGTCGCAGGGTTCCAGCGCCGCCTCAACGACGTCACCTGCTCAGGCTGCCACCAGACCCGCGGCGTCGGCGGCTTCCATTTCCCCGGCGTCGATTGGCTCGCGGACAGGCCGTCCAACGCTTCTATCGTGCCGGCCTCGCCGCATTTTGTCGGTGACCAGCTCCGCCGGCGCGACATCCTGACTGCGTTTGCCGCGGGCAAACGCCCTGATTTCTCACGCGGGTTTGCCAGCCGGCCGCAGACCCGCGGCAGCCGGGAGCTCGCCGGCACCGAATACTGGGATGGCTGGGGCGCGCATTGTTCCCTGCAAGATGCGGGATCGGGAACGCTCGATAAGAGTTTTACGTCATGGAGCTGTGCTAACGGTCTCAGCTGTCAGGCTGCCGCGGCCTCACGCCGCATCGGCATGTGCTTCATCAAGACGCGTTAAGCCAACAAGCGATTTGGATGATTCATGACGGATACGGGCAACGCCAACAAAGCGCGCAATCGCGAGATCGCGCGCAATGAAGAAGCCAAGCAGGTCACCGGCAGCGCCCGCGTGAGCATCTGGGCGATCGCGATGGCCGTCATCGTCGGCGGCATATTGTTCACGCTCGGCTGGCTGTCGTTGCGGTAGCTTTCACTTCGCGTAATTCGTCATGCGCTTGCCCGGCAGCAGCTCATAGGCCGGTTTCCAGCCGGGCAGCGTGGCCATGCGTCCGAGCCAGGCGTGGATGGCAGGATGGCTTTCCGCGAATTCAAAGCCGTGCTCGTCGCTGGGATAGTGCAGATAGGCCATCATCGAGATGTCCGCGACCGTCGGCCTCGTGCCGATCGCGAATTCATTGTGCTGGAGATGCCCGTCGAGAATGCCGAGGAAGTCCTCGAGGCGGCGGCGGAAATGCTTCAGCACCTGGGGATCGTTCTTTTCGGTGAAGGCCCGCATGAAGCGATAGGTCGCCATGTAGCCGGTGAGCTTGTGGTTGTCCCAGAACAGCCAGCGCAGCAGCTCGAACTTTTCGTCCTCCGTCTCGCCGCCGAAGCGGCCGTATTGCTCGGCGAGCTTGAGCAGAAGCGGCGCAGTCTGCGTCATTTTCACGCCGTCGATTTCGAGCACGGGAATCTCACCCATCGGATTCACGGCCTTGCGCCATTCCGCCGTGCGTGTGACGCCGCCGCCAAAGTCGGTCCAGACAGGCTCGAACGTCTCGCCGCAAAGCGTCAGCATCAGCGCCAGCTTGTAGCTGTTGCCGGATTCGGGGAAGTAGTGCAGGCGGTAGCTGGGCATGGGACCTCGCGGCGTTGGCGTGTTGCCGATTGTTATATCGGATAGTCCCACATCGTCATTGCGAGCGTAGCGAAGCAATCCAGCAATGCAGCCGCGGTGGGATTCTGGATTGCTTCGCTGCGCTCGCAATGACGGTGGCGCGCCGCCTTACCCCACCGCCCCCGAACTCCGCAGCTGCTTGATCGCCGCCTCGTCGTATCCCGCGCCGCGCAAAATCTCGTCACTGTGCTCGCCCACGGCGGGCGGCTTGCGCGGCTGAACCTTCTTGGCGCCATCGATCCAGATCGGGCTGTTGATGGTGAGCATCGTGTCGTTCTCGAACGGCACCAGCACCTCGTTGTCGAGCATCTGCTTGTCGTTCGGGATGTCGTCGAGAATGGCGACGACGCCGAACACCAGGCCGCTGCCGTCGAGGATCTTGCGCCACTCGGCGAGATCTTTGGTGGCGAAGGTGTCGTCCAGGATCTTGATCAGCTCGACCGAGCGGGCATGGCGGTCCGCCTTGGTGGCGAAGCGGGGATCATTGACCAGGTCCTCGCGTCCGAGGCACTTGGCCAGCGTTGGAAACTGCTTCTCCTCGCTCAGCAGCGACAGGATCAGCCAGCGGCCGTCCTTGCACTGATAATGGTTGGCGACCGCGTTGAGCGCGCGCTCGCGCGGACGCCGCTCGCCGAACTTGGCGCCGCAGAGCTTTGCCTGCGCCAGCACGCTCGCCGCCCACACCCCGTTCGCCATCAGATTGGAGGCGACATGCGAGCCTTTGCCGGTCTTCTCGCGCTGATAGAGCGCGGTGACGATGGCGCCGTAGAACGCCATGGCGCAGGGATGGTCGCCCATGCCGGCGACCGAACGGGCCGGGGTCGTGTCGGTGTCGGCACGGACCAGGTCCATCAGGCCCGAGCGCGCCCAATAGGCGTTGCTGTCGAAGCCGGGCTTGTTGGCCTCCTCGCCCTTCTCGCCATAGCCGGTGAAGGAGGCGTAGATCAGCCGGTCGTTGAGATGGGCGAGGTGATCGTAGGTGATGCCGAGCTTGGCGCGCACCGGCGGCGGCATGTTGGTGATGAAGACGTCGGCCTCTTCGACCAGCTTATAGAGCACGGCCTGCGCTTCCGGCCTGGAGAGGTCGAGCGCGATGCTCTTCTTGTTGCGGGCTTCCAGCAGCCAGGCGAAATTGTGCTCGCCTGAGGGATAGCCAGGCAGGTTCGGCAGATTGCGGTAGGGATCGCCAGCGCCGGGCGGCTCGATCTTGATGACATCGGCGCCGAAATCCGACAGCACGGTCGCGGCCGCGGGCGCTGCGATGAAGCTTGCGCAGTCCAGAACTTTCAGGCCTGAAAAGATGCCTTTTTCCATCGCGCGTCGCTCCCTCGCTCTTGTCGTTTCCCGCGCGCTGGAATTGGCGCGGGGCAGATGGTGGGAGCCATTAGACCGATGTTTTGCAGGGATGCAACGGCGCCTGGCGCAGGGCCCATTGCGGTGATCCGTCACCCGAGGTGGCCGCGAAGCGGCCCTCGAAGGGCGACGGCCGGGCTGCATCTGGGCCGTCCATCCTTCGAGGCTCCTGGCGCGGTGCTTCGCATCGCGCCACTCGCACCTCAGGATGACGGAACTGGTAATGCGCATGTGGCGACGGCGCGAAGGCAGCCTTACTCCTCCCCCGCTAGCAACGCCGCATTGCCCCCCGCCGCAGCCGTGTTGATCGTCACCGTCTGCTCGGTCGCAAAGCGCGTGAGGTAGTGCGGGCCGCCGGCCTTGGGGCCGGTTCCGGACAGGCCGTTGCCGCCGAACGGCTGCACGCCGACCACCGCGCCGATCATGTTGCGGTTGACGTAGATGTTGCCGACCTGGACGCGGTCGATGATGGCTTCGATGGTGTCGTCGATGCGGGAATGGACGCCGAGGGTGAGCCCGTAACCGCTGCGCTCGATTGCCTGCAGCACGCGTTCGAGGTTCTCCGCACGATAGCGCACCACATGCAGGATTGGGCCGAACACCTCCTCGGTGAGCTGGCCGGCGTCCTTGAGCTCGAAGATGTGCGGCGCGACGAAGCAGCCTTGCGGCGCGGTGCCGGCAAAGTGCAGACGTGCCTCGCGCGTCATCCGGGCGATGTGCGCGTCGAGGCGTTGCTTGGCCTCAGCATCGATCACGGGGCCGACATGGGTTGCGACGTCACAGGGATCGCCAATCTTCAACTCGCGTGCTGCGCCCGCGATCATCTCGATCATGCGGTCGCCGACGTCCTCCTGCACGAACAGCAGCCGCAGCGCCGAGCAGCGTTGGCCGGCAGAGCGGAACGCGGAGGTGACGACATCATCGGCAACCTGCTCGGGCAGCGCGGTGGCATCCGCGATCATGGCATTGATGCCGCCGGTCTCCGCGATCAGCGGCACGATCGGCCCGTCCTTGGCGGCGAGCGTCCGGTTGATCAAGCGCGCGACCTCGGTCGAGCCGGTGAAGACGACGCCGGCAATATCGGGATGCGCCGTCAGCGTCGCACCGATCTTGCCATCGCCGGTGACGAGATGCAGCGCGCTTTTGGGGATGCCGGCCTCGTGCAGCAGGGCCACGGCCTCGCGCGCGATGCGCGGCGTCTGCTCGGCGGGTTTTGCCACCACGCTGTTGCCGGCCATCAACGCCGCCGTGACCTGGCCCAGGAAGATCGCCAGCGGAAAATTCCACGGCGATATCGCAACGAAGACGCCCCGGCCGCGCATCGCGAGCGCATTGCTCTCGCCGGTCGGGCCCGGCATGACGGTGTCGTTTCCGAACAGCTTGCGGCCCTGCGCGGCATAATAGCGGCAGAAGTCGGCGGCCTCGCGCAGCTCCGAGAGCGCATCGTCGAGCGTCTTGCCGCCCTCAGTTTGCAGCAGAGTGATGAAACGGGCGCCGCGGCTCTCCAGGAGATGCGCGGCCTGCTCCAGCACAGCCGCGCGCGTGCCGGCGGGTGTGCGGCTCCAGGCCGCAAAGCCCGCGCGCGCGGCTGTCACTGCCGCGTTGGCCTGGTCGGGCGTGGCATCGGCGATCGGCTTGAGGGCAGCCGTCTCGGCTTTCACGTCATTCAGCAACAGGTCGAGCGCAGCGCGCGCGCCGAATTCAACGCCGCGCGAATTGCGCCGCTCCGGCGCAAAGAGATCGCCGGGCAGCGGGATCTTGGGATGGGCCGCCTGCTGCGGCTGAATGATGGCATCCGCCGGGCGCCGCAACAGCGCCGTAACAGGCACGCGATAATCGGCGGCCTGCGCCACGAAGGAGGAATTGGCGCCATTCTCCAGCAGGCGCCGCACCAGATAGGCCAGCAGGTCGCGATGGCTGCCGACCGGCGCATAGGTGCGGTAGGCGATCTCAGGATGATCCTTGGCAAGCTGCTCGTACAGCGCTTCGCCCATGCCGTGCAGGCGCTGGAATTCGAAGCCGCCGCTATTTCCGGCAAGCTCCAGCACGGTCGCGACCGTCAGCGCGTTGTGGGTGGCGAATTGCGGGAAGATGCGCGGCCGCAAGGCCAGCAGCTTTGTCGCGCAGGCGACGAAGTTGAGATCCGTCATCGCCTTGCGCGTGAACACGGGATAGCCGTCGAGCCCGCGCTCCTGCGCGCGCTTGATCTCGGTGTCCCAATAGGCGCCCTTGACCAGCCGCACCATCAGCTTGCGGTCGTGCGCGCGGGCGAGTTCGTCGACATAGTCGATCACCGCGCTGGCGCGCTTCTGATAGGCCTGGACCGCGAGGCCAAATCCGTCCCAACCGGCTAGCGAGGGATCGGCGAGCGTTGCCGCGATCACATCGAGCGACAGCTCCAGCCGGTCGGCTTCCTCGGCATCGACGGTGAAGTTGAGGTCATGGGCCTTGGCGCGCTGCGCGAGGTCCAGCAGCAGCGGCACCAGCTCGGCCATCACCCGCTCGCGGCTGATCGCCTCGAAGCGCGGATGCAGTGCCGAGAGCTTGACCGAAATGCCGGGCCGGTCGGGCAGGGGATGGTTGCCGGCCGCCTTGCCGATGGTTTCGATTGCGCTGGCATAAGCATCGAAATAGCGCTTGGCATCCGCCGCCGTGCGCGCGCCTTCGCCGAGCATGTCGAAGGAATAGCGCGGCTTCTGGCCGGAGCGCGGACGGCCCCGCTCCAGCGCCTGCTCGATGGTCTCGCCGAGCACGAAATGATTGCCCATCAGCCGCATCGCCTGGCGCGTGGCGGTGCGCACCGCCGGCGCGCCGAGCCGCTTCACCAGCCGGCCGATGGTGCCGTCGGGCGTCTCGCCGGGCTGGATCACCCGCGCCGACAGGCCGAGCGCCCAGGCCGAGGCGTTGACCAGGAAGGCGGTGGACTTGGTCTCGTGGTGGATGAAGTCACCCTCGCCGAGCTTGTCCTCGATGAACTGGTCGGCGGTGCGCGAGTCGGGCACGCGGAGCAGCGCCTCGGCCAGCACCATCAGCGCGAGCCCCTCCTTGGTCGACAGTGCGAACTCCCGCAGCATGTCCTCGACCCCACCGAGGCGGTCGTCGCGCTTACGGATCGCCTCGATCAGCCGCGTCGCGGTGCGGTCGATCCGCGCCTCCTGCGGCGGGGCCAGATGCGATGCCGGCAACAGGCGCGCGGCGATCTCGACGTCATCGGGTGCGTAGGGAGCCGTGAAGGGCGGCGGAATGTTCGGCATGGCGGGTCCTGTGGCTGAAATCCAGGATAATGCCGGGACTACCGTAGTTCGATAGACAATCTAGCTCGTTTGCCTTAAAAAATGAAGATCATCGCCAGAATAGCCGCATAAACCATGGAACTCGATCGAATCGACCGGAAGATCCTCTCGATTTTGCAGGAGGACGGGCGCATCGCCAATGTCGACCTCGCCGAGCGCATCGGGCTGTCGCCGACCTCGATCGGCGAGCGGCTGAAGCGGTTGCAGCGGGAGGGCTTTGTCGAGGGCTATGGCGCGCGGCTCAATCCGCACCGGCTCGGCCTCGGGCTCTTGGTGTTCGTCGAGGTGCTGCTCGACAAGACCACGCCGGATAATTTCGAGCGGTTTGCGCGCGCGGTGAAACTCGCGCCCGAAGTGCTGGAGTGTCACATGGTTGCCGGCGGCTTCGACTATCTTGTGAAGGCGCGACTGGCAGACATGACCGCCTATCGACGCTTCCTCGGCGAGACCCTGCTGTCGATGCCGGGCGTGCGCGAGACGCGGACCTATGCGGTGATGGAAGAGATCAAGCGCGACGCACCGTTGCCGGTGGGCTGACGAAATGCCGTCGCGATTGTCATTGCTGTGGCGTTGAACGAGCGGTCTTCGCGCGAAAAATAGCTCTCCGTGTGCAATCGCAACGCCTGTCGTCGAATGCACTCACCGTCTTCTAAAATTTTTTTGGCCCGGCTCCCGGACAGATCCGGGAGGCAGCAAATGCTGGCGGGCGCTTAGACTTTGAGGTTCTCTGCGGAGGTCTTGCCCCGGTTTGCGATCTCTTCGTATTCCACCGTCTGCCCCTCATTGAGGGAGGACAAACCGGCTTTCTGCACTGCCGAGATATGCACGAACACATCCTTGCCGCCCGACGCAGGCTGGATAAATCCATAACCCTTCGTCGGGTTGAACCACTTGACCGTACCTTTAGCCATCACGACTTCTCCGCGGGTCTTCCTCCGAGATCTCGAACCGCCAGTCCCCGCCAACCGGCCGGTTCGGTCCTAACAGGATACGCGGAATGTGGCGGGCTTGGTAGCTCAAACCACATCAGCATTTCGCCAATTCCGCTCAACTTCGCGGCGCTTTTACCGGTTTTGCCCGTTTCGCGGTCAAATGGCCCGATGCTGCGCGCCATCCGTCAATACGTCGCGGCCAGATAATCGACGATCTTGCCGACGTCGGCATCGTCGATCGGTGCGCCATAGACCTTGATCATCTTGGTCACCTCGGCCTGCCAGAAGCCTTTCCTGTCCTTCATCGGCGGCTGCGTCTTGATGTAGTCGGCCGAGTGGCAGGCGCTGCAATTGCCCTGCACGACGTCGAGATTGGGCCCGGGCTTGAGCGCCGCGACCTCATCGGGGGTCTTGTAATTGACCGGCGCGGCAAGGGCCGCTCCCACCGCGGCGGCAAGGGCAAGGGGAATGGCGAAGAGAACGGTGCGCTGCATGATCATTCTCCTTCAGGCCACGGTCACGCGGACGGTTTCGACGACGTTGCGCAAATAGCCCGCCGGGTTCCAGCGCGGCGTGTCCGGCTGCGTCTCGCCGCCATTGCCGGTGGCGCGCACCTTGAGCTCAACGGTGCCCGCCGCGAGCTTCACCGGCAGCTTCCATTCGCGGAACGAGTATTTACCGAGATCCTTGCCGAGCTTTGCGCTCACCCAGGTCTTGCCGCCGTCGGTGGAGACCTGGACCTCCTTGATGCCCTTGCCGCCGTCGAAGGCGATGCCGCGCAGGGTCACAGCTCCCGCCTTCAGCTTGGCGCCATCAGGCACGCTGGTGATGAAGGAGCGGATGGTGAAGCGGTTGATCGGGATCGTCGCCTTCGGCGCCGTGCCGGGCTCGATTGCGTTGTTTGGCGTATCAGGAATGCGATAGGCCGACTTCATCCAGAAGCCGTCATAGACATTGTCGATGACATTGATCTCGTTGAGGTGCTTAACCCAGTAGGTGCCGTAATAGCCGGGCACGATCAGGCGCAGCGGGAAGCCGTTGAGGAACGGCAGGTCCTCGCCATTCATGCCATAGGCCAGCATCACCTCGCCGTCGCTGGCGTGATCGATATCGAGTGCCTTGACGAAATCAGGCGTCTTGTCGCTGACCGGCCCGTCCATGCCGTTGAACGTGACCTGCTTGGCGCCGCTCTGCACGCCCGCCATCTCCAGCACGGCCTTCAGCGGCACGCCGCGCCAGCGCGCGTTGCCCATGGCGCCGTTCGCGAGCTGGCCGCCGGCGACGCGCGGCTCGACGAAGCCGCGGCTGTTGCCGGAGCACTGATTGACGGCGACGATCTCGGTCGCCTTCATCTTCCTGATGTCCTTGAGGGACAGCTTGAGCGGCTTGTCGACCTTGCCCTTGACCTCCAGCGTGAACTTGTCGGGATCGAGATTGTAGGGCAGGTCGGAGAGGTGATAGCGCACGAAGAACGCGTTGTTGGGCGTGATCGGGCCGTCGTTGAAGATCGCAAACGGCGTCTCGAGCTGCGGCGGCCGGCTGGTCAGGCCGATCATCGGCCGCTTCTGCGGATATTTCACCAGCGGCCGTTCGCCATTGGCGAACGGGAGCGTGACGGTATCGAGTGCCAGCGCTTTGGTGGAATTCAATGTGGCCGCAATGGCGGTCAAGCCCGCTCCTTTGAGCAGGTCGCGTCGATCGAACATCTGGTCCCCTCCCGGAGCTTTTCGTTGGACCAGCGGTCATCACCGCGGGCCCGCGCTCATCTGTCGCAACGATCTCGACGAAGTCAATTCGTGCTTTCGCAGCAGGCCCATGCCGCTGCGTTGCAGCAGGCCGGTGTTACGTGGTGATGGAGTCGAGTCGTAACCGCGACGGTGGAGCACCTCTCCCGCTTGCGGGAGAGGTCGCGCCCCGGGCGATGCGAAGCATCGTCCCGCGCGCGGGTGAGGGCTTTCTCCTCTAGGGGATTGTCCCTTTGCGGGGACACCCTCTCCCCAACCCTCCCCCGCAAGCGGGGGAGGGAGCGCACTGCTCGTGTCGCTTGGTACTCTACGCCGCAGCGCGTGCGCTACCGTCGACCAGCGCCGTCAGCTGCCGCGCATCCGCCACCACGCGCACGGCAAGCGGCTCGTCGCGGCCGCGGATCGCGACCTCCTGCTGCGGCAGGGCGTCGTCGACAAGGCCGGCGGTGCGGCGGACTTCTTCCGAGACGATGGCTTCACAGGCCAGCGTCTTGGTCATGTCCTGGAGCCGGGCTGCGACATTCACGGCATCGCCGAGCGCGGTGAAGACGATGTGATCGCGATAGCCGATGTCGCCGATGATGACCTCGCCGCCATGAATACCGACGCCGAAGCGGATCGGCTGGCGCAGATCGTGGCTCAGGAGCTCGTTGAGCTCGTCGATATGCGTGGCGATGCCGGCGGCCGCCTTGAGCGCCTGCCGGCAGGCGGTTTGCGGATCGGCAGTCAATCCGAACAGCGCCAGCATGCCGTCGCCGACGAACTGGTTCGGCTGGCCGCCGTTCTCGATCACCGCCTGCGACACCGCGCCGAGGAAGCGGTTGACGATGAAGACGGTGTCGAACGGCAGCCGCTTTTCCGCGAGCTGGGTCGAGCCGCGCATGTCCACGAACAGGCTGACGAGATAGCGCTCCTGGCCGATTCTGGCTGGTGTCGAGGCCTGCCCGTCCGTCGCATGCGTGTGCGGCGTGAACAGCTGGAAGAAGGAGAGATCGGACGTCGGCCGCAGCTGGCAGGCCAGCCGGATCGACGGATCGGCGGTACCGACGCGGGTGAGCACGAAGGCCTCGCGCTGCGACGGTGTGGGCAGCGCGTCATGGTCGCCGATGATGCGGATGCGGCAAGTCGAGCAGCGGGCGCGGCCACCGCAGACGCTTGCATGCGGCACATTGTGGCGGAGGCTTGCTTCCAGCACGGAGAGGCCCTTCGGCACCCGCACCGTCTTGCCGTTGCCGTAGGACAGCGCGATCATGCCGCCGCGCCGCTCGCGCAAGGCGCGCACGCCGCGAGCCGCCAGCGCCAGGGCGAGCAGACCGAAATAGCCGACGGTGAGGATGCCGGTGATGCGGTCGAGCGTGTTGCCTTCCGCGACCGTGCCGACCTGACGGCGGGAGAGATTTTGCGCACGCCAGTCTCGATCGTCGCTCTCGATCACGACGCTGCGGCCGCCCTGGTAAATACCGAGCAGCGACAGCGTCGGGACCAGCACGGCTGCGGCGAGCAGATAGGGTGCGGCGCGCGCGAAGAACGGTTTGAGGCGAAGCCAGAAATAGATGCCGATGCAGCCGTGCACCCAGGCGATCAGCAGCAGGATCGTCATCTGCCAGAGCCGGCCGGGCGCGGCGACGAAGAACAGGTAGAGCTCCTGCGGATAGAGCTTCTGATGATCGTAAAGTGTGTAGCCGAGCCGCACACCGATCACGTGCCCCATGACCAGAGCCGGAATGCTCAAGCCCAGCACGAGCTGAAGCGGCTCGATCGTCCGCCAGCGGAACTGCCGGCGCTGATACAGCGCATAGATGCCGAGCCCCATATGCGTGAGCGCCGCCGTGTAGAAGACGATCGCGACGGGGAGGAACTGCCAGAAGACGGTGTGATAGTAGACCCCGGTCTCCATGGCCTCGACCGAGATATTGCCGAGCGCATGGTTGAGGAAATGGCTGATCACATAGGAGAACAGGATCACGCCGCAGATGAGCCGCACCTGCCGCACGCTGGTGGCGCGAACGAGTTCGAACATGTGTGCAGCAGCGATGGCCATGATTCGGTTGTATCAGCTCACGAAGGAGAACAGCCAGCGTAACGTTTAATTCCGGGTGTGGACAGCTGGCGGGATCACATGCCCGACAAGCTTACGAAATCGTAGGGTGGGCAAAGGAGCGCCCTTGCGCGCCGTGCCCACCATTTCTCGACCATATCCTGATGGTGGGCACGCTTCGCTTTGCCCACCCTACGGCTGGGCCACCCCCGCATTGACTCCCCCTTCCAGGTTGGCGAAAAGCGCGGCCGTGACGACAGCTTCTGACATCACCATGCCCTCCGGCGGCGCCACGCGCCGTCCCCTCGTCATGGCCATCGCGATCATCGCCGCGATGACGCTGCTCCGCATCGTCTACGCCTCCGCGATCGAGCTGCGCACCGACGAGGCCTATTACTGGACCTGGTCGAAGGAGGGCGCTCTGAGCTTCCTCGATCACCCCCCGGGCATCGCCTGGCTGATCCGCTTCGGTACCGCGATCTTCGGCGACACCACGCTTGGTGTCCGCTTCGGCGGCATCGTCGCGATGCTGGTGACGCAGCTGCTGCTCGCCGACATCGTCCGCCGCCTCACGCATGATGTGCACGCCGTGGTGCTCGCTGTGCTGTTGCCGGAAGCCGCGCTCTATTACGGCCTGCTGATGGCCAAGGTCGCGCCTGACGTCGCCATGATCCCGTTCGCGGTGGCGATGATGTGGTCGCTGGTGCGGCTCGCGCAGAGCGGCGACGGTCGCTGGTGGCTTGCGGCCGGCCTGTTCGCCGGGCTCTCGATGCTGTCGAAGTTCACCGCGATCATGTTCGCGCCCGCGGTCGCCGCCTTTCTGCTGGTGCCGGATTGGCGCTGGCGCTGGCTGCGCAGTCCCTATCCCTATCTCGCCGTGCTGGTCGCGATCGTAGTGTTCTCGCCGGTGCTGATCTGGAACGCGCAGCACGATTGGGCTTCGTTTCGTTTCCAGGGCGTGCGCGCTACCGCAAATTACGGCATCTCGTTGCGGACGATCGGCGATTACATCGGCCTGCAGTTCGGTCTGGTCGGCTTCGTCATGCTGCCGGTGGTGCTGACAGGTCTGGTGCTGACGGCATGGCGCGGCTATCGCACGCGCGAGCCGGTTGCGATCCTGCTGTCGACCGCGGTGCTGGTGCCGTTCCTCTATTTCCTTTTCAAGTCGACGACGCTGCGGGTCGGCGACACCTGGCCGATGTTCATGTGGCCGGTGGGCTTTGCCGCCGCCGCCGTGAACCTGGCGACGATGATGAAGGAGAATTGGTCGGCGCGCATGCTGAGATCGTCGGTGTTCTGGGCCAGGACAGCGATCGTCTCGGGCATCGCCTTCGTCGTCATCGTGTTCCTCTATTACGTCGCCGCGCCGTGGAATCTCCTCGGCAAGATCGATCCGATCGGCGCCGAGGCCGGCTATGAGCAGGTCGCCGCGCGCGCACAGGCTGCGCTCGATGAAACCGGCGCGACCTGGATCGCCACCACGGACTACCGCACCTACGCCATGATGCGCTGGATGTTCAGGGGCCGCATGCCTGTCATCGAGATCAACGAACGCGGCCGCTTCCAGGATTTCAGCGATCCCGGCATGGACCGGATCAAGGGCCACGACGGCATCTATGTCGGCCGCGAGCCGGACGATCGTTCGTCGCTGTGGGAGAGCATCCCCGCCAACCGCGAGCCGCTCGCCCGGGTCGAACGCCGCTGGCGCGGCGTTCTGACGGATACCTATGTGATTGAGAAGCTGAGCGGCTGGACCCCGGAGCTGTCGCCGCCGAAGGACTCGCCGCTGTTTCAGTGGAAGGTGCTGGCTGGGGAATTCGAAAGGCGAGTGCTCGCCTAGCGCGGCAGGCTGCTCTTCCTTGCCCCCTTGCGCGCATGCCTGTCGCATTGTTGAGCCTCCTGGCGAGGGGTTAAGCGTTATCACCTTCGCGATTGCGGGCAGGCACCACCCGTAAATTTCCCAAGTGTTGGCAGCCCGACTTACTGGTTAGGTGGGTGGTATGAGCGCCGCACCATGAAAACACCGAAGCCAAAGCAATGGGCCGAGCATGAGGTCCGACGATTGGTCAAGCTGGCTCGGCAGGGAGTTGGCGCATCGAGGATAGCCGCCGAACTGGGCCGCTACGCTGGCTCGGTGAGGCGAATGGCGCGAGCGATTGGAATATTGTTGAAGAAGTAGCCGCGGGGCAGCGCGCCTGATCTTACCGGATAGGGTGGGCAAAGCGAAGCGTGCCCACCACTTCTGTCGAAGTCCCGGATTAATGGTGGGCACGGCGCAAGTGCGCCTTTGCCCACCCTACGGTTCTTGGCGGGGCGCTTACCCTCCAGGGGAGGGTAAGGAAGCGCCGCTAATCCTCCCCGTCCTTCTTCCGCAGCAGATCCGTAGCGAGGTCCGACAGCTTCGGTGGCGGCAGCGCTGCGAACGGCAGCGGGCGCGTGACGTCGATCGCCGCCAATCCCAGCCGAGCCGTCAGCAGGCCGTTCAGCACGCCTTCGCCGAGCCGCTGCGACAGCTTCGCCGCGATGCCGTGGCCGAGCATCTGCTGCACCAGGCTGTCGCTCGCGGCCATGCCGCCGGTGATGGCGAGATGGGCGATGACGTGGCGGAGCAGGCGGATCATGCCGAGCGCGCCGGGGCGGCCGCCGTAGAGCCGCGCCAGCTGACGGATCAGGCGCAGTGCGGCGACGAACACGAACAGCACGTCGATCGCGGCGCGTGGGCTCACCGCGGTCACGATCGAAACCTTTTGCGCGGCTGACGACACCAGTCGCCGCGCCTCGGCATCCAGCGGCGACATCAGTTCGCGCTCGGCGAGCCGGATCATGTCGGCGCCGTCGATGATCTCACCGGCATGGCTCTCTAGCGCGGCGCGGGCGCGCGCGAGCTGCGGGTTCTGGTGCGCGATCTTGAGCAGGTCCTGCACGATGACGCGGCTCTCCTTGCGATCGTCGCTGGCGAGAACTGCGGCGGCGCGCTGGTGCAATTTCTCGATCGCGGCGAGGCGCGCGAGACCGAACGCCTCGCGGCCGATCACCACCGCGAGCGCAAGCGCGGTCACGAGCGCAAACGCGAGGCCGACATAGCCGAAGCTTTCGCTGCGCGCGAACAAATCCTCGATCAGATGGACGACGCCGAGCCCGGTGCCGAGCAACGTCAACCCGGCAACGCCCGACCAGAACAGCGCACCCCAGGGAAAACCGCGGCGCGCGGGAAGCGCGGTTTGAATCGGCACCGGCAGCGCCTGCGGATCGTGCTCCGGCGTGATCTGGATCGTGGCGCGACTCAGTCGGCTGGTTTCGTCGGCTTCGGTGACGACGACGCCGGGATCGTCGAGCCGAAACGTCGCCGGCCGCCGTGGCTTCGATCGGTCGTTCATGCGAGCTTGTCTCCGATCAGGAACTGCAAGGCACGGTCGAGGCGGATGTGTGGCAGTGTCGGCGGCTCGCTGCCTTCGCGGTCGAGTGTGGGCGGGCGGAAGCGCAGGAAGCGGAAGTCGCTTGTCTCGGCAGCCTCGGTCGCGAGGCCGCGGAACGCATCGGTGCCGTTGAAGAGCGGCTCGGGATCCAAGGGCAAATCGCCCGGGAAGGTCGCGACCTCGGTGTTGCCGTCGAAGAACTCGCCGCCGGCGCTTTCGCCCGCGGCCGGCGTTCCCAGGATCGACGGTAATTTGTCGCGGCCCTGCGCGACTTGAGCTTCTCTCGTGGCGCGCACCGCGGCGAGCGCCACCACGTCGATCGCCGCGCCGGTATTTTCCGCGCGCGCAACGGCGCCGGAGACGGCGCGGCGCAGCACGGCCTCGAGCCGGTCGTGGCTGGAATGATGCAGATGGTCCGCCTTGGTCGCCGCGAACAGGATGCGGTCGATGCGCGGCCGGAACAGGCTGGAGAGGATCGTGCTGCGGCCGATATTGAAGCAGTCGAGAATGCCGGCGAGCGCCGCTTCGAGGTCATGCAGCGCCTCGGGACCGGAGTTGAACGCGGCAAGCGCATCGGCCAGCACGATCTGGCGATCGAGCCGGGCGAAATGATCGCGGAAGAACGGGCGCACCACCACATCCTTGTAGGCCTCGAAGCGGCGCACCATCATCGCCCACAGCGAACCCTCCGGCGCCTGCCCGCCGGCGGGCACCTCGAGCGGCGCAAAGGTCAGCGCCGGCGAGCCTGCGAGATTGCCGGGCATCAGGAAGCGACCGGGCGGCAGCAGGCTCATCGCAAAGCGCTCGTCGCGGCAGGCGCGCAAATAATCGGTGAAGAGCTTTGCGGCGGTGAGCGTCGCCTGCTCGTCCTCGCGCGCCCCGGGCTTGAGTGTTGCGAGATGCGCGTGCCATTCGCTCGCAAGATGCGCACGCGGCGCCTCGCGCGACAGCGCAAGGCTCTCCGCCGACCATTGCTCGAAACTCTTCTGGAGCAGCGGCAGGTCGAGCAGCCATTCGCCGGGATAGTCGACGATGTCCAGTGTCAGCGTGCGATCGGCGCCGTTGTTGCGCTGATAGTCGATGACGAGGCGGAGCTCGCTGATGTCGACCGTCGAATTCGGCCAGCGTCGTTCCTCGACCAACGCGCGCAGATGGTTTTCATAGGCAAAGCGCGGCACGGCATCGTCGGGCTGCGGCGCCAGATGCGCCCGCGCGATCCGGCCCGAGGCATAGGCCTCGAACACCGGAAACCGGCCACCGCGGGTGAGGCCGTGGATCAACGCGGTGATGAACACGGTCTTGCCGGCCCGCGACAGGCCGGTAACGCCTAACCGCACCGTCGGGTTGAAGAAGTGCTCCCCATAGTCGATCAGCGCCTGGGCCGACAAGCGCGCTTCTTCGACCATATCCTGGAAACTGAATGCCATATGAACGTTAAGGGATCTCGGGCGGGGATACGCAAAATGGATTAGTCACAAAAGTGGCAACTGCCTGAGGAAAATCAAGCTTTCATACTTCCACCGCCTTTGTCGGCAAATCAGCCGTTTGAACGACGCGCCGATCCCGAAACACCCATAGAAGAGGCCATTACCTCACTTTGCGGATTGCCATGACCGTCTTCCAACTGAAACACCTTGCATCCACCTCTGTCCACGCCGCGGCCGACGTGATCGGCTGGAACTATGACCGCGCCGAGCTCATCGCCGACGGCGTAGTCCACGCGATCGGTGTCCTCTCCGGCGTCATCGCGGCGACCGTGCTGATGGTGCTGACGGCGGTCTATGCCGACGCCACAGACATCGTCGGCGTCTCGATCTATGTCGCCGGCCTGCTCTCGATGCTGGTGCTGTCGGCGACCTATAATCTCTGGCCGATCTCGCCGGCCAAATGGCTGCTGCGGCGGCTCGACCATTCCGCGATCTATCTCCTGATCGCGGCGACCTACACGCCGTTCATCCTGGAGGTGAAGGACAGCGGGTTCGCGCTGGTGCTGCTTGCCGGAGTCTGGTGCGTTGCGATCCTCGGTATCGTGCTCAAGCTTTGCTGCCCCGGCCGCTTCGACCGCGTCTCGGTCGGGATCTATCTCGCCATGGGCTGGAGCGGCGTGATGCTCTACGACGCCGTGGTCAGGGCGCTGCCCGCGCTGGTGCTGAGCTTCATCCTTGCCGGCGGCCTGCTCTACAGCTTCGGCGTGATCTTCCACGCCTGGCGGCGGCTGCGCTTCCAGAATGCGATCTGGCACGGCTTTGTCTTGGCCGGTGCGGCGTGCCATTATACCGCGGTGCTCGACCTCGTGTTGAGCTGAGCAAGCTTCAAGAAGCGGTATAAGACAAGAGGAGACGTCGCATGCAGGTGACCGGCAAGGTCGTGGTCGTCACGGGCGGCGCAAACGGCATCGGCAAGGCGCTGTGCGAGACCTTTCACAACGCAGGCGCAGCCAAGGTCGTCGTCGCGGATATGGATGCTGCCAACGCAAGGGCCGTCGCCGCCCTGGTGGATGGCGCGGCCTTCAAATGCGACGTCGCGCAGGAGAAGGACATTTCGCACGTCATCGAGGAGACCGAGCGGCAGTTCGGCCCCATCGCGCTGTTCTGCTCCAATGCCGGCATCGGCGGCGGCTTCGATCCGATGTCGGTCAATGCCGGCGGCGCCTCCGATGAGCCGTGGCAGCGCAGCTGGGCGATCCACGTCATGGCCCATGTCTATGCGGCGCGGCATCTCGTCCCCCGCATGAAGGCGCGCGGCGGCGGCTATTTCCTCAACACGATCTCGGCTGCGGGCCTGCTGTCGCAGGTCGGCAGCCCGGCTTATTCGACGACCAAGCATGCTGCGGTCGGCTTTGCCGAGAATCTCGCGATCTCGCACAAGGCTGACAACATCAAGGTCTCGATCCTCTGCCCGCAGGGCGTCGACACCAACATGCTGCGCTCGATCCCGAAGGGCCCGCAATCCGGCGACGGCGATCTCACGCCCGAGCAGGTCGCCAAGGACGTGCTCGCCGGCCTCGAGCAGGAGACGTTCCTGATCCTGCCGCACCCCCAGGTGCTCGGCTACATGCGCAAGAAGACCGAAAATTACGACCGCTGGATCGGCGGCATGGCCAAGATCCAGGCCAGGATGCGGGAAGAGTTCGGTAAGTAGCCGACGCTGGTGCCGCGGTTGACCCTGTCATGCTCCGCGAAAGCGGGGCATCCAGTACTCCGCGGCGGTCATTGGTTTGCACAACTGGCGCCGCGGAGTACTGGATCGCCCGGTCGAGTGTTTAGCCCGGACAGATCACTGACGGGTGTTCGGAGACATAGCTGACACATCAACATTGGCTGGATTGGTCCGATTCGGGAGGCCGTCCATGCCCTGGAGTGAGGTGTCAGCAATGGATCAGCGTCACGAGTTCGTGCGGCTGGCTTTGCAGGAGGGCGCCAATCGGCGCGAGTTGTGCCGACGGTTCAACATCAGCCCTGACGTGGGCTACAAATGGCTGCGGCGCTGGCAGGCTGGCGATCGAGAGCTGGCCGACCGCTGCCGTTGCCCGCATGCGATGCCCAAGCGCAGTGAGGCTGCGGTCGAGGCACAGGTTCTGGCCGTGCGGGACAAGCATCCGGCTTGGGGAGCGCGGAAGATCGCTCACTGCCTGAAGCGGCGCGGGCAGACGGTGCCCGTGCCGTCAACGGTGCACCAGATCCTGTGTCGGCACGGTCGGGTCAAGCCAAGCGAGAATGCACCGCCCAATCCGGGCATCGCTTCGAGAAGGAAGCTCCTAACCTGCTGTGGCAGATGGACTTCAAGGGACACCTGCCGCTCGCCAACGGGACGCGATGTCATCCGCTGACAATTGTCGACGATCACTCGCGCTATGTCCTGTGCCTGAAGGCCTGCGCCGACGAGCAGCGTCTTACCGTGCAGGATCATCTGACGACGACGTTCCGCTGCTACGGCCTGCCGGAGGCTTTCTACACCGACAACGGCTCACCGTGGGGCGATACGTCAGGTGTTCGTTGGACCGGGCTGAAGGTGTGGCTGCTCAAGCTCGGTGTCAGGGTGGTGCATGCCAGGCCCTGTCACCCGCAGGCGCGCGGCAAGAACGAACGCTTCCATTGCACCCTGAAGGCCGAGGTTCTTGCCATGCGTCGCTTCCGCACTCTCCCGGAGGTCCAGCGCGCCTTCGACGCCTGGCGGCCAGTCTACAATCTGGAACGTCCCCACCAGGGCCTCGATATGCACGTCCCCGCCGATCGCTTCCGGCCGAGCACCCGTGCCATGCCGGCTCGCGTTCCGATCGTCGAATACGACAGCGGTGAGATCGTGCGCAGAGTCTCATCGACAAGACCCTACATCTCCTTCAAGGGGCGCTTCTGGAAGGTTCCCCAGGCCTTCGCCCGCGAGCGCCTCGCCATCCGGCCGCTGGACCGCGATGGCCATTACGGCATCTTCTTCGCCAGCTGGCAGGTCGCATCGATCGACTTGACCAATGGCCAACCTGTCAGTGATGTGTCCGAACAGGTGTCAGCCATGTCTCCGGACTAAACATCGAGCCGGGCGATGACACCGAGAGTGTGGTCACGCCGCTCGCTCCGCCTCATCCTCCACCCGGCTCTGCCTGAGCGCCCGCGCATAGAGCATCATGCCCTCGCGCACCTTGCGCTGTTCTGCCGTCGTCAGCGCCTCCAGCGCGCCGCGCACCTGCTGGCGGCCGAACGCATGCAATGCCTCGAGCGTTCGCCGTCCCTTCGCGGTCAGCGACAGCCATTTGCTGCGGGCATCAAGCTCGTCCGGCGTCTCCCCGAGCTCGCCGCAATCGATCAGCTTGCGCACCAGGCGGCTGACGCTGGATTTCTCCAGACGCAGGAAATCGCCAAGCTCGCCTGAGGACATGGGACCGCGGATGCCGATCTCCAGGATGGTGTGCACCGCCGAGGGCGGATAGTCCGAGGCCGCCACCGTCGCATCCATGAAGCCGAGCTCGCGCACCATCAGGCGCGACGCGGCGCGGATGTCGTCGATCAGAGCAAGTTCGGCCATCTTGACTCCTGGCATATAGTTGTACCATACAACTATATGCGCAGAGCGGCGCATGCAAGCGTTTTGGAGTGGACCATGAGCGAAACTTTGCCGGCAGGTCAGCGGATGGCGGGCAAGGTCTGCCTCGTCACGGGCGGCGGCAGCGGCATCGGCCGCGCCACGGCGATGCGGATGGCATCCGAGGGCGCTGAGGCGATCGTCGTCGCCGGCCGGCGCGAAGCCGAGATCGACGCCACCGCCGCTTCGTGCCGCGAGCTCGGCGCGGAGGCGGTGGCGCTCAAAACCGACATCACGCGCGAGGACGATGTCGAACGGCTGATGCGTACGGCCGTTGAGCGTTGCGGCCGGCTCGACGTTGCCTTCAACAATGCCGGCTTCCAGGAGCGCCGCGCGCCGCTGGAAGAGCAGGGCACAGAGATCTACGACAGCGTGTTCGACACCAATGTCCGGGCGCTGTTCCTGTGCCTGCGCCATCAATTGCCTGTCATGCCGCAGGGGCGCGGCAGTATCGTCGTCAACGCCTCTGTCAGCGGCGTGCGCAATCCCAATCCCGGCTTCTCGCTCTATTCGGCCTCCAAGGCCGCCGCGATCTCGCTGACGCGCTCGGCGGCGCTGGAGAACGCCCCGCGCGGCATCCGCATCAACGCCATCGCCCCCGGCCGTGTCGTCACCGACATGATGCTGCGCGCCGGTGTCGGCGATGTCGCGACGGTCAGCGCGGGATTGCCGCTGCGGCGGATGGGAAGCCCGGAGGAGGTGGCGGAGGCCGTGGTGTGGCTGGCGTCCGATGCGTCATCATATGTGGTCGGGCACGTGCTGGCGGCGGACGGGGGATTTCTGGCGTCGTAGCCTCGTAGCCCGGATGAGCGAAGCGACATCCGGGACCTTTGTTGCAGCACCCCGGATATCGCTACGCTCATCCGTGCTACGGCAGCGTCAATGCTTCTGTCCGTACAGCACAGGCACCGCCGAATCCACGACGACCTCGACCAGGCTCGTCCCTTCATGCGCCATGCCGCGCTTCAACGCGTCGCCAAGCTCCGCGGCCTTGGTCACCCGCACCGCATGGCAACCCATGCCTTCGGCGAGCCGGACGAAATCGATGCCCGGCAGCTCCAGCCCCGGCACGTTCCTCACCTGCATCACCTGGCTGAACGAGCGCATCGCGCCGTAGCCGGAGTTGTTGAGGACGACGACGGTCAGCGGCAGCTTGCGTTGCGCCGCGGTCCATAGCGCCTGGATCGAATACATGGCCGAGCCGTCGCCGATCAGGCAGACCGTGCGCTGCTTCGGCTTGCCGAGCGCCATGCCGACCGCGGCGGGCAACGAGTAGCCGAGGCCGCCGCTCGCCATGGTGTAAAAGCTGTCCTGGCCGGGCATCGGCATGAACTTCTGCATCGCCGGCCGGTGCGAGGGAACCTCCTCGACAACCGACGCACCATCCGGCATCGCCAGCGACAGCGAATGCAGCAGGAATTCGACCGGCAGTGGATCGGCGGCTTGCGGTGCCGGCGGCAGCGTGCGGCCTTCTGGCGAGGCGCGCTTGCTCTCCGGCAGGAGGTCGAGCAGCAGGCCCAGCGCCGGCTTCATCGTGGCGATGATGCTGGTGCCAACGGGTGTGACAGCCGCCGCATCCGGATCATCGGTGATCTGGAAGATCGTCGCGCCGCCGTCGAAGATCGCGGCATGGCCTTCGACGTGGAAGGTGAACACCGGCGCGCCGATGACGACGACGAGGTCGTGCGCGCGCAGCGCGTCGGAGAGTTGCGCCGGCGAGGCGTGCAGGAAGCCCGCGAACTGCGGATGGCGCTCCGGGAACGAGCAGCGCGCCGAGAACGGGCTGACCCAGACGCTGGCCTTGGCCTTCTCGGCGACGCGCACCATCAGTTCCACCGCGCCGGCGCGGTCGACGCCGGGGCCGACGACGAGGGCAGGGTGTTTTGCCGAACCGAGCGCGGCGACCAGCGCCTTCATTGAGTCAAGCTCAGGGCCGATCTCGCGGCTGACCTTGCGCGCTTCCACCGGCGCCGTCGCATGGGCCCAGTCGTCGATCGGGATCGACACGAAGGTCGGCCCGCACGGCGGTTGCATGGCGGTGTAGTAGGCCCGTGCGATCGCGGCCGGCACGTCCTCGGGCCGCGCCGGCTCGACGCTGTATTTAACGTAAGGGCGCGGAAACTCGGAGGCGCGTTCGGCATAGAGGAACGCCTGCAGCGGCAGGATCGAGCGCGCCTGCTGGCCCGCGGTGATCACCAGCGGGGTCTGGTTGCGATGCGCGGTGTAGATGTTGCCGAGCGCGTTGCCGACGCCGGCCGCCGAATGCAGATTGACGAAGCCGGCATTGCGCGTCGCCTGCGCATAGCCGTCAGCCATGCCGACCGCGCTGGCCTCCTGCAGCGCCAGCACGTAATCGATGTCGTCGGGCCAGTCGCTCAGGAACGGCAGCTCGGTCGAGCCGGGATTGCCGAACACTTTTGTGATGCCGAAGGCGCGCAGCAGGTCGAGGGTCGCCTGCTTGACGGTGACGGATCTGCTGCCGGTCTTGCCGTTCTTGGCCATGGTTTCCGTCCCCTGTTGTTTATTGAAAGGTGGCGGCCCCATCCCGTCATTGCGAGGAGCCCTTGCGACGAAGCAATCCAGACTGTCTCTGCGGAAAGATTCTGGATTGCTTCGCTACGCTCGCAATGACGGAGAGGGCGGTGGCTCACCACACCGCCGTGCCCTTCATCGTCGGCTGGCCCTCCGCGTTCGCGGTCCACAGCTCCATGCCGGCCTCGGTCTCGTTGGCGTTGATGGAGAACTCCGTGCCCTCGAACAGCGGCTGCAGCCCGCGATAGGTGAACTTCTTCGGCGCCTTGCCGCCATGGAGCTTCGCTGCCATCTCGATGATGAATGCCGCCTGCAACGGGCCGTGGAAGATCAGGCCCGGATAGCCCTCGACCTTGGTGACGTAGTCGCGATCGTAGTGGATGCGGTGGCCGTTGAAGGTCAGCGCGGAATAACGAAACAGCAGCACGGGATCCGAGACATGGGTCTCGCGGTGCTGCGCGGTCGGTGGCGGAGGCGGGGCCTTGGCGCCGGCGGGCGCGCTGCTCGTCATCTCGCGATAGACGATGTCCTGCCGCTCGCGGATGGCGATGCCGCGCGGAGAGGAGATGCTGTGCTCGACCGAGACGAAGCACAGCGTGCCGGTCGATCCTGATTTCACCTGCACATCGGCGATGCGCGAGGTTCGCGTCGATTCATCGCCAACCTGCAGCGGCTGCAGGAACTCGATCTCGCCGCCCGCCCACATCCGGCGCGGCAGCGGCACCGGCGGCAGGAAGCCGCCGCGGGTCGGATGACCGTCGGGCCCCAACATCGACATCGGAAACACCGGCTGCGCCAGGCACCAATGCACCGTGAACGGCGCGGCGTCGCCCTTTTTGGGCTCGCCGACCTCCTGGAACAGCGTCGCGCGCAGGCCCATCACGAGCTGCGCGGTGACGATGTCGGTAGCCTCCGTGCTGCGGCCGATCCACTGCCTGAGATGATCGATGTCGAGCTTTTCGGTCATGACGCCTCGCTCTTGTTATGTCCTGGATGGACGTTCGCCGATGGCGGGCACGGCGCCATAGCTGCGGGTTTCGCCGACGATGATCGGCGCCGGCGCGGGATAGCTGACGCGTCCCTGCGGCGTGTCGACCTCGATGCGGCGCAGATGCGGATGGTTGGTGAGGTCGGCCATGGTGTTGACCTCAGCGAACGCAATGTCGGCGTCCGACAGCCGCTTCAGCAGCTCACCACGCGTCATCCTGCCGAAGATGTCCGCAACGGTCTTGTCGGTGAAATCGCGGTTGCGCACGCGCTCGACCATGTTGGCGACGCGGGGATCGGCGGGCAGGTCGGGCTGATCAAGCACCTTCGCGCACAGCGTCTTCCACTCGCGCTCGCTCTGGATCGAGATCAAAATGTCCTTGCCGTCCTTCGAGGTGAACACGCCATAGGGCGCGATCGAGGGATGGCGCAGGCCCATGCGCTTGGGCGGATTGCCGGCTTCGGAGTTGAGCAGCGGCACGGTGCACCAGTCCGCCATCACGTCGAACATGGAGATGCGGATGTCGGCGCCCTTGCCGGTGCGCCCGCGCCCGATCAGCGCTTCCAGGATCGCCGCATGCGCGGTGGCACCGGTCGCGACGTCGACGATCGACATGCCGACGCGCGAGGCGCCGTCAGGATTGCCTGTGATCGAGGCAAGGCCGCTCTCGGCCTGGATCAGCAAATCATAGGCCTTGCGGTGCGCGTAGGGGCCCTCGTCGCCGTAGCCGGTGATGGTGCAGGAGATCAGCTTCGGATAGTCCTTCAGCAGCCGCTCGCGCGAAAAGCCGAGCTTGTCCATCGAGCCCGGCTTGAGGTTCTGGATCAATACGTCGGCGCTCGCGATCAGCTTCTCCAGCTCGGCGCAGCCTTCTTTCGTTGCGAGATCGACCACCGCCGATTGCTTGCCGCGGTTGAGCCAGACAAAGTAGCTGCTCTGGCCCTTGGCCGCCGCGTCATAGCCGCGGGCGAAATCGCCCTCGGGCCGTTCGATCTTGATCACTTCCGCGCCGGCATCCGCCAGCCGCGAGGAGCAGAACGGCGCCGCCACCGCCTGCTCGACCGCAATCACCCTGATCCCGTCCAATGCTCCCATGGTGCGACCTCAGTAAGAGCGGGGCATGCCGAGCACATGCTCGGCGACGAAGGACAGCACGAGGTTGGTCGAGATCGGCGCCACCTGGTAGAGCCGCGTCTCGCGGAACTTGCGCTCGACGTCGTATTCCTCGGCAAAGCCGAAGCCGCCATGGGTCTGGATGCAGGCATTGGCCGCTTCCCAGGACGCATCGGCCGCCAGCATCTTGGCCATGTTGGCCTCGGCGCCGCAGTCGAGCCCGGCCTCGTATTTGCGCGTGGCTTCCTTCACCATCAGCTCAGCCGCGCGCATCGACGCATAGGCCTTGGCGATCGGGAACTGGATGCCTTGATTCTGGCCGATCGGCCGGCCGAAGACGCTGCGTTCCTTGGCGTAGTTCGTCGCTTTCGCGATGAACCATTTGGCGTCGCCGACGCATTCGGCCGCAATCAATATGCGCTCGGCATTCATGCCGGAGAGGATGTAACGAAAGCCCTTGCCTTCCTCGCCGATCAAATTCTCCGCCGGCACCTTCATGTCGGTGAAGAACACCTCGGTGGTGGCGTGGTTCATCATGGTGCGGATCGGGCGGATCTCGAGGCCGTTGTTCTTGGCCTCGCGCATGTCGACGATGAACACGGAGAGGCCATCGGTGCGCTTCTTGGCCTGCTCCTTCGGCGTGGTGCGCGCCAGCAGCACCATCAGGTCGGAATGCTCGGCGCGGCTGGTCCAGATCTTCTGGCCGTTGACGATGTAGCTGTCATTGCCGTCCTTGCGCGCAAATGTCTTCAGCGACGAGGTGTCGGTGCCGCTGGTCGGCTCGGTGACGCCGAAGGCCTGCAGGCGCAACTCGCCGCTGGCGATCTTCGGCAGGTACTTTGCCTTCTGCTCGGCGTTGCCGTGCCGCAGCACCGTGCCCATCGTGTACATCTGGGCGTGGCAGCCGCCGCCGTTGCAGCCCGCGCGCTGGATCTCTTCCAGGATCGCCGCGGCCGCCGACAGCTTCAGCCCCGCGCCGCCATATTCCTCGGGAATCAGCACCGAGAGGTAGCCCGCCTCAGTCAGCGCATCGACGAAGGCCTTGGGGTAGGCCATCTCGCGATCGAGCTTGCGCCAATATTCGCCGGGAAACTGCGCGCACAGCTTGGCGACGGCTTCGCGGATGTCGGCGTGATCTTCGGTGTGGTGTTCTTCACTCATGGCGTTTCCAATCAATAGCGGCAGTTAAGATAACGCCGGCCAACCCTCTGGCGTTGTGAAAACAATGCCAGCCCCCTATGCTCATTTGTTATAGCGTATGAAGTAGCCTTCCAGGATTGGCAAGCATGGATTTCCGGCAGCTCAGGACCTTCAGTTGCGTGGCGGAGCTCGGCAGCCTCTCCAAGGCGTCCGACACGTTGCGCGTGGCGCAGCCGGCGCTGAGCCGCCAGATCAAGCTCTTGGAACACGAGCTGCGCACCGAACTCTTCACCCGCAACGGCCGCGGCATGGTGCTGACCGAAGCCGGCCGGCTGCTGCTGGCGCGCACCTCCGGCATCGTGCGGCAGATCGACCAGATCCGCGACGACATCCAGTCGGCCAAGGGGCCGCCGTCCGGGCAAGTCGTGCTCGGCCTTGTTCCAACCGTGAGCTGCGTGCTGTCGGCGCGTTTTGCACGGCGCTGCGTCGAAAAGTTTCCCGGCATCTCGCTGCGCATCGTCGAGAGCTACAGCGGCCACCTGGTCGAATGGTTGCATCGCGGCGAGATGGATCTCGCCATCCTCTACGGCCGCTCGGCCGATCTGCATCTCAACGTAGCGAGCCTGGGACGCGACAACATCGTCGCGGTCGGCCCGCGCGGCTGCGGTCTTGCACGCAAGAAGAGCGTCGACATCGGCTGGCTGCTGCGGCAGCGGCTGGTACTGCCCTCTCACTCGCACGGCCTCCGCGCGCTGATCGAGCACGCGGCCGCCCAGCGCAAGATCAAGCTCGACGTCCAGCTCGAGGCGGATTCGTTTCGCGTGCTGACGAGCCTCGTCGAGGAAGGCCTCGGCTTCGCGCTGCTGCCGCCCTCCTCGGTCCACGGCGAGGTCGCTGACGGACGGCTGGAAACCGCGCCCGTCTCGAAACCGATGACGCGCGAGCTCATTTTCGCCTCTCCGATCGACCGCCCGGTCTCGACGGCCTCGCTCGCCGTCACCGCGCTGCTGCGCGAGGAGGTCGCCGCCTGCCGCAAGGAAGGCGTGTGGGACATCAAGTTGAGTTAGATGCAGTGTCGTAGAACAGTCGCGCGACGCCGTGCCTTCGCATCTGGTGCGAGCTGTCATGCCGAAATTTTATAGCTGGCCAGTGCTTCGCGTCATTCTCCGCTGTCATTGCCCGCGAAGGCGGGCAATCCAGTATTCCAGAGACGGCGCGGCTAGAATCGAGAAGCTGCGGCGTACTGGATGCCCCGGTCAAGCCGGGGCATGACAGTGCCTACCCCGGAATCCGCACCGGCAGCGTCTCATATCCCTTGATGAAGCTGGAATAGATCCGCTTCGGCTCGCCGACCACCTCGATGCGGTCGAAGCGCTTCAGCATCTCCTCCCAGACGATCTTGAGCTGCAGCTCGGCGAGGCGCATGCCGACGCAGCGGTGGATGCCGAAGCCGAACGAAAGGTGGGTGCGCGGCCGCGGGCGGTCGATGATGAACTCATTCGGCCGCTCGAACATCTCCTCGTCGCGGTTGCCGGAGACGTACCACATCACGACGCGGTCGCCCTTCTTGATCTGCTTGCCGCCGATCTCGGTATCGGCAAGCGCCGTGCGCCGCATATGCGCCAGCGGCGTCTGCCAGCGGATCACCTCGGGCACCATGGAATCGATCAGCGCCGGATTTTTCCGCAGCATCTCGTGCTGGTCCGGGTTCTCGTTCAGCGCCAGCACCGAGCCGGTCATGGTGTTGCGCGTGGTGTCGTTGCCGCCGACGATGAGCAGGATGATGTTGCCCATGAGGTTGTCGGGGTCCATGTGGCGCGTGGCGTCGTTATGGGCCATCAGCGACAGCAGATCGTTGCGCGGCGCGGAGTTGACGCGCTCGTTCCACAGCTTGGACATGTAGGCGTAGCACTCGTCCATCTCGCGGCGGCGCTCTTCGGCGGAGGCGACGATGCCGCTCTTGGGCAGCGCGGTCGAGACGTCGGACCAGCGCGTCAGCTTGCGCCGCTCCTCCCAGGGGAAGTCGAACAGGGTCGCCAGCATCTGCGTCGTCAGCTCGATCGAGACACGCTCGACGAAATTGAAGGTCTCGTTGCGCGGCAGATTGTCGAGCACCGTTTGCGAGCGCTGCCGGATCAGCTTTGCCAGCTCGTCCAGATGCGTCGGGGTGAACATCGGCGAGACGGTCTTGCGCTGCGACGAATGCTTGGGCTGGTCCATCGCGATGAAGCTCGGATAGTCGTAGCCCTCCGGCACGTCGCGGATCGAGATGCCGCCGAGCGTCGAGTCCGAGGAGAAGATGCCGTGATTGGTGTCGACATGCATGATGTCGTTGTATTTCACCACCGACCAATAGGGCTCGATCGGCGCGTTGGTGCAGTAATGCACCGGCTCTTCCTTGCGCAGCCGCTCGAACCACGGCCACATCGTGTCATCCTGGAACAGCCTGGGCGCGCCGGGGTGGAATTGCGACAACGGCGTCGCATAGGCCTCCTCGCGGGCCCTGCGCATGCGTTCGGCCTTGTCCGCTTTAACCGGCGCTTGGATGTTCATCGTCGTGGCTCCAGCTGGCTCTTCCTCGCCTCTCCCCGCAACAACGGGGAGACGGCGTTAACTCATACCGCAATCTTGACCGGCAGCTCTTCCAGGCCCTTCACAAAACTCGAATAAACCCGCTTCGGTTCGCCGACCACCTCGATATGGTCGAACCGCCTCAGGATCTCTTCCCAGATAATCTTGAGCTGGAGTTCGGCAAGCCTGAGGCCCACGCAGCGGTGGATGCCGAAGCCGAAGGACAGATGCGTGCGCGGGCGGGCGCGGTCGATGATGAAATCGTAGGGCTTGTCGATCGCCTCCTCGTCGCGGTTGCCCGAGACGTACCACATCACGACCTTGTCACCTTTCTTGATCTGCTTGCCGCGGAACTCGAAATCGGAGAGCGCGGTGCGGCGCATATGCGCCAGCGGCGTCTGCCAGCGGATCACCTCGGGCACGAAGCTGTCGAGCAAAGCGGGGTTTTCGCGCAGCTTGCGATATTGCTCCGGATGCTGGCTCAGCGCGTGCAACGAGCCCGACATGGTGTTGCGCGTGGTGTCGTTGCCGCCGACGATCAAAAGCACGAGATTGCCGAGGAAGTTCTTTGCGTCCATGTCGCGCGTCGCGGCCCCATGCGCCATCATCGAGAGCAGGTCGCTCTTCGGCGGCTGCGCGATGCGTTCTTTCCAGAGGCGCGCGAAATAGCCGGCGCATTCGGTCAGCTCGGCCTGACGCTCGTCCTCGGTGGCGACGAGACCGTCGGGCCCGGGGATCGTGGTGGCGATGTCGGACCAGCGCGTCAGCTTGCGGCGATCATCCCAGGGGAAGTCGAACAGCACCGCCAGCATTTGCGTGGTCAGCTCGATCGAGACGCGGTCGACCCAGTCGAACACCTCGCCGCGCGGCAGGTTGTCAAGGCACTCGGCCGAGCGCTTGCGGATGTTGAGCGCGAGATTGTCCAGATGCGTCGGCGTGAACATCGGCGCCACGGTCTTGCGCTGCGCCGCGTGGCGCGGCGGGTCCATCGAGATGAAGCTCTCGCGGCGCAGGTCCGGGTCGATGTCGCGGATGGTGATGCCGCCGAGCGAGGAGGCCGAGGAGAACACCGAATGGTTGGTCTCGATCTCCATGATGTCGTTGTAGCGCGTCACCGACCAGTACGGGCCGAACATCGAGTCCTTGCAATAGTGCACGGGATCTTCCCGGCGCAGGCGATCGAAATAGGGCCAGAACGTATCGGTCCTGAACAATTCCGGATCGCCCGGATCGAATTGCTCCAGCGGCAATGACGACGCGCGCTCGCGCAGTGCGTCGAGCTTCGACGCGCTCTCGATGGTCCCATGCATGACCGTTCTCCCTGGCATGAACCGCGCGTTCTCGTTGAATTCTGCGCTGCGGTATTTGATTTGCAATTACAGCCGGTTGTCTGCGCCGGAGCAAGGGAGAGTTTTGTCGCGTCCAACCTTTGCGGGATGGGGTGGGTAGATGCGTAGCCCGGATGGAGCGCAAGCGTAATCCGGGGCCGGCGTCGCTTGGGGCACCATCCCGGATTGCGCTCCGCTCCATCCGGGCTACCGACCTCACAACGTGATCCCGCGCACACCGTTTGTCGTGAAATCATGCCAGAAACCAACCGGAATCGAGGTAAATCGAACCCGGCCATGTTGGGGATCGACCAATCTCTGACCTATAGTTTGATTGCAATAGACCATCACCCCGAGGTTGCCGCCGTGAACGACATGCAATGGACCCCCATCGGCTCACAGCCCATTCCACCGCCGCTGCCGCCCACGGGGGTCGACTTCACCGGAAACCGCTCCGAGTTCCGAAAATTGGTCACCAAGGGTGCCATGCTGGAGCTGGTCACTTTCGGCTTCTACCGGTTCTGGCTCGTCACCGACATTCGCCGTCATCTGTGGGCGAACACCGCGGTGGACGGCGATGCCGCCGAATATACCGGCCGGGCCAAGGAGCTGCTGGTCGGCTTTCTGTTCGCGCTCGCAATCCTGGTGCCGATCTATCTCGCCTACTTCCTGATCGGCATTGAGTTCGAGCGCTGGCAGGGCTTTGCCTCGGTGCCGCTGTTCATCGGCTTCTACGCCTTCGGCCAGTTCGCGATTTTTCGCGCGCGGCGCTATCGGCTGACGCGTACGGTCTGGCGCGGCGTGCGGTTCTGGATGGACGGCTCCGGCTGGGCCTATTCGCTCCGCGCCATGCTGTGGGGCCTGCTCGTGTTCCTGACGCTCGGCCTGGCGCTGCCGTGGCGCGAGGCCGCGCTCGAACGTTACAAGATGCAGCACACCCATTACGGCGATCTCCGCGGTGATTTCGAAGGCGACGGCTGGACCTTCTTCAAGCGCGCCTGGTGGCTGTGGCTGCTCAGCCCGATCGCGCTATTGATCTTCCCGCTCGCGCCGTTCTTCTACGCCGAATTCAAAGCGCGCGAGTGGCGCTGGTGGCTCGACGGCATCCGCATTGGCGACGTCAGGCTGTCCTCGAACCTGCCTCATGATGCCTTCTATGGGCTGTACTGGAAGGTGATCGGCTGGTGGACGTTGCTGTCGATGGCTTTCTCCGCCTATCTCGGCGGCGGCGCCTTGCTTGTCGTCACGCTGAGCGGCGTTCCGGCCGATCAGTTGTTCGGCTCCGACGATGCGGCCAAGAGCATCCCGATGGTGGTGATGATGGTGATCGGGTATTTCGCCCTGGCGCTCGCGATCAACATCGTCATGCGGGTCTATCTTCAGCGCGATCTCTGGTCCAAGGTGCTGGAGACCGTCGGGGTGCACAACATCGCGGCCGCCGCGGATGTGCGCGGCAGCGGCCAGCTCGCCAGCGCGCTCGGCGAAGGTTTTGCCGACGGACTCGATGTCGCGGGATTTTGAGCTGTGAGTGAGTTGTCCACCGAGGCCCCGGCGCAGGCTGTCAAGCCGACGATCTTCTTCGACGGCGTGTCGAGCCGCAGGCGTCAGGTGATGCTGACGCTCGGTGATGCCCTCGAGATCGTCGAGGAGGGCGGAACGCCCGTGCGCTGGGCCTATGCCGATATCCGTCGCGCGGACAGCCCGAGTGGCGTCCTGCGGCTCGCCTGCACAAGTGCGCCGTCCCTGGCGCGGCTCGAAATCCGCGACGCTGCGCTCGCAGCAGACGTGATTGCTCGCTGCATGCGTCTCGACGAGCACCAGACCTCGCGGCGCGGCGTCGCCAAAATCGTCGGCTGGTCGGTGGCCGCCGCAACCTCCATCGTCTGCGTCGTATTGTTCGGCGTGCCACTCGTCGCCGATCGCCTCGCGCCGCTGGTGCCGAAGCCAGTCGAGCGGCGCATCGGCGATGCCGCCGAAGTGCAGATGAAAACCATCTTCGGCCGCAGCGTCTGCGAAGATCCCGCAGGCAAGGCCGCCTTCACGAAGCTCGTCAACCGCCTGCGCGATGCCGCAGGTCTCGACGACGATTCCATGACGGCGGGCGTGCTGCCGACGGCGGTGCCGAATGCCTTTGCATTGCCGGGCGGCAAGGTGTTCGTGTTGAAGGGACTGCTCGACAAGGCCGAAAGCCCCGACGAGCTCGCCGGCATCCTCGCCCACGAGCTCGGCCATCTCAAGCATCACGACAATATGCGCGGGCTGATCTACAACGGCGGCACCTCGTTCCTGATCGGCCTGTTGTTCGGCGACGTCACCGGCTCGAGCGCGGTGATCTTCGCCTCGCGCAGCCTGGTCGAAGCCTCCTACTCGCGCGAGGCCGAGACCGCCGCCGACACGTTCGCGATCGAGGTCATGCACAAGCTCGGCCGCTCGCCAAAGCCCGCTTTTGAGCTGATGTTCCGCGTCACCGGCAAGGAAGGCGGCTCCGCGCTCACCACGATCCTCGCCAGTCACCCCCTGACCGAAGACCGCCTCGCCCGCATGACCCGGGAAGACCGCCCCGTCAGCGGCCCGCCGCTGTTGACGGACAAGGAGTGGCAGGCGCTGAAGAGCGTTTGCGGCAGCGGGAAGATTTAGGGCGGGATGAGATCAGGCATCGATTGATGCAGCGACGGAGGTGCGCCCCCTCTCCTGCTTGCGGGGGTGGGCTGGGGTGGGGTGCTTCCGCAATGGGACACTCCCCCAGAGGAAAGAACCCTCACCCGGCGCTGTGCGCCGACCTCTCCCGCAAGCGGGAGAGGTGACCGAGCCCGCGGTTACTTGATTCAACCTGAAGCGATTTCGCTTTAGAGCGTGCCTACCGCGTCCCGTAGGCGCGGTCGCCGGCGTCGCCGAGGCCCGGCAGGATGAAGCCGTTCTCGTCGAGGCCCTCGTCCACTGCCGCGGTCCAGATCGGAACATCCGGATGCAAGCCGCGCAGCCGCTCGAGTCCTTCCGGAGCGGCGATCAGGCAGGCGAGGCGGATGTCCCTGGCGCCGCGCTCCTTCAGGCGGTCGATGGCGGCGACCGCCGTGTTGGCGGTGGCGACCACCGGTGTCACCACGATCGCGAGGCGCTCGCTGAGATCGGACGGCGATTTGAAGAAATATTCGACCGCCGCAAAGCTGTGCGGCTCGCGATAGAGCCCGATATGGGCGACGCGCGCGGTCGGCACCAGGTCCATCATGCCGTCGACGAAGGTGGTACCGGCGCGCAGCATCGGCACGAACACCAGCTTCTTGCCGGCGATCTTGGCCGAGTGCATCGTCGCCAGCGGCGTCTCGATCACGGTGTCCGCGAGCGGCAAATCGCGCGTCACCTCGTAGCACAGGAGCATGCCGATCTCCTTGATCAGCTCCCTGAACGATTTTGTCGAGATGGATTTGTCCCGCACCAGCGTCAGCTTGTGCTGCACCAGCGGATGATCGACGATCGTGACGCCTTGCATGATGAGATGCCTTTCTTCCTTCTCCCCTTGTGGGAGAAGGTGGCGCGAAGCGCCGGATGAGGGGTTCTCTCCGCGAAGTTCATTGAGAGAAGTGCCCGCGGAGACAGACCCCTCACCCGGCTTCGCTTTCGCGAAGCCACCCTCTCCCACAAGGGGAGAGGGTTAAAACACCGTGCCGTCGCTGATCACCTTGAGCGGCGGCGAACCGTCGGGACGGCGTGAAAAGGCAATGCTGCGGCCGGCGGCCCAGGTACCGCCTTCGAGGATGCTGGCGAGCGGCAATGTCTCGCGCGTGCGCCCGAGTTTTGCGCGAACGAGTTCAGCTAACCGATCGAGCAGCGCCACAGTCAGCGCGCGCCATTCCACGACGAGCAGCGAATCCACCGCATGCGCGCGCGCGGCATCGGTGGGATCGCGCAGCCGCAGCACCTCGTGATCAACGAACAGGCCGCCATTGCGGTATTCGGCAAGCCCCGTCAGCCCGTCGATATCGATGACATTGAACCCGGCGCGCTGCAGCGGTTCGATCAGCGAATAGCTCAGCCATTGCGACAGCTTGTGCAGGGGCACGAGGCCTGCGGTCGCATCATTGGCCTTGATGGCGGGGTGGCGCCAGCAATCGCCGAGCGGAACGCCAGCGACCTCCAGCCGCGACGGCCAGATCGGCCCAAGCTGGTTCAGCACCCCCGACAGAATGGCGGGCGCAGCGACAGTGCCGCCGACGGCTTGCGCGGCGATGTGATCGAACAGGCCGCCCGGCCGTGGCGTGTCATGCAGGCCGAACACGTCCGCGCGCTCCGCCACCAGCCTGCCCAGGCGCTGCAGCAGATCGGTTCGCCCTTCGAGCCCGAGCAGCGGATTGGCCGCGCTCACCTGAAACGCCGCCGTAAGCCCGGCGAGCGGCAGTTGAGCGAGCACATCTGCATCGGCCCTCAAGGGCGAGCCGGCATCGCGCGAAAAAAGACCGTTCGCGAACATGTCGAGGCTGGCGATCGCGAGCCCCTCGGACCGGCCGATGCTTTTGCCGCTGATCGCGTCGCGATATCGCCACGCCGCACCCGCGCCGGCATCGAGCAGCACGCTGACGATGGCGAGATCGAACTCGGCCCGCGCCCGCGCCGCGCGATCCGGCCACGAGGCCACATTCGCAAGGTCCGCCCAGCGGTCGACGCCCTCAATCACAAAATGCCGCCACCGCGCGTGGAACGGCACGTCCAGCGCCGGATAGGCCTTTCGCGTGACCGCGAGCACCGCCTCCGCGACACCATCCATGCGGTCGAGATCAACAGTGAAGTGGCTCAAACCGCCGGCAAGGCCGATATCGAGCATCTCGCCGGCGCGCGCGCGAACTGCTGCTGCACTGAGCAGCGCGCGCGCCTGTCGTTCCAAAGCCTCCGCCATCGCGCGATCAGTATTTTTCCAGCGAACGGCCGACCACGCCGTCCACGTCCTTCTCGGGCGCGATGTCGGACGAGTAATAGCCGGCCGCCTTCTTCGCAGCGATCTCGACATAGGCGTCGGCCGGGATCAGCTCCGGCGGGATCGGCACGCGTTCGACGATGTCGATACCCTGCGAGGTCAGCGCGTCGTATTTCATGTCGCTCATCGACAGGAAGCGGTCGATGCGCTTCAAGCCGAGCCAGTGGATCGTATCCGGCATCAATTGCTGGAAGCGCGCGTCCTGCACGCCGGCGACGCATTCCGTCCGTTCGAAATAGGCCGCGGCCGCATCGCCGTCCTCCTGGCGCTTGCGCGCGTTGTAGACCAGGAATTTGGTGACCTCGCCGAGCGCGCGGCCTTCCTTGCGATTATAGACGACGAGCCCGAGCCCGCCCTCCTGCGCGCCGCGCGCGGATTCCTCGATGCCGTGGATCAGGTAGGGCCGGCAGGTGCAGATGTCGGAGCCGAACACGTCGGAGCCGTTGCATTCGTCATGCACGCGGCAGGTGATTTTTGTGCGATGGTCCGGCAGTTTTGTCACGTCGCCGAACATGTAGACCGTGGTGCCGCCGATCGGCGGCAGGAACACCTTCATGTCCGGCCGCGTCACGAGCTCGGGGAACATGCCGGCGGTCTGCTCGAACAGCGTGCGCCGCAGCTCGGTCTCGGCGGTGCCGAAGCGCGCCGCAAGGCCGGGCAGGTACCAGACCGGATCGATCGCGATCTTCACGACGGAGACGCTGCCATTGGCGTGCACGACCTCGCCGTCGGCGCGCAGCCGCTTTGCAGCGAGTGCCTCGCGGATCTCCGGCAGGTCGAGCCGCGCCCGCGTCACCGCGATGCTCGGCCGGATGTCGACGCCCTCCGCAATGTCCTTGCCGAAATTCTCGGCGACGAGATGTCCCCACGGATCGAGTGCGACGATCTTTGCCGGATCTTGCCACTGCTCGAACGGGCCGATGGTCGCGGCCGGAAACGTGTTGGTGAGGTCGGGCCGCCGGATCGGATCGAGCGCGCCGGCGGAGACCGCGAGCGCGCGGTACATCGCATAGGACCCGCCATGGCTGCCGATCACGTTGCGATCGCCTGCGCGTGACACCGTGCCGATGATCGGCCCCCGTGCGCGCGCATCCGTAGCGCCCCAGTGAATCGGGAAGGCGGCCTTGCCGCCCGGCTCCGGATGCGAGGTCAGGCGGATGTGGTCGGTACGGTTCGCGCGGCTCATGACCAAACTCCCAAAAAGCCAACGGCCCGCCGCTCGGACGGGCCTGGCTCGGTCGCGTTGCCGACGCGGAACACCGGCGACGCAAGCTCAATCCAACATATTGTAGCGGCAACGCACGACAGACAAGTTAATCGTACGGGGCGGTCCAAAGGCCTGTTTCAGCCGCCGCCCCGATCGGCGGACGACGCCAAAACACTCTCTATATCTATGTAATTGTTCGAATTTTTGAAGGGGCGGGCGGCGCCTTCCCCGTCCGAACAGGTGACTGGATAAAACCTGATTATTCGGACATATCGACCGGATCGGCTCTACCCCGGAGACTCCCATGCCCGCCAGCTACATCGATCCCCGCAACGGACAGCTCTATTCCCTTGACCAGCCGCGCTGGTGCTCGGACGAGCGCACGCCGCTGCTGGTGACACCGGGAGGAGGGATTTCGCGCGAGGACATCGAGCTCCGTACGCGCTCGCTCTGGCGTTACCGGGCGGCGCTGCCGGTCGAGATCAAAAATCCGATCACGCTCGGCGAAGGCTGCACGCCGCTGGTTCAGCAGGGCTGGGGCGAGCTGCGGCCGTTGTTCAAGCTCGAATGGTTCAACCCGACCGGCAGCTTCAAGGACCGCGGTTCGGCGGTGATGCTGTCCTTCCTGCGGCAGATCGGCATCTCAGCCATTCTGGAAGACTCGTCGGGCAATGGCGGCTCGTCGATGGCGGGGCTGGGGGCTGCCGGCGGCATGCGCGTGAAGATTCTCGCGCCGGCCTCGACTTCGCCGGCCAAGATCGCGCAGGTGCGGGCCTATGGCGCCGCGGTGCAGCTTGTCGAGGGGCCGCGCGAGGAGTCGGAGGCCGAGGCCATCCGTCAGTCGAGCGAGACCTTTTATGCCAGCCACAATTGGCAGCCGTTCTTCCTCGAAGGCACCAAGTCGCTCGCCTATGAGATCTGGGAGGACCTCGGCTTTCGCGCGCCCGACAACGTCATCGTTCCCGTCGGCGCGGGCAGCAGTCTCTTGGGCTGCGCCTTCGGCTTCCGCGATCTGTTGAAGGCCGGTCAGATCGCAAAGCTGCCGCGCCTGTTCGCGGCGCAGCCACTCAATTGCTCGCCAATCGATGCGAGCTTTCAGAGCGGCGTCGATACGCCCGTCGCGCGCGAGGTCAGCAAGACCATCGCCGAAGGCACCGCGATCAAGAATCCCCTGCGCCTGCGCGAGATCATCGGCGCCTTGCGCGAGAGCGGCGGCGGCACCGTCGCGCTCGGTGAAGATGAGATCGTCGCTGCGCTGCGGCGTCTTGCACGACAAGGCCTGTTCGCCGAGCCGACCAGCGCCAGCGCGGCGGCGGCGCTCGACAAACTCTCCGCCACCGGCGCCATCAAGGCGAACGAGATCACGGTCGCGGTGCTCACCGGCACGGGTCTGAAGGCGGCCACGACCGTGGCTGATTTAGTGCAGTAGGTGCAGTAGGATGGGTAGAGCGCAGCGAAACCCATCAGCTTCGCGGCTGTCGCAGCAGCTGCTTGATGGGTTTCGCTGCGCTCTACCCATCCTACGACGTCAGCGTTTGGAGGATCGCCTCACTCCTTCAAATCATTCACCTGCTTCACCCACGCGCGCACGTCGGCGAGTACGGCGGGCAGCACCGCCTTCGCCTCGGCCACGGTCATGCCCGCCTTGATGCGGGGATCGTACAGCAGATTGAGGATGTACTGATCGTAGACGTCGAAATAGCCCATCGAGACATTGTCGTTGAACATGGTCCAGGGCACGCTCGCGGTGTCGTTGATGGGCCCAAGCGATTGCAGCAATTCTTCGTAGGCGCAGTCGAGGAATGTGAAGTCGCCGTTGTCGACGGTGAGGATGACGTCGGAATGCTCGATCTCGAAATTGTCGTTCTTGCGGAAGCCGGACAGGCATTGCGGGTCGAGCGAGGTGCGGATCTCGCGCGCCTTCTCCGCGCCGTAGAAGCTCGAGATGGTGCGGAAGAGATCGCGGTCGCGCACCAGCTTCACGCGCACATTCGCCGCTTCGTTGGTATCGATCATGGCGATGTCGAGATGCTGCACGCGACGGCCGATGTCGGCCACGACCTTTGCGAGCTGCGCCTTGCGGTCAGTGCGGTCGCTCTCGGCGAACACGCGCACCGGTCCGTCGAATTTGCGAATGCGGTCGACGCGTCCGGCGAGATGATATTCGGCGCCGAACGCCGTCTTCAGGAAGCCGTCGACGATCTCGCCGTCGGTAAAGCTCTTCTTCTCGGTGCGCTGACGCGAGGAGATCGCGGGCAATTCGCCCGCGGCGGCCATGGTAGCGGTGTCAGGCACCAATGTGAGCGCGGCGAGCGCCAGAAGGGCGATGCGAAGGCCAGGCGCGGGCGAGGGGAGTGCGCTCATCGTCGCTCGACGCTGCCGCATTCGCGTCGCGCACACAAGTCCGCAAATTCACGCGTCCAGCGGTTCCCGCGTAGGGTTGGCAAAGGTGCGAAGCGCCGTGCCCACCATCTCTCGACAACAGCCACCGATCGGTGGGCACGCTTCGCTTTGCCTACCCTATGGACGCTCGCGTGCGTCTAGTTGTTCAGCACCACCACCGTGGTACCGACTGCGACGCGACTATAGAGGTCCGTCACGTCGTCATTGGTCATGCGGAAGCAGCCCGAGGAGACCGCCTGGCCGATCGTTTCCGGCTCGTTGGAGCCGTGGATGCGGTAGAGGGTCGAGCCCAGATACATCGCGCGCGCGCCCAGCGGATTGTCGACGCCGCCCTTCATGTGGCGCGGCAGGTCGGGCCGGCGGGCCAGCATTTGCGACGGCGGCGTCCAGTCCGGCCATTCCTTCTTGGCGGTGATCCTGTGGACCCCGCCCCAGCGGAAGCCGTCACGGCCGACGCCGATGCCGTAGCGCAGGGCCTGGCCGTTCTGGAGCACCAGATACAGCCGCCGTTCGCTGGTGTTCACCACGATCGTGCCGGGCGCGTAACTGCCGTTATACATGACGGTGGTGCGGGGAACGGGATTGGCGCCGGAACGGAAGAAGTTCGGGCCGCCACCCATGATGTCGCGCGAGTCGAACTCTTCGGCGACCGCGCCACCCGCCGTGGCCGACAGCAGTGCGATGGCGGCAATCGGCGCGGCAAAAAACCGGATCATTGTATCCCCCAGCAAAAAATCGATTCAACAAAGGCCACAGGCCATATTTGCGGGCTTTTCGCAAGCCACGGCCCCGTGAGGCAGGTCCTTCCCTGGCACACAGGCCATCTTCACGATTGGCGTTACCAAATCGGCAACCACAATTTGCCGAAAAACATTAGCCAAACCGGCGCATCGTCGCGCGGGGCAGGGCCGCGATGCCGCCTCTTGCTTTGACGGAACGCGCGAACAATGATTGATCGAACGGATATTTGGACATGGCCGGTTGCGGGAGCCTCTGATGAACGGTGCGGAAAGCCTGGTGCGGACGATGGTCAAGGGTGGGGTGGATGTCTGCTTCACCAATCCAGGCACCTCCGAGATGCATTTTGTCGCAGCGCTCGACCGCGTCCCCGGCATGCGCTGCGTGCTCGGCCTGTTCGAAGGCGTGGTGACGGGCGCTGCCGACGGCTATTACCGCATGAAGGGTACGCCGGCCTCGACCCTGCTGCATCTCGGCCCGGGTCTCGCCAACGGCCTTGCCAACCTGCACAACGCCAAGAAGGCGAATTCCGGCATCGTCAACATCGTCGGCCAGCACGCCGTCTACCACATCGACTACAACGCGCCGCTGACCTCCGACATCGAGGGCCTGGCCCGGCCGATGTCGTCCTGGGTCCGGACCTCGCCGAACTCCAAATCAGTTGCCGCTGACGGCGCCGCGGCGATCGCCGCCGCCAAGAGCGCACCGGGGCAGATCGCGACGCTGATCCTGCCCGCCGACACCGCCTGGAACGAGGCCGACGGCATCGCTGAGGTGCCTGCCGAGCAACAGCGCGCCAGCTACTCGCCGCAGGCGGTCGAGCAGGCCGCAAAAATCCTGCATGGCGACGGCGAGGGCACGCTGCTGCTGATGACCGGCAGCGCATTGAGCGAGCAGGGCCTGGCGCTGGCCGAGCGCATCGCCGCCAAGTCCGGGTGCACCGTGATGGGCCCGACCTTCCGTCCCAAGATGGCGCGCGGCCGCGGCCGCTACTCGATCGATCGCATCCATTACGTGATCGAGAACGCGCTGCCGATGCTGGCGAAGTTTCGTCACATCGTGCTGATCGAGTCCGACGATCCCGTCGCGTTCTTCGCCTATCCGAACAAGCCGAGCATGCTCAAGCCCGAGGGCTGCGAGGTCCATCGCATGACTTCCTGGGGCGAGAACTCGGTTGCGGCGCTCGAAGCACTTGCCGGCGCGGTGAAGGCCAGCGCCAAGGACGTCAAGCCGCAGGCGTTGGCTGAACTGGTCAAGCCGACCGGCGCGCTCACCTTCGCCTCGATCGCGCAGGCGATCGCCTGTGCTATCCCTGAGAACGCGATCATGGTCGACGAATCCCTGACCACTGGCCGCGGCTTCTTCCCGCCGACGGCGGCGGCCGCCCCGCACGACTGGCTCCAGAACATGGGTGGCTCGATCGGCTTCTCGACGCCGCTGTCGATCGGCGCCGCGATCGCCTGTCCGGATCGCAAGGTGATCACCATGGTCGGCGACGGCAGCGCGATGTACACGATCCAGTCGCTGTGGACCCAGGCGCGCGAGAACCTCAACATCGTCACCATCGTGTTCGCCAACCGCATCTACCAGATCCTGCGCGGCGAGTTCGACAATGTCGGCGCCGGCGAGCCCGGCCAGCGCGCCAACGACATGCTGAGGCTCGACCGTCCGACGCTGGATTTCGTCGCGCTGGCCAAGGGCATGGGCGTGCCCGGCCGCGCCGTCACCAATGCCGACGAGTTCAACAAGGCGCTGGCCGAAGCCGTCGCCGAGCCCGGCCCGCGGCTGATCGAAGTCCAGATGTAAGTCTGACTGGTCGCGCCTCATGTAGCCAGGATGGAGCGCAGTGTAATCCGGGACGCGTGCGTTTTGCGAGAACCCGGATTGCGCTACGCTTCATCCGGGCTACTCAAGATTGCGCCCGGAGGCAAAATGCAGACCGAGCTGAACAAGGTGATCGCGGCGCTCCGGGACTTCTACGCCCACGAAGGCTTCCTGTTCGAAAAGGACATCGGCGAGCGCGCGGTCACGCACCGCTTCGCCGTGCATCTGGAGAAGCAGTTCTCCGGCTGGTCGGTCGACTGCAACTACGATCGGCTCGGCGAGCGCACGCTGCATCTGCCGCACGGCACCATCATCTCGACCGACGACCATCTGGGAAAGTCGATCTATCCTGACGTCGCCGTGCATCAGCGCGAGATCCCGAACAATCTGCTCACGGTCGAGATCCGCAAGGCCAGCAATCACACGCCGCTCGAGCACGACCAGCACAAGCTGCGGGCGCTGACCGACGTGCATGTCTGGTTTCCGTACTGGATCGGCGTGCTGCTGGTGCTGGACAAGAACCAGGTGACGATGTCGGAGGTCTATGTCAGCGGGCTCGTCGATGAGGCGCAGTCGCGCTGGTTCGCGACGCGGCTGGCGGAGATCGGGCTCGGCCCCGCGCAGTAGCGCGTGTCCTCATGCGGGTCAGATTTCGAGGACAAAGCGGAAGTCCCTCCACCCGGACAGCCTCGACCGCTCGTGAGAGCAGAAGCTCAGTTACGAGAGCGCCCTCCGCCGCATTCGCGCGGAGCTTTTTCAATCAAGTCCGCATGTTCCTTGTTGCAGCTGTCCGGTTGCGCAAGGGAGCCATCTACCAATGTGCGAAAGCGAACAGAGCTCATTGCCGAATTTTCCTAGACTGTGGGCGCTTGGCCTTCCCCAAGGTCCAAGCACCTCCAGCGGCCCCGGCCCTCCACACCCTCAGAAGCCCCCACGGCCGGGGCCGTCATTGGCGATCATCGAAGTTCGGCCTGACCTCACCGCCGTGGTGCCGCAATCGGTGCAGACGAAGCGTCGCCTCGATATCAGACAGCCGCCACCTCAATGCCTCCCGCGATATCGTTCATCTACGCGCCTGCGACAGTTCAGTAAGGAACTGCAGCCTCGCTACCGCATTTTCGGCTTGCACAGTTTACCCGGTTATAGGGCGGGGTCCTCTTGCGTGTCGTAGGGCCTACAATGGATGCTGATGATCGCACGGCTGTTCTGAAACAGCGTTTCGACTGGCTTCTTTCCGAGTTCTCAGAGTTAGAAGACTTGCGAACTCGCGTGAGCGCAGCCGAGCGTATTGCAAGACAGTCGGAACCTCGAGCGGGAACCGGACGAAGCAATTCGCCAAACGACTAAAGCAATAATTATCGGCAAGCTCGAATCCACGCTGGCGCGGCCACCATGGAAATGACGGTTGGAACCTGATGCGTAAGGCTGCGGCTGTGCGACGAGATGTCACCAGCGGCATTGAACCTCAGAGCCGCGCTGACAACGCCTTCCTGCACGTATGAAATCAGCGCTCCCTCGTCGTCTCGATCTTGGCTGTGCGGTCGCGTCCAGCCAATCGACCGCCGCGGCCATCGGGTCAAAGGAGCTCATCGTCCTGCCTACTTGCCAACACAAGCGGGCTGATAGGACAGGTTCAATGAACGATCGCGAAATGTGGATCAGACCCGACTGAGACATCGGGCCGCGCCCTTCCGGCCTTGGGCCAAGCCCAATCTCTTCCTTATATCAGCTCGCTTAGCAGAGCCGATATTGTGCTTCGTCCGTGCTTAGGGGCGAGAGATGCGACGGCGAGAGATCATAGCAGCGATTGCCACTATGGTAGCAGCCTGGCCGCTCCCGGTGCGGGCTCAGCGAGGTGTGCGAAAGCCCTGGCGCGTCGGACACTTGATCGGAGGGACGCCGGCCGGATCGTCGCGGGTCAGTGTCGGGCTCATCGAGGGGCTGCGCGATTTGGGCTATATTGAGGGGCGCGACTACGTCGTCGAATACCGCTATGCCGAAGGACGTTACGACAGATTTCCCGAACTTGCCGCCGAGCTGGTTCGCTTGAATGTCGATGTTGTCGTCTTAGGCACGCCTGCGGCCATTTCCGCGATGCGGAACGCAACGAGCACTATACCGATCATCATGAGTAACGTGAGCGATCCGGTTGGTAGTGGCTTCGTCTCCAGCCTTGCGAGGCCAGGTGGCAATGTCACCGGCCTTGCGACCTCACACGAGAGCACGATTTCCAAGCAGATTGAATTTTTATCGGAGATCCTGCCCAAGCTCGCGCGTATCGGCGTTCTTGCCAACCCGGATAGCCCGACGACCGTACCGGGGCTGGCAACGGCTCAGGCGGCGGCTCAACGAACCGTTATTGAGATATGGCGAGCGGATGCGCGCAACGCAGACGAGATCGATAATGCCTTCGTTCATTTTGCCCAACAGCGTGTCGAGGCCGTTGTCGTCATCACTGATGCCGTCTTCGCCCTGCATCGCAGACGTATTGCGGAGCTCGCGATGAAGGCCAACCTGCCAACGACGTTTGGCCACCGCGAATATGTGGTCGACGGAGGGACTCTCAGTTATGGATACGACATCAAGGATTTCCTCCGCCGCTCGGCGGCGCTCGTCGACAAGATCTTCAAGGGAGCCAATCCTGCTGATTTGCCGATCGAGCAGCCCACACGGTTCTTTCTGACAGTCAACCTCAAAACGGCGAAAGCGATCGGACTGAAGCTTCCTGAATCGTTCCTGATGCGCGCCGACGAGGTGATTGAATAAGACCGGGTACGCTGGGATTACTCACAGCAGCAATTAGCCCTTGCTGCTTTCCTGTTTCTACGCTTTCAAAGCGAGAACGGACATCGCTGATCTAGCTTCGTTCGTCCGCCTGTGATCCCAAGTCGACAAATGGAGCGGGTTACAGTCATTCAAGCACCTCATCGGCGCGCATAAGAACACTATCTGAAATGCTAACACCCAGCGACTTGGCCGCCCTGAGGTTGATAATCAGGTCAAACTTCACGGGTTGCTGAATAGGCATGTCTGCTGGCGTTGCTCCGCGCAAGATCTTGTCCGTATACTCTGCAGCCCGACTGAAAAGGTCGCTGAAGTTCGGTCCGTACGAGAGCAAGCCCCCAGCGTCGACGAATTCTCTGAATGCGAAGATGGTCGGGATTTTGGCGGAGGCGGTCGCCGCAATTATTTGGCTTTTGTTGGCGTTGGTAAGAGGCTCGCTGTAAACATATAGCGCATCGGTGTGGCCGGACAATTTGGCCATCGCAGGCTCAATGTCGTTAGCTGTCGCTATCTCGATCACATTGAGCTCTATGTTCATTCTTGCGGATGCGACCCGCATACCGGCGAGCTCTTGCTTGAGGCCTGCATAATTGATGTTGACCAATGCAGCGAGACGCCGAACGCTCGGAATAGCCTCCCTTAGTAGTTCGAGACGTTTGCTGCTCAGCTCACCTGGCTGGACGGAAAGTCCTGTCACGTTGCCGCCGGGTCGAGAGAGGCTTGCGGCAAAGCCGTTGGCTACGGCATCCCCGTAGGCTGCAAATACAATCGGGATGGTAGACGTTGCCTGTTTGGCGGCCACTACACCGTATGCCGACGTGACGATTACATCGACCTTCTGCCGCACGAAATCGCCTGCAAACTCCTCAGTCTTCTGTACATCCCCAGCCGCCCACTTGTACTCGATCCTGACATTGCGCCCGTCTGCCCATCCGAGTTCTGACAGCCGTTGCGCGAAGGTCGTCACCCATGCTCCGTGCGAGGCCTGCGAGCCTGCCACTAGGAAGCCAAGTACCGGTCGCTTGACTGATTGTTGCGCGAAACTTCGGATCGGCCTGGCAGTTGCCGCACCTACGAGAAGAGTCAGGAGCTGCCTGCGTTTCATCCGATGCTCCAGTGCCCGCATTCTAGCTTGTCACATCGCCGACCAATTGGGTAACGCAATTCTCGCTTCGCTCAGGCCTGTTTTGCTGTGGCTGTGGCGGCGCGCGCGTCGTGCGCGCACGCCGCCGCTTCATCAGTAAGAGTAGGGCTGCGAATACGCGTACCGCGGATTGATGCCGCAATAGGCCGATGTGCCGGAGGCGCTCGCCGCGCATTGCTGGTAGCTGGCGAACTGGCAGTTGCCGGGATAGCCCCAGCTGCGGCCTTGCAGGCAGTATCGGTCGCTGGCGGCCTGGGCCGGAGCCGCCGACAACGAGGCGGCGATCAAGGTTGCGAATGATGCAAGCGTGAGAATGGTGCGACGCATTTCAGTCTCCGTCGATTGGGGGGTGGAACGCCGGGCCTTGGCGTTCCCGTGGCCTGTCTGACGCACGGTCATGCTGTGTTGGTCGCCGCGACGCCGGATGCGTTCGAGGCGAGGTACATCGTGACGCAGCCGGTGGAGAGCAATGTGATCTCGGCCACAGTTCTCATGCAGGATCAGACCTAATGTTGACAGACTTGCACGCGTCGATGCCGCAGGCCTAGGTTTGGCCTGGTTCGGGTCAGGCAAATTTGGAGGTTCTGATGCAAAAGTCATACTTGCTGGCCGCGACAGCGGCACTGGCGCTCATCATGCAAACACCGCTCGCGTCGGCTCAGACTGCGCCCGCAGCCGGCGGAACCGCGGCGCCTGCGGCGACTAGCACTGCGCCGGCAGCGACGACGGCACCGGCTGCGACCACCGACAGCTCCAGCCAGCCGACCGACACCAAGAAGAACGCATCGAAGAAGCCGGCGAAGAAAAAGATGACGCGGCAGCAGGAGATCGATCACTCAGTCGACAGCGGCACCGTGCCCGCGCGCTATCGCAGCTCGGTGCCCAAGCAGTACCAGCAATATATTCCGTTCGATAAGCAATAGCCGATCGCATGGCGGCGCGACTTCGTTGCGCCGCCGGCACCTTCGAGCGCACGCCATCGAAGGACGGCCCGGACCGGGCGGCTTCCGACCTCACATCCCCGGTGGCGGTCTGCGAGAGCAGTGCTAGAGTGGGCCGAACCCCGGGGGGAATGATGAGCGACGACGTGAAGGATGCGGGCCTTGTGGCCATGATCAGCAGCATCCTTGGAGGCAACAAGCGCGCAGAAAGTGTTGCACCGCCGCCGCTCGCCGAGGGGCCGCCGACAGTGCCTTTGAACGGGGCGGAAGCGGTTGCGGCGCCCATCGCCGAGGTGGTGTCGACCGGGCAGGAGGATGTGCCCAACGCTGCGCCGGCGGCCGTAGAGCCGGTCGAGCAGCCCGCGAAAATTATCACGACGCGGGATGGCAGGCAGCTGCTGCCTGCGGAAGCGATCGCCGATCTCGTGCTGGGTGAGCTGCGCAAGCTGGAGAATTTTCCGGCAACCGGCGCCTCCGTCACGGTCTATGGCTACCGGCATTGGAACGCGATGATCACCTTCGCGCCGTTTTCGACCAATTTCCAGAATGCAACACGGTTCCGCCAGGCCATGCCTGATATCGTCTTCAAGCTCCGTCGTTTCGTCGAACTTGAGATATAGTCTGGCTCGATCACCGGCGGCGGAACACGCCCGCGCTGGCAGCCAAGACAGTTCGACAGGATTCCAAATTGAGCGTCGCCTTTACCAAGGAAGAAAGCGCCGAGACCGCGTCCGAGACGCTGTTGCCCGATCGCCCGATCTCGCCGCATCCGAACCTCGTGACGGAAAAAGGCCTGCAGGCGTTGCAGACGCAGCTTGCGGAAGCCCGCGCGGCCTATGAAGCCGCGCAAGCCATCGAGGACGTCAACGAAAAGCGCCGGCAATCGGCCGTGCCCTTGCGCGACGCCCGCTATCTGACGGAACGCCTGCGCACCGCGCAGCTCGTCCCTGATCCGACGTCGACGGATATCGTTGCCTTCGGCAGCACCGTGACCTTCAGCCGCGCTGACGGCCGCGTGCAGACCTATCGCATCGTTGGTGAGGACGAAGCCGATCCTAAGGCGGGGACGATCTCGTTCGTCGCGCCGGTGGCGACGTCGCTGATGGGCAAGGCGGTCGGCGATGTCGCGGGCTCAGGCGCGCAGGAGATCGAGATTCTGGCAATCGCGTAGCGCGTGCGCAGGGCCGGACCGAGGATTGCGCGGCAAAGGGCGCTATCGACAGGAGCAATCCCATTCGCCTAAAGCATGATCCGGAACAGCGCGAGGCCGTCGTCTCCGCCAAACAAAGTTTGATGGTTGGATGAGACGGTTTCTGTCGGGAGCGTTGCCGTTCTACGCGCTGGCTGGACTGGCCATGTGCATGTACCTCGTCCTGTACAGGACGAACCTGTTCGACTTGAACGCCCTCGTCCAGGGTGCGGCCGGGTCATGGTGGTTTCCGGCCTTCATGTTCGCCTGCGTGCTGCTGGAGTCGGTCTTCCCGTATTTCGGCTATTTCCCCGGAACGGCGCTGATCCTGATGTCCGCGGCGCTCAATCCGAAGTCCGCGGATGGCTCCGTCTTTGCCGTGGCGTGGCTCGCCATCATCGTGGGCGCCGTTCTCAGCTACGGACAGGCTCGCTTCTTCAGACCGTTCCTGCAGCGGGTGGCTTCGAAAGCGGCACTGAGCCGCTGTGAGTCGCTGTTCGACGCCTACGGCCGTTACGCGCGCATTGCCTTGTTCGTTCATCCCAACGCCTGCGCGATGTATTTCACGGCGCTCGGACTTCTCGGCCGCAATCTGACGCGCGAGCTCGCCTATCTCTGTGTGGGTGCCGCGGCCGCTGTGGGCATTCTGTTCGTCATCGTCACCAGGCTCGTGTCGTCCGTCGGTCCCACCGACGACGGCGAATTGCAGGTGCTGCTCGCCGCTGCGCTGGTCGCGATGGGGACACTGGTCGGTCTCTACACGGCGTGGCGGCCACAGCGGGCGGTGTGAAGCCCGCTCCGTGATTGTGCGCTACACCTCCGGCAGCTCAACGCCCGTCAGCTTGCTTAATTGACCGATGAGCGCGTCCTGAAATGTCGGGTCGGTCGCCTCGCTGGCCGGCTGCTGCTGTTCGAGATGATGCCAATAGCGCCCCGTCACCAAGGCGGCGGGCTCCTGGCTCACCGCGAGCCAGGTTTGCGTCCGCTGTCCGGTGTCGATATCGACCGGCGCGCCCGCGCCGCCCATCTTCGTGCGCACCCAGCCGGGATCAACGGCGTTGCTCAGCACCTTGGGCCAGCGCCGCGCCAGCGCGAAGGCGAGCGCGACCACGTGGAGCTTGCTCTCGGCATAGGCCTTGGCCGAATCCCAGGGTCGCTTGCTCCAGTCGAGGTCGCCAAGCGAACCCTCTCCACCCCTGTGCAATCCGCTGCTGAGATACACCAATCGGCCGGGGCGCTCGATCAGCGCCGTCAGCATGTATGGCGCAAGCGTGTTGATGGCGAGCGTTTCGGCGTGGCCTTCCGGCGTCGCGCCGCGGCTGGGCCGCATGTAGACGCCGGCGTTGTGGATGATCGCATCCATGCGCCCGATCGCATTGACCTGATCGGCGATAGCCTTCGTCTCGGCCGCACTCTTGAGATCGCCGACCACGATGCCCTGGACACGCGACCTCAGCTCGCCGAGCGCGTCGGCACGATCGGCCGTGCGCGCGTGCAGCACCACGCGATGTCCTTGATCAAGCAGCGATTGCGCCGCCGCCCGGCCGAGGCCATCGGTGCTGCCGGTGATGAAGATGGTCGCCATGCGCTACTTCCGGAATTGGGTGGCAAAACGGGTTTGCCGCAGCAAAGTGGCCTCAAGGTGTTGCACGTGGATCACATCCAAACCCTGGAAAATGGATAAGATCAGGCCATTGCATTTCGTATGAGATTCGTGGGGGACGCCGATGAAGAAGTTCCTGTTGTCCGTTGCAGCATTCGGGATGGCCTGCACCAGCGCGAACGCCGCCGATCTGGCGGCGCGTCCCTATACCAAGGCGCCACCGATGGTCGCTGCCGTTTACGATTGGAGCGGCTTCTACATCGGCGTCAACGGCGGCGGCGGATCGAGCCGCAAGTGCTGGGATCTGATTTCGCCCGGCCTTGGCGTCATCGTTCCCGAAGGGTGCCACGATGCCACGGGCGGCACGGCCGGCGGGCAGGCCGGTTTCCGTTGGCAGTCTGCCAACTGGGTGTTCGGCGTCGAAGGCCAGGGCAACTGGGCGGACTTCACGGGTGACAATATCACCACCGTGCTTTTCCCGCCGACCGGTCTTCGCAATCGTTCTCAAGTCGAAGGGTTCGGCCTGATCACCGGGCAAGTTGGCTATGCCTGGAACAATGTCCTCTTGTACGTGAAGGGCGGCGGCGCGGTGGTGGCCGACAAATATCGGACCAACGACGTCGTCACCGGCGTCGAGTTCGACCGGGCCAGCGAAACGCGTTGGGGCGGTGTCATCGGCGCCGGCCTCGAATTCGGCTTGGCTCCGAACTGGTCGCTGGGCGTGGAGTACGACCACATCTTCCTCGGCCATCGCGATGTCACGTTCGCCGCGACCGGGGCTTTTGGCGGCGTGGCTGCCGGCGCCTTCACCCGCAGGGAGCGCATCGGCCAGGACGTCGACATTGGCCTCGTGCGGTTGAACTACCGCTTTGGCGGTCCCATCATCGCCAGATACTAGGGCGGGTGACGCTGCCGTGCGGAGCTTCTAGCCCGCCGGCTGCTTTCTGCCGAGATGCCATCGCGCCGGTGTTTTGCCCGACCGCGCAAACTCGCGGATTCGGTGAAGCCGTAACCCATTGATCCGACTGACGTCGGCTACTGTGCATGGGGTTGTTTTCGACATTTTGACGGAGCGGAAGCAAGATGACCCAGTCCGTCTACGCTCTTCGAGCTACGCCGGACACGCTTCGCCATCATTGGGCGTGGCTGCGCCACGCGAAGCCTTTTGGCGAAGCGTGGTGGGCGCACAAGGGATCGAACCTTGGACCTCTCCCGTGTGAAGGGAACGCTCTCCCGCTGAGCTATGCGCCCGGGACCATCATGCAGACGGCCGGACCTTGTCGGCCGGCCGGTGCATTGGAGCCCGCGATTTAGAAGTGCGGGCTTGAGGTGTCAAGTTTCCAGGCGCCGCGGGGCCGGAAAACCTTGGCCCCCTCACGCAATTGGCGACGGAAGCCGGATTTTTGGCCGCTTACGCGCCCTGCTGGCGGGCGCGGGAGGCGTGGGCCTGCAGCGCCCGGATGCGTTCGGCCAGCGTTCCGCCGCCCTCGGGCAGGCTGGCGGCTGCGCCATTGGTTGCGGCGTCGTTGGCCGGGCGCGGCGCCGGCTTCGACGGCTGGCCGGCCTCGGCCGCGAGCAGCGCCTCGATCGGCGAGTTGGGCCCTTCGAGCTGCATCGCGAGTTTTGCCACCTCGGCGGCGATGTCGTTGATGCGCTCGCGCAGCAGGGCGTTCTCCATGCGCTCGGTCGCCCAGGAGCTCTCGGCCTGCTGCTGGATCGCGTTGATGTCGCGCTGGAGCTTTGTGCGCTCGTCGCGGGCGGTGCGGAGCTGCTCCTCCAACCCGGTCTTTTCGGCGCGCAGCGCTTCCATGGCCGCCGACGATTTGCCGCCGCTCAAGCCCGCGATCTCGACGCGCAGCTCCTTGACGGTGCGCTCGTTGGCCTCGTTGGCCTGGCGCAGCTGGTTGTTCTCATAGTCGCGCTCGGCGAGCAGCTTGCCTTGCGTGGCGAGGCGGCCTTCGAGGTCGGCGACGCGGCCGGACAGCATCTCGGCTTCCTTCACCTGTCCGATCAGCTGGCGATCGAGCTCGGTGACGCGCTGGCTCAGATTCTCGACGCGGCCGCGGGCATCGCCGAGCTCGCGTGAGGCGGTCTCCGATTCCAGCCGCTCCTGTGCAAGCCGCGCCTGCGTTGCCGCGAACTCCTTCTCGGCATCGCCGACGCGGTTCTTCAATTCCTCGATCTGCGTGCGCACGGCGACCAGCTCGACCTGGCGGCTCTCCGCCATCATCGAGCGGTCGGACAGTTCGGAATTGATCTTGGCCAGTTCGCCCTGCTTGTCGGTCAGTGCATTCTCGGCGGCGCGCAGGGCTTCGGTCTTGGTGTTGAATTCCTCCTCGGTGGCGCGGAGCTGCTCCTTCACCGCCTTCTCGCGCGCCTCGAGCGCGAAGATCGTGGCGTTCTTCTCGCCGAGCTCGATCTTCATGCGGTTGATGGCGTCGCTCTTCTTGCCGAGCTCGGCGAGCTGGCTCGTGGTCTTGTTCTTGAGCTGCTCGACGCTCATCTCGAGCCGCCGCGCCGACATGGCGAATTCGGCGCGGAGCTGGTCCTTGTCGGCCTGGATCTCCGCCATCGACAGCGGCGTTGCGGCCTCGAGCCGGCGCGTGGTCAGGCGCACGGCGCGGTTATGCACCAGCGGCACGATCGCGAGCCCGAACAACATCGAGAGCAGGAAACCGATCGCCAGGTACATGATCGGTTCGACCATGGGGCAGAACTCCCAAGCTTAAGGAAAAATTCACCAACGACCATGCCATGGCGGGCCCGCAAAAAGCCAGCCCCGGCCTGTCGTTAACCTTGATCCGTAAGCAGGCGGGAGAAGGAAAGCGCTAGAACGGGTTCCAGGTCGCACGCGGCGTGTATTTGAGATAGCCGATATTGGCGCCCAGCCGCAGGCCGAGCCCGGAGCGGATCGGCACCAGCACGATGTTGTTGGCGGTGAGCGCGGTCATGCCGAAGCCGCCGATGATGTAGGCCGAGCCGTCGAGGCCGGCGAAGCGCTGGTAGATCGCGTTGGTGGCGGGCAGATTGTAGACCAGCGTCATGGTGCGCGCGCCGTCGCCGCCCCAGTCGAAGCCGAGCGAGGGGCCCTGCCAGTAGACCCGCAGATCCCCGGCGTTCTTGGTGTAGAGCGTACCTTCGCCGTAGCGCAGGCCGGCGACGAAGGCGCCGGAACCTTCCTCGCCCAGGATATAGCCGTTGGGCAGACCCCATTGGCTGATCGCCTTCTCGATGATCGAGGCGAGCCCGCGCGAGACGTTGCCGAAGAAACGGTGGCCGGCGCCGACGAGCTCGTCCGGCCCGTAGGTGCTGGGCGTCGGGGTCCGCTGCGGCGGCGGCAAATTGGGCGGCGGCGCCTGCTGGGCGGAGGCCGGCACGATCCAGCCCACCATCGCGACGAGCGCGAGCGCAGCAAGGCGTGATGCGAAAGTCATAAAAGAACCCCTGGTACCGAAACCGGTCGCTTCCTTAACCTGACGCCAACAGGCGCGGCTCTAGGTTGCGCCGGATGTCCCCTCGACTCGGATGTTATCCGCAGCAACTATGACGGCACAACGGCAGGAAGATAGCCCTTTGCGCCCCGGAATTGCCTTGATCGGCCTCCTCGTCTGCCTGCTCTCGGGCATATTGATCGCCGGCTCGGGGTTGCCGGCCGAGGCGGCCACCACCGAGCGGGTCGTCGTCAATCGCTTCACCGGCGTTGCCATCGAGGGCTTCGATCCCGTCGCTTATTTCGTGGACGAGAGAGCGGTGCAGGGGACGGCCGAGTTCGAGGCGAACCTCTGGGGCGCGGTCTGGCGCTTCCGCAACGAGGGCAACCGCGCCTCCTTCCTGGCCCATCCCGAAATCTATGGCCCGCAATTCGGCGGCTACGATCCCGCCGATATCGCCCGCGGCGTCACCGTCGCCGGCAATCCCCGTTTCTTCGCGATCGTGGCGCAGCGGCTGTACCTGTTCAGCCGGGAAACCAATCGTGACGCCTTCGCCGCCGACCCCGAGCGGTACCTCTATGAGGTGGGCAAGCGCTGGCCGGCGCTCTGGGAACAGCTCAGTCAGTAGTAGCCTACCGCCTCAGGGTTCTGCCTGTGGGTCGCCCCAGGCGATGAACTCCGGGATGATGAAGCCGGTGTCGCTGCGCTGGCCGAATTTGAGCTCGCCGCCTTTGCCGTCGGTCACCCTGCCGCCGGCCGCCGTCACCACCGCCGAGCCGGCACCGACGTCCCATTCACAGGTGGGCCCGAAGCGGGGGTAGATATCGGCGCTGCCTTCAGCGATCCGGCCGAATTTCACGGCCGAGCCGACCGTCCGTCTGACCGCATTGGGCCTGTTGTCGATGAACGCCTCGCTCCTGGGATCGCCGTGCGAGCGGCTCACCGCCGCGATCCAGGGCTGTCCCCGTGCCGGCAGCTTGCGGGTGTGGATCGGCTCGGCCGTTCCCACGGTCATGCCGTCAAATCCCATGCGCTCGGCGCCGCGGCCGACGATGCCGCGCCACAGCACGCCGAGCGCAGGCGCGCTGACGATGCCCAGCAGCGGGACGCCCGATGTCACGAGGGCGAGGTTGACGGTGAACTCGTCCCGACCGGCGACGAACTCCTTGGTGCCGTCGAGCGGATCGATCAGGAAGAAGCTGCCCTCGAATGGCGGGGAGGCGAGGTGGGTCCGCTCTTCCGAGAGCGTCGGGACGTCGCCTGCGAGCTGGGCCAGGCCCTCCGCGATGATGCGGTCGGCGGCAAGGTCCGCCTCGGTCACCGGCGAGCCGTCCTGCTTGCCGTCGACCCGCATCGCCGCGCGGTTGACCCTGAGGATCGCCTCGCCCGCCTTCACCACCAGCGCCGTCAGCGGCTCCATCAGGCCGAATGCGGCCGCGCCGTCGATGATCCGCTTCACCTGGATGCCTCAATCATCGGCAATTCGTTCCTCTCGACTGATTCGCCCGTGCTTATGACCGCCTCGCCGTGATCGCAAGCTAGCTGCCGCGGGCTGGCGAATGTTAGAACCCGCAGCATCCGTCAAGCATGCGTGATTCGCGGCGTCCAGCGCCGTGCAATTCCAGGAACCCTCCAGGACCCCTTTATATGTCTGACGCCTCGTCACCCGCGACCGCTACTGCTCCCGATATGCTCGAACTCGCTGCGCTCTTGTGCTCGCGGGTCTGCCACGATCTCATCAGCCCCGTCGGTGCCATCGTCAACGGGCTCGAGGTGCTCGATGACGATCCCAAGCCCGAAGACCGCGAGTTCGCGCTCGACCTGATTCGCAAGAGCGCCAAGACCGCCTCGGCCCGGCTCCAGTTCTGCCGTCTCGCCTTCGGTGCGGCCGGCTCCTCCGGCGCACAGATCGATCTCGGCGATGCCCAGACCATGGCGAAGGGCCACATCGAGGACGGCAAGTGCTCGATCACCTGGAATCTGCCACGGCTCCTGATGCCGAAGAACCGCGTGAAGCTGCTGCTCAACATGCTGGTCGTCGCCCAGCACACGATCCCGCGCGGCGGCATGCTGACGATCGACCCGATCGGCGAGGGCGAGACGATGAGCTTTCGCATCACCGCGACCGGCCATAACGCGCGCCTGCCGCAGAACATCTCCGAACTCCTGAGCGGCGAGCGCGGCCCTGCCGCGGATGCTCACGCGATCCAGCCTTATTACACGCGGCTGTTGGCACAGGCCTGCGGGCTTACCGTCAAGCTTGCGCCGGAAGGCGAAGCCATCACCGTTACCGCTTCGTAAACGGCGCGTCGCGCTCAGCCTCTTAAGCGAATCTTTACGAGGCGCTTCGGCTTGTCCGGAGCGCCTTATCTCTTTGTTGGTTCCGTTCTTTTGCACATACTCAACCAATATTAAACGCTTTGCGGTGAAGCTGGCCCCATTCCGAAATGGCGCATCACACCTCGTGCGCGCCCTTCCTGTATGAAGGCCTGTTTTCATGGATGATCTGTTGCGGGAGTTTTTGACGGAGACCAGCGAGAGCCTGGACACCGTGGACAACCAGCTGGTGAAGTTCGAACAGGAGCCGAACAACGCCAAGATCTTGGATAACATCTTCCGCCTGGTCCACACCATCAAGGGCACCTGCGGCTTCCTCGGCCTGCCGCGGCTCGAAGCGCTGGCACATGCCGGCGAGACGCTGATGGGCAAATTCCGTGACGGCATGCCGGTGACCGGGCAGGCGGTGACGGTGATCCTGTCCTCGATCGACCGCATCAAGGAGATTTTGGCCGGCCTCGAAGCGACGGAAGCCGAGCCTGAGGGTAACGACCGCGACCTCATCGACAAGCTGGAGGCGATGGTCGAGCAGGGCATGGCGGCAATGTCAGGCTCGGCGCAGCCGATGCCGGCGGGTGCGGCTGCTGCTCCCGTGACCGAAGCCCCGCCGCTGGTGCCGGAAGCACCTGTAGCTGCCGCGCCTGCGCCGGCAAACATGACAACCGGCTCGCTGATCGACCAGACCCTGGAGCGTCCGCTGCGTCCGGGCGAAGTCTCGCTCGACGAGCTCGAGCGCGCCTTCCGCGAGACCGCGATCGAAGCGCCGGTGCCTGCGCCTGTTGCTAAAGCCGAGCCCGCGGCGGCGGCTGAAGCCCCGGCACCTGCTGCCAAGGAAGCCGCAAAACCCGCCAAGGAGAAGCCCGCGGTCAAGAAGTCGATGGCCGACGAGGCTGTCGGCGAAGGCGACCGCATCGCCAACCAGTCGATCCGCGTCAACGTGGATACGCTGGAGCATTTGATGACCATGGTCTCCGAGCTGGTGCTGACCCGCAACCAGCTCCTGGAGATCTCCCGCCGCAACGAGGACACCGAGTTCAAGGTGCCGTTGCAGCGCCTGTCCAACGTCACCGCCGAGCTGCAGGAAGGCGTCATGAAGACGCGCATGCAGCCGATCGGCAATGCCTGGCAGAAGCTGCCCCGCATCGTCCGCGATCTCTCCAGCGAACTCGGCAAGCAGATCGAATTGGAGATGCACGGCGCCGACACCGAGCTCGACCGGCAGGTGCTCGATCTGATCAAGGACCCGCTCACCCACATGGTGCGCAACTCCGCCGATCATGGCCTGGAGACCCCCGCCGAGCGTCTTGCCAGCGGCAAGGGCGAGCAGGGCACCATTCGCCTCTCCGCCTATCACGAGGGCGGCCACATCATCATCTGCATCGCCGACAACGGCCGTGGCCTCAACACCGAGAAGATCAAGGCCAAGGCGATCTCCTCAGGTCTCGTCACCGAGGCCGAGCTCGAGAAGATGAGCGAAGCCCAGATCCACAAGTTCATCTTCGCGCCGGGCTTCTCGACCGCGGCCGCCATCACCTCGGTCTCCGGCCGCGGCGTCGGCATGGACGTGGTCCGCACCAATATCGACCAGATCGGCGGCACAATCGACATCAAGAGCGTGGCCGGCGAAGGATCTTCGGTCACCATCAAGATCCCGCTGACCCTGGCCATCGTCTCCGCGCTGATCGTGGAAGCCGCCGGTGACCGCTTCGCGATCCCGCAGCTCTCGGTGGTCGAGCTGGTGCGTGCCCGCGCCAACTCCGAGCACCGCATCGAGCGCATCAAGGACACCGCGGTGCTCAGGTTGCGCAACAAGCTGCTGCCGCTGATCCACCTCAAGAAGCTGCTCAAGATCGACGACGGCGCGGCCTCCGATCCCGAGAACGGTTTTATCGTGGTCACGCAAGTCGGCAGCCAGACCTTCGGCATCGTCGTCGACGGCGTGTTCCACACCGAAGAAATCGTGGTCAAGCCGATGTCGACCAAGCTCCGTCACATCGACATGTTCTCCGGCAACACCATCCTGGGCGATGGCGCGGTCATCATGATCATCGACCCCAACGGCATTGCGAAAGCGCTCGGCGCCGCCGGCTCCTCGGCCCATGACATGGGCGACGAGAACGGCGCCCATCACATCGGCTCGGGCGAGCAGACCACCTCGCTGCTCGTGTTCCGCGCCGGCTCGTCGCAGCCCAAGGCGGTCCCGCTCGGGCTGGTCACGCGCCTCGAAGAGCTGCCCGCCGACAAGATCGAGTTCTCGAACGGCCGCTACATGGTGCAGTACCGCGAGCAGCTGATGCCGCTCGTCGCCATGGAAGGCGTCACCATCGCCAGCCAGGGCGCCCAGCCGATCCTGGTGTTCGCCGATGACGGCCGCTCCATGGGCCTCGTCGTCGACGAGATCATCGACATCGTCGAGGAACGGCTCAATATCGAGGTCGGCGGCTCCAGCCAGGGCATTCTGGGCTCGGCCGTGATCAAGGGCCAGGCCACCGAGGTGATCGACGTCGGCCACTTCCTGCCGATGGCGTTCGCCGACTGGTTCACCCGCAAGGAGATGAAGCCGTCGATGCATTCGCAGTCGGTGCTGCTGGTCGACGACAGCGCGTTCTTCCGCAACATGCTGGCCCCGGTGCTCAAGGCGGCCGGCTACCGCGTCCGCACCGCGCCGACCGCGCAGGAGGGCCTCGCTGCCTTGCGCGCCCAGAGCTTCGACGTGGTCCTGACCGACATCGAGATGCCCGACATGAACGGGTTCGAGTTCGCCGAGGTGATCCGCTCCGACAACAATCTGGGCTCGATGCCGATCATCGGGCTGTCCGCCCTGGTGTCGCCGGCGGCGATCGAGCGCGGCCGTCAGGCCGGCTTCCACGACTACGTCGCCAAGTTCGACCGTCCCGGTCTGATCGCGGCGCTGAAGGAACAGACCGCGGGCGCCGCCGGCGCCTCCGAGCTGAGCCGGGCAGCGGCCTAAGAGCAGGACAGGGATCAGGAGATACCTATGACCAGCAAGAAGACCCAGTCCAGCGAAGGCGCCATGGTCGAATACGTCACCGCGATGATCGGCGGCCAGCTGTTCGGCCTGCCGATCTCCCGCGTCCAGGACGTGTTCATGCCTGAGCGCGTCACCCGCGTGCCGCTGTCCTCGCGCGAGATCGCCGGCGTGTTGAACCTGCGCGGCCGCATCGTCACCGTGGTCGACATGCGCGCTCGGCTCGGCCTGCCGCAGCCTGAGGACGGCAAGGTGCCGATGGCGGTCGGCGTCGACCTGCGCGGCGAATCCTATGGCCTGCTGATCGACCAGATCGGCGAGGTACTGCGCCTGCCCGAAGCCGGCATGGAAGAGAACCCCGTCAACCTCGACCCCCGCATGGCCAAGCTCGCCGGCGGCGTCCACCGCCTCGAAGGACAGCTCATGGTCGTCCTCGACGTCGATCGCGTCCTCGAGCTCGCGCCCGAAATGGCGGCCTGATACGGCGGCCTTGCCGCCGACGTGCCAGCAATTGGAAGTGCCCCCCGCAAAGGGGGAGGAAGCAGAGGTTCAGATGCGAACTTGTCTCGTCGTTGATGATTCCAGCGTCATCCGCAAGGTTGCGCGCCGGATCCTGGAGGGCCTCGACTTCCAGATCCTCGAAGCCGAGGACGGTGAGAAGGCGCTGGAAGCCTGCAAGCGCGGCTTGCCCGATGCGGTGCTGCTCGACTGGAACATGCCGGTGATGGACGGCTACGAGTTCCTCGGCCATCTCAGGCGCATGCCCGGCGGCGACCAGCCCAAGGTCGTGTTCTGCACCACCGAGAACGACGTCGCGCACATCGCGCGCGCGCTGCATGCCGGCGCCAACGAGTACATCATGAAGCCGTTCGACAAGGACATCGTGACGGCGAAATTCCAGGAAGTCGGCCTTATCTAAGCGACCGGCCGGAGGCCGAACGGATCCTTCGGCGCCTGTTTTCAACTGTATCCTTTCAGTCTGAGTTGGTGAGTAATGAGTGTTGCGTTCGCAGGTAATTCGGCCACGACCGGCTCGCGCGAAGTGGGGCCGCTGCGGGTGATGGTCGTCGACGACTCCGTCGTCATCCGCGGTCTGATCTCGCGCTGGATCGGCGCCGAGCACGACATGGAAGTCGCGGCTTCGCTACGCACCGGGCTCGAAGCGGTCAACCAGATCGAACGCATCAATCCTGACGTTGCCGTGCTCGACATCGAAATGCCCGAGCTCGACGGCATCTCGGCGCTGCCGCAGCTCCTGGCGAAGAAGCGCGACCTGGTCATCATCATGGCCTCGACGCTGACCCGCCGCAACGCGGAGATCAGCTTCAAGGCGCTGTCGCTCGGCGCGGCCGACTATATTCCAAAGCCGGAATCGACGCGCGAGGCGTCGGCTGCGGATATCTTTCATCACGATTTGATCCAGAAGATCCGCCATCTCGGCGCGCGGCTGCGCCGAAAGCACGCGGTTGCAAGTCCCCCTCTGGCGCCTGCGAGCCCGGCTCCGGCCCCGCGCGGCCCGATTGCGCGGCCCGCCGCGCCCGCTCCGGCTCCCGCCCTGCACGCACCGTCGTCGGGAGCGCTCGTTACGCGCCCGTTCTCGACGCAGGCACCCAAGGTGCTGCTGATCGGCTCCTCGACCGGCGGGCCGCAGGCGCTGATGGCGCTCGTCACTGAGCTCGGCCCGGTGATCGACCGCGTCCCGGTGCTGATCACCCAGCACATGCCGCCGACCTTCACCACCATTCTCGCCGAGCACCTCGCGCGTTCGAGCCGCAAGCCCGCGGCCGAGGCGGTCGACGGCGAGCCGGTGAAGCCGGGACGGATTTATCTCGCGCCGGGCGGCAAGCACATGCGCGTCGCACGCAGCGGCGCTGACACCGTGATCGCGCTCGACGACGGCCCCGCCGTCAATTTCTGCAAGCCCGCGGTCGATCCGCTCTTCACCTCCGCCATCGACATCTGGCATGGCAGCATCCTCTCCGTGATCCTGACGGGCATGGGCTCGGACGGCATGCGCGGCGGCAAGGACATCGTTGCCGCCGGCGGCAGCGTCATCGCGCAGGACGAAGCCTCCAGCGTGGTCTGGGGCATGCCGGGCGCGGCGGCCAATGCCGGCATCTGCGCGGCGATCCTGCCGCTCAACCAGATCGGCGCCAAGGTCAACCGCCTGTTTGCGGGAGACCGCTCGTGACGCCCACCGACTACGACTATCTGCGCAAGTTCCTGAAAGAGCGCTCCGGCCTCGATCTGTCCCCCGAGAAGCAATATCTGGTCGAAAGCCGACTGCTGCCGCTCGCCCGCAAGGCGAGTCTATCAGGCATTCCCGATCTCGTGCTGAAGATCCGGAACGGCGACGGCCGGCTTGCGACCGACGTGGTCGAAGCGATGACCACCAACGAGACCTTCTTCTACCGCGACAAGATCCCGTTCGATCATTTGCGCGACACCATCCTGCCGGGGCTGATCAAGGCGCGCGCGGCGCGCAAGAGCTTGCGCATCTGGTCGGCGGCGTCCTCGACCGGGCAGGAGCCCTATTCGATCGCGATGTGCGTGAAGGAGATGGGCGCGGCCCTCGCCGGTTGGCGCATCGAGATCGTCGCCACCGATCTGTCGCAAGAGGTGCTGGAGAAGTCGAAGGCGGGAATCTACAGCCAGTTCGAGGTGCAGCGCGGCCTGCCGATCCAGCACCTGATGAAGTATTTCTCGCAGGTCGGCGAAGTCTGGCAGCTCAATGCCGACATTCGCGCGATGGTGCAGTTCCGCCAGCTCAATCTGTTGCAGGACTTCTCCCATCTCGGCACCTTCGACGTGATCTTCTGCCGCAACGTGCTGATCTATTTCGACCAGGACACCAAGGCGGTGATCTTCGAGCGGATGGCCAAGGGCCTGGAGGCCGACGGCACGCTGCTGCTTGGTGCTGCCGAATCCGTCGTCGGCATCACCGATGCGTTCCGCCCCATCGCGGATCGCCGCGGTCTCTACCAGCTCAACCCCGCGCGCTCCGGGCGGGCGATGGGCGGATTGATGCCGCCGTCGTTGAAGATCGCAGCGGCGCGGTGAGTTCTTGCCGTCATTCCGGGGCGGCGCGTGAGCGCCGAGCCCGGAATCCATAACCACAGGCCATCGTAACAGGCAAGTTGAGAGAGCCGGTCCCTTTCGTCGGCCTGTGGTTATGGATTCCGGGCTCGCGACTTTGTCGCGCTCCGGAATGACAACTACAAAATCGCATGCGGCAGAAACCGCGAGCGGTTGCCCGTGATCGGGCTTTCGTCCTCGCGGATCGACAATCCGCACGGTTCGTGGTTTACCAACCAGCTTCCGATCACCGGATAGAAGCCGGAAAAATTCGGCAGCGGTGCTAGAGCCTGCCGCACAAAGCCTTCGGCGCCGTAAGGGCCTGCTTGCTCGTCGAGCGCCATGCCGCCGGACACGATCGTGACATTGGCGCCTTCGCGCGACAGCAGCGGCTTGCGGACATAGGACGTTCGAAGCTCCGCGGCGCGCGGATCGTCCTCGAAGAAGGCCGGCAGCAGATGGGGATGGTTCGGAAACATCTCCCAGAGCAGCGGCAAAATGCCTTTGTTGGACAGCACCGCCTTCCACGGCGGCTCGATCCAGCGCGTCGGCGCGTCCTTCAGCTTGGCACCGAAGGCGTCGTGGAACATCCATTCCCAGGGATAGAGCTTGAAGGCCAGCGTGATATCGCCATCGTCGAGATCGACGAAGCAGCCAGGCTCATCGCGCCAGCCGACCTGTTCGATGTCGAGCAGCCTGGTCGAGAGCCCGGCCTGGCGTGCGGTGTCTTCGAGATAAGCGAGCGTGCCGGCGTCTTCCTGATTGCCGGTGCTGCCAGTGAGATGGAGGTGGCGACCGCCAGCGATCTCCTTCCATGCCGCGATCAGCCGCTCGTGGATGGAGTTGAACTGATCGGCACGCGAGGGGATGACGCGGCGTTCGATCGCCTGTTCGAGCCAGGTCCATTGGAAGACGGCAGCCTCGAACAGCGAGGTCGGCGTATCCGCGTTGTATTCGAGCAGCTTGGCCGGACCCTTGCCGTCGTAACTGAGATCGAGCCGGCCATAGAGGCTGCGGTCGTCGCGCTTCCAGCTCTCGGCGATCAGGCTCCAGAACGCTTCCGGAATCTGCAAGCGGCGCAGGTGCCGCTCGTCGCCGATGACGCGGCCGGCAAGCTCCAGGCACATCGCCTCGATCTCGCCGGTCGGCGTCTCGATACCGCGCTCGATCTCGTCGAGCGTGAAGCCGTAATAGGCGCGCTCGTCCCAATAGCGTTCGCCGTCGATGGTGTGGAAGACAAAGCCGCATTGCGCCGCGGTCTCTCGCCAGTCGTCGCGCTCCAGGCAGGTAATGCGCTGCATGTTAATTCCTGCGCATGATCTCCGCGCAAACGCGTTCCGCGTTTGTCGCGAGGGAAAACCGGTGGCCACTTTTCCGGATCATGCGCTAGCCGCCGCCCGAAAAACCATGGCCGAACGAGCCGAAGCCGCCGCGGCTGACGCTGCTGTGGCCGGAATCGGACGACGTTCCCGATGAGGAATGGCTCGAGGAATCGCTGCTGAAGAAGCTCGAACGCGACGACCAGCGCGAGCTGCCGCTGCTGGAGGAACTGCTCTTGCTGCCGCACGCGGTGCTCGACAGGGCCGAGGCTTCGGTTCCGGGCGGAGGCGGCTCGCAACTCCCCGGCATCATCGTGTAGGCGGTGGTGCCGACCGCGAGCGTGCCCATCACCAGCAGCGCGACATGGCCGGAGCGCTTGACTGGCTCCTTCGCCGGTAGCGGCAGTGGCTGTGGCAGACGTAGCCGGCGCTTGCCGAAATCCTTGCTGGGGCGCTCCTCGGTCATGGTCAGTAGATCATGCAGGCGGCGTTGAGCAGGCCCGCGGCGAGCGAGGACAGGCCAAGCCAGATCGCCGGGGCAAGCTCGCCGGCAGAGATCCGCGCCGACAGGTTCGGCACCGGGACCTTCACGAGGAAGAACACGATGATCTGCACGACCAGCGCGATCGTCGCCCAGATCAGGCAGTCCAGCACATTGGCCGAATGTGCGATCGCGCTGACCAGCGGCGCCACGAAGCCGAGCAGGCTCAGCCCGAGCGCGATCGCCGCGGCCGGCTCGTTGTCGCGGATCAGCTGGAACTCGTTATGCGCGGTGATGCGGGTGTAGACGAACAGATACGCCACGATCGCGATCAGCCCGGTGCAGAAATAGACCAGGAAGGCGGGCAGGCCGGCAAGTGATTGCAGGATCATCGTTCCCCCATCGTGCAGCGACCATTCGTCGGCGGGGGAAGGATACCGGTTCAAACGTTAAGAGAGAGGAGGCCGTAGCCGCGATGGTGGTGCACCTCTCCCGCTTGCGGGGGAGGTCGGCGCGAAGCGCCGGGTGGGGGTTCACTCCACACAGGGATTGTCCCGGTGTGGAGAAACCCTCTCCCCGGCCCTCTCCCGCAAGCGGGAGAGGGAGAAGACATCCCAAAAAACAAAACCCCGCCATTTGCGGCGGGGTCCAGGCTGGGAGGAGCAAGCCCGAAGGGGGCTTGCGACGTAAACCCAGGAGATCAGGCGGGAATGCGCTCTTCGTGCTCGTGCGGCTCGCGCAGCACGTAGCCGCGGCCCCACACGGTCTCGATGAAGTTGCGGCCCTCGGAGGCGTTGGCCAGCTTCTTGCGGAGTTTGCAGATGAAGACGTCGATGATCTTCAGCTCGGGCTCGTCCATGCCGCCATAGAGGTGGTTGAGGAACATTTCCTTGGTGAGGGTCGTGCCCTTGCGGAGCGAGAGCAGCTCCAGCATCTGATATTCCTTGCCGGTCAGATGCACGCGCTGGCCGCCGACTTCCACCGTCTTGGTGTCGAGGTTGACGACGAGGTCGCCGGTCTGGATGACCGACTGGGCATGGCCCTTGGAGCGGCGCACGATCGCGTGGATGCGGGCCACCAGCTCGTCCTTGTGGAAGGGCTTGGTCATGTAGTCGTCGGCGCCGACGCCGAGACCCTTGACCTTGTCCTCGATGCCGGCGAGGCCGGAGAGGATCAGGATCGGTGTCTTGATCTTGGAGACCCGAAGCTGCTTGAGCACGTCGTAGCCGGACATGTCGGGCAGGTTGAGGTCGAGAAGGATAATGTCGTAATCGTATAATTTACCGAGATCGACGCCTTCTTCCCCCAAATCGGTCGTGTAGACGTTGAAGCTCTCAGACTTCAACATCAGCTCGATCGACTGCGCGACGGCGCTGTCATCTTCAATCAGCAAAACGCGCATGCCAGTTCCCCATAGTCGCCGCTCCTGGGCGTCAGGTCGGCCGCATTCGCGGCACTCAACAAAACGCCTTTGAACAACTGATTCGGATCCTGACAACAGATGGTTAACAAACTCTGATTCTGGAACGCAAGTCCCCCCCGGTGCAATTTTTGTCGAATCGCCCTAAGGTCTTGCGCGAGAAGCAGCTTTCGTCACCCAGCTCCGTTCAAGTTCCACTTTAAGAGACGGGCCTAACCGACTCCCGCGACTCAGCCTTCTTCTGAAGGGGAGTCACGCTCAGTCACAAAGACAGTGACGCAATGATTAATGATGCGGGTAAACACGAAGTTAAGCTCCGTTCAGAAATATGGCGAAACTTAAGGTTTTCACCGTGAAGTCCCGGATGTCCAAGGCGCGCACCTTAATGAAGGCCCTCCGATGAAGGCTTTGGCCGAACAGATCGGCGACATCGACGGCGTCAATATTTACGGCCGCGTGGTCGGCGTCCGCGGCCTGATGGTCGAGGTGGCAGGACCTATTCACGCGATGTCGGTCGGCGCGCGGCTGGTGATCGAGACCGGCGCGAACCGTTCTATTCCCTGCGAGGTGATCGGCTTCTCCGGCAACAATGCTGTCGTGATGCCGTTCGCCGGCCTCGACGGCGTGCGCCGCGGCTGCAAGGCCGTCATCGCCAATGCCGCCAATCAAGTGCGGCCGTCAGCATCCTGGCTCGGCCGCGTCGTCAATGCGCTGGGCGAGCCGATCGACGGCAAGGGGCCATTGCCGCAAGGGTCCTCGCCGATGCCGTTCCGCAATACGCCGCCGCCGGCGCATTCGCGCAAGCGCGTAGGCAGCCCGCTCGATCTCGGCGTGCGCGCGATGAACACCTTTCTCACCTGCTGCCGCGGCCAGCGCATGGGCATCTTCGCAGGGTCCGGCGTCGGCAAATCGGTGCTGCTGTCGATGCTGGCGCGCAACGTCGATGCCGCGGTCAGCGTCATCGGGCTGATCGGCGAACGCGGCCGCGAGGTGCAGGAATTTTTGCAGGACGACCTCGGCGAGGAGGGCCTGGCGCGTTCGGTCGTGGTGGTCGCGACCTCCGACGAGCCGGCGCTGATGCGCCGCCAGGCGGCGTATCTGACGCTGGCGGTCGCCGAATATTTTCGCGACGAGGACAAGGACGTGCTCTGCCTGATGGACTCGGTGACGCGTTTTGCCATGGCCCAGCGCGAGATCGGCCTGTCCGCCGGCGAGCCGCCGACCGCCAAGGGCTACACGCCGACCGTCTTCACCGAGCTGCCGAAACTGTTGGAGCGGGCCGGCCCGGGTCTCGGGGAGGGCGCCATCACCGCGATCTTCACGGTGCTGGTCGACGGCGACGACCATAACGAACCGATCGCGGATGCGGTCCGCGGCATCCTGGACGGCCACATCGTGATGCAGCGCTCGATCGCCGAGCGCGGCCGCTATCCCGCGATCAACATCCTCAAATCCGTCTCCCGCACCATGCCGAAATCGGCCGATCCGCAATTCTGGCCCGTCATCCAGAAGGCGCGGGCGGTGATGGCGACCTATGCCGACATGGAGGAATTGATCCGTCTCGGCGCCTACCGGGCCGGCTCCAGCCCCGAAGTCGACGAGGCGATCCGGCTGCACGAGCCACTGGAGGCCTTCCTACGCCAGCGCAAGGACGAAAATGCATCACTGGCGGACGGCTACCGCCAGTTGGCGCAAATCCTCGGCAATTTGGAAACGGAACGCTAACTTTGTCCCGTCATCATCCCATCCCACAGAGTAGCAGAGCCGGTCTGGGCCCCCATCGGGCCCGTGGGGTGACCGGTATCGTCCCACGTGCAGCGGGGGGACTTCTGGGGAGTACGAGTCGATGAAGTCACGAGATACCCTCATTCGCCTGAAGAAGTTTCAGGTCGACGAAAAGCGCCGCCGGGTCACCCAGATCGAGACCATGATCGCCGACTTCCAGCGGATGTCGACCGATCTTGAGCGCGAGATCACGACCGAGCAGGAGCGTGCCGGGATCAACGATCCCTCGCACTTTGCCTATCCGACCTATGCCAAGGCTGCCATCCAGCGCCGCGAGAACCTGACTCGCTCGGCCGACGAGCTCAAGGGCCAGCTCGACGAAGCCAAGGCCGCGCTGGCCGAGGCCTTCGAGGAGCTGAAGAAGGTCGAGCTGCTCGACGAGCGCGACCAGGCCCGCGAACGCGCCGAAGAGAATGCCCGCGAGCAGGCCGACCTCGACAGCATCGGCCTGATGCGCGCCCGCATCGGCGCGGTCGCCTGAGCCGCTAGCAGCCAGATCGCGTTGGAATTTGCCAGGCCCGGACCGCAAGGTCCGGGTTTTTCGTATGTGCTGTCCACAGTGTGGCACCGCACCCCTTGGTGGTCGGCTTTGCCGCGCGCTATGGTGGTGCGGTGCCAGGGCTTGCGCGGAACGCGAGGGCCTGTTTGGGGGGGCGGAATGCTGACGCCAGCAGAGCTGGTCGGGTTGATTGAGGCGGTGGCAAAGGGCGATCAGGGCGCGTTCGAGCGCCTCTACGCCGCCACGCGCGCGAAACTCTATGGCGTCGTGCTCCGTATCTTGCGCCGACAGGATCTCGCAGAGGAGGTCATTCAGGAGACCTACGTCAAGATCTGGAACAGCGCCGGCCGGTTTGATCCGGGGCTGTCGTCGCCGATCACGTGGATGGCCTCGATCGCGCGCAACCGTGCGATCGACATTGTGCGCAAGAAGTCGGAAGTCTCCATCGAGGAAGAGCCTCAGGCGATGGAGGTGGCGGCCGACAGCCCCGACCCGCTGGCGCGCCGGGAGATGACCGAAGAGTTGAAGCGGCTGTTGGAATGCGTCGGCCGGCTCGAGCCGGACCGTCAGCGGCTCGTGCTTCTCGCCTATTACAACGGCTGGAGCCGTGAGCAATTGGCGGAGAAATTCGCCGCTCCCGTCAACACCGTGAAGACGTGGCTCCGGCGCAGCATGTTGGATATCCGGGAATGCCTGGGATTGTGATGGCTTGATGATGAGGATGGTTCTGGACTGCAATTGATGGCTTACACGGAGGACCATATCGCGCTCGCCGCGGAATATGCGCTCGGCACCCTCGATGCCGATGAGCGCGCGCAGGTCGAGACCATGATGGCGGTGGACGAGGCGTTCGCCGCTGTCGTGCAGGCCTGGGCCTTCCGGCTCGGCGCGCTCAACCAGATGGTCGGTTCGGTCGAGCCGCGTCCGATCGTGTGGGAGAACATCAGGTCCGAGATCGCGCGTACGGCGCTTGCGCAGCAGCCGCCTGTTCTGGCCGACATCGCGCCGCCACCCATCCCGCCGATCGAAACTGCGCCGCCGGAAGCGACGTCGGAGCAGCCACCGCAACCGCAGCCGCAGCCTCCCGAAGCAGGGCAGCCCGAGCCGATGCGCTCTGGGGCCGATGCGATTGCTGATATCGCGCCGGTCTTCATGCCGCAGGTCCACGCACCCGATCCCGAGGTCGTCCGGACGTCGCAAGTGCCAATCGTCGACGACGGCAATGTGATTCGTCTCGAGGGCCGCGTGAAACGCTGGCGTTCGATCGCATCCGCCGTCGGCGCGCTTGCGGCCGCGCTGCTCGTCACGCTGTCGCTTCAGCTCTTCCTGCCCGATGCGCTGCCGGGGGCCTTGCGTCCCGCGCCGCGTATCCAGACGGTGGAAGTGAAGACGCCGGCCGCGCCGCTCGCCGCTTCGGCGCAATATGTCGCGCTGTTGCAGGGCCAGGGTGGCGGCCCCGCCTTCATCCTCACCATCGACGGCGCGACGCGGAATTTCACGGTGCGCAAGGTCGGCGCGACGCCGGAGCCCGGCAAGAGTTTCGAGCTCTGGCTGATCTCCGACAAGCTGCCGCGCCCGCGCTCGCTCGGCGTGATCAACGCCGGCGATTTCACCGCGCGGCCGCTGCTGGCCTCCTATGATGCCGAGGTCGTCAACGGCGCGACCTACGCCATCACCGTCGAGCAGGCCGGCGGCTCGCCGAGCGGCCAGCCGACCTCGTCCCCGGTGTTTTCCGGCAAGCTGATCGAGACCGTGCCGCAGTCCCAGCCCCAGGCGCCCGCCAAAAAATAGGTGCCGTAGCCCGGATGGAGCGAAAGCGTAATCCGGGGCCGCCGGCCCCGCATGTCGCTTCGCTCGTGCGGGCTACGATACTGTCGCCACGGTCCGTCCCGCCGTCGCATCCCGACAAGTCTCCCTGAATCCATCCCCGCTTTGAACCTCTGCGCAATTGGCGGCGTCAAATCCCCGGAATTTGCAGTCGGCCCGCCCATCGCGGAGCCGAAAGAGGGGCTAGAGAATCAGATGGATGCAGCGAAAGCGCCGGGCATCTTCGTTCACCAATACACCGGACTGCCGCATGGCCCGGCGTTCGAGCAATGGCGCGAGCGGGCCTTCGGCTCCTGCGGCCTCGATATCGGGCCGAGCCATGGCGACGGCATCGATTGCCGGCTCCAGATCAGTGTGGTCGACAACATCGCGCTCGCCATTCCGGAAGGGGCCTCCGCGCAATATTCCCGCACCCAGAGCCACCTCGCCGACGGCAGCGACGACCTCGTCCTGATCGCCGCACATGCCGGCCTCGTGCGCGTCGGGCAGAACGGCCACACCGTCGAGCTTGCGCCCGCCCAAATGGTGCTCGTCGACATGAGTATCACGGGCACCGTCGGTCACACCGACGAAGACCGCTTCACCAGCATCCGCATGCCGCGCCGGGCGTTGCTCGACATCAATCCGCGTGCCGAGGACAAGCTGTCGCGCGTGCTCATCGACGGCGCGGTCGCCGAGACCGTCTTCCGCTACCATGCGCTTGCCGCCAACCACGCGCCGCATCTCGACGCGGTGGGTCAGCGCCTGACCGCGCAGCATATGGTCGATCTCGTCGGCCTCATGCTCGGCACCGATGCCGAGCATGCAAGTCTGGCACGCGGACGCGGACATGCGGCGGCGCGCCTCGACCTCATGCGCGCCGACGTGATGGCCGCGCTCGGCCGCAACGATCTCTGCCTGTCCGAGGTCGCGACGCGCTCGGGGTTAAGCCCGCGCCAGGCGCAGCGCCTGTTCGAGCAGGCCGGCACGACCTTCACCGAATTCGTGCTGGAGCAGCGCCTGCTGCAGGCCCGCAAGCTGCTCGGCGATCCCCGCGCCAGGACGCGCAAGATCAGCGATATCGCGCATTCCTCGGGCTTTGCCGATTTGTCTTATTTCAACCGCGCCTTCCGCAAGCGCTTCGGCGCGACGCCGTCGGAACTGCGCGAGGCCTAAGCTCGCGACTTCGTGCTAGCGGCGCGGCGCTGGCGCAGTTGGTCGATGTGGGCTGTTGAGCTATATTGCCCGCGCGGGCAGACCGCAGGATTGCTTTGGAAAGTGTAGTAGGCGGACATGGCCCGTATCGTCGTGCTCGGCGCCGGCTTTGCAGGCCTGTGGGCGGCCATCGGCGCTGCGCGCAAGCGCGAGGAGATCGGCGCGAACGACGACATCGAGATCCGTCTCGTCGACCGCAATCCCTATCACAACATCCGCGTGCGCAATTACGAAGCCGACCTCGACGAGGTCGCGCTGCCGCTGCCGCAACTGCTCGATCCGATCGGTGTCAGCCACGGTATCGGCGAGGTGCAGGCCATCGACCCGGCCCGGCGCGAAATCTCGCTGGTCACGAGCGGCGGCGCGGAGACGCTGGATTATGACCGCCTCGTGCTGGCGCTCGGCAGCGAGGTGATGCGTCCCGCCATTCCCGGACTTGCCGAGCATGCCTTCGACGTCGACACCTATACTGCGGCGCTCCGCCTCGAAGATCATCTCGTCTCGCTTGGGCGCAGCGCACCGTCGCCGGGGCGTTCGACGGTGGTGGTGGTCGGCGCCGGCTTCACGGGCATCGAGGTCGCGGCCGAGATGCCGGCCAGGTTGGCGCGGGCGGGCATCAGCGGCAGCCGCCGCATCATCCTGGTCGATCCCAATCCAGCGGTCGGCGCCACCATCGGCCCGCAGGCGCGACCCGTCATCGAGACGGCCTTGGCCGCGCTGGAGGTCGAGACGCGGCTTGGCGTGCGCGTCGTATCAGTCGAGGCGGCAGGCATGCGGCTGAGCTCGGGCGAGTTCATTCCGGCGCAAACCGTGATCTGGTGCGCCGGGATGCGCGCCAGTCCCTTGGCGGCGAGTTTTCCGGACGCGCGCGATCGCCTCGGACGCCTGCTGGTCGATCCGTTCATGCGGGTTGCGGACGTGCCTGGCGTGTTCGCGGCCGGCGATGTCGCCTCGAGCGTGGTCGACGGGCTGCATCCGACCGTGATGTCCTGCCAGTTCGCGCGGCCCATGGGCCGCTTCGCAGGCCACAACGTGGTCGCCGATCTCGCCGGCCAGCCGATGCTGCCGCTGCGGATCGACTGGTACGTGACCGTGCTCGATCTCGGCGGCTGGGGCGCGCTCTACACGGAGGGCTGGGACCGCGAGGTGCGGACGACCGGTCAGGCTGCCAAGGCGACCAAGCAGACCATCAACCGCAAGCGCATCTATCCGCCGCTGACCGGGAGCAGGGAAGAGCTGTTTGCGGCGGCTGCTCCGACAGTGCAGGCACCGCCGCCGGCGTATGGGGCGCGGTAGCGATCCGGATGATGGTTGGGGTACGACAATGCTGCGCCTCGCTCCGTCATTGCGAGCGCAGCGAAGCAATGCAGAGTCTTTCCCCGGCGGCAGTCTGGATTGCTTCGCTGCGCTCGCAATGACGAGTCCACAAGCCCTTGCGTTGCCCGACGGGCAAAACACGCGACCAGTAGGTCAACGCGCGCCGGCGAAATATTCCGCTTTACCGAAATTCGGAATTGACGTATGTGTCGCGGCAACCCGGCCCAACGAAGAGGGGCGTATCGCGATCGTCACGAAACGCGGGCCGGGCCGCAGTGGGCGCCGATGACATCGGCGCGAAGGGTTTTGCAGGGCGGAGAGCCGTGAGCAAGACCATCGCGCGCACGACCGGCGTGATCGGCGTACGGCAAAATCGTGTGGTCCTGGCGCCCGGGGTCTGTGCGCCAAGCGTTGCGGTGATGTGGACTGCCCGACCGGGCACGCGCATCGATCATCCGCAAGGCGACGGGGGCAATAGTGCAACGCTCCCCGGGGAGAGCACGACATAAGCCGTCAAACCACTGCGCAGGGAAGGCCGGGATGTCTCCGGTTGCCCTGTTCTCCGCTATGCAGCAGCACACGCAGTCTGCCCTTGGCATGGCGGTTCACGGGAGCCAACCGGCTCCCGGCCTTCCTTGCGCCCTCTTTCATGAGAGGGTGAGACGACGAAGCAAAGCTCGGGCGGGATGAGCCGCGAGGACGCGAAGGTGTGTCTGCAAACTGTAGGATGGGTAGAGCGCAGCGAAACCCATCACCTTCATGTGCGGAGAAGCATGATGGGTTTCGCTTCGCTCTACCCATCCTACGGCCACTGCAATGACGATGCGAACTGAAACAGCAACGCCGCTCCCCCGCACTCCGTCATTGCGAGGAGCCCTTGCGACGAAGCAATCCAGACTGCCTCTGCGGAGGAATTCTGGATTGCCTCCGCCTTCGCCGAGGCTTCGGCGGACAAGTCGCTGCGCTCGCAATGACGATGTGGAAACAGCTTCGGCGGACAACTTGCTGCGCTCGCGACGAGGAGGTCAGACGTGAGAAAGCGCCCGTGGGGGGCGGGCGCTTTCTGTAGTCGACTTGGGGTTGGGGTCGTCTACATATCCACGTGGCGACTTTGGGGGGCTGGTAAAGAGCCGCGTGAATTCGAAAAACTCGTCAGATCTCCTTAGCGAACGAGGGACGCGTTCGAGCTGGTGATAACGACCGGCTTGTCGGCCTTGATGACGCGGGCCGTCTGGGTCAGACCTTCGTCCGAACCCGTGCGTGCCGTGATGCCGAAGCCAGCCACCGCGATCCCTGCGACGAGGGCCACGACCACGACTTTCAAATGGGTCGAGCGATCTGCGCTGTAGATCGAGTGGTTCATGGAAGCCTCCTGCCGCCACCTACCCGAAGTAGTCGCCGGCCGTTTCAGGCAGGTTCATGCTTCCGGTGCCCAACAACCTAGTATTGGGGGGATTCGTTCCCAAGAGGCCATCACAAGAGCGTGACAGGACGTGAAAGGTCGCGATCAGAAACGACCCCTAATCGTGCATTTTGGCAATTATTTCAAAGCTGTAATGTGCGCGTCAGGCGCCTTTTCGGCAGTTGGTCCACAAGGCGCCAGGAACTCAAAAACCATTTGCCTGTGGCTGAAAAACACACGGCTTCTTAAGGCAAATCAGATGCTTCCGACCGTTTTGAGCCTCGCCCTGGGGTGGATTTCGGCCTGCGACAGCACGGTCGTCTGGGCCCGGAACCGCTCGACCAGGGACCGCACGAAGGGCCGAATTGCCGCGGAGGTGACCAGCACCGGCGCCTCGCCTTCGCGCGCGGCGCGCTCGAACGCCTCGCGCACGCCGGTCATGAACTCCGACAGTTTCGAGGGCTGCATCGCGAGGCTGCGCTCCTCGCCCTGGCCGATGATGGATTCGGCAAAAGCCTGCTCCCATTTCGCCGACAGCGCGATCAGCGGCAGATAGCCGGCGTAGGAGGTGTTCTGCGCGCAGATCTGGCGGGCGAGGCGGGCGCGGACGTGCTCGACCATGGTCGCGGGGTTGCGCGAGAAGGCCAGCGAATCCGCGATGCCTTCGAGGATGGTGGAGAGGTCGCGGATCGAGATGCGCTCGGCGAGCAGCAGCTGCAGCACGCGCTGGATGCCGGAGACCGTGACCTGTCCGGGGACGATGTCCTTGACCAGCTCGCTCTGCTCCTTCGGCAGCTCCTTGAGCAGCTTCTGCACCTCGCCATAGGAGAGCAGGTCCGACATGTTGGCCTTGAGCAGCTCGGTGAGGTGGGTGGAGAGCACGGTCGCGGCATCGACCACGGTGTAGCCCTTGAGCGAGGCCTCCTCCTTGAGGCTGGCATCGACCCAGGTCGCGGGCAGGCCGAAGGTCGGCTCGGTGGTGTGGATGCCGGGCACCTGCACCTGGCTGCCGCCGGGGTCCATGACCATAAACTGGTTCGGCCAGATCTTGCCGGTACCGGCGTCGACCTCCTTGATCTTGATGATGTAGGTGTTGGCCTCGAGCTGGACGTTGTCGAGGATGCGCACCGCCGGCATGACAAAGCCCATCTCGATCGCGAGCGAGCGGCGCAGCGCCTTGATCTGCTCGGTGAGGCGGTCGGTGCCGTCGGGGCCGTTGACGAGCGGCAGCAGCGCATAGCCGAGCTCGATCTTGAGATCGTCGATCTTGAGCGCGGCCGAGATCGGCTCTTCCGCCGCGGCAGCGCCGGGCGCACCCGGGCTACCGGCAGCGGGCGCGGCCTTGGCGGCTTCCTCGGCCCTGGCGTTGACGCGGTTGCGGTTGCGGGCGTTCCAGGCGAGCGCGCCGGCGCCGGCGCCGAGCGCGAGGAACGGGATGGTCGGAATGCCCGGCAGCGCCGCCAGCACCAGCATCACTGCCGCGGACATCGCGAGCGCCTGCGGATAGCCGGAGAACTGCTTCATCAGCGCCTTGTCGGCAGCGCCGGAGACGCCGGCCTTGGAGACGAGCAGGCCGGCCGCGGTCGAGACGATCAGCGCCGGCACCTGGGTGACGAGGCCGTCACCGACAGTCAGCAGCGTGTAGCTGCGGCCGGCATCGGCGAAGGACATGCCCTGCTGCGCCACTCCGATGATCATGCCGCCAACGACGTTGATGAAGACGATCAGGAGGCCGGCGATGGCATCGCCGCGGACGAATTTGGAAGCACCGTCCATCGCGCCGAAGAAGCCGCTCTCATCCTCCAGCTCCTTGCGCCGCTCCTTGGCGACCTTCTCGTCGATCAGGCCGGCGCCGAGGTCGGCGTCGATCGCCATCTGCTTGCCGGGCATGGCGTCGAGGTGGAAGCGGGCGGCGACTTCCGCGATGCGGCCCGAACCCTTGGTGATGACGACGAAATTGACGATGATCAGGATGGCGAAGACGATGATGCCGATGACGAAATTGCCGCCCATCACGAAGCTGCCGAAGGCTTCGATGACGTGACCGGCGGCGGCCGTGCCTTCGTGCCCGTGGGACAGGATCAGGCGGGTCGAGGCCATGTTGAGCGACAGGCGCAGCATGGTCGAGATCAAGAGGACGGTCGGGAAGGCCGAGAATTCCAAAGGCGTCTGGATGAACAGCGACGTCATCAGAATCAGGATCGAGAGCGTGATCGAGATCGCCAGGAACAGGTCCAGCACGATCGCGGGCAGGGGCAGGATCAGCACCACCAGGATGGTGAGCACGCCCAGCGCCAGCGCGATGTCGCCGCGCTTGAGGATGGTGACGATGTCGTTGAGGGAGGGGATGCCGGGCCTTGCGGTGCCTACGCCCTGTCCCGCGGTGACGTCGACCATGGTAGCTGCCTCCCCGCGCGACTGCCGTCCGCGCGCCCCAAACGTCTGCGCGGCGGCCGATGGGCCGCCGTTCCGAAAGTGAGGCACCGCACTGGCGTCCACAGGGGATCCCCCGTTCTACGCGGCTGACGACACTCGACTTCACCCGGCAATTCTTGCCGGGTGTATGGTTAGCAAAGGGTTAACGGAGGGTGGGCGGAGGGCGGATTGGGGTGTTTCGGTCCCGAAAGGTGTCATTCCGGGGCGCGCGCAGCGCGAACCCGGAATCCATCGTGCCGCAAGCATCGTGGAGGGATGGATTCCGGGTTCGCACCAAGTGGTGCGCCCCGGAATGACGGCGGAAGCTACCTCGCCTTGTCCATCTTCGTCACCGTGTACCCCGAAGCCGCCTCCTCGGCCTCGAAGGTCACCTTGTCGCCGACCTTCACCTGCTTCAGCATCGCGGGATCCTTGACGCGATAGACCATGGTCATGGGCTCCTCCATGCCGAGGCTCTTCGCCGGTCCGTGCTTGAGCGTGATCTTGCCCGCGCCCTCATCGATCTTCTTGACCTCGCCGCTGATCGAGGCAGCCGCGGCCGCCAAGGCTCCAGTGGTAACGCTCAACGTCAGTGCCAGCGCAGTGCTGATACGGATGATGCGGTTCATGGGAGACTCCTTCGTTACTTGACGGTGACGTGGCCGACCATGCCGTTGTCGCGGTGGTCGGGGATGAGGCACGAATATTCGAACGTGCCGGGCTTGCTGAATTTCCAGAGGATCTCGGCCGTCTTGCTCGGGGCGAGGCGCACGCCGTTGGGATCGTCATGCTCCATGTGCGGATGCTTCTTCATCTCCACCGCATGCGCGAGATTTTCTTTGGTGGTGGCGAGCAGGAATTCGTGGTCCTCCTTGCCGACATTGCGCAGCACGAAGCGGACCTGCTCGCCGCGTTTGACTTCGACCCTGGCGGGTGTGTAGTCCATCTCGTTCAGCAAGATCTCGATCGTGCGCGCGGGCTTCTTGGGATCGCCGGGCTCGCCGGCGGAAAAGTTGCCGTGCCCATGCTGGTCGTGGGCAAAGGCCGGCGCAGTCGACAGCGCAGCCAGCGCGAGGCCGAGCTTGATCATGGTCTTCATCGTGGTCTCCAGTTGGTGGTTCATCGAAACGCTCACATCTTGTGCTTCATCGGCGGGCTGCCCGGTTTCTGCCGGGCCGGCTCTGCGGCCGGCGCCGCGACCTCGTAGGCGACGGTGCCTTGCGGGAATTTGTACGGGCCGGGGTCGCGGTAATCGTCGCGCGCGAGGTCTTCGCGGATTTTCATCACGGTGAACATGCCGCCCATCTCGATCGGCCCGAACTGGCCGGTGCCGGTCATCATCGGCAGCGTGTTGTCGGGCGTCGGCATCTCCATGTTGCCCATCGCCATGCCGGTCGAGCCCATCGCCATGCCGTCAGGCGCGAGCTTGCCGACGGCCTTGGCGAGATCCTTGCGCGACACGCCGATCAGGTTGCGGACATCGTGGCCCATCGCGTTCATGGTGTGGTGCGACTTGTGGCAATGAAACGCCCAGTCGCCGGGATTGTCGGCGAGCACGTCGAACACCCTGACCGCGCCGACCGGCACGTCCGTCGTCGTCTCCGGGTATTGCGCGCTCTCCGGAATCCAGCCGCCGTCGGTGCAGGTCACCGCAAAGCTGTGGCCGTGCAGATGGATCGGATGATTGGTCATGCTGAGATTGCCGATGCGCACGCGCACCTTGTCGCCGAGCCTGACCGGCAGCGGATCGATGCCCGGAAACACCCGCGCATTCCAGGTCCACATGTTGAAATCGGTCATCTCGTTGACGTGCGGCAGATAGGTGCCGGGGTCGACGCGATAGGTGCTCATCACGAAGACGAAGTCGCGGTCGACGCGACGGAAGTTTGGATCGCGCGGATGCACGACGACCATGCCCATCATGCCCATCGCCATCTGCACCATCTCGTCGGAATGCGGGTGGTACATGAAGGTCCCGCTCTTCTTCATCTCGAACTCGTAGACGAAGGTCTTTCCGGGTTGGATGTGCGGCTGGGTCAGTCCGCCGACGCCGTCCATGCCGCTCGGAATGATCATGCCGTGCCAGTGTACGGTGGTGTATTCGGGCAGTCTGTTGGTGACGAAGATGCGGACCTTGTCGCCTTCGACCGCCTCGATCGTCGGGCCCGGCGACTGGCCGTTGTAGCCCCACAGATTCACCTTCATGCCCTCGGCGAATTCGCGCACCACGGGCTCGGCGACGAGATGGAATTCCTTCCAGTCGCCGTTCATGCGGAACGGCAGCGACCAGCCGTTCAGGGTGACCACGGGACGATAATCGGGGCCGGCAATGGGATGCAGCGGCGGCTGCATCACCACCTTGTCCATATGCGGAGCTTCCGGAATCGACGCGGCCTGAACGCGGCCGCTAATGGCTGAGGCGCTGGCAAGGGCGGCGGTCCCTAAAAATCCTCGGCGGGAAAACATCTTGGTCTCCATCTCAGTGGCCGCCAGCATCGGCAGGTGCTGCCGCGGCGATGGTGGTTGAATTGTCGCCGCCGGCGGCAGGCGTGCCGCCGCCATTGACGGCGGTCTGCAAGTCGGACTGGGCGAGGAAGAACCTTTGCCTGGCCTCGATCGCGCCGCGCAGCGACGCCAGCCGCTGCCGAGCCTCGGTGAGCAGAGCGAAAATATCGACCTGCATGCTGGAGAAGCGCAGCTGCATCTCCTCGGTGATGATCTTGCGCAAGGGGATGATCTCGCGCTGATAGTGGCTGGCGATATCGTAGGTCGAGCGATAGACGCGATAAGCATCGCGCGCCTCGGAGCGCACGTTGACGGCGCGCTCGGTGAGGCGGTTGAAGGCGAGATTGTAGGTCTCCGCCGCCTGCCGCACCCGCACCTGGCCGCCATCGAAGATCGGGATCTGGAACTGGACGTCGAAGCCGCGCTCGCGGAACGGGGCGCCTTCCGGATCCTGGGTGCGACGGGAGATGCCGGCGAGGTCGAGCAGGGTGACGAAGCGCGTCGCTTCGGTCAGATTCAGCGCCTTCGCCAGCGCATTCAGCTCCAGCCGTGCGATCTGCAGATCGATGCGATGGGCCACGGCGTCGGCTTCGATCGAGGGCAGTGCCTGCGGCCGGCGCGGCAGCGGCGGCAGTTGATTGGGCAGACGGAAGTCGAGGCCGCCGTCCCACAGTCCCATCAGACGCGCGAGCCTTTCGCGTGCGCTCGCTGTCGTCTGCCGTGCGGTGGCAAGGTCGGCGGTGGTTTCGGCGTAAAATACCTGCTCGCGGGCCTGGTCGAGCTTGTTGATCGAGCCGGTCTCGCCGAGCTTGACCGCAAGCTGCGCGGTGGATTCCGCCGTGGCTTTCGCGTCCGTCAGCAGCGCCACCATCTCATTGCCGGCAACAGCGCGCACATAGGCGCGGCGGACGTCGGCGGCGAGCCGCAACGTCGCCAGCGCGGCGCGCAACTGGGCCTGGCGGAAGCGTTCGCGGGCGAGGTCGGAGCGGAACGGCAGGGTGGCGAGCGCGAGGATGTCGCCGACCACCTGACGCTCGATCTCGCTGGCGCCGTTGCCCGTGATCCGCGAGATCGAGAACACCGGATTGGGCGGCAGGCTCTGCTCGACCAGATCGGTCTCGGCCAGCGCCAGCTCGTTATAAGCGGCCTGCAGTCCCTTGTTGTTGAGCAGCGCGATCTGCACGGCGCTGTCGGCGCTCAATGGGCGCGCCAGCAATTGATGAACGCGCGCCTCCACCGCGCCGGCGCCGTCGGCCGTTCGCACGAAGGCAACGTCCTTGTTGATGGTCCGGCTCGTCAGCTCGGAGACTGCGCTCATGCCGCTGTCGGGTGAGAACGCGGCACAGCCGGAGACGCTGAGCGCAATGAGCACGAGCAGGCCTCGCGCAAAATGGCGTGTCATGGCGCGCTCCTACCGGTCTTGCTTGGGCTGCGGCGTCACCGCGTCGTTGCGGCCGCGCCATGGTGCCGGCGTCGCCGGCCGCAGGCTGGTATAGGGCGCAATGGTCGAGTGATAGCCGACGGGCGCCACCTTCGCCGCGGGATCGGCAGGATCGGCGCTCGCGATCTGGGTCGTTGCCGGCATGCAGCCGGACAGCGCCAGCGCAGCCAGGGCCAGCAGCGGCCAATTGAATAGAAAGTGTCGTCCACCCACCGCAAATGCGGCGGCGGACTTCGCTCCGGAAAGCGTAAGCATGATTTATCCCTGATCTGGAGACCACAGGTCCGCGCGCGCGGAAAAAGCGCGCTCGTCCCGAAATCGTCGTGTCAGATCAGGCGATGGGGGGGCGGTAGCGCTGGGCCGGTGCCGCGCTGTGCAGGCTGGCCACGAGCTCGATCGCGCAGGTCGACGTCGGCTGGACCGGTGTCGCGACGACCGGCAGATCGGCCGGCAACGCGCTGACGCACATCATCGCACAGCAGGGGCCGACTGTTCCCTTGCCGCCATGATGATCCGATGCCGGTGCGTCCTGCGCGGCCTTCTGGTGATGCGCGTGCGGGCCGGCGTGATCATGCGAGGCGGCGCCATGGACGTGGCCGGCCTGCATCTGGTGATGCGCCGGCACGAGATCGGCGAGGATCGCGTCGTCGAGGCATGGCGCGGGACCGCTGCCCCACGCGAGGCTTGCCGCCGGCGCGATCACGCAGAACAGATAGGCGAGGGCGATGATCCGCCCCACCCTGATCCGCATCGATCGTGTCAATCGCAGCAACATTCCGCCGACATGTGTTCCGCGCGGCAATGTTGCACACGCTGATTGCAAACTAATGGCAAAACGTGTGTTCGCCAAGAACTTATTACCGCAGTGCACCGCGCATGCCCAATATCGCGCCACGATGCTTGACCGCGAGGCGATCCGCGAACATGTTCCGCGCGTGCACGCACCCAATCATCCAGAACAAAGCCCTGATTCATTCAGCCCTGATTCCCGTCAGGCCTGGATGCGGCTGCTCATTGCGCTTGTGATCGGCTCGATCGGCGCCGTCGGCATGTGGGCGGTCGTGGTCGTGATCCCAGTGGTGCAGGCCGAATTCGGTGCCACGCGCGGCGCGGTGTCGCTGGCCTTCACGCTGATGATGTTCGGTTTCGGGCTCGGCGGCGTGATTGCAGGCAAGATCACCGACCGGTTCGGCATCGTGCCGGCGATGGCGATCAGCATCGCCTTCCTCGGTGTTGCCAACGTGCTCGCGGGGCTGTCGACCCAGCTCTGGCAGTTCGTGGCGGCGTATTTCCTGATCGGGCTCGGCACGTCCGCGACCTTCGCGCCGCTGATGGCGGAAGCTTCGCACTGGTTCGAGCGCTATCGCGGATTGGCCGTGACGATCGTCGCGAGCGGCAATTACGTTGCCGGCACGATGTGGCCGCCGATCGTGAGCTGGGGCACGCAGGAGATCGGCTGGCGCTACACCCATATCGGCATCGGCATCGTCTGCGCCAGCACGATGGCGCTTCTGGTCCTCGTCCTGCGCGCGCAGATGGGTGACGACAAGGTCCGCAATCACGCCAATGCACCGCCGCCGCGGGTCGATCTCAAGCTCTCGACCAACGCGCTGACGGTGCTGCTCTCGATCGCCAGCATCTCCTGCTGCGTCGCCATGGCGATGCCGCAGGTGCATATCGTCGCTTATTGCGGCGACCTCGGCTACGGCGTGGCGCGCGGCGCGGAGATGCTGTCGCTGATGATGGGCTGCGGCATCATCAGCCGCATCGGCTCGGGTTATCTCGCCGACAAGATCGGCGGCATCCGCACGCTGCTGGTGGGATCGCTGGCGCAGGGCTTTGCGCTCGTGTTCTATCTGTTCTTCGACAGCCTCGCCTCGCTTTATTTCATCTCCGCGATGTTCGGCCTGTTCCAGGGCGGCATCGTGCCGAGCTACGCCATCATCGTGCGCGAGGCGATGCCGGCGAGCGAGGCCGCGACCCGCGTCGGCATCGTGATCTTCGCCTCGGTGTTCGGCATGTCCTTCGGCGGCTGGGTGTCGGGCGTCATCTTCGATGCCACCGGCTCGTATGCCGCGGCGTTCGCCAACGGCGTTGCCTGGAACGCGCTGAATATCGCCATCGTCGTGACCCTGCTGATCCGCTCGCGAATGGGCTCGGTCAAGACCGGGCCGGGCTTCGCGACCTAAACCGACTGTCCCGCCTTCAGCAGCGAGCAGCCGGTGATTTTATAGCTGCCGTCCGCCTGCTGCTCGAGCGTGTACAGGGCTTCCCACGCCTCGCCATTGGCGTCGATGATATGAACGCGCTGGGAAATCCAGCTCCCCTCGATCTTGCTCTCGCCAAATTCAAAACTCTTGTGGCGATAGATCGGCGCGTAGCCGTTCTGCACCATGGACATGAAGATGTCCGGCGCGGGGAAAATCTCCTTGATCGCCGGCGCGGCGTGGGAATAGGCGGCGCGCGCATCGTCGCGGACGAAGGCCTGCTCCTGGGCGCGGATGACGCCCCGCGCATTGGCAACATCGTCGGCGAGGGCCGCGGTGGAGCTGAAGACAAGGCTGATAGCGACGAGCACGGCGGCAATGCGCATGACAGGCTCCGCGTTGAACTCCCGGCGATGCTGATCCTAGCATGACCTCAGGGAAATACGGGCCCGCTATCGCTTGCGTTTCACTGCGGGCTTCGCTGGCTTGGCGGCACCTGCCTTGGCCTTGGCGGCGGGCTGCACGCGCAAGCCATCCACGAACACGTCGAGCATGCGCAGCACCGAGGATTGCCAGCCGGGCTGGTCGTGCATGTAGCACATGCCGATCAGGGCCCTGAGCAGGTCCTCCGGGCTGATATCGGCCCGCATCTGACCGGCCTCCACCGCGCGCGCGAGCAGCGAGCCGATCGCCTTGGTCAACCGGTCCATCGAGAAGGCGGCGAGCTCGGACGAACTCTGATAGGTCAGTGCCAGCGCCGCCAACATGCCCTTTTTCGTGGCAACGAATTCGACCGCGGAGCGCAGCCAGCGGCGCAGCGCGTCGACCGGATCCTTCGCGCTTCGCAGATGCTCGGCGAGCTCGCTGAGCTGCTCGACTTCGCGCCGGTACACCGCCTCGAACAGATCCTCGCGCGTCGGGAAGTGCCGATAGAGCGTGCCGATGCCGACGCCGGCACGCTTGGCGACGGCCTCCAGGCTCGCCTCGGGGCCGCCGGCGTTGAAAACGGCCTTCGCCGCTTCAAGCACGCGCTCGCGATTGCGCACGGCGTCGGCGCGGGGCTTTCGGGTCTGATCGCTGTGGTCGTCCATAGCAGGCAATGTAGATCACGAATTGGTTAGATTGAACCCTCGTTGAACCCTCGCGGGGCTGCATCGCGTTGGTGGCGCGGGGGCTTTTGACGAATTCCAAATATTTTCCGGCGGCCCTTGTTAAGCGGAGGGTGCCTCCGTATCTTCGCCGGGTGCTAGCCGGGATTGTGTGTCCGGCCGGCGCAAGATCGACGGCGGCCACGGCGGTGGCGCGCTGCGCGATCACTCATGTCCATATCTGATCGGAGCCTTGTATGAACCACTCCATCAGCCTCACCGTGAACGGTGCGCGGCGCGACTTCGTCCTCGACGATCCGCGTGTCACGCTGCTCGATCTCCTGCGTGAGCGCCTCCATCTCACCGGAACCAAGAAGGGATGTGACCGCGGCCAGTGCGGCGCCTGCACCATTCTGGTCGACGGCAAGCGCATCAATTCCTGCCTCGCGCTCGCCATCAGCCATGACGGCGCCGACATCCTCACCATCGAGGGCGTGGCGCGCGGCGACCAGCTTCATCCCGTGCAGGCCGCCTTCATTGCCCGTGACGGCTTCCAGTGCGGCTTCTGCACGCCCGGCCAGATCATGAGCGCCATCGGCATGATGAGCGAGGCGCAAGCCGGCAATGATCCGGAACGCATCCGCGAATGCATGAGCGGCAATCTGTGCCGCTGCGGCGCCTATGCCGGCATCGTCGATGCTGTGCTCGACGCGCAAGGACAGATGGACGAGACCAATCAGAGGCGCTCCGCATGAAGCCGTTCGAATACGTCAGGCCCGCCACGGTCACCGAGGCCGTTGCTGCCGCAGCCCAGCCGGGCGCCGTCTATCTCGCCGCCGGCACCAATCTGCTCGATCTGATGAAGGGCAATATCAGCCGTCCGGATCGTCTCGTCGACGTCACCCATCTCGAAGGGCTCGACGGCATCGAGCGTATGGCCGACGGGTCGCTTCGCATTGGCGCGCTCGTCAGCAACGCGGATCTCGCGCACGATGCCGACTTCGCGAAGTCCTATCCGGCCGTCGCCGAAGCCCTTCTCTCCGGCGCCTCCGCGCAGTTGCGCAATGCCGCGACCGTCGGCGGCAATCTCCTGCAACGGACGCGCTGTGCGTATTTCTACGACACCGCCAGCCGCTGCAACAAGCGAGAGGCCGGCAGCGGCTGCGACGCCCGCGACGGCGAGAACCGCGGTCACGCCGTGCTCGGCTGGAGCGAGAACTGCATCGCCACGCATCCGTCCGATTTCTGCGTGCCGCTGGTCGCGCTCGATGCCGTCGTCGAGATCGAAGGCAGGAACGGCCGGCGCGAGATCGCGCTCGAGGCGTTGCATCGTCTGCCGGGCGATGTGCCCGAGCAGGAGTCGGCGCTCGAGCCCGGCGATCTCATCGTCGCGGTGCGCCTGCCGGCGGTGGCAACCGGTTTCGCCGCGCATGCGCGCTACCTCAAGGTCCGTGAGCGTACCTCCTACGCCTTCGCCGTGGTATCCGCCGCCGCTGCGTTGCGGATCGAGAACGGAAAGATTGCGGAGACACGGCTTGCGCTTGGCGGCGTTGCCGCAAAGCCCTGGCGCGCCCGTGCCGCAGAGGACGTGCTCAAAGGCGTCGCGCCAACCGCCGATGCGTTTCAAGAAGCCGCCTGGCGCGCGCTCACCGACGCAAAGCCATCCGGCGACAACGCCTTCAAGATCGAACTCGCCCGCCGCATCGTCGTGCGCGCGCTGACCCTCGCCGCCGCCGGCATGCCCGCGCGCCTGCCGGCGCTGCCGGCCTCTCCCTTTGCCTCGATGTCCGGAGCTATCCATGCCTGAGCTCAATCTCACCAGCGCACCCGCCCATCTGCGTCACGGCTCGAACATCGGTCAGCCGCTAACCCGCCGTGACGGCGTCCTCAAGGTCACGGGGCAGGCGACCTATGCCGCCGACAATCATCCGCCTGGGATGCTGTTCGCGGTGATCGCCGTTTCCAGCATCGCGCGTGGCCGCGTGACTTCGCTCGATGTCGCCGCCGCCAAGCGGCATCCCGGCGTCGTGGACGTGATGACGCCGGATCACAAGCCGCAGCTCGCGATCGATCCGGAGATCAAGACCAATCCGTTCGTGTTCCGGATGGAGGCGTTGCAGAGCAGCGAAGTCCGCTATGCCAACCAGCCCATCGCGGTCGTGATCGCGGAAACGCTGGAGGCGGCGACGGAAGGAGCGGTGCTGCTGGCACCGCGCTACGAAACGCTGCCTCCGCTGGTCGGGCTCGACGCCGGCGAAAGCTTCGTGCCGGCCGTTGTCGGCGTCGGCAACCCTACCGAAAATCATCACGGCGATGTCGAGGCGGGCCTTGCTTCGGCCGAGAAGCGGATCGACGCGATCTACGAGACGCCGCCGCAATATCACAACGCGATGGAGCCGCATGCGATCGTGGTTCACTGGGATGGCGACAGGCTGTCTGTGGACATGCCGACCCAAGGTCTGATGCTGTCGCTCGCGCGCATTGCCGAACTGTTCGGCATCGCGCACGACAAGATCCACATCCGCAGCCCGTTCCTCGGTGGCGGCTTCGGCTCGAAGGGGCTGATGGGCGGTCCGCCAGTCCTCGGCATCATGGCCGCGAAGCTGGTCGGCAGGCCGGTCAAGCTGGTGCTGCGCCGTGAGCAGATGTATGGGCCGGTCGGTCACCGTGCCCCGACCCGCCAGCGCCTGCGCATCGGCGCGGACGGCGAGGGGCGTCTGACCGCGCTCGATCACCATGCGCGGACCGTGTCGAGCACGTTCGACGATTTCTACGAGCCCGCGGCCGATGCCTCGCACACGCTCTATGCGGCGCCTGCGATCCGCACCTCGCATGACGCCGTACGCGTCAACACCGGCACGCCGCTGTTCATGCGCGCGCCTGGCGAGGCGACCGGTTCGATTGCGCTGGAGAGCGCGATCGACGAGATGGCCTGGGCCTGCGGCATGGATCCGCTCGCCTTCCGCCTGAAGAACTACGCCGAGCGCGAGCCGATCAGCGGCAAGCCCTTCTCTTCAAAGGCGCTGCGCGCCTGTTACGAGCAGGGCGCGACGCGCTTCGGCTGGGTCAAGCGTTCGCTGCAGCCGCGGCACATGCGCGACGATGCCGGCCTTCTGGTCGGCTGGGGCATGGGCACGGCGACCTTCCCGGCGCTGATGTTCCAGGCGGAAGCGCGCGCGGCGATCCGGCGCGACGGTTCGGGTGTGATGGAGATCGGTGCGCACGACATGGGGCAGGGCGCCTGGACCGCGCTCGCGCAGATCGCGGCCGATGCCGTCGGTCTTGACATCGCGCGCGTCGAATTCAAGGCAGGGACATCGGACTTGCCCGATGCCGGCATCGCCGGCGGCTCCGCGCACACGGCGACGGCGGGGGCTGCAATCCACAGCGCCGGCGCGGCTGTGATCGCAAAGCTCGCTGATCTCGCCACCAATGACGAGCGCTCGCCGCTGTTCGGCGCCGGCAATGCCGGCGTGATCGCGCGCGCGGGCAGGTTGATCCGGCGTGACGACGAGAGCCGCAGCGAGAGTTACGCCGAGATCCTCGCGCGGGCCGGCGTCACTGAAGTTGAGGCGCGCGGCGCCGGTGCGCCGAATCCCGCGGCCATGGAGGAATATGCCATGCATGCCCATGGCGCGGTGTTCGCGGAGGTGAAGGTCGATCCCGAGCTCGGCCAGGTCCGCGTCAGCCGCATGGTCGGCGCCTTCGCGGCCGGGCGCATCGTCAACCCGCGCATGGTGCAAAGCCAGCTGTTCGGCGGCATGATCTGGGGCCTGTCCTTCGCGCTGCATGAGGAGGCGGTCACAGACCGCCGCACCGGCCGGATCATGAATGCCAATCTCGGCGAGTACCACGTCCCCGTGAATGCCGATGTGCCGCCGCTCGACGTGATCACGGTCGAGGAGCACGACCCACACGTCAATGCGCTCGGCATCAAGGGTGTCGGCGAGATCGGCATCACCGGCAGCGCCGGCGCGGTCGCCAACGCGGTCTGGCACGCGACCGGCGTGCGGGTTCGCCGCTTTCCGATTCGAATCGAGGAGTTGTTGATGCAGCCTTGAGGGCAGCGGGCGGGGCGAGATCTTCTCGCTCCGCTGCTTTAGAACGTCGGCGGCGTGCAGGCCGATATCACCTCGCACGGCTTGCCGCCGACGCAGCGGAAGCGGTGCGGGCGGCGGCTCTCGAAATAATAGGCATCGCCCGGATTGAGGATGCGGCGCTCGTCCTCGACGGTGACTTCGAGCTTGCCCGAGATCACGATGCCGCCTTCCTCGCCGTCATGGACGAGGTGGACGCGCCCGGTGTCGCTGCCGGGCTCGTAACGCTCCTTCAAAATCTGGAGGCTGCGGCCGAACAGATTGTCGCCGACCTGGCGATACGAGATCGGTTTCTTGCCGACCTCGGTCAGCTCCTCGGCGCGGTAGAAGATTTTGCGCCTCGACTCCGGCTCCAGCGCAAAGAACTCGGCGAGCCCCATCGGGATGCCGTCCAGAATGCGCTTGAGCGCTCCGACCGACGGGTTCATCTGGTTGGATTCGATCAGCGAGATCGTCGAATTGGTGACCCCGGCGCGCTTGGCAAGTTCGCGCTGCGACAGCTTGTGGCGCGCCCGGATGAATCGCAGCCGTCCACCGATGTCGACGCTCATGTTCCGGTCCTTGCGCTGGTCCTGTGTTGCAGGTGTTGCGGATCGCGCAAATATGGACCAGTCGCCCCAGTGAAATCAATGGGTTGCGGCGCAGCAGAAAAGGACTTGTTGCGCTTTCCAAGCCGTGGCTCTGCTGGCGGGTCAGCAAAGGAGCGCGGCCGTGACCCTTCATCAGATTCCGAACACTATCAAGACCGACTCGTTCTGGATGCCGTTCACGGCCAACCGGCAGTTCAAGAAGGCCCCGCGCCTGTTCTCCTCGGCGGAGGGCATGCACTACACCACCGTCGACGGCCGCAAGGTGATCGACGGCTCTGCCGGCCTCTGGTGCGTCAATGCAGGTCACGGCCGCAAGCAAATCGCCGCTGCGGTCGAGCGCCAGCTGATGACGCTGGACTTCGCGCCGTCGTTCCAGATGGGCCATCCGCTCGCATTCGACTTCGCCGAGCGGCTCGCCGAGATCGCGCCGAAGGGCCTCGACCGCATCTTCTTCACCAATTCCGGCTCGGAGTCGGTCGACACCGCACTGAAGATCGCGCTCGCCTATCATCGCGCCAACGGACAGGCTAGCCGCACCCGGCTGATCGGCCGTGAGCGCGGCTATCACGGTGTTGGTTTCGGCGGCACCTCGGTCGGCGGCATGGTCGCCAACCGCCGCGCCTTCGCCACCCTGCTGCCGGGCGTCGACCACATCCGCCACACCCACGATCTCACCCGCAACGCCTTCGCCAAGGACCAGCCCGAGCACGGCGCCGAGCTCGCCGAGGATCTCGAGCGTCTGGTCGCCCTGCATGGTGCCGAGACCATCGCCGCCGTCATCGTCGAGCCGGTGCCGGGTTCGACCGCGGTGCTGCCGCCGCCGAAGGGCTATCTGCAGCGCCTGCGCGAGATCTGCGACAAGCACGGCATTCTCTTGATCTTCGACGAGGTCATCACCGGCTTCGGCCGCCTCGGCACGCCGTTCGCGGCCAACTTCTTCGGCGTCACGCCTGACATGATGACGACGGCCAAGGGCATCACCAACGGCACCATTCCCTGCGGTGCGGTGTTCGCGCATCGCAAGGTGCACGACGCCATGATGATCGGCCCGGAAAACGTCATGGAGCTGTTTCACGGCTACACTTATTCCGCGCATCCGACCGCCTGCGCCGCCGGCATCGCCACGCTCGACATCTACAAGGACGAAGGCCTGCTGACGCGCGGTGCGTCGATTGCCGAATATTGGCGCGATGCGCTGCATTCGCTCAAGGGCCTGCCGAACGTCATCGACATCCGCAATTGCGGCCTGATGGGCGCGGTGGAGCTGTCGTCGCGTGACGGTGCGGTCGGTGCGCGCGGCTACGACGTCATGGTCGACTGCTTCAATCGCGGGCTGTACTTCCGCATGAGCGGCGATTCCTTCGCGCTGTCGCCGCCGCTGATCGTCGAGAAGAGCCATATCGACGATATCGTCTCGATTCTTGGCGACGCCATCAAGCGGGTGGCCTGATAATTGCTCTCGCCGTTGCGAGTTGTTTCCTTGCAGCGGCGAGCGTGATGCCGCGGGAGTTTGACCTAGCGTGAAAGTCTTGATCCTCGGCAGCGGTGTCATCGGTGTCACCTCTGCCTACTACCTCGCACGTGCCGGCCATGAGGTGACGGTCGTCGACCGTCAGCCGGAGCCGGCGCTTGAGACCTCCTTCGCCAATGCCGGCGAGGTGTCGCCCGGCTATTCCTCGCCATGGGCCGGCCCCGGCGTGCCGGTGAAGGCGGTGAAGTGGCTGTTGATGAAGCACGGCCCGCTGGTGGTCCGGCCGAAGCTCGACCCTGTCATGTGGGTCTGGCTGCTCAAGATGCTGCGCAACTGCACCAGCGCGCGCTACGCGGTCAACAAGAGCCGGATGATCCCGATTGCGGAATACAGCCGCGATTCCTTGCGCGATCTGCGCCGCGACATCGGCATTCAGTACGACGAGCGCTCGCAGGGCACGCTGCAGCTGTTCCGCTACCAGGCGCAGCTCGACGGCACGGCCGAAGACATTGCCGTGCTCAAGCAGTACGGCGTTCCTTTCGAGGTGCTGAGCCGCGAGGGCTGCATTGCGGTTGAGCCGGCGCTATCAGGCGTGAAGGAGAAATTCGTCGGCGGGCTTCGCCTGCCGCAGGACGAGACCGGCGACTGCCACATGTTCACGCAGGCGCTGGCCAAGCATGCCAAGGCGCTCGGCGTGCGCTTCATGTTCAACACCTCGATCGACCGCATCGTCACCGACGGTGCGCGTGTCAGCGGTGTCGTGACGGGTGCCGGCACGTTGCAGGCCGACGCTTACGTCCTCGCGCTCGGAAGCTGGTCGTCGCGCCTGGCCGCGCCGCTCGGCATTTCGCTGCCGGTCTATCCGGTGAAGGGCTATTCGATCACGGTGCCGATCAAGGACGCTTCCGGCGCGCCGGAATCCACCGTGATGGACGAGAGCTACAAGGTCGCGATCACACGCCTCGGCAATCGCATCCGTGTCGGCGGCACCGCCGAAATCTCCGGCTATTCGGACAAGCTCTACGATGCGCGCCGTGCCACGCTCGATCATTCGCTGACCGACCTGTTCCCGCGCGGCGGCGATCTCGCCAAGGCGACATTCTGGAGCGGCCTGCGCCCGATGACGCCGGACGGCCCGCCCGTCATCGGCCCGACGCAATACGCCAACCTCCACCTCAACACCGGCCACGGCACGCTCGGCTGGACCATGTCCTGCGGCTCGGGACGCGTGCTCGCGGATATGCTGTCGGGCAAGAAGCCGGACATCGACGTCAGTGCGCTGACGGTGGAGCGGTACAAGTATCGGTTTGGCTAAACCTCTATCCGCTCGTCATTGCGAGCGCAGCGAAGCAATCCAGAGTCTTTCCGCGGAGACAGTCTGGATTGCTTCGTCGCAAGGGCTCCTCGTAATGACGATGTGGAGGCGGCGCGCGTCTGAATCCATCACCGTCACCCTGAGGTGGCCGCTTCTTCAGCGGCCCTCGAAGGGCGACGGCCCGGCTCTATCGGGGCCGTGCATCCTTCAAGGCTCGCTGCGCGAACACCTCAGGATGACGGGGTTGGAATTGCGCTCGCCGCGTGCGACGAAACTACCCCGCCCCCGTCACGCAATTCACCCACAGCACCACCGCCTTCGCATCCTGCGCCGGATTCGAAAACCGGTGCGGCCGTCGGCTCGCGAAGCGAAAACTGTCGCCGGTCTTCAGCGACCACGTCTCGCTGTCCACCGTCAGCATCATCTCGCCTTCGAGCACGAGGCCGGCTTCCTCGCCGTCATGGGTGTAGAGCTCGTCGCCGGTGGAGCCGCCGGGCTCCAGGTGCACGAGGAACAGGTTGAGCTTGTTGTCGGCGCTCGCCGGGCTCAGCAATTGCTTCGACACGCCGGTGCGCCAGAGTTTCAGTTCGGGCCGCTGAAGCCCGCGCGTCACCACCTGGTCGGATCCGCCGTCCGCGCTCGGGCTCGCGCCGAACAATGCGGCGATGCCGACGCCGAGCACGTCGGCGAGCGTTGCCAGCACGCGCAGCGACGGTGACGAGAGGCCGCGTTCGATCTGGCTGAGGAAGCCGATCGAAAGCTCCGTGCGCGCCGCGACCGTCTCCAGCGAGAATTGCCTGACACGCCGGAGATCCCGGATGCGGCGGCCGACCGCGATGTCCATCGCGGGCTCCGCCGGTTCGGTGACGGCCTTGGGTTTCGCCCGCTTCGCCGGCTTTGCGGCGGCCGGTTTGCGCATTCTTTTGCCACCGCTCACGTCAAACCGCTTCCTTCATGTGCATGAAAACCGCTTGCATCGTCCGCGAAAGTGTGACCAAATTTTCATATTGGTGAAAATAGGCCGAAACGGCTTGACCCGCAACGTCTGATCACGACATGCGCGCGCCGGCCACCGGCCAGGTCCAAAGGGGGATTGCGATGAAGCGTTTTGGTCTGGCCGCGATCGCGGCGCTTGCGCTGGCCGTGGCGCCGGCTTCTGCACAACAGGTGCTGAAGGTCGGCTCGACGCCGACGGGCATTCCCTTCACCTTCCTCGACACCAAGACCAACACCATCCAGGGCATCATGGTCGACCTCGTCACCGAGATCGGCAAGGACGCCGGCTTCAACGTCCAGATTGAGCCCATGCAGTTCTCGGCGCTGATCCCGTCGCTGACCTCGAGCAAGATCGACATCATCGCCGCTGCGATGTTCATCACGCCGCCGCGCAAAGAGGTCGTCGACTTCTCCGACCCGATCTACACTTACGGCGAAGGCTTGGTGGTGCCGAGGAGCGATACCAAGGCCTATGCCACGCAGGACGACTTGAAGGGTCAGACGGTCGGCGCCCAGGTCGGTACCGCCTTCGTCGATGCGCTGAAGAAGTCCGGCCTGTTCGCCGACGTCAAGGCCTACGACACCATTCCCGACATCCTGCGCGACGTGAACACCGGCCGTCTCAAGGCCGGCTACGCCGATTATCCGATCCTCGCCTACAATCTGAAGCAGGGCGGCTTCCCCGAGGTGCGGCTCGTCGACGGCTACAAGCCCGTCACCGTCGGCTCGGTCGGCATCGGCGTGCGCAAGGGCGAGACCGCTCTGCTCGGCAAGATCAACGCCTCGCTCGCCAAGCTGAAGGCCAATGGCACGATCGACAAGATCCTCGATAAATGGGGCCTGAAGGCGCAGGGTTGATCGATAGCGTCTGATTACTGAAGGCTTGCCGATGAAAGGCTTCTGGCACGACGCCGCCGAGTTCTTCCCGATTCTGATGAACGGCGTCGTCTTGACGATCGTCGTCACCATCGGCTCGCTGCTGCTCTCGACGGTGCTGGGCCTCGTCTGGGCGATGATGCGGGTCTCCGGCATCAAGGCGCTGTCGATGCTCAGCGCCAGCCTGATCAATGTGATCCGCGGCATCCCGATCATCGTGCTGTTGTTCTATCTCTACTTCGTGATGCCCGATCTCGGCGTCACGCTGTCGGCCCTGCAGGCCGCGATCCTCGGGCTCGGTATCGCCTATTCGGCCTACCAGGCCGAGAATTTCCGCGCCGGTATCGAGGCGATCGACAAGGGCCAGATCGAGGCGGCGCAGTCCATCGGCATGGGCTGGTGGCTCACCATGCGCCGCGTGGTGCTGCCGCAGGCCGTGCGCATCGTGCTGCCGCCTTACGGCAACGTCATGATCATGATGCTGAAGGATTCCTCGCAGGCCTCCACCATCACGGTCGCCGAGCTCGCGCTGCAAGGCAAGCTGATCGCGTCCTCGACCTTCAAGAACACCAGCGTGTTCACGCTCGTTGCGCTGATGTATCTCACCATGAGCATTCCCTTGATCCTGCTGGTCCGTCACTTCGAGAAGCGGGCCGGCAAACGATGATCGAGCTGAAGGACATCCACAAGAGTTTTGGCAAAGTCGAGGTGCTCAAGGGCATCACGGCCTCGGTCGAGAAGGGCGAGGTGGTCTGCATCGTCGGTCCCTCTGGCTCGGGCAAGTCCACCATCCTGCGCTGCATCAACGGGCTGGAGAGCTACGACCGCGGCGAGATCAACGTCGAGGGTCTGAAGGTCGACCGCGATGCGCCGTCGATCGTGAACATCCGCACCCAGGTCTCGATGGTGTTTCAGCGCTTCAATCTGTTCCCGCATCGCACCGCGCTGGAGAACGTGATCGAGGGGCCGCTTTTCGTGAAGAGGGAGCCGCGCGCCCAGGCGCTGGAGCGCGGCCGCGCGCTGCTTGCGCAGGTCGGACTTGCGGAAAAGGCCGATGCGCATCCGCCGCAGCTTTCCGGCGGCCAGCAGCAGCGCGTCGCGATCGCGCGGGCGCTGGCCATGCAGCCCAAGGCCATCCTGTTCGACGAGCCGACCTCGGCGCTCGATCCCGAGCTGGTCGGCGACGTTCTCGGCGTGATGCGCAAGCTCGCCGACGACGGCATGACCATGGTCGTCGTCACCCACGAGATGGGCTTTGCCCGCGACGTCGCCGACCGCGTGCTGTTCATCGACGGCGGTGTCATCGTCGAGCAGGGGCCGGCCAAGGCGCTGCTCAACCAACCCCAGCATCCGCGCACGCAAGACTTCTTGCGCCGCGTGCTGCATCCGCTCTGACCGGTCTCCCCCATGACGCGCCTGCCTCTGCCGCCCTCGCTCTATGCCGACACCGCCGTCGCTCCGGTTGCCACGCCGCCGCTCGACGTCGACACATCCGTCTCCGTCGCGATCGTCGGTGGCGGCTACACCGGCTTGTCCACCGCGTTGCATCTGGCGGAGCAGGGTGTCGATGCCCTGGTGCTGGAGGCGCAGGAGCCGGGCTGGGGTGCGTCGGGCAACAATGGCGGTCACACCAATCCCGGGCTGAAGCACGACCCCGACCAGATCGAGGCCGACTTCGGCGCTGAGCTCGGCCGCCGCATGATCGAGTTCTCGTACGGCACCACCAACTTCACCCACGAATTGATCCGCCGCTACCAGATTCCGTGCGAGGCGCGGCAGAACGGCACGCTGCGGGCGGCCTACAACGAGGCCAGCGCCGCCGCGATCGAGAAGACCGCGCAGCAATGCATCCGCCGCGGCATGCCGGTGACATATCTGAACCGCGAGCAGCTGCGCGAGATGACCGGCACCGACCGCTACATCGGCGCCATGCTCGACACGCGCGGCGGCGATCTGCATCCCCTCAGCTATGCCCGCGGCCTCGCGCGGGCTGCGATCTCCGCCGGCGCCAAGGTTTTTGGCGAGACGCCGGCATTGTCACTGCGCCGCGACGGCGCGCGCTGGCGCATCGAGACGCCGCGCGCAGTGGTTCATGCCGACAAGGTCCTGCTCGCCACCAACGGTTTCACCGACGATCTCTGGCCGGCGCTCCGCCGCACCATCGTGCCGGTGTTTTCCTCGATCGCCGCCACCGCGCCTCTGTCCGAGGCGGTCGCCCGTTCGATCATGCCGACGCGTCCCGTGCTCTATGAGAGCGGCCACATCACGGTCTATTACCGCATCGACCAGCACAACCGCCTCTTGATGGGCGGCCGTGGGCCGATGCGCTGGATCAAGTCGCCGAACGACGTCGCCTATCTCATGCGCTATGCCGAGCGGCTCTGGCCGCAGCTGAAAGGCGTTTCCTGGACTCATGGCTGGAACAGCCGGCTCGCCATTACCGGGGATCATTATCCCCACGTGCACGAGCCCGCGGAGAACATCCTGATCTCGCTCGGCTGCAACGGCCGCGGCGTCGCGCTGTCGACCGCGATGGGCGCGCAGCTCGCGCGCCGGCTGATCGGCGGCCCCAAGGCCGAAATCGACATGCCGGTTACCGGCATCAAGCCAATCCCGATGCACGCATTCTGGCCGGTCGGGGTGACGACCGCGGTGATCGCGGGCCGCGTGCGCGACCGGCTCGGCATTTGAAAAGGCGCCGCCCCGTTTCAGGCGACGCCTTGCATCTTCAGCAGATATAGAGCGTCAGCAGCGGCCCTGCTTCCACAGGCCGGGCGGGCACCCGTGGCCGCGCCAGCCGACCTTGCGCCCGTGGTGCCATCCCGGCGGCGTGCCATGGTGATGATGGCCCATCGAATGACCATGTCCATGGCCATGACCGTGACCATGTCCACCCTTGGCCAGTGCAGGGCTGCTGAGTGTGAAGCCGGCCGCAATGATCAGCGACGCGGCGAGCGCAAATTTCTTCATATGTCCTCCACTGGGGGCGAGCGCACTTGTCCGTTCAATCAATGAACGGCGTCAAGGTAAGTTCCCTGCGAATGTGGAGGAGTCGTGACGCTCGCGCAGATGCGTAATCGCGCGAGCGCTCAACGCGCGCTGGCACGATCCAGCATCGATCGATGCGCTCAGCCTTCCGCGACGGCGTCGGCCCAGGGCTGAAAGATCTCGACCGCGCCGGAATTGACGTCGCCTTCGCGCATCACCACGCTCGGGCAGGCGAATTTCTGCGGCAACGTCTGCACCTGGGTCTCTTCATAGTCGAAGCGCGCGGCCAGTGTCTTGCGCACGTCCTCCGGCAGTCGGGCGTCTGCGATCACGATCGCGCCTTCGCTGGCGTCGATGCGCGGCTGGTGGATGGCGGCATCGAGATCCATGCCGAAATCCATCGCAAAGGAGACGAGCTGCATCACCGAGGGCAGAATACGGCGGCCGCCGGAGGCGCCGACGGCGAGGCGTTTGCCATCCTTCGTCTCGGCGATGACGGGCGTGTAGTTGCAAAGGCAGCGCTTGCCGGGGGCGAGCGAGTTGGTGGTTCCCGGTGTCGGGTCGAACCACATGATGCCGTTGTTCATGGTGATGCCGGTGTGCGGCGTCACATAGCGCGAGCCGAAGGACGACAGCAGTGTCTGCGTCACGGCCGCGATGTTGCCGTGACGATCGACCACCGAGAAATGCGTGGTGCAGGCCGGCGCCAGATATTCGGCGCCGAGCGAGCGCTTGCCGTCGGCATCGCCCATGTCCTTGAGCCGCTCGCGGAAGGCTGCTTGCAAGGCGAGTGCATATTCGACATAGGCGGTCGCGTCCGGCGCGCTCGCCGGCTTCAGGCTCTGCTGCAACAGGCGCAGCGCATGCGCCATCGTCGGCCCCGCGGTGAGCTCCGGTGTCGCGAACACCTTGCCCTCGCGATAGGGGATCGCCAGCGGCTCGCGCAGATGAGCGCGGAATGCGGCAAGATCCTCCACCGACAGCGATCCGCCATCGGCCTTGATGTCGGATGCGATGCTCCTGGCGAGATCACCCTGGTAGAAATCGCGCGGTCCGGCCTCGGCGAGATGCGACAGCGTCGCTTTCAGCGCGTCCTGCGGCAGCCGCGTTTCGGCCTTGATGCCCCATGGCGCGCTCGGCGGCAGACCGTCTTTCAAATATGCGGCCGCGCTCGCGGGATAGCGTCTGAGATCGGCGGCCGAGCCCGAGATCGTACCCGTGGTCCACCAATCGACCAGCAGGCCCTCGCCGGCGAGCCTGGCTGCCGGTGCGACCAGATCCTTCCAAGGCATCTTTGCGTAGCGGCGATGCGCCTCTTCCATTCCGGCAACGACGCCGGGGACGGCAATCGAGCCGGGGCCATGGATGTTGCGATCATCCTTCACCCGCGGCCAGGGGAAGAGATCGGAAGCAGCGCCTTCGCCGCTGAGCGGATAGTCGGCAGCGCGCAGGCTCTGCGGCGCGCACATACCGTAATCAATCACCTCGGTGCGATTTTCCTTGGCGCGGTAGAGCACCATCGCACCGCCGCCGCCGATGCCGCTGTTCCAGGGCTCCAGCACGTTCAGCGCCATGGTGGTTGCCACGATCGCATCCACGCAGTCGCCGCCCGCCGCCAACACCTGCGCCCCCACTTCGGCCGCCCGCCGCGATTGCGAGGCGACGATGCCGCCCTTGGACGTGACGGCGGGCTTGCGGATGGTTTGGTTGAGGCTGAACTGATGAGGCATGATGTCGTCTTGTGTGCTGCGTTGACGGCGAGGCCCCGCATTGGCGGAGCGCGCGGACAATGGCACATTGCCGACAACGAGAACATCGATAGCAAAGACCGACATGGCTGGTGTGAGACAGACGCGGGATGGCGCGAGGTGGCTGCCGCCTGCCCAACTCGCCGGGCCGGCAGGGCTATCGCATATGACTTGTGGCGACAGCCTGCGCGCACGCCTCGTCCTTCGAGACGGCGCTTACGCGCCTCCTCAGGATGAGAGCTAAGCGGCACCGGTATTCGTTGCAACTGCTGCCGCGCACTCCGTCCTCATCCTGAGGCGGGCGTCTCGAAGGATGGCCGCAGGGATAAGCTCTCAAATGCGATAGCCGTAGATGGCCGGGACAAGCCCGGCCATGACGAAGGAGATCGCTGGAAAGCGCCGAGGCCGCCGCGCTCAGAGCCCGCGGTTCAGCCGGCTGGCCTGATACTTGGCGCGCCATTTTGGGCCAGGCCCGCGCATATAGTGAAGCTCGGGACGGTAGGGGTTGCCCGCAACCCTGACCAGGGTCTGCCATTTGGCGGCGACGAAGTTCAGGGGCTGGCGGAACAGGCTCAGTGAAGCGATCGACATGGCATCACCTCAATGCGGCTTGCCGAGCATGGCGGTGAAGGGCAGATCGAAAATCTCTTCGCCGTCGTCGTCGCTGACATGGATCACCCAGTCGCGCCAGTCTTCGTTGCTCGGCGTCAGGATCATCGACCGCATGATCTGAGAGGCACGGTCGCGCGCCTCGGTGAGATTGGACACGGCGGCGCCGTAGCGGTCGATCAGGGTGCCCTCGGTGTTGGAGCAGTGAAAATAGACCTGGACCATATCCGCCTCCTGATGGGAGCAACTGGGATGGCAAATCGATACCACCCGGAGCCTTCGCGAAACATTCGGGTCGAACCCGGTAAGGGAATTTACGGATATTGGTCGGCCCAAAGGTCGTTACAGGTTTAATCACAGGCGGGTGATGTTGAGCTGGACGGCATTTTCCCGGCATGGAACACCTTTTCGCGGGAAGTCCGGGGGGCCGCCGTGAGCTATTTCACATCCGAGCGCGAACGCCGAAGGCTGCGCGCATGTGCGGGGGCCTTGGCGTGGGTTTTGGCGGCCCTGCCTGGGCTCATCTCGGTGGCGTCATCGGAGCCGCTCCGCCGCAGCGGCTATGCGATCGGCGCGGAAACCTGCGGCAACGGTGATCTCGCTTTTCCCAGGATCCAGATCGACATGAAGGCTGGATTTTGCGCCGGGCTCGTCGCCAGCGAAGCGGATGGCCTCAAGTTTCCACGCGCGATCGTCCAGGTGCCGGGCCGCGACCTGTTTGTGGTGGCCGACATGGGCGGCTGGGGCCACACCGACGGAAGGCTGCTGCTGCTCGATCCGCGCGCGCCCCAGGGCGGGCGGTTCAAGGAGCTTCTCGCGGGGATCGAATATCCGTTCGGCCTCGCGATCGGTCCGGACAGGAGGCTCTACGCCTCGACCGCCGAGACGATCTTCCGGTTCGATCCGCTCGCCGACAATCCGCGCGCCACCGTCGAGACCATCATCCGTCACATGCCCGGGCGCCGGATCGCGCTGCCCGACGGCACCCGGATCGAGGAGAGCGCGCATCCGCTCAAGCCGTTCGTCTTCGACAGAAACGGGCGGCTGTTCGTCAACATCGGCTCGCACAGCGACGACTGCATCACACCGGCGCCGATCACAAAACCCTGCGCGGCGGCCGAAGGCGCTTCCGCCTTGGCATCGATCTGGCTGTTCGTGCCGCCTGCGGGCAGCGTCTTCCCGGCGCTGAAGCCTGGCGACACCGATCCGCCGCACACCGTCTATGCGCGCGGCTTGCGCAACTCGATGGCGCTGGCGCTGCATCCGAATTTCCCCGATGCCGGCTACGCCTTCCTGCAGGGCGAGAACAGCCGTGACTTGCCTGATATCTTCAAGCCGAATGAGGAGATCAACGCAATCGAGCAGGGCAGGCATTACGGCTGGCCCTATTGCTACGACGTGTCGACGCCGAGCCCCGAATTCAGAAACGTGCTGCAGGGCGGGGTCTACAAGTCGCTCTGCACGGCAGGTGCGCTCTACAAGCCCCCGCTCTCGCTGCTGCCGCCACACGGTGCGCCGCTCGCGATGCTGTATTATCGCGGCACGAAATTCCCGGAGCTGGAGGGCAAGCTGCTGGTCGGCCTGCACGGCTATCGTCCGACCGGAAGCCGCCTGCTGGTCTACGACGTCGATGACCACGGCTTCCCCAGGCCTGTCACGGCGCCGGTGCGCTACCACGTCAGCTGCGCGGCCGAGCCGACGCGCAGCTTTCAGACCGACGCCGGCGAGGTGGCTGCCGCGCCGTTCGATGAGCTGATCGCGGGCTGGTATCGCGTCAACGGCGCCCGGCCCCAAGGCGCGCCGGTCGGCATGGCGGTCGCGGAGGACGGCGCCATCTGGCTGGTCGAGGACAAGAACCAGACCGTGATCCGCATCGATCGCGCCACGGGTGATCCTCAACCGTCGCTGCCCTGCGACATGCGCAGCCAGGCGATGATCGACCAGCTCGTGGCCTTCGTTGCCAGGGATGTGCAGAACAGCGTCCGGCTGACGACGTTACGCAAAGGGCTCGTCGAGAAGCATTGCGCCGGCTGCCATTCCGATTTCGGTTTGAGGGAAGGCCAATCGGAGATTGAGAGGGACGTGGCGGTGCTCCGCTTCATGCTCTCCCAGGACGGCTGGATCTATCCGGGCGATCCCTATGCCGGCAAGCTGCGCATGCGCCTGCGCGGCCTCGGCGCGGAGAAGCTGATGCCGCCGGGCGGCGAGAGCCTGCCGAAGACCGACCCTGGTTACTCGCGCCTGCTCGACACAATGGATTTGTTCGTCGCGAAAATGGTCCCGGGTACACGGATGCGGATCAAGCCCGGCCCGCCGCAGCGCAGGTTCTTTGGCAAAACGAACAAGGAATGCGGCGAAATACCGGCTGCGAAGGTCGTTGTCGTGACACAAAGGAGCGCTGTAGACAGACCCGGCTTCAGCCGATTCTTCCGGCCGGCCGATCCCTACCTGAATGGCGAGTGTAGCGACGGCGATGGCTATTACATCCGGCAGGAATTTCTGGTGCCTGTGCAGTAGCGTCCTCCTCGTCGTTGCGACGGCGTCCGCCCAGGCGGAAACGAAGTTGTACGAAAGCGTGCAGGTGACGCCTGCCGGCGAATATACCTTCGGCATCGAGGGCCCGGCTTCGGACCTCGACGGCAATCTGTTCGTGGTCAATCTCGGCAAGCCCGGCACCATCGGCAGGCTGCCTGCGGGCGGTGCGGCGTCGGAGCCATTCACGGCGCTGCCCGAGGGCAGTGTCGGCAACGCCATCCGCTTCGATGGCGGCGGCACCATGTTCATCGCCGACTACAAGAAGCACAACATCTTCGCGATTCCAAAGGGGGCAACCGAGCCGGGCATCTGGTTTCACTCCGACGAGATGAACCAGCCCAACGACATCACGATCGCCCGCGACGGCACGATCTATGCGAGCGATCCGAACTGGAAGGGCAGGGAAGGTCACGTCTGGCGGATTGCGAAAGCCGCCGACGGCACCGTGCGGGGACAAGTGATGTCGGCGCCGCGCGCGATGGGCACCACCAACGGTATCGATCTCAGCCCCGACGGCAAGACGCTCTATGTCGGGGAATCCAGCAACGGCCAGATCTGGTCCTATGCGATCAACGGCGATGAGCTGACGGCTGCAAAGCTGGTCAAGGCGTTTCAGCCCGACACCGTCGACGGGCTGCGCACCGATATTGCCGGCCGTCTCTATGTCGCGCGCATTCTCAAAGGGACCATTGCGCTGATGAAGCCCAATGGCGCGGTCGAGCGGGAGATCGCGCTGAAGGGGAAGGAGCCGACCAACCTCGCCTTCGGCGGCGGCGACGGCAAGACCGTCTTCGTCACCCAGCGTCAGGGCGGCTTCATCGAGTCCTTCCGCACCGATCAGCAGGGCCGCGAGCACTGTCTCCAGCGCGGGCGCTGCTGAGCAATGGCTTTAGGTTGAAACGATTGCCGCGGGTGGTTCACCTCTCCCGCTTGCGGGAGAGGTCGTGCCCCGGGCGATGCGAAGCATCGTCCCGCGCGCGGGTGAGGGCTCTCTCCTCTTGGGGATTGTCCCATTGCGGAAACACCCTCTCCCCAACCCTCTCCCCAAGCGGGAGAGGGAGTGCACCTCGCTCGTTGCAGCGATCAAGCCTCACGCGACAGGTGCGGCATTCTTCTTGCTTGCATCCGACCGCCGCAGCGATCAAGACTCTGTGGCACCGTCGAAGCGATCACGGAGTGTTTGAGTGAAAGCCGTCCATACCGAACTGCACCGCAGCCATGATCCGCAATTCTTCCTGGTCCGCGGCGTCGTCAAGCGTACCACCGAGCAGCCCGAGCGCGCCGACCGCCTGCTCAAGGGCTTGAAGGACGGCAGGCACCAGCTGGTCGAGCCGACCACGTTCGGGCAAGGGCCGCGCGCACGGATTCACAGTCCGGAATATCTGTCGTTCCTGAGCGAAGCCTGGGACGCCTGGACCGCGCTCGGCGATTCCGGTCCGGAGATGATCGGCAACATTCATCCCGTGCGTCATGCTGCCACCTATCCAACCCACATCGTCGGCAAGCTCGGCTGGCACACCGCCGACACTGCAGCGCCGATCGGTCCGGGCACCTGGGCTGCGGCCTGTGCCGCGACGGACGTTGCGGTCACCGCCGCGCAAATGGTGATGGACGGCGAGGATGCCGTCTATGCGCTCTGCCGTCCGCCCGGTCATCACGCCTATCGCGACATGGCCGGCGGCTTCTGCTTCCTCAACAACAGCGCGATTGCCGCGGCGCATCTGCGGCAGAAGCACGAGCGCGTCGTGATCCTCGACGTCGACGTCCATCACGGCAACGGCACGCAAGGCATTTTCTACGCCCGGCCCGACGTCTACACGATATCGATCCATGCCGATCCGATCGCTTATTATCCATACGTGTGGGGCTATGCCCATGAGCGCGGCGAAGGACCCGGCCTCGGCACCAATCTCAACATCCCCCTGGCGATCGGCACCGGTGACGATGGCTACATGCAGGCGATGGAGGTCGCGCGCAAGGCGATCGAGTCGTTCGCGTCCGGCGCGCTCGTCATCGCGCTTGGCCTCGACGCGTCCGAGCATGACCCCCTCAAGGGACTGGCCGTCACCACGCCCGGCTTCCGCCGCATCGGCCAGGCCATCGCGAAGATGGGCTTGCCGACCGTGTTCGTGCAGGAGGGCGGCTATCTCTCGGATATTCTCGGCGCGAACCTGACCTCGGTGCTGGCGGGATTCGAAGAGGCGCGGTGATTTTTGCCGAATGGAACGTCATCCTTCGTCATTGCGAGCGAAGCGAGGCAATCCAGAATCTTTCCCCGGAATCAGCCTGGATTGCTTCGTCGCAAGAGCTCCTCGCAATGACGATGTGGATGCAGTGTGACCCGTAGCTAAAACATCCCGCTCGCCGCGAGCGCCTTGCGGACGTGCTGCATCTCGGACTCGTCGGCGACCATGTCGAGCATGATCGTGGTCAGGCCTTTCGCCGCGAACGTCTTCAGCTTCGCGCCGAATCTCCTCGTAGCTGCCGACGAGATAGGGGCAATCGGCCTGGAAGGTCAGGAACGGCAGCAGCCAGTAGCCGTTGTCCGCGAGCTCGGCGTTCTGTCCGGCATAGAGATGCCGCTTCCACACGGAGTCGCTGTTCTCCACGGTGAGCGCGAGCAGTTCGCGATCATCGGGGTTGTCGCGAAAGCGTAGCTTCGCGGCCTGCCGCGCCTCCTCGCGTCCTTCGCGGGCGAAGATGCCGAAATTCATGCCGGGCGAGTGGAGGCCGCGATCGAGATCGGGCGGCAGCATCTGCATCTTGATGCAGCCCGTCTCCTTCGCCACCCGCTGGGCTGCCTCGGACTGGCCTGCGATCAGGAATTCCGGAATCAGCTCCGGCGGCAGGTGTGGGCGAAGTTGCAGATGGAGGGCGCGGTAGAAGCGCCCCTCGAAATTCACCGGCCGCGGGCTTGCGAGCAACTGGCGCATCAGCTCCACGAATTCGCCGAGCCGGATATAGCGGTCGGCATGGGACTGATCGTCACCGAGGCCCTGCAAGTCGCTGACCGCCGTCCCCGTGATCATGTTGAGATAGACCTTGCGGCCGTGGAGTTGCGCAAAGGACGAGACGAATTTCGCCGCCGTGAACGGGTGCATGTAGACCGGATTGACGGCGATCAGCGGCGAAGATCGTCTCGTCGCCGCCATGATGTGTTGGGCCATCGCCCAGGGCTCGACGAACACGTCATTGCCTTCGAACAGCAGGATGCCTTCGAAGGCGTTGCGGTCGGCGAATTGCGCCACCCGCATCAGCTCGCCGACATATTTGCTGGGGTCGCGGTTGCGCGAAATCGCTGGAAAGACGCGCAGCCGCGGCCGCGTCATTCAGCCGCTTCCTGGAGTGGCCAGGCATTGCGGCTGATGGGAAGGCCACCGTTGGCACGGGAGCCGTCGGCGATTGCGAGGCGATGCGAGGGCGATGGCGAGCACAGCGAGAAGCGCCAGCCATCGGGATCGTCGGCGATATCGGGCTTGAAGCTGATCTCGATGGCCTCGCGTGACACCTGCATCGCGAAGGCGTCGAGCGGCAGATTGAGCCCAAAGCCCCTGGCCTTCAGATAGGCCTCCTTGAGCGTCCAGTAGTCGAAGAAGCGCTCGATCGCGGCCGGCTCCGGCAGTCCGCGCAGCGTTTCGACCTCCTCCGGCGCAAAGAAGCGAAGCGCGGTGGACAGCGGCGCCACCCGCCGCGACACTGTTTCGACGTCGACGCCGACGGTCTCATGCTTCGACACGACGCAAGCGACGCAGCCGTCGGCGTGAGACAGGCTGAAATGCAGCGCGGTCGAGGTGGCGGGGGCTGCGACAAACGGCCGCCCGTAGCGGCCGGCGCCAAACGACCAATCGGACGGCGCGACGTTGGGGGCGACTTTCGACAGCGCCAGGCGCAGCATGGCGTGCGCGAAAATATACTGCCGCCGATGCCGCTCGAACATGAAGCGATCGGCCCGGACCCGTTCGTCGACCGAGAGCAGCCGCCGGCACGTCTCGACCGCGCCCGGCGCGTCAATGGACTCGATCAGTCCGACAAAGAGTTCAATTCTGTCGTTCGCCATCAATTGGGCCTATTGCGTCAGGCGGAGGGAATTTCCCCGGTCCCGACGGAAGAAACAACTGAGCAAGAATCATCCAAGCAGATCGCTTCTAGCGATCCACCCGGGCGATTTCTTGTCGATTTGCAGGCCGGTTTACCGGCGCAAGCTTGTGCGAGACCCCGGCTCGACACGCGAGCGGCCCATGTCCGTAAAGTGAAGTCTGAAGATTCGTACGGCGTCCCGGCCGACGAATCTTACTTCTTCTTCTTGGCTTTCTTCCCGCCGCCCAGCACCGAAAGGCTGGCGTCGACGTCCTTCAATGCGGACTGGAGCTTCTTCTTCTCGGCACCCAGCAGCTTCAGGAGGGCCTTGCGGTCCTTGTCGCTCAACGAGGTACCCTTGGTAAATTTGATGAAACCCATAACACTCCCCCGGTTGAAAATAATCGTCCAAATCAAAACGCAGGAATAATCTTGCGCGGTGGCGCCAAATAATCAAGATGCAACTTGATCATTCACAGCTTTGGCGAGTGAACCGGTATTGGCACGGCATGTCACGCCGCCCTGCGCGCGAGCAATCGGGCGAGCGGCAAGTTGGGTTGGGCGACGGCAGCCATCAATAGCGCGACAAGATCCTTCATCCACGCGCCGACCATAGGGCCGTCCAGCAATTCGCGCTTGTAATTGCATGAGCCTGTGATGCCGGTCGGACGCTCCTTCAGCATCAGCGACAGCCAGGTCTGGTCGATCGGCAGCACCGGCTGGCCTTCGCGCGCGATGTTGCCGATCGATTCCGTCGCAAGATCCGGCAGATCGAGCGGCTGGCGCAGCGGATTTTGCAGCGTGAAATAGACCTGGAGCAGCGAGGCCGGATCAATCCCTTCCCGCTCCAGATGGTCGGCCAGGAGGTTGAACGGCAGCTCTTGCCGCGCATGGGCGTCAAGCACACTCTGGCGGACCCTCGTCAAGGCTTGCACGAACGACAGTTCGGGCGTGATTGTGGTGCGGACGATCACCGTGTTCTCGAACGGGCCGACGATGCGGTCGGTGTCCGGCTGAGCGCGATTCGCCATCGCGGTGGCGACCATGATGTCGCTGCGGCCCGTCCGGGCCAGCAGCAGGGCCTTCAGGCCGGTGAGCAGGCACATGAAGAGCGTGCTGTTGTGCTGGCCGGCGAACGTCTTGAGCCGGTCGATCAGCGCGCGCTCGAGACTAACCGGATGGTGCCCGCTGGACGCGCCCGGGGTTGATTCGCCGTCGAAGACGGGGGCCGCGCCGCGCAAATTCTCGGTCCAGTCGGCAGCCTGGCGGCGGGCGGCGTCGGTGCCGCACCACCAGCGCTGCCAGCGTGCGACGTCCGAAAAAGCCGGTGGCGGCTTCGGTAGCGGCACCGACGGATATCCGGCCAGCGCCGCATAGCGGCTCGACACTTCCTCGAACAGCACCCCGATCGACCAGCCGTCGACAACGGCGTGATGCAGCGTCAGCAGCAGGACATGATCGTCGTCGTGGAGCCGCAACAGCCGGGCGCGCAGCAGTGGTGCGCGTGTGGGATCGATCGGAACATAGGTCTCCTGTTCGATCAGGAGATCGACCTTCCTGTGCTCCAAGGCTTTGCGCCGCTTGTTGTTGTGGGGGTGACCGTCGCCGATCGTCTCGATGGTCAGGACCCGGCCAAGGGTGCCGGGTGCGGCGACGTGACCGACCGGCTCCTCGCCGTTCCAGCCGAACGCAGTCCGCAGCGATTCGTGCCGGCCCACGACATCATCGATCGCCTGCGCCAGTGCGGTCGCATCGAGCGGGCCCTGGAGACGGAAGGCGAAGGGCAGGTTGAACAGCGGCAATTCCGGGAGGTTCTGCTCGATCCGCAGCATCTGGTCCTGCGCAATCGAGAGCGTGGGCCCGCCGCTGTCGGCCGGCCTCGCATCGGTCAGGCCCGACACGCTTGCGGCAGGCTTGCGCGGCGTCTCCGCCATGGCCTGGTCGACTCGCCGGGCAAGTCTTTCGATCGTCGGTGCCTCGAAGATGGTCTTGATCGGCAGCGACACGCCGAGCGCCCGGGCGATGCGCGCCATGGCCTGGCCTGCCAGCAGCGAATGGCCGCCGAGGTCGAAGAAATTGTCGGTGACGCCGAGGCTTTCCACCTTGAGCAGGTCGATCCAGATGTCGGAGAGCACCTTTTCCGTGAAGCGCCGCGCCGGTACGGCTGCATCCGGTCCGGGCGCTTCCTGCTGCGCCGGCGCCAGCAGCGCGGTCCGATCGATCTTGCCGTGGGCATTGAGCGGAACGTGATCCAGGAACAGGAATGCGGACGGGATGGCGTGGCCAGGCAGCCGGCCCTTCAGGAATTCGCGCAGCTCGCTGGCGCTGCTCCGGCTGTCGGGCCTTGCGACGATATGGGCGATCAGCCTGACTTCGCCGCTCGCCTCGCGGCGCGGCTCGACGATGCCGGCCCGCACGCTGGGATGATCGTCAAGCGCGGTCTCGATCTCCTTGAGCTCGATACGGTAGCCGCGGACCTTGACCTGATGGTCGGCGCGGCCGAGGCATTCGATCGTGCCGTCTGCGCGGCGGCGGGCGAGGTCGCCGGTGCGGTACAGCCGGCTGCCTGCCTGGCGCGAGAACGGATCGGGCAGGAAGCGCTGCCGGCTCTGCGCGGGATCGTTGATATAGCCGCGGCCGACGCCGGCGCCGCCGATGCAGAGCTCGCCGGTCACGCCGACCGGCTGCGGCTGGAGGTTGGCATCGAGCACGTAGAGCTGGGTGTTCGGCAGCGGTGCGCCGACCGGAACGATACCGGTCGTGATCGCCGGCGCCTTGGTCAGGCGATTCAGGGAGACGTCGTCGGAACATTCCGAGGCGCCATAGGCATTGATCAGCGGCACTTTCGGGCATTGGGCGAACCAGGCCCTGCAGAGGTCGACGGGTAGCGGCTCGCCGGTCGAGATCAGCACTCGCAATCCGGCGAAGGCGCGCCGGACCTGTGCCTCGTTCATCCGTTCGACGATGACGCGCAAAAGCGATGGGACGATCTCGAGCACCGTGATGCCTTCGCGCTCGATCTCCCGCGCCAGCAGGATCGGGTCCTGCACGTTCGCGTTGTCGCAGACATGCACGCGCGCGCCGACCATGGGCCCCGCCAGGAACTGCCAGACCGAGATGACAAAGCTCTGCGGCGCGGTCTGCGCGATCACGTCCCTGGCGGAGAGACCGAGGTCGGAGACGAGCGAGGCCAGATGGTTCGACAGGCCGCGCTGCTCGATCATGACGCCCTTCGGCGCGCCGGAGGAGCCCGACGTATAGATGAGATAGGCGAGGCTGGAAGCCGCGCGCCGCGCGGCGCGGGCCGGCTTGGTCGATCCCGACGCGATCGCGTCTTCGAGTTCAGCCACCGGGATGCGCTCGACCAGCGGATCGAGCAGCGTCTCGACCATGGCGGACTGGGTCCGTCCGGTCAGCAGCATGCGGGCGCAGCTCGATCCCAGAATGGTCGTGAGGCGGGCCGGCGGCTGATCGGGATCGAGATTGAGGAAGGCCGCGCCCGCGCGCTGCACGCCGATCATCGCGGCGAGCAGATCGGGCCCGCGATCCGCAAGCAAGGCCACCACGCTCTCGGCGCCGATGCCTTCGCGCGCCAGCCAGCGCGCGATTGCCTGGCTGCGGCGGGCCAGTTCGCGATAGCTCAGGGATGCGCGCCCGTCCGACACCGCAATCGCGTTCGGCGTCTTCTTGGCCTGGCGATCAAAGCGTCCGCTCAAATTGCCGCTTGTGGTGAAATTGGCCGGCACGCCCCGGCCTGTCGCCAGCAATTGCCGGCGTTCGGTCTCCGTCAGGAGCGGCAGGCGCGAGATGCGCTGCTCCGGATTGGCGATGACGGCCTTCAGCAGGGACTTGAACTGAGCCGCCATGGCCTCGATCGTCGCGGCGTCGAACAGATCGGTGGCGTATTCGAAGAAGCCGGTGAAGCGGCCGTCGGCCTCGACCAGCTCAAGCGTGATGTCGAAGCGCGCCACCTTGGGATCGACTTCCAGCCGCCGCGTCGACAGGCCCGGGAAGCGTGCGGCCTCGATCGACGCGTTCTGGAGGATGAACATGATCCGGAACAGCGGATTGCCATCGCTCCGCCGGGCGATCTGCAGCGCGCGCAACACCTCCTCGATCGCAAGGTCCTGGTTGCGGTAGGCATCGAGCGTGACCTGCCGGACCCGCCGCAACATCTCGCCGAAGCTCGGGTCGCCGCCAAAATCGTTGCGCAGGATCAGCGTGTTGGCGAACAGCCCAATCAGGTGCTCGCTCTCGATCTGGTTGCGGTTGGCAATCAGCGATCCCGTTGCGACGTCCTCATGCGAGGAGTGGCGGAACAACAGGCATTGGAAGGCGGCGAGCAGCGTCATGAAAGGCGTGACGCCCTGGTTCTGGCTCAACGCGCGCAGCTCGGCCGACAGTGTCCTGGAGAATTCGAAATAGTGCCGGGCGCCGTGACCGCTCCAGACCTCAGGCCTTGGCCGGTCGGTCCGCAGCGGCAGCGTGGTGACGCCCTCGAGCTGGGCTCGCCAGTAGTCGAGTTGGTCCTTCGCCGCCGGCGTCTGCGCCCAGCTCTGCTGCCAGAGCGCAAAGTCGCGATATTGGAAAGCCGGCAGAGGCTGTGCCGGCACCTGCTTCCCGTGTGCGGCGGCGTAGTGGGCGGCAAGCTCCTCCCAGAACAGGCGCTGCGACCAGCCGTCGGTGACGAGGTGATGAACGTTGACCACCAGCGCATGGCTCGTCTTATCGAATGACAGCAGCGTGACCTTCAGCGGCGGCTCGCGCGCCAGGTCGAACGGATATTGCGCAAGCTTGAGCGCCTCGCGCCTGATCACTGCGGCCCGCTTGTCCGCAGCACAGGGTTTGAGCTTGACGCGCTCGAACCGCGGCGGCGATTGCAGCACGAGCTGCACCGGCTCGCCCTGACGTTCGACGACGACCGAGCGGAGCGCCTCGTGGCGCGTGCAGATCGCGGCAAGACTGGCCTGAAGCGCAGCGACGTCGATCAGGCCTTTGAGCATAGCGACTTCGACGACATTGTAATTGTAGCGCGTCGGATCGAGCCGCGAGAGCACGTACATGCGCTGCTGCTGTAACGAGAGCGGCGCCTCTGCGTCCGTCGCTCGCCGCCAGGCCGGCAGTGCCGCCTCGCGACGGCTCGCGGCGGTCTCGAGCCGGGCCGCAAGCGCGGCCACGGTGGCGCAATCGAAAATGTCCTCGAACGAGAAGTCGACGTTGAAGCGTTCGCGCAGGCGCGAGCGCATCTGCGTCACCGCGAGCGAATCCGCGCCCAGCGCGAACACGTCCTGATCGACGCCGACCTGCGGCAGCTCCAGGAGACCGGCCCAGATCGCGGCGAGCTGGCTCTCCAGCGCATTGCGCGGCAGCCGCGCCTCGTCGCCGTCTTCCGTCTTGGCGAGCAGCTCGGCCAGCGCGTTGCGCTTGACCTTGCCGCTGCCGCCCTTCGGCAGGGCTGCCACGCTGCGGATCAGGCTCGGCACCTTGTAGGCTGCGAGCCGCTTTCGTGCGAACTGGCGCAACTGGTCCGAGGTTGCCTCGGCATGCGGCCGCAGCACCACGACGGCAGCAACGTTCTCGCCGAGTTTCTCGTGCGGGACAGCGAACACGCCGGCCTCCAGCACCGCCGGATGGCTGAGCAGGACCTCTTCCACTTCGAGAGGTGAGATCTTCTGCCCGCCGCGGTTGATGACGTCCTTGATGCGCCCGACGATGAAAAGATAACCGTCGCTATCGAGATAGCCGAGGTCGCCGGTCCGAAACCAGCCGTCGCGGAACGCGGCCCCTGTCGCCGCCTCGTCATTATAATAGCCGCGGGTCATGTTCGGTCCGCGCAGCATGATCTCGCCGTGCGCGCCGCTCGCAAGCGCGCGGCCGGTCTCGTCCATGATCGCGATCTCGGGGCCGGCGGCGCGGCCGACCGATCCGACCTTGCGCAGCTCGAACGGATTGGCCGCGATCTGCGAGGCCGCTTCGGTCATGCCGTAGGTCTCGAGCACGGGAACGCCGAACGTCGCCTCCAGCCCTTGGAGGATCGTGGGCGCGAGCGAGGCCGAGGCCGAGCGGATCACGCGCAGCGACGACGACCGGGCGCGGTCCGGGTCGGATTCCGCCGCCGTCAGCAGCGCCCGATGGATGGTGGGCACGGCGGTGTACCAGGTCGGCCGCAGCTCTCGCATCCAGCCGAAGAACGACGGCGCGTCGAAGCCGTCGGTGCAGATCACGCTGGAGCCCGCGGCCAGCGCCGTCAGCAGGCCGGAGATCAAGCCATGGGCGTGAAACAGCGGCAGCACGTTGAGCAGACGATCGTGGGATGTGAGCGACAGCACGCGGCCGGCATTGGTGGCGGACAGGCACACATTGCGATGTGTCAGCGGCACCATTTTCGGACGTGCCGCCGTGCCTGATGTCAACAGGATGAACGCATCGTCGTCGCCGCGCGAGGCGCCGCCGGTCGCCGCCGGCCCGATCGTCGGCCCAACGAATGCGCAGCCGCCGAGATTGTCTTGCGGCCCCGGCACGAAATCGATCACCGCGATATCGAGTGCCGTGGCGGCCTCGCGGCTCGCCGGGGTCATGTCGGCCCGGGTCACCAGCGCCGTCAGCTTCAAGTCGCTGAAATAGCGTTGCAGCTCGTCAGCCGTCAGATCGGGATTGACGGGGACGCAGGCGCAGCTCGATGCGACCGCGATCAGCGCCAGCGCGCTGTCGGCGCCGCGCGGCAGCGCGACCGCGATCCGGTCGGCAGGGGTCACGCCGAGCCGGCGCAGCGTACGGACGAGATCCCGCGTCACCTCGCCAAGCGCGCCGTAGTTGAGGACCGGCCGGCCCGGGGCGAGCAGGGCGGGCGCCGTCGGCGACTTGCGGGCGTAGAAATAGAGAAGGCCGCCGATATCGGCGAATATCTTTGCTTCGGCTGCCGTGCCGCCTGATTCCTCCGGAGCCGGGAGTGTGACGTCCGACAATTCCGTTCCCTTTTGATGCGATTGAGCTATTCTTCCAAGAAGTTGGGGAACGCGTCCAGTCTGAGGTGAAGTTTTGGGCCCAAAATCTGTGGTTGAGGCGCCCTAAAGCCCTTCGACGGAATTAGGGTCGGGCAGAATCACCATGCTGGAGAATGAGCCGGACACGGGAGCAGAAGGCGGGCTGAAGCGCTGGCTCGAAGGCATCGGCCTTGGCCATTACTCCGATCTCTTCGCACAGCACCGTCTCGATCTCGACGTCATGGGCGACCTGACCGAATCCGATCTGGCCGAGCTCGGTTTGCCGCTCGGCGATCGCAAGCGGCTCCAACGGGCGATGGCGGCGCTGTTCCAGGCGGAAACGGCGCAGGCGCCCGCGACGACGGTGCGGCCGCAAGCCCGCACGGAGGTCGGCGCCGAACGGCGTCAGCTCACCACCATGTTCTGTGACATGGTGGATTCCACCTCGCTCTCCGTGCAGTTCGATCCGGAAGACGTCCGCGACATGATCGCGAGCTTCCGCGAAACCTGCGTCCGCGTGGTCAAGCATTACGAGGGGTTTGCCGCCCGTTTCGTCGGCGACGGTATCCTTGTCTATTTCGGCTACCCGACCGCACATGAGGACGATGCGGAGCGCGCGGTGCGCGCGGGGCTCGAGATCGTGCGGGTGCTGTCGACCGCACGTGCGATCGAGCCACGTGGCGCGCTCAGCCACTCCCCCGCCGTACGCATCGGGATCGCAACCGGCCTCGTCGTGGTCGGCGACCTCGTCGGGCAGGGCACCGAAGAGCGCGACTCTGCGGTCGGCGAGACCGTCAACCTCGCCGCGCGCCTGCAAGGCCTGGCGCCGCCCAACGGCGTCGTGATCTCAGCCTCGACCCAGTCGTTGCTGAAGGGGAAGTTCGAGTTCCGCAATCTCGGCGTCCATGATCTGAAGGGCATCTCCGAGAAGGCGCAGGCCTGGCACGTGATGCGCGCCTCGCGGGTGGAGACCCGCTTCGCCGCCGCCATGGGCACGCGGCTGACGCCGCTCGTCAACCGCGAGGAGGAGATCGCGCTGCTGATGGGCCGCTGGCACCAGGTCAAGGACGGCGACGGCCAGGTCGTGGTCAAGTTCGGCGAGCCCGGTATCGGCAAATCGCGCATCATCCAGGAAATCTTCGAGCGGATCTCGGGCGACCGCCATGGACAGGTCTCGTTCCAGTGCTCGCCCTATCACACGTCCACGGCGCTCTATCCGTTCGCCGAGCAGCTCAGATTCTCTCTCGGCCTCGACCGCGATGATCCGTCCGCACTGTCGCTGACGAGCCTCGAGACCGCGATCGCCGCCGCTCATGGTGACATCGAGCAGGTTACGCCGCTGTTTGCCGCGCTGCTGTCGATACCGACCGCAGACCGCTATCCGCCGCTCGAGCTGTCGCCGCAGCAGCAGAAGGATGCGACCGTCGCGGCGCTGGTCAATCACTTCCTGGGCCTTGCGCGCGAGATGCCGCTCGTGATCGCATTCGAGGATCTGCACTGGATCGATCCGACCTCCCGTGAGGTGATCGACCTCCTGGTCGATCGGGTGCAGAACCGGCCGATCCTGGTCATCGTCACCGCGCGTTCCGAATTCCAGCCGAGCTGGAACGCGCATTCGCACATCACGACGCTGGTGCTCAACCGCCTGAGCCGGCAGTTGCGCACCACGCTGGTGGAGCGCGTCGCGGGACGCGAGTTGCCCAAGGAGGTCGTCGAGGAGATCATCGTCAAGACCGACGGCGTGCCGCTGTTCCTGGAAGAGCTCACGAAAACCGTCCTCGAATCCAACCTCTTGACCGAGCGGCACGGGCGCTACGTCCTGTCGGGCCCGTGGCGGCAGCTTGCGATCCCGGCAACCCTGACCGACTCGCTGATGGCGCGGCTGGACCGCATGGGCCCGTTCAAGCGGATCGCCCAGATCGGCGCCACCATCGGCCGCGAGTTCTCCTACGAAACGCTGCATGCCGTCGCCAACACGCCGGCCGAGCAGATCGAGGCCGCGCTCAATCATCTGGAGCAGGCGGGGCTGATCATGCGCCGCGGCCACCCGCCGGATGCGCTCTATTCCTTCAAGCACGTGATGATCCAGAACGCCGCGCATGCGAGCCTCTTGCACAGCGAGCGGCGCAAGCTGCACTCGCGGATCGCCCAGGTGCTCGCCGAGATGTATCCGGAGAAGACCGAGCGCGAACCGGAGTTGCTCGCCCATCACCTGACCGAGTCCGGCCAGAGCGAGGGCGCCGCCAGCTTCTGGCTCAAGGCCGGCAAGCAGGCGGCCAGGAGCGGCGCCAATCTGGAGGCAATCGGTCACCTGCGCCGTGGCCTCAGCGTCGTGCAGGCCAATGCGCGCATGCAGGGCGCAGACGAGATGGAGCTCGATCTGCGCATCGCGCTCGGCAATGCGCTGATCTCCGCCAAGGGCTATGCGGTACAGGAGGTCGAGGAGAACTACATCCGCGCGCTCGAGCTCGGTCAGCAGCTCGACGACGACGAAAAGGCTTTTGCCGCCACCCGCGGCCTGTGGGTCTGCCATTTCATCCGCGCCGATCTCACCCGCGCGCACGATCTCAGCGTCGAGCTGCTGAAATTCGCCAAGCGCGAGCGGCTGAACGAACGGGCGCAGCCGGCGCAGCAGACCGGCTATCTGATGGAGGCGCACCGTTCGATCGCGATGACCATGCTCTATCGCGGGCGGTTTGCTGCGTCCCAACATCATTTGCACCGCTGCATCAATCTCTACAGCCCCGATTTGCACTCCGATCTGATGGAGCGGCACGGCACCGATCCCGGCGTCGTCTCGCTGTCCTATCTCGGCTACCTCTTGTGGTTCCTCGGCCGGCCGGACGCGGCGCGCCAGCACAGCGAGCAGGCGATCGCGAATGCCGAGAAGATCCGCCATCCCTTCACGCTCGCCTTCGCGCTCGTGTTCGGCGCCTATCTCTGCCAGCATCTGCGTGATGTCGAGGGCACGCGCGACCACGCCAACCGCGCCATGATCATCGCCACCGAACACAATTTCCTGCATTGGAAGCAGCAGGCTGCGATCCTGCGCGGCTGGGCGCTGGCCCAACTCGGCGAGGCGGATGAAGGCCTCAGCCAGATGCGCCTCGGCCTCGACGAGTACGAGGCGATGGATTCCTGGCTCGCCGGCTGCTGGTTCCGCTGCCTGCTGGCGGAGGCCTATGCCAAGGTCGGGATGCGCGAGGCGGCCTTGCGCGCGCTTGACGGTGCGCTCGCGACCGCCAGACGCACGGGCGATCATTCCTATCTCGCCGAAGTCTATCGCCTGCAAGGCGAGATCACGATGTCGGACGGCGACCCGGGCTCGGTGCAGGAGGCTGCGGATCTGTTCGCCCTGTCGCTGGAGGTCGCGCGCAAGCAGGGCGCGCTGTCCTGGGAGCTTCGCACTGCCGTCAGTCTGGCGCGGCTGTCGCTCGACGCCGGCAAGCGCGAGCATGCGCGTCTCCTGCTCGTGCCCGTTCTCGCCAAGTTCAGCGAGGGTTTTAATACGCCGGACCTGAAGCAGGCGATGCAGCTCGTCAACGAGCTCGGCGCGGACGCACCGGTCCACGAACGGGCCGCTCCGTGATATGAGCGATCTTGCCGCTGCGCGCGCGCGTTACGTCGCGTTGATTGCGAGGCGCGAGGGCATTACCTCGCCACGCCTGCTCGAAGCGCTCGCCGCTGTTCCGCGCGAGGCATTTCTGGGAAAAGGGCCCTGGCGCATCAAGGGCGAGGCGGCGCGCAGCTACCGGCTGACGCCCAGTGCCGATCCCGTCCATCTCTACGACAATGTGCTGGTCGCGATCGACGCGCGCCGCAGGCTCGACACCGGATTGCCGAGCCTGTGGGCGCATTTCATCGATTTGCTCGATATCCGGGAAAGGGACCGCGTGGTCCAGATCGGCTGCGGGCTCGGCTATTTCTCGGCGGTGTTGGCTGGGATGGTCGGCCCCAAGGGCAGGGTGATCGCCATCGAATGCGATGAGCGGCTCGCGGTTCGTGCCTCGCGCTATCTCATACCCTACGACAACGTCGCGGTCGTGCGCGCCGACGGATGCGAGGATTTCGGCGAGGTCGCCGACGTGATCATCGTGCATGCCGGCTTCTCGCAGCCGCATCCGCTCTGGCTCCGGTCGCTCAGTCCGCGCGGCCGCCTGCTGGTGCCGCTGACCCAGCGCGACCGCGAGGGCGCAGTCATCAAGATCACGCGCAAGGGCAGGGGTTTTCAGGCCGAAGCGGTGCAGCAGATCCGGATCTTCCCCGGCCACGGCCGCGGCACCACCGCGCTCGACGACCGCGTCGCCGACTGGTGGCAGCGCGCATCTGCGCTGGCGCCGCTGCGCTTTCGCAGGCTCGCGCAGGGGCTGCCGTCGGATGGCTAATTCTTCGTTTCATTTTACCTTGATTGCGAATGCAAGTATCCAACGCCGCCCGAGACGGCTATGAGTGCGGCCTGATCGCCATTTGAGCGCGCGCCATGCATTCCGTCGCCCTGCTGACTGCCAGCTACGCCAAGGATATCGAACGCTTTTCGCTGCTCAGCGAGAGTATCGACACCTGGCTCACGGGATATACGCGGCATTATGTTCTCGTTAACGATGAGGATATGCCGCTGTTCGAGCGCTTCGCGTCCGACAGGCGCGTCATCGTTCCGGCGTCGCGCTATTTGCCGAAATGGCTTTTCGCGCTGCCGCCGGCACTTCAGTTCATCAGCAAGCGGCGCGTCTGGCTGTCGCTGCTGTCGTCACCCGTCCACGGCTGGCACATCCAGCAGATCCTGAAGATTGCGGGCGTGCTCAACGCGCCCGAGCAGCGCGTCTGCATCCTGGATTCGGACAATCTGTTCTTCCGCGAATTCGACGTCGGCAAATATGCCGGGGCTGAGAAGGCGCCGCTGTTCGTCACGCCGAAGGACATCGGCGCAGACCACCCGTTGCATGGGCTGTGGCTGCGCACGGTCGATCAGCTGCTCGGCATCAAGGACCGCTCCTTCCCCGCCGACGATTATGTCGGCAACGCCCTGGTCTGGGACAGGGATACTGCGCGCGCGATGACCGCTGCCATCAAGTCGGCAACGGGATTGAACTGGGTTCTGGCGTTGTGCCGGAAGAAGAAGTTCTCGGAATATCTGATGTACGGCCATTTCGTCGCGAACTCACCCGCGCATCTGGCGTCCCATCGGGTCACGGAAGACAGCATCGCAGTCTCGCATTGGGACGATACGCCGCTCGACCGCCCGTCGATCGAAGCGCTGATCCGCACAGCCTCCCCCGAACAGGTCGCGCTCTGCATCCAGTCCTATTCGTCGACCTCGATCGACGACATCCGCGACGTGTTCCAGCTCAGTTCGCGCGACCGTCGCGCGCCGAGCCTGTCGCCCGATCACATCGACGATGCAGCCGAGCTCGAGGTGCCAACGCGCAGCTGAGCTCGCGTCAGGTGTCCTTTGTGAACTTGCCGATGACGTCCATGAACGGCTTCGGCTTGAACTCTCCGTCGAGCGGCAGCGGGCGGTTCGGCTGCTTGTCCGCGCGGGCGAAGGTGCCGTTGATCCAGCTGTAGCGATCCGAGAGACCCCAGGTCAGAATCGAGCGCACCGGTCCGCTGGTCGAGATCGCCGTGAGGAGATCGTCGACGCGCTTGGCGACGATGGCGTCGCGCTGCGCCGGATTGCCCGTCAGCTTCTGGTCGTCGACGTCGAGCTCGGTGACGAGCACGTCGAGGCCCCAGGAGCGCAGCTCGGTGACGAATTCGGCGAGCCCGTGGGTGTCAATCTCGAGCTCGGCATGCAGATGCGATTGCAGCCCGACGGCGTGGAGCGGAACACCTTGGTCGAGCAGGTCCATGATCAGATTGCGATAAGCTGCGCGCTTGGCAATGAACGAGTCCTTGGCCGACTCGATGTCATATTCGTTGATCGCGAGCTTGACGAAAGGATCGGCCGCGGCCGCGGTGCGGAAGGCCAGCGGAATCCAGCTTTGACCCAGATGCTGCGTCCAGAACGTGTCGCGCCGGTCCTTTGGACTGCGGGGATTGTCCGGGATCGGCTCGTTGACGACGTCCCACGACGTCAGCTTGTCCTTGTAGTAGGAGACGACGGTGCCGATGTGGTCGAGATAGGCGCGCTCGACGCCGCGGGTCGCCTTGATCTGCTTGGTCCAGTCCGGAATGTCGTGATACCAGGCGAGCGCGTGGCCGCGCATCGTCAGATCGTTCTCCCGCGCAAAATCCAGGATGGCGTCGGCGCGCTCGAAGTTGAACGTGTGTGCGTTCGGCCGCAGCATCGGCCATTTCAGCTCGAGCACCGGCACCACCTGCGTGCAATAGGTGCTGATGGCTTCGCCGAGCCTGGGATCGGCTTGCAGGTCCCAGAGCGTGGCGGCCGCGCCAAAACCCTGATGACGTTGCGCGAGCTTGGATGCCGGCACGGCCGACGCCGATGCGCCCGCCGCGAGCGCTGCGCCCGCCGCGAGCGCTGCGGCGCCGCCAAGAAGAAATTCGCGTCTGTCGAGCCTGGTCACGGCAGTCCTTTTCGAACCAACGCACCATCGTACCAAGCGGAGCCTTGCGACGCCGGGGTTTTGCCTTGTTGGGTTAACCTCTGACGTCTGCAAGTCCTGGTTCCTTCCATGATCGCGCCTTGCTGCTCAAGGCTTGCCGATCCAAGAAGGGCAAATTTAACGCTAACACGCGAAAGCGGATTCAAAGCGTCATTCGCCACCCGATCTGCAGACTTATGTGACACTCTTGAGCGATGTTGCGGCGCAGTTCGTCCGCCCCGCCATGGTCCCATTGATGAACGGCCGCCACACTCGCAAGACCCTTGCCGGTCCCGTGCTCGCATGCTGAACCGCCATTTCTCGATTTATCTCGTCGCCTACATCCTGCCTGCGGCGGTAGGCTTCTTCGCGGTCACTGCCTATACGCGGCTGCTGAGCCCGGCGGAGTACGGCGTCTATGTCGTGGGTATCAGCCTCGCCGGCATTCTGGGCGCGATCTTCTTTGCCTGGATCAAGCTGTCGGTGTCCCGCTATCAGGCGATGTCGGCGGAGGTGGATTTTCGCGGCACGGCGATGGTTGCCTTTGGGCTCACCGTTGCTGTGCTCTGCGCGACGACCCCGCTGGTCTTCCTGTTCCGCAGCGACGTCAGTGTCGAGCTGCTGCTTGCCAGCATGTTCGTCGCGATCATGGCTAATGCCGTCGATGTCGGTCAGGAGTTCGAACGCGCCAAATTGCGTCCCTACCGGTTTGCCGCGATCTCGATCGTGCGCAGCGTGTCGAGCGTCGGATTTGGCCTCTTCGGCATCTGGCTCGGCTGGGGCGGATTGGGGCTGCTTGCCGCGTTCGGCCTGGGGTCGCTCACCGGGATCATCCTGAACCTTGTCGGCGATCGCACCAAGGTCGCGCGCTTCCAGCGCAGCCAGTTCATGCAGCTGGCGCGCTACGGCCTGCCGCTGACGCTGGCCGGATTGTCTGTTGCGGTCTATTCGGCTTGCGACCGGCTCATCGTCGCTTACTTGCTCGGCAAGGATGCCGCCGGCATCTTCGGCGTCGCCGCCGATCTGCCGCGCCAGTTCATGGTGATGATCGCGTCGAGCGTCGCCGCGGCGACCGTGCCGCTGGTGTTCCGGTCGTTGTCCGAGAATAGTAAGGAGACGACGCGGGAGCGGCTGACCGAGAGCCTCGAGCTGCTGCTCATCGTCGTCACACCCGTTGCGGTCTGGCTCGCGCTTGCCGCGGATCAGGTCGCCGGCACGCTCGTCGGCGTCGATTTCCGCGCCGGCGTGTCGGCGCTGCTGCCGACCCTGGTGCTTGCCCGCTTCTTCGGTATTGCCAATCAGTTCTACGTCCAGATCAGCTTCCAGCTCGCCGAGCGGCCCTTCATGCTGGCGGCGCAATCCTTTCTCACGCTGGTGGTCAGCGTGGTCCTGATGGTCGCGCTGGTCGCCGGTTACGGCATCTACGGCGCGGCGCTGGCGACGCTGGCGACCGAGGCGATCGGCTTCCTCGTTGCCGTCGCCCTGATGCATCGCGCCCATCCGGTCCCGTTCGACCTCGGCCGTCTCGCCGGCGTCGCGGTCTCGGCTGCGGCGATGGCGGCTGCGATCCTGCTCGCGCGATCGCAAGCGGGCGGCACCGGCCTCGTGGCGCTCGTCATCGTCAGCCTCGCCGGCGGCCTTGCTTATGTCGCGACCGCCTGGCTCCTCAACGTCGCCAATGTCCGGACGCTGTCGCTGCGTTTCCTGCGGACCTTCAACCGTAAGGCCGTGGGCGTCTAACGCGCCCCGGTTGGGCGTGGGCCTCTTCGCCCGGCAGAGGCGGACATTCTGCCGCAGCGATAGGCCACCAGCCTCGGACCAGCCGGCTGTTAACCGCCTTCCGCCTGCCCAAGCGGTCGTATATGAGAGAATTGTCGCCGGAACGAGCCGAATATTGCCACAGACGGAACGTATGGCGGCTGCGATTTCTTAATCCCGTGATCGCAATCTGACGTGTGACCGGCCCAAGCGGACTGGCATTTCGACCGAGGATGGCATGAAAAACCGACTGACGACGGCGCAATCCACCTTGGCGATGCGGCGTTGGGGCCCTCCCGGACTTGTGACGCTGGCGGCAATGATCGCGTTTTCCGCCCTGACCCCAGCCGGGGCGGCCAAGCAGGCGCGCCAGCCGGCTGAGGCGGTGGCGCAGCGGCAGGCCGGCGAGCCGATCATGGCGATCGTGTCGATCAAGGGTCAACAAGTCACTTTCTACGATGCCGAGGGCTGGATCCTGCGCGCGCCGGTGTCGACCGGGACCACGGGACGCGAGACGCCGGCCGGCGTGTTCGCCATCGTCGAGAAGGACAAGGATCACCGCTCGACCATGTATGACGATGCCTGGATGCCGAACATGCAGCGCATCACCTGGAACGGCATCGCGCTGCATGGCGGACCGCTGCCCGGCTATGCCGCGTCGCACGGCTGCGTGCGCATGCCGTTCGGCTTTGCCGAGAATCTGTTCGACAAGACGAACATCGGGATGCGGGTGATCATCTCGCCCGAGGACGCGGCCCCGATCGATATCGCTCATCCCCTGCTGTTCACGCCGAAGCGCGAAGCCATCGCGGCGGCGCCGAGCCGTGTCGACAAGGTCTCCGTCGAAGCCGACGAGGCGATTCGGGTCGCCGACGAGGCCAAGAAGGCCGCATCAGCGGCCGCGAAGGAAGCCGCCTCGCTCCCCGCATCGCTGCGCAAGCTCGAACAGCAGAAGGCCCGCGCAGACGCCGAGCTCGCCTTCGCTGACAAGACGCTCGCGAACGCAAAAACCGACCAGGCCCGCGCCAAGGCGGAGGAGTTGAAGCAGAAGGCCGCGACCAGGGCCGCCGACGCGGCAACGCAGCTCGATGCCGCCAAGGCCGTCGCGCAGCCGAAGCGCGATGCCGTCGCCGCCACGAAGGAGGCCGCGAAGGCCGCCGCGGCCAGGAAGGCCGAGGCCGTGAAGGCTGCGACCGACGCCAAGCTCGCGCTCGAGCCGGTCTCGGTCTACATCAGTCGCGCGACACAGAAGCTCTACGTCCGGCGGAACACGCACAAGCCGGCGCCCGATGGTGGCGGCGAGGTGTTCGATACCAGCATCGAGGTTCCCGTTAGGATCCACAATCCCGACCAGCCGATCGGCACGCACATCTTCACCGCGATGGCAAAGACCGATACGGGCCTGCGCTGGAGCGCGGTCACGATCGAGAACGGCGACGAGGCCAGGAATGCGCTCGACCGGATCACCATCCCGCAGGAGGTGTGGGATCGCATCGGGCCGACCGCGCTGCCGCGCTCCTCGATCATCATCTCGGACGAGCCGCTGAGCAGCGAGACCAATTACCGTACCGAATTCGTCGCGGTGCTCAGCAACCAGCCGCAAGGCGGCTTCATCACGCGCAAGCCGACCGCGCCTGCCATGATCGCCAGTGATGACGGCTGGGACAACGGCGGCAACGGCTTCGGCTTCTTCTACCAGCGTGATCCCTACGTACAGCCGGCCAATCCGCGCCGGCAGCGTGGCCAGTACCAATATTATCAGTCGACGCAGCCGATGCAGCGGAGCTGGTGGTAGGACGCAGGGCGCGCCCGCCGCGGCGCGGCCCAAAGCATGGCGGGACGAGTCCCAATCGTAGCAACGACCGAGGTGCACTCCCTCTCCCGCTTGCGGGAGAGGGTCGGGGAGAGGGGTTGTCCGCAATGGGACAATCCCCAAGAGGAGAAAGCCCTCACCCGCGCGCGGAACGATGCTTCGCATCGCCCGGGGCGCGACCTCTCCCGCAAGCGGGAGAGGTGAACGAGCCGCGACGATCGATTCAAGGTAAAGCCATTCCGCCTGGCAGCTACGGTCGCGCTTCGATCACGATAGCCTGAATCTTGCCTTCCACCGGTCCGGCGCCATGACGCGAACGGATCGTCTCGGCGACGATGTCGGTCGCAGCCTGCAGCTTGCTGGCATCCCTTGCCTCGATCTCGCTGCGCAGCGGCGTGCCCTGGCAGAGGGCGAGCGCGACGTATTCGGGCGACGGCGCGCGACTGATTTCAGATCGCGTCTCGATCGAGATGTCGCGGAAGCCGGCGCGTTCGAGGTCGGTTCTGATGACGGTCTTGTCGTAATAGCCGTGCGGCGTGCGGACCATGAATCGCGGCGGGTCGTCGGGAAACAATTTTTCCAGCGCGATCGTGGCTTCATGCGTGAGCAAATTGTCCTCGATCCGATCCCAGACATTGAATACGAATGTGCCGTCGCGCTTCAGCACGCGCTTGACCTCTCCGTAGGCCTTGACGCGGTCGGGAAAGAACATCGCGCCGAACTGGCAGCAGACCACGTCGAACTCGGCGTCGCCGAAGGGCAGGGCCATTGCGTCCGCCTGGCGCCAGGTGATGCGATCGTCATCCGCCTGGCGCTGTGCGGCGACCGCGAGCATGGGCTCGTTGAGGTCGGTCGCGACATAACGGATGCCGCGCGGCAGCGCCGCCGCCACGGCGCGCGTCACTGCGCCGGTGCCCGCGGCGATCTCGAGCAGCGCGGAGGGAGTGCGGGCGGCGACGCGCCGTGCGATGTCCTCCGCGTAGACGGAGAAGATCATCGGGACGAGATACTCGTCGTAGATTTTCGGAATCGAGCCGGCGAAAACCTTGTCAGTGTCGGACATGTTGCCTCGCTGCAGGTTCGAATGCGGGGCTCACCTTACCATGGATTGCCGTCTACCGCGCCAGCAATGACGTGAACCCCGCCCGTTCCTGCATCGCCTTGCGCGCTCTCGGACAGCATTGGCGAGGTCCGTGATGGCGCCTTACGATTTTGCCCCGCTGACCTCGCGGATCGGCCGCGTGCCGTCCTAGCTCATCGCGGCCTGCCGGACCTTCTCGAAAACGGCCCCTTGGTGCCACTGACGTCAGAGATCTCGATCACCGTGCCCGGATGGGCCTGGGTGTCGAAATAGGCAAAGCGCCCCTTGTCGCCGCCGATCTGGCGTCTCGAAGGATGGCCGCAAGCGAGACACCAGCCATGCTCGTCTTCATATGCGATGGCCCGCCTTGCTCACTTGACCTCAATGCCCGCGTCCGAGATCGTCGACGGCAAGCAGAAGTTCGTCGAGACGCTGCCGAAGCTGAAGGGCGGCAAGGGCGAGTGACGCGTAGTCGGCTCTGTTGCTCCACCTCAGAGTTCGTCGAGCGCGGCCCATTGCGGGACGTGCGCGGCGAGCTTGTCGAGCAGGCGCTCGAATTCGCTGCGTTCGGTGCGCGTGAGGCAGGCCAGCATGGCTTGCTCCCGCTCGCGCAGGGTCGGGATGTATTTTGCGTAGAGCGCGCGGCCGGCCGCCGTCCTGAACAATTGCTGGCGGCGGCTGTCGGTCTTGTCGGCGGCGCGCCGTATCAGCTTCTTCTTCTCCAGCGCGATGATGCCGCGGCTGATATTGGCCTTGAGATGGCCGGAGAATTCGCAGATCTCGCTCGCCGTCACGCCTTCGCGATAATTCAGGAAGATCAGTGTGACGATCTCCGGTCGCGTCAGGTCGAGCTCCATCTCGATCCGTCGAAACGACGGCTCGCGGTAGAAGTTCAGCACGTAGCCCATCCTGTAGGCGATCTGGAGTTCGGTGCCGCCGACCACTGCGGAGAGCGGCTCCCGCTCCGGTGAAACGCTCTTTTGCGTGCCGCGCGTCGACTTTCGAGATAGTCTCATATGTGACTTTCTGGTTGATTCCGGTTCAGCATGATCTTAGCATCGGCGTATGGCCGCAAGAACGGCCGCCGTCGATGGTTGTGGAGGATCGAATGGAGGTGGCGGCCGCCGGCCGGAAGGCGATGGACCGGTCGTGCGAGCGCGAGGTTCGGTGCTTCTATGCGGGAACGCCGGCTCATCCGGTCTATGTCGACCATTTGCAATCGCCGCGGCCTGCCACGGGCAGGGCGCCGGTCGTCATGATCCATGGCGCCGGCCACACCGGGACCTGCTATCTCGCCACGCCGGACGGACGGCCGGGCTGGGCGCCGCGTTTCGCGGCGGCAGGCCGGGACGTGTTCGTGCCGGATTGGCCCGGTCACGGCCGTTCGCCGCAACCGGCGGATTTTCCGCGGCTGGGGACCGCTGACGTCGCGACCTCGCTGCTGGCGCTGATCGAGCAGATCGGCCCTTCCGTGCTGCTGGTGCATTCGGCGAGCGGGCCGATGGCATGGTGGATGGCGGAGCGGCGCCCCGATCTCGTTCGCGCGGTGATCGGCATCGCGCCGGGACCGCCGGCCAACCTGCTGCGCGACCTGCCCGACGATCCCGCGGCGATTCTCGCTCTGCGCGATGACGCCGGCGTCGGTCATCCCGTCTATTCGGATGAGACGAGGCCAGTGCGGCTGACGGCGGAATTCGCTGCGGCCTATTGGGCGGGCACGCCGCGCTTTCCGCAGCGAGCCTTTGAAAACTACTGCCGCTCGTTCGCGCCGGAGAGCGCGCGAATCCTGAATGAGCGCTTCAACATCGGCGGGCGCGGGCTCAGGATCGACGATCCCGAACGTCTGCGTGACACGCCGGTCATGATCGTGACCGGGGACTGCGATCCGCGGCACCCGCGCGACGTCGATGCGGCGACGGCCGGCTATCTCGGCGCGGAGTTCGTCTGGCTTCCGGATCGCGACATCGAGGGGAACGGTCACATGATGATGATCGAGGACAACAGCGACGATCTCGCGGCCCTGATCCTGGCCTGGCTCGACGCCCTCAAGTGCTGAGACCTCGCATCGAAAGGGACGACAGATGAAATGGATTGCGCGCGCTCTGTTGCTGTTTGCGCTTCCCGTGGCCGCACAGGCGCAAGTCAGCGGCGACGTCGTCAAGCTCGGTGTCTTGACCGACATGGCCGGCGTCACCGCCGACATTACCGGCAAGGGCTCCCTGGTCGCCGCGGAGATGGCCGCGGACGAAATCGGCGGCAAGGTCCTGGGCAAGCCGATCCAGATCATCTCGGCCGATCACCAGCACAAGGCCGATGTCGGTACGGCCATTGCGCGCCGCTGGTTTGATGTCGAGGATGTCGATGCGATCGTCGACGTACCCAATTCCGGCGTCGCGCTCGCGGTGCAGGGCCTTGCTCGCGAGAAGAAGCGGATCGTCCTCTATTCCGGTCCCGGCACGACGGCGCTCACCAACGAGCAGTGCTCGCCTTACGGCTTTCACTGGACTTACGACACCTACGCCGTGTCGCACGGCACCGCATCCGCAGTTGTCAAGGCCGGCGGCAGCAGCTGGTTCATCCTGGCCTCGGACTATGCCTTCGGTCATCAGCTCCAGCAGGACGCGACCAGCGTGATTACCTCCTCGGGCGGCAAAGTACTGGGCGCCGTGCGCCATCCGCTCAATACGCCGGATTTTTCATCGTTCCTGCTGAGCGCGCAGTCCTCGGGCGCCAAGGTGATCGGCCTAGCCAATGCCGGGAACGATACGGTCAACGCGATGCGGCAGGCCGGCGAGTTCGGGCTGGTGCAGGGCGGCCAAAACCTCGCCGCACTGATCCTCTTTCTCCAGGATGTGCACGCGCTCGGCCTCAAGGACGCGCAAGGCACCTACCTGACCACGGCGTCCTACTGGGACATGAACGAGGCGACGCGTGCCTGGTCGAAAGCGTTCATGGCGAAGACCGGCATGATGCCGTCGATGCTGCACGCCGGCGTCTACGGCGCGGTGCGTCACTATCTCAAAGCCATCGCCAGCGCCGGCACCGATGACGCTGACCGGGTTGCGGCGGCCATGAAGGCGCTTCCGATCGAGGACGTCTTCTCGGAGGATGCCCGAATCCGCGAGGACGGGCGCGTCATCCGGACCATGTATCTGGTCCGCGTCAAGAAGCCGTCGGATTCGAAATACCCCTGGGACTATTTCGAGATCGTGCGCAAAATTCCGCCCGAAGAGACGGTCTGGCCGCTCGCGGACAGCAAATGTTCGCAGGCCAGTCGCGTGAGCCGCTGAGCCGGACAAACCCGTTGGCAAGCCGGCCGATCCCGCGCATGATGCGCAACCACATGCTTTTCCGGGGGCCTCAAAACACTTGAAAACCACGCTGCTCAAACCTGAAGACTACACCCGCTCGCCCTGGAAGAACGGCGGCGGCATCTTCACCGACATTGCGGGCGCCTGGCGCGAAGATGCGCCGGCGAAGGATTGGAGCAGCCTGCTCTGGCGCTTTGCGAGCACGCCGATCGTGGCGCCCGGTCCGTTCTCCCATATGCCCGGCATCAACCGCTTGCAGATGGTCGTCAATGGCCGCGGGCTGGTGCTGAAGTCGCCCGCGCAGGATTTTGACGAGCGTGAACCTTTTACGACGGTGCGCTTCACCGGCGAGACGGAGATCGTGACCGCACTCGAGGCAGGGCCCGTCGAGGTCGTGAACCTGATGGCGCGGCGCGGGGCTGCCGAGATCGCGCTCGTGGCGCTGCGCGAGCCCGGCGAGCGGCCGCTTGCCGCCGGCACGCATCTGGTTTACGCAGCCCGCGGCGATTGCCGCATTCGCCTCGGGCTTAAGGATTTTTCACTTTCGCACGAAGACACGCTGAAGGTGGAGCTCACCGCGGCCTCAAGGCTCACGCTCGTCTCGGGTCTGGCCGTGCTGGCGTCGATCCGGCTCAGCGGCTAGGCGGCAGCAGCGCCGGTTGCGCGGGTGCGCACGATCCATGCAACTGGCTAGGTTGACGTGGCGGAGCCGGGGCACGATATGTGCAGCGATGCAGACCGCCGCTGAAGGGCAGGATATGAACGCGCCAGACAACAATGCCCCCACGCAAGCAGACGGCGTCGTCGATTGGCTGACCAACGGCACGCGCGACGAGCGCTTCATCGACGACATCTTCGCGCAAATGTGCATCCGCCTCCAGCAGGTGGGCATTCCGCTCAAGCGGTCGACGCTTCACATCCTCATCAATCACCCGCAATGGCTTGGCGCCCGGTTCATCTGGTCCGACGGAATGCGGGAGGCGGAGATTGCACTGGTCGACTACGACGTTCGCGAGCGGTCCGAATATATCGGCAGCGCCGCCAACGAGATGCAGGAGGGCGCGACCGAGGTGCGGGAGAATCTCGAACGGGACCCCTCGCTCGGCCGCAAGCACGCGCTCTACGACGAGATGCGATCGCTGGGCCTTACCGACTATGTGGCATGGCCGCTCTACCATACGCTCGGCAAGCGGCATCTCATCACTTTCGCGACCGACCGGCCCGGCGGCTTCGATCACGCGCATATCGCCGCCCTCAAGAAGCTCCTGCCGGTGCTTTCGCTGGTCAGCGAGATCCGCATCAAGAACCGCTTCGCGCGCACCCTGCTCGAGACCTATGTCGGCTCCCATGCCGCCGAGCTCATCCTGGCAGGCGCGACCCGGCGCGGCACCGGCACGACGGTCCGTGCCGCGATCATGATCTGCGACTTGCGTGATTTCACCAAAATCTCCGACAATTGGCCGCGCGACGACGTCATTGATCTGCTCAACGATTATTTCGACGCGATGTCCGAACCGATCGCGCGGCACGGCGGCGAGATCCTGAAATTCATCGGCGACGGCCTGCTCGCGATCTTTCCGCTTCAAGCGCCCGACGCCTGCGCAAATCTGCTCCATGCCGTGACGGAAGCCCGTCAGGCCATGGCCGCCCTGAATGAAAGAAACAGTGCGACCAGCCGCGCGCCGCTGAACTACGGCATCGGCGTCCATGTCGGCGACGTCATGTACGGCAATATCGGATCAACCAGCCGGCTCGACTTCACCGTGATCGGTCCTGCCGTCAACATGGCCTCCCGCCTCGAAGCCCTCACCAAGCAGTTGGGACGAACGGTGCTGCTGTCACGCGACTTCGCGGAACTGGTGGAGCCGAAGTTCGAGCTGGAGCACGTCGGCAAGCACGAGGTGCGCGGCTTCAGCGATCCGATCGAGCTGTTCGCCTATCAGGGGTGACGCACGTGAAAAGCCGCCCGGCGGCGGCCACGGGCCAAAGGTCAGCCTTCCAGCCGAAGCTTGGCTTGTTGCCAACGCGGGAACGGATGACTACGCTTTGTCCCAGCCAGTCCAGACGTTCCTTCGATCGGCCGCACGTACATGCCCAAATTCCTTCGCATCGGAGTCCATCAGTCGAATGTGTCGGGGTACACGTCGAAGGCGTGGTGCGTCAGGCGGGTTGGCCCGGCGGTCTTCCTGAAGTGGGGCGCCGTGGAGGTTCAGGGCGCCGGCGATGGGCGAAGGGTCTACTGGACACGTCTGCCGCAGGAGAAGACGGTTCGCTGCGGCACCGTGCAACGGGCCCAGGACTATGCCAAGGCCGCGATCGCCCGGCGCCGTAACCATCGCTATGAACCGATGGCCGGATCGATCGTGCTTCAGCGCCGATCGGCCGAGCGCAGCGCCGAGCTCAAGCAGGCGCTGGCCACGATCCTGATCGTCGACATCGTCGGCTCCACCGCAAAAGCCGCAAAGCTCGGCGATGCGCGCTGGACCAAAATCATGGGCCACTATTACGCCGCCGTGCGCAAGGAGCTGAAGAGCTCGCGCGGCAAGGAAGTCGTGACCACGGGCGACGGCATATTGGCGACGTTCAAGGCGCCGGCGGCCGGGGTCGGCTGCGCGACCGCGATCCGCCAGGCGGTGCGTACATTGGGGCTCGACATCAGGGTCGGGCTGCATGCGGGCGAATACAAGGTGAGCGGGGGCGAGATGGTGGGCCTTGCCTTTCACATCGGCACGCGCGTCGCCGCCAAAGCGCGCGCCGGCGAGGTCTTGGTCTCGAGCGCGGTCAGGGACCTGATGGCGCAGTCAGAGATCCGGTTCAGGGATCACGGCGTGCACCAGCTCAAGGGCGTGCCGGCGCGATGGCGCCTGTTCCGGGTGGAGGATTGAGCGGGTTTGAACGCGGCGCCGCGCGCCTTAGCGGGCCGGATCGGTCCGGTCGCATTTCGGGCATCGCCCGTCCGCGGCGATGGCGAGTTGGCGGCCGATCTCTTCCTTCAGAGCGTTGCCGTCGAAAGCCGTGCCGTCACTCGCCAGGATTCGCTTGGCGCGCTCGTAAGCATGGCTCTCGGCGGCGTCGTCGCCCACGCGGATGATGACATCGTCGTGAAAAGGGCAGACCGCGGTGGCGCGCGTCGTCTCGAGCGCGTAGCGCACCAGCGCGGTGAGATCATCGAGATTGGCGGATATCATGGCTGCTCTCCTGATCGAGGCGGTCACGATGGTGGCCTGTGCCCGGCGGCGGGTCGTGCCAACCGTACGGCGCCGTCGGGCCGGTTCCATCGAACCTGCCATCGAAGCCGCTCGTGGCCGGCTCCCTGATCGTGATCGCCTGTCATCGAAGCGGCGCCCGGAGTGCCTAGGAGTCCGGGCTCCGCTTCGTTCGGCACCGGAGCGACAGCGCGCCCGATGCCATCCAGAGCCTAGCGGTTCGCAAACCGTTCGCCTTGACCCATCGCAAACATAGGGAGGGCCCCTAAGGAATCGTCCGCAATTTCGGCGGCGGCGGTTCGGGCGCATGAATCAGGACATGCAGCGCCAGATCCTCTTCAGGTGCCCGCGCACCGGCATGAACGTCCAGCATCGGATCGACGATGAGCGGTCCGAGAGTTCCGGGCCGGCGGATAGTACGTGGCCGTGAGGTGCCCGGCCTGCATGTCGCTGCACTTCGCCAACAGCAACACCGGCAAGCTGCTGGGGGAACGAACCGCGCAACCCGTCGCCATGCCGCGTTCCGCTTGATCGGCCCGCTCGATGTCTTGGACGGCGACAAAAACGAGTTCTCGAATGACGCGACAGGCGACCTCGGCGCTGGTCAGGGGGCGGGACTTTGAGCCGAGGCCGCCATTTGCCGGAATTGTGAAACGCCGGCGCGGCCTAATGCCCGGCAACGTTGCTCCGTTCCTATTCCAGGTTCCTATTCCTGATTCCTATTGTTGGGCGTTGCGCCGGCAGGAGGTGCCTGAAGCACGATCCGGAAAAGTGCGCAGCGCTTCTCCGATACATCATGCTTGAACGAGTAAGCTGAAGCACGACGGCCATTCATTCTCGTCGCATCGCGCCTCACGCCGACCAGCGGTCCTGCTCTTCCTGGTGAGCATGCTCGTTGAGCCGTTCGGCCATCTGGTCCGCAATCTGCTCCGACTCGGCCGAGGCCACTGGCTCGCCCTTGTGAGTCCTGAGCTTGTCCTTGTCGGCTTCGATCGGGAAATCGTCCGGTGTCAGTCCGGTATCCTTGCCGGTGTCCTTGCCGCGATCCTTGTCCATGGCGCGCCTCGCTGTATCCCAATCGGGAAAAACATGCGTGAAGGCTGATCGTTTCAAAGAGGATGAAGCTCCATCGAGAGGCCCAAGCTGGTCTGAAGGCTTGAGCCCCGCCAACTGCTTTGATGACGTCGGAACCGCCTTGCATGTTTTTCCCGGGTCGGAACAGGTGCAGGATTCGCGCGTTCGTTCGGTGAATTTTGGAGACGCGGTCATGCCATCGAACGGAAGCATTTTTTTCGCCGGAGTCGGAACCACCTTCCTGATCCTGGGCGTGGGTTTCGGCAGCGGGCTGATGATGGCGAATTCCGCTCTGAAGGATCCGGGCCGCGCCGAGTCGAGAGCGTCCGCGCAAGCGCCGTCACCTCTTCGCGTGGTCCTGCCGGCCTCAGCCGAGGCGGCCGAACCGAAGGCGCCGCCGCAACAACAAGCCGCATCCGCTCCGGAGGCCGCTGCAACCCCGCCGATGCCGCCCGCAAGGGAGACCCAGGCCTCGCCCGACAAGCGGCAAGCGTCGTCCGACAAGGCAGAGAAAGCCGACACGGGGAAGGCCGAGGCCGACCAACGCGATCGCCGCAAGCGCGCTGCGGAACGGAAGGCAAAGCGGCTCGCTGCCGCAAGGCGCAATTCGCAACCGCAAGCGGAGCAGCGCGCCGAAGCGCCAGTGATGGCATTCGGCGGCGACGAGCCCCGGCAGGGCGGCGCCGTCAACCTGTTCGGAAACTGACCGATTGGACGACTGGTTCGCTCAAGGGAACGATGGCCGCTATTTCTCGACCGCGCCCGTCCAGTCCTTGAAGCCGCCGACATTGTAGACCTTCTCGTAGCCCATATCCTTCAGTAGCTTGCCGGCCAGCGCCGACCTGCCGCCGGACGCGCAGTAAAGGATCACGCTCTTGCTCCTGTCGAACGCCTTGTCGTGATAGGGCGATTCCGGATCCGCGCGAAACTCCAGCATCCCCCGCGACACATGCACTGCGCCTTCGATCTTGCCGCTGGCGGCGACCTCCGGCGCATCACGAACGTCGACCACCAGCGTGTTGCCGCTCTTGATCATCTCCGCCGCCTGTTCCGACGTGATCTTGGGGATCGCTGCGTTGGCGGCTTCGAGCATTTGCTTGACGCTGGTCGGCATTGGGTTTCCTCCGTTGTTGCTCCCGGGGAGGATAGCACATTGGTTCGTGTTGTGCCTCCTCCTGGCTACAGCGGTCATCAACGCAACGTCACCGCACGCCCGTGCCTTTGCAGCGCTGGCACTTCACGACCTTGTCGCCCTTCTTGAGCAAGCCTTTGCCCTCGCAATTCTTGCATTTCTGCTTCTTCTTGATGTTCGGGCCTTTTTCACTGGTCATGAAAGTCTCCTGCCGCCAGGCGGCGTCTGTGCGGGTGCTCGGCGGACCAGCCGAGCGGTGCGAAGTAAGCCCTACACTCATGCCGGCTTCGGCACCACCAGCACCGGCACGCTTCCGTCCACCAGGACCTCGGATGTCTGGCTGCCCAGAAACAGCTTCCTGAGGCCGCGACGCCCATGAGAGGCCATGACGATCAGGTCGCATCCCCTGGACTTGGCCGTTTCGATAATCGCAGTCGCCGGGTGCGCATTCGGAACATGCAGGAGTTCTGCAGGCGTGCCGATCTGCTCCGACATCGCGCGCGCGTCATCGAGCACCTTGCCCGCACGGGCCTTGCAGGCTGCGTCAAAACTGTCGGTCTCTTCCTGGGTCGGAATCCATCCCGAGGCGTGTCCGCTGCCATAGTCGACCGGCAGCGCTTCCGTCACGGTGATGATCGTCAGCCTGGCGTTCAAGGCCTTCGCCAGGGTGATGCCATGCTCGACGCCTTTTCTCGCGACGTCCGATCCATCCGTGCTCAAGAGAATGTTGGCGTACATGCGGGTGGCTCCTTTGTTCGGAGAACAAGGTGATGCCTGGGGAGTATGGGACGATGGGGGCGCTGGGTCCATGATTGCGGTGGGCGCTGCACTTAGTTCTTGAGCTTTCGAAGCCGCATGCGGGCGGCATTAAGTTCACTGTTACCGGAATCTTTAAGCAATGACTGAAGGTCGCGACGCCTGGGCGTTATCCTGTGAGGCGAGATTCGGTCGGTCCGCGGATGTTCTGCCATTTTCTTCACAAGCCATGTCGGAACCCCGGCCCGCCGTTCGTCTTGAATCCGAGACGCCTCGAACCGGAGTTTTGCGTAAATGGCCCCGCGCGCCAATTGGAAAGGCTTCCTGAGACTGTCCCTCGTCACCTGTCCCGTGGCGCTTTATCCGGCCACATCGGAGAGCGAGAAGATTTCATTCAACCAGCTCAACCGGCAGACCGGCCACCGCATCAAATATGTGAAGGTGGACGTGGATACCGGCGACGAGGTGCCGAACGAGGACATCGTCAAGGGCTACGAGCTCGAGAAGGGCCAGTACATCGAGGTCTCAAAGGACGAGCTGGAGGAGATCGCGCTCGAGTCCACCCGCACCATCGAGATCGACGAGTTCGTCGCCAGGTCCGACATCGACCCGCGCTACCTGATCCGCCCCTACTACATCCGGCCGGACGGCAAGGTCGGCCACGACGCCTTCGCGGTGATCCGCGAGACCATCCGCGAGATGGACAAGGTCGCGATCGGGCGTGTGGTGCTGACCAACCGCGAGCATATCATCGCGCTGGAGCCGATGGACAAGGGCCTCGTCGGCACCTTGCTGCGCTACCCCTACGAGGTGCGCAGCGAGCAGGAATATTTCGACGATATCCAGGACGTGAAGGTCACCAAGGACATGCTCGATCTCGCAAGGCACATCGTCAATCAGAAGGCCGGACGCTTTGAGCCGGGCAAGTTCGAGGATCACTATGAGACTGCGCTGGTCGACCTGATCAACCAGAAGCGCGCCGGGAAGATCATCCAGCCGAAGGACCGGCCGAAGGGCGAGAACGTCGTCGACCTCATGGAGGCGCTGCGGCGGAGCGTCGGCAAGGAAGCCGCGCCTGCGAAGGCGGACAAACCCGCCAAGAAGCCGAAGAAGACGGCGGCAGGCCAGAAGGAGATGCTGATGCCGATCGCTGGCAAGAAGCAACCAAAGGAAGCGGCGACGAAAAAGCCGGCCGCGGGGGCGCGGCGGAAGTCGGCTTGAGCGTGAAACATCCGGTGACGCCGGACGGCCGATACTTCGTCGTCCGCGGACGCCTGTGGCGGATGGCGAATCCGCACCTCGGAGAGCGGGAAAAGTCGGAGCTGGTCAAGCGCCTGATGACGGCGAGGCGCGCCGTCCGCGACGCCAAGGCGGCTGCCGATTCCGAGTCAGAAGCGGCGGCCCATCGCGCCGTCGACGACGCGAAGCGCGCCCTCGGCGAGCGCGGCCCGGTGGGGTGGTCGGCCGGCGCTCCCGACCTCAACCGGCACATGGCGAAGAACACGCCCTACGCCGAATGGTATGCCGAGGTGCGGCGGCGAAGAGGTGCCGCCGAGGATTAGCCATCTAATTGGAAGCCGGCGGTCCAGTTTCCACGGACCGTTCAAATACTCCCAGACCAGCAGTCTGCAAACCGCGCCGGCGCGCGGCGCGAATTTGGCTCGAAGCTCGTCGTAAAGACTGCGCGCTGCAGCGGCCGTGCCGCTTCAGCAATCTCCGTCCCGACATTCCGGACACATGTCTCCGATCGAATCCAGGACCTCGCGTATCTCCGCGATCGCTTCGTCCGGAGAAACGCCGGCGGGCGGAACCTCGCGTGCGAGATCGATGGCGCGTGCGCGGGCGTGAGGGTCGGCCCGGTCCTTTGCCCAGCCATGCTCCTCGCATTCGTGGATGGCGCCAGCCTCCTGCAGCACGCTGAGCGCCCATCCGCGCAGCGTGCGGATCGCCGGCCGTCTTTCCTTCGTCATCAGCATCGAAGATCGCTCCTGCCGGGACGAATCCGTTCGCCCGCCTGCTCGTTCCCAGCGGTTAGCACGGGTCAGGGATTCCCAAACGGCAGGGCAGGGCTTGTCCACGTGTTCCGGAGGGCTGTGGAGAATGCGAGGTTTCGGGGCGGCGTCTTCTTTCATGCGGGGGGCGAGGATGCGGTGCAATCAGTGTCGTCCGTCAGGACTCGTCAATCAGCGTTGCTTCTCAGCAAGCGGAATTGCGTGGGGGTCATCACTCCCATGCTGCTGCGCGGCAGGCTGCTCGGGCGTGCCGGCCTCGTCCAGGCTCTTCCTGAACCAGAGGGCGTAGAGGCCGGGCAGGTACAGCAGCGTCAGGAACGTCGCGACGAACAGGCCGCCCATGATGGTGATCGCCATCGGACCCCAGAAGGCCGAGCGCGACAGCGGGATCATGGCGAGGATAGCGGCGAGTGCAGTCAGCACCACCGGACGGGCGCGGCGGACGGTCGCCTCAACGATCGCCTCGCGCCTGGTGAGGCCGTGCGAAACATCGGTCTCAATCTGATCGACCAGGATGACCGTGTTGCGCATGATCATGCCGGCGAGCGCGATCAGGCCGAGCAGCGCCACGAAGCCGAACGGGGCGTTGGCGACGTTGAGCCCGAGGGAAGCGCCGACGATGCCGAGCGGCGCGGTGAGGAACACCAGGATCAGGCGCGAGAAGCTCTGGAGCTGGATCATCAGCAGCGTCAGCATCACCATGACCATCAGCGGGAAGAGGACGAAGATCGAGGCGTTGCCCTTGGCGGATTCCTCGAACGCGCCGCCCGGCTCGATCCGGTAGGCCGGCTCGAGGTGGTCAATGATCGGCTGGAGCTTCGGCGTGATCTGGCTGGTGACATCAGGCGCCTGCACGTCGTCGACGACGTCCGAGCGCACGGTGATGGCCATGTCGCGGTTGCGTCGCCACATAATCGGGTCCTCGTGAGAGTACTCGATCCTGGCGATCTGCTGCAGCGGCACGGCCACGCCATTGCGCGAGGTGATGGTGAGATCACCGACGCCGCCGAGGTCGAGCCGTTCGGACGGAATTGCGCGCGCGACCACGGCCACCTTCTCGATGCCGTCGCGGATGGTCGTAACCTGCGCGCCCGAGATCAGCATCGCGAGCGCCTGTGAGACCTCCTGCGGGGTCAGGCCCATGGCACGGGCACGATCCTGGTCGACGACAAGCTTGAGATAAGGCGACTGCTCGTTCCAGTCGAGCTGGACGTCCTTGACGTTCTTGTTCTGCCGCATGACGTCGCGAACCTGGTAGGCGATCTCGCGCACCTTGTTGGCGTCGGGGCCGATCACACGGAACTGCACGGGGAAGCCGACGGGCGGGCCGAAATTGAAGCGGTCGACGCGCACGCGCGCCTCGGTCAGCATGCCGTCGGCGACCGCGTTCTCGATCTTGGCCTTGACCCGCTCGCGCGCCTCGACGCCCTTGGCGACGATGACGATCTCGGCAAAGGCCTCGTTCGGCAGCTGCGGATTGAGGCCGAGCCAGAAGCGCGGTGAGCCCTGGCCGACATAGGCGGTATAGGTCTCGATGTCCTTGTCGTCCTTGAGCAGCGTCTCTGCCTGCTTCACCGCCTTTTCGGTGACGTTGAAGGCGGTGCCCTCGGGCAGACGCAGTTGGAGGAACAACTCGGGCCGCTCCGACAGTGGGAAGAACTGCTGCTGGACCTGACCGAAGCCGACGACCGAGGCGACGAAGACGCCGACGGTCGCGGCCACCACGGTGATGCGGTGATTGACGCACCATTGCACGACCGCGCGCAAGCCTCTGTACATGCGGGTCTCGTAGACCGCGTGCGGATCGTGGTTCTGATGCACCTTCATCTGGGGCAGCAGCTTGACGCCGATATAGGGCGTGAAGATCACCGCCACGAACCAGGAGGCAACCAGCGCGATCGCCACGATCCAGAAGATGCTGCCGGCGTATTCGCCGACCGCGGAATTGGCAAAGCCGATGGGGAGGAAGCCAGCGGCCGTGACCAGCGTTCCCGTGAGCATCGGAAACGCAGTCGATTCCCAGGCAAATGACGCCGCGCGCATGCGGTCCCAGCCCTGCTCCATCTTCACCACCATCATCTCGACTGCGATGATGGCGTCGTCGACGAGCAGGCCGAGCGCGATGATCAGCGCACCCAGCGTGATGCGGTGCAGGTCGAGCGACATCATGTTCATCACGATGAAGACGATGCCGAGCACCAGCGGCACGGAGAGCGCGACCACGATGCCGGTGCGCCAGCCCAGCGCCAGGAACGAGACGAACAGCACGATGACGAGCGCTTCCATGAACGAATGCACGAACTCGCCGACGGCATGCTCGACCACCTTCGGCTGGTCGGCGATCTGCTTGACGTCGATGCCCTGCGGCACCGCCTTCATGAACTCCGCGGTCGCCTTCTCGACCTCCTTGCCGAGCTCGAGAATGTTGGCGCCTTTGGCGGTGACGAGGCCGATGCCGATCGCGGCCTTGCCTTCCTGGCGGACGACGAAGCTCGGCGGATCGACATAGCCGTGAGTGACGGTGGCGATATCGCCGAGGCGGAACACGCGACCGTTGCTCTCGACCGGGGTTTCGGCGACGGCCTTGGCGCCGTCGAGCGCGCCGGTGACGCGCAGCGGAACGCGCTGCGAGGAGGTCTCGACCGTGCCGGCGGGCGTCACGTTGTTCTGCTTGGCGAGCGAATCGAACAGCGCCTGCGGCGTGATGCCGAGAGTCGCGAGCTTGGCGTGGCTGAACTCGACGAAGATGCGCTCGTCCTGATTGCCGTAGACGTCGACCTTGGTCACCCCCGGCACCTTCAGCAGACGCTGGCGAAAGCCTTCGGAGACTTTCTTGAGCTGGGCATAGTCGGCGCCGTCGCCGGTCATCATGTAGAGGATGGAGTCGACGTCGGAGAACTCGTCATTGACGACTGGCCCGAGGATGCCCGACGGCAGCTGGCCCTGTACGTCGATCAGCTTCTTGCGCAGCAGATAGAAGAGATGGGGCACGTCCTTCGGCGGCGTATCGTCGCGGAAGGTCACCTGGAGCGCGGCGAAGCCCGGCTTGGAATAGGTCTGCACCTTCTCGAAATAAGGCAGCTCCTGGATCTTCTTCTCGATGGGGTCGGCGACCTGGGCCTGCATCTCCTGCGCGGTCGCGCCGGGCCAAAGCACGGAGACGTTGACCACCTTCACCGTGAAGAACGGATCCTCGGCCCGGCCGAGCTTCTCATAGGAGAAGAAGCCGGCGACGCCGAGCATCAGCATCAGGAACAGGACCAGCGTCGGATGGCTGACGGCCCAGGCCGAAAGGTTGAAGCGCTTCATCGCTCTCTCCGAAGACGATCCAGTTGCAAAAAAACGACAGCCACTCTGGTCAAACCGTCGTCGCGAGGCAGCGAAGCAACCCAGGGGGCTGGGCAGGTTCTGGATCGCTTCGCCGCTTCAGCCCAGGCATTTGCGCCGGGGCCCAAACTCTTCTCGCAAGGACGAACTCACTTTTCTTGTCATTCCGGGATGGCCGAAGGACCAGACCCGGAATCTCGAGATTCCGGGTTCGCTTCGTGGCCCGGAATGACGAAAGTTAAAACGACAGTGACGACACGACCCGCACCTTCAGGCTGGGATCGAGCTTCTGCACACCGAGGGCGACGATCTTGGCGCCCTCTTCGACACCACCGGTGATGATGACGTCGCTGCTGTCGTAGGACTTCACCGTCACCTGCTTCAACGTGAGCGCACCGTTGTCGTCGACGACGTAGAAGGACGGCTTGCCGCCTTCATTGAACAGCGCCGACAGCGGCAGCCGCGCGACGCGCTCGGTCGCGGCGTCCGACAGTGTCAGCGTCGCGGTCATGCCGAGCGCCACCTTGTCGTCGGCCTCGGGCAGCGAGAACTTTGCGAGGTAAGTGCGCGTGGCCGGATCGGCCGCCGGCGCGATCTCGCGCAGCTTCGCCGTGTACTTCTTGTCCGGCTCGGACCAGAGAGTGACGCTGGCGACACCCGACTTGGCGCGTCCGACCAGCGTCTCAGGGATCGCGACGACCGCTTCCTTTTCGGCAAAGCGGGCGACGCGGATCGAAGCCTGGCCCGCGGCGACCACCTGGCCGGGCTCGATCAGCGTTGTGGTGACGACGCCCCGGGCGTCGGCAACAAGCGTCGCGTAGGAAAGGGAATTTTTGCTCAGCTCGAGCGCGCGCTCGGCGCGGTTCAGGCGCGCGCGGGCCTCGTCGGCAGCGGCGCGGCTCGAATCCATCTGCGCATCCGTGGTCCAGCCCTTGGCCTTCAGGTCCTTGGCGCGCTGCTCGGCGGCAGCGGCCTGGGCCAGCACGCCGGTAGCGGCGGTCTGCTCAGCGACGGCCTGCTCGGCCTGAAGCTTCAGATCGACTTCATCCAGGGTCGCGAGTGCCTGACCGACTTCGACGGTCTGGCCGACCTCAACGAGGCGTTTTGCAACCTTGCCGGCAACGCGAAAGCCAAGATCGCTCTCGATCCGCGGCCGGATGGTGCCGACGAAGCTGCGCTCCGGCGTCTCGGCATCATAATGCGCGGTTGCGACCAGGACCGGCCGCGGCGGCTCGGTCTTTTCGGCGACGATATCATTGCACCCAGCCAGGGCCGCGGCCATCAGGGCGAGCGACACGCCTGCCAACAGCCTGGAATAGGGAGCGGCATCGATAAGCCGGTGACTCATGTCAGCACCCATCTCTTCTGCGTACCCTGACCGATTGGCCAACTAACTAACTCTCTACTCTCCGAGACCGCCGGCGAATACGCCCTCATCTGGTCCCGCTGACCGGCCAAAGACGCCCCCTCCACCGAGCGGGGCGTCTCCCCTGCTCATCGCTATCAGCTTGCGGGATTGCGCGCCGTGACGATCCACGTCGCGCTGTCGAATATCACCGACCGCTCGCCGGCGCGGCCCGCGAAGGCGGCACGAACCGCAGCCGAGGCGCGGGCGCGGATGTCGTCGGGCTGATCAGCGAGCGCGCGCGACAGCGGGCCGACCTCGAGCGTCATCTTCACCGCGTCGTCGATCGCCGCGTCCCGCGTCGCGCCCTCGCCAAGCGGGACGGAAGCATCGAAGGGCGCGAAAGCGATATCAGTGAAGCCGGCCGCCGTCAGGATCCGAGCCACCCGCCCCGGGTCGCCGAACGAGAATGGACCGGGCGCTTCGGGATCGGGCGGCGCCGTCGGCGGGACGATGCCCTTGATCGCGCCCATCGGCAGGCGCATCCAATCGTTCTCGGCCACGCCGCGCCAGCAGACGAAAGCGACCCGGCCGCCCGGTTGGAGCGCACGGCGCATATGCGCGAACGCCTTTGTCGGATCGTCGAAGAACATCACTCCGAAACGCGAGAACAGGATGTCGAACGCGCCCTCGGGCAGCTCGGCGCTGCTGGCGTCGGCTACCCGGAACAGGGCCGACGTATCGTGTGGCGCACGCGCGCGCGCTCGGCTGATCAGCGGTTCGGAGATATCCACGCCCAGCACTTGGCCCCCCGCGCCGACGCGGGCGGCCAGAGCCAGACTCGATGCGCCCGCGCCGCAGCCGACATCCAGCACGCGCTCGCCCGTCGCGGGCGCGGCGGCTTCGATCGCGGCCTGGCCGAACACCTCCAGCCTGGCGTCGAGCCGGGCCTGGTGGACGACCCAGCGCTCCCCGCTTTGGCCCTTCCAGTCGGTGACCTGATCCGCATTGTACTGTGCCATGCCAGATCCTTGTTCCGATTTGTTCTTCGAATTCATCGCGAGCGGCGTCGAGGGGGCCATCAATTGCCAATGTCCATCAAGATGTTCTGCAATGTCATGTCGAGTTGCTTGGCCACTACGTCGATGCTGGGATCGCCGAACAACGCGAATGTCGAAGAGGGTCGGTCGTATTCGATGATGGCGGTGCCGTCGTCCGCGCCATACAAGACCACGCGTATTGGCGCGTAGAGGCCCGCGGCCAAGTTGTGTTTCGTTATGGACGTGGCCACCAGGAAATTGCCGATCCCATAGGCGACCGCCGGCCGAGGACTGCCTAGTTCCACGGAGAGCCCCACCCCATGTTCAAGCGTGTACATGATCGTCAGGCCCGCAGGCGATGCCTGCCTTTCCAATTCGGCCCGTGCTCCGGCCATGTCCCCTTTTTTGATGAGCGGAACCACGCGGTCGAGAGCCAGGGCCTGCACCCGCGATTCGAGCGCTGCCCTCACATCGCCGAACGACCGCGTGGATCTGATGCGGATGTGCTCCACCGTGAACATTTGTGTCGTGACCCGATCTTCCTTGCGCGCGTCGGCGGATTCCGTAGCTGTTGCCATTGCTGCATTCTCCTTGCCGGTCCGATCGGCGCATGTCGATGAAAACACTCGTCGGTTGAAAGCTTGGTCAAACCACCATCGACTGCTGGGCGAAGATGCCCGCCATCGCGCCCTGCGATGATGCCTGGGTGACCGAGGGCAAGAAGACCGTGGTGAGGTCGCCGGCGGCGTAGATGCCGGGCATGCTGGTTTGGCGGCGCTCGTCGACCTTCAGGGCGATGCCGCCGGGCGTATCGACCGTGGCGAGGCCCAGTGATTCATGCAGGCTAGCGGACGGCTTGGTGCGCGGATGCGCGAACAGGATGTCGACCGCGACATTGGTGTCGGTATCGAGCTTGACGGTGGCGTTATGGCCCCCGTGATGGCCGATCCCGGTGATCCGGCCATCGACGACAGGTATTTTGCGGCGCGCCAGATCGGCCCGGATATCGGGCGGAATGTCGTGACCATCGGCGAAGAGCGTCAACTTGTCGGTCCAATCGAGGAACAGCCTGGCCTGATTGTGCGACTGCGGGCCGGACCAGACGAGGCCCCAATGTCGGCCGGCGACTTCAAAGCCGTCGCAATAGGGGCAGGGCACGATGGACGTGCCCCAGCTTTCGGCGTAGCCCGGCACGTTAGGCATCTGGTCCACGATGCCATAGCTCAGGATCAGGCGGCGCGCTCCAAGGCTTTCGCCATCGCCAGTGAGGATGGAGAATTTGTCGATGTTGCCAGAGATGCTGTCGGCCCTGGCATTGACCAGTCTGACCGTGGGATAACGCGCCAGTTGCTGCCGCGCCTCGGCCAGAATGTCCAATGGTGGCTTATGATCGTGACCGAGCAGACCATGCGAGTGGCCGGCGAAGCGGTTGCGCGGCAGGCCCGTATCTAGAACGGTGACCTTGCGGCGGGCACGGCCGAGTTGCAGGGCGCCGGCGAGACCGGCAAAGCTGCCGCCGATAATGATGACGTCATCCATGGTGATAAGCTCCGTTGGAGGACAGGTTGAAACCTGCCCATTGGCTTGCATATTTCGGACACTGCATGGTATCGTAATTCAGGAATTAGGATACTGTCAAGTACTTGAATTGCGGTGACCGAAAACTGACAGGGCTGGCGCGGCCGGCCCGCCGACGCCGGCGGGCTCGGGAGAAGGCACAATCGTCAAACTGGCGAAGTTTTGCCGCGTTTGCCCGACGCGTAAGCCGGACTTCGCAAAGCTGACGAGCGATTGAAAAGAAACGCGCGCGGAGTCATGCGCCAGTCAAGATCCCGGGCCCCGCGCGTACAGGCCAAGAGCCAGCAGGGAAAACGCGCTCATCACGATGCCCAGCGCCAACATTGCTTCATGTGACACTGCGGCAGCAAGCCATACGCCGATCGCGGCGATCATCATCTGCAAGAAACCCAGCAGCGCCGAGGCGGCGCCGGCCTTCTCCCCGAATGGAGAAAGCGCCCGCGCAGTGGCCAGTGGAATGACAACACCCATCCCGAGAAGAACAACGCACATCGCGGCCAGAAAAGGCAGGAAAGTCGGGCTTATTATCGAGATGAGCAGGATCGCAAGGTTGCTGGCGGCCGCCGCGCACAAGCCGGCCCGGATCGGGCCATCGAGCCCGTAGCGTGGTGCCAATCTCGATGCAAGCATACCCGCGGCGGATACGATGAAGACGGTGCCGGCGAAAAAGAGGCCTAGCTGGATCGGCGTGAAGTGCAGCGCTTCGATGAATAGGCGCGGTGCAGCGGAAAACAATGAGAACATGCCCCCTATGCAGAGGCTCGAGGTGGTCGCGGGAATCGCGAAGCGACGGTCGCCAATCAAGCCGGCATAGGTCCTGCCGATGGCAACTGGGTTGAGCGGCGTGCGGGTTGAATTGTGGGTTTCGCCGAGAACGATGCTGTAGGCAACGGCGCTGACGGCAGCAAAGGCCGCGACCAGCGCGAATTGGGCGCGCCAGCCCAGACTGTGGTCGAGTGCGCCGCCAAGCAGTGGCGAGAACCCGGCAGCAGCGGACATCACCATTATGATGAGCGCCATCGCGCGTGCCAGCGCTGCGCCGCTAAACAAGTCGCGGGCGATGGCGCGAGACAGCACTGCCGTCGCGCAAGCACCTGTTGCCTGCACGACGCGGCCGACAAGGAGATTAGGCAGGTCGGTCGCCAGACCGCACCAGACGCTGCCCGCGAAGAACACGGCAAATCCGATCAGGACCGGCCAACGTCTTCCGTAGCGATCCGAAAGCGGTCCGACCAGGAGCTGGCCCAATCCGAACACCGCAAGAAAAACGGTGATGGCGGACGTGACCGCCGCAGTCGTGACATTCAATGAGATCGCAATGTGCGGCAGAGACGGCAGCAAGATGTTGGTCGCCAGCGTTCCCATCGCGGTGAGGACGGAAAGGACGGCGATGGGCAGGGCGCTGGAGGTGGGCATGCGCAGGGGATTGACCAGGTCAGCCATCGGAGCTTTCCGGTATGAGGGATAGGTACGTTAAGGCGGCGAGTGAGGCGGTGCGCGCCGCGGTGGCTTGTGATCGTGGCCGAGCAGCCCATGCGAGTGGCCGGCGAAGCGGTTGCGCGGCAGGCCGGTATCGAGAACGGTGACCTTGCGGAGGGCACGGCCGAGCTGCAGGGCGCCGAGGAGACCGGCAAAGCTGCCGCCGATGATGATGACGTCATCCATAGGGAGGCTCCGTGGGAGGACAGGAAACCTGCCCATTGGCTTGCCTATTTCGAAAACTTCATGGTATCGTAATTCAGGAATTAGAATACTGTCAAGTACTGGAATTGTGGTGACCGAAAACAGACAGGGACGGCGCGGTCGGCCCGCCAACCAGGCGCTTGGCCAAACGATCGTCGACGCCGCGCGCGAACTCTTTGTGGAGTTGGGTTTTCAAGCGACGACGTTGGACAAGGTCGCCCGGCGGGCGAAGATATCCAAGCTCAGCATCTATCGGCACTTCGAGAACAAGGAGGCGCTGTTCGGCGCGGCCATGGCGGCCGGCTGCCAGCAGTTGTTTGCACCACAGACCCTTCTTGAAGGCGACGGCGGTTCGGTCGAAGACCAGCTCATGGCGGTGGGATCATTACTGCTTCGCACGCTGTTGCGATCAGACGTCCGCAGTGTCGAAGCCATGGTCATGGCCGACAAGACGAGTCAAAACGCGTTAAGCAAGCTCCATTACGAAGGCGGCCCCGCCCATGTCATCGCCCAAATCGAGGCCCTGTTGCGTCAGTTGCACGCGAAAGCGGTTCTGAACGTGCCCGATCCTCTCCGGTCCGCCCGCTTGTTTGCCGCGCTTTTCAAAGGATCCGATCTCCTGACGATCGCACGCTTCGATCAGGCGAGAGCAGAGGACGACAACGAAATCGAATCCTATTGCCGGTCGGCCGTCGCCATGTTCATCGCCGCGCACGGCGGCAACGACCACGCGGGCGGATATTTGCCTGCCCCAAGGTCAAAAAACAAAATTTGAATCGTGCGTGATCGATGTCGTCAAAATAACCGAGACCGGTTTGAAAATCATGGAGGCTGAAGAGCTTCCGATTGGCGACAAGATCGCGGAAAACTACGCTTGTTGAACTATCGGTTGCGATACCGGTCCGCCGATGATTCCCGCGCGCCCACCCGCCCTTGTCAGTCGAGAAAATAGCTCCGCAATCGCAAAGCACCGGCAACCAGGGAAGTTGCGGAAGCCGAATAGTTCGCCTGCGGAACGATCATCGGGCCTGCGAAATCCAGGAAAACGCCGCATCCTTTATCTGAATCAAAGCGGGCGCCGGCAGCATCTTAGTGACTTTCTCTGCTTTCTCCCCTCGACGGACAAGCCTGGCCACCCAGATCTCTCCGTCGGTGTGATAGGGGTCCCCTTCGCCATTCCGGCCGTTGAGTGTGGGGCCGATCCCTCGCATTTGATAAATGCCCGTGACCACCCGCGCCTGGTTGAACTCGCCAATCAACTGGTCTCGCTCTTCATCAATGTTTGGTGCGATCCTATGAGTAATCTGGCCGGTATCGCGGCTCAGTGTGACCCCTTTGTCGAAAGTTGCGGATCCAAGCCAGACGGGACTTCCATCGGTCCCGTTGGTAAGGACTAACCATAGCCGGACGTGTTGGCGGCGGTCAGCGCTCACTCCGTCCGGCTTTTCAAAGGCCAAATCCTCGCGCCGTCCCTCGAAGAAGAGCGGACTGACAGGCGCATCCTTGTAAGGCCGATCAAACAGGACGCTGCCCACGATTTCGGCGCTGGTCCGCAACGTAATCGGGTCTGCGGGAAACCAGGCGGCAACATGAAACGCAGAAATGACGTCTTCACGGCTTCCGACGAGGCCAACGTTAATGGGACCGCCTGGAATTCCCTGCGCCGTCGAAGTCAGCATGGGCAGATGCGAGAGCCCAGGCTCGTGTTCGACCCGCGACCAGGTGGCTGGTAGAACCAGGTAACTAATTATGACGTAGCAAGCGATCACCGCTGCGAAGATCAGCAAATAGCGGCGTCTGCGTACTCCTAGACTCACTCGACCGCCTCCGCACGACGTTTGATCGTGGCGAATAGACGCAAATATCTGCGGGCCCGCGATGGATCACGCCGGCCTCGCTCGGCGCGATTCCCTATTTCGTCACGATCCGTCGTGTCGGCGTCACGGTGCTGGTCGGCGCCATCGGCGAGATCGAGAACGTCAGCCACGTATTCCAGCCTGCTGGCCGGTTCTCCGCAGCGAATTCGCCATATCCTTTCAGATTCAGATAGCCCTGCATGTCGCCAACCGGAAACAGAAATCCGATCTGCGGACCGACGGCAAGGACACGTGAGCGGAAACCACCCAGGATGGGGTGCTGCCCGGAATCGTCGGTGATCTGCTGATACGCATATCCGACGAGTCCGACAAAGAGCTGCTTTGAAAGAAACTGGGAGGCACCCCAGTCGACATGGAAGTCAACGCCGCTCTGGTACTGCGTGTCCGGATTCTTGAAATTGTAGGTGAACCCCGCGACCGCTGAAAATTCGTGTCCCGCCTGCGGATTGAAATAGGTGTAGCCGCCGCCGCCATCGATCGCGCCATGACCGATGCCGAGATTGGCCAGGCGGTTTGGATTGTAGGCCCCGACGGGAATGTCTCCCGTCATATAGGTCATGAAGTTATGGACCCCTTGATTCCATTTCAGTGTCACCTGCGGATAGAGGTCGCCGACGGAGGTGACGGAGTCGCCGATGCTTCCGATGCGCGTGGTCGCAAGCGGTCCGAACCCGGTTGTCAGGGTCCCGCTGAGGTCGGCGGCCGACCGCCCGAACAGGCCCGTGACACCGACAGCCAATTGTCCGCCCAGCACCGGCGTCGCAAAGGTGTAGGTGGGGTTGAGCAGCACCAGATCGGCCTGCGCGTTCAGATGCAGATCCAAGTTGACGTTGACGGCCGCCGGAAATCGGCCGATCTGAATTTCTCTTGACGCGGCCGCGGCGCCGAATGCCGATACGGAGGTGTGATAGTAAACCTCAGCCATTGACCATCCCGGCACCGCGGGCGTTGCGGCAAGGCTGCTGAAGCGTCCGGGAAGCCAGTAGGAAACGCCGCTTTCGTCGGCGTATGCGGCGTCGGATACGGACGAGGACATCACCAAGATTGTGCCGATCACCGAGCAGATCAGCCGACGACCAGAGTTGCGTTCGGGTATGCAGCGCGTCATGTGCTCCCCCAATGTCCGTTCACAACAGTATGTCAGCGAGATTGTGAATGTCTCGCCTTAAAGTGGCTAGCCACGAAATTGCGCCGCCGTGTTGCCTTGGAGGCACGTTATCTGCATCGAGGCGTTCGCATAACTCCCTGTGCAATGTTGCCTGCGTCAAAGCCTGATGCAGTGCGTCGAGCACCGTTCGTCGGCGCTAAAAAAGACGAGCGTCGCGCTTGTGGTGTCCAGTAAAGATTCATTCCCTACGCGCATTGCGCGTGAAACAGTGGCCTGTATGGGCGTTGCTGGTATTCAACCATTCCAACGGCTGCACCTTCGCTGCCATATCCGGAGCGCGGCTGACCCTGTAGGTGGCGTTGCTGCATTTCAGGACCCAGACGGCATGATCGGCCCTTGAGCGCCTTGCATCTCTCGTAGCACCGAGCGCCTTCTCACAGACAAAGCCCTGCGTCCGGATCTGCGCAGCAAGCACCTCCTCGGCATTTCTTCCGCGGCTTTTGCGACGGATACCGTCAGGTCGGTATGAGACACACTTCCTGTCAGGAGCGATGCTGCGAGGAAAACAGCGCCAGCAAACAGATGGACAGGCGTAACGACGTGGCGATCATCGCACTGCATGTAAACCTTCTCCCCGGTTTGAACCTGTCGGTTGCTAGAGATAGGCCGTGTAAGAGCTCACCCATACGAGGATCGAGGCGAGGAGACCGATCACGCCGGCATTGTCGGCAAAGGCGGTGGCGCTGCCGGACATGCCCAGCCGAAGCCCGTCACGATCCATCCCGTCGGGGATAGAGATTTCTGCGGGAAACATCGTTGCGCCGCCGAACGTGTTGGTGCGGGCGAGCGTCCCGGATACGGCGATCTGCCCTTGCCCGATGCCCCTGGGAATGCCGATGATTTTGGCGTGATAAATGCGGCCGGGCACGTTGTCGAAAACGATGTCAACGACGGCACCTTCCTTGATCACCTGGAAGCCGTTTTGAGAGAACACGCCAACAAGCGCGATCTCCTTCTCGACAATGAACGACATCGCCGAGCGCGCCTGCAGCGCCCGGTCGCCGACGGTCAAGGCAACGACGGTGACATAGCCGTCTTCAGGCGCGCGAACCGTTGTCTGCGACAATTCCCAATTTGCGTTCTCGAGTTGCGCCTGAATCTGTGCGACCGTGGTGTTGACACCGCCGATCTCGGAATTCAGCGCAAGCTTGGCGCTCTGCTGGGCCGCTTGCGCAGCCGTGAGCTGCGCCGACACGGTTTCGTACTGAACCTGCTTGTCCTGCGCCTGAAATTGCGTGTTGGCATCGTCGGAGGCCAGCGTCTCAATGTCGGCGAGACGCTTCTTGTTGTAAGCGGCCTGCGCGGTGAGTCCCGCCACATTCGCGCTCGCCTGCTCATAATTCGATTTCAGGATCTCGGTCTGCTGCTTTGCCGCCGCGAGCGAGGCCTGCAATTGCGAGACCTTGTACTGAAACGGCGCCGGGTCGATCTGAAACAGCACGTCATCCTTCTTCACCGGCACGTTCGGCTTGACCGGTATTGCGACAATTTGTCCCGTCACATTCGGAGTCACCTCTACCACGCGGCCGGTCACAGTCACGCGGCCCGACGGCGTGAGATAATTAAAAAGCGCAAGAAACGTCGCGAGAATGAACCCGCCGATCAACAGCGCGATCGTCCCCGACAACCAGCCCCAGCGCACGAGTTTGAATTTCGAGAATACGATCCATAGCGCAACGAGGTAGAGGCACAGAACGATAACCATGGCTGGTCCTCATTCTCTGATTATGCTATCGTGATGCTCGTGGAGGTAGCTGAAGCATCACTCTTCGAGATTCTGTCAGACTACAAGTCCGTCAATTTTAATTCCAGCGCGCGTTTTTGATTCTGCAGACGCCATGCGGTGTTAACTGCAGTCGATGTTGCACGGCCTCTCGCTCGGAAGCGGGAGCACTACGTCGGCGATCGTTGTTTTGCAGCACGTTTTTTGGCAGCAAAGGAATCTATGGTCATGCGCATCACAAGCTTGAATCAGATTCTCGGTGCGGCGGCATATGGCCCCTATGCTGCGCCTTACTACGCACGTCCGGCCTGCGGCTACTATCCGTATCCGCCCTGCTATTGAGAGATCGACGAAAGGAAGGCTTCGAGACGCAGGCATCAGCGCTTGAAGTCGCGTTGCGCGCCTGGATCGCGGACGGCGCAGCGGTGGCTTGATTTAGGTCAACGAATGCGTCCCGCTGCTGGTTCATCCAGCATCGGATGAGGGTTAGGCCAAGTCGTCGGGCGTCGCTTCTCAATGTCTCAGACGAGAGTCGCTTAAGTTTCAGCTCGGACCGGTGACTGGCAATAGGGATGCGTCTTCGGAGAAGTCATGACCCTTGCCAATGCGAATTCGTCATCTGATCAACAGCTGCAGCAGCAGTCTGCCGACGGCGCCATGCTCTACGTTCCCAGCGGCACGTTTCGCATGGGTTCGGATCGACACTATCCCGAGGAAGCGCCCGTTCATCGCGTGACCGTCGATGGATTCTGGATGGACCGCGCGCCCGTGACCAACCGGCAATTCCGGCAGTTCGTTGAAGCAACCGGCCATGTCACTCTTGCCGAAACGGCACCGGACCCGAAGGACTATCCGGGCGCGCTGCCGCATATGCTCAAAGCGGGTTCTCTCGCGTTTGTCGCGCCGGAACGGCGCGTCGATCTGCGCAATTGGGGCGAATGGTGGACGTTCAGGTTTGGCGCCAACTGGCGACAGCCTTACGGACCCGGCAGCTCGATTCGCGGACTGGACGAGCACCCGGTCGTGCATGTCGCCTTTAGGGATGCCGAAGCCTATGCCAGGTGGGCGGGCAAGGAGCTGCCGACTGAGGCCGAGTGGGAATTCGCGGCACGCGGCGGCCTTGACGGAGCCGAGTTCGCCTGGGGCGACATGTTCGCGCCCGGCGGGCGTCAGTTGGCCAACACCTGGCAGGGTGAGTTTCCGCACGAAAATTTGGCGATCGACGGCTATGCAGGCACTTCGCCGGTGACGGCGTTTCCGCCGAACGGTTATGGCCTCTACGACATGATCGGCAATGTCTGGGAGTGGACCACCGATTGGTACACGGCGAAGCACGAAGCCGATGCGCAAAAGGCCTGCTGCATCCCCGAGAATCCGCGCGGTGGTCGCGAAGACCAGAGCTACGACCCGTGCACGCCCGACATCAGGATTCCGCGCAAGGTGCTCAAGGGTGGATCGCATCTGTGCGCTCCCAATTATTGCCGCCGCTACCGGCCGGCGGCACGCCATGCCGAGCCGGTTGATACGTCGACCAGTCACGTTGGATTCCGCTGCATCAAACGGGAGAAACGTCATGAACGATGAACGGAGCAGTTGGCGACCGAGCCCAAAATTGCTGTTGGCCACCGGGCTTGCGACATTGCTCGTCGCTTTGCCGGGGCTTCTCGCTGCGCCGGCGGCGGCGCAACAGATCACCGGCACGCCGGGCACGCCCGGCGCTACGATGACACTCGATGGCAAGCAGCTTCCGCCCGAACCTCCGAAGTTCGGCGGCGTGATCGAGGAAACCGCAAAGGACTCAAAGCCATACTGGCCACCGTCCGTCGTCCCGCCCAAGGGCGCGCCAAACGTGCTGCTGATCATGACCGACGACCAGGGTTACGGTGTGTCCGGCACTTTCGGTGGTGTTGTTCCGACCCCGGCGATGGATCGCGTCGCCAAGGCGGGTCTGCGCTATACACAATTTCACTCGACGGCGCTCTGCTCCCCGACGCGGGCGGCGCTGATCACCGGCCGCAACCACCACTCGGTCGGGTTCGGCGTGATCGGTGAAATGTCGACCGGCTATCCCGGCTACAATTCCGTCATTGGCCAGGAGAGCGCGACGGTCGGGACTATTCTGCGGGACAACGGATTTGCCACCTCGTGGTTCGGCAAGAACCACAACACGCCAACCTATGTGTACAGTTCGGCCGGCCCGTTCGACCAATGGCCGATCGGTATGGGATTTGAATACTTCTACGGCTTCATGGGGGGCGAGACCGATCAGTGGACGCCCTATCTTTTCAAGAACACGACTCAGATTTTTCCGTGGGTTGGCAAGTCCGGCTACAACCTCATCACCGACATGGCGGATGAGGCCATCAACTACATGAACGGCTTGAACGCGTCCGCTCCCGACAAGCCGTTCTTCGTCTATTACGTGCCTGGCGGCACCCATTCGCCGCATCAGCCGAAGAAGGAATGGATCGACAAGTTCAAGGGCAAGTTCGACATGGGCTGGGAGAAGCTGCGCGAGCAGATCTTCGCCAACCAGAAGCGCCTCGGGGTCGTCCCCGCGAACACGGAGCTCACTCCCTGGCCGGATACCCTGCCGAAGTGGGACTCGCTCTCGCTCATCCAGAAGAAGCTGTATGCGCGCGAAGCCGAGGTGTTTGCCGCCTACGCGGCCTACACCGACAATGAGATTGGCCGCGTCATCCAGGCGGTCGAGGATATGGGCAAGCTCGACAACACGCTGATCATCTACATCAGCGGCGACAACGGCACCAGCGCGGAAGGCACGCTCGAGGGCACTCCGAACCAGATGACCGCCTATAACGGCGTTCTGAAACTGCCGGAAGCCGAGCTGATGCTGCACTACGAGAATTGGGGTTCCGACAAGACCTATCCGCATATGTCCGTGGCGTGGTCGTGGGCCTTCGATACGCCGTTCAAGTGGACCAAGCAGGTTGCATCGCATTTCGGTGGGACCCGGCAAGGCATGGCTATCTCATGGCCCGGCCACATCAAGGACGTCGGCGGCATCCGCAGCCAATTTCATCACATTGTCGATATCGTGCCGACGATTCTTGAAGCCACTGGCATTCCCGCACCCGCGACGGTCAATGGCATCAAGCAAAAGCCCATCGAAGGCGTTAGCATGGCCTATACGTTCGACCAGGCCAACGCCAACGCGCCGTCAAAGCGCGACACGCAATACTTCGAGATGTTCGCGAACCGCGGCATCTACCATGATGGCTGGTATGCGTGCACGACGCCGCCCGCTGCCCCCTGGCTTTTGGGAACGGCAAAGCTGCCCGAGATCAGCGAATACAAGTGGGAACTCTACAATATCGCCGAAGACTTTTCGCAAGCCAACGACCTCGCAGCCAGGAATCCCGACAAGCTCAAGGAGCTGCAGGCACTGTTCATGACGGAGGCGGGGAAATACCAGGTCCTGCCGCTGGACAACTCGGTGCTGCCGCGCCTGACTACGCCGCGGCCGAGCGCGACCGCCGGACGAACCGAATTCACCTACAAGGGAGTAAATCCCGGTATCCCCGTCGATAATGCACCCAACATCATGAACAAGAACTACACGATCACTGCCGACATCACCGTCCCGCAAGGCGGGGCTGAGGGAATGATCGTGACGCTCGGCGGCCGCTTCAGCGGCTATGGCCTCTATCTGCTGAAGGGCAAGCCGGTCTTTGTCTACAACATGCTGGATTTGAAGCGATACCGCTGGGAATCGGGCGTAGGTGCGCGGGACTGGTTGGGCACTGCGCTCAAGCCGGGCAAGCACATCATCGCGTTCGATTTCAAATATGACGGCCCGGGTTATGGCAAGGGCGGCGCCGGCGTGCTGTCGGTCGACGGCAAGGAGGTTTCCCGACAATCGATCCCGCACTCGACCTCGTTCATCATGGCGATCGACGAGTCGTTTGACGTCGGCGTGGATACCCGCACCGGAGTGGATGACAGCTACAAGCTGCCGTTCCAATTCACAGGCAAGATCGACAAGCTGACGTTCAAGCTTGGACCGACGCAGGTTTCGAGCGACGAGCATCGAATCATCCAGCACGCCCGCGTCAGAGCAAGCGACTAGTTCGAGCGCCATTGAGTCTGCGGATATTGAAGGATATCCGCAGGCTCATCCGCACCACACCAGGACATCGCCGATTGCCGAGATCTTCGCAGCACGTTGAGAAATCGAATCCGGATGGCTTCCGGCGCCATCGGGCGATTTCGTCCTGATGATGCGGCTGTACTGGCCGAGCGAGAAGAACCCCTCGATCATCAACGGATCGTGGAAGATTCCGCGGTGAAGAAAGCCTCGACGGCTTGAGATTGACAGATACGAACCGGAGGAAGGGACAGTCTTCGCGGAGACAAACCCTTCACCGGCAGCTCGCCTGGCCGCGCACCGCGCGGGATGACCTTTTCTTGCGATCAAGCCAAATTGGCCGGATCGAATGTGAAGCAGTAGTTTACAGTTTGCTGAAGCATGGTTGCGAGCCACGAAGCTAGGCGTTTCTGGTGCGGTGACTCAGCGGTGCAACGAAGCGACACCAATTAAGGCATCGTTTTTTTTGGTGGGCCCGGCAGGACTCGAACCTGCAACCAGACCGTTATGAGCGGCCGGCTCTAACCATTGAGCTACAGGCCCCGCCGCGAGGCGGCCGCTTGGCGCGGCCGGCAACGGTGCGCGGTTCGTTTACAGGGACGGAGGCGGGGGTGCAATGCCGGCTCTGGCGGAGGGGAACGCCGGCGGAGTATTGTTTATGATTTGCGAATACCCGAAATTGGCGATAATGACTGTATACTCCTGTTTTGCCTGACGAAGCAAACGGCCTTACCGAGATCCTGTTTTTCGGCTCCGGTAACCCATTGAAATAACTGGCCTCGTCTACTGTGCATGGGGTTGTTTGCGACTTTTGATGAAAGGGAGCCCTCCCGGACCCCGTCCGATGCGTTGCCGACGAATCGCAAGCTCGTTGCACAGCGACGCGCTAGTCCACCGAGACCCCGGCGAACTCCACGACCTTCTTCCACTTCTCGGTCTCGTCGGAGACCAGCTTGCCGAATTCGGCGGGTGTCATCGGCTTGGGGAGGCCGCCGACTTCGGTGAGGCGGGCGACCAGCTTCGGGTCCTTCAGCGCTTCGCCGACGGCCTTGTTGAGGATCTCGATCACCTCGGGTGGCGTGCCCTTCGGCGCGGAGATGCCGTAGAAGCCGATCGATTCGAAGCCCGGCACGGTCTCGGCGATTGCGGGCACATCGGGCACGCTCGGCCAGCGCTGCGGCGAGGTCACGCCCAGCGCGCGGACATTGCCGCCTTTGGCCTGCTCCAGCGCGGAGGGCAGATTGTCGAAGATCAGCTGCACCTTGTTGGAGATGATGTCGGGGAATGCGATGGCAGATCCGCGATAGGGCACGTGAACCATGTCGCACTTCGTCATCACCTTGAACAGCTCCGCCGACATGTGCACCGAGGTGCCGTTGCCGGACGAAGCAAAGGAGATCTTTCCGGGATTGGCCTTGCAGTAGTCGACGAACTCCTGGACCGTCTTGGCCGGAAACGCATTGGAGACGACCAGCATGTTGGTGAGCTGCATGATGCTGGCCACGGGGGTGGTGTCGCGCAAAAAGTCGAACGGCAGCTTCTTGTAGAGCGAGGTCGAGATCGCGTTGTTGGGCGCGACGAACAGCAGCGTGTAGCCATCCGGCGGCGAGTTGATCGCGGCCGCAGCGGCGATGTTGCCGCCGGAGCCGGTGCGGTTCTCGACGATGAATTGCTGGCCGAGACGATCCGACAGCCACTGCGCCATGATCCGCGCCACGATGTCGACCGGGCCGCCGGCGGAAAAGCCGATCAGCCAGTGCACGGGGCGGTCGGGATAGGCGGCGGAGGCGGGAGGCGTTGCGCTGAAAAGACCTGTGAGGATTGCGAGCCCAAAAATACCCTTACGCAAAATTCGCAACATGACGCCTCCATTGTTCTATTGTCGTTTAAGGGCATGCTTTCACAAAATCGGGCCGCTGCCTACATCGTCACTCAAGTCGGTGTTGACGCAGGTCCGTCAGGGACGACCATGAGATTCGCATCCATCCTCATCGGCGCGGCGCTGCTCCTAGGCCCCGCGGCTGCGCAAACCGGAGGCACGGCCATTTCGACCATCACGATCAGTCTGGGCACCGCGACACCCGGCGGCGGCTTTCCGCTCTATGGCAACGCTTTTGCGGACGTGATGAACGCGGCCGATCCGCAAATCTCCATCGCACCCCGCAACACCAAGGGCAGCAACGAGAACATCCCGCTGCTGGAGAAGGGCGAGCTCGACCTCGCGCTGGTCGCGGGCGAGCCGGCTTATGAAGCCTTTGCCGGCATCGGCCGCGCACCTGTGCGGCTGAAGATCCTCACGGCGATCTATTCCAACCCCGGCATGTTCGTGGTGCGGGCGGACAGTCCCTACAAGACGATCCAGGATCTCGTCGGACAGCGCGTGGCATTCGGCGCCAAAGGCTCGGGCCTTCCGATCCTGGCGCGCTACGTGCTGGATGGACTCGGGTTGAAGCAGGACGAGGATTTCAAGGCCGTCTATCTCGACCGTGCCGGCGACGGCCCCGCGATGGTCGAAGACGGCCGCGTCGCCGCACTCTGGGGCGCCGGCATCGGCTGGCCCGGCTTCGCCGCGGTCGCATCGAGCACGTCAGGCGCGCGCTTCATCGCACCGAGCGCGGAGGAGATCGCGCGCATCCGCGCCAAGCATGCATTCCTGAAGCCGCTGCTGGTGCCGGCGGGCAGCTATCCGACGCAGACCGCGCCGATCGCCTCGCTCGGCTCCTGGAGCTTCGTGCTGACGCGCGAGGATTTGCCGGATGATGTCGCCTATCGCCTGGCGAAGACGCTGCACGGCGTTGAAGCAAATTTCTGCAAGAAGCTCGCCCAGGCCTGCGAGACCACGGCCGCGAACACGGTCGCGGCCGCGCCGAGGCCGGAGCTGATCCATCCCGGCGTGATGAAGTACTTTCGCGAAATCGGCGTGGTGAGGTGACGGTCGCCTGAGGCGACCGTCATTCCGGGGCGGTGCGTAGCACCGAACCCGGAATCTCGAGATTCCGGGTCTGGTCCTTCGGACCATCCCGGAATGACGATCGCCTTAAGCGATCGTCACTTCTTCACCAGCGGACACGCCTGGTCCGGCGGACCGAACGCCTTGTCGCCGGAGATCGTCGTGAGGATCTTGTAATAGTCCCACGGATATTTGCTCTCCTCCGGCGTCTTCACCTGCACCAGCCAGAGATCGTGCACCATCAGATTGTCTTCGCGCAATTTGCCGTTGCGGGCGAAGAAATCCTCGATCGGCTTCTCGCGCATTTTTGCGGCGACCTTGAGCGGATCGTCGGTGCCGCTTTCCTTGATGGCGTTGAGATAGTGCATCACGCTGGAATAGACGCCGGCCTGCCACATCGACGGCATCTTGTTCATCTTGGCGAAATAGCGCTTCGACCATTCGCGGGTCTTGTCATCCATGTCCCAATAGAACGAGGTCGTCAGGAGCAGGCCCTGCGCGGCCTGCAGGCCGAGGCCGTGGATGTCGGTGATCAGCGCCAGCAACGCCGCCATCTGCTGGCCGCCCTTGAACACGCCGAACTCCGAGCCCGTCTTGATCTCGTTCATGTTGTTGGGTGGACCGGCAGCGATGCCGATGATCTTGGCCTTGGACGCCTGCGCCTGCAGCACGAAGGAGGAGAGGTCCGGCGTTGCCAGCGGCGGCCGCACCGAGCCCAGCACCTTGCCGCCATTGGCCGTGACGACCGCGGAGGCGTCGCGCTCCAGCGAATGGCCGAAGGCATAGTCGTCGGTGATGAAGAACCAGCTGTCGCCGCCGCGCTTGACCACCGCATCCGCGGTGCCGACCGCGAGCGCGCGGGTGTCGAACACCCACTGGATCGCATAAGGCGAGCAGAACTTGCCGTGGAAATCGGCGGTGCCGGTCGAGTGGGTGATGAACAGCCGCTTCTTCTCGTTGGCGACGTTCTGCACCGCGAGCCCGACCGCCGAGACCGGCACGTCGACGATCAGATCGACCTGGTCGACGTCGTACCAGCGCCGCGCGATGGTGCCGCCGATGTCGGCCTTGAGCTGATGGTCGCCGATCACGATGCTGATCGGCTTGCCGAGCACGGTGCCGCCGAAATCGTCGATCGCCATCTGCGCCGCCGTCACCGAGCCCTGGCCGGTCGGCGCGGAGGCCGGGCCGTTCATGTCGGTGAGCACGCCGATCTTGACGACGTCGTCGGACACCTGCGCCATTGCGGCACCCGACATCAGCGCCGCCGTCAAGGCGGCCGCGACCGGTAGTCCAAATCTGGTTGGATTCACGCTGTCCTCCCTGGTCCGGCGCGTTGACCGGTGTTGCTTTTTGCCGGGTACGGCCCGGCTGAATTGGTTTCTTTTGCAACTATTTTGGGGCGGGCGTCAATGTCAGGCTGCGAAGCGGATCTGGCCTGCGGATGAGGGATCATAGCCGGTCAGCTCCTCGGCGCGCTGCCGCAGCCGCCGTTCGCCCAGGAAGCGGAGCAGGGCCTGCATAGCGGGGCGGAAATAGCTGCGCTGCCGCATCGCGAGGTCAAAGTTCTCCCAGACCAGCGGCACGAAATCCAGACCAGCCGAGCGCGCGGTGGCGCGGGTCGCAATGCCGCAATCGGCCTGGCCGGCGCGGACCAGTTCGGCAAGGTCCGGACCGGTCAGGCACGGCGCCTCGGCCCGGCGCAAATCCCGTGTCGAAGCGCCCGCGCGCTTCAGCAGCACGTCGAGCAGCATCTGCGCGCCCGTGCCCTGCTGCCGCATCGCCATTTTGGCGCCGCGCGCGAGCACGTCGGTCAGGCCGTGCAGGTGCTTGGGATTGCCTTGCGGCAGCACGAGACCCTGCTCGCGGCGTACGAACGCCACCAGCACCGCATCATGCAGGTCGGGAGCGGCGCGCAGCACTTCGACACTGGCATCGCCGGCGAGATCGTCGGAAGCATCCAGGCCGTGGAAGTGCACCGCCGCCGCCATCACCTCGTTGCGCTGCAGGCGCTCGAGCCCGCGCATGCTGCCCTCGCTCATCGATCCCAGCCCGGACCCGGACTCGCGCAGGCTCCAATCCAGCAGTTCGTCCTGGCTGCCGCCCACGACCGGCGGCGGCTCCGCGATCAGCATGCCGGCCGGACGCGCGAGGCCCGACAGCACCCAGAGATCGAGCTCGTGCCGTGGGAAGAGCCACTTCCCGGTCACCTTGGTGCAGGGGATCGCGCCGGTGGTGACGAGTTCGTAAAGCTTGCGTTCGCCGAGCCGAAGGTAATCGGCGGCTTCGCTGGTCGTCAGGAATTCCATCCTGCATTCCTATGCAAATTCTTGCTTCTTTTTGACGTCTAACGCAGGTGGAATTCTGCATTTCAATTTGTGTCCGCGGGAACCATGCCTGATGATCTCGCTGCTTTGCAACACATCCGCGCGCGCGATTTCTGCTTTGGTGAACGATCTCAAGCGTGCGCGCCTTGCCGAAATTTCCCGACTGCGGAGCACAAGGCAGCAGATGCGTCACGAGTGCGGCGCAATCGCTCGCCATCATCATGGCTACGTCTTGTTCAATGGGAACCCGATCATGGCCGTCCGCCGCCTGTCCGTTGCATTCGCGCTCTTCTGCGGCCTCGCCGCGGGCGTTGCGGCGTCATCCGCGGAGGACCGCGCGATCGTGCTGAGCTCGACCACATCGACGCAGGATTCCGGCCTGCTCGACTATCTGCTGCCGATCTTCCAGGACAAGACCGGCATCGAGGTGACCGTGATCGCGCGGCGTGCCGATGAGGTGCTCAACGGGCCGCGACGGGGCGAAGCCGACGTCGTGCTGATGCACGCGCGGCCGCAGGAGGAGAAATTCGTCGCCGACGGGTTTGGCGTAAAGCGCTTCAACGTGATGTACAACGACTATGTGCTGATCGGGCCGAAGAGCGATCCGGCAGCCGTGAAGGGCAAGGACATCGTGACGGCGCTGAAGGCGATCGAAGCCAAAGGCGCGCCGTTCGTGACGCGCGGCGATCGGTCGGGCACCCACGCCGCGGAGCTCGCGCTCTGGATCGTCGCCGGCATCGACATCGGCGCTGCGAAGGGCGCCTGGTATCGCGAGGTCGGGCAGGGCATGACCTCGGCCCTCGACGCCGCGCGCGCCGCGAATGCCTATGTGCTGTCGGAGCGCGGCAGCTGGATCTCGTTCAGGGATCGCGGAGATCTCGACATTGTGGTCGAAGGCGACCGGCGGCTGCTCAATCAGTACGGCGTGATGCTGGTGAACCCCGAGAAGTTTCCGAACGTGAAGAAGGATCTCGCGCAGACCTTCATCGACTGGCTGACCTCGCCGGAGGGGCAGACGGCGATCGCCGGCTACAAGGTCGACGGACAGCAGCTGTTCTTCCCGAATTCGGACCGGTCGGGCGGTTGAGACCCGCATCGCCGGCGGTTGCCAAAGCGGGCGATGCATGGTCCACCATGGCGCATGACCCAGCGCCTGCCGTCCTCGCTCACCCCGCTCGAGATCGCGCTCGCCGCGTTGCTGAACGGGCTCGAGCCGGTTGCACCGGTGGAGTTGCCACTGACCGACGCGGCCGGTTGCATTGCTGTGGGCACTCCGCTGCTTGCGGCCCATCCGCCGCACGACATTGCCGCCGCGGACGGTTTTGCGCTCTGCGCCAATGATCTCGTCGGCGCGTCCTCCTATTCGCCGCTGCCTTTGACGAAGGTGCCGCAATGGGTCGAAGCCGGCGAAGCGATGCCGGCGGGATGCGACTGTGTGCTCGATGCCGACGCGGTGGAGGTGGCGGGGCCGCTCGCGCAGGTGCTGGCGGAAGGCGTGCCGGGGCAGGACGTCAGGCGCGCCGGGAGCGACATGGCGGAACGCACGCCTGCCGGCGCCGAGGGTTGTCCGGTCGGTGCGGCTGATCTGCTGCTGGCGCGCGTTGCGGGTCTGGAGAAACTCGCCGTGCGCCGGCCCCGGCTGCGCATCGTCAATGTGCCGGGCGCAACGGCAACGATGCACATGATCGCCGGGATCGCGCATGCAGCGGGGCTGGGTGTCGAAACGCGCCAAAGCGGTGCACGCGATCAGGCGTCAATTGCCGAGGTGCTCGATGCGTCCTCTTGTGATCTCCTGCTGACCGTGGGCGGCAGCGGCGTTGGCCACGGGGATGCCTCTGTCATGGCGCTGGCCCAGCGTGGCGAGGTGCTCGCCCATGGCCTTGCGCTTCAGCCCGGACGCACCGCCGCGGTCGGTCGGCTCGGGCGGATTCCCGTGGTTGCCTTGCCCGGCTCGCCCGATCCTGCGCTTGCGGTCTGGCTCGCGCTCGTGCTGCCGCTCGTCGACCATTTGTCCGCGCGCCGGCCCCGCCGACAGATGATCCTGCCGCTTGCGCGCAAAATCGCATCCAGTGTCGGCATCGCTGAAATGGCTCTGCTGTCTCTGGAACATCACGCGTGGATGCCGCTTGCCGTGGGCGAATGGCCGCTCCACGCGATTGCCCGTGCCGATGCATGGCTGCTCATCCCCGCCAGCCACGAGGGATTCGCGGCGGGCACGTCGGTCGATGCCTATCTGATGCGGGCATGATATGGGTTCCGGCATGACGATGATTCCGCGATCGCAAGAGCGCAGCGCGCTCGAACAGGAGCAGTTCCTCAAGATCCTGTCGCGGGAGGAAGCGCTGGCACGCTTCGAGGCGGCACTGTTCCCGCGCCCGATTCCGAGCGAGGTGCGCAAGCTCGCCGATGCACTCGGTGCGGCACTCGCCGAAGACGTCACGGCGCCGATCGATGTTCCCCCGTTTGACCGCTCCAATGTCGACGGCTTTGCCGTGCGTTCGGCGGATGTCGTCGCGGCGGGCGAAGGCAAGCCTGTTCGCCTCGGGCTGAACGGCGAAACCATCCACTGCGGCACCGCGCCGGCACTGCAAGTGGCGGCTGGAACCGCAACGGCGATCGCCACCGGCGGTCCGCTGCCGCGCGGCGCCGATGCCGTCGTCATGGTCGAGCACACCCAACCGGCAGGATCTGATGCGATCGAGATTCGTCGCGCCACGTCTCCGGGGCAGTTCGTCTCCTACGCCGGGTCCGACATCGCGCGAGGCGAAGCGCTGCTGCGCGCCGGCACGCTCATCGGCTCGCGCGAGATCGGCATGCTGGCCGCTTGCGGCATCGCCGAGGTGACTGTGGCGCGCAAGCCGCGTGTGGCCGTCATCTCCACCGGCGACGAATTGGTGCAGCCGGGCCAGCCGCTCGCGCCTGCCGGCATCTACGACACCAATGGTGCGATCGTCACGGCTGCGATCGACGAGAATGGCGGTGAGGCGGTTTTCCACGGCGCCGTTCCCGACGATGAAGCCAAGCTTGAAGCCGCCATGCGCCGCGCGCTGGCGAACGCCGACATGCTGGTGCTGTCTGGCGGTACGTCGAAGGGCGCGGGCGATTTGTCTCACCGCATCATCGGCCGGCTCGGCCAGCCCGGCATCATCGCGCATGGCGTTGCGCTCAAGCCCGGCAAGCCACTGTGCCTTGCGGTGTGCGGCGGCAAGCCGGTGGTGATCCTGCCGGGATTTCCGACCTCGGCGATGTTCACCTTCCACGACATGATCGTGCCGATGCTGCGCAAGATGGCCGGACTGCCGCCGCGCTCCGATGCCAAGGTCAGCGCAACCGTTCCAGTCCGCATCGCTTCCGAGCTCGGCCGCACCGAATTCGTCATGGTCTCGCTGGTCGAGGGCAAGGATCGCCTGATCGCCTATCCCTCCGGCAAGGGCTCCGGCGCAATCACGTCCTTCGCGCAGGCCGACGGCTTTCTGCGCATCGACGCGCTCGCCGACCAGATGCCGGCCGGGACTGAAGCCGAGGTGACGCTGTTCACGCCGCATGTGCGCGTGCCCGATCTCGTCATCGTCGGCAGCCATTGCACCGGCCTCGATCTCGTCACTGCAAAACTCGCGCATGCCGGCCTGACCGTGCGCTCGATCGCGGTCGGCAGCCTCGGCGGACTCGCGGCCGCAAAACGTGGCGAATGCGACCTCGCGCCGATCCATCTGTTCGACGATCAAAGCGAGACCTACAACGCGCCCTATCTTGTCGAGGGGCTCGAACTCGTTCCGGGTTGGCGCCGAATGCAGGGCATTGTCTACCGCAAGGGCGACCGGCGTTTCGAAGGTTTTGGTGCGAAGGACGCCGTTGCCGCGGCGCTCGTTGACCCCGCCTGCATCATGGTCAACCGCAACCAGGGCGCCGGCACGCGCATCTTGATCGATCGGCTGCTCGGCGGCGCGCGCCCGGAAGGCTATTGGAATCAGCCGCGCTCGCATAACGCGGTTGCCGCCGCCGTCGTGCAGCACCGCGCCGACTGGGGCATGACCATTGCGCCGGTCGCCCATGCGGTCGGCCTCGGCTTCATTCCGCTCGCGGAAGAGCATTATGACTTCGCGCTGGTGACCGCGCGCAAGGACCGGCCGGCGGTGCGGGCGTTCCTTGATGCACTCGGCTCGGACGATGCACGCGCCGCGCTGGAGCGGGCTGGATTTCGGCCCGCGTAGATACCAGCCGGGTTATCGATGCGATGCCTGGTCAGCGCCGCTGGCGGCCTGAATGGCGCGCTCCCGCTCCTCGGCTTCGGCCAACGCACGCTGCGCCGCAGGCGGCAGAGGCTTCGGGTCCGGCGGGACCTCGACGGTGTCAGGCTTGCTCAGCTGCTTCGTGCGATCGATTACGTCCGAAACATCGAACGCGAGATCGACAACATCGAAAATGACTTCCAAGAGCGAGTCTGCCATGGCTCATCCGGGGCAACGTCCCAATCATTGGTCGTTCGCTTCCCAGGTCCGGTTCACGGCCGGTCGCTTACGGTCAAGAGCTCCGGGCAACGGCTCAGGATGCGTCGTCCAGCGCCGCCAGCCGCTCGGCTTCGGCGATGTCCTCGACCGTATTGGCATTGAAGAACGGATCGAGCGGCTCGGCTGGCCACGTCACCGTCGCGAGCGGATAGCGCGCGGTCCAGCGGTCGATCTTGCGGAGATCTTCGACGACCAGCGCGTGACGCAGCTCGTCGCGCAGGGCGACGCGCCACAGACCGATCACCGGATGTGACTGGTCGCCTGATGCGGCGACCGCGAGCTGCGCGCTCTCGTGCTCGCGTGCGTCATGCAGGCGGGCCACCAGATCGCGCGGCAGGAACGGGCAATCGCCGGCGGCGCTGAGCACCCATTCGATCTCCGGCCGGTTGGCCGCGGTCCAGTCCAGCGCCGCTAGGATGCCGGCGAGCGGGCCGGGAAAGCCGGGCACGTCGTCGGCGACGACCTGCAGGCCGAAGGCGGCGAAACGTGCGGGATCGCCGTTCGCATTGAGAATCAGCCCGCTGCACTGAGGCGAAAGGCGCGCGATCACGCGCTCCAGAATGGTGCGGCCGCCGATGGTGCGCATCGGCTTGTCGCCGCCGCCCATGCGCCGCGCGAGGCCGCCCGCGAGCAGCACGCCTTGCGTGGCCGGAAAACTAGTCGTCACCACCTTCACCTTTGCGCTTGTGCTTGGCCGATTCGTCCTCGACGTAGGCGAGGTTCTGGTCGTAGACGATGCGCTCCTCGCCCGCGAGGACGATGAAGCGCTTGCCGCGGGTGCGTCCGACCAGCGTCAGTCCGACCTGGCGGGCGAGATCGACACCCCAGGCGGTGAAGCCGGAGCGCGACACCAGGATCGGGATCCCCATGCGGACGGTCTTGATCACCATCTCCGAGGTGAGACGCCCCGTGGTGTAGAGGATCTTGTCGGAGGCATCGACGCCGTGGCGGTACATCCAGCCCGCGATCTTGTCGACCGCGTTGTGCCGGCCGACATCCTCGGTGTAGCAGAGCGGAGTGCCCTCCTTGCACAGCACGCAGCCGTGGATCGCGCCGGCCTCGAGATAGAGCGAGGGCATGGTGTTGATGGTCTGCGTCATCTGGTAGAGCCAGGAGGTGCGCAGCTCCGCCTTCGGCAGTGCGACGCTCTCGACCGCCTCCAGCAGGTCGCCGAAGGCGGTGCCCTGCGCGCAGCCCGAGGTCTGCGTGCGCTTCTTCAGCTTGGCTTCGAAATTGGTGTGGTGTGTGGTGCGCACCACGACCACCTGGAGGTCGTCGTCGTATTCGACCTCGGTGACCGCGTCATTATATTTCAGCATGTTCTGGTTCAGCAAATAGCCGAGCGCCAGATATTCCGGATAGTCGCCGATCGTCATCATGGTGACGATCTCCTGGGCATTCAGGTAGAGCGTCAGCGGCCGCTCCATCGGCACCTTGATCTCGACCCTGGCGCCGGTCTGGTCGGTCCCGGTCACGCTCTGGGTCAGGCGAGGATCGTCTGGATTGGGGACGATCAGGGGCACGGGAGCTTTGTCGATCTTCATCATGGTCACGAGGTTAGCATGACATTCGGCTCAAGCCGATATAAGCATGGCAGCGAATGGGCAAAATGCCTCCGCTCGTCATTGCGAGCGCAGCGAAGCAATCCGGAAAATGCATCCGCGGAGACACTCTGGATTGCTTCGCTGCGCTCGCAATGACGGGGAGGGAGCGGTGGTTCCACCGGCTGGGGAGCCGTAGGAGATCGAACGGTTATGAAAGTTATCGGCCTTGCGGGCTGGAGCGGTGCGGGCAAGACCACGCTGTTGACGCGGCTGATCCCGCATTTCAATGCGCAGGGCCTGCGCGTCTCGGTCATCAAGCATGCGCATCACCAGTTCGACGTCGACGTGCCCGGCAAGGATTCCTGGCGGCATCGCGAGGCCGGCGCGGCCGAAGTGCTGGTTGCTTCGTCAAGCCGCTGGGCCCTGATGCACGAACTGCGCGGCGCCGCGGAGCCGCGGTTGCCGGAACTATTGAGCAAGCTGTCCGCCGTCGATCTCGTCGTGGTCGAGGGTTTCAAGCGCGAGCCGCACCGCAAGATCGAGGTGCATCGCGCGGCCAACGGCAAGCCGTTGCTATACCCCGACGATCCCGGCATTGCCGGGATCGCGACTGACACCGCCATTGACACTGGGCTGCCGACTGTCCATCTCGACGATATCGCGGCGGCTGCGGCATTGCTGCTGCGCGCCGCGATGCCGGTCGAGGAAGCCGTGGCGAAGAGCGCCGCGATACGCTGACGAGGCACCATGGCGCAACTGTCGGACGATTGCTTTGCCTTCGGCGGCCCGATGATGTCGGTGGACGAGGCCGTTGGTCTCATCACGACGCGCGTCAACGCGATCGCCGATCTGGAAACGGTGACGCTCCTCGACGCAGACGGGCGCGTGCTGGCGCGCGACGTCGCGGCGCCGCTGCCGCTGCCGCCCTTCACAAACTCGGCCGTCGACGGCTACGCCGTGCGCAACGCCGATCTTCCCGATGGCGCGGAGCAGGCGTTCCCGCTTGACGGCCGCATCCAGGCCGGCGGGCTTGCACAGGCACCGATCAAGCCCGGCCACACCGCGCGCATTTTCACGGGCGCGCCGATGCCGCCGGGCGCGGAGACCGTCTTCATGCAGGAAGATGTCCGCATCGACGATTCCGGCAGGATCGTGCTGCCGCCGGGGCTGAAGCCTGGAGCCAATGTCCGGCCTGCGGGCGAAGACATCCCCGAGGGCCAGATCGCGCTGCGCGCGGGCCAGCGCTTGCGACCACAGCACGTCGCGCTCGCCGCGGCGTTCGGGCGTGTCAGGCTCGACGTGGTCAGGCGCATTCGCGTTGCGGTGTTCTCGACCGGTGACGAGCTTGCTTCTCCTGGCGAGCCACGCGCCGCCTCGCAGCTGTTCGATTCCAACCGCTTCATGTTGATGGCGATGCTGCGCCGCCTGGACTGCGAGGTCAGCGACCTCGGCATTCTGCGCGACGAGCGTGCTTCGCTCGCGAATGGCTTGAAGCAGGTTGCAGGCCGCCACGATCTGATCCTCACCACGGGCGGCGTCTCGACCGGCGAGGAGGACCACGTCAAGGCGGCGGTCGAAAGCATCGGCTCGCTGGTGCTGTGGCGGATGGCGATCAAGCCCGGCCGGCCCGTGGCGATGGGCATCATCGACGGCACGCCGCTGATCGGATTGCCCGGCAATCCCGTCGCGAGTTTCGTCACGTTTGTCCATGTGGTGCGGCCGACGGTGCTGGCGCTGGCGGGTGGCTTGCCGGAGCCGCTGACGCCCATCCCGGTGCGCGCCGCGTTTACTTACAAGAAGAAGGCGGGCCGGCGTGAATATGTGCGCGCCTCCTTGCGACGCGCGCAGGACGGCGGGCTCGAGGCCATCAAGTTTCCGCGCGAGGGAGCGGGGCTGTTGTCCTCGCTGGTCGAGACCGACGGCCTGGTTGAACTCGGTGAGAGCATCACGGGCGTCGAGCCGGGGCACGGCGTAGGTTTTTTGTCCTATGCCGATCTGCTCTAGAGGCCGTGCGTTGACGCCATCGCTTCGTCTCGCCATGTTGCGCGCATGACCAGAACCACGCTCGATCTCACCGGGTTGAAATGCCCGCTCCCCGCCTTGAAGACGCGCAAGGCCTTAAAGCCTTTGCAACCGGGCGATCAGCTCGAAGTTCACTGCACCGACCCCTTGTCGGTGATTGATATCCCCAATCTGATCCGCGAGACCGGCGACAAGGTCGAGATCACCGAGCGCAACCAGACGCGGATCGTATTCCTGGTCGAAAAGAGCGACGCCCCGTAGAAAGGCGAATGTTCAGGGCGGCGACGCTTGACTATGCTGCGCCCGCGGGGGACACGGCCGGATCTTCGCTGCAATGCGAAAGGCACCGGTTGTTGCGGTGGATGATCTCAAACCTAAGACATCGGGCATGAATTTCTCAACATCGAGGCCAAGCGCTGCCCCAGCTCCGGCGGTGGGCCGCGAGCCTGCCGTCAAGCTCGGCAAAACGGCTGCAGGACCGGAGTTCAGCGCGCTGGCGCAGGCCTCCATCCTGATCGTCGACGACGAGCCGGGCATGCGCAATTTCCTGGTGCGCACGCTCGCGCCGCGCTGCAAGCTGGTGGACGAGGCGGCCGATACCGACCAGGCTTCGCGCAAGCTCGATTCCAACCGCTACGACGTCGTCATTCTCGATAACATCATGCCGGGCAAGAATGGCGTCGATTGGCTCGCCGAGCAGCGCGCCGTCGGTTTTTTCGCCGACGCCATCCTGATCACCGCCTATGCCGACCTCGACACCGCGATCCAGGCCCTGCGCGCCGGTGCAGCCGATTTCGTGCTCAAGCCGTTCCGCTCCAACCAGATCCTCAACGCCGTAGCACGATGCCTCGACCGTGTCCGCCTCCAGCGCGAGAATTTTGTCCTGCGCTATGCTTTGCGCGCTTCGTCCGACCGCACCTTCCTGCGCGACAATCTGATCGGACAGTCGGCAGCAACGCTGCGCGTGCGTGAGACCATCGCACGCGTCGCGCGCCTGCCGACCTCGGTTCTCCTCACCGGCGAATCCGGCACCGGCAAGGAAGTGGCGGCGCGCTCGATCCACTCGCTGTCCGACCGCGCCGACAAGCCATTCGTGCCGGTGAACTGCGCGGCGATCCCGCCCGAGATGATCGAGGCCGAGCTGTTCGGACACATCAAGGGCGCCTTCACCGGCGCCGATTCGGGACGCGAAGGCCTGTTCTTGTATGCGCATGGCGGCACGCTGTTCCTCGACGAGATCGGGGAGCTGCCGCTGCCGATGCAGAGCAAGCTGCTCCGCGTGCTCGAAGACCGCCGCGTCCGCCCGGTTGGCTCCGAGCGCGAAGTTCCGGTCGACTTGCGCTTCATCTTCGCAACCAATGCCGAGCTTCAGAAGGAGGTCGAGAGGGGCCGCTTCCGAGCTGATCTGTTCTACCGGCTCAACGTGATGCAGATCCGGCTGCCGCTCCTGAAGGATCGCGGCGACGACGTGCAGGAGCTTGCCGCCATCTTCATGAGCAAGCTGTCGGTTCAGCTCGGCATGCCGCCGGTGCCGATCGACGCCTCGGTGCGGGCGGCGCTCGCAAGCTATGATTGGCCGGGCAATGTACGCGAGCTGCGCAATTTGATCGAGCGCACGCTGATCCTCGGCGCCTTCCCCGACGATTTCGCAGGTCCCCGCAACGATGGCCAGTCGGCGCCTGCGGACAGTCTCGCGGAGCTCGAGCGCCGTCACATTCTCGGCGTGCTGAAGGAGGTCAATGGCAATCGCGAGGAGGCGGCTCGGCGCCTCGGTATCTCGCGCAAGACCATCGACCGCAAATGCGCGTTGTGGGATGTCTGATGCTGCCGGCCGCAGCGGCGAGCTCGTGCGGGGACGCTCCGTGCGCTTCCGGCTGCTTGCGATCGCGCTGCTGCCGATGCTGGTCATCCTGCCGCTGCTGCTCGGAGTTGCGATCTATCGCTGGAACGCGAAATTCGACGCGACCCTGATCTCCAAGGTGAACGGCGATCTCACCATCGCCCACCAATATCTCGCCCGCATCCTGGAAAAGACCGGCGTCCAGCTCCGGGCGCTCGGCCTGTCGGCCCGCTTCCATGAGGTGCTGGCGCAGGATGCGCGCGGCTCCCTGCGTGATCTGCTCGACGAGACCCGCAAGGAAATCGGTCTCGATTTCCTGTATCTGGCCAACGATCGCGGCGAGGTCCTGGCCTCGTCGCCGCCGCTGCAGCATCAACCGAGAGGTGACTGGCCGATCATCGTGTCAGCGCTATCGGGCCAGGTCCCTGCGACGGGCGTCGACATTTTCGGCAACGACGATCTCGCCGCAATTTCGCCGGCCCTGGCCGAGCGCGCGCGATTGGATCTCGTGCCGACCCCGAACGCGGTGCCGACCGACCGCAGCGCGGAGACGCGCGGCATGGTCGTGCATGCGGCGAGCCGGGCGATGCTACCCGACGGCGGCGCCGCTGCGCTGGTCGGCGGCACACTGCTCAACCAGAACCTCGAATTCATCGACACGATCAACGATCTCGTCTATCGCGCCGCGAGCCTGCCGGAGGGCAGCCAGGGCACCGCGACGCTGTTCCTGGATGACGTGCGGATATCGACCAATGTCCGTCTGTTCGAGGGACGGCGCGCGCTCGGCACGCGCGTGTCGGCGGCGGTGCGCTCGGCCGTGCTGGGCGAGGGGCGCACCTGGCTCGATAGCGCCTTCGTGGTCAATGACTGGTACATCTCCGCCTACGAGCCGCTGGTCGACAGTTACGGCAAGCGGGTCGGCATGCTCTATGTCGGCTTTCTGGAGAAGCCGTTCAGCGAAGCCAAATACCAGACCTTGGGGATCATCATCGCAGCGTTCATTGCGATCACCGCCGCAACCGTGCCGATCTTCCTGCGCTGGGCGACCTCCATCTTCATGCCGCTGGAGCGCGTCACGGCGACGATCACCGAGGTGGAGCGTGGCAACCTCTCCGCCCGCACCAAGATGCCGGTGCTGGGTGACGAGATCGGCCGCGTCGCCGTTCATCTCGACAGCCTGCTCGACCAGATCCAGGAACGCGACCGACAGCTCCGGGAATGGAATGAGGAGCTGAACGTCCGCGTGCGGGAGCGCACGCGGGACCTCGAGCACGCCAATCTCAAGCTCGAGGCAACCACCAAGCAGCTCATCATGTCCGAGAAGCTGGCTGCGATCGGCGAGATCACCGCCGGCGTTGCGCACGAGATCAACAATCCGATCGCGGTGATGCAGGGCAATCTCGACGTCATCCGCAGCGTGTTCGGGGCCGATGCCGACAAGGCGAAGATCGAGTTTCGCCTGCTCGACGAGCAGATTCACCGCATCAGCCAGATCGTGACCAAGCTGTTGCAGTTTGCAAGGCCGGAGGAATATGCCGGCTATGTCGAGCGTCATGCGCCGACGAGCGTGATCTCCGACTGTCTGCCGCTGGTGCAGCATCTCCTGAACAAGACCGAGATCGCCGTGGCCAGGGACGATCGCGCCAACCGGCTCGTGCTGATGAATCGCAACGAGCTGCAGCAGGTCCTCGTCAATCTCATCGTCAACGCCATCCACGCCATGCCGGACGGCGGAACCCTGACGCTTCGCTCCTTCGATGTCGAGCGCGACGGCCGTCAAGGGGTCGCCATTGAGGTCACGGATACCGGCATCGGCATGAGCGCCGAGGTGATCGAAAAGATATTCGACCCCTTCTACACCACGAAACGGCGGCAAGGCACCGGGCTGGGCCTCTCCATCAGCCAGACGCTGATCAAGCGCCAGGGCGGACAGATCACCGCCGAAAGCCGCGTCGGTTCCGGGAGCACCTTCACGGTGTGGCTGCCGGAAGCGAGCTGATGGGACATTTTGTCCGAGGGTTTCAGGACATTCTGTCCGGCGCCGCACATTGCACTGCGGGAAGCCATTGAATCGTCACGATGTGACTTCTGGCACGCGCGTTGCTCTTACCAAGACAGGGTGTTGAGGGGGATGAGGGGCGCGATAGCCGTCACTGCAACGCTGCTTGCAAGGTGAAGGGACATCACCCGCGATCAGCTGCTAGCTCGGCGCATATGACGCGATGCGCACCACACGATTCCGCTTCGGCATGAAGTCCGACCGGTCATGCGCGGCTGTCAAGCACGCACGACTGGTCTCAAACCGATGTGCCGGCAAGGCCGCGCTTGGGAGGTAATGCTTATGACGACTGCCGATACCGTTCTCGCACCGGTTGGTGCTTCCGGCTTTCTCGATCGTGAACGCACGATCGCGACGGCCGGCTTCAATCGCTGGCTGGTGCCGCCGGCGGCGCTGTGCATCCATCTGTGCATCGGCATGGCCTACGGCTTCTCGGTGTTCTGGCTGCCGCTGTCGCGCGCAATCGGCATCAGCGCGCCGAAAGCCTGCCCGGACATGTCGCTGTGGCAGGAATTGTTCACGACCAGCTGCGACTGGAAGGTCGCCAGCATGGGATGGATGTACACCCTGTTCTTCGTGCTGCTCGGTATCGCGGCTGCGGTCTGGGGCGGCTGGCTGGAGCGCGTGGGGCCGCGCAAGGCGGGCTTCGTCTCGGCGCTCTGCTGGTGCGGCGGTCTCTTCCTCGGTGCGATCGGGGTTTACACCCATCAGCTTTGGCTGTTGTGGCTGGGTTCGGGCGTGATCGGCGGTATCGGCCTCGGCCTTGGCTACATCTCCCCGGTGTCGACGCTCGTCAAATGGTTCCCCGATCGCCGCGGCATGGCGACCGGCATGGCCATCATGGGCTTCGGCGGTGGCGCCATGATCGGCGCGCCACTGGCGAACCTCTTGATGAACTATTTCAAGACCCCGACCTCGGTCGGCGTCTGGGAGACCTTCGTCGCGATGGGCGTCATCTACTTCGTGTTCATGATGATCGGCGCGTTCCGCTATCGCCTGCCGCCGCCCGGCTGGCAGCCCGAGGGCTGGACCCCGCCGTCCAAGGCCAACGCGATGATCTCGAAGAACAACGTTCACCTCAACGATGCGCACAAGACGCCGCAGTTCTGGCTGATCTGGTGGGTGCTGTGCCTGAACGTGTCGGCCGGCATCGGCGTGATCGGCATGGCCTCGCCCATGCTGCAGGAGATCTTCGCCGGCAAGCTGATCGGCCTTCCGGACGTCGGCTTCAACGCGCTCGACGCCGGGCAGAAGGCGCAGATTGCCGCGATCGCCGCGGGCTTCGCCGGATTGCTCTCGCTGTTCAACATCGGCGGCCGCTTCTTCTGGGCGTCGCTGTCGGACAAGATCGGGCGCAAGAACACCTACTACACCTTCTTCATCCTCGGCATCGTGCTCTATGCGCTGGCGCCGACCTTTGCGGCGATGGGCTCGAAGCTGCTGTTCGTGCTCGGCTTCGGCATCATCCTGTCGATGTATGGCGGCGGCTTCGCCACCGTGCCGGCCTATCTCGCCGACATGTTCGGCACCCAGTTCGTCGGCGCCATCCATGGGCGGCTGCTGACGGCATGGTCGACGGCGGGCATCATCGGCCCCGTCGTGGTGAACTACATCCGCGAGTTCCAACTCGCGGCCGGCGTACCGCGCGACCAGCTCTACAACACCACGATGTACATTCTGTGCGCCATGCTGATCGCGGGCCTGATCTGCAACTACCTGATCAAGCCGGTCGATTCGAAGTGGCACATGAAGGACGCCGATGTCGCCAAATTGCAGGCGGCGAGCGCCAGCGCTGCAGCCGCGGGGCCGCATGGCTCCTACGGCATCGGCTTTGGCGGGCTCGACGCCAGGGCCGGGCTGTTCTGGGCCTTCGTCGGCATCCCCTTGGCTTGGGGTGTCTGGAAGACGCTGGAAAGCGCGGTCAAGATCTTCTGATCGCACATTCATCGCGAGCGGGAGCGCACCGAGGGCGCGCTCCCGCTGCTCATTTCAATTGTTTCAAGCTTACCCTGGGGGATTCGATGGTTCGTAAACTCGCTTGTGCCGCCGCCATACTGCTCGTCGCCGGCGCCCTGCAATCCGCATCCGCACAGACAGCCGCGGCACCGGCCGTAACGCCGCCCGCCGCGACCGAGGCCAAGCCCGGCAAGATCAAGCTCACCGCGCAGAAGCTCAAGGACATGAAGGTCAAGTGGAGCGGCAACAAGTCGAAGCTCAAGGAGTGCCGCAAGGACGTGAAGGCCAAGGGCCTCGCGGGTGACGATCGCTGGTTCTATATCGAAGAGTGCATGGGCAAAAGCTGACCTGGTCAGCACCGGGGCGTGGAGGGTAAGGCTCGAAGCGCAGCGCGATACGATTTCGCTATCGCAGCATAGGAAGCCTTTATTGATCTCCAGACCAATTCAGGCTTCGTTCTATCGGTTCGCGCCTTGGACGAACGCAAGATCGGGGTCCGCACGGCGATCCAGGGGTTTGCCTTGGGCTGCGCCCAACTGCTTCAGTGAGCAAGATAATTCCCTTGGCATCTGGCATGCCAAGGGCTAGAACTGGACCTGTTCTAAAAGTTAGATCGAGACGAATCGATGAGCCACGACGTGCATAAGGTCCGCCCGTTCGAGCACCCTGGTGAGGGGCGCCGACGCGCTAAGGCCACCCCTAAAGGGCGCCAGGTCGATCCCACCGCCTCGCACGAGATCGAGCAACTGCTCGGCGACAGGCCGCGGCGGCGCGATCTGCTGATCGAATATCTGCACCTGATCCAGGACAAGTATCACCAGATCTCGGCCGCGCATCTCGCCGCGCTTGCCGACGAGATGAAGCTGGCGTTCGCGGAGGTGTTCGAGACCGCGACCTTCTACGCGCATTTCGACGTGGTGAAGGAGGGCGAGCCGGACATCGCCCCGCTGACGATCCGCGTCTGCGATTCGCTGACCTGCGCGATGCTCGGCGGCGAGAAGCTGCTCGAAGACCTGCAGAGCGCGTCCGGTCCCGGCATTCGCGTCGTGCGCGCGCCCTGCGTCGGCCGCTGCGACACCGCGCCGGCGGCCGAGGTCGGGCACAATTTCGTCGACCACGCGACCGTGGCCAACGTCATGGCGGCCGCGAAGGCCGGCGACACCCACGCGCATCTGCCCAACTATGTCGGCTATGAGGCCTATGTTGCCGGTGGCGGCTACAAGCTGCTGGGCCGCCTGCGCTCCGGCGAGCTGTCAAAGGACGACCTTCTGAAGGCGCTCGACGACGCCTCGCTGCGCGGCCTCGGCGGCGCCGGCTTCCCGACAGGACGCAAATGGCGCGCGGTGCTCGGCGAGCCCGGCCCGCGGCTGATGGCGATCAACGGCGACGAGGGCGAGCCAGGTACGTTCAAGGACCGCGTCTACCTCGAAAGCGATCCGCATCGTTTCATCGAGGGCATGCTGATCGGCGCGCATGTGGTGCAGGCCTCCGACGTCTACATCTACCTGCGCGATGAATATCCGGCCTCACGCGAGATCCTGGAGCGCGAGATCGCAAAGCTCCCGCCGGGCGGTCCGACGCTGCACATGCGCCGCGGCGCCGGCGCCTATATCTGCGGTGAGGAATCCTCGCTGCTCGAAAGCATCGAGGGCAAGCGCGGCCTGCCCCGGCACAAGCCGCCCTATCCGTTCCAGGTCGGCCTGTTCGGCCTGCCGACGCTGATCAACAACATCGAGACGCTGTGGTGGGTGCGCGACATCGTCGAGAAGGGCGCCGACTGGTGGAAGGGCAACGGCCGTCACGAGCGCAACGGCCTGCGCAGCTTCTCGGTCTCGGGCCGCGTCAAGAACCCCGGCATGAAGCTGGCGCCCGCGGGCATCACCGTCCGCGAGCTGATCGACGAATATTGCGGCGGCATGGCCGATGGCCATCAGTTCTATGCGTACCTTCCGGGCGGCGCGTCCGGCGGCATTCTGCCGGCGTCGATGGACGACATTCCGCTCGATTTCGGCACGCTGGAGAAATACGGCTGCTTCATCGGATCGGCCGCGATCGTGATCCTGTCCCAGAAGGACAGCGTGCGCGCGGCGGCGTTGAACCTGATGAAGTTCTTCGAGGACGAGAGCTGCGGCCAGTGCACACCGTGCCGCGTCGGGACCCAGAAGGCGGCGCTGCTGATGCAGAAGCCGGTCTGGAACCGCGCTCTCCTGGAAGAATTGAGCCAGGCGATGCGCGATGCCTCGATCTGCGGGCTCGGACAGGCGGCATCGAATCCGCTCTCCACCGTGATCAAATATTTCCCTGACGAGTTCAAGGAAGCGGCTGAATGACCAAGATTACGTTCGAGCTCGACGGCAAGCAGGTCGAAGCCAATGCCGGCGAGACCATCTGGCAGGTCGCAAAGCGCCAGGGCCGCGACATCCCGCATCTGTGCTATTCGCCGGCGCCCGACTATCGCCCCGACGGCAATTGCCGCGCCTGCATGGTCGAGATCGAGGGCGAGCGTGTGCTCGCCGCATCCTGCAAGCGCACGCCGTCGGTCGGCATGAAGGTGAAGACCGAGAGCGCGCGTGCGGTGTCGGCGCAGAAGATGGTGATGGAGTTGCTCGTCGCCGACCAGCCGGCGCGCGAGACCAGCCACGATCCGGATTCGAAGTTCTGGCACTGGGCCGAGACCACAGGCGTCACAGAGAGCCGCTTCCCCGCCGCCGAGCGCTGGGCGACCGACGCCAGCCATCCGGCGATGCGCGTCAATCTCGACGCCTGCATCCAGTGCGGCCTGTGCGTGCGCGCCTGCCGCGAGGTCCAGGTCAACGACGTCATCGGTATGGCCTACCGTAATCACGGCTCGAAGATCGTGTTCGACTTCGACGATCCCATGGGCGAGTCCACTTGCGTCGCCTGCGGCGAATGCGTGCAGGCCTGTCCGACCGGCGCGTTGATGCCGGCCGTGATGCTCGACGAGAAGCAGACCCGCGTGACTTACGCGGACAAGAAGGTCGACTCGCTCTGCCCGTTCTGCGGCGTCGGCTGCCAGGTGACCTACGAGGTCAAGGACGAGAAGGTGATCTATGCGGAAGGGCGCGACGGCCCAGCCAACCGCAATCGTCTTTGCGTCAAGGGGCGCTTCGGCTTCGACTACATCCACCACCCGCATCGCCTGACCAAGCCGCTGGTTCGGCTGCCGAATGCGAAGAAGGATTCCAACGACCAGGTCGATCCGGCCAACCCCTTCACCCATTTCCGCGAGGCAAGCTGGGAAGAAGCGCTCGACATCGCCGCCAAGGGCCTCGTCAAGATCCGCGACGAGAAGGGCGTGAAGGCCCTGGCGGGCTTCGGCTCGGCCAAGGGCTCGAACGAAGAGGCTTATCTGTTCCAGAAGCTGGTGCGCACCGGTTTCGGCTCGAACAATGTCGACCATTGCACGCGGCTGTGCCACGCCTCCTCAGTCGCGGCGCTGTTCGAAGGCCTGAGCTCAGGCGCGGTGTCGGCACCGTTCTCGGCGGCGATGGATGCCGAGGTCATCATCGTGATCGGCGCCAACCCGACCGTGAACCATCCGGTCGCCGCGACGTTCATCAAGAACGCGGTCAAGCAGAACGGCGCAAAGCTGTTCGTGATGGATCCGCGCCGGCAGACGCTGTCGCGCCACGCGACCAAGCATCTGCAGTTCAAGCCCGGCTCCGACGTCGCGATGCTGAACGCGATGATCAATACGATCATCACGGAAGGCTTGACCGACGACCAGTACATCGCCGGCTACACCGAAGGCTTCGAGGACCTCAAGGAGAAGATCAAGGAGTTCACGCCGGAGAAGATGGAGGCGATCTGCGGCATCCCGGCGCAGACCCTGCGCGAGGTGGCGCGAACCTACGCCCGCGCAAAATCGTCGATCATCTTCTGGGGCATGGGCATCAGCCAGCACGTCCACGGCACCGACAATGCGCGCTGCCTGATCGCGCTGGCGCTGATCACCGGCCAGGTCGGCCGGCCCGGCACGGGCCTGCATCCGCTGCGCGGCCAGAACAACGTGCAAGGAGCGTCCGACGCCGGCCTGATCCCGATGTTCCTGCCGGACTATCAGCCGGTCAGCCGCGACGATCTGCGCGGTGCCTTCGAAAAGCTCTGGCATCAGGATCTCGATCCCGTCCGCGGCCTGACCGTGGTCGAGATCATGAACGCGATCCATGCCGGCGAGATCACGGGCATGTATATCGAGGGCGAGAACCCCGCGATGTCCGACCCCGATCTGCAGCATGCGCGCCAGGCACTTGCCATGCTTGATCATCTCGTGGTGCAGGATCTCTTCGTCACCGAGACCGCGTTCCACGCCGACGTGATCCTGCCGGCTTCGGCCTTCGCCGAGAAGGATGGCTCCTTCACCAACACCGATCGCCGCGTGCAGCTCGCGCGTCAGGTGATCAAGCCGCCCGGCGATGCGCGGCAGGATCTCTGGATCATCCAGGAGATCGGCAAGCGCATGGGTCTGCCGTGGAATTATTCCGGTCCCGGCGACGTCTTCACCGAGATGGCTGAGCTGATGCCGTCGCTGAAGAACATCACCTGGGAGCGGCTGGTGCGCGAAGGCGCGGTCACCTATCCCGTCGACGATCCGAACAAGCCCGGCAACGAGATCATCTTCACGACCGGCTTCCCGACCGCGAGCGGCCGCGGCAAGATCGTTCCGGCCAAGGTCATCCCGCCGGACGAGATTCCGGACGCCGAATACCCGATGGTGCTCTCGACCGGCCGCGTGCTGGAGCATTGGCACACCGGCTCGATGACCCGCCGCGCCCAGGTGCTCGACCAGATCGAGCCGGAGGCGGTCGCGTTCATGTCGCCGAAGGACATGCGCAAGAAGAAGCTGGTGCCCGGCGATTTCATCCGTCTGGAGACCCGCCGCGGCGCCGTCGAGGTCAAGGTGCGCTCCGACCGCGACGTGCCGGAGAACATGGTATTCATGCCGTTCTGCTACGCGGAGGCGGCCGCGAATCTCTTGACCAACCCGGCGCTCGATCCGTTCGGCAAGATCCCGGAATTCAAGTTCTGCGCGGCCAGGGCCGAGCGCGCGGAGATGCGGGACGCGGCGGAGTAGGGGCAGGCTTCGTCTCGGGTACGACACTTGCCACACAAGCTGCTGTCATGCCCCGCGAAGGCGGGGCATCCAGTACGCTGCGGCCCATCGATTCAATCACCACCGTCTCGGAGTACTGGATCGCCCGGTCAAGCCGGGCGATGACAGTGATTGTGGTGCCAGCTTGTGCCACACCGCTTCGTTCCTCGCAACGACGGTGGTAGACATGGCGCATGTCCAAAGTCACCCCCGCCACCCGAGCGCTCACGGCCGCCGGTATTGCCTTCACCGTCCATGCCTACGACTACGATCCTGACGCCGACAGTATCGGCCTTCAGGCCGCCGCCGCGCTCGGCGAGGACCCGGCGCGCGTCCTCAAGACGCTGATGGCGCTGGTGGACAGCAAGCCGGTCTGCGTCGTCGTCCCATCCGATCAGGAAGTCTCGATGAAGAAGCTGGCAGCGGCCGCGGGCGGCAAGTCGGCGCAGATGATGAAGCCGCCCGAGGCCGAGCGCGTCACCGGATACAAGGTCGGAGGCATCAGCCCGTTCGGACAGCGCAAGCAGGTCGGCACCGTGATCGAACAGAGCGCGCTCGCGCACGACCAGGTCTATCTCAATGGCGGTCAGCGCGGATTGCAGGTGCGGCTGAGACCGGCTGATGTGAAGGGCCTCTTGAAGGCGGTCGTGGCGGATGTGCTGGCGTGACGGCAATGGGGTGGGACCATGAGGTGGCCGCGGCTGCTGTGGCTTGCGGTTCTGCTCGGCATCGGTCTTCCGGCTGAGGCGCATCAGGTCAACCTCGTCACGGCGCGCGTGGCGCTGAGCCCCGATCGCACGGTGAGGGTGGAGCTCGGATTGAAGGGCGGCGATGTCGACCGCCTGATCGGTACGAAGACCTATGATTTGAGACGGGACGCGGTCGATCCCGCGGCGGTCGAAGCGGCCGGAGCAGCCATCCTCGCCTATATGCGCGCGCACTTGGCCGTAACGGGCGGAGCCAAGGCCTGTCCGGCCGGAGATGCAGCGATCCTGGCCGACGGCGACGGCATCATCTATCGCAACAGCTTTGCCTGCGCCGAGGCCGGCGGCGACATCATCTATCGCTCCACCGTGCTGACCGAAAAGGATCCGGCCGCGCGCCAAGTCGTCCTGATCGCGCAGGGCAGGTCGGAGACCCAAGCCTTGCTCGATGCCGGCAACATTACAGTAACACTCTCAAACGCGCCGCCGTCGCTGTGGTCGACCATGCAGCGCTATGGCCTCACCGGCATCGAGCACATCTTCCTCGGCTACGATCACGTCGCATTCCTGATAGCCGTGGTGTTGTGGGCCAGACAGCTCCTTCCCGTCGTCAAGATCGTGACGGCCTTCACCATCGCCCATTCGATCACCTTGTCGCTGGCCGCGCTGAACCTCCTCGTCATCCCAAGCCGCATTGTGGAGCCTGCGATCGCGGCCTCGATCGTCTTCGTGGCCGTGGAGAATTTCTTCTCACGCGATGTCGACAAGCGCTGGCGCATGGCCTTTCTGTTCGGACTGATCCACGGCTTTGGCTTCGCCGGAGCGCTTCGCGAGATCGGCCTGCCACCAAACGCAGCAGTACCGGCGCTCGCCGCCTTCAACATCGGCGTGGAGATCGGGCAGATTGCGATCGTCGCGGTCGCGCTGCCGGCGCTCGGCTTCCTGGACCGGCTGACCACGACCGACCGGACCGGGCCGGTGAGGGCGGCGAGACTGGTCTACATGGTGTCGGCGGTGATCAGTCTGCTCGGCGGCTATTGGCTGCTGGTGCGCATTTTGGAGGCTTAGCCACCGGCCTATTGCTTCTGCAGCAGCTTGAGCCGACAGCGCAGCGCCTCGCGGATATGCGCGCGCGCGAGCTGCTCCGCCTCATCGCCTTTGCGTGCGGCGATGGCGTCGATGATGGCTTGATGCTCGGCGTGGCTGGTCGAGGGGCGGCCCGATACGGTGAATGTGGTCGGACCGAGCAGGGCGATCCAGTCCTGCAATTCGCGGGAGGCATTGTCGAGATAGCGGTTGCGCGCGGCGCGGCAGATCGCCTCGTGGAAGGCGCGATTGAGCCTTGCCCTTGCTCTCGCCATCTCGGCTGCGTCGGTCTCCGACGCCTCGACAAAAGCCTGCTCGATATCCCTGATGGCATCGATCTCGGGGGCGGAGGCGTGCTCGGCGGCGAGGCGCGCGGCGGCGCCTTCCATGATCTCGCGCATGGCGTAGAGTTCGAGCACCTCGGAGATGTCGAGATTGCGCACGATCAGGCCGCGGCCGCCGGCGGGCTCGACGAAGCCGCGCGCGGCGAGCCGGCCGAACGCTTCGCGGACCGGTGTGCGGCTGACTTTCAGCCGTTGGGCGACCTCTTCCTCCCGCAGGCGGTCGCCGGCGCGGTAGCTGCCGGCCTGGAGCGCTTCGCACAGCGAGCGGAAGACGGCTTCGCCCAACGCGACGCCGGCGCCACGCGCGATCGATCCGTCTGCTTTTGCCGGACGTCTGGCCATTGTCCCTCGAGGCGCATCCTGCCCATGCGAAGACGCGCTTGCGTCACCTCTGTATATCTTTGTATACAAAGGTACGCAATGGTGGGTGAGGCTGACCGACGCCGCCACCAAGGCATGTCTCTGACTTCGTCGCATCGGACGGAAGGCATGGGTAGCAAATACGACGTGCTGGTGATCGGCGGTGGCAACGCGGCGCTGTGCGCGGCGATCGCGGCGCGGCGCGGCGGAGCGTCGGTGCTGGTGTTGGAGGGAGCGCCAAAGTTCTATCGCGGCGGCAACACCCGGCACACCCGCAACATGCGCTGCGCCCATGACGCGGCGACCGAAATCCTGACCGGCCCTTACACCGAAGAGGAATTCTGGGAGGATTTGCTGCGCGTCACTGGCGGGCAAACCGACGAAGTGCTGGCGCGCCACATGATCCGCGAGTCCAAGGACATCCTGAACTGGATCGTGGAGCAGGGCGTGCGCTGGCAGCCCTCGCTCGGCGGCACGCTCAGCCTCGGCCGCACCAACTCCTTCTTCCTCGGCGGCGGTCGCGCGATGCTGAACGCGCTCTATCTCACCGCGGAACGGCTCGGCGTCGAGGTCGAATATGATGCCGAGGTCACCGATCTCGTGATCGAGGACGGCATGTTCCTCGCAGCGCGCCTGAAGCGGCCGATCAAGGGCGCAACCGAGATCCGCGCCACCTCGCTGGTCGCGGCGGCCGGCGGGTTCGAGGCCAACATCGAATGGCTCAAGCAATATTGGGGCGAGGCCGCCGACAATTTCCTGATCCGCGGCACGCCCTATAACCGCGGCTCGATCCTGAAGATGCTGCTCGACAAGGGCGTGCAGGAGGTCGGCGATCCCACCCAGTGCCACGCCGTCGCGATCGACGCCCGCGCGCCGAAGTTCGACGGCGGCATCATCACCCGGCACGATTCCGTCGTGTTCGGCATCGTCGTCAACAAGCACTCACAGCGCTTCTACGACGAGGGCGAGGACATCTGGCCGAAGCGCTACGCGATCTGGGGCCGGCTGGTTGCAGCGCAGCCAGACCAGATTGCCCACATCATCTTCGATTCCACCGTCGTCACCAGTTTCATGCCGACGCTGTTCCCGCCGATTGCAGGGCAGACCATCGCGGAGCTCGCCGGCAAGCTTGAGCTCGATCCGGCCGCGCTGGAAAAGACAATCACCGAGTTCAACGCCGCGGTGCGGCCCGGCACCTTCGATCACACAATTCTGGATGACTGCGTGACCGAGGGCATAACGCCACCCAAGACGCACTGGGCGCGCAAAATCGAGACGCCGCCTTATCTCGCCTATCCGGTGCGGCCGGGCATCACCTTCACCTATCTCGGCACGCGCGTAACCCAGGAGGCGCGCATGCTGATGGCTGACGGCAAACCGTCGGCCAACATGTTCGCGGCCGGCGAGATCATGGCCGGCAACGTGCTGGGCAAGGGCTACGCCGCCGGCATGGGCATGACCATCGGCAGCGTGTTCGGACGGATCGCAGGACGGGAAGCGGCGAGACATGCACGGAACTAGAATCCTGGACGAGGCCGACCGTCTGATGACGGTCTGCAACTCCTGCCGTTATTGCGAGGGCCTCTGCGCGGTGTTTCCGGCGATGGAAATGCGCCGCGCCTTCTCCGACGGTGATCTCAACTATCTCGCCAACCTCTGCCATGCCTGCGGCGCCTGCTATGTCGACTGCCAGTTCTCGCCGCCGCACGAGTTCAACGTCAACGTTCCGAAGACGCTGGCTATTGCGCGCGCCGAGTCCTATGCGGCCTATGCCTGGCCGCGGACTCTGTCAGGCACATTCGCGCGCAACGGCCTCGTCATCAGCATCGTCGCCGCGCTCAGCATGGCCGCCTTCATTCTCGGCTTCGCCGCCTTCAACGACCGCAGCGTGCTGTTCGGCGTGCACACCGGCCCCGGCGCGTTCTACAGGCTGATGCCGCACAACGCGATGGCCGCGCTGTTCAGTGCCATCTTCCTTTATGCGATCCTCGCACTCGTCATGAGCGTGCGCGCCTTCTGGCGCGACATCGGTCCGCCGATCGGGAGTCGCGCCGACGGCGGTTCGATCCTTCAGGCGATCCGCGATGCCGCCGAGCTGCGCTATCTCCATGGCGGCGGTGTCGGCTGCTACAATGAGGACGACAAGCCGACCGACCGGCGCAAGCTTTATCACCACCTGACCTTCTACGGCTTCCTGCTCTGTTTTGCCGCGACGTCGGTCGCTACGCTGTATCATTATCTGCTCGGCCGCGAGGCGCCATATCCGTGGTGGGACCTGCCGGTGGTGCTGGGCACGCTCGGCGGCATCGGTCTCATCATCGGACCGATCGGCTTGTTCATGGCCAAGATGCGGCGCGATCCCGCGTTGCTCGACGAGTCCCGCTACGGCATGGATGTCGGCTTCATCGCCATGCTGTTCCTGACCGGCTTCACCGGCATGCTGCTTCTGCTCCTGCGCGAGACCGCTGCCATGGGTCCGCTACTGGCGCTGCATCTCGGCACGGTGTTCGCGCTGTTCGCCAGCATGCCCTATGGCAAGTTCGTGCACGGCATCTACCGTTTCGCGGCGCTGGTGCGTTACGCGCAGGAGCGGCGCAGCGAAGCCGGGTCTTGAGGGGCGCGCCGCGCTGGATTATCCCTTGGGCTCGTTCGCGCGATGCGCGAATCGATCGGGAGCCCGGGCTCATGTACATGTTTTTGCCGTTCCTGCTGGCGCTCGCAGCCTGCGCCTGCGTCTGGCGTTCGCGCGCGGGACTTGGCTATGCGCTCTGGAGCGTGACAATCGTCGTGACCGTCGCCTGGTTCTTCCACCACGCTACCGATCCCCTCAAGTTCTCGTTCTGACGGTGCCGAGATGAGAACGACAGAGATGAACGGGCGGCAGTCGGCCGGCGCGGTCCTGAATCTGCTCGGGTTGCTCGGGATCTCGTTGATCCTGGCAGTCGCATTTTTCTATCAGCTTGCGCTTGGCGAATTGCCCTGTCCGCTGTGCCTGCTGCAGCGGGCCGGGTTCATCGCGGTTGGCATGGGGTTCCTATTCAATCTGCGCCTCGGCGAGCGACCGTCACACTACGCGATGATCCTGATGTCCAGCCTAGTTACCGGATTCATCTCGATGCGGCAGGTGTCGCTGCATCTTGCGCCGGGCGATCCCGGATACGGCTCGGCGTTGTTCGGGCTGCATTTCTACACCTGGGCGCTCGTCGCCGCGGTCGGTATCGTTTGCTATGTCGCGCTTGTCTTCGTGGTGAAGGACATGACTGGCGCGCGGGACAAGGACGGGCCGCTGGGCGGAGCAGCATCGAACGCTGTGTTCGCGATTTTCGCGTTGCTGGTCGCCGCAAATCTCCTGTCCACCGTGCTGGAGTGCGGCGCGGGTCAGTGCGACGCCAACCCGGTCCGCTATCTCCTGCTCAAGTGAGGAGACCGCCGCACCGGCATTGGCCGGTGCGGCGGTCGTGAGCCTTACGCCACCTCGCGCTCCGGCGGGGACGCCTGCTCGCGGGCCAACGTCGTTGCGGTGACATAGTCGGTCTTGCCGGTGCCGAGCAGCGGCACCTTGTCGACCACCATGATCGCGGCGGGAACGGTCAGCTCGGACGCGCCGATCGACTTGGCTTGGGTCTGCATCGCGCTACGCTCGGCGTTCTTCTCCGTCGTCAGCAGCACGATGCGCTCGCCCTTGCGCGGATCGGGGATCGACACGGCGACCGATGCGGCCTGCGGCCACAGTGTCGTCGCGATGTTCTCGACCGCGGAGAGCGAGACCATTTCGCCTGCGATCTTGGCAAAGCGCTTGGCGCGGCCTTTGATGGTGATGAAGCCGGCCGCGTCGATCGCGACGATGTCGCCAGTATCGTGCCAGCCCTCGGCGAGCACTTCGAGCACGCCGGGATTTTCGGCACGCAGATATCCGAGCATCACGTTTGGCCCGCGCACGGAGAGGCGCCCACCTTCCTCGATGCCTGGGACCGGATCGAGGCGGCATTCCATCAGCGGCGACAGGCGGCCGACGGTGCCGGGGCGGTTGGCCATCGGCGTGTTCATCGCCAGCACCGGCGCCGTCTCGGTGACGCCATAGCCTTCGAGGATGCGGATGCCGTAGCGCTCCATGAACACCTGGCGGGTACGATCCTTGACGGCTTCGGCGCCCGCGATCACGAGGCGCAGCGTGCGGAAGTCGTAGGCATGCGCCGAGCGGGCGTAGCCGGTGAGGAACGTATCGGTGCCGAACAGGATCGTCGCGCCGGTCTGGTAGATCAGCTCGGGCACGATCCGGTAATGCAGCGGCGAGGGGTACATGTAGATCGGAATGCCCGCCAACAGCGGCATCATCATTCCGCCGGTGAGCCCGAAGGAGTGGAACACCGGCAGCACGTTGAACACCTTGTCATTGGCGTTGGCGTCGACCCGCGCCAGCGCCTGCGCCGCGTTGGCGAGGATGTTGCGGTGGGACAGCACCACGCCTTTGGGCGTGCCTTCCGAGCCCGAGGTGAACAGCACCACGGCCGGATCGTTGGCCTGGCGGGTGACGCGCGGCGTCGTGCCTGCGAGCAGACCCTTGATCTTGTCGGCCGTGCCGATCGAGGCACGGACGTCCTCGAGATAGACGACGCGGGCCTCAGCGGAGATCGCGGTCATCAGCTTGTCGAGCTTGCCCTTCTCGATGAACGCCTTCGAGGTCAGGACGGTCTTGACCTGCGCGGCCTTCATGGCGGCGAGGACGTTGACCGGACCGGCCGAGAAGTTGAGCATCGCCGGCACCCGGCCGATGTTCTGCAGCGCCATGAAGACGACGGCGACGCCAGCGGAATTCGGCAGCAGCACGCCGACATTTTCGCCGACAGCGGTGCCGCTCTCGAGCTTGCGGCTCAGGACCTGCGCGCCGAGGATCAGCTTGCGGTAGGTCAGCTTGGTGCCAAGCGCATCCTCGATGATGACCTTGCCGGTGTCGCGATCGCGATAGGCGTGTCCGAGGGCTTCGAACAGCGTGTGATCGAGCATGGCGTTCTTGACCATCGCATCGATCATCACGTCCTGGAGCGCGGCGCCCGCGGCGTTGCGGCGCGCCTTGCCCTTCAGCGCCGGATCGACCGGCAGCTTGACGGGCGGCAGGATGGTGACCGTCACCCGCGGAAACCACGAGCGCTTGATCTGGCTGGAGTTGAGATAGCTGAGATGCGAGCGCTGCGCGCCCTCGATGCGGACCGGCACCACGACGGCGTCGGCCTTGTCCGCGATCATCGCGGTGCCGTCATAGACCTTCATCAGCGATCCGGAGACGGTGATGCGTCCCTCCGGGAAGATCACGACGGGCTCGCCGGCGGCGACGAGCTTGATCAAGTCACGCGCGGCCAGCGGCTTGCTCGGGTCCATGGTGTAGTGCTTGACCACGCGCAGGAACGGCTTGGCCCACCAGGCCTTGGCGATGCCGGTATCGACCGCGAAGCTGGCCTCGATCGGCAGCACGGCGTGCAGCAGCGGGCCGTCGATCAGGCTGACATGGTTGGGCGCGATCAGCATCCGCGTGCCCGCAGGCGGAAGATTCTCGAGCCCACGCACTTCGGTGCGGAATAGCGCACGGAACAGCAGCCCGCCAAAGTCGCGCACGCCCTCCTTGCCCCATTTCGTCAGCACGAACCACACCGCGCCGAAGCTGGCGACGCCGAGGCCGAAGAAGATCCAGCCGATATGGAGGCCAGCCGCCTGCAGCAATGCGACGAACAGCGAGCCAACCACCATGAAGGCGGCCTGCAGCACGTTGCCAGCGGCAATGATGCGCGCGCGCTCGGATGGCGCCGACCAGGCCTGAACAGCTGCAAAGGACGGCACGACAAACAAGCCGCCGCCGAATGCGAAGGCGACGAAATCGACCAGCATGCGCAGGCCGGCGAACGACGTTGCGAAACCGGCCGCGGTGATGTCCTGCCCCTTGGCGGTCACGCCGATGGCCCAGGCGAGATCAAGGCCGGAGCATCCCATGATGATGGCGCCGATCGGGACGAGCGCGAGGTTCGGGCGAACATGGCTCAGGCTGGCGGCGAACAGCGAACCGATGGCGATGCCGATCGCGAAGATCGCAAGGCACAGTGTCACCACGCCTTCGGTGCCGCCCACGACATCCTTGACCAGCGCCGGCAGCAGCGACAGCACGATCGCGCCGACCAGCCAGAACCAGGAGACGATCACGGTGCCGTCCCACAGCCGGTGGTCGGCATGCAACGTCCTGAGCAGGCCGAGCGTCGAGGTCCAGGGATTGGCGTTGACGGGCAGATCGGGCGCGGATGGCGTCGTCTGCGGAATGCGGGCCGCGAAAGCCCATGACAACAGCGCCAGCGCGACCACGGCCGAGGCGACCCAGCCCATATGCGCGGAGCCGGCCACGAACTGGCCGCCGGCGACGGTGCCGAGCAGGATGGCCATGAAGGTCGCGCCTTCAACCAGCGCGTTGCCGGTCGCGAGTTCGCCGAGCTCGAGCTGGTCCGGCAGCATGGCATATTTCACGGGGCCGAACAGGGCGGCGATGGTGCCGAACAGCGCGAGCGCTGCGAACAGCAGCGGCACCGAATGCAGGAAGAAGCCGGCCGCAGCGAAGCAGGCGGCGAAGATCTCCGCAAATTTGAGCCGCCTTGCGACGACGGATTTGACGTATTTGTCGGCGAGCTGGCCGCCGAGCCCGGACAGGATGAAATAGGGGAAGATGAAGACGGCGCCGGCCACCGTCACCAGGGCATCGCCGTGGCCGGTCGCGGCACTGTAAAGCAGGATGATGACGAGTGCGTTCTTGAGCACGTTGTCATTGAGCGCCGAGAAAAATTGCGCCCAGAACAGTGGCGCAAAGCGGCGTGACGACATCAATTCCCTGATCATGACTAGTCCTGTTTTGGAAAAGCAGCCTGAGGTTTCTACGTGGTCTGAGAAGCGTCACGACCGGAAGTGAATCGGGGGAACGATTGCACGGCGACGATGTCGCCGGTCTGCTCAGTCCCCTCGGTTCCCCCGATCCTGTTGGTCTCCACCTGGTCTCGTTAGGTTCGCAAATATCTGATCGCGACCGCATCAGCCGCGCTTACCCGGATATGGCCCGGGCGATGAGGAAACCTGAGCCGGCTCATTGAAGCCAGCGGGATCGCCCGCGATTGTCCGGAATGGTGAGTCGTTCGTTGCATCCAAATCCGGAATTCCGGCCGAACCGGAGGAGCCGGCTGCGCGCCTCAGGTGAGATGGGTGAGGTGGCGAAAGGGCGAGAAGCGGCCGAGCAGGCTGAACCGGCGGCCCTCCTGACGCGCCCGGGCGCGGCTTGCCCGCCACATCCGGAAGGTCGCGCGCCGTTCGGTGAGCACGCCGGCGATGTCGCAGGCATTGGCGATGCGATCGATCGGGGTCATCGCGAATCGCAGCAAGGTCCGGCCAAAGCCGGTCACGAGAGCAGCGGCGTCATCGAGGAAGGTGGCGGCGATATCAACAGCGAGGGTTTGCATTTTGCAGGTCTCCGGGTTAATTTGAACAATGTTCACATGAGTAGCTCGAAAATGAACAATGTTCAAGAAGAATCGCTGCGAGATCAGAAAAAAAATCGGCGCCGGGTCCAGATCCTGGAGATCGCCCGCAGCATCATCGCGACTAAAGGTCTGAAATCATTGAAGGTTCGTGACGTCGCCGAAGCCGTCGGCTGTTCCGTAGGCAGCGTCTATAACGAGTTCGGCGACTTCGACGGGGTGATCCTGACCGTCAATCGGGAGACCGTTCAGGCACTCACGGCCCGGCTCGGCGGGGTTCCGGCGGAGGATCCCGTTCGCCAGCTCTACGGGCTTGCGGCGACCTATCTCGACTTCTTCGCCGAGCACGCCAATCTGCTGCGCTCCCTGTTCGAGCACCGGATGGAGGACGATCGTCCTTATCCCGATGACATCCTGCAGATGGTGATGGATGCCTTCGCGCTGATGCATCCACCCCTGGTGCGGCTATTGCCGGATGCTGATGACGTGAAGATCGCGCTGCTGTCGCGCACCTTGTTCTCTGCCGTACACGGAATCATCTCGCTCGGCCTCGAGGAGCGGATGGTGGCCGTGCCGCCGCAGATGCTGCGTCAGCAGGTCGAACAATTTGTCGACACGCATCTCGCCGGGCTCGGCATTCTGCCGGTGGGCGCACGGCCATCTCGATGAGGCGCCGCCGCTACCAAGCGTATCGCAGGCTCGCGGTGCCCGAATAAGTGGTGCTGCGGGCCGCGAACTCACCGTCGAACTTGGCCGACAGGGCAACACCGTTCGAAAACTTCAGCTCGGCGCCGGCAGATGCGAGCGCGGCGTCTTTCGCCGGCGTCGCGCCATTAACGATAAAGCTGGCGCCGGGCAGCGCCTGGAACGCCGCATTGAGCGTCGGATCGCTCACCCAATCATGTGCCCAGGCCGCGCGACCGCGCAACGTCAGGACCGCATTCGGCGAGACCGGCGTCGCCCGATCGAAGCGCGCGCCAAGTTCGCTTCGCGTGTCGGAGGCCGTGCGTCCCCGATAGGTCAGGCCGAAGCCGCTGCCGGCCCGGTCAGTCTCGCTATAAGTCGGCGTGCGAAACGCCTGCGTCTGCGCTGCGGCGTATGGCGTGAAGCCGCCGATCGGCGTCGCGAAGCGATAGCCGCCCTCGATGCGGCCGCCGACGGTTTGCGCCTCGAACTTCGCGGTGAGCTGGTTGCCGAACGGTGCGAAGCGGTCTGTCGACATCCAATGATTGGCAACGGCGAGCGAGGCGGCGAAATAGGCCGGACCCGTGCGGACCGCGGTGTAGACGCCGGCCTGCAACGCCTCGCTCTTGCCGCCGCCGATGGCCTGCGCGAGGTCCCATCTGGTGCCGCCGCCGGAGAGCGCGAAGCCGACGATCGCGTCGCGGCTGAAATGATAGTCGGCGCCGGCCGCGACGCCGCCTGCGCGTGCGCTGAGGTCGTGGCTGCCGATCACGACCGGATCGCCGCTGGTGCGGTTGGTGCCGCCGAACGCGGCGCCCCAGGCCGTCCAGCGCTCCGCAAAGGCCGGCGCCTTGGTGGCCGGCGCACCCAGCACCTTGTTGTAGGCGAGGGCGATATCGTCCGGCAACGCTGCGCGCTCTCGGCTGAAGCCGAATGCCGTGCCGCCGGCGTCGACGCCGCCACCGCCGCGTCCGTTGACGAACGGATCGAGCATCAGGCCGAGGAATTGACCGGTGAACTGGAAGGCTCCCTGTCGCGCGCCGGTAGCGACTTCCCCAGAGAGTTGGTCCAGACTGTAACGGAGCTGGGCGTCGCTCTGGCCTGCGAAAGCTGAGAGGAAGGGCAGATTGGGGCCGAATGCACTCAGTGCGCCCGCCACGGCCTTCTGATTCTGCGTCTGGGCGACGGTGGGGAACGCGCTGTTGTTGTAGTTGAGCGTCAGGAAGACGGCGAGCCCGTCAGAGCTGAGGGCGGAGGTGAAAAACTGCGGATTGTATCCGCTGAGCGTTACGCCTGCGAAGGATCCGGTGACGCCGGTCGTCGTGCTGAGGATCGTATATTGCGTCGATGGGCTGTAGGCGCCGGCAAGCGTGGTGACGGCGACGGTGCCGCCGTTCAACGTCGCCGTCACGGCGAGAATCTTGTCGGATTGGCCGGCCGCGTTGACGGAGATCGCGTAGGTCGAACCGGCGTTGAATGTGGCATTGCCGTAGGCCGTGAGCGAACCCAAATTGCCGGGTGCGACCGTGCCGCCCGACAGCACGGTGAGATCGCCGATGGCGCCGTTGCCGCCGAGGGTACCGCCGCTGACAGTCGTCGCAACGTTAGGCATCGCGCCGTTGACGATGAGGTTGCCGGCCTGGACATTCATGGTCGCGGTTTCCGTCGTCGAGCCCGTCAGCGTCCAGGTCGAGCTTCCCGTCTTTTCCAGCGCCTCGAATTCCCGGAACTGCAAGGCGGCGCCGAACGTGTCGAGGTCGAACGTGCTATTGGCCGTTCCACCCAAGCGCAGTGTGTCCGTTCCGTTGCCGCCCAGGACCCGGCCCGTAATGTTCGACCCGGCACGGAGTTCGAAGACGTCGCTGCCGTCCTTGAGATCGACGGCCGTGCTGGCGCCGGTCACGATCGTGCCGGAATTGATGACGGTGTCCTGATTGGCCGAACCCAGGATTGCGAGGCCCGAAGCACTCGAAACCGTGCCCGCGTTGTTGATGGTGTTGCCGTCAGCGGCGCTGTTGAGGTCGATGGCCGCACCACTGCCGGAAAAGACGAGGCCGCCCGACAGGATGTTCACCTGATTGTTCATCGCCCCGGCTCCGATGCCGACCCCACTGGTTATGGGCGCGAGGCTTCCAACGGTACCTCCGATGACGACAATGTTGTTGCTTGAATTGGACAGGACGACCCCTGTCGTGCCGATGGCCGATGATCCGACCACAGCACCGGCGTCGATCGTGATGGAGTTGTTGTTGCTGCCGCTGACCAATGCAATGCCGTCGCTGTTGGCGGACGCGATCGACGCGTTGCCGGAAACGTTGATCGCGCCATTGGATGCCGCTTCGAAGGCGACGCTCGCAAAGGTGGGATCGTTCACGGAAGTTGCGGTGCCATCGCCGATATTGACGGTCACACCGCTGACCACTGGCGCCGTCTTGACTTGTGTGTTGCCTGCCCCGGTGCAGGTGATTGAATCGCCCGAATGGAGTGACGTTTGCGAACCAGCTCCGGTAACGACACAGGCCGCCGCCGCGGGAGTGGTGAACCACGGCAGCGCGGTACCTGCAGCAAGAGCGCTGATCGCGGTGCTCAAGAGCACATGTCGTCGGCGCGTCTTTGCACGACGAATATCCGGCGAGGTCATCCAACTATTCCAAGGCACTGCAAACTCCTTCGACGATGCGGACGGAATCCGGCCGCAACGGTGGGCAGTTGCCATGCTTAGTGATTGAGGCCTTGGCCTTCTTGGACCAGCGCGCAAAGCGAAGTGTCGAAATGCGAAAGACGCAACGTTTTCGGAGCTAATGTGACCAGGGCACCACAACCGGGCCGTTTACGCGGCTCGTCGGCTATCAGCCTCGCGCTGCGACGGCTTCGCGGGGCCGGGCGGCGACGGCGATGACGTCCAGTCTGCCGCCGTCGACCTGAACGCGGTTGCGACCCTTTTCCTTGGCGCGATAGCAGGCGGCATCGGCGCGCCGCATCGCGTCCTCAAGCGTGGTTTTGCCGTCGGCGATGCAGGCGACACCGATGCTGGCGGTCACCGCAAAGCAGCGATCGTCCCAGGCGAAGTTGAGCAGCTCCAGCGATCGCCGCAGCCGTTCGGCGATATCGACTGCAGTCGCGGGCGAGCATTGCGGCAGGATCAGCCCGAATTCGTCGCCGCCGAGCCGGGCCACGAGGTCACGCGGACGCCGATCCTGTTGCAGGAGACGGGAGACCTGGCAGAGCAGGCGGTCACCGGCAAGGTGTCCGCAGGTGTCGTTGACGTTCTTGAATTGGTCGAGGTCGAGCAGGACCAGGCCCAGCGGACCCGTCGCAGCATTGTCCAGCTCGCCTTGCAGACGTGCCTCGAAGGCGCGGCGGTTGGACAGGCCGGTCAGCCAGTCGTGCGATGCCTGCCAGGCCAGGCGTTCCTTCTCGCCATGCAGGGCGTCCTCGAACGCCTGTCGTTGCAGGACCAATCGCCTGGTGTGCCAGATCAGGAGCAGGATCAGCGTGACGGCGGTGACGATGTTGATGCAGGTCAGCGTCAGCTTGATGGCGCGGGAGCCTTCGCCGAGGACGGTGGAGAACCGCTTGGCATGCACCGTGAACTGGGTGTTGAGCTCGGAGAGCCGCGACGACAGGATTTGCAGGCGATTTATATCTCGAACAGGGCCGTTCTCCAGCTCGGACCGGATGACTTCACCGAACACGCTCAGCTCGAGCAGCATGGGGTCGGTAGCGGTCCACTCGCGGATCGCTTCCTGGAGGAAGCTGACGCGGTTGAAATAGCGAAACAGCCAGATCAATCCAGGAACGTCGTCTGGATGATTGCCGCCTTGCAGGAAGCCGATGCGCGCGGCCTCGACGTCGACCGGATCTCGCTCCATCGCCCAGCGCGCGAACTCGTCGCCGATGGGAACGGCGAGCGAGGCCTGGTATTGCGTGAACTGGCTGGCGTCGCCCGAATGCAGATAGAGATTGAGGAAATAGACGGCATTCTTCTGCGAGCGGGACCACATCGCTTCGCCCGCGACATAGGCGCGAACCGACGACATCACCTCGAGACTGAATCCCGCGATTGCCGCCTGGAGCACGACGACCATCACGAAAGGCGAGACGAGCTTGATGACGTGAAGGAAGCTGTGTTCCTTCATCGACGTCGCTGTTCTGCGAAACACCCTGCGTTCCCCAAATCGCGCAACGACCCCAGCGGAAGCGCTGCGCCTGCAACGCGAAGTAGAGGAGATGGTTGCTTAACTCGCTCTGAAAAGCGCGCAGGACTGCGTCGCAGGGTGAAGGCACTGTGACGTGAATATTCGCAGATCGCTTCAAATGCCGCTGAATCGGAACTGGTGTGGCATCGGCGAACCCATGCTTCGGGTTTGTCGTGCGCGGTTTACTTGAGGAAGAGAGTTGGGTCCGCGGCTAGACCAGCACCGGCTTGCGCACGCGGCCAGCGTCGCCGAACACGCGCAGGTAACGCTCGATCTCCGAGGGCATGCCGGTCGCCTTCTCCGGATTGTCGGAGAGCTTGACGGCGGGACGGCCGTCGACCGACGACACCTTGCAGACCAGCGAGATCGGATCGAGATTGAACGAGCCATCCGGCGTGCAGCCGACGAAATCATTGGTGAGGTTGGTGCCCCAGCCGAAGGAGAGCCGCACCCGGCCGGCAAAGTGATGATAGGTCTCCTCGATCGAGCCGACATCCATCGCGTCGGAAAAGACGAGCAGCTTGTCCCTGGGGTTGCGGCCCTTCTTCTGCCACCAGGCGACGATCTCCTCGCCGGCCTGGATCGGCGGCGCGCTGTCGGGACGGAAGCCGGTCCAGTCGGCGACCCATTCCGGCGCATCGCGCAGGAAGGCCTTGGTGCCGAAGGCATCGGGTAATGCAATCAGGAGGTTGCCGCCATAGGTCTGGCGCCACTGGTCGAGAATGCGATAGGGCGCCCAGCGCAATTCCTCGTCGTCCTTGGCGAGCGCGGCCGCGACCATCGGCAGCTCATGCGCATTGGTGCCGATGGCCTCGAGATCGTTGTCCATCGCGAGCAGCACGTTGGAGGTGCCGATGAAGGACGAGCCCAGGCCTTCCTTCACCGCCTCCACGCACCAGCGCTGCCAGAGGAAGCCGTGACGGCGGCGGGTGCCGAAGTCGGACAGGCGCAGGTTCTCCAGCTCGCGAAGACGCTCCACCTTGGTCCAGAGCTTGGCCTTGGCGCGCGCATAGAGCACGTCGAGCTCGAAGCGGCCGCGGCCCTTGATCGCCGCACGGGAGCGCAGCTCGTTGAGGATTGCGAGCGCCGGAATCTCCCACATCGTGGTGTGGGTCCACGGCCCGTGGAAATGCAGTTCGTACTGGCCCTCGACCTTGCGCAGCTCATACTCGGGAAGGCGGAATTCAGCCAGCCAGCGGATGAAGTCCGCCGAGAACATGTGGGTCTTGCCGTAGAAGGTGTTACCGGCAAGCCAGATCAGCTCTTTCTTGGTGAAGCGGATGGTGCGGGCGTGGTCGAGCTGGGCGCGCAACTCGCCCTCGTCGATGATCTCGGCGAGCCGGACGTGGCGCGAGCGGTTGATGACCGAGAAGGTCACCTGTTGCTTCGGGTAGGCCTCCCGAATCATCTGCAACATCAATAGCTTGTAGAAATCGGTATCAAGCAGGCTGCGGATGATGGGATCCAGCCGCCAGCTGTGATTGTAGGTTCGGCTCGCAATGTCGGTCACTGTCATGGGGGGATTTTAGCGTGGCTCCCTTTGCGCAACCAGTGGGTTTGGCGAGGGGCAGGTCACCGGCCCCGCGCCCGCGGGGCCGCGGTCCCGGAGGTATCTTGAGGCGGCAGCGATGATTGCAACGTGTCAAGCTGTCCGCGGGCGTGACGCGGCGGCCGTACAATTCGGTGGAGTCCTGTTCAGCCGCCCGCCGCCGTCGCCGCGACACTCTCGAGCTGGCTCCTGACCCAACGATGGGCCGGGTCTTTCTGATAGCGCTGGTGCCAGACCATGAACATCGGCAGCTCGGCCAGCGTCCGCGTGCGGGACGCCAGCGGAATCCGCGTTTGCGCGAAACCGCGCATGACCCCAGACGCCAGCAGGCTCGGCATGCTCGCCAGCATCTGCGAGCCGCGAAGGAAGGACGGCACCCCGGAAAAGCTCGGCACCGAGATCGCGATGTCGCGGTGAAGACCGTTGGCCGCCAGCCGGCGGTCGAAGTCGAGCCGCTCATTGTCGGTGTAGACGACAGTGATGTGTCGCGCCGCGAGATAGGCACCGCGGCCGGTCGGCGCGCTGCGCATCTTGGGATCGAAGTAACAGACGTAATGATCGCTCAAAAGGCGTTTCTGCACGATATCGACACCGGATGGCGGCAGCGGCGTGATCAGGAGATCACAGCGGTTTTCGCGCAGCATCGCAGGCGAGGGCGACTGCGAGGGGATCACGCGCAAATTCAGGCCCTTCACTTGCGCGGCGACGTGATCGAAGAACCGCGGCAGCAGCAGGTCGCGCTGGAAGTCGTTGGCGGCGATCGTCAGCGAAAGCTGCGCACGAGCCGGCTCGAACGTGACGCCGCCGGCAAAGCTCCGCATCTCGTCGATCAGCGCCCGTGCCTTCGCGGCGAGGGCCTGCGCATGCGCGGTGGCGACGATGCCGCGGCCGGATTTCGCGAATAGCGGATCGCCTGCGATCCGCCGCAGCTTGTTCAGCCCGTGACTGACCGCCGATTGCGTCAGCCCGAGCCTTGTTGCCGCCGCGGTGACCGATCCCTCCTCCAGCACGGCAAGGAACAGTTCGAGCGCGTGGCCGTCGAGGGCCAAATGATCGATTTCTTTCATGCAATATATTATAATCGATCTATTTATCCGGGGAATAGACCGCGCCATGATCTCCCGATAAGCCGCGCGTCCGGACCCGGGCGCCCCAGGGAGAGACACGATGAATGCCCAGGCGTCAGCCTTGCGGGATCCCCGCCTCAACAGTCCCGAGCCTTTTACGCCTCCGCTCGGCGATGGCGGCTTCTTCCAGCGCGACCGCTCCATCCATCCGCCCGCGCATGCGCCGGGCTACAAATCCTCGGTGCTGCGCTCGCCGCGCCAAGCGTTGCTGTCGCTGGAGAACTCGGTTTCGGAGATCACAGGGCCGGTGTTCGGCCATAACGATCTCGGCTCGCTCGACAACGATCTGATCCGCAACTACGCCAAGGACGGCGATCCCGTCGGCGAGCGCATCATCGTCCACGGCCGCGTGCTGGACGAAACCGGTCGCGGCGTGCCGAACACGCTGGTCGAGTTCTGGCAGGCCAATGCCGGTGGCCGCTACCGGCACAAGAAGGACACGTATCTGGCGCCGATCGATCCGAATTTCGGCGGCTGTGGCCGCGCGCTGACGGACGACACCGGCTATTACTATTTCCGCACCGTGAAGCCGGGGCCCTATCCCTGGCGCAACTACGTCAACAGCTGGCGGCCCGCCCACATCCATTTCTCGGTGTTCGGTTCGGGCTTTGCGCAGCGGCTGATCACGCAGATGTATTTCGAGGGCGATCCTCTGATCCCGGTTTGCCCGATCCTGACGACGATTCCCGACAAGGACGCGCTCGACCGCCTGGTCGCACCGCTCGACCTTAACGCCTCGACGCCGTTCGACTCGCTTGCCTACCGCTTCGACATCGTCCTGCGCGGCCAGCGCTCCACCTACTTTGAAAATCGCACCGCGGGGAACTGAGCAAATGCCGCAGCCGCTCAACTATCTCAAGGAAACGGCGTCGCAGACCGCCGGTCCCTACGTCCATATCGGCCTGATCCCCGCGATGGCGGGATTCGACATCTTCGAGAAGAATTTTTCCAACGTGCTGGTGACGCCGAACACGCAGGGCGAGCGCATCACGCTGGAAGGCAAGGTGCTCGACGGCAGCGGCACGCCGCTGCGCGACGTGCTGCTGGAAATCTGGCAGGCCAATGCGAGCGGCCGCTACAATCATCCGGCCGATCGCTCGGCCGGTGCGCTGGAGCAGGAGTTTCGCGGCTGGGGCCGCGCCGGCTCCCACTTCGAGAGCGGTCTCGTGACCTTCGAGACCATCAAGCCCGGTGCGATCATCGACAAAGCGGGACGGACATGCGCGCCGCACGTCAATGTCTGGATCGTCGCGCGCGGCATCAACATCGGCCTCAACACGCGGCTTTATTTCTCGGATGAAGAGGCCGCCAACGCCGCCGACCCCGTGCTCAACCTGATCGAACAGCCGTCCCGGCGCTCGACCCTGATCGCAAAGCGCGGCGAGCGTGCCGGCAAGGTCGTGTATTCCTTTACGATCAATTTGCAGGGGCCGGAGGAGACGGTATTTTTCGACGTATGAGGAGCCGGCCGTCCCGGGATCACTCCACCGGGTCGCCGCGATTGATGGCTCCGCGTGCGAGGAATTGCGATGTCTGACGCATCTCGCGCGATCCCGGTCGTTCGGTCGGGTCGCGCCCCACTTTTTGTTTCAGGTCTGCCAAATCGATGAAGACGTCCGCCTGTCGGCGCAGGTCGTCGGCAACCATGGGGGGCTGAGTAGAGAGTGTGGAGACGACCGTCACGCGGACACCGCGGCGCTGCAGGGACTCCACCAGCGAACGAAAATCCCCATCGCCCGAGAACAACACGATCTGATCCACATGCTCGGCGAGTTCCATCGCGCTTACGGCGAGGTCGACATCCATGCGGCCCTTCACCTTGCGGCGACCGGTACCGGCGTCGATGAACTCCTTGGTGAGCTTAGTGACGACGGTATATCCGTTATAGTCGAGCCAGTCGATCAAGGGACGGATTGACGAATACTCCTGATCCTCGATGACGGTCGTGTAGTAGAAGGCCCGCAACAGCGTACCTCGGCTCTGGAATTCACCGAGCAGACGCCTGTAATCGATGTCGAAACCCAGCGCCTTGGAGGTGGCATAGAGATTGGAGCCATCGATAAAGAGCGCGATCTTCCCAATCGAAGACATTGTTGAAAATCCCCACTTCCGCGCGAAAGCCGGACGGTTCGGCCGAAATGGCGCAGTGCGTCGGCCGGAAAAACAATGACGGCGCGGATGGCTTTGCTAAAAAAGCGGCGCAGACGACCGGACAGGGTTGGCCGCCTTGCGCCAAGGTTAGGGAGGTTCCATGCCACCAGCGCCAGCGCGCCGAATGCAGCCACGTTAAGGCGAGCGCATTCCCTGCGCAATTGTACGGAGGTAAAGGGGCTCCATCCAAAGGATGGGATCCTCTATACGAAGGTAAGTGGTGATGAGAGCCCAACGCCGTTCGCGGTGTGGCTTCGACCATGGCGCCCTTGGTCTTTGGTCCGATGCATCAGCCTTCGTCGCCATGGAGCTGCGCGCGGAACGCGCGCGGCGATATTCCCGTGGCTGCGGCGTAGACCCGGCTGAAATAGGCGGGGTCCTCGAAACCGAGCGTGTAGGCGATCGTCGAGACCGGCAAATTGGTGTAGACGAGGTTGCGCCGCGCCTCCCGGATCAGCCGGTTGAGGATGAGGTGCGAGGCGGTGTCACCGGTCGCCGCCCGTGTGATCCGGTTGAGATGCGTCGGCGTCACCGCCAGCGCCTCGGCATAGTCCGCGACGCTCCAGCGTTCCAGATGATGCTGCTCCAGGAGCGCCTCGAAGCGGCGGAACAGGCCCGATTCGACCGCGCCGTTGCCGCCGTTCTCGCTCGTGAGCGCGCGTGCCACCAGTCCGATCATGGCGGACGACAACGCGCGCAGCACATGCGCGCGACCGAAATCGCGCGCGGCGTGTTCGGCGAAGATCTGCTTCATGATGGTGCGGATCTGCGGTGTGCCGCGCACCACGGCCGAGCGCGACAGCGCACCGCGCAATCCCTCGGCGGCGAGCAGCGCCTCGTCCAGAATCTCCGCGGCGATGGTCAGCACCCATCCTTGCGTATCGGGCACGAAGCGGAAGCCGTGGACGTGGCCGACGGGTACGTTGACGATCTGCATCGGCCTCAAGGGCACCACCCGCCCGTCGAGCGTCGCCTCGCCGCCGCCGCGCTCGATCAGCAGCACCTGGTGCAGCCGGGCGTGGCGGTGCACCGCCAGGGTCCAGTCGTGCAGCACCGAGCGGGACGCGATGGTCTCGCAATGCACAACGTCGGGCAAGTCGCCGGACTCGCCGAACAGATTATAGATCCGGATCGCCGGGGCTGTGCGCTTCATGTTCGAATAGTACAAGACAATGGCGAAACCCTCCATCGGTCTGCGGCGTCAAATCTGTAAAAAAGTGCCGACGGGAGGATGCAAAAATGAAGGTTCAGGTCTGTATCATCGGCGGCGGGCCGTCCGGGCTGCTGTTGTCCCAGCTGCTGCACCTGAAGGGCATCGACACAATCGTGCTGGAGAAATACAGCCGCGACCACGTGCTCGCCCGCATCCGCGCCGGCGTGCTCGAGCACGGCTTCGCCAAGTTGATGCGCGAGGCGCAGTGCGGCGAGCGGATGGACCGCGAGGGCGAGATCCATACCGGCTTCGAGATCGCCCATGACGGCGTGCTGTCCCAGATCGACCTGCACAAGCATTCCGGCGGCAATTCGGTGCTGGTCTACGGCCAGACCGAGCTGACGCGCGACCTCTATGAGGCGCGCGACCGTCTCGGCGGCAAGGTCGTGCACGATGCGCAGGACGTGACGCCGCATGATCTGACGTCGGATCGGCCCTACGTGACCTATCGATCGAACGGCGAGACCGTCCGCGTCGATTGCGACTACGTCGTCGGCGCCGACGGCTTCCACGGCGTCAGCCGCAAATCGATCCCGAAGGACGTGCTGCGGGAATATGAAAAGGTTTATCCGTTCGGCTGGCTGGGCGTGCTGTCGCGAACGAAACCGGTGTCGCCGGAGCTGATCTATGTGAAGCACGAGCGCGGCTTTGCGCTCTGTTCGCTGCGCTCGCAGGTGCTCAGCCGCTACTACATCCAGGTGCCGCTGACCGACAAGGTCGACGACTGGAGCGACGATGCGTTCTGGGCCGAGCTGAAGCGCCGACTTCCGGACGCGGTCGCCGGCAACCTGATCACGGGACCGTCGATCGAGAAGAGCATCGCGCCTCTGCGCAGCTTCGTCGCCGAACCGATGAGCTATGGCCGGCTGTTCCTCGCCGGCGATGCCGCTCACATCGTGCCGCCGACAGGCGCGCGCGGGCTGAACAGCGCCGCGTCCGACATCTACTATCTCTATCACGCCTTGCTCGCGCATTATCAGAGCGGCGATGATACCGGCCTTGCAGGCTATTCCGCCAAGGCACTGGCGCGGATCTGGAAGGCGCAGCGCTTCTCCTGGTGGATGACGATGCTCCTGCATCGCTTCCCCGACCGGCTCGCATACGAGGATCGGCTGCAGCAGACGGAGCTGGAATACCTACTCTCGTCCGAGACGGCGCAGCGCCAGCTCGCGGAGAACTACGTGGGACTGCCGTTTTAGGGTGGCGTGATCTCGCAGCACGTGAAGCGGCGCATTGCCGGCCGCTACTTCCCTTCCAGCGCGTGGACGGGTGTCCAATCGGACGGCGGCGGATCTGCGATGAGCGCTCGCGCGCGGTCGGCAAACCGCGCCGATGCCGGATCGATCTCTGCGACACGCCGGAACGCATCGGACGCCTTCGCGAAATCCCGCGCGCGCCAGCAGGCGAGCCCCTCCGCATATGCGGCGGCGACCTTGGCTTGGTCGGCGCTCTCCGCGCCCATGTCCGCCAATGGCTCAAACACCTTGATGGCCTCGCCGCGGCCCTGCACCCTGATCGCGTCGAGCTCGCGCCAGGCGAAACTATCGCCGGCCTGCACCATCGTCGTTTCGGAGGCCATGATCGCGGTGCCGTAATATTTGTTGGCGCCCTCGAGCCGTGAGGCGACGTTCACAGTGTCGCTCATCACGGTATAGTTGAAGCGGCGGCGCGAGCCGATATTGCCGACCACGGCTTCGCCGCTGTTGAGACCGATGCGATGCGACAGGCCGTGCCCGGCGAAAGCGGGATTGCCGGCATTGAGCTCCACAAGCCTCGTATGGCACTTCAGTGCGGCGCGAACCGCGTTGCGAGCGTGTGCGGGATCGTCGGCCGGCGCGCCGAACATGGCGACGATGGAATCGCCGATATATTTGTCGACGTAACCGCCATGGCTTTCGATGATGTCGGTCATGGCGGACAGATATTCGTTCATCAGCGTCACCAACTCGCCCGGTGTCATGGTTTCGGCAATGGACGAGAAACCGCTGAGGTCGGAAAAGAACATGGTGACGTTGCGCATTTCGCCGCCGAGCGCCGGCATCTTGCCGGAGGTGACCATGGTCTCGATGACCTCCGGCGCGAGGTAAAAGGCGAAGCTCTTGCGCAGGAAGCGCTCGTCGCGATCGGCCAGCACGAATCTGTAGCCGGTCATGATCGCGAGCGCGGCAAGGCCGGCGAGTGCCGGCTCCGTCAACGGCAATGCCAAGGCATGAACGAACGCGCTGACGGCCACGGCAGCGTAAATGGCAGTGAGAGCGAACCAGGCGACCAGCGCTCCGCTCGGCGCAAGCATGCAGGCGGCGCAAGCGATGACGAGCGCAAACGCGATCGTGAGAATGGTCCGCGCGGGGAAGCCAAGCTCGGTCAGGGCATCGCGCTCGATCAGGTTGCGAACAGCGGTGGCGTGCACGAACACGCCGGCGATGTCGCTGCGGGCGCGTTGCATGGCGCGCTCCGGCGCGGGCAGGGCGCATCGCGCCGCCGGCGCGCCGTCATAGCCGCCGGACAGGCGCATCGATGTGAGCTTGCGATCCTCGAAATTGAGGACCGTGCCGAGCAGCACGACTTTGCCCTCGAAGGCGCGGCGGAAGAATTCGCGATCGCCTTTTTCGACGCAGGCGCGCAGATCGGCGAAGGAGAAGGTCGGGACATCGCGGCCCAGCCCTCGAAAGTTGAGCGTCACGGTATTCGGAAACGCGCTCGGGATTGCATAGCCGGACAATTCGGTCGAGCCAGACGGCGCGATCCCGGGCTTTGCACCAAGCGCACGCGCCGCGAGCTCGACCGCCATTGCGGGCACCGGTTTGCCCTCGATTGAGAAGCTCAGCGGCATGCGCCGGATCACGTCATCGGCGTCGGTATGCACGTTGAGCGCGCGGATGCTGTTGCGCACCGCGACTTGCTGTGCGCGATAGGGGACTTCCGGATGGTCGTTGCTCAGGATATCGCCGAGCACCAATTTGCCGCTGTCGGAGATCTGCCGCAATGCGATCAGGTAGTCCCGGTCGAAGCCCTTCATGCGGCTGCCGACCGAGGTGTCGCCGAAGGGAATCTCCGACTGCTCAATCGAGCTCGGAAAGATGACGTCGAAGCCGATCACCTTGGCGCCACCCTCGGTGATGCTCCCGAGCACGCGGCCGATCTCGCGCGTCCAGGTCTGCGTCGGCGATCCCTTGAAGGGCGGGGTGTCGTAGGTCTCGCCGTCGATGGCCACGACGACGACCGGCGAATTGGCGGGATCGCGGCGGTCGCCAATGACCTTGCCGCGCAGTGCCGTGAGAATGTCGAGCGAGAGGCCTTGGAGCGTCTGGAGCGGCGGAGACATGAAAATTGCGCCCGCGAGGAGCGCAATCAGGATAGCTGCAACGATGTCCCGTCCCCCGATCCGCCGCATCGCCCCGTCGCTAGGCCACTTATTCGAGCCGCAGCAGGCGGCCGATGATCGGGGTCGGTGACGAGGTGGCACTGGCGTCGACCAGGAAGGTGTAACGCTTGGCGCCGAGGCTTGCGAGATAGCTGCCGCCCGGGGTCAGCGATTTCCCGGCCTTGGCGAAATCATAAAACTTGCCGCGGATCATGATGTCGTTCTTGAGCGGTATGCTGATCGTGGCTTCCTTGCCGTCGGTGCGCTCGATCACCAGCGTGCTCCCGCTCTTGGCCTGGACCAGCGGCGCGACGCCGTAGATCGTCGGCAGCTTGGACGGAGTGCCCTTGGCATCGGACCGCATGGTCCGGAACGTGGTCGCGGCACTCTGATTCGCCTCGCGCTCGGAGAGCTGCGCCGCCTTGGTATCACAGGGCACCTTGGCGCGCTGCACGTCGCCGAGCTGCACGGTGCTTTGCTCGGCGCCGACCAACACGACGCCCTCGCTGATCGTCTCGCGCAGGCAGGATTTGAGGTAGCTGAGCGTAATGCTCGCTTTGGGCCCGAGCTTGATGATCTTGCCGGGCGCGACATAGTCCATGAATTCGACGCCGTCGACCTTGCCTTGCACATCCTCGACGATCGCGGCCGGCGTCTCCGCCAAGGCGGGGGCCGCAAAACAGAACGCGCCGACAACGGCGCCGATCAGGCTTCTCATGGGTATGCTCATTCAATTCGACCGATAATTTGCTGGTCCCCGTCCCGGTGCGACTTTTAGCACCGGAGCGCCCAGGTAAGTGTGACCAGAATCACGCTTTGACTATTGGTGCACTCTAGCAGGAAGTGGTTCAAACCCACCATCGGCGACAAAGGGGTGCCAAGCCGTTGGCCGGACGACGATATCAGGTGGCGCGGCAAATTCGGGCGAACGGCCTTCGGCCGCACACTCTGTGATTGGAGCGAGAGGAGCCTCGGCTTTGAGGAACGGCGTCGCCTGTCCCCCGGCGGCGATATCGAGGACCTCGTCCCAGCGCGACAAAAAGGCCTCGACGCAGGCCGGATCGAACTGCCGGCCCTTGTTCTCGACCAAATAGTTGCGCGCCACCTCGATCGGCATCGGCTCTTTATATGGTCGTCGTGTCGTCAGCGCGTCGAAGACGTCAGCGACCGCGACCACGCGTGCGGCCATTGGAATCTCGTCAGCCTTGAGACCGCTGGGATAGCCCGCGCCGTCCCAGCGCTCATGATGGCCTGCGGCAATTTGCGCACCGAGCTGGATCAGCTCGCAGGTTGAGTCCGCCAAAATCTTCTCGCCGATCGTCGCATGGGTCCGGATCACCGCCATCTCCTGGTCGGTCAGCTTGCCGGGCTTGAGCAGGATATTGTCGGGAATGGCGACCTTGCCGACGTCGTGCAGGGGAGCGGCCAGATAAATGTCGCGGCAGAGCCGGGCCGGCAGGCCGAGCTGCTCGGCGATGATGCGGCTGTACCGGGCGACCCGCAGCGTGTGCTCGCCGGTGTCGTTGTCGCGATATTCGACCGCAAGCGCGAGCCGCAGGATGATCTCCTCCTCGCGCTCGCCGAGCTTTCGTGTGGCTGCTGCGACTTCGCTCGCCAGGTGCGCCGCGCGATCGCTGAGCTTGCGCACGGCTGCACCAAGCTGAATCAAATTCCGCAGCCGCACCGTCATCTCGACGCTCTTCGGCTGCTTGGGCAGGAAATCGGTTGCACCGGCCTGCAGCGCTTCCATCTTGACGTCATCGGTCTGTCGCGACGTGATCATCGCGATCGGAATATCGGCGCAGCCAGGAAGCCTGCGGAAGGTGCGGATAAAGCTGATGCCGTCCATATGCGGCATCTCGTAGTTGACCAGCACGAGATCGAAGGCGCGCTCCCGTGCGCAAGTCAGCGCTTCCACGGGATCAAGGAAGGTGGTGGCCTCGACCAGACCTTCAGCCTCGATGTGACGTTTCAGGAAGTTGAGGACAGAGCGGCTGTCGTCAACCAGGAGCGCTTGGGTCAGCATCGGCAGCCGGGGCTCTCTTCGCTGGCAAAGGCACGGACCCAAGCCCATAACCCGAGCGAATTTAACGCGAAGCAAATGCGCCGCGGGCGCCGCATTGCGGATGTGATCTCAGTAGGCTGTGCACGCCTGCATACAGTTGCGCGAATTCCGGCGAAATGTGACCCGTAGTTGTACGGATGCTCGCGTTAGGAGTTTACTCATTGGATTCACGTCAAACGAGTATCGGAATATAGCAAAGGCGGGGCAGCGATGGCGCTCAATCCGACGGAGCCGAAGTGGTCGTTGCGGTTACCCGCCGATTGCAGCATCGCGGCCATTCGCAACGTCTATGAGCTCATCCGCGAGGCGTTCGGCCGCCAGGAGCGGCTCGAGATCGACTGTTCGAGCGTCGACAAGGCCGACGTGACGTCGATCCAGCTTCTGCTGTCGACCGCCAAGACGGGCGAGGCCCAAGGCCGCCCGGTGGTCCTGACCTCCTTCTCCCAGTCTCTTCGCAACACCCTTCGCCGTGCCGGCTTCGCCAGCGAGGCGATGATCGATCAGCATTTCCCGCAAAAGAAAGATGGCACCTAATGGCCACGATTCTGACCGTCGACGATTCGCCCAGCATTCGGCAGATGATCAAGGTTGTGCTCGAGCCGGCCGGTCACAGCGTGATCGAGGCCGGCGACGGCGCGCAAGGGCTCGCCAAGGCGCAGGCCGGCAAGCTCGACCTCGTGATCACCGACCTGAATATGCCCGTCATGAACGGGCTGGAGTTGATCCGGGCGCTGCGCAAGCTGCCGAGCGCGGTCGGCATGCCCATCGTGTTCCTGACGACCGAATCCAACGACACGGTGAAGCAGGAAGCCAAGAGCGCCGGCGCCACCGGCTGGATCACCAAACCCTTCAAGCCTGAGCAGTTGCTCGCCGTGGTCGGCAAGCTGGTGCGCGCATGAGCGCAATGGACCCGACCGAGGTCTTTCGTCAGGAAGCCAGCGAGCTCTTCGAAGTTCTTGAAGGGGCCTTGCTCGACCTCGGCCAGCGTCCCGACGATCGCGAACTGGTCGATTCCGCCTTCCGCGCCCTGCATACCATCAAGGGTTCGGGCGCCATGTTCGGCTTCGACAAGGTCGCCTCCTTTACCCACGAATTCGAGACCGCTTTCGACCGCGTCCGCAAGGGCGAGATCAAGCCGACCCAGGAGCTGATCTCGGTCGCGCTCGCCGCCAAGGACTACATCCGCGCGTTGATCGAAGATCCCCAGTCGACCGACGACATCATCGGCGAGGCCATCCTCGACGATCTCAAGCGCTTCGTATCATTCGACCAGCCTGGCGCTCCGGTCGTCGAGATCGCCGAGGCGCCGCCGCTGGTTCCTAGCGAGAGCAAGCAAGCCGGCTGGCACCTGCATCTCGAATTTGAATCGCACATCCTGCGCAACGGCTCGAACCCGCTCGATCTCCTGGAAGATCTCTGCAAGCTCGGCCCCTGCTTCGTCGTTCCGATCACCGACGGCATCCCGTTCCTCGATGAGATGGAGCCGGAAGACTGCTATTTGAAGTGGGACGTCAAGCTGCACGCGGTCTGCGACAAGGACGCGATCGACGACGTCTTCATGTTCGTCCAGGACGAAATGAAGCTGACGCTCTCGCCCTTGGCGCATGTCGACGCGCCCGCGCCTGCGCCGCTGTTCCAGCTTCTCGACGAAGAGCCGGCCCCGGTGGTCGAAATGCCTGCGCCGGTGGTCGAGGCTGCTGCCGCGCCCTTCGCCGAGCAGCCCGTCGCAAAGGCGGAGCCGAAATCCGAATCGAGGCTTGAACCGAAGCCCGAGGCCAAGCGTGACGATCGCGGCATTGCCACCGTTCGCGTTCAGGCCGAGCGCCTCGATGAGCTGATGGACCGCGTCGGCGAACTCGTCATCGCACAGGCGCGGCTGACCCAGCTCGCTGCCTCCGGCTCCGACCTCTCGATCAAGATGATCGCCGAGGAGATCGAGCGCCTGGCCTCCTCCTTGCGCGATACCACGATGGGCGCACGCATGGTGCCGATCGGTTCGCTGTTCGGCCGTTTCCGCCGCCTCGTGCATGATCTGTCGCGCGATCTGTCGAAGCCTGTCGAATTCGTCACCTCGGGCGAGGATACCGAGCTCGACAAGACCATGATCGAGTGCCTGGCAGATCCGCTGGTGCATCTGATCCGCAATTCCGTCGACCACGGCATCGAAGACACCGCCACGCGCGCTGCCAACGGCAAGACCGAGCAAGGCCGGATCGAGCTCGCCGCCGTGCATTCGGGCGCGCAGGTGCTCGTCACCGTGAAGGACAATGGCGGCGGCCTCAACACCGCGCGCATCCGTGCGAAGGCGGAAGAGCAGGGGCTGATCGCGGCCGGAGCCGTGCTCACCGATCATGAGATCCATCAATTTCTGTTTCATCCCGGCTTCTCGACCGCGCAGACCATCTCGGCGCTGTCCGGCCGCGGCGTCGGCATGGACGTGGTCAAGCGTACCATCGAGAACATGCGTGGCTCGATCGACCTGTCGACCCGGCCGGGGCAGGGCACCACGGTGACGCTGCGCCTGCCGCTGACGCTTGCGATCATCGAAGGCCTGCTGATCCGCGTCGGCGAAGGCCGCTACATCATTCCGCTGTCCGCAGTGGAGGAATGTATCGAGCTGACCGCCGAGGACGAGCGCTCCCGCGGCCGCAATTTCCTCAACGTGCGCGGCAACCTCGTGCCCTTCCTCCGGCTGCGCGAGATCATGACCGCATCGGGCACGCCCGACCGGCACCAGAAGACGATCATCATCTCGACCGGCGAGACCCATGTCGGGCTCGTCGCCGACCAGATCATCGGTAACCACCAGACCGTGATCAAGTCGCTTTCCAAGCTGCATTCGGACGTCACGATGTTCTCCGGCGCGACCATCCTGGGTGACGGCACGGCGGCGTTGATCCTCGACGTCGCGCAGCTTGTCGCGCTGGCGCAGTCGAAGGTCGAGAAGCAGCATATCAGCGAGGCGGCGTGATGAACGGTGGTTTGGCTGGCGAACGTCAGGCCGACGCGATGCAGGTCGTGATGATCGGCCTTGGCGAGGAGAAGTTCGCGCTCGACGCGGGCCTCGTGCGCGAGATCATCGATCCCGTCCCGGTGACCAAGGTCGCGGGTGCGCGCGCCTTCGTTCCCAGCGTGATCAACGTGCGCGGCAACGTCATTCCGCTCGCCGATCTGCGCATCCGCTTCGGCATGCCGCAGCTCGATGATTCTGCCGATACGCGCATCGTGGTCATCGAAATCGAGCTCGACGGCGAGCCGGTCCTGGTCGGCGTCACCGCCGACAAGGTCTACGAGGTCACCGAGATCTCCCAGGCCGACGTGCAGCAAACACCGCGGGTCGGCATGCACTGGAAGCCGGAGTTCATTTGCTTCATTGCGAAGTGGCGTGAAGAGTTCGTCATCGTTCCGAACATGGAACGCATTCTGAACTGAAATGAGGTCTCGGGCGAGACCGGGGTAGGGGCTGGAAATGAGATTCACCGTCAAGGCAAAGCTTGCCAGTGCGTTCGGCGTGATCATCGTGTTGTCCGGGGTCGCGGGCGGTGTGGCCTACATGAAGCTCGGCGACATGATGGCGACTGCCGACAGCATGGTCCTGCGCGCAAACCGGATGGAGAAGGCGACGCAGATCGAAAAGGACATCCTGCTCCAGCTGCGCGCCGAGAAGAATTCGATTCTCGGAACGGAAGCCCAGGCCGAGCAGTTTGCGGCGGATGCGGCCAGGCTTCGCGAGGAGGCGACGAAGACCAGGGATGAGGTCTACGCGCTCGCGAGCGAAGCGGGCAGGAAGCTGCTGGACAGCTTTGCGGCGACCTACGCCAGGATGAATGCGTATCAGGAAGAGACGATCAGGCTGGCCAAGACGGACAAGTCGAAGGCCATGGAGCGCTCGATGGGTGACGGCCGCAAGGTCGTTGCAGACGCGATGGAATCCATGGGCGCCTATGTCGCCAATACGAAGAGGCAGATGGCCGAGCAGGCCGTCCAATCCAAGGCAGAGGGGCACCAGGCGCAATTCCTGCTGATGGCGCTGATCGGCATCTCCCTGGCGGTTGCGGTCGGGGCGGCGCTCTGGATCTCGATCTCGATCAGTCGGTCGCTCGGCCGGGCGGTCGGTCTTGCCGGATCGGTCGCCGAGGGCGATCTCAGCCGGACCATTCCTTCCGCCAGCAACGACGAGATTGGCGATCTCGTCAGGTCCTTGAATACAATGGTCGAGAAGCTCCGGCAGATCGTCGCCGAAGCGCTCACCGCGGCGCAGAACGTCTCCGCCGGCAGCCAGGAGCTCTCCGCGAGTTCGGAGCAACTTTCGCAGGGCGCCACCGAACAAGCCTCCTCGGCCGAGGAAGCCTCGTCTTCGATGGAGGAGATGGCTTCGAACGTGAAGCAGAACGCCGACAACGCCAACCAAACCGAGAAGATCGCCGCGCAATCGGCGAGGGACGCCGAATCCAGCGGTGCCGCCGTGGGCCGTGCCGTCGAAGCGATGCAGACGATCGCCGAGAAGATCACGATCGTGCAGGAGATCGCACGGCAAACCGACCTGCTTGCGCTCAACGCGGCGGTCGAGGCCGCGCGCGCCGGCGAGCATGGCAAGGGCTTTGCGGTCGTCGCCTCCGAAGTCCGCAAGCTTGCCGAACGCAGCCAGGCTGCCGCCGCCGAGATCGGAACGCTCTCGACCGAGACCGTGAAGGTCGCCCGCGAAGCCGGCGAGATGCTGTCCAAGCTCGTGCCCGATATCAAGAAGACCGCCGAGCTGGTGCAGGAGATCACCGCGGCTTGCCGCGAGCAGGACGTCGGATCGGCCCAGATCAACCAGGCGATCCAGCAGCTCGACAAGGTCGGCCAGCAGAATGCCAGCGCCTCCGAGCAGGTGTCTTCGACATCGGAAGAACTCGCTTCCCAGGCCGAGCAGCTCCAGTCGACCATCTCGTTCTTCCGGATCGAGCAGGCGGGCCGCGGCGAGGGCTCCGCGCCCGCGCCGATCGACCGCGCCGTCGGCCAGCTTCGCGCCAAGGCTGCGCACATGGCGGCTGTCGATCGCGGCCCGAAGACGCCGACGCCTGTCCGCAAGCCGGCACGTGCGATGAAGGTCGCCGGTGGCGGGGGCTTCGCCTTCGACATGCATGACGGCGAAGACGACCGCGACGCCGAATTCCAACGCTGATCAACCGGTCCGGCCTCGCGCCGGACCGCTCATTTCCAAATCTTCGGAACCCGGACTGCATCATGGCCGCAACTTCGCAATATCTGACGCTCGGGCTCGCCGGCGAGACGTTCGGCATCAGCATCCGCAACGTCCGCGAAATTCTCGACATGCGGCCGATCTCGCGGCTTCCGCACGCGCCGGACTTTCTGCTCGGCATGATCGACGTGCGCGGCAGCGGCTATCCGATCGTCGATCTCAGGAAGAAGCTCGGCCTGCCGACCGTTGCCGCCACGGAAGCGACCCGCATCATCATTCTCGACGTCCCGATGAAGGATCGCCTGGTCGGCGTGGGCTTCGTCGCCGACTGCGTGTTCGAGGTCACCGACATCGACGAGCAGGCGATCGAGCCGATTCCCGAGGTTGGCGGTAAGTGGCAGTCAGACTACGCCGCCGGCATCGGCCGCAAGGGCGAGAAGTTCGTCGTAATCTTCGATCTCGCCAAGCTGATGGCGAACGACAAGATTCCGGAAGGACGCGACGCCGGCACGGATGCGCCTCGCGCCGCCTGAGTTTGTAAGAGTGAAGCGTGGACACGCGTAACCACCCCAATTCGAAACAACGAGACTGACATGAGATTCACCGTCAAAGCCAAGCTTGCCAGCGCCTTCGGCCTGGTCATCCTTCTGTTCATTGTGGCAGGCGCCGTAAGCTATATGAAGTTGGCCGACATGGCCGCGACCGCAGATTCCATGGTGCTTCGGGCCAAGCGGATGGAGAAGGCATCCGAAGTCGAGAAGATCATTTGGCAGCAGGTCAGGGCGGAAAAGAACGCAATCCTGGGAACGCCAAGCGAAGCCGACGAATTCGCGATGAACGCCGCCAAGCTCCGCGAGGAAGCAACGAGGATCAAGGACGAGGTCCACTCGCTCGCGAGCGAGGGTGGCAAGAAACTGCTCGACAACTTTACGAGTGCCTACGCCAGGATGAACGTCTACCAGGAAGAGACGATCAGGCTGGCAAAGACGGACAAGACCAAGGCCACGGAGCGCTCGATGGGCGACGGGCGCAAGGTGGTCGCAGACGCGACGGAGGCGATGGGAGCCTATGTCGCGAATACGAAGAGGCAAATGGCCGAGCAGGCTGTGCAGTCCAACGAAGACAGCCGCCGCGCCCAGTTGATTCTCATCGTCCTCGTCGTCGTATCGCTCATCGTTGCCGCGATTAGCGCGGTCTGGATCTCGATCAACATCAGCCGGTCGCTCGCCAAGGCCGTCGATCTTGCGGATGCCGTCGCGATCGGCGATCTCAGCCACAAGATCGATGCTTCCAGCAACGACGAGATCGGCGATCTCGTCAAATCCCTGAACGCGATGACCGCCAATCTGAACGCCACTGCGGCCGTCGCCAACGAGATCGCGCAGGGCAATCTCACGGTCGAGGCCAAGCCGCTGTCGGACAAGGACACGCTCGGCCTCGCGCTCCAGCGCATGGTGGAGAAGCTTCGCCAGATCGTGTCGGAAGCCCTGACGGCGGCGCAGAACGTCTCGGCCGGCAGCCAGGAGCTCTCGGCCAGCGCCGAGCAGCTGTCGCAGGGCGCGACCGAGCAGGCCTCGTCCGCCGAGGAAGCCTCCTCCTCGATGGAGGAGATGGCTTCGAACGTGAAGCAGAACGCCGACAACGCCAACCAGACCGAGAAGATCGCCGCGCAGTCGGCCAAGGATGCCGAGGCCAGCGGTGCTGCGGTCGGCCGGGCGGTCAATGCGATGCAGACCATCGCCGAGAAGATCACGATCGTGCAGGAGATCGCGCGCCAGACCGATCTGCTCGCGCTCAACGCCGCGGTCGAGGCCGCCCGCGCCGGCGAGCACGGCAAGGGCTTTGCGGTGGTCGCCTCCGAAGTGCGCAAGCTTGCCGAGCGCAGCCAGGCCGCCGCCGCCGAGATCGGCACGCTCTCGGTCGACACCGTGAAGGTGGCGCAGGAGGCCGGCGCGATGCTCTCCAAGCTCGTTCCGGATATCAAGAAGACCGCCGAGCTGGTCGAGGAAATCACCGCGGCCTGCCGCGAGCAGGACGTCGGCTCGGCCCAGATCAACCAGGCGATCCAGCAGCTCGACAAGGTGGGCCAGCAGAACGCCAGTGCCTCCGAGCAGGTGTCCTCGACCTCGGAGGAGCTCGCTTCGCAGGCCGAACAGCTCCAGTCCACCATCGCCTATTTCCGCATCGAGCAAGGCGGAACGGGCCATGCGGCTGCGCCGATCGACCGGGCGATCAATCAGTTGCGGACCAAGGCGGCGACGATGGCGGCCGCCGAGCGGCCGGCCAAGAGGCCGCAAGGCAAGCCGGTGCGCGCCCTGAAGGTTGCTGGTGGTGGCTTCGCCTTCGACATGCATGACGGCGAGGATGATCGAGACGCCGATTTCCAGCGCTAGGACTCCTCGGAACTCTTGCGGACCGGCCCGCCCTGAGGCGGTGAACCGGTTCGCTTTCAACGGTTACGTCAAGGCTTAGGATCGAAGATGGCCCGTACGGCCCGGCATTCAGTACAGGTGGCCATCCCGGATCGGAGCGGGCGGCCATGATGCCCGCCGTGCAGGATACCGCCGTGCATCTGTCGGACCGCCACTTCCGGACCATCGCCCAATTGATCGAGGGCCAGGTCGGCATCAAGCTGCCGCAGGGCAAGCGGCTGATGCTGGAGGGGCGGCTGCACAAGCGCGTGCGCGCGCTCAACTTTTCCGGCCTCAACGAATATGTCGAGAACCTGTTCGAGGCGGATCATTTCGATACCGAGCTCACCCATCTCATCGATGTGGTGACGACCAACAAGACCGATTTCTTCCGCGAGCCGCAGCACTTCACTTTCCTGCAGGATATCGCGATCCCCGCTTTGCTCAAATCGCATGGCCGTAAGAGTGCGAACCTCAAGATCTGGAGCTCGGCGAGCTCCACGGGCATGGAAGCCTATACGACAGCGATGGTGCTGGACGACATGACGCGGAACGGCTCACGTTTCCAGTACCGCATTCTCGGGACCGACATCTCGACCGCGGTGCTGCGCCTGGCCAAGACGGCGATCTACACCCGCGACGTGCTCGCGCCAGTGCCGGAGCAATTCGCGAAACGATATTTTTGGTCGTCGCGGGACAAGTCGCGCGGTGAGGTGCGGGTCGTGCCGGAATTGCGGAAAATGGTGCATTTCATGAGGATGAACCTCATGGACAAATCCTACCCCGTCGATCGTGACGTCGATATCATCTTCTGCCGCAACGTCCTGATCTATTTCGAGCGCGAGACCCAGCGCAAGGTGGTCGAGCAATTGTGCAGCCATTTGCGTCCGGGCGGCTATCTGCTGGTCGGACATTCGGAATCGATGATTCACAGTGCCGTGCCTGGGCTGAAGCAAGTTCAGCCAACCATTTTCCAGGTCTAGCCGGAGCGCAACGAGATGCCGAGGGAGAAAGTTCGCGTGCTGATCGTGGACGATTCGGCGTCGGTTCGCCAAATCCTGCAGACGATCCTCAACGACGACCCTGAGATCGAGGTGATGGGAGCGGCTGCCGATCCGTTCGCGGCGGCGCGACGCCTCCAGAACGAGATCCCCGACGTCATGATCCTCGACCTGGAAATGCCGCGCATGGACGGCATGACGTTCCTGCGCAAGATCATGGCGCAGCGCCCAATCCCCGTGATTATCTGCTCTTCGTTGACCGAAGAGGGCTCGAACGTGATGTTCGAGGCGTTCGAGGCCGGCGCGGTCGACATCGTGCCGAAACCGAAGATCGACACGCGGCAGGCGCTGCTCGAATGCTCGACGCGGCTGCGCGAGGCCGTGAAGTCGGCGGCGCGCGCGCGGGTTCGTCCGCGTTCCGAGCGACGGGCGATCGAGAAGAAGCTGACGGCCGACGCGATCATCCCGCCGCCGGTGCAGGGCAGGGTTCGGCCGACGACGGAACGCATCGTCTGCGTCGGTGCGTCGACGGGCGGCACCGAAGCGCTCAACGATGTCCTCGAAATGCTGCCGCCACACTGTCCGCCGATCGTCATCGTCCAGCACATGCCGGCAGGCTTCACCGCGGCCTTTGCCAGACGTCTCGACACCGTCTGTCAGATCAGGGTCAAGGAGGCCGAGGACGGTGAGCCCGTGCTTCCGGGCTGCGCCTATATCGCCCCAGGCGCCCGCCACATGCTGCTCCAGCGCATCGGCCTGCGCTACCAGATCGCGATCAAGGACGGCCCGCCAGTGTCGCGGCATCGCCCCTCCGTCGACGTGTTGTTCCGCTCGGCGGCCCAGCACGCCGGCGCCAACGCGCTCGGCGTCATCATGACCGGCATGGGCGACGACGGCGCGCGCGGGATGCTGGAGATGCGCAAGCTCGGCGCCTCGACACGGGCGCAGGACGAGGAGAGCTGCGTGGTGTTCGGCATGCCCAAGGAAGCTATCGCTCATGGCGGTGTCGAGAAGGTCGTTTCGCTGCATCAGATCCCGCGCGAGATCATGCTCTGGTATCAGGCCGGGCACGCCGCGGTGGCAGGTTGATGGCCATGTCTCCCGTTCCGGCCGACACGCTCGCTGAAGCAATTGCCGCGATCGAGGACGTCTCCTCGCGGATCGAGGACGTCTTCGCGCGCGTGGGTGGCGAACTCGGACGCGGTCACCTCATTTTCAAGGAGCTGAACCAGGGTCTCGCGACGCTCTCGGGCGAGCTCTCCGGCGCGGAGATCGAGGGCGCTGCAACGGCGCTGCAGGAGATCGCCGCGCGGCTGAGCGAGCTGGCGCAGACGCTGCCGGCGGAGAGCGCCCTCTTGGAGACGATCGGCAAGAGCACGGCAGAGGCGTCTTCGCTGCTCAAGCCGCTGTTCAAGCACATCCAGATGATCACCATCATCGCGCGCAGCGCGCGGATCGAGGCGGCCTCGCTCGAGGGCGACCGCGAGGGCTTTCTCGCCTTCACCCAGGAAGCCTATGATCTCGGCAGGTCGGTGCAGCGCTCGATCGAAGGCTGCGCCCGGGACCAGCAGCGCCTGTCCGAGGCGGTCGCCTCCGCCTCCGGCCGGCAGAAGGAGTTCGAGAGCCGTTATCGGGCTCAACTGATGTCGGAGAGCGCCGAACTCGGCGCGGCCTATTCCGGATTGCGCGATCAGCGCAGCAAGAGCAGCCATCTGGCCGATCGCGCCAGTTCCAGCACCAGGAAGATCGCCGAGGCGGTCGGCAGCGCGATCATCTCGCTGCAGGCAGGCGACAGCACGCGGCAGCGCCTCGAACACGTGTCGCACGGCCTCAACCTTGCGTTGGAATCGGCGTCAAGCCTCGTCCCCGAACCGGTCCCGGGCGATCACGGCATGCGCGCGATCTGCCAGTTGCAGGCGGCACAGCTAAGGGATGCCCAGCGCGAGTTCGGCGGCGACGTCGGCCAGATCGTCGGCGCGCTGACCGCCATCCTGCACGATGCAGTCAGCGTCGTCGGCCACGGTCGTACGCTGTTTGGCGGCGAGGAGGACGGCTCGTCGTCGTTCCTGACACGCATCAAGCAGACGCTGGCGCACGCGTCGACCCTGATCGGCACCTGCGAGAGTGCGGGCCGCGCGGTCGACGAGGCGCTCGCGATCGTCGAGGACACGCTGGCAAAATTTCGCCAGGCAATCGCCGGGCTTGCCGAGGCGACGGTCGATATCACGCTGATCGGAATGAATGCCGGCCTCAAGGCAAGCCATCTCGGCAGCCGCGGCAGCGCCTTCGTCGTCATCGCCAACGAGCTCAAGGCGACTGCCGACCAGGTCTCAGCGGGGGCCGGGCGCCTGAGGCCCGTGCTCGACGGCATCGAGCGCTCGGCCGGCGAGCTGAAGCAGCTTCGCGTCCAGGGTGATCCCACCCAGCTCGCCAAGCTCGAGCCGCAGATCCTTCTGGCGCTGCGCGAGGTCGAGGCCGGCAATGAACGGCTCGGCAAGTTGATGAGCCGGCTCGTGGACGAAGGCGCGGAATTCGAGCGGCTGATGAATTCGGCCCAGGGCCTGATGACCGCGCTCGGCGAAAGCTCGGCGGCCTTGCCGGCGGTCGCGATGCGGCTCGAGACTGCGGGCGCGCAGCGGCTACAGGTGGAGGTGCAGGATCAGGCGATACTCGACGATCTCTTCGCGCGCTACACGATGGAGCGTGAACGGGATGTTCATCGCGACGTCCTGCAAACACTCGGACTGGCGTCGATCGTCGCCACGCGCCGGGTCGAGGCGGTCGAGACCGCAGATGACGGCATAGAATTGTTCTAACGGTGCCGCCGATGTCGCCTCGTGCGGCGATGGCAATTTGACGGGTTGGTTTTGCAGGGCGTTAACCGTGGCGGAATGCTCGCCGCATCGGTCATTGCCGCGCCCCAGAGTTGGTTGCAAATACCAGTGAATTTTACGGCGGATGTTTCCATCATGAGAGACGGCAAATACGCGGCCTGGTTCAGGACCCCGCGCGCCCAGGGCACGGGCGTCGTGCATCTGGCGGAAGGACGGATCTCCGGCAGCGACAGCTTCTTCACCTATGGCGGCTCCTATCGGTTCGATGACGAGCAGCGCTTCACGGCTGTCCTGACCACGCGGCGGTATGCCGACGGCCCGCCGACGGTGTTCGGGCTTGACGAGGTCCAGGTCAATCTCTCGGGCGTGTGCAACGGTGCGATGGCGACCTGCTCGGGAACGGCGAGGGAAGCGCCCGACGTGATGTTCGAGGTGACGCTGATCTACAGCCAGGAAGACGCGCCGGCTGTGGAAACGCGAGGCGCCGTCGTGAAGCTCAATGACAAATTGCCCAAAGGCCTCGACAGCCGTTCGCGGCCGCGCCATTTCCCTCCATCTTCCAGGCCTCCCGTATCTTAGTCTTGCGTTGACGCTATCGCTGTGAAGCGGGCTGCGACCGCGGCGCGGCAACGGTGCATTCAGGCGCGGACAGCTAGGATGAGGGCGCTGTAAAATACGGACGAGAACATGCCTCAGATCTGGATGACCTACGACGAACTGGCGACCCTCAGCGGCTGCACGCCGGCAGAAGCCAGATTGCGGGCGCTGCACTTGTCGCTTGACCGCCGCAAGAGCCGCGACGGCGCAACGCGCGTCAAGCTCGATCTGGCGCTGACGGCCAAGTTCTTCGCATCAATCCGCGAAGCGGATTTCGATCTCGACGGCGCCATCGAGGCGCTGCAGAGCACGCATAGGCAAATGGCCGAACTCCTGGCACCGACCGGGTTCCGCGAGCGCGGCGCAGCTTAGCCCGTTTCGCCTCACACCCTTGGGCTCGCCGCTCCAGGCGCCGCCGATGGGATCCCCGATAGCTTTTCGCGAATCAGGCATAGACTGGTCTTCCGGAATTAAAGCCGGAGGCCGGGGTTTCACCCGCAACGGGTCCTGAAGACCGGTAGGAGAATGCCATGAGGAAAGCCAAATATCGGGTCGGCGTGACGATGTTGGGAGCGGCGATGCTCGGCGGGCTGCTGATCGTCACAGCCGCGCCGTCACGTGCGGAGGTCGTCAAGCTGCAGGCCGACCTCAAGGGCAGCAACGAAGTGCCTCCGAACAACTCCTCCGGTTCAGGCAAGGCCGAGGCTGCGTTCGACACCCAGACGAAAGTCCTGACCTATACGGTCACGTATGCAGGCCTGACTGGTCCCGCGATGGGAGCTCATTTTCATGGTCCCGGTGAAGCCGGCAAGAATGCCGGCATCGCTTTGCCGTTCAAGACGGTCCAAAGCCCCATCCAGGGCAGTGCCACGCTCACGGACGCTCAGGCCGCGGACCTGCTGGCCGGGAAGTGGTACGCGAACATACATACCGCCGCGAACCCAGGCGGTGAACTGCGCGGGCAGATGATGAAGTAAGGGGACATGTCCCGTAGGCGCTGGAAAAATTTTCAGCGCCGTGAGCTTCAGGTTGGCGGCCGGGGCAGGAAGGCCAGGATCGTCTGGGCGAGGATGACACCGACGGTGCCTCCCGCGGCCTTTTGCAGCACGTCCAGGAAGCCGGGGTCACGATCGGGTGTCAGCGTTTGCAGGACTTCCAGCCCCATTGCGACTGCCACGACAAGCGAGCACGCCAAAGCGAGCCGGCCGGGCAACAGAAAGGCCAGCAGGAAGCCCAACAGGCCATAGGCGCTGAAGCGCTCGATCACCACGATCCAGTAGGCCTCGTGATGCCCCATGAGCGCCGGCCTTCCCGCCAGCCTTGCCAAGGTGGCATAGGCGATGAGGGCGAGGCAGATTCCTGCGGCTGCGATGAGGTGATTTCGACGCATGGTCCACCATAGCCACTTGGGTCCATTCCGCTTCGAAAGACGAGAATATCGTTAAAACGCCTAGTCGTTCTCCCTAGGCGCGGACCGTCCAAAACCTGGCCGCGATCGGGGCCCGGGAGGCGCTCCGTCAGCGAGCAAAGGGATGCCGTCCGGCGGAGATGGTCAGGCTACCAGGACATCGCCGGCCGGCGCCGGGCTTGCGGAGCGGCGGCGTGAATCGAGGAGCTCGCTGAATTTCGCAAACGGGAGCGGTGCGGCGACGAGATAGCCCTGTCCTTCCTCGACGCCGGACGCGATCAAGGCACGGCGCTGCTCCTCAGTCTCGATTCCTTCCGCGACGACAGTCATTCGGAAGTCCTTGGCGAGCGCGACCAACATCTCGACGATCGTTGTGGTCGATGCATCCACGGTGATGGTGTCGACGAAGAATTTGTCGATCTTGATCGTGTTGGCGCCGAGCCCTTTCAGCCGCGACAGCCCGCTATGGCCAACGCCGACGTCGTCGATGGCGACGCGGAAGCCATGGTCACGCAACTCGGTCACGATTGCTGCGGCGCGCGCGAGATCGTCGAGCTCGTCGCGCTCGGTGACCTCGACCACGACCTGGCGTGCGGAGACTCTGGCCGTCAGAACCGTGCGACGCAGCGTTTCAATGAAGCCGGCACTCAGCAGGTGCTTGGGCACGACGTTCAGCGACATCTTGAAGGTCTTGTCCGCCCTCAGGACGGGACGCAGGTCGGAGAGCGCCGATCTCAGGATCTGCCAGGTCATCACCTGGATGCGCCCGCTGGATTCGGCCAGCGGAATGAAGTTCATCGGCGGCACCACCGAGCCGTCCCGACGAACCCAGCGCGCCAGAATCTCGCAGCCCGTGATCTTGCCCGTCCTGAGGTCGAAGATGGGTTGGTAGTACGGCTTGAATTCGCCGGCCGCGAGCCCGCGATCGAGATCGGCGACCGGCCCTTCCATCCGCCGGCTGCGTGCCAGCAGGACGCCGAAAAGGATACCAAGTCCCAGGGACACTGCGAGCGCCGGCCAATAAGCCTCGCTGTTCCAGTTCGAAAGGACCGCCTGTTCGAGCCGGATCGTGGCATGAAGCGGGAAGCGCGTGGAATGCCTGTCGAAGCTGATCGGCCCTCGCAGGGGCCTGTCGGCATCGAGCCGGAAATCGCCGAGCTTCTCGCCATTGCTCAAGGCGAGGATGACCTCGCTGTGCGCGCGCAGCTCGGCGGGCATGAGATCGAACAGATTGGCATTGATGCCGACGATCGCGACCAGCGCGGAGCTGCGATTGACGTCCCTGAGCACGCCCAATGCGTCGCCGCCGAATTGCTCCACGCGGAACAGCGAGAGCTCCTTGTCGTGCGAGGACAGCATGTCGTGGCGACCTGCCCATCCCTTGTCGAACTCGAGCGTCTCGGAATAGGCCGAGCAGATCACCGATCCGTCCGGATTGACGAGACGGACGTCCTTGATGGCCGAGCGCTGGTAGACCTGGAGCCGGATGGCTTGAAGCGCCGCCGGCGCGCAGCTGGCAAGATCACGCTTCGCGAGATCGTCCAGGCTGGCCGCGGCAAAATCGACCGCAAGTTCGGAGCGGCGCAGAACGACCTCGGTCAGCTCGTTGAGCTGGTGCGCCTGCTGGTGGCGAATGACGGCCTCTGCCGCCAAATGGCCCGCCAGGGCGAACGCCATCGTGCTCGCAAGCACGAGCGCCACAAACGGAAGGTTCGGTCGCTGGTGTCTCATCCGGTCCGGGCGGAATTCAGGAGAGGCTCGGTGACTGATCTTGGTGACTGATCTTGGTGACTGATCTTCGGAATTGATCCTAGCCAGCGGGGGCTAAGATAGGGTTTAACGGGCGGACGGTCCGGAAGGGCTACGAGCGGTTGCCTGACTGATGGTCGCGCGGCCCAAGCATGGAAAGTTGAGCAGTATGATCAGGACGTTAAGCCTCCTCCTCCTGTCGTTCGTCGTCGGAAGCTCCGCGGCCTGGGCGCAGGGAACCAAAGACCAGCCATCGGGCACTCAGCCCACCTCCCGCAGCGGCACGGCGACGAACTCCGGCTCGGACAGCATGGGTGGTGCTTTCAAGGGAACGGGGACGCCCAATTACGGAACCAGCCCCGGAATGGGCTCCCAGAAGAAGACGCGCAATTAACGCCTGATCTGGAGAAGGCGCGGCGGTTTTCCGAACAGCCCACGCTTAAACAAGAATCTAACGCGCGATGACGATTCAACCTAATCGCATCGCGTTTTAGACTGAACGAGCGGACGGTCCGTGGACGCATCGATCGATGCTCACCGACCGAGGCGATGGCGGAGGGGAATTGCCTCTGCAGAAGATAGGCTCGGCCTATGGACGTGGGGCGCGGCGGGATGGCGGGTGGCCCGCAACCGAAGCACCACGAAAGCGATGTTGATCGCCAGCCAAACCAGCATTGCGGAAATCACAAAATGGACCACGGCCAGACCTCGCGGCAAAGTCTGGATCAACATCTCGTGGTTGCTTTGGTTCCGTCCTGCAAGACGAAAAGCTGCAGGGGCTTCGGAGAGAAATGTTGCCGCCATGGCGGACAAAGACAGCTGTCGTCCGCGACGAGCTGTTTCCAGGACTAGCTCTTCTTGCCGGTCTTCGGCTTCAGCGAAAGGCCAAGCCGCAAGGCCATGCGCTTGATCGCATCAGGCGAGCGTCCGAGAACTTTCGCCGCCTCTTCCAGCGAAGCCGAAGACTTGGCCAACTCCATGAGCCGGCGATCTTCCTTAAACGACCAGGGCTTGCGCGCCATAACCGAAATGATCCTCTCGTCGACACAACGACAAAGCCGCCAAGCGACCCATGTTCGCTCGACGGCTTCGCTTGGGTGGGCCAGGCTTGGGGAGCCCGGTGCGAAGATGGATATGCGATCGGTTAGACTTCGCAACAAACAACGCGGATTAAGCTAACCTGGCAACCTTACCGCGATGAAATCGGCACGCGGCGCTCCGTATAACCACGGTGTTTTCGCGCGACGTGATGAGATGAGGCCTGATCGCTGCAACGACGGAGGTGCACTTCCTCTCCCGCAAGCGGGAGAGGTGAACGGCCCGCGGCAATCAGGCGCTCCACGAGCAGCCGTGCCAATCAAGGTTTGGCGCGCCAAATGAACCAGGGTTCATGGCGTCGGCTTGTCGAGTTCTGGTAAAAAGAACCATCGCCTCTTTCCGCGCCTTATGCCCTCGCGCGCCGACCAATCTTCAAGCACCACGTTGCACAAACTTCATCTTCGTCTGACAAAAGTTTCAGCGGTACCGATCTTGAAGTCGACACAACGAAAAGATGAAATGAGCGCGGGAGGAACGTTCCGGCAAACGTGGGAACATTCCGGATGCTAGCTTTTTTGGTTTTGATTTCGATTTTCGCAGCGGGCTTTTGCTGCGGCTATGGTGTAAGGGCGTGGCGTTCGCGGAAGCGATCGGCGCGATATCGTCTTTACGCACCCTATACCCCCGCCGCGATGGAGCCCGGCCGAACCCAGCGGCCCTCGTCATCGTAGAACGCGAGCGCCCCAACTCAATCGTCGGGGCGAAATCGAAATAACCATGTGTGGTTAGGTTAACTCGTCGCCGACCTTGAGCGCTTTGGAAAGGCAGCCTAAGACCGATCAATTCATGACGAGCATTTGGCCGCCTCGATTTCCGGGGCGCGCAGATAGGCATAGATGACGTATCTCATTGCGTTGCTGGGCGCGACGACTTGCGCCCTCATTTTGATCGCGTTTGTTTGCACCTATGGCCGGCATCTGAAGGACCTTCCGGGTCCTTGGATCATGAACGAGGGTCATTCAAATGATTGATCAACGCCACAACGCGCCCCGCAGGTACTTCGTTGATGCGCAAGGGCATCGTGTTCTGATCGGCCTGTCGCTGGGGGAGACGGCGGAATTCGAAGCGCTGGATGTCGCGGTGGCGCAGGCGCTGCAAATCGTGGCCGAAACCGGCACGGGCAAGGGAGCCGCCGCGGTTGACGACGTTCGATGGCTTGAGCTTTATTCCAAGCACGAAGGAGCTTGGCGGGTGTGGATCGCACGAAGCCAGGCGGAACGGACGCAGGATTCAGGCTTTGTTAACTATGTCTGACCGATGGTAGCGGCTTAGATCTCGAAAATGGGGATGGCCCACATGTTTCAGCTATTCCTGAGAGCACGCGCGCACAACCTGCTCGGCTCCCGCCGAGAGGACAAGGGCTTCAAAGCCCGCTCCGTCGAGCGTGATGCGGAGACCGACCGTGCGAGGATCGGCGCCGTCCTCGCGGCAATCGAAACAGCATTGCAGGAGGCGGAGAGGGAGCAGGCCGGCCTCAACCGGCGTGTTGACGATGCCCTCGCGCGTGCGTCCGTCACCTTCGGAAACGGCACCGATGAATATCTCGAGCGGGAGCCGCTCGATAATCATCATCAGGATCTTTTTGCAGCCGACATCTCCAACGGCCAGCGCCGCCTCAAGGAATTGGCAAGCAGCATTGCTCACCTGAAGTTCGTCAAGACCGCAATGCTGACGCGCTTTCCGGATTTCAAGCCGCCGCAGCTCAACAGCTAAGGCGGAATGGCTTTAGGTAGAATCGATTGCCGCGGGTTGTTCACCTCTCCCGCTTGCGGGAGAGGTCGGCGCGAAGCGCCGGGTGAGGGCTTTCTCGTCTTGGGGATTATCCCATTGAGGATACACCCTCTCCCCAACCCTCTCCCGCAAGCGGGAGAGGGAGTGCACCTGTCGTTGCCGCGATCTAGCTTCATCCCAACATGCTTTAGTATTGAGGATCTTGCTGCGCGCTCTGCCATCCTTCGAGACGCCCGCCGTTGGCGGGCCCTCAGGATGAGGACCGCCGCACTGCGCTAGTTTCAACGAGAACCTATGCCGCTTAGCCTCATCCTGAGGAGGCGCGCAAGCGTCGTCTCGAAGGACGAGGCGTGCGCTCAGGCCGCAGTCAAGAATCATATACAATAGCCCTGCCGCACACGGGGCAGACCGCGTGGCAATTCCGCGCCGGATTGCCGTTTGGTGCCTCGATCCTTTTTGCTATGGTTCCGGCAACCGTTCACGAATTGAAGGAGCAAAGAGGTGCCGGTCAAAAATTTGCGGACATTGGTTGGGTTGGCGGCTGCTTTGACACTGGCTGTGCCGGCAACGGCTTCAGCCATCACGGTCGAAGTGGCGCGCGCATGCGAAGCGGCGGTGGCGAAGGCCTTTCCGCCCAGGCAAATCGGCAACCCGGCGGCCGGTAGCGCCAAGGGAACGGCCAAGGATCAGCGCGAATACTTCAAAAAATGCGTCGCGAACAACGGCAAGGTCGACGAGGCGCCGGCGGAGGCGAAGGACAGCAAGCCCGCCAAATAGGAAATCGGGGCTCGGCTAGCGTCGGGGCGGCGGACAGGGCGAGTAGAACGCGCCGTTCGCCGCGTTGATGCGTTCGACGCATTGATTGGGATCGGTGATCGTTCCGGCCACCGTGAAGTCGTAACCCATGCCCTTGACCACCACGATGTAACGACCAGGAGCGAGCGTAAAGCCGTCTTGCTCTGGTTGAAGCAATAGCATCCTCGACTGATCGTCGATCGGGCCTACCTTGTAGGGGTAGGACATGCTGCGGATGACCCAGGAATCGCCGGCGCTGACCATGGCCGCTTTCCCGCTGGCATCGACGCCCATCGCGCGGGAGACTTTCGCGATCACCCGAACTTCGGTCCCGCTTGCATCGATACCCCCATCGGGCCTGAACACGATGAATTTGACGTCGCCGTCCGCCAATGTCGTCGCGCTCGGCGTGCTGATGGCTGCGGAGATCGCGACGCGGCGGTCCGGAATCTTGCCCGGCACCGACTTGAGCTCATGGAGCTGGCCCTCGCTCAGGGCATAGACTCCAAACGTCGTCGGCAGGGGCATCGAGGGTTGTGCAGGTTGCGCCGGCTCTTTCTGGCTATCCGGCGTCCGTTCAGCAGTTTCGCCCCCCGTGGGAGGCGGGCTGGCGGTCGGCTGAGTTTCCGGGCTGTTCGGTGCTCGCTCGGGCGGCCGCGCCATCTGCGTCAATGCGGTCAGTTGCGTCTTCAGCTTAGGCCAATAGACAGCCACGATCGCGGCCCCGCCAATGAGCAGGAGGATGGCGGTCAATCGAACCAGAGATTTGAAGACGCCCTTCCGTTTGGTTTGGTCGAGCGAAGCTGGCGGCGCGGCTGGGGGGCGCTGCGCTCCCGTGTCCTTCGGAGTGGGCGTCGCAGCCGATAGCGGTGACGACATCGGAACAGGCGGGGGAGTGGCAGCTGTGGGGACCGGAGCGGCGCTTGCCGCGACGAGTTTTTGCGGTTCCGACGCGGCGCTGCGCTCGAAGGAACGCTCGACCTCCTTGATGGCACGTTCGAGAACTTGCTGAAGCTCGCGAGATTCCCGCACATCGGCGTGCGTGAATTGCTCCAGAAGCTTGACGCGCGCGAGCTCGTAGACGATCTCCCGCATCTGCCGGGGATCGTCGGATACGGCGCGGATTCGGCTCGACAGGAGACGGATAAACCCGGCTTTGATCTGTTGCGTCGAGGGAGCGTTGGCCGCAGTTTCACCGGAGTCGGTCATCAAGGCCGATCAAGTAGCCCGAATGAGGCTGTTTCGCTAGGTTTTTTCACCCCGTATCCTTCGGCTACGGCGGCTCGCTCTGATGGATCCGGCCTGCAAAGGTCCTGCGCAATTGTCTCGAAGAGCTTGCTTTTGGGCGGAAACCTGTGACATTTCGCCAAGCTCCTCATTCCGGTGTTTGACCATGCGCGGCGTTTTGACAGCAATCACATTCTTGGCCTTCCTGGTTCAGCCGGCGTCTGCACAAGGAATCAAGGACCAGGCCAACACCACCAGCTCCAGCATCATCACGACGCCGACGAAGAAGGCGCAGACCAATCAGACGGCCTCGCGACCGACCGCCGTTCGGAACCTCTCGGGCAGGCTGCCCGCTGGAAAGTCGGCTCAAGGCGTCTGGCGCGATGGCAAGCTGGTTGCCGTTCCCCGCTGAGGCTGCGACCCAACGAAGCGTGAAGGAACCGTGATCACCTCCCTGACGTTCATGCTCGGGAGATATCGTATGAAACGACCAGTTCTGATCGCCATTGCGTTGCTTGTGCCCGCCGCTGCCTGGGCTCAGGGCGTCAACGATCCTTCGACGCCCAACCGCAACGTGACCATCGTCAATCCGTCGCAGCCCGCGCGCCCCAACGCGACGCCCAATATCCCGAGCCGGATCGAGCCGCCCGTGACGAGGGGCGGATACGCCCGCCCCTATCATGGGAATAGAACCCGGGGCAGTGGCTCGAGCCGCCGTTAGTCGCGCTGAACACCCGCCAAGACGCAGGGCCGGCTATTGTGGATTGACCTCGACCTCCAGTGTCGATGTCCCCGCAACCTGACGGTTCTTGCCCGAGATCAGCAGCGTGAACTTGTCGCTGCCGGCAGCCTCGGCTTCTGCCGAATAGCGGAAGCCGGACCCAACCACCGCCAATTGTCCCCGTGATGGTCCGCTCACGACCGATACCTTGAAGATCTGCATGTACGACCAGCGCAGTCCCTGGATGCACTCCGCGCCAGGCGCGATCGACATCGTCCATTTCACCGTATCGTGCGACAACGCGAACGGCGTCCGTTCCTTGATGCAGAGTGGGCTGGCGTGCGCCGCAGGGCCGGACACGACAGAAGCCGCGATGGCAGCACCTAACAGCAATGTCGGTCGTGTACGCATTCTCGGCAGTTCCGCGAAGGGATGTCGCAAGCTAGCAGCAATGATCTGACGAGGCCTTAGGGCAGAGCTGCAGCCCTCGAGTCGATCCTGTGACGGGGATCTCAGGTCCATCACATCATCCGTCGGCCTCTGTGGACCATGCCATCCTGCGCCTGGTTTGCCCGACGAGTCAATCCGAATTTCGGAAAAGGCGTAAGTAGTTGATCTCGCTGATGTCGGCTACTGTGCATGGGGTTGTTTTTCGATTTTTTGCGGGACGGCCCCCCGACGGCGCCAAGCCAGGTGTCCGATTACTGCCCGTTCGGTGTCATCCCGCCGCCGGCAGGGAAATTGCTTGATTTGAGCGTCATGCCGCTAACGCGGAAACGGACATTTCCAGCCAGGTACAGATAGTCCGAGGTGGTGCTGCCAACCGTGCGGACCTCGACGTAAGTCAACGTGATCGAGCCGACGCTCGGCGTCACCTGCGTGATGTCGACGTAGCGAGCGCCGGGAAAAAGCTTCTGATCGAGGCCGTAGAAGATCTTCTCGCGCTCGGACCACAGCACGAAGTGCCCGCCGGTCTTCTGATCGACCGCTTCATATTGAGTATGGATGACTTGCGGGTATTCGATCTGACCGGGTCTCGCCGGCTGCACGCCAAGAAGGATGATCAAAACCAGAAAAGCGACAATGCGAACCACGGGCTAAAATCCTTGGAGCTAAAGCGGAAATCTTGCCCGCGAATTCGCTTCCTTGCAATTGGCAAAGATATAGACTGAAGCGACCAGAGTTTCCGGCCCATCGTCCCTATGATGTGTCTTTGGAGTGATCAACGTGCGAACCGTTCGACATGACCAATTGTCAGATGACGGACGGCGGCTTGGGGCGCTGTCTCGGACGGTCATCATTGTCGCCGGTACGCTCGGTCTTGGTCTCGCCAGTGCGCCCCTGTGTCTCGCTCAGACCGAGCCGGAGCCCTCGCTCAACGACTATCTTCCACCAAGCGAGCCGGAGGTCACGCGCGACGAATGGCGGCAGCGGATCGAGGACGCACGTCGGCGGGCCAAGGAGGCCTCGCGCGAGCGGCGCGAACACCCCGAACTCTACAAGCCGATGCCGGAGGATCCGGACCTCGTCGCGACCGAACGTCTCCTCCGCGACGATAGCCTGCAACGAGGCGACATCGTCACGACCAAGAAGGGCATGTTCGTCTACCAGGGCCGATCCGACCAACCGCGCCGCGATCAGGACTTTGTGCCGGTCAATCCGAAATCGGTGCGCTGAAGTTCAGTACCGTCGCAGGATCTCGTTGAATTTGGGATCGGTGATCTTCGTGGTCTCGAGCAGCAGCGACTTGCCTTGCGGAGTTGCCTGCACGTAGGCCGCGATCAGCAGCGGCTCGTAACGAGAGCGGTTGGCAAGCGCCGACCGGATGTCGGATTGCGCCAGCAGCTTGATCTCCTCGTCCGTTGCGGCTGCGCTCGAGGTCACGGTCTGGACGCGAGCGAAGGCAACGTCGATCGGCACCGATCCGGTCAAGTAGGACATCTTCACCGCAGGCGTGGCCGTTTCGCCGGACTGGGCCTGCAGCGTGCCGAGCGTGAGCCAGAGCGCGGGCCTGATCGGCGAGACTTTCAAGGCTGCGACGACTGCGGCTTGGGCGGCCTTGTTCTCGCTGGCCCTTTCGCCCGCTTCGGCTGACGGGCGGTGAAGAACGTCAGCGGCCATTGCCGCCGCGTAATTCGCGAGCAGATCCCCCTCTAGCGACAACGATGCCAAAACACCGCCGGCCAGCTTGGCCTTGTCGGGTGGAATCTCGCCAGAGAACAAATCGCTCGCGCGGAAGTTCGGTCGTATGAGATCGCCGTAGAATTCCATGCCGGCATGAAGCGCCAGCACGATCGCAGTGGAGATGCCGATGACGCGAAGCAGGATCATGCGGTTCATGTTGAAATCGGCGAGGCCTGTGAGGGCGGAGCGAACGCGGGATTGAAAGGAAAGTGGGATCTTAAATGGCCATCAGACTATCGCCTTGGATCGTCAACAGCGTCAAGTTTCCGGTCGCATAGGCGCCGGTGTCGATGTTGATGCGGTTCGGGCGAATATCGGGCACGCTGACGGGCGTATGACCGTGGACGATATATTTCCCGAAGCGCTCTTCGGAGGCGAGGAATTCCTCGCGGATCCAGAGCAGATCCTCATCCTTCTGGCGCTCGAGCGCGACACCAGGCTTGACGCCGGCATGGACGAAGAAGAAGTCGCCGCAGGTAAAGGACGAGGGCAATTGCTTGAGGAAGGCGAGGTGCTCCGGCGGCAGCGCGCGCTTCAGTCCTTCGATCAGCTCGACCTGTTGCTCCGCGGACGGATTCATGGTCGGCGTGACGCCGTAGGAGACCAGCGTCAAGAGGCCGCCATAGTGGCGCCACTCCTGCAAGCGGGCGGGGTCCTTGAGCACCTCGAGCAGGAAGACCTCGTGGTTGCCCTTGAGGCAAACCGTCTCGTGCGTTTTCGAGCGTTCGATCAACAGATCAAGAACGGCACGTGAGTCCGGGCCGCGGTCGACATAGTCGCCGAGAAAGACCTGAATGGCCCGCCCGGGAGCGGAGCGGGCAAGATCGGCGTCGATCACGGTTAACAGCGATTGAAGCAAATCGGCGCGGCCGTGCACGTCGCCGATGGCATAGACGCGAACGCCGTCGGGAAGCCGCGGCTTGGTCTTCTTTCGAAAGCGTCTGGAAAGGCCCATCAGGTCGGTCGAATCGCTTCTAGCGTCACGCGCGGAACGTCGTGACCGCTCTTAGCAGAACAAGTCACACATCGGTATTCTTAATTGTTTCCGACCGATGAGCCCGCATTTTGATTAAAGGATCGCGCGGCCTTTGAGCCGTATTTCAAGACGTCTCGCGTAGCGTCTCCTCAACAAGAACGGGGAGCGCGACATGCGCAAAGTTGTAAAGTTCCTGGTGGCCGTGGCCGCCATCGTCGTTGCTGCAGGGGTGCAGCAGCGCGCTGAAGCCGCTTTCGTCGGTGCGCCCTTGGGGCTGCGCGGTGCGATCCAGTACATCAAGTTCGACCAGCCGACGCTGGCGCCGATGGCGTTCACGCTGTTCTGCCTGAAGTACAAGGACGAGTGCAAGCCGCGGCCGCAGCACATCGTGTTCAGGGGCGGTCGGCTGAAGCTCACGGCCGAGCGGCTGGCGCAAATGCAAGAGGTCAACCAGCGCGTCAATACCGCCATCCGTCCCGAGGCAAATCTGGAAGGGCTGCGCGGCGAGAAATGGCTGCTGCATCCGGCGAGCGGCGACTGCAACGATTACGCTGTGACAAAACGCCACGAGTTGATCGCCAACGGCTTTCCGGCGCGTTCGGTGCTGCTCAGCGAGGTCGTGACAACCTGGGGCGAGCATCATCTCGTGGTCGTGGTCCGCACCTTCACCGGCGATCTCGTGCTGGACAATCTCTCCGGCCACATCCTGCCGTGGTCGAAGAAGCCCTATCGCTGGGTCCGCATCCAGTCGCCCAAGAACCCGAACTACTGGGCCTCGCTCGGCGACCGCGCGGTCTGATGGATCGGTGCTCTATCGTGACGAGGATTGGCTGACGCTCTGCGACAGCCCCAATCCCACGATCACCGAAAGACACAGGATTGCTGCCGGGCGCAGCAGCCCTGGACCTGCGAAGCTCTGAACCAGCGCAAAGAGAACACAGGCCGCGGCTGCCGCGGGGAAGAACGAGTCGCGTCCGCGCTGCAGAGCGCCGAAGAACAGGCGCGCCAGGGCGATCAGGCTCACCGCAATCATGGCAGCCAGGCCGATCCATCCCATCTCTGCAAAGATGGCCATCGCCGTGGAGGGCGCCGTCAAAATAGCTCCAGCATCGCTGTGATAGATCCTGCCGACCGCGGCGAAGGTCCCGGCGCCGGCGCCGAACCAACGCGTGTCGGCCAACATCCGCTCGAGGGCGGCCTTCGTTTCGGTCCCCATCTCCGGGACGAGCCGCAGGAGGACCGGTCCGGAGCTCTTCTCAAAGAGAAAGGTCAGGACGATCCCTGCGCCGATCAGAGCTGCCAGCGAGAGCGCGCCCACTGCCAATGGCGAAAGGTCGAGCCTGCGAATGACGAGGATCAGCAGGATCAGCACGATGCCGAAGCTTGCTGCGATCGCGCTGTTCGTGCCTGAGAGGCCGAAGATCGCAAGCGCGCTGACCAGCGCGCCCACGAGGCCCAAAAGACCAAGCACGATCGAGCGAAGGAGCGAATGACGCGTTTCAGCCCGTTCGGCAGCGAGCTGCATGACCGCCAGGTTCAGGATGAGGCCGAAGCCGGCCAGGGTTGTTGCCAGCTCGGACGTTGCGGCAGCCTCGGTAACCGCTGGCGACAGCCGATGCAGATCCAAGGTCAAGGCGGAAACTGCCGTGACACCACCGAGGACGAAGAGGACCAGCTCGGCGCGGCTACGGTCGCGGACCACCAGGATGGTAACGCCGAGCAACGCGATCGCCGCGAGCGCCTGGAACAGCGCGTTCAGCGTCAGGCCGACGTCGGCAGAGATCGGTCCCATGGGCAGGCCGCCCAGGGCATCACGGGTGCTCGGCCAGATCGGGTGCGCCCAGTTCAGCGGAAGCGGGGCAAGCTGGACCGCGATGCAAAGCGGAATGGCGATCAGAAGCCATCGGCCCCAGGACAGTGCGCGCACATAGTGCTCGTAATCGGCTTTGCGCGCAGCCGAAGCGGCCGCGAGCAAGCTCAGCGCTGCGGCCATCATCCCGAGTTGCGCACCGACCTTGGCGCCGGCGATTTCGAGAGCGGAAGCTGAGACGATTGAAACGATGAGGGCAAAATAAGCGAGGGACAAACGGCGCGCTCGAACGGAATCCTGAAACGGTCAGGTCACCATACAAGCCGTCGTTTGGTTTTCAAACAGAGGTCTGTCTCGGACCAACAGCTTGACCGTGAGCCGCGCGTAGGCGCGAGCTCGCCGCAGGGGTGATCGGCGCGATCAGCGGGTGGCCTTGATCGGGCGACCGAAGACGCGCCCGGCACGTGCGGCGGCAAGGCCAAAGCGCGCGCCCGACCCAAAGAGATAGCCGCCCTGGAGGGCGATAGCTGCGAGTGCCACGCCTTTCAGGCTATCGAGCACGGCGACATCGACCATCAGCCCGACCGGGACGGCGGCAAGCACCATGACGAGGGTCAATGGCAAGAGCACCAGGACGCGAAAGCGTTGGCCCAGCACGGCACCTACCAGAAAGCTGAAAATCAAAAGCGCGGTCATCCGAAACACTCCGTGCTTCGGACCCTAGGTTCCCCACCCTAAAAAGACCCTTAAGTCGTATGGCTAAATTTGGCCTATTGGCTGCAATTTGCCAGCAGCGAATGATAGGCCTCCCGCAAGCCGTTCAGCGCCACCATACCCTTGATCTCGCTGTCGCTTTCCCGGACTACCACGGACAGCGAGGGCGTCGTCTGCCATTTGCCGGCGGCAAAGGCCGAGACCTCGTCGGGCAGCAGTACGGCGGCGCCGGCGGCAGCCATGCTGGCGTCAAAGGTCAGAGTGCCGCCGTTGCTCGCGGCGATGGTGACCTTGGGGTGGCTCCGCGGCGGAAAGGGCCGGATCAAAGCCACCAGCACGTCAATCTTGCCCTTCGGTGCGCAGCGCACGATGAGGCCGGCAAAGTCCGGGTCGGATTGGGTCGTGTCCGCGGTCTTCGTGATGGCCGCGAAGCTTTCGTCCTTGGCCCCCTGGGTGCGGCTGAACTTCCAAACGGAGGAGAGGGCTGGGGTGGCCACCTCAACGATGGCTGCCCCCTGGCACGAGGATCGCGCGCTGCCAGCGCAGGGGGTCACAGAGCCCCATGGGCGATCAGCGGCGCCAAGGAGGGCGCCTGCCAACAGCGGGACAAGAAGGAAGCCGGACAATGGGAGTTCCTAGCCTTAACGGCCCAGACTTAGCAGAGCGGAGAGAGGTCAAGAAGCCTCGCGCTCGACACAGGGAGCCCTTGAGTTGGGCGGTTTGCTCGCCGACCGGGCACACGAAATACAACAAATAGTCACAAAGGGTTAAACCAAGCCCTAAAGAGTGGCCCGCACGCAACAGTAGCCAACGGATCGCTCCGTTAACCTTCGGGAACCCTTGTCGCACCACCCCCTAGGCCGTACCAATCAGGGGCTAATAGGGGACTCCTGGGGCGCGATTCATGCATTCCTTTGCCAAGTCATATTTATTGAAGCCGGCGTTTCTAGTGGCTGCGTTGTCGCTTGGAGCCTGTTCGACCAATCCCGGCTCGGGTCCGTTGACGGACGACGTTAACAACAAGATTCAGACTGAAAACGCACCGGCCTATGAGCTGGTGCCGCTCAATCCGGCCACGGTGAAGATCCTGCACACCCATGAGCCCAAGGGACTCGCGGGGGCGTTCACGGACAAGCGGCCGCCGGCCAGCATCGTATTCGGCATCGGCGACGTCGTCAGCGTCACCATCTTCGAAGCCGCGGCAGGCGGTCTGTTCATCCCGGCGGAAGCCGGCGTCCGCCCGGGCAACTATGTGACAATCCCGGATCAGTCGGTCGACAATGACGGCTTCATCACCGTGCCCTATGCCGGCCAGATCAAGGCCGCGGGCATGACGGCGGTGCAAATCCAGCGTGCGATCATCGAGAAGATCGGCAACCGCGCCATCGAGCCGCAGGCCGTGGTGTCGATGTCCTCGCAGCGAACCCAGCTCATCAGCGTGCTCGGCGAAGTCAATTCGCCGGCGCGTTATCCGGCGAGCGCGGCGGGTGCCAAGGACAAGGTGCTCGACGCGATCACCCGCGCCGGTGGTATCAAGGGCCAGGGCTTCGAGACCTGGGTCATGCTGGAGCGTGGCGGACGACGGGCCACCGTACCGTTCGAAAATCTCGTGATGGCGCCGGAGAACAACGTCTATGTTCGTCCCGACGACAGCATCTACGTCTATCGCGAGCAGCAGAAGTTCCTGGCGTTCGGCGCCAGCGGCCAGAGCGGCGAGTTCAACTTCGATGCCTGGCGCATCAACCTCGGCGAAGCCGTCGGCAAGTCCGGTGGTCTTTTGGATGGTCAGGCCGATCCGGCTTCCGTCTATCTCTATCGCCGCGAGCCGCGCGATGTCGCGGCCCAGCTTGGCGTCGACGTGAGCAAGTACACGACCGAGACGATCCCGGTCATCTTCAACGTGAACTTCCGCGATCCGGGCGGCTTCTTCCTCGCCACCAAGGTCATGATGAAGAATGGCGACGTGATCTATGTCTCGAACTCGCGCAACGTCGAAGTTGCCAAGTTCCTGAACTACATGCGTGTGATCATGGCGACCGGCAGCGATGCCGTGAACCTCTCCAACGACGCCCTGATCTTCCGCAACAACGTCAAGCTGGCGCCGTAAGACGCCGACTTGATCGACCAAAGCGATGGCACCGGGGCTTTGTCCCGGTGCCATTTTCGTTTAGATCGAAGCGGTTCTGCTGCGGCTACGAGTTCGGGATAGGATCAAGGCGCCACTGAGCATGGCGCGCCGGTCATCGGGCACCCCGCACTGTTGCAAGGGGGCTTCATGCGCTTTCGAACATCCTGGCGTCTTCTCGCTCTCGCTCCGCTCGCCTTCGGGCTTGCTCCGGTCGGGACGGCTTTCGGCGCTGCTGCGGAGCTGGGCGTCCGCCATCGCATCGACGTGATGGTCTCCGCCGAGCCTGATGCGCTAATCTTGTCGCGCCTCAAGGGAGCCAAGGGCGAGCTTTCGTTCACGATCCGGCTGTCGGCGAATTCCAAGGAGAGCAAGTTCTTCGGGATGCTGCGCCCATCCTTTCCCGATATCGTCGTTCCCGATGGCGCGGGCAAACCGCTGGTCGGGCAGACCAAGCTGTGGGAGGAGGATGTCTGCCATCAGCGCCGCGGCCTGCCCAAGGTCACCGTGACCCAGCTCGGCGGGCATTTTGCGGAAGGCGAGGGACGGATCGAGATTTCCGCCATCAACCGGCACATCGGCCTTCTCGTCCCGCCCGACGAATTAACCCCTGGAATAAAACTCGATCAGGGCAGTGATGGCTTTGGACTATTCTACGCTTTCCGGGCGCAGACCCGGAACAGCCGCCTCAACGTCGATCTGAAGATCTATCCGATCGATTGCTTCCTCTAAGCTCAAGCAAAGCTCGCAAGACACCACGATGCGCCTTTGGCCTCCCGACATAGACTGGTCCAGGATTCGTTGGTCATGGAGCTTGCCCGCGACCTTCATCCTGTTCTTCGTGGTCGCCGGCGCGCCGTTCCCGTTCGGCTCGACCAATGATCTGTCGATCGCGTTCTGGTGCCTGTGTCTCGGGCTAGCGGTGATCTTCGCGCCGACGCGCGATCTGCGCCGGCCGCATCTGTGGCTGCTCGCCGGCATCGGCGTGATCGTTGCGGCCTACGCCTTCGTGCTGCACGAGCAGCTCTCCGACCATCCCTGGGTCGCGCCATTCCAGCCGATCTGGAAGCAGGCCTCGCATCTGCTCGGCGTGCCGATCGCCCCTTCCGCTTCCATCGTCAAGAACGAGGCGTTCTTCGCGCTCGGCGCGCCGCTCGCCAACATCCTCGCCATCATCCTTGGCATCACCGTCGGCGCCGATCGCGACCGCGCACGCCGCCTGCTGTGGGTAATCGCGATCTCGGGCGCGCTCTACGCCCTCTACGGCGTGCTCTCGTTCCTGATCGAGCCCACCATGATCCTGTGGCGGGACAAGACGGCGTATCTCGGCAGCGTCACCGGCACCTTCATCAACCGCAACACGGCGGCGGCTTATTTCGGGTCCTGCGCGGTGATCTGGATGCTGCTGATCCTGGAAGATGTCCGCCGCCGGCTGCCGGAGCGGCACGTCGAATGGCGGCGTCTGTCGCTCGATCTGCGCGCGATCCCGCCAAAAGAGATCCTGCCGCAGCTCGGCTGCCTCCTGATCTGCCTGATGGCGATGTTCATGACGACCTCGCGCGCCGGCGTCGGGCTGTCGCTGTTGGCGATGATCGTCGCGTTCACGCTGTTCCTGCGCAAGGACCTGCCGCCGCGCACCGGCATCTGGATCTCGCTCGGCGCGGGCCTCGCCGTCGCGCTGGGCCTCTTGCAACTGCTGGGCGGCCGGGTCTCCAGCCGCTTCGACAGCCAGGGCCTGGTCGACGAGGGCCGCATCGAGGCCTGGAAATCGACGCTTCGGATCATCGGCGACAATCCCTGGTTCGGCACCGGCATGGGCACCTTCCAATGGGCCTTCCCGCCGTACCGCAGCCCCAACATCTCGATTCGCGGCGTCTGGGATGCCGCGCATTCGACGCCGCTGGAGCTTGCCTCCGAGGTGGGCATTCCCACGGCGCTGCTGGTGGCGCTCGCTTGGGCGATCATGCTGCTGGTCCTGGCCAGGGGCGTGTTCGGACGCCGGCGCGATGCCATCATTCCGCTGGCCGCGGTGGCGACCGCCACGCTGTCGCTGCTGCATTCGAGCCTGGACTTCACGCTGCAGGTGCCCGGCTACAGCATTCCATTCTTTGCGCTTTTCGGCGCCGGCCTGGCGCAGTCGTTCCGCACCAAGGAGAGCCGCGCCATGGCGGAGGCGGGCACCACCAGCCGGCGAGGCGAGGGCCGTCCGACAACCCTAGGCGCCGCCCCGCGCCGGGTGCCCAAGCTTCATAAAAGTGTCTAGATTTGAAGCAGTTGCGTCGTTTACGAAGTCTTTAGAATAAGTGGACAGCTCTTTTCTCTTCGGTTAGGTTCCGCACTGCACAGCCATTTGCCCGGGCCGAGGAAGCACATCGGGGCAGCTGATTTTTTGGAGGTTGATTTATGAGCGTTATCAGGATTGCGCTTCGCATGGCTGCCGCCGCGGCCCTCGCCGCGACGATCACCTCGGCCGCCAGCGCCGCCGTTTACCCGCCGCAGCGCCAGCTGCCGGCCACCGTCATTACCGAGTTCAAGGCTTCGCCGAGCAGCCTGTTGCAGCAATATCCGACCGGCGGCCCGCAGCTGATCTCGCGCGTGCGCGATCTCGGCGCCTCCGATCCGACCACGCTCCCGGGCCTGATCGCGCTGCTGAAGGATCCCGCGACCACCAAGGACCAGATGCGCGCGATCGTCGGCGGCCTCGCCCAGGTGGCCCGCCTGGCCGCGTCGAGCGACCAGGCTTTCGCCAATGAGATCCAGGCCGCGATCGCCAACACCGGCAACGCCGACGTGATCGCCGCCTACCAGGCCGCGACCGGCGACGTCGCGATCGCCGCGACCGGTGGCGCGGGCGGCGGTGGCGGTGGATCCGGCGCCGGCGGGCCGACTGGCAACGGTGGTTTTGCCAACGGCGGACCGGGCGGCACCCTCGGCACCTTTGGCGGCCTGCACTACGCGACGCAGGTCAGCCCGAACGCGAGCAACGGCGTCACCGGCACGACCAACGCTGTTAGTCCGCGCTGACTGTGAACCGGCCCTCGAGGCTGACCCAGGACACTCACGGCAGCGGCGCCAGCGGGCGCCGCTTTGCTTTTGCGCCGTTAAGCTTTCTGCAAAATGTCGCGCAACAGATGCTGTGCACTGCATCGACCGCGTTCAATTGCGGGGAAGATCGTGCTAGTGTTGCGCAGCGCGGTCCTTTGGCATCGGGTTTGCTCCCGATAGCCACCAGGCCTTTGGCCAGCATTGATCCCAAGACGATAGATCGATCCATTTTCAGGAATTGCTAGATGTTGCAGGTGAACAAGCCGACCTCGGAGATCAACCGTGATTTCGCTGAGGCCGACGGCTCGACGTCGCAGACGCTGACCTCCTATATCGAGATCGTCCGCCGCCAGTTCCCGACCATGGTCGCGATCGTCTCGGCCTGCGTGATCCTGGCTTTGCTCTATCTCTTCACCGCCGCGCCGCAATTCACCTCCACCGCCTCGATGGTGATCGATACCCGCAAGGTGCAGCTGTTCCAGCAGCAATCCGTGCTCGGCGACATCGCGATCGACTCCGCCACCGTGGAAACCCAGGTCGAGATCCTGAAGTCCGAGAACATCAGCCTTGCCGTGATTCGCGACCTGCACCTGATTGATGACCCTGACTTCATAGGCAACGGCGGCGGCGCACTTGGAGCAGTAGTAGATTTTGTCGGAACCCTTTTTTCTGACGGGCGCGCACCTTCCGAGTTCGAGTTGACCCGCAAGGCGCTGGAGCGGTTTGAGAAGAGCCGCACCATCAAACGTCTCGGCCTCACCTATGTAATGGAGATCGGATTCACCTCGAAGGATCCGCAGAAGGCCGCAAAGATCGCTAACGCGATTGCGGACGCCTATATCGTCGACCAGCTTGAGGCAAAGTATCAGGCAACCCGCCGTGCCAGCGTCTGGCTGCAGGACCGCATCAAGGAGCTGCGCACCCAGGCCTCCGCCGCTCAGAAGGCGGTAGTTGATTTCAAGACTGCCAACAACATCATTGACACCGGCGGCCGTCTGATGAACGAGCAGCAACTCGCCGAGGTGAACAGCCAGCTCGTGCTGGCGCATGCGGGGACTGCCGAGGCCAAGGCGCGGCTCGACCGCATGAACAACATCCTTAAGCAGGACATTCCAGATGCCAATGTTGCCGACGCACTGAAGAACGACACTATCGTCAAGCTCCGGGCGCAATATGTCGACATGGCCTCAAAGGAATCGATCTGGTCGGCCAAATATGGTCATGACCATCTTGCTGCGGTGAACCTGCGCAGTCAGATGGCAGAAATTAAGAAGAACATCCAGGACGAGCTGAAGCGCATCCAGGAATCCTACAAGAGTGAATACGACATTGCTGTGACCCGCGAGGAGGCGATCAAATCGAGCCTCGCGAATGCCGTTTCGGAATCGCAGCTGACCAACCAGGCGCAGGTACAACTGCGCGAGCTGGAAAGCAACGCTCAGTCCTACCAGGCGATGTATGACAACTTCCTCCAGCGCTACATGGAGAGCGTGCAGCAGCAGTCGTTCCCGATCACCGAGGCGCGTGTGATCAGTGCCGCGACGACGCCGTTGATCAAGAGCTATCCGAAGTCGCTCATCATTCTCGGTGCGGCCTTGTTCGGGGGCCTTCTTGTTAGCTTCGGTGTAGCGATGGCCCGTGAATTGACTGACAAGGTGTTTCGGACCACGGGGCAGGTTGAAGAGGAGCTCGGGACCAATTGTGTTGCCATCCTGCCGGCTCTAGCTGCGCCGGCTTCGGTCGCGTCTGGTCCCATCAAAGTTGGGAAGAAGAAGAGCAACCCCGAGCCAGATTTCCTGCGTTACGTGGTAGATAATCCGTTGTCGCGCTTCTCCGAGGCGGTGCGCTCGCTGAAGGTGGCGATCGATCTCAACTCCATAGTTCGCGAAAACCGGGTGTTGGCGGTGACGTCGACGCTGCCGAACGAGGGGAAGAGTACGCTCTCGACCAATCTCGCACAGCTGATTGCCCACGGCGGCGCTCGTGTGATCTTGGTCGATGCCGATCTGCGTAATCCTTCGCTGTCGCGCGCCCTGCGGCCAGACGCGAAGAGCGGCCTCGTCGATCTGGTGTCGAGCAAGGCTCAACTCGATGAAGTGGTTAGTGTCGATCCGCAGACCGGACTGACGATTCTGCCTGCGGGAATTACTTCGAAATTGCTTCACACGAATGAGGTGCTCGCGTCCAAGCCGATGCGTGATCTCGTCGCGCTACTGCGTTCCAAGTATGACTACGTCGTGTTGGACATGCCGCCCATGGCGCCGGTGGTGGATGTGCGTGTCACTTCGTCCTTCGTCGATTCTTTCGTGTTCGTCGTGGAGTGGGGCAAGACCAAGATCGACGTCGTTCGCCACAACCTGCGGGGCGCGCCAGAGATCCAGGACAAGCTTCTTGGCGTCGTCCTGAACAAGGCCGACACGAAGCTCTTGGCGCGCTATGAATCCTATCACGGTCGCTACTACTATCAGAAGTACTACGCCCGGTACGGGTATGTGGAGTAGTGTTAGGCTTCCGCTCTTTGCGCTCGGCATCGCCTGCACTGGCTGGTGCCTAACCGCTCTACCAATTCTCCGCTCCACCGCGCCGGTCCGTGAAGTGACCGAACGTATGATGGCTGACCGGCGGTTCAAATCCGGTGTGCTCGCCCAGGTGGCGGCGGGGTTGGAGCGAGAGCCGAGGAGACTGGTGGCGCAAGCGACCTTCATCCGTGCACAGGCGTTCGTGAATCTTGGAGTGGCCGAGGGAACGATTGGCCAGGGTGCTCTAGAAGAGGTGGATCATGATATGGCTACGGCCCAGGAAAGAGTACGCTCATCGCTGATGATGAATCCGCGAGACTCCTTCCTGTGGTTGATGCTGTACTCATTGGTGACGGCGCGAGAAGGGGTTGGGGCTGACGTGCTCAGATATTTCGATCAGTCGTATGCGACCGGCCCGTATGAAGGCGGGATTGCAATGCGACGGAACCGGCTCTCGCTTTCTGCGTTCCCGTTGCTCGACGAAAGTCAGAAGGATCGCGCGGTAGCGGAATTCGCGAGGATAGTGGATAGCGATCTTACCGTAGAGGCAGGATTGATCTTGACTGGAGTCGGCCGGCAGTACAGCTCCCAGCTTACAAACGGCTTGGAATCTGTCGACGTCGGTTCTCGGCAGGACTTGTCGAGGTGGTTGTCGGACAACGGCTACAAGATGCAAATTCCTGGTGTTGAACTACCCGATAGGCCTTGGTGATGACAGCCGTCGAACTCGTTAGATCAGTACTCCTGGCAGCAGGAGTATGTGCTGCCCTGAGCATTGCCGGTCCTGTGAGTGCTCAAGCGCCTGGAGGCGCCAGCTCCTCGTTTACTCTTCAAGGGCCGGCCGAATCGTCTTCAAGCCTCCCCGCCGCAAACGTGCGGGATTCGCTTGGTCGATTGTGTTATGAGACTTACGCAGTCGCCCGAGCTCATGTCGTAGAGCCAGACGTGTACGACCATATCATCAGTATCAAGAACAACTGCACCAAGCCATTGAAGTTGAAGGTCTGCTATTTCAATTCGGATAGATGCACGCCGGTTGATCTGCGGCCCTATATGCGCACGGAAGTTATTATCGGAACGATGAAGAACGTGAGGTTCTTCAGGTATGTTATACGTTGAGCTCGGCCTAATTCGCGGCTATCACCGCGCATAGTTCGGCGAACTCCGTCCTGCTGATCTCCGCGGCCCTTTCAAATTCGCGTCGTGACTCAATGGCTGCGCGAACGAGCAAGTCGAGATCATTGCAGTATCTGAGCAGCTCCCTTGTTAGTCGGTTACGGATTTCCCGATCGATTTGAACGATCGTTCCAGTGCGGCCAAGCATCTCTGGGATGTAGCCGGCATTCGTGGAGATCACGGGCAGTCCGTAGCTCAACGCTTCGTAGATTACGAGCGGTTGAGCTTCGTATCGATATGTGGTGGGAAATAAGAAGACTTGCACATATCTGAAGAAATGATCCTTTTTTGCCTTGTCGACAGGGCCCCAGACCTCCAGAGCTTCGCCCAAAATGCTAAACGCGCGGGCTACACATTCTTCTGACGCGGTTCCCATCAATGGGCCGGCAAGTACCAACTTCGCCTTTGCTCCCTTCTCGCGTGCGTCGATCACCGTATCGATCGCGAGTTGGAGGCCTTTTTCCGAATTGAGATTTGCGAGCAAGCCAACGACCAAGTCGTCGCATATCGGCACGGTTTCCGAGAGCGGAGGAGACGGAATGTGGCAGGCATTGCCACTGACGAGCGTTCGCCCCGTGAGGCCATAATGCTGTTCCATGTCACGAGCCATCTGGTCGGAAAGAGCGACGTGAGTAGTTCGTTGGCCACAGAGTCGAGCAAGCAAAGCGAACATCGGAAGACGTCGGAGTGTGTGCGCCGATGAATGATGATGTAGTACAATCGCAAAGCCCGTTAGCCGTGCGACAAGAGCTAAGAAAAGGTTGTAAACGATGCCGTGGCCAGCCTGAAACGGCATGTACAGTGTTTTTGCGTGCCGATGATTACATTTGGCCAGCGCTACGGCGGCTCTCAGGACGCCAGAGATCCTCCTAAAGTGATACGCAATGCTTTTCTTTGCTTTTCCTGGTGATGTATCGATAATGGAAAGGTAAGCCGGCAAGCATTTTAGGCCTTCGGCAACAGCGGCATTCACCGCGGCTTGACCGTGCATCGGTGGAGGAAGCGCGCCGACAACGACTACACTCGACTTTTCGGCTTCTGACACAGTACTATTCCTTCTCGACTCGCGAGAAGAGCATATCAGCTTGAATCGGCCGATCGGCACCGTCGTGAGCGACGTTGAAGACGCCCGCCAACTGATAACCTTTCGCATGAAGATAGCTGATCACTTCGGACGCCAGCGGCTGTCCTCGATAGAGTTCAATGAAAGAGAGCTCCGCATAAATGTGCTGAACTCGTCTGAGCAACTCTTCGCTTCCTTTGAGGACTTCCAGTTCAAAGCCTTGGGTGTCGATCTTCAGCAAGCATGAAGCTGGACACTCATCTGGAGCGATAAAGGCGCAGAGTCTGTCTGTTTTGATCGTAAGCGTTGACGCAATGCTGGAGCCGTAAAGGCGCTGGTGTTCCTCACCTAACGGAAGCAGCGAAGATGAATCGTCTTCCCTGGTGACGTTGATCGTCGAACTCCCGGTTTCGGTCGATACCGCAGCTTCAAACAGTTTAAAACGCTCGTCACCGACCATCGCCTTCCTGCAGATCGCATTGGGCCCAGGTAAGGGTTCAAACGACGTGATATAAGCAGCGGGCCAAAGATGGCGAGCGAGCAGGGCAAATTGCCCGCGGTTCGCGCCAATATCAATTACCAAGCCCGGCGTGAGGTGACGTAAAGCATACGTATGCTCGACGCCCGCCAGAACCCCAGTGCGTAGTGCTCGTCGGAAAAGTGGCACCCGCAAAGCGTAGCTGAGCTTTCGCGCGCGCAGTGCAAACAGATCGAAGCTCATTAGATTGTCATCCTGTAAAGAAAAATGTCGTCTAAGGAACGATGCTTGGAGCATCTTGCATATTTTCGGTGAATCGAGTTGGCGATGTGCGTCCAGCCCGCGAGCGGATCTCTTCGACAGCTTGCTGTATTTTCGTTGGCAAGCCGGACGAGGATTGTGTGGCTTTGCCAGAGATGATTTCGTTGTCCGCGAACACGTAGGATCGGTCGGTGCAGACACCGAAGAACGGAGGCGCGCGGTCTGATTCTAGGGAGTTGTTCTTGAATACGACAGATGAGCCCTTCGAAGGGCGCGTGCAGCGAACGCCGGCTTCTCCATAATCGAGAAGATAATTTCGCTCGAATAACAGGTCCGTCCCGTAATGGATATGAATGCCCGCGTGAGAAACGCTCATGACGACATTATTGCGAAACGAAAACCCAGCGGTTCCTGCATCCGCGTAGAGTCCGTGGCCGCCATACTTACGAGCCTTACCTCCAAGAATGAAGTTGCCTTCAACGAGCGAGTTGGCTTGACGTCCAAGTGTATAGATTCCGCCTAGATCGGAAAGCACTCCTTGTCCGAAGTCGGAGACCACATTGCCGACAATCCTGTTGTCGTGACTTAAGCTCGGGCCATACTCCCACGTCCATCCTACCGAGATTCCCGTATAGTAGAGGTCGCGAATCTCGTTTCGTTCCACCAGAATGTGGTCCGCTTGGCCAATCCATACACCTACCGCGGCGAAGTGAATTCGACCCACGGAAGCAATAAGATTGTCCGATACTCTCACGTCACGGGTCGGAGACAAGCTACTCTCGCCTTCGTTCCAGGGCGTTCCAGGAGCGGGTCTGCGTTGTTCGGAGCCGATTGCAATCCCCGTGCCGCCAAGATCCCGCAGTTCTCCCTGGCTGATTTCGACGTCGAAGCAATTTTCTCGAATGCGGATGCCAGTAGCGCCGGTATGAACCAATGCAAAGCGCCTGAACTTTATGGCATTCGCGTTCTGCATTTCGATCGCGCCGGGCAGGCCGACTTCCGCCTGCATGGCTGCCCAGCCATCATTAGGTAGGCGCCACGCCGTCGTCGAAAAATACAGGTCCTCGAAATGAAGATCATGAACGCTTTGTGTCTTGCTTCCTTCGATGGATATCAGCTTCGTAAGTCGCGGAACAACGGCTTCCTCGGCAGAAAACGCCTCATTGTTTGCCGGACGATATCTAATTTCAAGCTTGCCTGCATCGCACTGCCACGATCCCTCGGTAAGCGGTCGATCCCGATAATTCTCGATGAAGTAGGGGAGGCCCGGCGTCATGTCACGGTGGACTCCGTGACCCGCGAACTTGCCAGAAAGCCCGAGGATTTTCGATGATGGGTCGTAAGACGTTGGCCGCATGCGAGACGCGGTCCACGCATCGAAGATGACGATTTCAGTGTCTGTGAAACTCCTGAGATCCAGTGGCAGATCCCCTTCCCCTGCAATGAACCGATCGTTCAGCGGCCGCGCTTCCTTTGGAAGGCTCTTGATTTCTAGTGTGCCCGTCGCAGGCAGGCGCGGCCGATAGCGCCTTTCTCCTCCAACGAATAATTGCTGAGGGCAACCTGCCGGCGATAGTGACGAAGGGTACTTAACTGACCAAACCCCATCCTGTCCAAGATGCCAGCTTTTAAGGCGCGTGCTACCCTCGAGGCGAGCCAATTCGTTTGGATAAGAGCGATAAGTAGTCGGGGCATCAGAGGAACCGGAGTCCTCCGGTCGGAAAACCAGTGGACTCTCCAGCTCGTATTTACCCCCCCGGAGAAAAACGGTAATCGCCTTCTTTCCGACCTGAGGTTGATTGGCTCTCAATCCGCGAACGAGCGAGACTGCTTTTTCGATGGTCCGGAGTGGACCCTCTCTTCCCAAGGGATTCGGCTCGGGCCTCAGTCCATCTGCATCGTCTCGCCCCTCGGGGGATACGAATATATTGATGTCATCCCTGGGTCCGTTAGCCTCTACAGGCTGAGGAAGAAGGTAGACCCCAAGCAGCAATGATAAGGCAAAGTGCGTCCTACGCATGTGGCTTCTATGGAATTAGGTGAGAACGCAAATCAGGGATGGTATCGGCCAAGTTCGAAGCCACCAGCGCGGAGACCGCCTCCGCACCGCTTCGATTCAAATGAGTATAGTCTTGCGTATATCTTCGACGTGGGTCGTCCTGCGGAGTTTCAGGAGTGATCGGTGTTGATTTCGGAAGCCTGGGCTGCAGTGTGTTGCCAGCCTCTGCTGCTTTCCTTTCCGGTTCGGATGGCGCCACGGCCGAGAATTCGGCAGAAGCGACCGCTCCGAGACGCTGAATGAGTACTGCGCTGCTTCGGTTTAATTCGACAACCGGCGTGTTGAGCTCTTTTCCAACCTTCTCGACTTCTAGAGCCCAAGGTAGCAGCGTGTTGTTGATCTGCCCGCTCTTAAAGTGACGAGTTGCTAATGGGGTTACCAACACTGGTATGGCACCTAACGCACGAAGCTCCTGCACGAACCGGCGCAGATTACTCGGAAATTCGCCCTTGAGGTCGGTTCCGACTGCGGGATCCATAGATTTATCGTTGTGGCCCATCTGAACTAGTACAAAGGTCTTCTGGTAGCTAGAAATCTGAACTTCGCTTTTGACGATGTCCCAAAAGCCGTCCTCCCTGTACGTTCGGGTGCTGCGACCGCCTCGGGCCAGATTGAGGCAAGCGACATCTTCCTTCACGTGTAGTGCGCAAAAGAGCCCGCCCCATCCAGTCTGGGGGGCTACGGTTGAATCTCCAATTAGAATAATGCGCAAGGTTTCCCTGGCGAATGCCCCCGATGGAATATTGGCAGCTATAGCTGAGCCGGTGAGAAATAAATGTGCTGCCAAGAGTAAGGCACGTTTGATTGCAATAACCCCGGCTACTTTCGCCACGCTCATGTTGTGTCTTTCCCAAACTCCCAATCCACCGTTGCCGAAGGAGCAGCGCGGCGCTCTCTCCAGCGATCTGGATGATCGCGCAGGCTATCAACTCTCTGTGCGGGATTGCCAAACATGATGGAGTCCGACGGAACTCGTCCCCTCACCACACTGCCGGCACCAATAATTACATTGTCTCCAATTTCTGTTCCGGGCAAAATCACAGCATTCATTCCGATGAATACATTGGCGCCGATCTTTATCTCTCGCTTCACCGCAATATCTGTAGGAGGCGGTTCTCCAATTGCAATCAACGCGGTAGTCAACGAATAGTCGTGCGTCAGGAGAATCACGTATTTGGAGATGACGGTCCGTTCACCGAGCGTGATGTAGTTGAAGTCGTCAAATCTAGCTCGAAGAGAAATGTAGCGCGGGAAACCGTTCAGACGTATTCCGTATGCGGAAAGAAGCGGGACGTACAGCTTCATGTACGTCCGTGGGCTGAGGTTCTCGATCGGCGCAAGCGCAATCTTGAGCGCGTGAAGAACTATGCGTGAAATTGCCCGCCGTGTCCTGCTCATTCGATGTTCCTTACCATAGACCTAAAGGAATTGGCGTATGACGCCGCAATCTTCTCAGGAGTCATATTGGCAATTCTCGATATCGCGAATTCCATAGCATTGCTCGGCCCCGATAGAAGGGCCATTTCAACGATATCCGCACAAGCGATAGGGTCATCCCGGTTGCTAACGTAGAACGGGTAGTCAGGCCCAAGCAGCTCACGATGTTCGGGAATGTTCGAAGCCACGATCTTTGAACCCGCCGCGACACTCTCTAGCAACACGTTCGGCAGGCCTTCGTGATGGCTCAAGCTCACAACCACGGCCGCCTTCGACAGATAGGCGGATATGTCTTGGCGAAATCCGAGGAAATCTATCCGATCGCTCAATCCGGCGCGCAAGACTATGCCTTGGAGCTCGCTCCTAAGGCTGCCATCGCCAAGGATGGTAAACCTGAGGTCGGGACGACGTTTGGCCAACGCGCAGAAGGCTTGGACAACGATTGGCACATTCTTCTGAGGCTCAAGTCGGCCGGCATACACCACGGAATTAGAAGCAATCGAACTATCGATAAGGGCATGTGGTTGCACAATATTCGGTATCACGAAGCAAGGCCGTGCCGCACCTGCTTCAATCCAGTATAGTTTTCCTTTTTCAGAGTTTGCGATAATCCCATCAGCAAAGACTCCGAGACGGCGCCGAAGCCAATAGCGAAAGTCAGGCGGATACTTTGAGTCTCTTTCTGTCATGATCCACGTCAGCCCAGCCGTACCAAGCCGAACGAAGAAGCTGTAAGCATCGCACGCGTGTAGCCAAGAGAGAAGAATGTCTGGTTGTATCTTTCTGATCAGGGCGCGAAGGCTCAGGATGTTTCTCGGATCGTAGTTCGACCTAACGGGAATCCTATGAATCTTCAGGTTTATGTTCTGAAGTAGATGGTCATGCACACCAGTGTAGAAGTGGATGAGATGCAACTCGATGTCATCTCTTTTCTGAAGCTCGTTCAGCAAGTAGATGCATTGCTTTTGCGCCCCACCGTCTGACATGGCTTGTATGAGAAAGCAGACGCGAATCGGTCTCATAGTCAATCGGTGGCTAACGTTTACTGTTGAGAGGATTGCTCAAGCGAGCAACGGAATGCGACGCTGGATAACTTCTTGTTGCCCTCTTCTTCATGGGAATGGCTCGGCCCCGCATCCACATGAGCAAGTCGTAGGCTTTAAAAAGTATATAGGTCCACGTGAGCATCCTTACCGGAAAATCGAGGGTATACCGTGAGAGTTCGGCAAAGTTTCCGAGCACAAGGAGATAGAAGGTAATTGTGCGCGTCGAAAAGGGTGTCACTGCCGCGCGCCTTTGAACCGTCCCGGCAAATAGTCCAGCCAGCAAAATCAATCCCGGTATGCCGAGCGGCCCGAAGTCCATATACGCATCTGTCAGCAGATTTGATCCGACACTCCAGCCTGCGTTGGGGCCGAGCATATAGTTCGAGAGAACCTCAGCTGTGTTGGTCAAGTGAGCGTCGCTGCCCAGTAGGAAGCCTCGGACTAACGGAATGATTCCGGCGAATCCAATTAGCTTGTACTTACCGTATCCGTAGTCTAGCCGCTCGGGGACGATGTCGAAAGTCGCTCGTAAGGTGGCTGTCGTTATGCCGAAGCTGCTACTACGATTTGCTTCCTGGCTCGGCCGATCTTCAAACATCTTTTCGATCAGGCCAGAAAAAGACCGATCCTGCGACATTCGTACTGTTTCGATCGCAGTGTAAAGTGCCAGTGAAGCGAAGACGCAGGCTGCCAACGCGACCCATGACGTGCGTCGAATAAACGTGAAAAAGCCGCCTCCTGCAGCGATTGCAATCAGGAAGAATGAATTCCGGTCTCCATGGAGAAGTATTCGCGCAGACCAATAAGCTATAATCGGAAGGCAAAGTAGAATCGGAAACTCTAGAGCTTTCCTCTGTGCGATCAGGGCAATAGCGCGCGATCCTGCAACGATGCAGAGCATCGTGATGATTAGATAGATGCCGTCCGCAATTGCGCCGCCGCTCGTTACCTTTGTGTACCGCCCCTCGTCCGCGCTTTGGAGGCCTGCTCCTTCATAAATTAGAATGAATCCGGCGAGGAGGATCAGAGCGAGGTACCCAAAGGTGACATAGTATTGTCCTTCGTTCGCTGCGTTAGTTGCCGAGGGCAAGTTCGATTTTGATCCAGTGGCAATGCTCAACCCAAGATGAAATGCAACGAAGCCGAGCGCGGAAGCAACAAGGGCTTGGTTCGATCCATTCTCGTACACGAAGGGAAGGTACGAGTTGTTGCGGAGATCGGAAAGTCCGAGAAAGTGCAACTGATAAGGATTTATGAATAGCAAGAAATAGAACATCAAAAAGAGAGTTTCGATCGAAGTATAAACGGGGATGCCCGGTCGAATGCGGACTGGCGAAAGGAACGAGCGCGTGAAGTAAGCATAAAATAGAATGATGACAGGCCATGCGACGTAGGCGTCATTTCCCGTGGGCACAGCGTATAGAGCAAACGTCAAGCAGCCCAGTAGTAGCGCTTGGCCCAAGAGTGACATTTTGTGGGGAATTGGACGAGTAGGATTCATTGCGTCACCCTTTCGCGAACGGCGAAGGTTCGTCCAAAGATAAGCGATCGCGTCTCGCGAGAGACGATGAATGCAAGGGCAATTCCGGTTAGCACTACGAATGCCATTGCGGCTGTCAACAAAAGAGCAAGCCAGCCGTGTGGATTAACGAAAGGTGCGGCGAATATCGAAGCGGCAACAACCATGGCCAAGACTCCGATTCCGCGCCAATGATAGGCAGGTATCGGAACAAGACCGGAAACGAGCCGGGGCAGCAGTATAGAAGCGAGCAAACGGCCTATGATTAGGCCGAGATAGATGCTCTCGAGCGAGCCAAATACAAGGAAAAGCAGGCCCGCCAATAGCAGGCTCACCACTGTGGCCGCGAGTGCGACCAGAACCTTCTTCGAAATGTTCAGTCCGACGTCCTGAATCTGGGCTTCCAAGCGTATGTGTGAAAGTTGAAGAAACGCGATCACCATCAAGGCATTGAGTGCGTCACCCATATAGTACTCGGGTCCGATCCATACCGAGACAAATGCCTTGTTCAACAGCAGAATGCCCGCTCCACTCACGGTCATAACGGCAAGCAGGATCTCGCGGGTTTGACGAACCAGCTTTCCTGCTCCGGTGAAATCTGCGCTTCCTATCAGCGCGCCCAGACTTGGTGTGACTGCGCTGCCAGTCATCAGACAAATCGATAGAGCGAATTGAATCGAGTATGAGGTGAACGTGTATTCTGTGACGGCGACCGGACCTGACATGGCGCTGATCAGTAGAAGTTCGCTCGAAAGCAAAAGCAACTGAACGAGCGCCCAAACCAAGGTCCAATTACTGAAGCCAGCGAAGCGGCTAACATCGCTGCGCATCGGCTTGGCAATTCCCCACCATTTGACGCGCTTGCGGGCAACCCACCAAGTGAACGTACCGTTTAGAACCGTACTACCCAAGGTAATCAGACCCAAAGTAGGCAGTCCAAAGTCGGCACGCGCGGCAAGAAGCATCAGTCCGTTGCTGATGACTAGAAATGTAGTCGTCAGAACGATGGACCGGTAACCTTGGTTCGTGCCTATCAGAACCGCGTCCGGGATGCCGAGGAGGGCGCTCAGAATCACGTTGATTCCAAGCGCCAGCGCTGCCCATCTCGCCAGTGTAAGATGATCGGCGGTAACGCCATTGATGAGTGAGGGTAGGAGGTAGATGACTCCTGAAACTGCCAACAGAAGTACTGGAAGCCAAAAGAGCCACATCAGGATTGCTGCTGCGACTGCGCGCCGCAGGGTCAGGTCATCATCCTTTCTCGATCCGTGGGCGACGATCCATTTCAGGGCTTGCGTGGCTCTGCCGTCAGCAACCCCGGAGAGGTCGAGCAGGCGCAATAGAGATTTCCAAATTCCGAAGTCAGTCGCACCCAAGCTTTGGACAAGGAGCGGATTGATGGCAAGTCCCAGCAGCGCCATCACAACAAAGTTCGCATATAGCGCGATGGCATTTAATTTTGTTTCGTTCATAAGGAGTGGTTGTTAGCCAATGGATCACGCGCAGGGCGAATTGTTAATAGGCTTTATGCTGACGAAAGGCGGTGAACGCCGTTCCGACAACTATCTTGAGATCCAGCGCCACGCTCCAATTATTAATGTACCACAGATCATACTCCACGCGCTTCTGCATCAGGTCGAGCGTGCGGGTTTCTCCGCGATAACCATTAACCTGGGCCCAGCCGGTGATGCCGGGCTTGACGTGGTGGCGGAAGGCGTAGTTGCCGATGATCTGCTCATATTCGGTGTTGTGGGCGGCCGCGTGCGGGCGGGGGCCGACCAGCGACATGTCGCCCTTGAGCACGTTGAAGAGCTGCGGCAGCTCGTCGATCGAGGTCTTGCGCAGCCATTTGCCGATTCCCGTGACGCGCGGGTCGTTCTTCTCCGCCTGCACGATGGTCGGGCCGTCCTCCAGCACGCGCATGGTGCGAAACTTGAAGATCTTGAACGCGCGCCCGCCGAAGCCGTGGCGGGTCTGGCGGAAGAACACCGGGCCCTTCGAGCTCAGCTTGATCAGGAGTGCGGTCACCAGCATCACCGGCGCGAACACCAGCAGCGCCAGGCTCGCGCCGACGAGGTCGAGCGTCCGCTTGAGCGCGCGCTCGTTCCAGGACAGCGGCGCGCGGCGCAGCTCGGCGGTGAACGTGTTGCCGGTGCTCACCAGCGGATAGCGCAGGAACCGCGCGGCGTTGGGGTCCGGCACCAGATGCACGGGGATGGGCAGGATCTTCAGCGCGTCCAGAATGCTGTCGATCGCGTGCTGCCGGCTCCAGTTCATCAGCAGGAAGACGTGCTCGATCCGGTTCTCGCGCGCGAAAGCAATCAGCTCCTCGAAGCGCGGCGCCAGCTGTGACAGCAGCAGCGGCGAGGCGAGGTCCTTGGCCGGGATCTCCATCACCCGCATCAGGCGGTAGCCGTGCTGGCCGAGGTCCTCGACCGCGTTGGACGAGGTGGCAAGGCCGAACTCGGCGATCATGATCGCGCGGCCGTTGGCGAAGGCGCCGGTGCGCAAGGCATGCGCGGTCCAGCGCGCCGCCGCGATCTTCCAGGCGAGCAGGACGGCAAGGCCGACCAGATAGAACGAGATCGTGGTGCCGCGCGAGAACTCCTCGCTGACCTTCATCGTGAAGGCGATCGCCAGCAGCGCCCCGAACAGCCCGGTCCACGTCGTCAGCGTCAGCCGGAACGTGCGGGCCAAGTTGGTGAAGTTCTTCAGGCGGTAGCCGTGCTGCACCACCGTCAGCAGGACGAAATTGATCGCAACCAGCACGCTGGCCGCCGCATAGACATCCGCCTTGCCGAGCGTGCCCGCGGTGACGATGTGATAGCCGGCCGCGCAGCCAATCCCGCTGACAACGATCAGCGCCGCATCGATCACCGCCATCAACCGCTCGACAACCACAGGGCGCATCCAGCTCGGCGCAAACCCTGCAGCTGTGGCGGGAGCCTGCTCGACCACGCCAATTTTCGCCGTAGAATCAGCGACGGGCACCGGCCGTGTGGAAAGAATTGTCATCCTGCCAAACTCATTGACGCAAAATTCATTATCCGAAGCACGGCGTGCTATCGGTCAAAATCGCTGTTAAAACAAGGCGAAGGAAAAATTAACCTTACCCCACAAGCTGCATTGTAGCCCATCTCGCCTCGACTGATATGTTAAATTTCACAACCCGTTAGGAAGATCTCGTTGCCTCGAACCCAGTCCCGGCGGCGGACCCGGCCGAGAGGGAAGCGCACCCTCGCCATTGGCCTTGCTGCCCTGGCCTTGGTCGGAACGGTGCTTCTCCTTCTTCGCCCCGATGCAGCCCCCGTACGAGCTCCGACGACTTCGGCGGCCGTCGCAGTCAAGCTCCTCCTTGACGGGCCATTTGGCGCGCGGTTTGCCGGCGAGCTTGCTGCATCGAGGCAGGGGTATTTCTCCTCCCGCATTGAGGTGTCGGCCCACCCTGAAGACCCTGACTTCGTCCAGACGATTGCACGCCAACATGCCATCGGCGTGACGAGCGGCCAGAAGTTCTTGCTGGCGAGCTGGCGCGGCGTCGCCGTCACCGCCTTCGCGGCCAGCTTTCTCGATACCTCCGTCGCGATCTTCACACTCGAAAGCTCGGGATTGCGGCGGCCGGTTGACCTGGTCGGGAAGCGGGTCGGGTATCGCAGGGCGAGCGAGGGAGAGGTCGTCTTTGATGCCATGATGGCGCAGCTCGGGCTTCCCCGCAGCCAGATCACCAAGGTCCCGGACCGTGACAGCTTCGAGGCTCTGAAGGCCGGGGCGGTGGATGCGATCGTCGCCGCCATCGACGAGCAGCCCGGTCCCTCCAGTCCGAGTTTCGTGAAGCTGAACGTCATCAAGCCGCAGGACTACGGCATCCATGTCCCAGGCCAGGTCTATTTCGCGAGCAATGATCTCATCCATGACCAGCCGTCCGCAATCGCTGACGTTCTTCAGGGCCTCATCCGAGGATGGCAATTTGCCTACGCGGACTATGCACGGAGCGTGCCCGTTCTCGCCGGCGCCGCCCCGGCCAGGCTGAATTCCGAACGGCTGCAATTCGAGTTGCAGCAGCAGCGTCCCCTCGTGCTGCCGACGGGCGGCCGTATCGGCGACTACGACGAAAGCCGCTGGCGGACGCTCCGGGATATTCTCATCTTTGCCAAGCTCGGCGAGGAAGACGTGCCGCTGGCTCAGACCGTCAACTACCAGTTCCTTCGGGATGTGTACCGCCGTTCACCCGACCTCGCTGCCCCCGGCGCCTGGAGCGAGGAAAAATAGGACCAAGAAGCCACACTTGTGCGCCATGTCGTCCCAAAAGCCTCTAAGCAGCCCGGCATGAGTTGCATTTCGGCCGGTGGCCTTGGTAAACTTCGGTTCACTATTTGGGCTAGTCGCGGAGTGGCTTTACAGACTGTGACGTTGGTCGGCTGGGGTCTGACAAGCGCGGTCGGGGATCAAATCCGCAGGGGCGAGGAGCTTTTTGGATGTTTAAGACGTTGATGCGAGCGGGCTTTTTGGCCGCGACAGTCTCCCTCGGTGCTGCGAGCGGAGCAAGCGCCGCGATGCCAATGCCGGCGTCGGCGGCCTTGCTCGCGGGCGAGAGCCAAGTGACGCCCGTTACCTTCTGGGCGCAGCCTTATCCCTATCGGTATGTGCCGTCGCGCCGCTGCCCGCTGGTGCGGGTCGAGACGCCCTATGGCTGGTACATGGATCGCGTTTGCGTGCCTGTCGGTCCTGTCTTGCGCCGGGCGTACTGAGGTTGAGCTAACCGGCGGCGGCTGCCGTTTTCCAACGATGTTCAAAGGCAGCCGCGCAGCTCATGCGGCTGCCTTGCTCGTTTTTGTTTCATTTTCTGATGACCTTTTGTGCGCGCAGCGCAGGTTCACCATGAATATCTTTGGAGGGCCGGGACAGGCTATCGCATGGTGAAGATTGTGTTACCAGTTTGGCGGGGCTGCATCGGCAGCGTGATTGCGTAATGCGGCGGTAGCCGGATCTCGCGGGAGCGATGCTCCGGCGAACCGGACGCTGATAGAGGATACGATGACAGGGGTTTCAACCTTCGATCTTTCCGGCAAACGTGTCTTTGTCGCGGGTCACCGCGGCATGGTGGGATCAGCTGTCGTCCGCAGGCTTGCGTCAGAGAATTGCACCGTACTGACGGCCGACCGGCGCGAGCTGGACCTTACAAAGGAAGAGCCCACGCTGAAATGGCTCGAGGCCAATCGTCCAGAGGTCGTTGTTCACGCCGCTGCGAAGGTTGGCGGTATTGCAGCCAACAACAATTTTCCGGTCGACTTTCTCTGCGACAATCTTGCGCTGGAATTGAACGTGATCCGTGCAAGTCACACGGTTGGTGTGCGGCGCTTGCTGTTCCTCGGCTCGTCCTGCATCTATCCCAAGCACGCCAAGCAGCCGATCGCCGAAAGCGAGTTGTTGACCGGTCCCCTGGAGCCGACCAACGAGTGGTATGCAATCGCAAAGATTGCCGGCCTCAAGATGTGCCAGGCCTATCGTCGTCAGTATGGCGATGATTTTATCTCGGTCATGCCGACCAATCTCTACGGCCGCGGCGACAATTATCATCCGGACCACAGTCATGTGCCGGCGGCGTTGATCCGCCGCTTCCACGAAGCCAAGCTGGCCAAAGCACCGAGCGTTTCCGTGTGGGGCACCGGCACGCCGCTCCGCGAATTTCTCAATGTGGACGATTTTGCAGATGCCTGCGTCTTCCTTCTGAAGAGCTACTCGAGCGATCTTCCGATCAATGTCGGCAGTGGCGACGAATTGTCGATTGCCGAATTTGCGACGACAGTCGCGGACGTCGTGGGCTACGGGGGCAAGCTCGCTTTTGATACGTCCAAGCCTGATGGAACGCCGCGTAAGCTGCTCGATAGCTCAAGAATTCGAGAGCTTGGTTGGCGGCCGAACATCGCTCTGCAGGCCGGCCTGGCGGCCGCCTACTCGGATTTTTTAGAGGGCTACGGACGTCATCTGGAAGTCAGCGCAACGCGCTGAGCAGATAATTTAGATTGCAAGAAACTTTTTTATTCCGAACTTTGCGTTGGGCGGGGCTTTATGCGCGTTCTCCTGGTTGGCATCAACTATGCGCCCGATCTGATCGGCGTGGCGAAATACAACACCGAGCTCTGCGAAAGCTTGGCCGCCGAAGGTCATGAAGTTAAAGTCATCACGGCGCCTCCCTACTATCCGGCCTGGAAGATTCCCCCGGAGTTCAAATCGTCGTATTTCAGAGCGAGAGATATCAACGGCGTTCGAGTAAGACGTACGCCGATTTATGTGCCCGAACATCCCTCGGGCTCAAAACGGCTGGTCCACCACGCTTCATTCGCGCTCACGAGCGCCGCGCCGGTCCTCTTTGAGGCGCTGTCCTGGCGACCGGACGTTATGATCGCTGTGGCGCCATCGCTGATGTCAGCTGCCGTCGTCTCGTTTGTCGCTCGTCGCGTCGGTGCCAAATCATGGCTTCATGTGCAGGATTTCGAGGTGGACGCCGCATTCGATCTTGGTTTGCTGCGCAATCCGTCTCTACGTAAGTGGATGCTAAGGGCCGAGGCGGCGATCCTCAAATCGTTCGACCACGTTTCAACCATCTCTCAAGCGATGGTGGAACGGTTGAGGATCAAGGGGCTGGGTCTCGACAAAACAACGGAGGTGAGAAACTGGATTGACACCAAAGCGATCTGCCCCGGTTCGCGAACGACCAAATACCGTCAGGAGCTGAATCTGAGCGAGGGCGATATCGTTGCACTCTACTCCGGAACGATGTCCAACAAGCAAGGCCTTGAACTCGTGATCGAGGCCGCGATTGCGTTAGAGAAAAGCCATCCTCATATCCACTTCATCCTTGCAGGCGAGGGACCTCATAAACCGAGACTCGAGCAACTCGCGGCCGGATACTGCAATATCCATTTTCTGGGGCTTCAGCCCAACGATAGCTTCAATCAATTGATGGCCACGGCCGATTTTCATCTGATTCCGCAGAAAGCCGAGGCCGCCGATCTGGTGTTGCCTTCGAAACTTGGCGCGATCTTCGCGTCCGCTCGCCCGGTTATTGCGATGGCTGAAGAAGGTACGGGCCTCGCGGCAGAAGTCACGGGCGCGGGCTTTGTGATTCCACCGGGAGATTCGTCTGCTCTCGAGCTTGCAATTTGCCAGCTCAGTGAAACGCCGGCCCTCTGTGAGCAGTACGGGGAAGAAGGAAGAAGGCGGGCCCTTGACCGTTGGGACCGACGCACGATCGTGCACCGGTGGTCGGAAGCCATGGCAGGGCAGGGCAGTGCAACAGGGCAGAAGAATGTCGGCCTGAAGGACGCTACCAGCGACATTGGGCTTCCGGTCGAGGATGCCGTTCGGTTGCCGTGAGTCGCCCGATCTCAATTGATGCGGTGATGCCGTTCGGAAAAAATGAGCGCCGCGATGAGCGCTCATTTGCTTGGTCAGCTCGCCTTGCTGGGTGATCTACAAGGGCTACTCGTGCCGCGGGAAATATCTAAATCCGTGCTGCTTGATGAGCTCATCTCGCTTCGCAGACTCGAGGTCTTCCTTCATCATCTCGCGGACGAGGCTGTCGAAGGATGTCTGGGGTTGCCAGCCGAGCTTTTCCTTCGCCTTTGAAGGATCACCAAGCAAGGTGGCCACTTCTGTTGGGCGGAAATAGCGCGGGTCGACTGACACTACACATTTGCCATTTGCGACATTGTAGCCTTTCTCGTCGACGCCGGAGCCTTCCCATCGAATCTTCATGCCGACTTCGCTGGCGGCCACGTTAACGAAGTCGCGCACCGAATGCTGAACGCCTGTTGCGATGACGAAATCCTCTGGCTTTTCTTGTTGCAGCATCAACCACTGCATCTCGACATAATCGCGGGCGTGTCCCCAATCGCGCAATGCGTCGAGGTTGCCGAGGTAGAGTCGTTCCTGCAGGCCCAAATGGATCCGTGCTAGAGCGCGTGTGATCTTTCGAGTCACGAAGGTCTCTCCGCGGACGGGAGATTCGTGGTTAAAGAGGATTCCGTTGCAGGCATACATTCCGTAGGCTTCGCGGTAATTGACCGTGATCCAATAGGCATAGAGCTTGGCGACCGCATACGGCGAACGGGGGTAGAAGGGTGTGGTCTCCTTTTGAGGGATTTCCTGAACCAAGCCGTACAGTTCGGATGTCGATGCCTGGTAGAACCTGGTCGCCTTTTCCAGCCCGACAATCCGCATCGCCTCGAGAATTCGAAGGGTGCCGAGGCCGTCGGAGTTCGCTGTATACTCGGGTTGCTCGAATGAGACGGCTACGTGGCTCTGTGCGGCGAGATTGTAGATCTCATCCGGCTGAACCTGGCCGACGATACGGATCAGACTCGATGAGTCCGTAAGGTCGCCGTAATGCAAACGGAACGCTGGATTCGGCTCATGAGGGTCGAGGTAGAGATGATCGATACGATCGGTGTTGAATAGAGAGGTCCGGCGTTTAATGCCGTGGACTTCATATCCTTTTCCAAGGAGCAATTCAGCGAGATAGGCGCCGTCTTGACCGGTCACGCCAGTAATAAGTGCACGTTTCTTTGTCATAATAATCTCTAGGTTCGGTATCCCGTTCGTACTCGAAAACGGAAGGAATAGGGAGATGGGCCGGGCCAAAAAGGCAAGCTTAGATTAACGGCTTTTGAGGTCCGCGGAATAGGCAATGGATTGCTTTGCTAGGGTCAGTGCAGAGCATCTCGCCGCGATCGGCATCGAGCCGGGATCGGCATCGGGGCCGACGTGATCCTCGAGCCGATGCGACGTGATTCAGGACCTGCGATCGCCGCGGGCGCGGCGTTCGCGCAGAACCGCGCCAGTGAGGCCATTGTGCTCGCGCTCGCCGCCGATCACGTGGTGCAGGACAATGCCGCTTTCATCGCCGCCTGCCGGGAGGGCCTTAACGCCGCGAGCCACAGTTTTTCCCGGCCTAGCCCATTTGGGGGTGGCGCAGCCAACGGACTTTGGCATATCGCATTCCGCGGCTCTCCATTGCACGGCAGCGTTCTTGCCCCGTGTAGGACAAGGTGCCGGCAGGTCGTTAAGTCGCGAAATGACGTCAAACTCGTTGGGAGACAATGTCGTGGGCTTGGACGACTTCTCGTTCTTCGAGCTCGAGATGCGCAAACGTTCGCGGAGCTGGGAGTGGAGTATTGGCTCCCGCGACCGAAAAGCCATCATGCGAGGAAGAGCCAGGAAACGCGTGGTGGCGAGGTACGAGGCGAGCAGCGCGTTGTTTCTCTTGCTGATGAACGTGTCCGTGGCGGCTCGGATCCGAAAATGAAGGTGGAGCGCGAACCACTGAGGCCGCCACCCTTCAGCTGAAGGGCCGAAAAGGTCGAGGTTCTTTCGTGCTCGGGCGAAATCCGTAAGCTACTGCGGGCACAAACCAAATGCTTACCCCAACTGCGAAACCAGCGTGACCAGCTCCGACTGGCGGTGCGCTCCCGTCTTCGAGAAGATCGACTTGAGATGGTTGCGGGCGGTTTCGCGGGAGATGCGCAGGTGTTCGGCGGCGCTGGCGAGCGATGCGCCGGTTGCCAGCAGCGCGGCCAGTCGGGATTCCGCCGGGGTGAGATCGAAGGCCTGGCCAATCAGTACCGGGTCCGGCGCCACGCGCGGGACGAGGTTGGACAGGATCAGCATGGCGCGCGCGCCGAGGAAGACCGAGCGCGCCGCGCCGTCCACCGGCAATGTGCGCAAGACCACCGGTGGCTTTGTCGTCCGGCGGATAAGGATTGGAGAGGCGGGGATGGCGGCGGCGTCGGGGGTCGATCGGATCATGCTGATCAGCTGATCGAGTTTCGTCATCGCCTGCTTGTCGCGGAGGACGAGACGCCGGTCCCTGATGCGAATCTCATCGTCGAATCCACGGTCTGCGACCGCGTTCGTGCGCAGGACCATTCCGTCCCGATTGAGGACCAATGCCGGTTGTCGAACCCGGTCGAGGACGTCGGTCATCGAGGTCAGCGCGGCCCGTCCAATCGCTGTCGCGAGCGTGGCGGTCTCGGTCAGGCGCGGCGCCAATTGGGCGAGCAGTTGCTTGTCGCGCGCCTCGAATGCGCCTTCGCGGCCGGTGCGTTGCAGTGTCAGCGCCCACGCTGCGCTGTCCGCCCAGAAGCCGATGCCGGCAAACCACCGGTATCCGAATGGAAACAGCACCTCGTTGTACATGGGATCGGCGCGTATCTGCTCAGGGCTCATCACATCGAGGTCGGTCACGACCTCCCCCGCCATCATGCGCGGAAAGCCCTTGGCGCGCGGGTCCCTCAACTGCCAGTTGTTCCTGAAGTAAAAGTCGGTCGCTTCGGCGATCGATTCCGTACGTGGAACGTCAGGGGTCCTGATATCGCTCTGAAGGAGTAGGGCTGCTGACGCTCCGACCGCCTTGCAGATGTCATCCATGATGTCGTGCCAGGCTTCCGGGTTCACGGCAGCCTCGCCAAGCCGATTGAGGACCTTCGACAGTTCCTCGCCGTCGATTTGATTGGCCTTCACGAGCGGTCCCCCTCCGCTGAGCTGGTCATCGCTGCAAGCCAACGCGCGTTTGCGCTGAATGCCATGCAGACACCCCCCCTGACATTGGGGACTTTCCGACGCGTTTCCCTGACCGTGATGCTTCGCGAGCAGGCGGCGCGACGCAAGCCCCCTTTGCCTGTTTTTCCTGAAAAATGGCGCTCGACCAAAGTCTAACGACATAGTCCCGGCGGAGGGGGCTAGCTGGGCCCGGATGACCCATTCGGGTCATGCGTCAAAACGTGCCGGCGCTATTCCATGGAGGAGGAATAATCTTCCTTCCGGGAATCGAGATGACGTTGCTCTGCGCGAGCCAGGTGAGTTTCGGTGTTGGTTTTCTCCTCCCGATGTCGATCCGCGGGGAAATCTGGATGCGTCAGAGTGTCGCATGTGACTCAGCGCGACGAGCCTCAAATCCTGAACCGATGCTATCAGCGGTGGTAGCTCATTTGCTCGGCAGCTTGGGCGATCTCGTCGGGACGAGCCTCACGGCCAGGGCGATCGCTTCGTTCCAGCTCTTGTTGTGCTGCAGTCCGGCAGAGCACCGACTCCCCGGTTTGCTGAAATCGCGCCCGATCGCAGATCGGGGACATGCGCTTTCGCAGCTGCACCGTTCGGTTCACATCCAGCTTAAGGTTAGCAGCTGTGCTGCCTTGACGCAGTCGCGCAACAATGGAAACAATTTGCAATTATCAGAAAAGTTTTTCCGACGGTCGGAATTTCGTCTTCGAGAATTCAGGCGACGCCTGGCAACGGGGCAAGGCGTCGCACAATAACAAGACCACATCATTTCAAACTCGCGCCGTTGGGCTGACGGCGAACCTGAAAAATCGACAAGGTTACGGGAGGGGGCTCACCATGAGCGACCGCACGACGTCACGCGTCGCGTCCATATCGCGTTCCGCTTTCGACGATTGAAGATTTCTCCATCCGCACAACGCAAGCCGCTTCCGCGCGCTCGCGAGCAATGCCTGTTGCCATATCGAGAAAGATGAATCTCCATGATCATTAACGGCACCAATGCAAACGATCAAATCACCGGCACCGGTTCGGCTGACATCATCAATGCAAGGAATGGCAACGATACCGTCGGCGCCGGGGGAGGCAATGACCTCATTCAGGGCGGCAATGGCAACGACAGCGTAAATGCCGGTGCGGGCAACGACATCATCGACGCCGGCAACGGCAATGACACGGTAGATGGCGGCACCGGTAACGACATCATCCTCGGCGGCAACGGCAACGATACGCTGCTCGGTGGGGCGGGCAACGATCTGATCGCCGGCGAAAACGGCGACGATATCATCGATGGCGGCGCCGGCACCGACATCGTCAGCGGCGGCAATGGCAACGATATCCTGATCTACCGCGTTTCGGAGAACGTGGATTCTGTCGATATCTACGACGGCGGCAAGGGCCAGGACACGCTTCGCCTCGTCGTCACGCAGGAGTTCGCGAACTCGGCTTCGTTCAGGTCCGATCTTGCGGCAATCCAGGCACTTATCGCTCGATATGGCAGCGCAAACTACGCGTTCAGTAGCTTCGATCTGGCCGTCGTCTCGATCGAAAAGGTCGAGGTCGTCATCGAGGGCCCGACCAATCACGCGCCGGTTGCAGTCGCGGATATCGCCTCCCTCAAGGAGGACGTGACGACCGTTGCCAGCGGCAATCTGCTCGCAAACGACACGGACGCCGATGCCGGCGACACCCACACCGTGTCGGCCGTGGCGGGAGGCACGGACAACGGCACCACGATCACCGTGGTCGGCACCTATGGAACACTGGCGGTCACCAAGGCGACCGGCGCCTACACCTACACGCTCAACAATTCCAGCGCGTCCGTGCAAGCGCTCGCCGCAGGCCAGCAGGTGACGGAGCAGTTCACCTACACGAATGCCGACAACCACGGAGGAACGGGCTCGTCGACGCTCACCGTGACCATCACCGGCAGCAACGACTTGGCCACGATCACGGTGTCCGGGAGCCAGGATATCTCGGTGACCGAGGCCGGAACCGTGGTCGGCGATCCCAGCGCGTCGGGCCAGCTTGCGGTGCACGACGTCGACAATAACCAAAACCATTTCGCAGCTCCGGCCTCGCTGGCCGGCACCTATGGCAATTTCACGTTCAATGCGGCGACCGGCGCCTGGACCTATACGCTAGATCCCGTGAAATCGAATCCGCTCGCCGCAGGACAGCAGGTCACCGACACCCTGACGGTTGCCTCGGCCGACGGTACCGCTACCCGCGATATCGTGGTGAACATCACGGGTACCAACGACGCAGCCGTGATCGGCAATCCCGCCCAGCACGACGTCACCGAGGACGGCGTCCTGACGGCGTCGAGCACGCTGTCAATCAACGATGTCGACCAGAACCAGAATTCGTTCCAGACCGGCGTCGTCTCGGCGCCCGGCAATCTCGGGACGCTGACGATCGGCACCAACGGCGCCTACAGCTATTCGGTCGCCAACGGCCTCGTGCAATATCTCGGCCAGGGCGAGACCCGCGACGAGGTCTTCACCGTCAAGGCTCTGGACGGCACCGCCAAGGACGTGACGTTCACGATTCACGGCGTCAACGATGCCGCCGATATCGGCGGTCTCACCCAGCACGATGTCACGGAAGATGGTCAGCTCACCGCATCTGGCCAGCTCGCGATCAGCGATGCCGACCAGAATCAGGCGGCGTTTCAGGCGGGCCAGATCACGGCACCCGGGAACCTCGGCACGGTGACGCTGCTGGCCGATGGCCATTACAGCTATTCGGTCGACAACACCGCAATTCAGTATCTCGGCGCCAACGAGGTCAAGACGGAGACTTTCACGGTCAAGTCCGTCGATGGCACGACCAAGAACATCAGCTTTGACATCCATGGCGCGCAGGACGCGCCTCATCTGAGCGTTCAGGACTCATCGGGCGCCGCCGATCAAAACATCACCCTCCATATCGCGGCGAGTAAGATCGACCAAAGCAGCGCCTTGTCGCTGAAGATCGAGGGGGTGCCGTCGAGCTTTACGGTCCAGAATGGCGCGGCGATCGGAGAGGGCACCTGGCTGGTGACGGGCGACTCAATTCAGAACGTCGTCCTGATTCCGAACCATGCCGTCGGCAGCCCTGATCCGATCACACTGAAAATCACCGCGATTTCCGACGACGGCCTTCATCAGGCGGTGAGCTCGGCCGAGCTCTCGCTGGCCGTGACGCCCGGTGCCAACGAGATCAACGCGCTTGATATCGACGGCTATATCGGCGGCGCGACTGTTTTTGCCGACGCCAACAACAACGGAATGCTCGACGCAGGCGAGGCGTTCACGACGACGCGGGCTGACGGCAGTTTTACCTTAGCGGGCGGGTCCGGTCCGCTTGTGAGTATCGGCGGTGTCGACATCTCGACGGGATTGCAGGTCGCCGGCGTGCTCAGGGCGCCGGAGGGATCGACCGTCATCACGCCGCTGACGACGTTGATCGTCGCGCTGGTCGACAGCACGGCAAACGGTGCGACTCCCCTCACCGTGGAACAGGCCATCAGCGCCATTGCGGCCGCTTTCAACGTCGATCTCGCCGTTGATCCCCAAAACCCCATTGACCTGCTGTCGTACGATCCTGTGCCCGCTGCCGTAACCGGCAATGCGACGGCGACGGCGGTGCTTGCTGCGGCCATCCAGGTCCAAAGCACGGTCGCGCAGGTGTCAGCGGTCGGCGTGGAGCCGGATGCGGTCATTACAGCCATTGCAGGCGCGATTACCGCGTCTCAGACCGTTCCCAACGCGCCGACCTTCAATCTGGCGTCTTCCGATACCGTTCAGAGCGTTGTCACGCTCTCCGGCGTCAGCACTGCAGCTGTCGCGACGGTCGTGGGGGTCGTTGCTGCCGCGAACGACAGCATTCAGTCGGCCACGAACGTCACTGAACTGGCGCAGGCCGGTCAGGTCGCCCAGGGCGAGGCCGCCACCCAATTGGCCGCGACGGACTTCTCCGACCCGGATTCGGTGACTGAACTCACGACGCTCTACGTCGACAACCTCGACCAGCAGGTCCAGGATGCCGTGCTGACCCCGGTCGGTAACGCCTTGTTCGGCTCGCTTGGCGATGACGTGCTTTCGGGCGGAAGCGGCAACGATCTGATCGATGGGCAGGACGGCAACGATCGTCTCAGCGGCGGTGACGGAAACGACATCCTCTTTGGCGGAGCCGGCAAGGACTATCTCAGCGGCGGTTCCGGCAACGATATCCTCGACGGCGGCCCGGGCTTCGACCGCGCCGTCTATACCGACGCAACCGGCGGCGTCACGATCAACCTCGCAATGGGGACCGCGTCCGGCGCAGGCGTAGGGACGGACACGCTCGTCAACATCGAAGCGGCCATCGGCAGCGACTTTGCCGATACGTTCAACGGAGCCGGCTTCACCGGCGATGCCCATGTTCCGGGGAGCCCCGTCGGCTACAACGAGTTCGAAGGCAAGGGCGGCGACGACACCATCATCAGCAACACCAACAGCCAGGGCGCGGAGCTGACGCGCGTTTCCTATGTCAGCGCCACTGGGGCGGTGACGGTGGATCTCGCCGCTGGTTATGCGCAGGGTGATGCATCGGTGGGCCACGACACGCTCGTCGGGTCCGGCTTCAACGGCGTATGGGGCTCTGCGTATAACGACACGATTCTGGGCAGCAACAATCCGATGTTCACCGCGGAGGTGTATGCGGGTCTTGCGGGCAACGATTATATCGACGGTCGCGGCGGCTACGACCGGGTCGATTACAACGTCGATCCGAACACGACGACGGGCATTACCGTCAATCTCGCCGCCGGATCTGTGACGGGCGATTCGACCGTCGGGACGGACACGCTGCGCGGGATCGAGGCGATCCGCGGCACCAACTTCGCCGATACCTACAATGCCGCCGGTTTCGGCTCGGGCAGCGTCAACGCCGGCTCGAACGGGACTTTCAATGAGTTCACCGGCAATGGCGGCGACGACACCATTACCGGCAACGGCTTTACCCGGCTCGGTTTCAACAACGCAACGGCCGGAGTCCAGGTCGACCTCGTCACCGGCATTGCCACCGGCGATTCATCCGTCGGCACCGATCACTTCACCGGCGTCAACGCCGTCCAGGCGTCGATGTTCGACGACACGCTGCTCGGCGGCGCAACCAACGACACGTTCACCGGCCTTGCCGGCAACGATGATATCGACGGCCGCGGCGGCTTTGACGTGGCATCCTACAACAACATCTTCTTCACCACGGGAAGCATTACCGTCAATATGGCGGCCGGTATCGTCACCGGAGATGCGTCAAACGGCACGGATACGCTTCGTTCGATCGAGGGCATTCAGGGCACCAACTTCGACGATATTTACGATGCGACCGGTTACGGCGTGGCCGGGGCCAATGTCGGCAACAACGGCACGTTCAACCAGTTCGACGGCCTCGGCGGTGACGATGCCATTACCGGCAACGGCAATACGCGCCTCATCTTCGCCAACGCGACCAGCGGGGTGACCATCAATCTCGCGGGCGGCACTGCCAGCGGCAACGGCTCGACGGGTCACGATACCTTCACGGGTGTCAACAGCGCGATGGGCGGCAATTTCAACGATGTCTATGACGCAACGGGCTTCACCGGCCCCAACGCGAACTTCAACTCATTCCAGGGGCAGGGTGGCGACGACGTCATCAGCGGCAACGGAAACACGCAGATCCAGTTTGGCAACGCGACTGGTGGTGTGAATGTCAATCTCACTGCAGGCACGGCCGACGGCGACGGCTCGGTCGGCCACGACACCATCACCGGTGCCGTGTTCAACGTTCTGGGGTCGAATTTCAACGACACCATCATCGGCAGCGCCAGCAACGACAGCCTCTCCGGCAGCGTCGGTAACGACACTCTGGATGGTCGCGCCGGCAACGACTTCCTCAGCGGCGGCGCCGGCACGGACACTTTCGTCTACGCGACCGGTGGCGGATTCGACTTCATCCAGGACTTCGTCCATGGCCAGGACAAGATCGATCTGACCGGTGTGTACGGCATCTTCAGCCTTGCCGATCTGCAATCGCATGCGGCGCAGATCGGTTCCAATACCGTCATCACGTTCAATTCGGGCGACGGCCTCACACTTCAGAACGTCAATCTGAGCAGTCTGACGGCGAGCGATTTCCTGTTCGGGACGCCGGCGGCGCCGATCGTCGGCGACGACAACCCGAACGATCTCGTCGGAACCGCGAATGCCGAATCCATCAGCGGCCTCGGCGGCAACGACCGTCTCCAGGGCCTCGGCGGCAGCGATTTCCTGGATGGCGGTCTGGGCTTCGACCGCGCCATCTACACGGATGCGACGGGCGGCATCGCCGTCAACCTCGCGGCCGGCACCGCCTCGGGACCCGGCGTCGGGACGGACACGCTCGTCAACATCGAGGGGGTGATCGGCAGCAATTTTGCCGACACGTTCAATGCGGCCGGGTTTACCGGCTCGACCGGTCTGCCCGGCGCCGCCGCCGGACAGAGTGAGTTCGAAGGGCGTGGCGGCGACGATATTGTCATCGGCGATCTCAACGCCCTGGGGCAGGCCGTCACGCGGCTGTCCTATCTGAGCGCAACCAGCGCGGTCACGGTCGATATCGGGGCGGGGACCGCGGATGGCGACGCCTCCGTCGGCCACGACACCTTCTCCAACGTCTCGACGATCTGGGGTTCTGCCTCCAACGACACGTTCTACGGCAGCGACAATGCGTCCTTTACGTACGAGACCTATGAAGGCCGTGGCGGCGACGACTATATCGATGGCCGCGGCGGCTACGACCAGGTCACCTACAATTCGGACACGACGACCACGTCGGGCATCTATGTTCACCTGGCCGCGGGCACGGTGAACGGCGACGCGACGGTCGGCACGGATACGATTCGCAACGTCGAGGCCGCTCGCGGCACCAATTTCGACGATACGTTCGATGCGACCGGGTTCGGTCAGGTCGGCGCGACCAATGTCGGCTCCTCCGGCACCTTCAACGACTTCGCCGGCGCCGGCGGCAACGACACCATCATCGGCAACGGCTCGACCCGCTTGAACTACCAGATCGCCGCCTCGAGCGTCAGCGTCGACCTCGAGACCAGCGTCATCGGGACCACGAATGCGGTCACGGTGGTCGGCAGCGCCACGGGTGCGACCGAAGGCACCGACAGCTTCACCGGCGTCAATGCGGTGCAGGGGTCGACGTTCTCCGACACCCTGCTGGGCAGCAGCTTCAACAACAACTTCACCGGTCTTGGCGGCGACGATGACATCGACGGCCGCGGCGGCTTCGACGTTGCCATCTACAACAGCCTCAGCACGGTCACGAGCGGCGTGTCCGTGGACATGGCGGCGGGCACGGCAACCGGCGACGCTTCGATCGGCACGGATACGCTGCGCTCGATCGAGGGCATTCAGGGCACGAGCTATGCCGACACCTATGTGGCGACGGGCTACGGCCAGCTAGGTGCGCTCAACATCGGCAACAACGGCAGCTTCAACCAGTTCGAGGGCCTCGGCGGCGATGACCAGATCACCGGCAACGGTAACACGCGGCTGCTCTACACGAATGCAACCAGCGGCGTCACCATCAGCCTGAACGCCGGCTCAGTTACGGGTGACGCGTCGGCGGGGCACGACGCCTTCACCGGCGTCAACAGTGTTTATGGCAGCAATTTCGCCGACACTTATGACGCGACCGGCTTCATCGGTTTCAATTCCTTCCAGGGCCTTGCCGGCAACGACGTCATCACCGGCAACGGCAGCACGCAGATCCTGTTCGCCAACGCCACCGGCGGCGTTGTCGTCGATCTCGCTAGCGGCAGCGTCAGTGGGGATGCCTCGGTCGGGCATGACACCATCACCGGTGGCGTGCACGGCGTGTCCGGATCGGGCTTCAACGATACGCTGAAGGGAGGCAGCGGCGCCGACAATTTCCTCGGCAACGGCGGTGCGGACACCTTCATTTATGTCAGCGGCGGCGGGGCCGATTTCATCGGCGACTTCTCGCACGGGCAAGCCGACAAGATCGACCTTTCGGGCGCAGGTATCTATAACCTCGCCGACGTCCAGGCGATCGCCTCGCAGCAGGGATCGAACACGTTCATCAATTTCGGCAACGGCGACAGCCTGACACTGCAGAACGTGACTTTGGCGAACCTCACGGCTGCCGACTTCATCTTCGCCCCGGGCGTTCACCTGATCGGTGACGCCAGCGCGAATACGCTGGTCGGCACGGTTTATGCTGACAGCCTGAGCGGCCTCGGCGGCAACGACCGGCTGAAAGGCCTCGATGGCAACGATCTGCTCGATGGCGGCCTTGGCTTCGACCGCGCCGACTATATTGCTGCAACGGGAGGCATCACCGCCAATCTCGCAGCAGGCACTGTGACCGGTGCGGGCGTCGGCACCGATGCGCTGACCAATGTGGAAGGGATCGTGGGCAGCGACCATGCCGACACGTTCGACGCGACCGGCTTTGCGGGCGATACCGGCATTGCCGGCACCAATGTGGGCTTCAACGAGTTCGAAGGTCGCGGCGGTGACGACAATATCACGGGAGCTACCAACAGCCTGGGTGCGCTGTTGACCCGTATCTCTTATGTCAACGCGACGGGCAGCGTGACCGTAGATCTGGCCGCGCATTCGGCGACGGGCAATGGTTCGGTCGGCACCGATACCCTGGTGGGCTCTGGCTTTGCCGGCATCGTCGGCTCCGGATATGCCGACCAACTGCTCGGCAGCGCCAATGGCCCCGGGACCGTGGAAGTCTTCGAAGGCCGCGCGGGCGATGACTTCATCGATGGGCGGGCCGGCTTCGACCGCGCGGACTACGCGCTCGATTCGGCCGCCGTGGGCGGAATCAACGTTCAGCTGGCCTCGGGAATCGTAACGGGCGATGCTGCGACAGTCGGCACCGACACGCTGAAATCGATTGAATCCGTGCGCGGTTCGAACGCTGCGGACACGTTCAACGCCGCCGGTTTCGGTGGGGCCAGCACAAATGCCGGGTCGAACGGCACCTTCAACGAATTCGTCGGCATGGGGGGCGACGACAACATCCTTGGTAATGGCAACACGCGCATTGCGTTCACCAACGCGACTGGGGCGGTGGTCGTCGATCTGCTGGCGGGGACGGCCAGTGGTGACGCATCAACGGACAACGATACGTTCAGCGGCGTCAACGCCGTGATGGCTTCGATGTACAACGACACCATCCGCGGTAGCAATATCACCACGGCTACGGAGACGTTCACCGGCCTTGCCGGCGACGACTTCATCGACGGCCGCGGCGGCTTCGACGTCATCAGCTACAACAACCTCTACTTCTCGACCGGCGCTGTCACCATCGACTTCACAGCGGGCACCGCGACCGGTGACGGCTCGATCGGCAATGATACGTTCCGCGGGATCGAGGGTGCCCAGGGCACCACTTTCAACGATGTCTTCACGGCCACGAATTTCGGCGCCGTTGGCTTCCAGAACGGCGCAACCAACAACGTCGGCAACAACGGAAATTTCAACCAGTTCGAAGGCCTGGCTGGCAATGATACGATTACCGGCAACGGTAACACCCGTATCATCTATTCCAGCGCGACCGATGCCGTGATGGTCAACCTGCAGGCGGGGACGGCGACCGGCGGCAGCTCGATCGGCACCGACAGCTACGTCGGCGTCAATAGTGCGACCGGCAGCAGTCTGAACGACACCTACAATGCCGCGGGCTTCACCGGCGTGACGTCTGCCGGCTCGTTCGGCACCTTCAACCTGTTTGAAGGCCTGCTCGGCAACGATACCATCACCGGCAACGGCAATACGCGGGTCTCGTATTCTCAGGCGAGCGGCGGCGGCGTTTCCGTTGACCTATCGGCGGGAACGGTGAGCGGTGCGGCCGGCGCCGACATCATCACGGGCGGCGTCAACAGCGTGCAGGGTTCCAACCAGGTCGACACGCTGGTCGGCAGCTCGAATAACGAGTTCTTCTTCGGCGGCGGCGGTGGCGACACGATCAACGCCGCTGGTGGAAATGATGGCATCACCGGCCAGGGCGGCGATGATATGATCGACGGAGGCACCGGCACCGACATGGTGATCTTCTCCGGCACGCAATCGCAATACAACGTCACGACGTCTGGGACGATCCAGGTTCAAGACACTGTTGCGAATCGTGACGGCACGGACACCCTGACCAACGTCGAAGTGCTGCAGTTCAGCGATGGCATCGTTTTGCTGTCGTCGGGCACGTCCGGGAGTCCGATCGATCTCTCGACGCAACAGTTCTCCAACGCCGCACCCGTGCTCGGAACGGCCGGCGACGATTATCTTCGCGTCGGATCCAATATCTTCGGGCACGTTCTCAATTTGGGGGCGGGGACGGGCGACACCGTCTTGCTCAACAACTCTTTCGGCAACGGTTACACGCTCAATCTCTCTGGCGTCGAGAACCTGATCGGCAGCGGCAAGGACGAGTTCGTCAATCTCACGGCGAATGCCAACGGGCTGGTCGTCAACCTCGCCGGCGGCAACGATCAGCTTAGTCTCGCGGGTGGCGCCAACACGCTCAGCCTGATCGGCGTCGAGGGAATCAGCGGCTCCGATTTCGGTGCGACGCCCGGCGTCAACGACCTGCTCACGTTGACGACGACGGTCACGGGCCTGAATATCAGCCTCGGCAACGGCGACAACACGATGCATCTTGCTGCCGGCGCGAACTCGTTCGTGAACATCTACGATGTCAATCACGTGTACGGAACGGGCAGCGACGACACCCTGACCGTCACTGGCGCGATCGCAGCGGCGAACGGCGTCGCGATTGACCTCGGCGATGGCGATGACACCATCGTCTTCAACGGAAACTTCGCTTCCTTTGCCGCAACGGGTGTCGAGCACATCAACGGCAATTCGGGTGACAATTCGGTCAGTTTGACGAACAACGTCGGCGGTATCGCCATCGATATGGGCGGCGGAACCGATTGGGTGTCCCTCGCCAATGGCGTCAATTCGCTCAGCATCAATGGCGTCGAAAACCTCAACGGAAGTGATTTTACCGGCAATCTCCATCCGTCGGACGATACGGTTACGCTTCTGAACACCGTGTCCGGAGTGTCGGTCAATCTCGGAGAAGGAACGGCCAACGTCCTAAATCTCGCCGAGGGCAGCAATTCGTTCGATAATCTGTGGAACGTGAGCCTGCTCAACGGGAGCTCGTCGGACGACATTCTGACGTTGCAGGCCAGCCCGGCGAAAGTGATCGATCTCGGCAACGGCAACGACACCCTGAACTTCAACGCGAACGTCTACGACATCACCGTGACCAACGTCGAAACCGTCAATGCCGCCGCGAATTTCGACCGGATCACGATCGGCAACACGTCAGGTGACACGACGATTACCGCAGGCGCGGGTGCGGATGAGATCTTCGCCAGCGCGGGCCATGACAACTTCCGTTTCGTCGGCATCGCGGATTCAGCCGCCGGTGCTGCCGATACCATTCACAATTTCGATGCGGGCAACGATCGCTTCACGTTCTCGGGCATCAGCGTTGCCGGCGATCACATCGAGTACGTGGGAGGTGCGACGCTGCTCGGCAGCAACCAGGCTTCGGCGCACTTGCAGAATATCGGGCCGGGCAACGACTACCTCCAGATCGATATCGATGGCGACGGAGCGAGCGATATGGACGTTAGCCTGCAGAATGCGACGGGAACGCTGCACAATGGCAACTTCCTGGTGAGCTAGCCTGAGCTAGCTCCGGAGTCGCAATAGACCGTCTCCGGATGGGGGCGGCGGTGTTGCTGCCCGCCGAGCCTGAGCGACCGCCCTAACTATCCTTGCGCACAAGGCGGAATCGAGAGCTCGCGCTCGCTCGTTCTGCAAACTCGGTATCGAGGATGCTGTGCCGGATCATTCGGCGTTCTCGCGTGCCCGCAATGAGTGTGAGAGGCTGCCGAAAAAAGGCGTGACGGCAAGAATGATCTCAGATCTGGCGAACTGACGACCATCGACCTCATGTGCGCCTGCTTCAAGCGGCGGCAAGCGGCCAAACCCGATGGGGCGCGTATGACAGACCGCTGCCATGGAGTTTTGCGCTGCGATTATCGTCCTGCGAAGCTGCCAGGCGGCACCATGTGCGCATGATCACGGAAGATTCCTTGAACGCCTAGTATGACTCCGACATGCAGGGTCGAGCTTGCTCACCCGGATGTCACAAGGAGGCGTACATGGCTCAGATCTATTTCCATTGCACTAACGCTCGCGGCGTATTGATAGATCGTCGCGGCACATTCGTATCCGACCTGATCGAGGCGTGCGAGGAAGCTACCCGCAGGGTGCGATCGCTCGTGACAGGGACCGACCTGGAAGATTGGCGTCAATGGGTCTTGCATGTCAACGATGAGGCCGGCGACGAGATTTTCGTTCTGCCGTTCGCATTCGTGCTGGGCAAGCCACACTGAGGATGTCATGCGGTCAGCGCAGCCTTCATTCTTGGTTCTTCGTCGGGGCTTGAACGCGATCGCATCGGCGGTCATTCGCCGCGCCTTCGCCGGAGCGATGCTCACGCAGTCGAATTTCCGGCGCAACCCGCAGGCCATCTCAAGAGCACCGCGCGGCTCCAAATGGCATATTCGGGAAAGACCACTTAAAGGTCTTGCCTCCCAGGGTCGTGCAATTCCTCTCTAGCGGACTTTGTGGAGGTGGCGGAGGAACCGGCGCATCGGCAGGCGCCGGCATTGTTGTTGGCGCCGGCGTTGTAGCGGTCGTGGACAGTGGCAAAGCGATCGTATCGTCGGCCGAGGCGAGCGTCGGACCGAGCGGACTCGCTGCGTGGACCGACGCTAAAGCCAGAGCCGCGGCAGCAATCATCCTGTGCATGTGGTGTCTACCGTTTGACTGGCACGTAAGACTAGAAGAGGTGCGCTCAAACTCACGTGAAGTAAGTCACGCAGAACCTCTCCCGAGTGGCCTTTACGGTCGCGGCAAGCGAGAGGCGTGGTGGCGGCGCAATCGGCATGAGGCCGGTCACATCTTGTTTTGCAGGCCCAAGGCTTTCATCAGCTTGTCGAGCGTCTGTTGCGATTGCGGCGAGGCGCCTTTGCGGATCTGCCGGTAGACGTCTGCGTCGGTCGATGGCGGCTCACGATCGGCATCACCGTCGGCTGCGCCGGGCGCCGGCGGCGCATCTGGGCTTTTGCCGGCTTCGGCCTCGGTCGGATCGCTGGCGCCTGGCTTTGATCGCTGGATGATCATCGTCGAGTTGCCGCCGCTGTATTGCTCAATGCTGGTGTAACCCGGACCAGTCTTGATTTGCTTTTCGGTCTTGGAGGGATCGCCGCTCTGGGTGATCGTGGCAGAGTTGCTGCCATTGTTCACGGTCGTCGTCTCGGCCCGCGCGGACGCGCTCGCCAGCGCAACCATCAACACGGCAGCAAGCACAACCGATTGTCGCTGAATAAGCTTCATGTGTACCTCCTCGAGGATGGCATGCGTTGGGCGAGGTTGGAACCCGCCCAATCGCCGTACCGCTGGCCCGATAGGCCGGTGGCGTTACCATTGATGGACTCGGACGCGGTTGCCATCGCCGACCTGCATGGCGCCGGCGCTGTTGTTACGGCCATGCTGGCTGGTTCCGGCAGAGTTGCCGTTCCCGAGCTGGAGCTGGCTCGAGCTGTTGCTCGTTCCGGACTGTCGTGCAGACGCCGACATCCCGCTGCCGGCCTGCACCTGGCCGTTCATATTGTACTGGCAGTTCTGGCTGGCACTGTCACTCGAGCCGTTGCCGATCTGAGTCCTCGCGTGCACGCAGGCGGTGATGCCGCCAGCGAATGCCGGAGCGGAGACCAGGGTCAGCACGGCACTGGCAATCAACAGAAGCTTTCTCATGGAGCTTGTCCTTTCGGGGTTTGCTAGACGGAAAGGAGTGTGAGGGGGGTTCCCGGCACGACTCCTTTCCGCGCGATGTGAGATCGCTTAGCGGCGGCGCTGCCACACACCAGCATAGTTTCCGTCGCCGTTCTGGCCGATCCCGGCGTTGTTGTTGCGGCCGACCTGGTGGACGCCGGCGCCGTTGCCGTTACCGAACTGAACGATCTGGCTGTCGTTGTTGCGACCGCGCTGGAAGGTCTCGGCACCGTTGCCGTTGCCGTTCTGCACGATGGAGGACGAGTTGCCGGCATACGCCGAAGAAGCGAGCGAGAGCACGGCCGCCGAGACGAGGAGGATGGAGCGAAACATAATACTTTCCCTTTGGATGAAGTCGAACCGCGTGATTGCCGTTCGATGATTTGACGATAGGCCTCGCCGGCTCATAACTCTGTGCCGCAAATCACGTATGGCGGCTGCGATCGCTTGCATTCGCATCGCCCGCTGCATTCAACGCGCGGTACTCAAATGCGTCGGAACTCGTGCTTCAAGAAGAGCCGTGGCGTGCACGCAATCGTTCAGAGTTGTATCGCGCGTACTTCTTCACGCCGCTGTTGAAAGAGGGACATGAAATGCAACTGCTGAAAATCGATGTGCCTGGAGCTGGGCGGTAGCAACCTGGCTGCGCTCACAAGTACCTCGCGTGAATATCGATAGTCGAACGCGTACCGACATGACAAAAATTCGCCGTCAGCCACTTTTCGGCGCAGGAGCGACCTACATCGCGCAGATGGCTAAGGAAATTCCAGTCCGCGTTGTACTTGGAGGCGACTCCGAGGTCTTTCATGAACAATTCTGCCTCGATGGCATGAATCAGCATTGTCTTTACCTCGTCGCCCAGCGCGCCTCTGTTGACGAGCTTGTTGGCGAAGGCAATCGCCCGCATCTCTCGCATCAGCGACGAATTGAAACTGATCTCGTTTAGTCGATTCAGTATGTCGCTGGCCGTGCGAGGAATCGCCTCACGCAAGATCGGATTGATGTGGATGACTATGACGTCGGTGGACTGGCACTGATAAATGAGCGGGAAAATTGCCGGATTGCCCATGTAGCCGCCGTCCCAATAGGCTTCGCCATCGATTTCGATAGCCTGGAACAGCAACGGGAGGCACCCGGAAGCAAGAACGGCCGAGAGTGTCACTTCGTCGTTCTCGAAGATCTTCACTTTTCCGGTGCGGACATTCGTCGCACAAAGGAACAGCTTGACGACATTCTCCCTGCGAAGCCGTTCGAAATCGACAGTCTCCTCGAGCACGTCGCGCAGCGGGTTGTAGTTCAATGGGTTGAACTCATAAGGCGACAGAAGCCGCGTCATCATGTCGAAGAATATAAACGCTGGAGATATTTCGATCGAACCATATCCCATTAGGCGATCGAACGGGGACGGCTGCAGCGGTCCCCAGGCTGCCGCTTCACTGATGCGCCTCCAAAAGTCCGCAAGACTAAGTTTAGCCCCCTCTCGACCGCCGATTGTCAGGCCATGTGCCATGACCGTGGCGTTCATGGCGCCGGCGCTGGTCGCGCAGATTCCCTCGAAGGAGATCCGTTCTTCCTCGAGGAGGCGATCTAAAACGCCCCAGGTAAACGCGCCATGCGCGCCGCCGCCTTGTAGCGCGAGGTTGACGGTCTTGCTTGTCGTACTCATCAGCGCCTGCCAACCACGCTGTTGCGCGACAAAAACTCCAAATGGACTTGCCCGTAGCCCAAACGATCGGGCAATCGCGCCATCCTAATCTGGCTGCACGAAATCCCAAAGTGCAATCTGGTTGAAGCCGCTCGGCCACAATGCTGAGAGGTAAACGCTTCACAACGCGCCGATCGCAACTGCGGCGGCGAAGCGCTTTAGCTAGGAAAGAGCTTGGTGGCCTTCCGTACAGGAATTTGCGGATGCGGCGGTTCAGAAGCCGTATCGAAATCCCGCGTTCAACCCGAAACTGTTTGAGCCGTTGTTGGCGACAATTCCCTCGGCCGCGACGTTGACGCGTGCATTGGGTGTGAAGTTATACCCGAGGCCGCCTGACATTCGAACATAAACGTCCCTTATGGGACGCACCGGTGTGAAGATCGGCACATCGGGCGCCAGCGTGAACGCCGTTTGTAAGATGGGCATGGAATTGCGCAGGTCTTTCTCCACGGTCACGTCAAAGAAGGTATCGGCCCTACCGAACGCGGCGAATTGCGGCTTTAAGCGCAAGCCGCCACTGACCACCGCCGACTGAAGAAACTGATCTGCGACCCTCTGGGTCAGGAATGGATCGCCGGCTTCGGAATAGCCTTTGACGCGAGTGTCGGTGTAGGTGAACCCGCCGATCGGGCCGAGCCGCGCAGCGCCGAGATCAAACAAGTAGCCGGCCTTGATTGCAGCAACCGTTGTATTTGCGTCGGTGTTTGGCGTGATCGGTCCGAAGAACCCGGTGCGAGAGATGTCGAACTGGTTCCAGCCGTATGACGCGATCGCATGAACGAACAGCGAGGTCGTGTCGTAGGCCAGGAACCCGCCGAGATGGAAGGAGTCGAGATCCGTCGAGCCGAGCCCTTGCTTGAGTCCTGAAGCGATGTGCGTGTAGCCGAATGTCGGTCCCAACGTCAGATTCGGGGTCACATAGAACTTGCCGCCCGCGAGGACGCCGGCCGAATCATAGCTGTATTTGGTCGACCCGAAGGCGTCGGCATGGTCGCCGTGCCGATAATTGGCTTGCACGAACACTGAAGCTCGACAGGGGAGCGGCGGTGCCTTGACGGGCAGAGGCTGATCGACACAGGCCTCCCCACGGCCGGTATCGAGCTGCGACAGCAAGTCGCGCGAGAAGCCCTGCGCGCTGATTTGGGCCATGCTCGGCAGCGCAGCGGCGGTCTCCGGAGCGAACAGCAGGTTCGACGCAATGCGCTCGAGGTATCCCGTTCCGGCCGCAGTGATGGGGGATGCCGCGAGCTGAATGACGATCGCCGATGTTTTGTCACCGGTCTGCGCGACGGCGGAGGCGTTAGTCGGCCCAACCTGAATGACGTAGGCGTGGCTGAAATCGCCGACCTGGGTGATGTTTGCGGTGTTGGTGCCGTCGACCTGGATGATCGCGCTGCGGCTATAGAAGCCGTTCTGATTGACGGTCGCCGTCGGGTTCGGCGCCAGCTGGACAATCCCGGCAATGTTCTGCCCGTCCCCGAACGCCTGGTTCAGCACGATCGGTCCGTTCAGCGGGGAAAAGCCGAAGCCGGTCGTATCGACGAAGCCTGTTTGGGCGCTGGCCGATCCGTCGAACAAGAGGACGGCCGCCCAGACCGCACATCCAAGCCCTGCTCGCTTGGCTAACTTGCCATTCATTGCCCACCCCTGACGAGGATTGCGCCCAGCATCCAGTTGTTCGCATATTACCTGATCCGAGGGGACTGGCTGTTGCTGCCAAGTGACAGCAGTGAAATCTTATGCACGCGCGAACGGCGTGCCGGTAACCAGTTGCGGAATTTGCGCTGCACACAAAGCCGAGGCAATTGCCTCAAGGTGCGCGTCTTGCTTTCCGGTGAGAACGGCTGGAACCGTCACGCGCGTACTGCATGCGACGAGATTTTAGTAAGGCTTCGACTCACGCGAGCACGACGCCGTGCCCGCAACGCCACCTAGGCCGGTCACATCTTGTTTTGCAGGCCCAAGGCTTTCATCAGCTTGTCGAGCGTCTGTTGCGATTGCGGCGAGGCGCCTTTGCGGATCTGCCGGTAGACGTCTGCGTCGGTCGATGGCGGATCACGATCGGCATCACCGTCTGCTGCGCCGGGCGCCGGCGGCGCATCTGGGCTTTTGCCGGCTTCGGCCTCGGTCGGATCGCTGGCGCCTGGCTTTGATCGCTGGATGATCATCGCCGAGTTGCCGCCGCTGTGTTGCTCAATGCTGGTGTAACCCGGACCAGTCTTGACTTGCTTTTCGGTCTTGGAGGGATCGCCGCTCTGGGTGATCGTGGCAGAATTGCTGCCATTGTTCACGGTCGTCGTCTCGGCCCGCGCGGACGCGCTCGCCAGCGCAACCATCAACACGGCAGCAAGCACAAGCGATTGTCGCTGAATAAGCTTCATGTGTACCTCCTCGAGGATGGCATGCGTTGGGCGAGGTTGGAACCCGCCCAATCGCCGTACCGCTGGCCCGATAGGCCGGCGGCGTTACCATTGATGGACTCGGACGCGGTTGCCATCGCCGACCTGCATGGCGCCGGCGCTGTTGCTACGGCCATGCTGGCTGGTTCCGGCAGAGTTGCCGTTCCCGAGCTGGAGCTGGCTCGAGCTGTTGCTCGTTCCGGATTGTCGTGCAGACGCCGACATACCGCTGCCGGCCTGCACCTGGCCGTTCATATTGTACTGGCAGTTCTGGCTGGCACTGTCACTCGAGCCGTTGCCGATCTGAGTCCTCGCGTGCACGCAGGCGGTGATGCCGCCAGCGAATGCCGGAGCGGAGACCAGGGTCAGCACGGCACTGGCAATCAACAGAAGCTTTCTCATGGAGCTTGTCCTTTCGGGGTTTGCTGGACGGAAAGGAGTGTGAGGGAGGTTCCCGGCACGACTCCTTTCCGCGCGATGTGAGATCGCTTAGCGGCGGCGCTGCCACACACCAGCATAGTTTCCGTCGCCGTTCTGGCCGATCCCCGCGTTGTTGTTGCGGCCGACCTGGTGGACACCGGCGCCGTTGCCGTTACCGAACTGAACGATCTGGCTGTCGTTGTTGCGACCGCGCTGGAAGGTCTCGGCACCGTTGCCGTTGCCGTTCTGCACGATGGAGGACGAGTTGCCGGCATACGCCGAAGAAGCGAGCGAGAGCACGGCCGCCGAGACGAGGAGGATGGAGCGAAACATGATACTTTCCCTTTGGATGAAGTCGAACCGCGTGATTGCCGTTCGATGATTTGACGATAGGCCTCGCCGGCTCATAACTCTGTGCCGCAAATCACGTATGGCCCCGGCGATCGCTTGCATTCGCATCCGCTCGCTGCATTCAACGAGCGGTACTCAAATGCGTTGGAACTCGCGCTTCAAGAACCGTGGCGTGCACGCAATCGTTCAGAGCTGTATCGCGCGTACTTCTTCACGCCGCTGTTGAAAGAGGGGACATGAAATGCAACTGCCTGAAAGACCAAAACTGAACAACGGATCGCGGCGCTCCAAAGTTGATCAGCACACGCGATCAGGACTCGACGCACGGTCGACAATGATTTTTCTCGCGGACGATCGTCTTGCAACTTGTCTAGGGATTGCGGCCGACGCGATCAGACCTCTCGGTTTCGACGGCTTTCCCGATCAGGAGATTGATCGGAATGTCTTGTCCGCTGCGGCAGGTCAGCAGCCCCGAGCCTGATGATCCAGAAGCGACAATGCGGCATTCATCGTCGTCCATGATCAACGTGCCTTCCAGGCGCAGGGACCGAACTTTCAATTGGATGCGCGCCTGCTTCTGCTCGACGCCATTGATGCTACACAGGCCTATGTGCCGCAGCGTGACCGCCCCTGAATATTCCACTGCGGGGCGCATTGCCGCTTTCTCCACGCTTCCCGTGATCTCCCACTCCTGGAGATAGCCGATTTTGCCACTCGCTGGGTAGGATTGCGCCGAAGCGGTCGGAGTAGCGGCAGTCAACACGAGAAGCGCCGCAACGATCGTGCGCATCATTCCCGCGCGCGGCATGGTTACGGTAACTCCCGCACGACGCGAAAGCCGTTGGCGTAATAGCGGACGTCAACGTCGTAGCGAAACCTCGCCGACGATCTGACGTCGCCGGCCCTGCTGAGGAAGTTGCCCCCACGCAGTACCCGCAGGCGGCAGTCGCCCGACGTCCAGGGCAATCCATCCTTCGGCGCATTGCGATAGGACTCGTTCCAGCAATCCTCGACCCATTCCGCGGCATTACCTGATGTGTCGTAGAGCCCAAAGCCGTTTGGCCGGAACGAGCCCGCTGGCACGACCTGCTGCTTGACCGGACTGCCGCAGCCGTCGCACTGCGCATGACCGTCGCCGATGTCCTTGCCCCACCAGAACGGCGTTCGGGTTCCCGCCCGCGCGGCATATTCCCATTCCGCTTCGCTGGGCAGACGATATTTTTGTCCGGTCCTCTGCGACAGCCAGGCGACAAACAGCTTGGCATCCTCCCAACTGACATTGATCACCGGGCGGTCGCCACGTCCCCAGCCGTGATCCTCGGGACGCACCCTGCATGCGCCAATGTCAGCGCACTGATCCCATTCCGCGAATGTCACCTCGCGCCGGCCAATGGCGAATGGCTTGCGAATGCTGATCGTATGCTCGGGCTTCTCGTAGGGCGTGTCATTAGACCCCATCACGAACTCCCCCGGCGGCACGACCACAAGCTCGGGACAATTGTTGCAATCGCGAAATAGCTCACCCGGATCCGGACTGGCGGTTTGCTGAGCTATCCTGGTGTCGGATGACGCGGATGGCGGGTCGGCGGATGGGCCGGTGCTAAGCCCTCGCTGCGCGCTCGCTGCAGTGCTCGCAAGTTCAACGAGCGCCATGAGGAAAAACGCAGACAAAACGGCGGATTTCATATCGTGATCTCCGGTCGGCTAGAACGATCGGAAGTATGCACACGTCACATTCAATGTGACACAGCATGCTTCATTCGACCGCAACCGGCAAGGTGATGCTCGCGCCGCCGGATTTCGGTTTACATTGGGCGGCAAAGGAATATCGTTTCATCTCCCTTCGCTCTGCGCGGATGGGGATTTCTCGACGCTTGCAATTATTGCAGTTTCCCGCGGCTAGTGCGGTCCAGATTGTGGATCCATGTATTGGGAAGATTGCCGATGATTCACCGATTGCTGACATTGGTTCTGGTTCCATTTCTTGCTGGTTTGATGCATTGCCAGGCGGCACAGGCGCAGACGCAGACTGGCGGGCCGACGCCGTCGCCGGCGGGAGCAGCCGTCTATTTCATCGGATTGAAAGACGGCGATACGCTGCCAGCCAAGACTATTCTGCATTTCGGCCTGCGTGGCATGGGCGTCGCACCGGCTGGTTCGGACCGCGCCAACAGCGGTCACCATCATCTGATAATTGACTCGCCAACGCCGCCACTGAATTCCGAGATTCCCAACGACTTCCAGCACCTGCATTTCGGCGCGGGACAAACTGAGGCAGAGATTTCGCTGACGCCCGGCGAGCACACCTTGCAGCTTGTGTTCGGCGACAAGAACCACGTTCCGCATTCCCCGCCGGTGACCTCCGAGAGGATCAAGGTCAAGGTCACTGACCAGACCGCTCCCGCGGTAGCTCAAGCCCCTCCTGCGGCGGTTCAACCCACGGCCGGCGGACGTCGCCTTTCCCCGAAGGATGCCAAGGTTTATTTCATCTATCCGAAGAACGGCTCTTACATTTCCCCGAGCCCGGTTATCCGCTTCGGCCTGTTGAATATGGGCGTCGCACCGGCGGGCTACGATAAGCCCAACACCGGGCATCATCATTTACTTGTCGATGCCGAGCTGCCTCCGCTCGACCAGCCGATCCCGAACGACTTCAACCACCTGCACTTCGGCGCCGGCCAGACTGAAGCGAAGATCACGCTCCCGGTCGGCAAACACAAGTTGCGCCTGCTGTTCGCCGACTTCGCCCACGTGCCACAGGATCCGGCGGTGTTCTCCGACGTCATCAACGTCACCGTGACGGAGAGTGGCCAGCCGCCGAGAAAGCGCTCGAAGTACCGCCAACGCTCATGGCGGAGTTACGGATATTGATGCCACGATGAAGCTGCGCCAACTCTTGATCTACTGCCTTTGCCTTGTCGTCGGCGCGATGTTCGCCGATGCGGCAGCAGCGGAGCGTCGCGTCGCGCTCATTGTCGGAAACTCTGCCTATAAGAACGCATCTACGCTGTCCAATACCATCAACGACGCCACGGCAATCGGGGCTCTGTTCAAATCGATCGGCTTCGAAGTCGTCATTTCGCGCAACGATCTTGGTGTCGTCGAGTTCAAGCGCACTGTGCGGGAATTTCTCATCACCGCAGAGAACGCTGATATGGCGGTAGTTTATTACGCCGGCCACGGCATCGAGATCAGCGGCACTAACTATCTCATACCGGTGGATGCCAGGTTGAGCCGCGACTACGACGTCGACGATGAAGCTATCTCGCTCGACCGCATCATCTGGGCGTTGCAGCCAGTACGCCGCCTGCGCTTGATCCTGCTCGACGCCTGCCGCGACAACCCCTTTGCAGCCAAGCTGCGCTCGGCAGGCCGCACACCGGCTAGGGGCGGGCTCGCGAAGCTTGATGAAGTCGGGGCCGATACGCTGGTCGCCTACGCCGCAAAGGCCGGCTCGATTTCCTATGACGGCGACGGCGTTAACAGTCCCTATGCAATCGCACTACTCAGACACCTTGCCGAGCCCGACGTCGACATCCGGATCACGCTTGGCCGTGTTCGCGATGCAGTTATCGCCATGACCGGCGGACGGCAGGAGCCGTTCATCTATGGCTCCCTCGGCGGCGCAACCATCTCCTTGGTGCCGAATACAACAAGAGTTGCGCCGGCGCCGCCCGTCGCGGCCGCCCCGGCGCCCCCGCCAGCTTCGGTGCCCACCCCGCCGAAACCGGTCGTAGTCAGTCCAGCGCCGGCACCGCCAACCGTGAATGCAGCGGTCCCAAAGCCGCCGCTTCCGGCGCAGGCGGCGCCCCAGACCGTAGACCCCTGCGTCCGCGACGAAGCGAGGCTGGCGCGTCTTCGCGCCAACCCCACGCCGGAAGAGATCATCAACTTCCAGCGCGAGGTCGCGTGCACTCGACTGCGCCCCCAAGTGCAGCGCCTATTCGAAAGCTTTGCTGGCGATACCGCTCTGCCTTCTGGCGGAAATCCGGCGTCGCAAATGGTTCCGAAACAGCAGGCGCAGAATGAGTCTGTTCGATCCGAAGACACTTGTGCCCGCGACATGGCGCGTCTGCTGAGCATGCGTGCTGAGCCTACGCTTGCGGCAATCACCAAGTTCGAAAAGGAATTGGGCTGCGAGCGGCTCCGGTCTCAGCTCCGCCGACTGCGGGAGAGCGTCACTCCTTGATTGGTCCAGGGAGCTCGCGAGCAATCCGCCGGCTGCCAACGAGCAATGGAGACAAATGGGCGAGCAGCAAACGTACGTGCTCGGGCTGTGGGCTTATGCCGGTTTTCATGGTAATCCGTTGCAGGTGGGTTTTGAGAGCGGGCTCACAAAGGCCGATCAACCGGCTCAGCGGATCTCATTCAATTAGTGACGATGCGAGGTCGTCGCGCGGTGCTCGCTAAGGAGCGCTAATGCTCCGGTCTTGCGTGCGGACCGCTGGACCGTGCCCGAAGTGAACATTCCTCGGGCTCCGGTGTCCTATAGAACAGCCGGAGTGTTACACCTGAGCGGGGCGGCCCGAATACCTTGGCAAATAATGTGCTTGATGAGATCGCTCGCTGGGAGGGCGCCATCAAGGCTGCCGGTGTGAGGCAGACTGATGCTGGCTTCTGCCCGTCTGCCCACACGCGGAATGGCAGCCTGGGTCTTGGTTGCGTGAAAACGGATAACTGCGGTCGTGGTCGATAATCGGTGCAGGCCGCCGATGTTTTGGAGTCCGCGTCCTAGAACCGGGTTATAAATGAACTTCTCGGCCTCAGAGATCCTCGAACGCGACTCCAATTTGATTGCCACTCGACCAGACCAGGCGGCAACTTCGGATGACGCGATCTTTCTCGAGCATTAGCTTGAATGTGGAGTTCATGTACTGCTTCGACGGAAGCTCAATGGATGCCCCGTGTTCCGACATGTTGACCACGCGACAGCGTAAGCTGGCGCCGTCGCCTGAAATGTAGGCCACCTCGTCTACATCGATGCGCTCGAGCTTTCGACGGTCTATCATTTCATGACTGTCCGCAATGAAGCTCAGTCGCCCGATGTGCACCTTGCCTCTAGCAGCCGGAATTGTCGCGCGATTTGCGCTGCTAGGTCTGATCGTTCCTGGGCAAGGCTTCTTCTTTGCTCAATCATGTCGTGTCCGTCCCGTTCGAGCACTTCAATCAAGATGGTTTGGCTTTCAATATGAAGTTGCTTCGCTGAGATGTCTCGCGCGATAGTGGCTAATTCATCATCGCAATGTTGAGGCATAGCAGTCTCTTGGCTGGCCTGTCGGCGAGGACAGCTACATCCTAGCTCGCCTTAGCTGCCAAACCGTTACCTGACCGGTGCAGTCGCTCAGCATCACCAATACCGACACTCCTGGCGTCATGATGAAGCGCTTGCACAACCGCCCCCCCGAGCTAGCCGTCGGCGCGGCGAAGCGAGCGCATAAGCCATTTGGCATAGAGAAGCAGGCACCGACTTCGCCAAAACACATCATGTTGCCGACGACGCGTGTCGAGACACGCTCACGGCTACGTACCGCATTCTACTTGCCATCTGCGATCGGCCCGAGATTGCGGAACAGACCGCTTTGCCCTTGGAACGGTCGTCAAGGGTCACAGGACGCATCCGCACCGGGCCGATTGGGGATAGGCTGAAAGGCGCGGGTCGGCCGCAGAATGCGACTCGCAAAAGCCATCGACGATGTGGATGACCTTCTCGCTGTAGTCCCGCTGCCAGTGCCCAAGCCCGTGTAGAGCGCTTTCCTGGCACGCGATGGATTTGAGCTGAAGGATGCGCTCCATGGTATGCAGCGCGCGTGCATGGAGCGTTGGCAGGGCAGGATCCTCAGGTAGAGCCAAGCTCGGAAACGCGTCCCACCACATGTAGCAAACACCGTTCAGTGCGGTGGTATCGGCTTCGCTCAGGTGGGACAGGCGAGGAGCGCAACGAGGCTCAAACAATTTTGCAAATAAAGCAGCAATAGAAGCGACGCACCGAACACGGTCGTCGACCGATACATCTGGTGAGCAAAGCCATTGGTTATCGCCGCCTGCGTTCGTATTGACGAGGTAGGTCAAGCCTTGCGCGATTTGGCTATCTGCAAATCCCAGTAGCGCGGGCTCCGGGTCTTCAAACAGTCGAGTGAGATAAGACACGGCTTCGTCCGGAGGCGGGTCCCACCAATCATGCTCGGCATCGAGATACCAAGGTGCTTGCTGAAAGCGAACCTCGCGGCCAAAGGAGTGCTCAAGCCAATCGTCAAAAGTGAGGGTTTGAAGGCGCATCGCAACAGCCGCGGCTCATAGAACCTCATCGCTCTGCCAAACCGCCTGCGGTTTGGCGTCGCGCTCGCCAATGCTAGGCCGGGTACGGGATGAAGCCAAGTCGTGAAATTCTCAGGCAAATGCGGGGGCCGCTCGAACCGCGAAAGGCTTCATTAGCTTTCATGTGGCTAGCTGAGTGCGTGCCGATTACCGCCGATTGCGGCACATTGGAATGGGAATGCCGGCCCCGGCTGTTGACCCCATCCTGCGGCTGGGGCCGTTTTGAACTTTCGCAGCATCGTTCAAACCCGGGCCACAACCATGCTTAGAGGCGTTGCTATCGCGCTATTTGGAATGGGCATCTTTTCGCAGCTTGATCGCGCGCTGTTCTATGGCCGCCATACTGACGCCGCGCTCAGGCTGATGCGGGATATTGGCCGAGGCTTTGGACTGTAGGCCGGCCCGCGCCTAAATCGACGAAATCTCTCCGAGACTTCATTTTCTCAGGAGTAATCCGATTTCTCGCGCCGTCCGCTTGACCGAGACATGATGTCCGCCGTGCAAGTCGTCGAACGAGGTCACTCAATCACCGGCTTCCTTACGGTTGTTCGATCAACGGAGAATTGCACCGCCCATCGCAAACGCCACGGCCGACGCAACGGACTCGTCGCCTCATCGGTCATGGAGATGCTTCTGTTTTGTGAGCGAAGCTTCCGCTTCCGCGTCACGCCGCAGCAAGCTATCGTGCAAGTGGTTCAGTCCCGAGACTCCAACGAGAGATAGGCCTTTGTCGCACACAGCGACCTAGCCCAAGTCCAAATCCGGCCTTTCGGAGCGCCTGTCTTCGTCGTACGATGCACCTCCCAAAGCTCGGGTGAACACGAGACGGCGCGAATTCCTCGGGGTGCAACGGTGCCCTGTCTGTCCCACTGGTTCTGACGCAATCCGCGGGGATTGAACAGCGAGTCGGCCAGCTCCATCGCACGCGCCGTCTCCTAGTCCGCCAGCAGACTGCTGTGATCAATTCGATCTGAGCGCACCTGCCGTATCGACCTAGCGACTTGGATCCAAAAATCAAAAGTCAGTTTCGGTGGACGAACCAATTGCCTAATCCAGGACGTGGACGATGTCCAATCCTCGATCATTAGCTCCCGAGACAAATTCTAGCCGAGGCTTAAGCTACGTCGGTAGCCTGATCGCAATCGGGGCGATCTATCTCGTCTTGGCCAAAGGCGGGCTTGCTCTCGCGTCCATTCATCCCAGTGCAACGCCAATTTGGCCACCGACAGGTGTTGCGCTGGCGGCGGTGCTGTTGCAGGGATATGGGACCTGGCCAGCAATTTTTGCGGCAGCGTTGATCGCAAATGCGACGACGGCGGGTTCGGTTGCTACCGCAATCGCGATTGCGGCCGGTAACGCTCTTGAAGCGGTTGTAGGCGCTTATCTCATGAATCGGTGGTCGGGCGGATGTAACACGTTTTCAAGTCCCAATTCTGTTGCAAAGTTTGCTGTGATTTGCGTCGTAATCGCGACGCCAATCAGCGCCAGCATTGGACTGACCAGTCTGACAATCTTCGGGTACATCGAACAGAAGAGTTTCGCGGACGCGTGGATCACCTGGTGGCTGGGAGATGTGACAGGCGCACTGGTCATTGCTCCCGTTATCGTGCTTTGGGCATCAAGCCGCTATCATGACTTCGAGCGCCATGCGCTTCTGGAGACGGTCGGCGTCCTCACGACAGCGGCGGTTGTTGGACTCATTGCTTTCAGCCCTTTGATCGAGCAAACGCCCGGCCGAGATCCACTGGGTTTTCTGGCGATCTTGCCCATGTTGTGGGCGGCGCTGCGCCGCGGTCCACGCGATACCGCGACGGTCGCCCTGGTGCTTGCGGGCATCACGATCTGGGGCACGCTCACGGGCGGCGGCCCGTTCACAACTACGGACCTTAACGCATCGTTCCTGCTGGTGTTGATGTTCTTGATCAGCATTACCGTTCCAAGCTTGCTGCTGAGCGCCGATGTCGAGGTGCGCAAGAAGGCGCAGGAGCGTCTGCGTCGCGCGCGCGTCGAACTCGAGCGGAAGGTCGCAGAGCGGACGCAAGAACTGGAGCTCGCCAGTGCCGCAAAATCCCGCTTTTTTGCCATGGCAAGCCATGATTTGCGGCAACCGTTACATGCATTAGGGCTGTTTGTTGCCCAGCTGCGCACGCCGCTCGAACCGGGGGAGAGGGCAAGGACGATCGAGCGGGTCGACGCAACGCGCAAGGAAATGGACGAAATGTTCAATTCGCTGCTGGACATTTCGAGAATCGATGCCGGGATGCTTAACCCCAACGTTACGGAATTCCCGATCGGGCGCCTGTTGCAGAAAAGCGAGACGGCGTTTGATCAGGCGACGCGTGAAAAAGGCTTGCGCTTGCGCGTCAGGCCAAGTGACGCTTGGGTCCGGAGCGACGCCATGCTGCTCGAACGCATACTCCGGAATTTGGTATCCAATGCTGTACGCTATACGTTGCAGGGCGGGATCCTGGTCGGATGCCGTCGACGCGATGAAATGCTGCGCATCGAAGTATACGATACAGGTCCCGGCATTCCCGAGGATCAAAGGCAGAATATCTTTGGCGAGTTTTTTCAAGTTCCTGCTCCGGAGCAGAGCCGGTCCGGCGGACTGGGGCTCGGCCTTGCCATTGTCGACAGGCTTCGCTTGCTTCTGAACCATCCAATCGAGCTCGCCTCAACTGTGGGTCGCGGCTCGCGATTCACGATCCTGGTTCCGAAGGTCGACGAATGCGTCAGAGCCGCAGCGCCCGCCGACTTACCACACCCCGGCGCTTTTGCAGTCGACGGCAAGGCAATTCTTGTTATTGCCGATACTCCAATCGTGCAGGAGGGAACGGGCGGATTGCTCAGCAAATGGGGATGTTCGGTTCTTGCCGCCGGATCCGACGAAGCCGCACTGGTCCGACTTGCTGAGCGCGAACAACGCCCCGACCTCATAATCTCGGACTATCATCTCGCACGCGGGAAGACCGGAATCAGGGCAATTGAACAAATCAATGCGGCGTTTGGCTCGTCAATTCCTGCCATTCTCATCAGCGGCGATACCGCAGCTGAACCACTGCGGGACGCTAAGGATAGAGGATACGTTTTGCTGCATAAGCCGGTCGACCCAATGCAGCTCCGGGCTGTCATGCACACGCTGTTTAGGGATCACGATGGTGGGAGAGACGCTGGGGCGGTTTCATGATCCAAATTTCGGCGGCCACTCCCAGCCCATCTTTCCGACCTTTATGACGGCCTCGGTGCGCGTCGCTACGCCCAGCGCCTTGAGAACGACCGTGATGTGATTCTTCACTGTAGGCACTGCCATATTGAGCATCCCGGCAATGACCTTGTTGCTCTTTCCCTTCATCAGGAGCGCAAGTACTTCAATCTGCCGATCGGTCAACCCGAGCCCCTTGAGCGAGTCGGGCGCCATCGGCTCGTTTGCATGCCGTGGACACGCTGTCTTCTCCAGTATCTCCAACGGGATGTAAACTCCGCCGGAGAACACCAACTCAATAGCGTTGAGCATCACCTCGCGTTCCGTGGTTTTCGGAATGAAACCGAGCGCGCCGAGTTTGAAAGCGCGCCTGACCGTGTCTTGATCATCGGAGGACGAGAGAATGACGACAGCAGTCTTCGCATAGTGATCGCGCAGTTCGCAAAGGACAGAGAATCCGTCGCGATCAGGCAAATTGATATCAAGCAAAATGAGGCTGATATCGGGATGCTCCTCGACGATGTGCATGGCCTCTCGGCCGCTCGAAGCTTCGAATATGACGGCTTCTCGCTTTAGTTGCTTCAGGACAGCGTGCAACGCGGCCCGAATCAATGTGTGATCGTCAACAACAAGCACCTTCATAAAAAAGCTCTCCGTCTTCTGACCGCCCGGAGATCAATAGAAAATCATACACCCACCTTCGAAATGGTCCATCTTCCATCGCGGGTCCGGCCAGCGGTTCGCCGTCAGGTAAGAACGGAGCGGACTACGTGAAGCGGCCCCCTCGATCCCATGCGAGCGATGAATTGCTCATCATGTGTCTGACCGAGGCCAATGGACGGCAGGCCGGACGGTACCTTGGTCATAGGACCTAGGCACCTCTCTGTACCGACCTCCGGCCGATTTACAGGCTGCGGCACTTGCAAGATGATGACGACAGTCAGCCTCTCCACCAAGGTTGTGCGCAGCGCGGCCATACGGTCATTGTCGCAATTGCTGTCGTGGCCGGGTCGGTGGGAAGCAATTCTGGACTGCGGCGCTGTCAGAATCCCGCAGCGTGCTTTTTGTCACATTCGGTTCCTCTCAATCGTTCCTAATCGAAGCCTGCGCGTACCCTGGACGAGGCAAGCCAATGCAGGATCGGACCGCATCCCGGAAGCCATTTGCGGGCGCTCTGCCCGAGCTCAAAGTCAACAGCCGCGACCTGCGCATTGATGCCTGCCGCGGCATCGCGCTCTGGTGCATCTTTCTTGATCATGTCCCCAATAACATTGGAAGTTGGCTGACGCTACGGAACTACGGCTTCAGCGATGCCGCGGAAGTGTTTATGTTCGTCTCGGGAGTCACCTGCGCGCTGGCCTATGGCAAGGTACGGAGTTGCGAGGGGTGGACCAGCGTGATCCGCCGGACACTGCGGCGAAGCTGGGACATCTATGTCGCATTTCTACTGCTGACCCTCGCTTGCGCCATCTTGGTTCACCTCGCAGGCGGGGACCGTCTTGCTGATGAGAGCAATACGCGCATTCTGTTGGACCAGCCGGGCTCGGCGCTCGCGCACGCAGCGATCCTGCAATACCGTCCAGTCAATACCGACGTATTGCCGATCTTCGTGCTTCTCCACCTCTTTTTCGCGCCGTTGCTGTGGTTGCTGCTCCGAATGCCGAACGTGACGCTTGGCGCCTCGCTGGCGCTTTATGCGCTGGTGCAAATGTTCGGCTGGTCCATGCCGGCGTGGCCGAGCGGCCATTGGGCTTTCAATCCACTGGCCTGGCAGCTATTGGCGGTCCTTGGCGCGTGGATGGTAATCGAGGGTGAAAGAGTTCGCCCCTGGCTAACGTCTCGCACGGTGCTCGTGCCTGCCGCTCTCTATCTGGTCTTCAGCCTCGTCATCGCATTGAGCTGGAGAATCATGCCGTTGGAAGCGTTCATCCCGCAGGGGTTGACCAAGTTGGCTTACCCGCTGGACAAATCCAATCTCGATCCGTTGCGTCTATTGCATTTCTTGGCTCTTGCTGTTGTGGCGGTATGGTTCGTGCCGCCCAATCGGCAAGCATTGACGACCGCGGTGATGCGCAGCGCCATCCTCTGTGGCAAGCACTCGTTGCCAATCTTCTGCCTCGGCGTCCTGCTGACGCTCGCTAGCCTCCTGGCGCTGCTCGACATATCGGAGGGGCTTGCGATGCAGATCACGCTCAGCCTTGGTGGGATTCTCATGATGATCGCGGCGGCGACCCTGCTGGACTTGGTCAAGATCACGCCCACGCTTCAGCCGACCATTGCACTACCAATGGGCGTGCCCGTACAGCCGGACGCCGGGGGCACCGTTGGCTGGCGCCCCGTGGAGGCGTTTCGCCGAGGACTGCGCGAGTTCGGATGGGCCGGCGACCGGAATCCTGTCATCAATTGCTGGTTCGCGGATAGGCAATCCCACCGGATGTACCAGGTGTTTGGCCTCGCAGGCGCATTGGTACGGCCAAAGGCGAATGTCATCGCGGTGTCGCCGAAGCCTGCAACCGCGACCATTCCATCGGCGGAATATGGCTTTTGACACGTCGGCACGGAAACCGGCAGAACTTGAGCCGCTCTGAGAGATCACTCCCTATCTCAGGAAGAAGTCCGCTCAGCAACGGAAATCGTACGGTTCAGTCGCCATTCAGGCTGGAACGACTACTCAGCCTCTTTCAGAGGTTCCGCCGGAGAACTCATCGATCTTTTGATGATCTCGGCGCGAACGTCTTCGTAAAGTATCGATTCCGATCGATGTTGTGCATGCCATTGTCGCATTCGACCTAAACGAGCCTGATTAGAGTGCTGAGCTGCCGATGAACCAAAGCAAGTTGCCATACCTTGTGATCTCCGCCGCGATTATCGTCGTGCTTGTGGGCTGGTATGGTTGGCTTCTGGCGTTACAAGCAAGCCGGAGCCAAATGTGGGTCTTTTGAGCGTCAATCGGCCAGCGTCGAGATCGACGCCGGTGCGTGCCAAGGTCTGCTTCGCCAACCTGATCGGAGGTCGGTGCCACACGTTCCCGCCTCGCAGGAGCCGAAGGAAAAATATCTTCCGCCCGCGGGCATGAGGTGCGAGCCCTGCCTTGGTGACGGCGGCGGGCAGCGCCACACAGGCCTGACTGGTCTCATGAGGTAAAGCAGCCTGCAAGGCAAGCCGCCCCACGCATCCTTGATCAGCGGCGGTGCTGCAGTCACCGTGCGCCATCGCGTGCATTCCGATTTTTATTCTTCGGCGCTTGTGGGGCAGCCGTGATGCTGCTGTTCGCGTTCGCGGAGGCCAGCCCGTCCACGCGTGCGCTTACCGCTCCCAGCTGATCGGACAGAAGCTTGCGCTCACCTCCTTCTGACGCCAGCTTTCGGCGAAGGCCGTCTACTTGCTCGCCAATCTTCCGCTGATCGGACTGGACCTCTTGAACGGTCTGCTGAAGTGTGGTGAGCGCCTGCTTAACCTCTTGGGCATCGACGTCCTGGTGCGTGGCAGCCATCGCCTGGAGTGCTTCGACCTTTCGCTGCGTCCAAATGAACCCACCAATAGCAAGGACGGCGACCAGCGCCAGTACGATCCAAGGGAGCGCCTGTCGGCTAGAAAAGACAGAGTCTGACGTTGGAGGCATGACAACTCCTTGAGACTGGGGGGCTCAAGCCAACGCCACCAATCTGACTTAGTTTCAGCGGGAGTGATCGCTCACAACGTTCGCACCGAGTTTGCTCGAGGCTTCGCGAGATCAGGATGAACCTCTCGATGAGTGGACACCTGTAGGAGGCGCAGAGAGAAACGGAGGCGTCGAATGCAAAGACGTCAATGTGATTCACGAACGACTAAAGCTCGCAGTTGGACAGGCTAACGCGCGGTCGATCGATCGGACCGATCAGCAAGGACCGGTCTGCGCGACCCGGTGCTAACGCTGGGTGGATAAACTCGACGGGAGACGGCATCGGCGACGTGGCGCCCACGCAGGCGACGCCGATGCGGCGGGCCAGCAGTTCTCTGAGCGCTCCCGGCCCAGACGAGCGTTCGCGAACGCGGTGTCCCATCTCGCTCCCGTTCAAATTGTAGCTGGAGAGCAAGACTACATAGCGTTTTACGAAACTGCAGGAGACGTGGGCGAGACAATTGGGTGCTATGTTGCCTGCTTGGCGCGAGCACATTCCCTGATCATCAGCGGAATTTCCCTGTTCCGAATCTCATGCATCGCGCCGCAATGCCACGATTCCAGCGCTCATTTGGCCATTTCATGCCCGGTCGCGTCCCTGCAGCAGATACTTTTCCCTGCAAAATTCCCTGTAACCAGGGATTGAATGTCGACGACTTTCCGCAAGGTTAGGGCGCCTTCGGCCAGCGCGGTTGTGTGCGGGCGCTTTCGAGACGAGCGTGATCAGCTCCGGCTGGGCGGTGGCGTCCGGCTTGAGAATATCGACTTGAGGTGAATGCGAGCCGCTTCGCGCGAAATGCCCGGTGCTCGGAAGCGCCTTTGATCGATGCGACTGCTGCAAGGCGCGCGCCCGCCGCCCGTCTGGGGCTATTGGCGCGGCTCAAATGAAAACTGCCGCCACCCGGTTGCCCCGCGTGGCGGCGATGGTTAGTCGGGCCGAGCTCCGCTCAAGCCCAATCGCTCCGTCCCTTACCGGACGTACCAATATCCCCACCAGCGTTGGGATACGGGCCGCGCCTGCGCCTTCATGGCTGCGACTTCCTCGACCGGGCGAAGCTGGGGACCATAGATCGCTGGCGGGTAAACGTCATCCCACAGCACAACACCGCCCTGGACGGCGGCCGCCCGATGTGACGGAGCAAGCGCGAGCTCGGCGGCCGGCGCGACGGAGGCCGTCACGGTGAGGCCAAGGGCGGCCAAGGCAATGGATGGAATAAGGGCGCGGAAGTTCATTGGATTGAATCCCTCTGAAATGCGATGGGAAATAATGCGACGTCGGACGGACGGTTGCAAGGGCACGGCTCGACCGATCTACCCGAAATTCCTCGTCCTGGGACGAGGTCTGCTCGACGCATCTGCTCGGCCAAATGCGCGGCCGGGCCGCGACCCGTCCTTCACACATATATATAGAGAGTGGTCGCTACACGGACTATTCGGTGATCGTCACCGATCGAGACGAGATGTGGCAAGGGCCGGTAGGCTTGGCACGAGTGCTTCATGCGCACAAGGGATCGGGCCTTGAACAATCTTTCGGCGCTCATGAATCCTGAAGAACCATGATGTCGACACACTGCTCGCTCTTGATGCGAGCCGGACCATCCAGGGCGACTCCATGACTTCTACGTTTGTCTCCGCTTCCATTTTCGGCGCTGGCCTTATCCTTGGATACGCGCTGAGCGCTTGGCGCGTCCAACGAAGAGGTGCGAACGCATCCTACGGCGCGTCACACCAGGCGTCCCAACCCACCTCAACGTTCGGTCACGCCCGACGAGCCTTTTAGATGTCGTCCAATTCGTTGTCGGCATCCAGCTACACACTGAAACGACGGGGCATGATGACATGAGCGAGCCCAAGAAGGACGCTCCACGACGCTACTTCGTGGATGGCGCCGGACAGCGCGTGCTCGTTGGTCTGACGATCTCGGAAACCATCGAGTTCGAAGCGCTGGACAAGCCGGACACCGACTTGATCGGCGAAGCGGCGCGCGTCCGTCAGGCCCAGCACGGCGAGCGTTGGGTGGAACTCTACATCAAGCACGAACGAGCCTGGAGCGACTGGATGGCGCAGACGCGTGCGCGGCTAGAGAAGCCGCCGTTGCTCAACTAGGGTTTGGCCCGGAGTCGTGGATCAACCAGTCCATCCTTGTGAAGCCGTCTCGCATGTCAGTGGCAGGCGGCTGTCGCCACCTCACACCGCGAGCATGCGGCTGCCCTGGATGCTCATCAGGGTGAGGTTGCCGGTCGCATAGGCGCCGGTGTCGATGTTGACGCGGTTCGCCAGGAATTCGGCACTGCGGACCGGCGTATGTCCGTGCACGACATACTTGCCGAACTGTTCCTCGCTCCGCAGGAACTCTTCGCGAATCCAGAGCAGATCGCGCTCCGTCTGCTCGGCCAGCGGAACGCCCGGGCGAACGCCGGCGTGAACGAAGAAGAAGTCGCCACAACTGAAGCTCAGCCGCAAATTGTCCAGGAATTCCAGATGTTCGGTGGGCATTGCCCGAATCAAATCGCGCAATATCGATGCCGGCTCGTCGCGCTTTAGGTCCGGTGGGGCGAGCCCGTAGGACATCAACGTCTGGGTCCCGCCGACCGCAATCCAATCCTCGAACAGCGAAGGATCTTCGAACACCCTCACCAGAAATGCCTCGTGGTTTCCCTTGAGGAAAACTGCGTTGCCCCGGCGGCTCCGTTCGACCAGGACGTCGAGAGTGGCGCGCGTATCCGGGCCGCGATCGATGTAGTCACCCATGAAGACCTCGATCGCATAGCGCGGCCGGCTGCGGGCAACGTCGGCGTCGATCACCCGCAGCATGGGCTGGAGCAGATGGGCGCATCCGTGAATATCGGAGATCGCATAGATGCGAACTCCCTCCGGCAATTGCGGCTTGGGGGTGGGCGAGCGTGGTCGGGCGAGAGATATCATGGGGCTCAATCGATCGGGTCGTCGAAAAAATTTCCCCAAGTCGCCGGCACCGGAGAGCATCCAACGCGAACAACGTGAATTCGGTGAGGGAGCGTCCTTGTTCTCCAGCGCGATCACGCCAAAAGAAGGGCGGCATTTTTTGCCGACCTTGTTGTCGACGGACAGCGCGAACGAGCGGTCCGCACAAATGCATCGCTAAACGCGAGAGCGCGGCAAAGTTGCATGCCTGGGGCGATTCTTGCGACGCACGCCCAGATAGAAATCCGTCGAAATTCTCGCAACTGATTCATTTTGCTTCATTGGCGCATTTCATCGCTCGAAAGATGAGCGACGAGTCGTTCGCGCGACGACAAGTCATCGCGTTGCACGTGGAACTTGATTCAAAATAGGGCAACGCGTTCGCTCATATGTCATCACTGTGACGACTTTTTCAGCGCGTCGAATTTCGCTGCGCATTTCAACATCGCGCATGATCCTTGCGCCGCAAAAGTTTTGCGTGCAGCGCCACAATCTCGCTGCGATCAACCAACACTTTCCGCGCGGGGAATTGACGAGTCTTCAGCATCACGATGAGCGTCAGACACTCTCTCGATTGATAGAGGTACGAATGGCTGTTGCAACTTATGGTTCTGAAAACGCCCACGCGCTGTCATCGACGCGCGGCAGCTCTCTTCAGAGGCCATTTCAGATCGTCGTCATGGCTGCCGACTTTCTGCTGATCTTGTTGAGCTATGCCGCCGGTGCCTCGCTATACGGCGCCGCGGTCGCTTCGCCCGATGGCGCTTCGGTAGGCGCTGGGTTGTTTGTCGGCGTGGTGTTCGTCGCGGTCGCCTATTTCCGGGACGTCTACGCCACGCACCGTCTGCTCAATATCGTCTGGCAGCTGCGAAAGGCGGTGCTTATCTGGCTGACGTCACTGACGATCCTCGCCGTTGCGGCCTTCTTGCTGAAATCGACGGACAATCTCTCCCGTGGCACCGTCATCGTGTTCGCCGTGATCGGCGGACTTGGCTTGATCAGTCTCCGCTTCGCTTGGCAGGCGGTGTTCGGCACGAGTTTTGCGAGAAGCCGGCTGGTCGATCGCAAGGTGATCCTGCTCAGCCTCAAGCCGCTCGATTTCACCTCGAGCCGCTTCAAGGACCTGCGAAGGAATGGCTTCGATGTCACGCGCCATTTCGTGCTCGGCGCCGATCGGGATGACGGCCAATGGGAGCGGCAGATTCGCGACGTGATCCGGCAATCGCGCTCGGCTGATGTCGACGAATATCTGCTTGCGATCGACTGGAACGAATTGCCGATGCTCCGCAAGCTGGGACACCATTTGCGCGCCGTCCCACAGCCCATACGCCTGCTGCCGGATGATCCAGTCGCTGATCTGGTGGCCCGTCCCTTCCTGCCGGTCAGTGGAACCGTCGCGGTTGAAATCCAGCGGCCGCCTCTCAACATTTTCGAGCGGTTGCAAAAGCGCTGTCTCGACGTTGGCGTGGCCCTGTTTGCACTGGTGATGCTGACGCCGCTGCTGCTGACCGTCGCCGTGCTGATCAAGCTGGACTCCCCGGGGAACGTCATCTTCCGGCAGTCGCGGCGCGGCTTTAACGGCAGGCCGTTCGAGATCTGGAAGTTCCGAACCATGACCGTCAGTGAGAACGGCGAGACAGTTACGCAGGCAACCAAGAGGGATGCCCGGGTCACCAAGATCGGACGATTCCTTCGCATGACCAGCATCGACGAGCTGCCGCAGCTCTGGAATGTGCTGCGCGGGGATATGTCACTGGTTGGCCCGCGTCCGCACGCGCTGGCACATGACAATTACTATGACGAGCTCATCAGCAAATACGTCTACCGGCACCACATGAAGCCGGGCCTGACGGGCTGGGCGCAGGTGAACGGGTTCAGAGGGGAAACGCCGACAATCGACCTGATGGAGAAGAGGGTCGAGTACGACGTCTGGTACGTCAGCAACTGGAGTATCTGGCTCGATCTGAAGATCATGGCCCGCACCGCATCCGCAGTGATGTTCCAGGAGGCGTACTAGCCGCTCGACTTCCCGGTCTTCTGGAGCCACAGGCTCGAGGGATCAGGTTCCATCCCGCGACGACCTGCCGAAGAGCCGCATGATCGCATCGCGCAGGGCGAGCAACGGCGGCACCAGCACGAAGAATGCCCCCATCGCTACCGAGACGATGACATGACGGATCGAGAAGGGTTCGTCCTGCTCGAGGTCTCGTTGGCTGGGGTCGACAGGGGCCGGCGATAGCGTCGTCGCCATCGGCTGCCGACGCGGCTTGCGCGGGGGAACCACGATCAACACGAACAGGATGTTGAGCAGAACCCAAATAGTCAAAATCGTCAGGACGATCAGCATTCCGAGCCCACCGGAAAAGAACTACAAATATGAGCCGAGGTTAGCCTCAGGGAACCCAGAAAGAAAGATGCCCAAAGTTTCGGCATTTTGAAGCATCAAGGACCGGATTGTCTCGTCTTATCGGGAGATGATTGCCAATTGGCGCACTGTCCTAGCGACCACCGCCTTCGTCAATCCTTGCTTTTGGCTAGAGCAATAGCTGCAAGTTGTGGATTCCGGGCGAATACGGAGGCCTGAGCAGTCCGGTGGGCTTGGCGCAATCCTCGCGCCGTGCGCAAAGGCGCATTCGATCGCCTTCCAGCTACAGTTCCGCAAGACGCGAAAAAGGCCCGCTGCCAATATGGCAGCGGGCCCGAGGTCGTTACGGTTCGGCTGAGCGCGGCGCCGCCTAGGCATGCTCGACGTAGTAGCTGTTGTGGTGCTTGCCCTTGTACGCCTCGATGCGCTTGAGCATCTTCGGGTTGGCGCGGTTGAGCACGGCGCCGAGCAGCTTCTTCTGGAGCACTTCCGACCCGGAAACCGACTCCTGAAGAGCACTTCGCGTCGTCTGTCCCCATTCGATCACGTAGACCATGGCGTCGATCAGGAGGCTGACGGCCTTGGAGTCCGCCACCGGCATCACCGGGGCAAGATCGATCACGATGTATTCATAGTGCTCTCGCAGCACCTTGAGCAGTTCGGCCATCGCCTTCGATCCGATGACGTCGGCCGAATTGACCATGCGGGACGCCACGACGGACGGCAGGAAATCCAGTCCCGTCTCCTTGCTTCGCTGCACATGGTAGCCGAGGCTCGCGGGGTCGGCGAGGGCCTCCACCAGGCCGCTCTTGGCGTTGGGTGCGAGCTCTCGGGTCAGCGAGCGCGTGTGCAGATCGCCGTCGATCAGGACCGTGCGATGCCCGGTGAGGGCGATCAACTGTGCGAAGTTGGCCGCCACCGTCGTCTTTCCTTCCTTGGGAAGCGAAGACACGATGCCGATCACCTTGATCTCGCGGGTCAGGCGCGCAACATCAATCGACACCTTGATGTTGCGCAACGTCTCGGCGAACCGCGAGAATGGATGATCGACGACGTAGCGGGACAGATCGGGTGAGGCTGTCTTGGCTGACGTCGAAAGCAACGCGCCAGTCGTCGTCGGCGGACGAATGTCCGGCAGCACTCCAAGGCACTTCACGCCGAGCTCATCCTCGACCTCGGCCGGGGTCCGCAAGACGTCGCTGAGCAGCTCACGCCCAAATGCGACGCCGAAGCCGAGGCACAGGCCACCGACCAGGCCACCGACGAGCGCCAGGACCGTACGCGGCGAGCTCTTGCGATCCGGCTTGGTGGCGGTGCTGATGAGGCGTGACTCGCTGAGCGGAAAGCTCTGATTCTGCGTCGCGCTTTGCAGCTTCTCGAGGAAGTTGTTGTAGAGGTTGCGATAGGTGTCGGCGGCGCTTTCGAGATCGCGCAGCTTGACCGCGGCCTGGCCGCTATCGCCGGCCTGGGCGACGAGCTCCTTCACGCTTTTCTCGAGCGATGCCTCCCGGCTCTTTGCGATCTCATAGTCGCTGCGATAGGCATCTCCGATCCGATGCAGCTCGTCGGCGATGTTCTTGCGCAGCTCCTCCATCTTGTTGGCCAGATTGACCGCCGCAAGATGCTGCTTGCCATAGCGTCGCGACCAATCCGCATATTGGGCCTGAAGGTCGAGATATTGGGCGCGCAGGCGGGTGATGACCGAGTTGTTAAGAGCGTCCGTCACGGTTGATTGCGCAACATCCTGATCGGAGATCGCGTTGATCCGGTCGAGACGAGCCTTGGCTTCGGCCGTCGCCGCTCGCGCTTGAACCAGCTGCGTGTTCAGGTCCGACAATTGCTGCTCGGACATCAGGCCGCGGCTGGTTCCGACGATGTTGTGCTCGGCCTTGAAGGTTTGCACGGCGCGGTCGCTGGCCGTTGCCTGCTCGCTGAGCTCGATGCTGCGCTGCTGAAGCCATTCGGTTGCCCGCTTGGTGGACTGATATTTGGCCTCCAGGGCGCCGACAAGGTAGGCATTGGCGATGGCGTTGACGATCTTGGCGGCCTTGTCGGGGCTCCGTGCGCGATAGTTCATCGACAAGACATACGTCGTCAGAACGCGTTCCGTTCTCAAGTTCTTCTGAACCGCCTCGACCACGGCATGCTCGAGCCGCTCCTGGGACGCCGGTTCGCCGGAGCTAAACAGCGACATGACCTTGCCGAGGACAACGGACAGCAGGCCCGGATTGGAGCCGTTGAATTCGGGATCGTCCGTCAGCTTCAGGCGACGGACGACCGAGAGAATCAGGTCGTCCGAATTGATGACCTCGACTTGGCTATCGACGTAGCCGGTGTCGATGAGGGCACTGTTGGCGTTGCTGTCCTTGTCCAGCACCTGCGCCTGACGCGTATCCATCATGATGCGGGCATTCGCCGTGAACATCGGTTGCGCCATGACCAGGTAGATCATCACCAGAGCCAGAGAAGCCCCGGTGCACGCCGCGATGATCGGCCACTGCCGGCGCAGGACGTCGGCCACGCGCTCGAAGCTGAGGACTGCTCCGCCGAATTCGATGCCGAATCGGTGTCCCGACTGGAAATGTTCTCTAGGCTGGTACATTTGCTAATTCGCTGCCTTTTGACGATCGCTGATCAGTTCGGAAGGGGGACGGGCTTGAAGGGGTTGGCCAGCTTGGTTTTAAATTCGCCGTCGAGCAGGGCCCCGCCTCGGGACGGTTGCGCCAGACTCTTGTTTTGCGATTGAGCCTGGGCGCCCGAGGCGTCCTCACCTGCGGCGGAATAGCCCGCTTGCACGTTGAGATCACCGATCCGTTGCGCGAAATCCCTGATCTTGCGCGCGGCGTCCGGCTTCGTAGACGTGCACCGTCCTTCCGCAATCCTCAGCGCGGCGCCGATGGCGGAACGATCGGCCGAAGCCGAGCCGGAGATGAGTGTCTGCACGGACGGCAACACCGACGGGTTCGTGGCGATGTAGGTGGCGAGCCGAAATCTCAGCTTCTCCTTGTCATTGCGGAGCCGCTCCAGAAGCGAGGAGGGCGATTTCACGAACGTGTCGAGCTCGAGCTGCGAGGCGCGATCCGAAAATTCGACGCACTGAGCGCGGCAAGCATCGATGCTCGACACGATCAAGGCAGAAGCTGCCAAGACGATCGGTAGCCATCGTGTCATTGCATGACGACGTGTTAGTCCGCAGCCCATCCGTGTCCCTTCCTCCCTGTTGCAATAGGAGAACAGGTGAAACTTGGCAGGTAACTGTGTCAATTTTTGTGCGACGCAAAAGCAGAGTGTGTCGGCGGCGATGACGTATGCATTGCCTGATTTTCGATCGGTTGCAAAATGAGGATATGCAATGCATGCGAGATCGGCATGCTCGCGCCTAGGAATGTTGCAACTTGAAAACATAAGAGGCGTTTGCGGTGAGGCGTCGCAAGCGACCGTCGCAAAACCGACACAAGTCATCAGCTGCTCATTAGTTCCCGCCCGCGAAAAATTATCAGCGGGACATCAGCATGCGAAGATCGCGGTTGTCTTAATCGCAGCAGCGCCGAATTTCGCGCAAACTTTACGCGCAAATACTCGCGATCATCATCGCTTGATTTGATTTGCGCGCCGACGCGACGGCGGTCTCAGGCAAAAAGTGGCGTGAACTTGACGCTCGCATGTCCGAATGAACTGCGAGCCTTGAAATTATCGTCGATCGTCATGCGTCGAATGCGAGTCCGCAATCGCAGAGATTGAACACGCGCCAAGTCCTGATACACACTGCTGCGGTGCAATAGTTGGGAATGTTGATGTGACGGAGTTGGTTCATCGTGAGAAGGCGCATGTCCTGGCGCTCGACAGCATCCGGGGTATCGCCGCGACATCGGTGGTGATTCACCATCTCCTGCTGATGCCGACGTTCCTCGCGGCGTTCCCGCACAATGCGTGGATCAACTGCTCGTTCTTCAGGAGCTCCTGGCTGCTGGTCGATCTGTTCTTTGTTCTCAGCGGGATCGTCATGTCGCTCAGCTACGTCGAGAGCGACTTCGGGCGTTTCTCGCTGCGCGAGTTCATGGTGCGGCGCCTGGCGCGGGTCTATCCGCTGCACATCGTCATGCTGATGGCAAATCTGTTGTTTCGCCTCCTGCGAATCAGTCTGGTCATGGCGGGTGTCGTTGTGGCCGCGCCGGCGGCGTTCGAAGTGAACAATGCCTATTCCTTCGTTCTCAACGTCCTGCTGCTGCATTCGATGGGGTTTATCGACTATCTCAGCTGGAACGCGCCGAGCTGGAGCATCAGTGTCGAGTTCTACACCTATCTCGTGTTCGGCCTGATCGTCCTCTTTGCCCAGCGCATGCGTTCCCTGTTGTGGTTTTACGTCCTTTGCGGCGCGCTTGCGGTCGGAAGTCTGGTCTTCATCATCTTCGTGCTCGACAAGAGGAGCCTCGGGCTTCAGACCGACTTCGGCATCGTGCGCTGCTTCGTGAGCTTTTTTCTGGGGGTGCTGACGGTCAGGATCGTTGATCGCCTGCCGGCCAAGCCGGGCCCAGCCGTGCAGGGAGTGCTGCAATTCGTCGCCATGATAGCCAGCATCGTCCTGGTGTCCCTGGCGGAGACCAGTCCTGCGTCAACCTTCCTCGCGCCCGTGACGTTCGCGATCTTCCTCGGCAGTTTACTGGCTTTTCCCGATGCGCTGCTGGTGCCGCGGATGCTGGTGGCCAAGCCGCTGGTCTGGCTCGGGAAACGTTCCTACTCGATCTATATGGTGCACGCGCTCGTGGTGCTCCTGGCCGAATATTTCGTGCGGGCGCTCGGGGCGGGGCGGATCGCCGCTCTCGATTCGGTCTTCGCTGGTCTGCCGGCCACGCTGAATCTCGTGGTCTCATTGACCGCCGTGCTGGCGGTGTCCCACTTCACCTATCGCTATGTCGAAATTCCCGGCGGCAGGCTGATGCGGAACGTCCTTGGAGACCGGTCCGGTTTCTCCGCCTCGCCTGCGCGACAGACGAACTGAGCCGGACATGACGATCCTCGCGCTGCATCGCCCCAAAATCACGCTGATCAGCCTCAACATCGAGGCGATCGCGCTCGGGGTCTATCTGGTCCGCGACGCCTTTGGCGGCGTGATCCGCTATTACACCAGCATCTATCACGTGGATCCGCTCTGGTACCTGCCTGACGGCGTTGCGCTTCTGTGTCTGGCCCAGTTCTTCGTGCATTGTGTCCTGCGCAATCGCAGCACCCTGGCGCTGTTGGTGCTGGTCCAGATCATTCTGTCGCTTGTGCTCGGCTACTTCTTTATGGGAACGATGAACGCTGCGATCTCGTCCTTCAAGATGATGTTGCCGATATTCGTCGGATTCTGCTTCTGCGATTCGAGCCTTGGCTCGTACCGGAAGCTGCTATCGGTCATCGCTGTGACCTTCTATCTGTCCGTGATCGGCGTTCTCCTGACGAAATTCTACCTGATGCCCTGGGTGGGCTACAAATACGAGTCCTTCGGCGCCGTACGCGAGGCTGGTCGGTTGTGGTGGGCTTATGGCGGCGACGACCAGCGCCTCATGGGCTTTGCGGCCGACAATACCATGGCTGCATTCTTCATCCTGGTGTCGTTCGCGATCACGTCTATTCGCATGAGCACCACGTGGTGCCTCATATTCGGCTCCATCGCGATCTATGCCATCAAGCTGACCACGAGCAAGACGACCATGATCGTCCTCGTGCTCTATCTGGTTCTGCTGGTGTTCGTGCGAATGCTGCCGGAGAAATCGCGCTTCCCCGCGATCCGGACCATCGCGCTGTGGTCGTTTGCCTCGATCCTGGTTCCGTTCTTCATGATCGTGGTTGCGTCGGGCACCGCAGCCGTGCCGCATTCGACCTTGTTCAGCATCGTCGATCGCATCAACAACAGCTGGCAGTTGCCGTTCGTCTACATGAACCAGCTTATGCCGGTCGGTCTGGTGACCGGCTGCGGGGCGGGTTGCTTCAACTATCCGCAAAAGCTGTTCTCGCCACTCGCCCACTTCTGGGTGCCGGTCGACAATTTCTACATCGGCACGTACCTGATGTTCGGACTCCCGTTCGCGGCGTTCATGGTGATGGTGTTTCGGGCGACTTTCGGTGCGACCGACGTCTACAAGCTGACGCTGCTCTTCGTCGTCAACCTGTTCACGATCACGGTGCTGAACTACGGCCCGGCGTCCGGCCTCCTGATCATCGCATTGAGCTTCAGCGAAGTGTTCTCGCGGCGTGCGGCCTCCGCACGGGCAGGCGACGCCGTGCCAATTGTCATGCGGCCGCCGATGCCGTCATTGGAAGGCTTCCGCCCAGATGCGGCGGCGAGCGGAAGCAGGTGAGAACGAACAATGCATAAACGGCTCGCATTCATCGACACGTTGCGCGGCATTGCCGTGTTGTCGGTCCTGGTTCAGCATGTGTTCGAGGTGATCGTCGAAAAGCACCCGACAGGTGCCTATTACTGGCCCATCCATGATGTGTTCGGCTACTACATGAACTTCGGTCGGTTCGGTGTGGTGTTGTTCTTCTTCGTCAGCGGCTTCGTCATTCCGTTCAGCTTCCCGGACAGCGCCACGCCGGTGCGGGATTTTACGATCAGCCGCTTCTTCCGGCTCTACCCGGCCTACTGGACCTCGCTCGTGGTCGGGCTCGTGACGATGCAGCTGCTGGAGTCGAAGATCTATCCGCTGGGGCAGGTCGCTGCGAATGTGACGATGTTGCAGACCTTCGTGAACGTCCCGAACCTCTGGGTCTTTTACTGGACGCTGGCGATCGAACTGCTGTTCTATGTCGGATGCACCATTCTTTTTGCCATGGGGCTGCTGAACCGACGCTTCACCGCGGTCACCATCGTCGCTGCGGCCGCGCTGGTCGGAACCACCGCTGCGCTCTTCGTTGAGAACAGGACGGTCTCCTCGGTGATGGAGGTCGGGCTGAACCTGTCGGCGATGTTCCTGGGCAAGATCATCCGCGACACCGTCATCGGCGGAAAGCTGCGATGGACCCATGTGGCCGTCTGCACTCTCCTGTATGCGATCTTCGCCGTCACCCTGTCGGACCGTCGGTTCGGAGGCGTGTATCACGAGAACTTCTTCTACAGCTATTCGATCGGATCGGCCTATGTCTGCGCGGCGCTGGTCTTCATCGGCTTTGCCGTGTTCGGCGAGAGGATGGCGTGGCGCCCGATGGCGTTCGTCGGCGTGATCAGCTATTCGGTCTACCTGATGTCGCCGTTCGTGATCGTCTTCATCCACCGCCTCGTCTGGTTCGGCGATGGGCCGCTGGGATGGTCGGTCTTTCTGGTCATGATCCTGGCGTTGTCGGTCCTCGTCAGCTGGATGACATTTGCGTTCGTCGAGAAGCCCAGCATTGCCTTCGGGCACAGGTTCCGCTCGACGCGGCGGAAGACCGTGGTTATCGACCCTGCGCTCAGTACCCAGGGTGCCGCAGAGTGATCAGGACACCGCAGCAGCCGGGCGCAGCCTACGACGGATCGTTCGTTCCGTCGGTCCAGGGGCTTCGCGCCATCGCGGCGCTGAGCGTGCTGATGGATCATTTCTACGACATGCCGAAAGCAGGCATGTACGACATTCCTGATCCCGGATTCCTGCCGCCGCTTTGGCTCTGGCTGCAATCGGTGATCAATGTCGGTGGTCACGGCGTCGAACTGTTCTTCATGATCAGCGGCTTCCTGATTCCGGCGAGCCTGGTGCGGCACGGGTCGTTGCCGCGGTTCTTTTTCGATCGCGTCCTGCGCATCATGCCGGTGTTCGTCGTCCTGCATCTTGCGCTGTTCGCAATTGGGCCGATCGTGGCCTACAAGTTCTTCCGCGGGATCGATCTGACCAGCTATCTCGCAATCTTTGCGGCCAACCTGTTCTTCGTGCAGGACGCGCTCGGCCTGCCCATTGCCCAGCAGAATGCCTGGACGCTGACCTATGAGTGGGCATTCTACATCTGGTTTGCGCTGACATTCTCGATGTGGCGCGCCGGGGGCAGGCTGCTGGCGGCGCCATTGATCCTGCTGGGTCTGGCGTGCCTGATGCATTGGCCGATCACCGCGTTTTTCTGCATCGGCATGCTGTTCAGCGCGACCGGATTTCGCATCTCCATTCCCGGACGCGTTGGGCTGCTCGCAGGTCTCGTCTGCGGGGTCGCCCTCTATGCGAGCCTCGTGCTGTTTCACCCCTTCGTGGGGCTCATTCCCGGTTTCCTGTTGTTCGGCATGGTGCTGGCCCCGGAATCAGGCCTCGGGAAGGCTCTGAGTGCGCCGGCCCTGCAATATGTCGGCAAGATCAGCTACAGCCTCTATCTCGTGCATCCCTTCGTGCTGTTCCCCTTGCAGGTGATCGGCCTGAAGCTGGTCGCTGCCGGCGTTGATCGGTGGCTGCTGTGGGCCGCCTTCATCGTGCTCGGGCTGGTGATGTCGTTGGTCGCGAGCGCGATCAGCTATGAGCTGATCGAGGTCAGGCTGAGGCGCCTGTTGGACGGCGCGATCCGCGGCATGTTCTTCCGACGGCAGATCGAGCAATCGGTGTGAGAGGACGCCTGTCGCGGTCAGCTCACGGTCCGGCCGGCGAGCCTGTGATAGGATCCGAGTAGCTGCTCGGCGATGCGGTCCCAGTTCAGGAGGCCGGCCGCGGTTTGCCGTGCGCCTTCGGTCAATGTCGCGGCAAGAGGCGTCGAGGTCAGCACGCGTTCGAGTGCCTCGGCCAGCGCCGTGGCATCGCCGGGAGGAACCAGCAGCCCGTTGACGCCGTCGGCCACGACGTCGGGAATGCCGCCGGTGGCGCTGGCAACGACGGGACGGGAGTTGCCGTAAGCGGATGCAAGCACGCCGCTTTGCGTTGCATCCTTGTAGGGCAGGGCGACCACGGCGGCGGATTGAAACAGCCGTCCGGTCTCCGCAGGCGAGATATAGGCATTGATCATCTTGACCGTTGGCATCGCTTCCATCCGCGCGCCGAGCCGTGTCATCTCGGGACCGCGGCCGGCGACGATCGCCTCATGCGCCACGCCGCGCTGAGCCAGTATGTCGATCGCATCGATGAACACGTCCAGGCCCTTGTAAGCCCACATTCGTCCAAAGAACAGGATGCGCCCGGATTCCGGCTCGCTGAGCGCGCCCTTGGCTGGCGGAACCATGAGCACGCCGTGCATGCTGGAGATCGTCTCGCCTTTGAAGTCGGGCGAGGCGCGGCGAAAATCGGCGATACAGCTCTCCCCGTGCGTCGTGACCACCGATGCGGCGGCGCGCATGCGCCCGCGCCAGGCATCCTCACGCGCCGAGGTGCCGGAGCCGCCTTCCGAATGCGGAATCGCATCGTGAACGGTCAGCACCAGGGGAATGCCAAGCGGACGAAGCAGCTGGATCAGCTTGGATGTGTAGATCTCCGGAACTTCATGACAATGAATCACGTCCGGACGAAACGATATTATGTCGAAGAAGGACGCGGGGATGCCGATTGCGCCGCCGCGGCGCAGACTCAGGTCGCGGATGCGTGTTTCGAAGGGCGCCGCCACGGCGATATCGGCCAGTTCCCATTGCTGATTTGCGTCCTTGGCGTTGAGCACGAGGCGGACGTCGCAATGATGCGCCAAGCCTGATGCGAGCCGGTAGGAATATTCCGCAAAATGCGGTGCGTAGATCGCCACACGCAAGCGCCTGGAGTTACGCAGAGAACGCTGAGCAGGCGAATTCATCAAGGCATCCATTTTGCATCACTTCGCAAAGGTTGATTGGAGTGTAGTCCACGATTTGAACTCACTTCCACTCTAAATGGGAAACGTGACGGCACTCATCTGATTGCCATCACTCCGTCGTAATGTAGCGAGCAATCAGTACTCCGCCGCGATCGGAGATGGAGACGTCGCGGCAGCATCGTGCCACGTCGTCTAGCCTGCGATTGTGGTTGGATCTGTCGGAATTGGGTCGAATTGTTGATGAACGTCACGCAGGGCAAACAACATCAGGTCGTGGTTGCCTTGTTCTGGTCGCTTGCACAGAATTGGGGCGGCCGGGCGCTGTCGTTCGTCCTGTTCCTGGTTCTGGCCCGGCTGCTCAATCCCGCGGATTTCGGTCTTGCAGCACTCGTCGCCTTCATCCTGCTGCTCTTGAGTTCGATCGCCGAATTCGGCTTCGGCGACGCGTTGATCCAGCGGCGCACGCTGGAGCCGGCCGATGTGACGCTGCCCTTCTTCTGCTCCTTCGCCGCTTCGACGCTTTTGGCGGTTCTGATTGCCTTCCTCGCGACGGATATCGAGCGTTGGCTCGACGTGAAGGGTCTCGCGCCGCTGTTGACGGCCGCAAGTCTTTCTCTTCCGATCGGCACCGCGACCTTGTTCCAGGAGGCGCTTTACAAGCGCCAGATGGATTTTCGCGTGCTCGCAGTCAGGACCATGGTGGCGACCGCCATCTCCGGCATCGTGGGAATCGCCTGCGCCTATGCCGGGTTCGGCGCTCTCAGCCTCGTGATCCAGGTGGTCGTTCAGAGCGCGATCAGCGGCTTGTGGCTCTGGAGCCAGCCGCGATGGCTGCCGATGCGCGGCTACGATTCCGGAAGCTTTCGCGAGCTCTCCGGCTATAGCGTCCATGTCGTGCTGAACAGGCTGCTGGATTTCGCCATCGTTCGCACGATCGACATGATCATCCTGACGCTCTATGGCGTCGCCGCCCTCGGCATCTACACCGTCGGTGCGCGGGTCTACATCATCCTGATGCAGCTGCTCACCCAGGCCGTCATGGACGTCGCTTTGAGCGCGCTGTCCAAGATCGCTCACGAGCGCGACCGTATTGCCGGCGCCTACTTGCGCAGCGTCAGTCTCGGCGCGCTGGTCGGCTCTCCCATCTTCGTGCTGCTTGCGGCGATCGCGCCGGAGTTTTCGCTGCTGCTGTTCGGCGCGAAGTGGAGCGGAAGCGAAGCGGTGATGAGGCCGCTGATGCTCATCGGCGCGATTCAGACGGTGCAATTCGTCAACAGCGCCTATTTCGGCGCCCTGGGCAAGCCGAACTACGTATTCGCGCTGAACATCCTCAAATTCTGCGCGGTCGTGCCCGCAATGTTCCTGCTTCCCTCGCGCGATATCGGTCAGCTGGCGACGATCTTCGCTTTCGCGCAGCTTGTGGTGACCCCCGTGACATTCGCGCTGGCGCTGCGGCTGCTGGGCCTGAGCTGGAGCCAGTTCCTGCGTCCGATCGCGGGCTGCCTTTGCGCCATCGTGCTGGCTTATGGCGCGGTCGTGCTGTGTCGCCATGCGACGCCGGATATCAACCCGTATTTGCGGATGGGGCTGCTGTCGTCGTGTTTCGGCGCGACCTATCTGATGAGTATTCTGCTGTTCTGGCGGAAGCAGCTGTTCTCGCTGATCGAATTCGTCGTGAAGCGCGGCGCGACCGCCTGATGAAGACGAGGAGGACGATTTGAAGCAACTGATCCCGGTGCCGGTTCGCAGGCATCTCCGAGGCTGGCTCAACAGCGCAAAGAACACGCCCCTCGCGGTCGATCTCCTCGAACTGCGCCGGTGGCAGATTGCCCGGAAGGACGTCGGCGTCAATGCCGCGCCGCGCAATAATCCGCGCCGCCTCGTGCTGTTGCCGTCGGATCCCTGGAGCATTCATCAGTCACGTGGCGACGAGGCGATGATCGAAGCCACCGTCGGCGAGCTGAAGCGGGTCTATCCCGATCTCGAAACTTACATCGTCACCGCCACCAGCGCGGCGAGCGCGGATGTTCGCGCGATGGGTTTCAAGCCGCTCGAGATCTGGAGACAGCCGTTTTCCTACGAGAAGGTCGCGCAGGAACTTTCGATCACCCGTCCGGATTTTGGCGTGGTGCTGGGGGCCGATGTGCTCGACGGCTATTATTCGCCGGTGGATGCGGCGCGCATGCTGCTCGTTGCCGACCTGATGGCGGGATTTGGCGCCAAGGTCAGCGTGCTCGGCTTCAGCTTCAACTCCCGTCCGGCGAAGGCACTGCGCGAAGTGTTCCGGCTGCTCGATCCGGGCGTGGTCCTGAACCTGCGCGATGCGATATCGCTTCAGCGTTTCGACGATTTCGCCCGCAAGCGCGCGCGTCTCGTCGCCGATTCTGCGTTCATGCTGACGCCGCGCGCCGACACTGCCGCAGTGAAGCAGATCGCGGCCGCGGTCGCACGGCAGCGCGCGCAGGGTCGCAAGGTCTTCGTTTTCAACATCCACCCGATGCTGTTCAAGAAGCCGGAGCCGGCCAAGCTGGAGCGGATGATAGAGCTTGCGGCGGATGCCATGGCGCGCCTGTCGCGGCAGCACAATGCAAGCTGGCTGTTGCTGGCGCATGATTACCGCCCCGGAATTGCCGACGACAATTGCCTGCGGCCGCTGGCCGCGCGGCTTCAGCCCGCGCTTGGGGAGCACGTGCATCATGTCGACCAGGTTCTGTCGGCGGGCGAGATCAAGGCCGTTGTCGGACTGGTCGACGGCGTGATCACCGGCCGTATGCACTTGGCGATTGCTGCCCTCGGACAGGGCACGCCGGTGGCGGCGATCACCTACCAGGACAAGTTCCAGGGTCTGTTCGCGCATTTCGGCATCACCGAGTCGCTGTTGCTCTCGCCGGCCCAGTTCCTTGTCGGGGACAGCTTCGAGGCGTTTCTGCTGCACTTCCTTGGCACCTACGAAGCCGCCGGCGAGCAGGTCCGTCAGATGCTGCCCGAGGTCATGGAACTATCTCGCGCCAACGTCGCTCCGTTGCTGGACAATGGTGCGATGCGGATCGTGCCGGAGGCTGGCGGCAAGGTCGCCTGAGCAGCCCCGATGTTTCCGGAGCGGCGTCAGTTGACCGCCCGCTCCGTGTTCTCGAAGCGCATGGACGTCTCGGCCGTCACCGGCCGGACCTTGCGGGGGGATACCGGCGCGGTGTCGGCCAAGCGATTGAGCAGGCGCCGCGCGGGATTCTCGAAATAGGCGTAGGTGCGGTCTGCGACGATTGTCAGCACCACGCAGCAGGCAAGGGCGAAGAGGCCGAACTGATCCGGGCGCAATCCGAGCCAGGTCCATAGCGGCTTGAACACGGCAATCAGAACGGCATCGTGCAGCATGTAGATGGCGTACGAGGTGTTGCCGAGCCGTCCAAGCAGGCGGGCGCCGGGGAATTCGGCGAAGGCGCTTTCGCCGACTGCGGTCAGCAGAATGGCGCAGGAGAACAGCAGAATGGCAAGGTCCGGCTTGGCGAAGACGTTGAGGACGAGCACGGAGATGCCGAACATGGCGATGCCGGCGAACACCACACGCTTCTGCCGGTAGGGCTGCGACAACCGGAACAGGATCGCGAGCAGGATGCCGTTCAGGAAGCTCGGCAGCGCGCGGAGCATGCCGTAGTCGTAATTGGCCCCGTACATCTGCGACCGTTCCTGCCAGATCGGCAAATGGCCGTGCGCCAGGACCAGATACAGCGCCGCGACGATTGCGGCCAACCCAAGGGGATGCAGCTTGCGCGCAAACAGCATCAAGAGCGGGAAGATCAGATAGCAGAAGAATTCCGCGCTGATCGACCAGGATGGCGAGTTGAAGCTGAGGTGATCGGTGACGCCCCAGGCCTGCAGCAGCAGCACGTTATACAGGAAGTCCAGCGGGGTCGACCGCGCGGTACGCTCCAGACCGACGCCGATCAGCACCACGAAGATGAGCAGGCTCAGCAGGTGCAGCGGATAGATCCGCGCGATGCGGCGGATCATGAAACGGGAATAGGCGCGCATGCCGCGCGCATCGGACGGATAGGAGTAGGAGATCACGAAGCCGGACAGGATGAAGAACATGTCCACGAACAGGCCGTAGGACCCGTTCCAGGCCGGCGAGATCCCCGTGTCGATCAGCTTCAGGTGGAAGATGAAGACCCCGAGCGCGGCGACGAAGCGGTAGAAGTCGAGAACGACAAAACGTCTTGCTTCACTGGCTTGCATCGGGCCTCGGAGTCCTTGCGCGGTTCGTGTTTCTTCTAGAGGCGAATTGTGACGCAAGTTCGCAAGCGCGCGGGTCGATGCGGCGCAATCGCGGCAAGTCGTCAGAATTCATGGGGCCCATCCAATTGCGGATGGCAATCAGCTCTCTGCTCATCGATGAGGCAGGCGCCCGATAAAGAATTGGGGGCCGGGACCCCTGCATGGTCCCGGCCCCCCAGCGACGTGGCGCGCGTCTGGGCAGTATTTCGTCGGACTCAGACGAACAAGAAGTCGTGGCTCGTCAGGCTGGAGACATAGACGTTCTTCAGCAGGATCGAATCATTGGCCGAGAACGTGATGAGCGCGTTCGTGCCGGACTGCGTCATTTGCAGGTGACTGTAGTCCGCGGCGAGCAGCTTCGAGATCTGGACCACGTCGTGAGTTGTGCCATCGCCGGCCTGGAAATTGAGGATCTGGTCCTGGCCGTGATCGTAAGCCACCGTTGTTGCGCTGGGTGCCGCCGAGAACACGTCGTTGCCGGCGCCGCCGTGGATCGTTACGCCGCTGGCGACGGCCGTGACGTTGTGGGTGCCGTCGGTCTTGCTCTGATCGAAGAATTGGAGCGCGCTGGCGGAGTTGTAATTCTCGTGCTGCGTCGTTCCGGTCTGTCCGTTGAAGTTGAACAGGAAGACGTCCTTCGATCCGTCGGCGTTGTTGGCGATCTCCTGGGTCTTGTTGCCGGCGCTGTTGTAGATGTCGGTCAGCTTGCTGCCGTCGTCGTGGATGACCTGGGTATAGTCCAGGGTGCCGTCGGCGTGGGTCCGGGTGAGCTCGACCATCTTGCCCGAGGCATCGAGGTGTTGATGCTGGGTGGTGTAGGACTGCCCGGTGATGTTGTAATTCCAGTTGTCCGACGTGCCATCCGCATTCTTGATATAGGCAGCGCTCTTCACGCCGCTGTTATAGACGGTCGTAGAGCTGTAACCATCGCTCTTGGTCGTCACCTCGCTGGTGATGACGCCGTTGGCGTCGTACCAGTCGGAGGTTTTGGTGCCGTCGGCGCTCTGCTCCAGCGTGAAGGCCAGGCTGTTGTCGGCGTGGGTGCGAACGATATCGGTGAGGAAGCCGGTCGAATCGTAGCTGTCGTGCTCGTTCGTATAGGTCTGGCCGACGATGTGGAACTGGAAGACGTCCTTCGACCCATCGGCGTGGTAGTCGGTCTCCGTCTTCTTGACGCCGGCTGTATCGTAGTTGGTGACCACGCTGCTGCCGTCGTCGTTGACGACCTGAGTGTAGTCGAGCGAGCCGTCGGCGTGCCAGCGGGTCACCTCCGTCGTCTGGCCGGTCGGATCGAGGTGCTGGTACTGCGTGGTGTAGCTCTGGCCGGTGATGTTGTAGCTATAGTTGTCGTGACTCATGTCGGCGTTGGTGATGTAAGCCGCAGTCTTCACGCCATTGGTGTACACCGTGGTCGCGCTGTAGCCGCTTGGCTTCTGGAGCACCTCGCTGGTGAGGACGCCGTTGGCGTCGTACCAGTCCGTGGTCTTGGTCCCATCGGCGCTCTGCACCAGCTTGAACGCCATGCTGCCGTCGGCGTGCTTGCGGATCAGCGTGGTGAGGAAGCCGGTCGCATCGTAGATGTCGTGCTCGGTCGTGTAGGTCTGGCCGGTGATGTTGAAGAGGAAAACGTCCTTGCTGCCATCGGCGTGATAGTCGGTTTCCTTCGTCCGCGTTCCCGCAGCGTCATAGTTGGTGACGACGCTGCTGCCATCGCTGTTGATGACCTGGGTATAGTCGAGCGTGCCGTCGGCATGCTTGCGGGTCACGGCGGTGACCTTGCCGGACGGATCGACGTGCTGGATCAGCGTGGTGTAGCTCTGGCCGGTGATGCCAAAGGCGTAGTTGTCCTGGCTGCCATCGGCATTCTTGACATAGGTATTGGTCTTGACGCCGTTGCTGTAGACCGTCGTCGAGGTATAGCCGTCCGCCTTCTGCACGACCTCGCTGGTGAGGCTGCCGGCGGCATTGTACCAATCGGTCGTCTTGGTGCCGTCGGGCGTCTGGACCAGCTTGAAGGCGAGGCTGCCGTCGCCGTGCAGCCGCGTCAGGCTGGTGAGGAAGCCGGTCGAATTGTAGACGTCGTGCTCGGTCGCGTAGCTCTGGCCCTTGATATTGTAGGTCCAGACGTCCTTGCTGTGATCGGCATGATAGGCCGTCTCGACCAGCTTGACGCCCGTGGCGCTATAGGTGGTGATCACGCTGCTGCCGTCGCTGTTGTAGACTTGCGTCGAATCCAGCGAGCCGTCGGCATGGCTGCGGGTCACCGAGGTGACCTTCCCCGAGGCGTCGAGATGCTGCACCTGGGTGGTGAAGCTCTTGCCGGTGATGCCGTAGGTATAGTTGTCCTGCGAACCGTCGGCATTCTTGACGTAGGCGGCCGTCTTCACGCCGCTCGTGTACAGCGTGGTGGAGTAATAGCCGTCGGACTTCTGGACGACCTCGCTCAGGAGGATTCCGGCCGTGTTGTAGGTATCGGTGGTCCTGGTTGCGTCGGTGCCGACATGAACGAATTTCGTCTGCACGCCATTGGTGTAGCTGATCAGGTCCTTGGAGCCGTCGGTGTAGGCGACGGTGGTCGAGGTCGGCTGTCCGCTCGAATTCAGACCGGTATCCGACTTCGACAGAAGCGTTCCGCTGGCGTTATAGGTCTTCGTGTTGCTCCAGGTCGCGGCAGCATTCGTCACCGAGAACGAGTATCCGCCCTGGATCTTGGAGAGAGCGCTGCCGTAGTGGGCAATGATGTAGTCCATGGTCGCCTTGGAGGCGACCGGCAGCACGTGCGAGTCGGTCAGCGTGATGGTCTGCAGCGCGGTCGACTCGCTCAGGTCTGACAGTTGCGGTACGATCTCGGCAGCCGTGCCGGTGATGCTGGTCCGGGTGTCCGGCGGAGTCGAAGTGGTCGGGGGCGCGTCGATCTCGATGATCAGCGGGTGATCGCTGACCGGGATGGTGATCGTGCTGACGTCGGTGTAGCTGGCGATCGCCGTGGTTCCCGTCAGGGTGTCATACACCTTCACCGAATGATGCACGCCACCGAGGTTCACCGTGACGGTCTCGGTCGGATTGGAAATCTCGGTGTCGTTGGCGTCCTTCCAGAGCTTCGGCTCCGCCCACACGACGAGCTCGTAGGCGCCGTTGCTCTTGCCGAGCACCATGCTGTTGCCCGACGCAGGCATGTTGCTCAGGGTGTAGTTCAAGGGATCAGTCGGCTGCAGGCCGCCCTTGCCGTCGTCGGCCAGAATGGTCGTCAGGTTGTGAATGGCCGTCGCGGCGAGCTTCGGCGTCCCGTCGGAGTTGAACAGTCCGAAATTGGCTTCGGGATTGGTATTGCCGGCGGACGAGTCGCGGTCGAACAGTTCGTAGAGATAAGTCGCGCTGACGCCGGCCTTGTAGGCATCAGCCAGCGTATTCAGGATCGACTTGGCCTGCACCGTCTCGTTGACGCCGAGATATTGGGTGTTGGCTTGCGTGGTGTAGCCGGTTTCCGTGATCACGACGGGCTTTCCCGGCGCCGCGGTCATGACGGCGCTCAGCGTTTCCGCAATGGAGCTGCTCGGATTGAGGCTGGTGCTGACATAGGCGTGGGCGTTGGCGTAGTCGACGGAGCCCGACATGTCGCCGAGCTTGCTGTAGCCTTGCGGATCGTTGTAGGCCAATGACAGATTGTAGACGGGGATGCTGCCGAGCGCGGCGTTGGCATTGACGGCCTGATAGAGCGCGCTCTGGAACTGAGCCGCGGCCGTGAGGCTCGAGCTGCCGTTGTAGCTGAAGGGCTGGTGATTGGCTTCGTTAAGCCCCTCGATGGCGCTGATGCTGCCCGCATGGCTCGTCACGAATTTCTGGAGCGAGGCGATGTAGTTCTGCAGCCCGACCGTGCCTGTCTGAGGCAGGGCGGACGACACCAGGAAGTCGAATTTGTAGCCGGCAGCGGCCAGCCCGTCGACGACGGGCTGCGCGGCCGGGCTGGTCCCCATCGCGTCGCGGAGATGGGTGACGCCGAGATATTCGAGGTCATCGACCATCAGCGCGAGATTGTTGTAGCCGGTCCACCCGAATCCGGCGTGCGTGTTGACGCCGATGGAGTTGATGAAGCCGCTGGCGGACAGGATGGTCTGGTCTGACATTGCACACTCGAGTTTTTCAGCGCGAGCAAAATTGCTCGCAGGGATTTGCGTTCAAGCTTCTGTGTCGAGTGTGAATTTCAGATAAAAATAGAAGCTACAAATCGCGAGCGAAGTGGGGTTCCTTGTGCAGGAACAGATTCGCTCTTTGCAGCAGAATAGGAATGCGATGCCGGGGCAGGATGACGTGAGGAAGGCGCTTTCGTGATTTTCAACAATTGCACTGCTGAATATATGTGCGCGTGCCCTTGCGAGAACGCTTCGGCTTGAGCGTGCCACAGGCATCGTGGTGCTCGGAGTTGCGGCCAGTAAAGCTAACCCCAGTCTCCGTCCTCACTATCGGACTGCACAGGAAGCCGGCAGATGCCTTTATTTTTCGTCGGCGAGCAATTTAATAGATTTTATCGCTTTGGTTGTACCAGTAGAATCCCGGAGCATGACACGCAACGGTTCCGCGCAGGAACTGCAGCCCTTCGCCCCATGGCTCAGCCGTTCACTCCATGTGATGGCATCGGGCTGCTCGCGACGAATCAGCTGCGGCGGGCCAGCAGCAGAAAATCTCCGCGCCACCCGATGATCGCCGTCGCAATCGCGGCGATCACGATCTTGCCGGCGAGCCATGTCGCGGGCTCCGTCGGCATCGAGCCGAGCGATCCGATCAGGATTGCGGCCACCAATGCCTGCATGACCAACGGCCAGCGCGGGAATGCCTCGAACCGCAGGGTCGGACCGAGCGCGATCAGGATCGTTGCGAGGGTGGCGAGCGAAGCGCAGCCGACTGCCTGTCGCGGCGACAGGCCGGCCCATACTGCGACCAGCGCGACGGCTGCGACGATCGCGAGCTGGCCGGCCGCGACGAGCACCAGCCTGGTCGCGAGCTTCTCCAGGTGTGGAACCACCGCGATGGTGGCCTGGAGATGTGTGTGCAGGAAATAGAAGGCGGCTACCGTGGGCGCCGTCGCCAGGAAGCCGTCAAGGCTCTCCCGCGGCACCAGGATACGGGCTGCATCCGGAATGAAGCCGACCAGGCCGCCGAGCAGCACGAGGGTCGTGCAGATCATGAATTCGAACATCCGCCGCGCCGATTGAACCGACTTCACGGCGGTCCCGTGTTCGAAGTCCTTGACCAATTCGGGATAGCTCACGGTGTGAATTGCGGCGTTGAGGACCCAGAACGGACGCTGCAGCAGGTCGAGCGCGATCGAAAATCCGGCACCTGCCCCCGTTGCGCCCAGCCGGCCGATGATGATGACACGGAGCAGCACCGGCACCGACAAATGGATGACCGATGCGCCCGCCGCGAGCATGCCGTAGCGGGCGAAGGTCTTCCAGTCGGTCAGCATCGCCTGCAACGAGGCGCGTTCCAGCGGCGTGCGATACGAGACGAGGCCCGCGACGAGCCCCAGCATGTGACCCGACGCAATCCCGAGCAGCGCAGCTTCAGCCGTCCCCGAAATCGCTCCTCCCACGGCGGCGCCTACCAGAAGCGCGGTGGCACGCAGCGCAAGAAGAGAGGACGCGACGCCCAGCCGGTCGGACAGACGGACCGACAGGAAGTAGAGATCCGTCAAGCCCTGAAGCACGGATATGCCCAGTCCTAGCGCGATAATCCCGGTCGGGAGCGCGCTGGCCACGGATGCGCAGCTCCCGACCACGACGAGCGCGCCCGCACTCGACAGGCCTGCTGCAAACAGCGACCACCTCAGCCGGGCCGCCTCGTTCTCCCCGGCTGCGGCCAGGAAACGCAGTCCGGCGAGTTGCAGCCACTCGAACATCAGCACGCAGAGCAATTGGCTCGAGGCCAGCGCGAGCGAAAAGCTGGTGTAGTCGGCAGCGGGCAGCAGATGGCTGATCGCGAAGATCAGGATGATCGCCGCGGCGCTCTGATAGACGTAGCCCGCCATCGCGAGGAGGCGTGTCATCGCGGAATGAGGCGCTCCTTGCCGACGACCGCCGCTCCCTGCGGCGTTTCGGTTGTGGCTGCGCGCAGGTGCGACATCCGCTGTTCGCGCAATTGTTCATACAGGTTCTTGTATGAAGACAGCACGTCGGAAAATATCCACTTGTTGGTATCGGCGATGAGGCGCCGGCTGATCTCGTCGATCTTGTGCGGATCGGCTGCGACCGCGAGCATGCTCTTGGCCAGGGATTGCGGATCGGCTTCAGTCAGCCAGCCCGTGATGCCGTGCTCGATGACCTCGGGCATGCCGCCGAAGCGCGTTCCGAGCAGCGGCCTGCCGGCCGCCTTGGCGTCGGCGACGACCAGCGGGCCAGGGTCGTGCCAGATCGAGGGGGCGATCACCACGTCCACTTGCTTGTAGAAATCGTCGGGCACCACGAAGCCCATGAATTCGATCCGCGCATCCGGCGCGAGCGTCCTGAGGCGTCGTTGCTCCTCGTCGCTGACACGGCCGGCGATCAACATGCGGATGCGATCCGGGGGCAGCAGAGCCAGCGCCCGCATCAGATTGTCGATGCCCTTTTCCTCCGTGAGGCGGCCGATGAATCCGAACGTCACTTCCGTGGTGCAGACCGGACGAGGATAGGGCTCACGCGGCGGCTCGGTGGAGGCGTTGCGGATCACGGTGCGGATCGGCGTCTCCGAGAACATGCCCATCTCGGTGTGAATGGACAGGACGCGCTCGCTCACGCCGACCACGGCACTGAGCCAATGCGTGGCACGCCTGCGATGAAAGGTCAGAATTCCGCAGCTCGTGCAGGTGTGCTCGCAGGACCGTCCCTTCTCGAAGCGCGAGCAGCGCGGGCAGGTCAGATAATAGTCGTGAAGCGTATGGAGCACGGGAACGCCGAGCTGGGCGGCAACGCGCCAGATCGCGGTGGTGAGGCCCGACAAATTGTTGGAGTGCAACACGTCCGGTTTGAAAGCCCGGATGCGCTCCGCGATCAGGGGCGCCTGCATCTGCCAGTCGTCGACGGCATGCCAGATGCTGCGCAGCGCGACGTTCTTCTGCTCCGTGAAGGGCATGTAGATGTTCTGCACCGGCGCGGAATAGACGTTGATGCCGTTGCAGCTTTCGCGCGCCTGCTCGGGCGAGGATGCGGCCCGGATCACTTCCACTTCGTCACCGCGCTGCGCCAGGCCCTCGGCGAAACGCCGCGCGAAGATCTCTGCGCCGCCGACGATCTTTGGGGCCTGAGGCGTCGGATAAAGCGTGGATGTCAAAAGAACTTTCATCGCGTCAACCTCATGTCTGCAAAAAAAATCGCGTCTACCGCGCCGGCCTTATCTCCAGGGCGGGAACGGCACTGTCATTGGCTGCAATCAGGACCGGTGTGCTCGAGACGGGGATCCAGACCCCGGACGCAGGCTTTGCCGTCTGGTCGCACGGCATCGCAAAGCTTGCGCCTGGTTGGTCGCCCTTGAGCCGGATTTCGTAGCGTCGATCCGGAGCCTCGGACCAGACCGCAACTCTGCCGCCGGAAGCCGTTGATGCGTTGATCGACACGACCCCGCTGGCGAGCTCGCGTCGTTCGGCACTCAGGCTGGAGCGAACGAAGGCCCAGGCGCCCTGGGCGGCACAGGCAACCGGCTTTGGCGAATTGTCGAAACGATAGAGCCCGAAATTGTCCTCCAGTTCCGATGGATTCTTTCCACTGTCCTTGAGCTCGTAGAGCCACATGCCCTTGAGCCAGCGCGTCGCGGTCGCTGCCCACAAGATGAGCTGCGCCGTATTGTCGGCCTGGGCCTGCTCGCTGACGCCGCATTTGTTGGTCGCCGTGGTCCAGCCCGTCTCGGTGATATAGATCGGAAAATCGGGGTTTCCGCTCGCCTGGCCGACGAGACGGTGAAACGCCGTGACGCGGTCGATGATTTCGGCCGAGGTGCGTTTGCTTGGGCCCATGCAGAAATTGTAGAGATGGATCGAGGCGCCGTCCGCGTACTGAAGGATGCCGGTCCGCAGCATCTTCTCCGTCCATGTCCAGCCCGGATCGTCGCCGAGAGCTCCGACCAGGAAAGGCGCATGCGGCGCGACCCGCTTGACCGCTGGCCGCGCGACTTGTGCGAGCGCCAGATAGTTTTCGGGTGAGAATGCGGCGTCCTTCTTCGCCGCCAGATTCCATTCGTTCCAGAGCTCGAAAAGTGGATGCTGCGCCACGACCGATTGCGCTGCCGCAGCAGCATAGTCGGCAAACCGCTGTCGCGCTTCATCGGTCGTCGGTGGCGACGAATTCGGCACCAGATGGTGGCCGAACGCGAGGATCAGAAGGGGACGCGCGACGCCGGATCTGACTTGGGACTCGAGCCTGCCGAGCCTGGGCGTAAACCCCATCCGGCGTCCGCCCACTTCGAAATCGGACCAGGGAAAATCGTCGCGGAAAGCGTTGAGGCCGAGTTGCTTGATCTGCGCGACGTTCTCCGAAGGGACGTATCCGCGCGCGCTCACCGGACCACCCAGCCCCTGATGCGTGCCGACCCCCAGCAGGAATCGGGCATCGAGCGGTTGAGCCTGCTGCGCGCAGACGGAAACCGGCAGGAAAATGGCTGCGATGAGGCTCGCAAGGCGGAAGCTGCCGCGAACCAAAGTGCGTGGGAGCGGTAGAGCCATCAGAAATTCTTGGAGAGATCCGATTGCAGTGCCGCCTTTGCCTCGACCGGCGTCCGGTCGTCATGCAGGAGCTCGGCATAGACCTGCTGCAACTGTCCATGCGTCTTCTGAACGTCATAAAGCTGTTTGAACCGGTCGTAGCCGCGCTGTCCCAGCACCTTGAGGTCGAAATCGAGCGCTCGCCGGAAACCATCAACGAGCGGCTGAACGGCGACGGGTTCGCAAAGCACGCCGGTGACGCCGTCGACGACGATCTCGGGCAACGCGCCGCTGCGGAATGCCAGGATGGGTTTTGCGGCGCGCATCGCTTCCAGGGCAACGAGGCCAAAGGCCTCCCATCGTGACGGGATCACGACGAGATCGGCGGCTTCGAGCTGGGTCTCGATGGTCGGGCGGTCGAGCCAGCCCAGCAGGGCCACGTTCGACGGGACGCTCGGACCTTCGTACTTGTTGACGACGGAGGCGCCGATCATGCGGATATCAAGCACATCTTCGAGCGTGCGCGCCGCTTCGATCAGGAGATCGAATCCCTTCTGGCGGTCCAGGCGTCCGATGAAGAGGACCTTGACCTTCTTGGAGGTCCAGTCCGCCGCGACGGGCTGCGGCGTGCGGCTCTTCGAGATGCCGTTATGAACGAGGGTAAGACGGTCAGCCGGAATTCCCGCGCGGACCGCTTCGTTGAACTCGTCGCTGGAGATGCAGATGATTCGGTCCGACGTCCGCGCGAGAAGGTTCTCCGCCGCCTTCGTCACCACATGACTGAGGCGGCCGGTCTCGCGCGTAAATGCCCAGCCGTGCGGGCAATAAACCACGCGCGGACCGTCCGAGCGGGTCGCAAGCGCGGGGCGGAGCACGAGGCCTGCAAACGAAGAATGCAGATGCACCACGTCCGGCTTGAAGGCATCGAGTGCCTGCATGCTCGCGCGAAACATCTGGAATAGTCCGGCGACGCTGCGGCCGGATCGTTCGAACGTCGTAATCTGGTTGTCATCGACCGCGGGAAGATCGCGGCGATGATCCGAGGGCACGACATAGTGCACGTTCTCGGCGCCGAAACTGGCCTGTTGCTGTGGATGCAACTCGTTCAGGTAGCTCGCAATCCCGCCCCGAATCGTCTCGGCGATGTGCAGCACTTTCATCGTTTGCCTTGCATAAGGCTGCGTCGGAGAGACGGACATCCTGTATCCCTGTTCTAGTGTTCGCTAGTGCGAGATACAGTTCCTCGAATACGTAGCGATAATGGGGCAGTGATGTGGTGATGTTGCGCCAAGCCTTTCGCATGCGTGAAGTCGTTACAAAAACAAAAAAGTTTCATGGAACTATGCAGCGGCAGGCGAGTTGCGAGACGTTTGTGCGGGAGCTTTTGCACGCGATAGGCGAGTTGCGTCTAAATTTCATGCCGCGCTGGCGACATTCGCCGGACCTGCGAGATGATCGAGCAGAGCCTTCGCCGATTTCTTCCAAGAATAGAATGCAACGCGATCCTGCTGCCTCATGCGTTCCTGATCAGAGATGGCGCCGGTTGCCAATCTTTCGAGCATGAGCTGCTTCAATGCTTCGGCATCGCTGGCGCGAAAATACGCAGCTGCATCGCCACAGGTCTCAACGACCGCGTCGGCGGTCGAGGCGATGACCGCACAGCCGAAGATCATGGCTTCGAGCGGCGGCACGCCAAACCCCTCGTAGAGCGAGGGGAACACGAATGCCGATGCATGCGCATAGAGCGCCGCGATCTCGCCGTCCGTCAGGCGTCCGGCCAGCAGCAGGCCGGAAGCCCCGTCGCCAGAATTGTCCTGAAAGACCTTGCTGTTGTCGCCGCCGACGATGACCAGCGGAACGTCGGCCCGATCGAGCAATTGGACGGCGCGGATTGCGACGGAGAGATTCTTGTTCTTGGTTCTCGAGCCCACATAGAGGAAGAATTTCTGTGGCTGAATCCCAAGTCTGGCAATGATGCCGGGATCTGGCTTCGTCTTGGCGAAATGTTCTGCGCTGTTGGGGAAGACCGGGATCCCCATTGCCGACAGATTCAGCACCTCGGCAAGCTCTTTGCGCGAAAAAGCCGACACGGTTGCGATGCCTGCATGTCGGGCGAGCAGCCGGCCCATTGTGCGGTGAACCGCCAAATAGCGCCAGTTGAAGAAGTCGGGCCTGCGAAAAACCTGTGCGTCGTGGATCACGACAATGTGGTCGCGATGGAACACCGGGCCGGAATTGGCCAGACTGATCAAGCGGCCGCCCGCAGCGGCGCGGGCCAGATCGATTTGATCCCAGGCGTGCCCGCGCAAGCGGCCGACGGTCCGAATCTTGATTCGCTCGAGGTGAAGGTCTTCGCTTGCATCCACGGGCGCCAGCAACTGCCAGTCTGCGTTCCGCAGCGAGGCGGGCGTTTGCTCCGACGCCAGCTGCGCGTCGATCGCCTTGACGATTTCGGCGGCATAACGCTGAACGCCGGTGAGGCTTTGCGACAGAAAGCGGCCGTTGATGAAGAATTTCAATTGGCTACCAGAATTGTTCTCGGGGATCCGGGCCGCGTTTCCGAAAAAGCTTGGCGGCGGACGAACTGCAAGGGAGCAACCGTTAGGTACAGAAATATGACGCTGCTCTGCAGGGCGCTGAGGCGCCGGCTGCATGGCTGGCGCCGCCTTGCTGCATGTGAGGGCGAGGTGTAGATGTCGCGCATGAGCGATGACAGCCACTCCCTCCGCAGCGGCGGGCTCACCGCAACCGTCAAGGCGCACGGCGCCGAACTGTGCTCGCTGAAGGACGGGGGCGGCGTCGAATTCGTCTGGCAGGCGGGGCCGGAATGGCCGCGCCATGCGCCGTTGCTGTTTCCGATCGTCGGGCGCCTCGCCAAGGACGAATTGCGGCACCGGGGCAAGACGTATCGGATGACCCAGCACGGCTTTGCGCGCGACAGCCGCTTTGCATGGGCGGAGCGCGGCGAGAGCCGCTGCACGCTGGTGCTCCAAGACAGCGAGACGACGCGCGCGCTCTATCCGTTCGCGTTCCGGCTGACCGCAATCTATACGCTCGATGATGCCGGCCTCGACCTGACGCTCACGATCGCCAACACCGGCAAGGAGACGTTGCCGGTGTCGATCGGCGGTCATCCCGCGTTCAACTGGCCGCTCCAGCCGGGACTTGCCAAGGAGAGCTGCGCGCTGACCTTCGCGGGCGCGGAGTCGTCTCCCGTCCGCCGTCTCGAGGGCGGATTGCTGCGCCCGGCAACGGAGCCGAGCCCGGTCAAAGGTGCCGTGCTTCCCTTGTCCGAATCCCTGTTCCGCGACGACGCTGTCATTTTCGACCGGATCGAGAGCAACGCAGTCCGCTATGCTGCGTCCAGCGGCCCCTGGCTGAAAATGTCGTGGCGCGGCTTTCGTGAACTCGGTGTCTGGTCGAAACCATCGGGCGCGCCGTTCCTCTGCATCGAGCCCTGGCGTGGTTATGCCAGTCCCGCCGGCTTCGACGGCGAGTTCAGTGACAAGCCGGGCCTGATGCACATCGCACCGGGCGCGGAAGAGAGCTTGTCGTTCCGGATCGAGGTCGGCTCGTCCTGAGCTCGATCGCGAGCTGATCGATGGCCCTCAGACCTCGATGCGCGTGAGATCCTCGCCGAGCACGACCGGCCCCGCGTAGTCCTGCCTGACATCCGCAAGCAGCGCGTCCAGCATGGCATCGTCGGTGCGCGGCCGGTGGTGGGTCAGCGCGAGCTTCTTGACGCCGGCCTTGGCCGCGATCTTGCCGACGGTATCGCCGCAGGCGATGGTGAATTGCGCAAGGCGGCGCAGGTGCTCGTTGTTGATCTCCGGTGTCGCGAGAAAGCAGCACTGAACCAGCAGGTCGGCTCCCTGCGCCAGCCGCTCGAGCCCGGGGCAGGGGACAGTGTCGCCGGAAATCGCAATGACCTTGCCCTCCGCTTCGAAGCGGTAACCGAGACACATCCAGCGCGCGAGGAAGGCGGGCGGCATGTCGAGGCCGTCGCCATGCGAGACCAGCTCGGCGCTGATCTTCCAGCGCCCGGTGTTGAGAATGGGACCCGGTACGATGTCCGTTGCGACAACGGGTTTCCAGCCGCCGAAGGTCGGTTCGCCCTTATCCCGCCAGGTGATGTCCTTGTCGTAGACCTGCGTGACCAGCGTGTGGACGAGTCGCTCGGTATCCGGCGGTCCATAGATGCGCAGCTCGTCCTTGCGCCCGTGCATCCATGAATTCAGCATCACGTCGTAGAGGTCGCCGATGTGGTCGAAATGATGGTGCGTGAGAAAGACCGTGTTGATGGCGCCGAGCGGAACGCCGGCCTTGCTGAGCTGCACCATGACGCCGCGGCCGGCGTCGAACAGGATATTCTCGTCGCCGAGCCTGATCAGCGTGGCCGTTGCCATGCGGCGCGGGTCCGGGCGCGGGCCGCCGGTGCCGAGCAGTATGACCTCCATGGTGCCCACTCCATCGTGAAGGTTCTTCACAGTAGATGCGATGGCGGCAATGAAGCAAGCCGCATCAGGCCGGCAGGGATGGAGCAGGCGCGTTCAGCGCATGCCGGCCGCCGTGGCGGCAATGGTCGGCCGGAGGCTTGATCGGCCCGGTCCCGCTTTTGTCAGGCGATGCGCCAGGTTCTGCGCGTGCCGTTCGACCAGATGCCATGTCGCGCGCGCGACGAGATAGCTCAGCGCGGCGGTGACGACATAGGCGATGAGCAGCGAGACCAGCCCATCGGCGAGCGGCCAGAGCTGACGCAGCCCATAGATCACCGCGAAGTGCGACAGATACATTGAATAGGAGTTGCGGCCGAGCGCCTCGAGCGGCTGGAAGCGGATGGCAAGCTTGATGCAGCCGGCCACCAGCGCGCCGAGCACGAGGTTGATCATCAGATAGTTGAATTCATGCGAGCCGGTCGCGCGGTCGGCCGCAAAGGACAGTGCGATGAAGGCCGCGAAGATCGCGGCGTCGGACCGGGCGAAGCCGTCGCGCAGCGCGAAGAACAGCGCGCATCCGATCAGGAAGACCGGCAGCTGGTTCAGGAAGCTGATGTGGAGCGTGGTCCAGACGAATGCCTCGTGGCCGGGGCCGTAATAGGCCGAGAACAGCGCGAAGGCCCACGGCTTGAACAGGATGACATTGACGAGATGCAGCACGATCGCCAGCGCAACATAGAGATGGCGGCGCGACCCGAACGCAGTGATCAGAAGCGGGAAGACGAGATAGAAGGTCATCTCCGCCGCGATCGACCAGTCGCCCGGCACCACGCTGTTGACGCTGTCCGGCCAGAAGCCGTGCAGGAAGGTCGCGGTCAGGATCAGCTGAACAGGCCCGATGCCATTGGGCGCGTTGGCGCTTGGTCCGGTGCCGTTGATGGCGAGGTAGACCGGGATCGCCAGCCAGAACAGCGGCGCGATGCGCAGGAACCGGCGGATGTAGAATTTGCCGGTCGCATTCGTCTCGCCGCTGCGCTGCGTCCACATCAGGCACATCGTCATGGCGCTGACGAAGTAGAACACGTTGACGCCGGTCCAGCCGCACATGAAGGCGAAATCGACCGCGTGAATGTTGGACGGAAATGCCTGCGAGACGTGGATTGCCATCACCCCGGCAATGGCAAGGCCCCGCAGGACATCGAGCGTGTGCGAACGGGCGAACGGCGCCGTGCCTTGCTCGGTTCGACCGGCAGCCAACCGGGCCTGCCCCTGCATCACGCTTGCTCCGTGGTTTCGCATCTTGTAGGCGGGACAATAGAGGTGCGGCCGGGCCTTCCGAAGCCGAAGGCCTTTTTTACGTTAACCGGCGGTTGAGTCCGATGCCGAATGTCCGGGTGGGCTTTCGCGACCCAGGCCATCCTGCGCTTGATGCGCGGATTGAGAATTGTGGGCCAATTCATACTTAATGGTTGAGGATCATGAGCAATATTGTTTGCGCGTCGCAACCCGCCTAATATTCCGGCGGCTAATTTCGGGGGCTCGAACAAGTCGTGAATGTACGTTCACATGACGGCGCATTGCGCGGCGAGATGGATCGCCAGGTCGGGTCGCAGGCACACAGGATACCCAAGACCGTGGTTGATTCCGCACGTCAGGAAGTGCGTCCCGCCGGCCGCGAGCGGCTGATCGTCGTCGAGGACGATCCGGTGACGCGGACCATGCTGGTCGGCTATTTCAGCGAGAACAATTTCGACGTGGTCGGCGCCGGCTCCTGCGCGGAATGCCGCCAGGCGCTGCGCGCGCGCACCGACCTCGTCTTCCTCGATCTGCAGCTACCCGACGGCGACGGCTTCGAGCTCGCCAAGGAGATCCAGGCGACCAGCAATGCGGGCATCATCTTCGTGACGCGCCGCGACACCGACGTCGATCGCATCCTCGGCCTCGAGATCGCCGGCGATCACTACGTCACCAAGCCGATCAATCTGCGCGACCTGCTCGCGCGCGCACGCAGCGTGCTGCGGCGGCGCTCGCTCGACCGCAAGGCAGCCCGCAACCACAATTCGATCGCCTTCGGCGACTGGATCATCGACCTGACCCGGCGCGAATTGCTCGGCAGCGACGGCAAGCCGGTGGCGCTGACGCGCGCCGAATTCGATCTGCTCGCCGCGCTGGTCGGCGCCGACGGACGGCCGCTCAGCCGCGACTATCTGATCGAGGTCGTCAGCAATCGTCAGGCCGAGGTCGACATCCGCACGGTCGACGCGCTGGTGGCGCGGCTGCGCCGCAAGCTCGTCGGCAGCGGCACGCCCGTGATCGCGACCGTCACCGGCGTCGGCTACAAGCTCGCGCTCAGCGAGCGGCTGTAGAGCATGATCCGGACCCGAAGGGCCGCGTGAGCGCAAAGTGTGCAGCGGTTTTCCGAAGAGATCATGCTCAAACAATAGAGCATATCTTCATCGCGAGGCGACGCGCTTCCATCGTGCCTCGATCCGAGCCTTGATCTGGCTGACCCTAGCCTCGTGCGCGGCCCAATAGGCGCGGCTGGCGGCCGCGGTGCCTTGGCGATAGCGGGCATAGACGGCTTTGGGCTGCAGCGCCACCTTCGGACGGCTCGCCGGTTTGGCCGGAGCCGCCGCTTGAGCTGCGGGCGTTGGCCGGGGCGCCGGATCCGGCACGGCCGCGACCTCGCCGTCTAGGGCCTTCGAATTCATGGCGACAAGACGGTTACGGGCCCGGTTGCAATAGACCTGCGACCGCGGCGTCATCTCTTCTTCACCATGGCCTGCCCGGTATTTCATGAGGGCGCGGCAGATGTCCCCGCCCGCCAAGCGCCAGGCCCGGCTGAGATAAAGCACCCCATAGTGGATATTGATGTCGGGTTCGGCGAGCTCCGCGTCGGTGCCCCGGAAGCCCAGCATCGCCGCCGTCTCGGGCCGCACCTGCATCAGGCCGATTTCACCGACGTTGCCGATCATAGCTGGATTGTATCCGCTTTCGACGAAGACGACGGCTTCGGCGATATCGGCCGGTAAATTGGTGCTCGCGGTTTCCCGCTCGATGATCTTCCGGATCATGGCCCGGGATGACGGCGTCTCGCCGGCACCGAGCTGCGCCCCGCCGCTCGGGATCGCCGACGGCGCGCGCGGCTTGTCCATGTTGCCGTCGCCGGCGTGTGCGCCGATCGGGGCCGACAGCAGCAGGACGAGCACCACGTGTCTCCACGTCGCGTCGAGATTGAAGCGTGCCAGATCCCACAGCATGAGTCTTCCATAGAGCTCCGGAGTTAACAAACCGGCCTCCAGCGCACGGCGACTAGCGCGCGCGGGCGCTCTGATCGGTGGACGTCGGTTGCGAGGGGCCGGCCAGATGGTCGTCGATCGCATAGAGCGTGCAGGTCGGCGACCATTTCATGCAGGCCGCCAGCGAGTCGCGCTGGGCCTCGTCAGCCGTCACGCGTCCCGCGCGCCAGCCATAGCCGCCGTTTGGCGACACCGCGAAAGCCTTGTGCGGCAGCGTGCTGGCGAGATAGCGCGCAAACTCGGCCCGCGCGGCCTCGTTGAGCTGGCGCGGCGGCGGCAAGGAATCGGGCGGGCTCAGGATGTCGCGGCTGGCGAGGGCGCGCTCGCGCAGGAAGGCGTCGACATAGGGCGTCCATTGCGGACGGCCCGCAACCGAATAGAGGTAGTGGCCGTCGTCGCCGTAAGCCGGCGCCGCGATGAATGTCGCGTTGCCGCCACTGGCGCGAAATCCGTCATGGAGACGGCGTGCGAGGTCGGGGCCGAAATACGAATCGTTGGTCGCATAGACCCAGAGCATCGGTACGCGCGAGGTCTTGCCGAAGCTGGTGAAGGCCTGCACCAGCCCATCCGGATTGCAGACGTCGTCGTCGTCGCGCGAGCCGCGGCCGCCGGCGAAGCTGATCGCGGCGACTAGTCCGGGCGGCGCCTGCGCGGTGAGCGCGACAGTGGCGAGCCCGCCGGCGGAATGGCCGGCCGCGATCATGCCTGTTGTCGTGACGTCAGCCCGGCGCGCCATCGCATCGATCGCGGCGCGTAAGTCCGCTACCGCGACCGCGGCCGCCGGCAAATAAGCGGCCTTCGCGCAACCGCCGACGCTATCGACGCGCCCGCCAGGCGAAGTGCCATAGCCGCGCCGCAGCACGATCAGCGCCGCAAAGCCGCGCCGGGCATATTCGAGCGCGATGCCGTAATATTTGTGCGCCGACATGGTCGCGCGGTCGTCGAAGCTGCGCGGCGAGCCGTGGCTGAGCAGCGCGAGCGGATAGCGCTTCGTCCCGGCAGGGCGGACCAGAAACGCCTCCAACCCCTGCGGCCCGGCCTCGGCCATGGGGATGCGCAGATCCTCGGTATAGAACTCCGCGGCAGGCGCCGGCGTACCGGCCACGAGGAGGCCGGCGATCAGCAGAAGCAGCTTGCGCAGGAGAGCCATGGAACGATTCGGAGGGCCACGATGGCGGGAAGCATAGCATGATCTCCTGACTTGAACCGTGACCTCGCAGCTATCGCCGTCGTCCTCAGGATGACGCGACGGGCGCCGGCCTGTGTCGCCCTCTGTCAATCCACCCCCACAAAAATATTCCACTTTACCGAAATTCGGTTTTGACGTATGTGTCGTTCATCCCGGCTCACCAAGAGGGGCGATCTTGTGTCGTCACGCATCGCGAGCCGGGCTTGCGGTGGACGCAGCAGCGTCGGCATGAGAGGTGCGGGCAGGGCGGGTAGTCCCTGTGAGCCCGAGGCTTCGTGCAGACGAGCGGCGCTGTTCAGTTCGTCTCGCCAAATTCTCTCGGCAACGTCGACAAGGCCGGGGGATAATGTGGTGACCAGCGAACGTGCGTACGGCAAAACCGTGTGGTCCTGGCCGTCGTTGCCACGGTCAAGTTCTTGCGAAGGTGCGAGCGAGCCCAACCGGGCAGACTGCATCATCCAATTCGCGGGGCGAGGGAGGCCAGAAGGAAAGTTCGGCTCCCGGGAGATCACGGCATAAGCCGTCCGACCACCGCGCAGGGAAGGCCGAGTGATCGGCATCACCTGTATGCTGCTGTGCGGTTCTTCCTGCGTGTGCATTTCGCGCAGCGGACCGCGGGTGCCTGCCGGCACCCGGCCTTCCCTGCGCCCTCTTGGATTTAGAGGGACGAAGACGAAGCAAAGCTCGGGCGAAACAAGCCGCGAGGTCGAAGAGCCATGTCTGCCGCCACACACGCGGTGTCATCGCCCGGTTCAACCGGGCGATCCAGTATTCCAGAGACGGTCGTGATCGAACCGAGAAGCCGCGGCGTACTGGATTCCCCGCTTTCGCGGGGAATGACAGGTCACTTGGGGAAGCAACTTGTCACCTCATCCTCCGTCATTGCGAGCGTAGCGACTTGTCCGCCGAGGCCTTGGCGAAGGCGGAAGCAATCCAGAATCCCTCAGCGGAGAGACTCTGGATTGCTTCGCTTCGCTCGCAATGACGATGTGGAGGTGGCGAGCGTCAATCCATCCCCGTCACCCTCGCGCAACGGCGAAGCCGTTGTCGCTCGGGGTGGTCGCCCCTTGGGCAAACCTCGAAGGGCCCGGCTAATCTCGGCCGTTCATCCTTCGAGGCTTCGCTTGCAACGCTCTCGCATTGCAAGCTTCGCACCTCAGGATGCGGGACCTGCAGATATCGTAGGGTGGGCAAAGGCGCTCTTGCGCCGTGCCCACGATCTCTCTCGACCGCGAAAGATACGTGGGCACGCTCCGCTTTGCCCACCCTACGGCACTGCGTGTCCGGATGTGCATTGGAGCATCGCGATGCTGCCGCCTCATGACGCTTCTCTGGGAGATCGGGGCTTTCGCTGCAGCCACCTACCCAAGGAACGCCTCCCCCATCGCGCGTGTTGTGCCCTTGGCGGGGGCCCGGCCGATGCTATGGTATCCCCGTGATCTCTTGCGACAGGACGAGGTACTTCAGTGGCTGATGTTCATCCCGCGGCAGGCAAGCAGGCCTCGCCGGACGCGCTCACCAACATTCCGCGGCTGGTGACGGCCTATTTCGCCGGCAAGCCCGATGTCGCGGATCCCGCGCAGCGCGTGGCGTTCGGCACCTCCGGCCATCGCGGCACCTCGTTCAAGAACACCTTCAATGAGGGCCACATCCTCGCGACGACGCAGGCGATCTGTGACTATAGACGAGAAAAGGGGCTGACCGGACCGTTGTTCATCGGCATCGACACCCATGCGCTGGCCGAGCCGGCGCTGGTCAGCGCCGTCGAAGTGTTCGCCGCCAACGGCGTCGACATCATGATCGACAAGGACGGCGGCTACACGCCGACGCCTGTGATCTCGCACGCGATCCTCACCTATAACAAGGGACGCACCTCCGGCCATGCCGACGGCGTCGTCATCACGCCCTCGCACAATCCCCCCGAAGACGGCGGCTACAAATACAATCCGCCGCATGGCGGTCCCGCCGACACCGACGTCACGGGCGTGGTCGAAAAGCGTGCCAATGCCTACCTCGCCGATGCTCTCAGGGGCGTGAATCGCATCGACTACGACAAGGCGAAGAAAGCCGCGAACGTCCACGCTTACGACTTCATCACGCCCTATGTCGCTGATCTCGGACAAGTCGTCGATCTCGACTTGGTCAAATCCGCCGGCATCAATATCGGCATCGATCCGCTCGGCGGCGCCGCCGTGGATTATTGGCATCCGATCATCGAGCGCTACGGCCTGAAGGCCACCGTCGTGAACGAGGCGATCGACCCGACCTTCCGTTTCATGACAGTCGACTGGGACGGCAAGATCCGCATGGACTGCTCCTCGCCTTACGCGATGGCGAGCCTGATCGGGATGCGCGACCGCTTCGACGTCGCCTTTGCCAACGACACCGATGCCGATCGCCACGGCATCGTGACGCGCACGGGCGGCCTGATGAATCCGAACCATTATCTGGCGACCGCGATCTCCTATCTGTTCGCGCATCGCCCGAACTGGAGCAGGGATGCCGCGATCGGCAAGACCGTGGTGTCGAGCTCGATCATCGACCGCGTCGCCAAGAAGCTCGGCCGCAAGCTGGTCGAAACGCCGGTCGGCTTCAAATGGTTCGTGGACGGCCTTCTCACGGGCGGCTTCGGCTTCGGCGGCGAGGAGAGTGCAGGGGCCTCGTTCCTGCGCCGCGACGGCGGGGTGTGGACCACCGACAAGGACGGAATCATCCTCGGCCTGCTCGCCGCCGAGATCATGGCGAAGACCGGCCGCGACCCCAGCCAGCTGTTTGGCGAACTCACCACAGAGTTCGGCGTGCCGCATTACGCGCGCATCGACGTCGCCGCGACAGGGCCGCAAAAGAACATCCTCAAATCCGTCACGCCGGAGCAACTCGGCCTGAAGGATCTCGCCGGCGACCCTGTCCGCTCAACGCTGAGCAAGGCGCCCGGCAACGGTCAGCCGTTTGGCGGCATCAAGGTCGAAACCGATTTCGGCTGGTTCGCCGCCAGGCCCTCCGGCACCGAGGACGTCTACAAGATCTACGCCGAAAGCTTCCGCAGCACCGAGCACCTGAAGCGGATTCAGGAAGAGGCGCAGGCGGGTTTGGCGAAGGTGTTCGGGGCGTAGGTGCCGAGCCCGTACGATTCTCGATCTGCCGCGGCGAGGGCGCCCTTGCTGCATCTTCCGCCCGGGCCGCAGTCACCACCGTCATTCCCCGCGAAAGCGGGGAATCCAGTACTCCGCGGCTGTCATTTGGACAGACAATTTCCGCCGCGGAGTACTGGATCGCCCGCCTGCGGGCGACGACTGGGAGTTCGATGTATACAAATCAGGGCAGCTAGGTATTATAGTACATCACATTTACCCTTGAACGATTCCATTCCCGCGTTATTGTATACACAACGTATTCATAAGCCGAGGGAGTGAGACCGTGACAAAGCCCTTCCCGATGAACGCCTGGTACGCCGCCGCCTGGGACGCCGAGGTGAAGCCGGCGCTGCTGCCGCGGACGATCTGCGGCAAGCATGTCGTGATGTACCGCAAGGCCGACGGTTCGGTCGCTGCGCTGGAAGATGCCTGCTGGCACCGCCTGGTGCCGCTGTCCAAGGGGCGGCTCGAAGGCGACACCGTCGTCTGCGGCTATCACGGCCTGAAATACAACGCGCAAGGTCGCTGCACCTTCATGCCCTCGCAGGAGACCATCAACCCGTCGGCCTGCGTCCGCGCCTATCCCGTGGTCGAGCGCCACCGCTACATCTGGCTCTGGATGGGCGATCCCGCGCTGGCCGATCCCGCGCTGGTCCCCGACATGCACTGGAATCACGATCCGGCCTGGGCCGGCGACGGCAAGACCATCCATGTCAAATGCGACTATCGCCTCGTGCTCGACAATCTCATGGACCTCACCCATGAGACGTTCGTGCACGGCTCCTCGATCGGCAACGAGGCGGTCGCCGAGGCCCCGTTCGACGTCACCCATGGCGAGAAGACGGTCACGGTGACGCGCTGGATGCGCGGCATCGAGCCGCCGCCGTTCTGGGCCAAGCAGCTCGGCAAGACCGGTCTCGTCGATCGCTGGCAGATCATCCGTTTTGAAGCACCATGCACGATCGCGATCGACGTCGGCGTCGCGCCGACCGGCACCGGCGCGCCCGAAGGCGACCGATCGCAGGGCGTCAACGGCTTCGTGCTCAACACCATCACGCCGGAGACCGAGAAGACCTGTCACTATTTCTGGGCCTTCGTGCGCAACTATCAGCTCGACGAGCAGCGCATCACCACCGAGATCCGCGAGGGCGTCTCCGGCATCTTCCACGAGGACGAGCTGATCCTCGAGGCGCAGCAGCGCGCCATGGACGAGAACCCCGACCGCATCTTCTACAACCTCAACATCGACGCCGGCGCGATGTGGACGCGCAAGCTGATCGACAGGATGGTGGCGAAGGAAAACGGGCCGCAGCATCTTCAGGCCGCGGAGTAGAACATGGCCGAGCGTGAAGTCGACCGCTCTGTCTCGCAGACCGTGAAGGCGCAGCTCGCGCTGCGCGACCAGATTCTGTCGGGCGCCTTGCGCCCCGGCGAGCGCATCTCCGAGCTCCAGGCGGTGGAGACGACCGGCGCCTCGCGCACCCCGGTGCGCATGGCGCTGGTGCGGTTGGAGGAGGAGGGGCTGCTGGAAGCGATCCCTTCCGGCGGCTTCATGGTGAAGGCGTTTTCGGAGCGCGACATCTCCGATTCCATCGAGCTGCGCGGCACGCTCGAAGGCCTCGCCGCGCGCTTTGCCGCCGAGCGCGGCGTCTCGGCGCGTGAGCTGGAGCCGCTGAAGGAGTGCCTCGCCGCGATCGACGAGCTGTTGCGCCAGGTGCCGATCTCGATTGAGGCCTTCTCGTCCTATGTCGCGCTGAATGCGCGCTTCCACGCCCTGCTCACCGAATTGTCGCGCAGCCCGCCCTTGATCCGCCAGATCGATCGCGCCTCCGCGCTGCCTTTTGCATCCCCGAGCGGCTTCGTGATGGCGCAATCCGCGCTCCCCGAGGCGCAGCAGATCCTGATCATCGGCCAGGAGCACCATCGCGTCGTGATCGACGCCATCGAGAACCGCGAGGGTGCGCGCGCCGAAGCGGTCATGCGCGAACACGCGCGGCTCGCGGTGCGAAACCTGCGGCTTGCGCTGCGCAACCGGACCCATCTGGACCTCTTGCCGGCGCTCGCGCTGATCAAAACCGCAACCGATTGAGGGCAGCCGCCATGCGCTTCATCGAAACCTGGATTCCCGCGACGCTGGTCTCGACCCGCGATCTCGCACCCGGCATCCGCGAATTCCTGATCCGCCCCGATCAGTTCGACGGCGCGGCCTATCCGGTCGGCAGCCACATCAATGTCAGCGTCACCATCGACGGTCTTCCGGAGACGCGATCCTATTCGCTGGTCGGTGAGGCCACCTCGCAAGGCTTCAAGATAGCGGTGCGCCGCACGGATGATTCCCGCGGCGGCTCGCGCTACATGTGGCAACTCGCGCCGGGCGCGCGGCTCGACATCACGCAGCCCGCCTCGCTGCTTGCAGTCGACTGGGCGCGCGAACGCTACTGCCTGATCGCCGGTGGCATCGGCATCACCCCGATCCTCGGCGCCGCGCAGGCACTGGCGCGGCGCGGGGCCGACGTCACGCTGCATTATGCGGTGCGCTCGCGCGGCGAGGCCGCCTATCTCGACGATCTCGCCGCGATGCTTGGAGATCGCCTGGTCGTTCACGCCAGCGACGAAGGCCGGCGGCTCGATCTCGATGCGCTGTTCGCGTCGCTCCCCAAGGGCGCGCTGGCGCTGTTCTGTGGTCCGATGCGGATGCTCGACGCCGCGCGTCACGCCTGGATCGGCGCCGGCCATCCGCTCCCCGATCTCCGCTACGAGACCTTTGGCTCCAGCGGCACGCTGCCGACCGAGACGTTTCGCGTGCGCCTGAAGGGATCCGATGTCGAGCTCGAGATCCCGCGGGAACGCTCGATGCTGGACGTGCTCAATGCCAGCGGCCATGACGTGATGTACGATTGCAAGCGCGGCGAATGCGGCCTCTGCGCCATCGACGTGGTCGCGGTCGACGGCGAGATCGACCATCGCGACGTCTTCTTCAGCGATCATCAGAAGCAAAGCAACCAGAAGATCTGCGCCTGCGTCTCCCGCGCACGCGGCACGATTACCGTGGACACGCTGCTGCGCGCGGATACGATTTAACTGAGAGCTTGTTTGGGAAAAATGGACGCCGCCGCGGGCTCCACCTCTCCCGCTTGCGGGAGAGGTCGCGCCGAAGGCGCGGGTGAGGGTTCTCTCCTCTGGGGGACTCCCGCTGCGGAGCTACCCTCTCCCCAGCCCTCCCCCGCCAGCGGGGGAGGGAGCGCACCTCCCGCGTCGCCGGCAACAAGGCCCCAATCGTGCCTACGCCGCGTAAATCGCCCGATACTTCTTCGTCTCCAGCAGCGCCAGCACGCTATCCGCCGACACCGGCCGGCTGATCAGATAGCCCTGCGCCTCGTCGCAACTGATCTGGCGCAGATATTCGAGCTGGTCGGCGGTCTCGACTCCCTCGGCGACGACACCGATGCGCAGGTCACGCGCAAGACCGATCACCGATTTCACGATGGCGGCGCAGTCGGGCTGCACCAGCATGTCGCGGATGAAGGACTGATCGATCTTGATCCGGCTGAACGGCAGCTTGCGCAAATAGGTGAGGGAGGAGAAGCCCGTCCCGAAATCGTCCAGCGCCACGGTGACGCCGAGCTGCAGCAGCGCGTTCAAGACCGACTCGGCCGAGCCGTATTTCGACAGCAGCATCGATTCAGTGATCTCGATCTCGAGCCGGTGCGGGGCGATCTTGGCGTCGCTGAGCGCCTGCACGATGGTCTGGAGGATGCCGGCGTTGTGAAACTGCGCCGCGGAGAAATTCACGGCGACCCTGATCTCGTTCGGCCACTTGGCAACCGTCGCGCAGGCGCGGCGGATGGCCCATTCGCCGATCTCGTGGATCAGCCCGGTCTCCTCCGCAATCGGGATGAATTCGCTCGGCGGCACCAGCCCACGCTCCGGATGTTGCCAGCGGAGCAACGCCTCGAAGCCGGTGATCCGGCTTTCGTCGAGATCGAGGAACGGTTGAAACACGAGGAACAGCTCGTTTCGCGCGATCGCGCCGGCGAGGTCTGATTGCAGCGCCTTGCGATCGCGTGAGACCCTGTCGTCGGCTTCCTCGAAGAAGCGGATCGTGCCCGGCCCCGCCTTCTTGGCGCGGTAGAGCGCGGCGTCAGCATTCTTCATGACGTCGAGCGACGTGGTGCCGTCGCGCGGTGCCAGCACGATGCCGACGCTGGTCGCGCCCACGATCTGGCGGCCCTCGATCTGGAACGGCTCCTCGAAGGCTGCGACGAAGCGCTCGGCGATTTCGAGTGCATCTTCCGGCCGCGTCAGATTGTTCATGACCAGCGCGAATTCGTCGCCGCCGATGCGTGCGACATGTTCGGCCGCGCGCGTGCAGCGCTGCAGGCGGCCTGCGACCTGGACCAGGAATTCGTCGCCGGCAGGATGGCCGAACTTGTCGTTGACCTCCTTGAAGCGATCGAGATCGAGCAGGAGTACCGCGAACTCCTCGCCGGACAAAGCGAGCCGCCTCAGGGCGGCATCGAGCGTTTCGTTGAAGGCGACGCGGTTGGGCAGATGAGTCAGAGGATCCAGCCGGACCGTCCGCTCCGCCTCGATCTGGCGGATCACGCGCCGCGCGAACGCGATCGAATTGACGAACACGCCCCGCAGCAGCACGCTGCCGTAGACCACGACGAGGAAGGCGATCAGCAGGAAGGCGAGATCGCCGTTCCTGCCGAGGCAGATGGCGATGCCGAGGAAGATGGGCGCCGTGAAGGCGATGGCCGCGATCGGGATGGTGGCGAAGGCGAGCGCACCGCCGGCCAGCATGCCCGAGCACAGGCAGGTGATGACGAGCTGCCCGCCGGTCGAGGCATCGGCGAAAAAGGTGACTGGGACGATGCCCCAGGCCGCTCCGAGGACGAAGGCATTTCGCACGAGCCGATGCATGGCGCGGCGCGAGACGAATTGCGGTTTTGTGATGCGACGCGCGGCGCGGGATTGGACGCCGAATCCGATTGCGGCGGCGGCCACGGCGACCGCCCAGATCAGGGCAGGTATCCTGTCCGGCGACTGCCACAGCGCGATGGCGAGCACGATGGCGTTGCAGGCATTGGCGAGCATGATGCCCACCGAATAGCCGAGCACAAGCGACATCTGTTCGGCGCGGATATGGCCGGCCACGGCCTCGTCGGTTGCGGGACCGCCAAAGGCCGACAGATCGCCGGCGAACAGCCGCGCGAGATAGCTGGTCGTTTGAGTCCGCATCCCAGAGCCTAACATCGGCCGTTTGTCCGGCTCGATCCGGGAGAATTCGCTGCAAACCTTTGACGATCTATGAATTATCCCCGTTTGCGAGGTTCGCTACGACCACTTCTGCGTGTTCGAATCGGTGTATCGCTAACAAATCGATACAAATGCGGCGCGGCGGGGTTACGGTGGTTCGCGACTAACTCCGCTGTCATGCCCCGCGTAGTGTTTAGCCCGGACAGATCACTGACGGGTGTTCGGAGACATAGCTGACACATCAACATTGGCTGGATTGGTCCGATTCGGGAGGCCGTCCATGCCCTGGAGTGAGGTGTCAGCAATGGATCAGCGTCACGAGTTCGTGCGGCTGGCTTTGCAGGAGGGCGCCAATCGGCGCGAGTTGTGCCGACGGTTCAACATCAGCCCTGACGTGGGCTACAAATGGCTGCGGCGCTGGCAGGCTGGCGATCGAGAGCTGGCCGACCGCTGCCGTTGCCCGCATGCGATGCCCAAGCGCAGTGAGGCTGCGGTCGAGGCACAGGTTCTGGCCGTGCGGGACAAGCATCCGGCTTGGGGAGCGCGGAAGATCGCTCACTGCCTGAAGCGGCGCGGGCAGACGGTGCCCGTGCCGTCAACGGTGCACCAGATCCTGTGTCGGCACGGTCGGGTCAAGCCAAGCGAGAATGCACCGCCCAATCCGGGGCATCGCTTCGAGAAGGAAGCTCCTAACCTGCTGTGGCAGATGGACTTCAAGGGACACCTGCCGCTCGCCAACGGGACGCGATGTCATCCGCTGACAATTGTCGACGATCACTCGCGCTATGTCCTGTGCCTGAAGGCCTGCGCCGACGAGCAGCGTCTTACCGTGCAGGATCATCTGACGACGACGTTCCGCTGCTACGGCCTGCCGGAGGCTTTCTACACCGACAACGGCTCACCGTGGGGCGATACGTCAGGTGTTCGTTGGACCGGGCTGAAGGTGTGGCTGCTCAAGCTCGGTGTCAGGGTGGTGCATGCCAGGCCCTGTCACCCGCAGGCGCGCGGCAAGAACGAACGCTTCCATCGCACCCTGAAGGCCGAGGTTCTTGCCATGCGTCGCTTCCGCACTCTGCCGGAGGTCCAGCGCGCCTTCGACGCCTGGCGGCCAGTCTACAATCTGGAACGTCCCCACCAGGGCCTCGATATGCACGTCCCCGCCGATCGCTTCCGGCCGAGCACCCGTGCCATGCCGGCTCGCGTTCCGATCGTCGAATACGACAGCGGTGAGATCGTGCGCAGAGTCTCATCGACAAGACCCTACATCTCCTTCAAGGGGCGCTTCTGGAAGGTTCCCCAGGCCTTCGCCCGCGAGCGCCTCGCCATCCGGCCGCTGGACCGCGATGGCCATTACGGCATCTTCTTCGCCAGCTGGCAGGTCGCATCGATCGACTTGACCAATGGCCAACCTGTCAGTGATGTGTCCGAACAGGTGTCAGCCATGTCTCCGGACTAAACAGTAGGCGGGGCATCCAGTACGCCGCGGCTTATCGATTCAATCACAATCGTCTCGATCGCCCGGTCAAGCCGGGTGATGACACCTGTGTTTGAGAGGCGCAGTCACCGCCCGAGCTGCTTCGGATCGTAATAGAACCGTTCCTCGATCAGCTTGTCGCCCCGCCAGGTCTGCCAGGCGATCTCGTCCAGCGTCCGCGTGATCCCTTCGGCGTTGGTGAAGCTGAAGGTCCAGCGCGTCGCGACATGGTCGCCTTCGATCAGGCTTGGCCCGATGCGCACGGCCTTGACCTCCTTCGAAGCCGCCAGCACGCCGCGCTCCTTGGCGACGAGCTTGTCGCGCCCCACCGTCGGCTCGGCATTGTTCTCATAGGTCGCGGCATCAGGTGTGTAGAACTGCTCGATCGCGCCGATGAAATCTCCGGTCTCCAGCCGCTTCGCAAAGGCTTCGACGATGTCACGGCTCGGCATGGCGCACCTCACGATTAAAACCGACTGATAGTCGGTAAATACCGACCGGCAGTCGAAAAGTCAACTGGCTGCATAGTTCGAATTCTACTAGACGAGAGAGCCATGGCGAAACAGGCGGAGCGGCGGGCGGCGACATTGGAAGCGATCCTGACGGCGGCGCGCCGCCTGTTCGGGACGCAAGGCTTTGCCGCCACCACCATGGACGAAATCGCGGACGGAGCCCGCATCGCCAAGGGCGCGGTCTATCATCACTTCAGGAACAAGGAGGCGGTGTTCGAAGCCGTGTTCGACCAGGTCTCACGTGACCTCGTCGTGGAGATCGACGGCGCCGCGCGCGCCGAGAAGGACGTGCTCGCTGCGATGGTCGCCGGCACTCAGCACTATTTTGCCGCGACGGCGAAGGGCCCGACCGGCCAGATCATCCTGCGCGACGGCCCGGCCGTGCTCGGCTGGGAGCGCTGGCGCGAAATCGACGCAAAACACTTTGGCGGCAAGCTGCCGCGTGCGATCGCGGCCGCGATGGAGGCCGGTCTGATCGCGCGCCAGCCGGTCGAGCCGCTGGCGCGGCTGCTGCTCGGCGCGGTGACGGAGGCCGCGGTCGCCTGCGCCGGACGCACGGATATCGCAAGGGCGGGCGCGGAATATGCCCGTGCGTTCAAGTCGCTGGTCGAGGCGCTGCGCGTGCGGGAATGATTGTGCTAAGTGACGAAACGGAAACGTCCACAGCAACAAGAAGACTAGCAACAGATGACTGCAAATTCTTCCCTCGCACCAAGCGATCCCGAATTCGACTACATCATCGTCGGCGCAGGCTCCGCCGGCTGCGTTCTCGCCAATCGGCTCTCGGCGAGCGGCAGGCACACTGTGCTCCTGCTGGAGGCCGGCCCGAAGGATTCCAACATCTGGATCCACGTCCCGCTCGGCTACGGCAAACTGTTCAAGGAGAAGTCCGTCAACTGGATGTACCAGACCGAGCCGGAGCCCGAGCTGAAGGGCCGCCAGGTGTTTCAGCCGCGCGGCAAGACGCTGGGCGGATCGAGCTCGATCAACGGCCTGCTCTATGTCCGCGGCCAGCACGAGGATTATGACCGCTGGCGCCAGCTCGGCAACACGGGCTGGGGCTATGACGACGTGCTGCCCTATTTCAAGAAGGCCGAGAACCAGTCGCGGGGGGCCGATCAGTATCATGGCAGCGGCGGTCCGCTGCCGGTGTCCAACATGGTCGTGACCGATCCGCTGTCGAAAGCCTTCATCGACGCCGCGGTCGAGACCGGTCTGCCCTACAACCTCGATTTCAACGGCGCCACGCAAGAAGGCGTCGGCCTGTTCCAGACCACGACGCGCAACGGCCGCCGCGCCTCGACCTCGGTGGCCTATCTCGGCCCGGCAAAGTCCCGCGGCAACCTCAAGATCGAAACTGGAGCGCTCGGCCAGCGCGTGCTGTTCGAGGGCCGCCGCGCCGTCGGCGTCGAATATCGACAAGGCGTGCAAACCCGCCGCGCCCGGGCCCGCAAGGAGATCGTGCTGTCGAGCGGAGCCTACAACTCGCCGCAGCTGCTGCAGCTCTCCGGTGTCGGTCCCGCCGATCTCCTGCGCAAGCATGGCATCGATGTCGTGCTGGACGCGCCGGGCGTCGGTCACGACCTCCAGGACCACATGCAGGTCCGCATCGTCATGCGCTGCTCGCAGAAGATCACGCTAAACGACACCGTCAATCATCCGCTCCGCCGTACCATGGCCGGCGCGCGCTATGCGCTGTTCCGGAAGGGTTGGCTGACCATCGCGGCCGGCACCGCGGGCGCGTTCTTCAAGACCAGCCCGCGGCTGGCATCGCCCGACATCCAGGTGCATTTCCTGCCGTTCTCGACCGACAAGATGGGCGAGAAGTTGCACGACTTTTCCGGCTTCACTGCGTCGGTCTGTCAGCTCCGTCCCGAAAGCCGCGGAACCTTGCGCATCAAGAGCGCCGACCCAAGCGTGCCGCCGGAAATCCGCATCAATTACATGTCGACCGAGACCGACCGCACCACCAACGTCGAAGGCCTGAAGATCCTGCGCCAGATCCTGAACGCGCCGGCGATGAAGCCCTTTGTGGTCAGCGAGTACGATCCCGGCGCGAAGGTATCCACGGATGCCGAGCTGCTGGATTATTGCCGCGAGCGCGGCAGCACGATCTATCATCCGACCTCGACCTGTCGTATGGGCAATGATGCGCTCGCGGTGGTTGACCAGCGGCTGAAGGTGAGGGGCCTCGAAGGCCTTCGCGTCGTCGACGGTTCGGTCATGCCGGACCTCGTGTCCGGGAACACCAACGCGCCGATCATCATGATCGCCGAAAAGGCCTCCGACATGATATTGGAGGATGCGCGGTAATCTCGCGCAGTGAAAGGACGACAGCTTGGCTATTCGACTTCGGATCGGCACACGCAAGAGCGCGATGGCGCTGGCACAGACGGAAGAGATCGCGCGCCGCCTGACCGCCGCCGTGCCCGGTCTCGACGTCGAGATCGTCAAGTTCGACACCACGGGCGATCTCGACCAGACCAGCAAGCTGTTGCCCCATGGCGGCAAGGGCGGCGCCTTCGTGGCGCAGATCCGCGCTGCCGTGCTGTCGGGCGAATTGCAGGCGGCGATGCACTCGCTGAAGGACATGCCGGGCAACGAGGACACGCCGGGCCTCGTCATCGGCGCCACGCTGTCGCGCGATCCGCCTGGTGATGCCCTGGTGCTACGCGACGGCGTGACATTGGAAGCGCTGCGTCGGTCAGGTGGCAAGGGGTTCAAGATCGGCACCAATGCCGTGCGCCGCGCGGCCTATGCGCACAGACTGTTTCCCGATGTCGAGGTGATCCATTTTCGCGGCGCGGCCGATACGCGCGTGCGAAAACTCGACAATGGCGAAAAGCAGCGCCTGCCGGATGGCGGCGCCGTGGGCCCGGCCGACGCGCTGATCATGGCGCGCTCGGGCCTCGACCGCGTCGGCCTCGCCGGCCGTATCGCCTACGAATTCGCCGCGGCGGAGATGCTGCCCGCGGCGGGGCAGGGCATCGTCGCAGTCGAATGCGCAGCGCAGGACTGGCAGACGCGGCAGATCCTGTCATCGATCGACGATCCCGCCGCGCATGCCAGCGCGGATGCCGAGCGCGAGGTCTTGTGGGTGCTGAACGGCCACTGCAATTCGCCGGTGGCGGGCTTCTCGACCATCGCGGGCGATCAGATGTCGCTCACCGCATCGGTGCTCGATCTCTCCGGCAACACCATCATCGAGGCCTCGCGCGCGGGTCCCGCCAATCGCCCGCGCGAGCTCGGCCGTGCGGTGGGTCTGGATCTGCTGGGTAAGGGTGCCGCCGAGATCATCGAGCGCAGCCGGCCGCGCTAGCTGCCTTGCGAAATTACACGACGTGGATGGTCGGGACAGGCCCGGCCATGACGGGTGGAAAGGCCGCTCGTCCCTCAGCCCCGCACGCGCTTGATCATCTGCTCGACATGGGCGATCGGCGTTTCCGGCTGGATGCCGTGGCCGAGGTTGAAGATCAGGCGCCCTTGCGCAAAATTGGCCAACACGTTGTCGACCGCGCGGTCGAGCGCGGCGCCGCCCGTGATCAGCACCAGCGGATCGAGATTGCCCTGCACGGCGACCTTGCTCTGGACGCGCTCGCGGATCAAGGCGGGCTCCGCGGTCCAGTCGATGCTGACGGCGTTGACGCCGGTTGCCTCGACGTAAGCAGGCAGCTGAGCGCCGGCGCCGCGCGGGAAGCCGATGATCTTCGCATCCGGCACCTTGGCCCGCACACCCTCCACGATGCGTCGCGTCGGTTCGACCGACCAGCGCGCGAATTCGACCGGCGGCAGCACGCCGGCCCAGGTGTCGAAGATCTGCAAGGCATTGGCGCCGGCGGCGAGCTGCGCCAGCAGATATTCGATTGAGCTCTCGACCAGCACGTCGATGATCTTGGCGAACGCCTCCGGATGCCGGTAGGCCATCATTCGTGCCGGCCCCTGGTCGGGCGTGCCTTGGCCGGCAACCATGTAGGTCGCGACCGTCCACGGCGCGCCGCAGAAGCCGATCAGCGCGACCTCAGGGTCCAGCGCGCCGCGCACGAGCTTGAGCGCCTCGAACACCGGCGCGAGTTTGCCGAGATCGGCGCGCGGTGCCAGCGTCGCGACCTTGGCGGGATCATCCAGCGGATCCAGCCGCGGGCCCTCGCCGACCTCGAACCGGACCGAGCGTCCGAGCGCATAGGGGATGACCAGAATATCCGAGAAGATGATCGCGGCATCGAAGCCGAATCTGCGGATCGGTTGCAGCGTCACCTCGGCCGCAAGCTCCGGATTGAAGCAGAGATCGAGGAACCCGCCGGCCTTCGCGCGCACCTCGCGATATTCCGGCAGATAGCGGCCGGCCTGCCGCATCATCCACATGGGCGGAATGCTCTGGCGCTGGCCGGAGAGCACATCGATGAAGGGCCTTTTTGCAGATTGGGGCACGAATGGTCCTGAACAGGGTTATGGCTCCTGATACACCGCCTCGGCCCGCAGCGGAACAGGGGAACCAGCGCAACAGGGCCGCGTTGACCAGCCGATGGAGGACATCATGGCTGAGACATTCAATCCCGCGCCGCCTGACAAGCACGCCGACGATCTGCACGAAGCGCTCGCTGCCGACCGCCACACCAAGCTCGATGCCGGGCTGAAAGACAGCTTTCCCGCGTCCGATCCCGTGAGCGCCACCCAGCCGACGCCCTCGAAGGCCGACGCGGATGCCGACAATCCCTCGCTCTGGGACAAGGTTAAGGCCATCTTCAGCTAGCGGAGGCCGACGCCGGATTCCGATCAGCTTGCTAATATCCTGTTAGCGATGCGCTGATCCCGAGCGTCCGTACGACTACGGAAAACGGGCCTATTGCGGCCTATTCCGGCGGTACTTTCAGAGTTCAATAACAGAAGCGGCAGAGGTTCCGAAACATCGGAGAACTCTGCCGCATGAACGCTGTTAGCCAACGAGCTGGATGGAGTCGCCTGCCGCTGCGCGCGGCGGCGTTCGTCGTGCTCACCTGCGTGACCATCCTCGGCGTCAGTGGCTGGCGCGAATGGGCCGCGCGCGATGCAGTGCTGAGGGGTGCCGAGACCGAGATGGCGAACGTCGCGCGTTCGCTGACACAGCATGCCGAGGACAGCCTCGATCTCCTGGATTCCGGTGTCGTCGGCGTCGTCAGCCGGCTGGAGATGGACGGCGCCGGGCCTGCCACGATCGCGAAACTGCGCACCCTGCTGGATGCGCGCAAGAAGGCGATCGAGCGCATCCACAGCCTCGCCATCATCGACGATCAGGGCAATTGGCTGACCTCGCCCGGCACGATCGGTTCGACCCTCACCGACGATGCCTTCTTCCGCCATCACCAGCTCTCACCCAAGCGCGAGGCCTATCTGGGCCGCCCCGTGAAGAGCTTGCTCGACGGTGAATGGGTGGTCACCCTGTCGCGCCGCTTCAACAAGCCGGACGGCAGCTTCGGCGGCGTCGTGCTCGCCACCATCAGCTCGAAATATCTTTCGCATTTCTACGAACAGTTCGAGATCGGCCGCAACAGCTCGGTGTCGCTCACGCATGGCGACGGCCTGATGATCGCGCGCAATCCCAGCAACGAGACATTCGTCGGACGCAGTGTTTCCGACAAGCCCTTGTTCCGCGACGCCAGCCTGCAGCGGCCGAGCGGCGCCTATCATTTCAAGTCGCCGCTGGACGGCGCCGAGCGCGTCAGCTTCTTCAAGCGCAGCAGCCGCTATCCGCTCCTCCTGCTCGCCACCGTCGACAAGGCCGAACTGCTGGCGCCCTGGCGCGCCTCGGCAATCTCCCGCATGCTCTACGTCATCGCGCTGGTGATGCTGATTGCGGTCATCGGCGCGGTGCTGGTGCGGCAGTTGCAGCGGGGCCAGCGCATGGCCGCGGCCCTGACCGAGAAGGAGGCGCATTTCCGCCTGCTCGCGGAAGGCTCCAGCGACATGGTGACCCGCATCGGGCTCGACGAGCGGCTGCGCTATGTCTCGCCCTCGTCCGCGCGCGTCGTCGGCTGGCGCGCCAATCAGTTGATGGGCACGCCGGCACTGGCGGGCATCAATCCGGAGGATCTGCCGGAGGTCCAGACGATCGTCGACGCCATGAAACGTGGCGAGAGGGAGGAGGCGCGCCTCACCTACCGCAACTCGCACCGGGACAACGGCGAAGTCTGGCTCGAATCGACCATGCGGGTGACGCGCAAGGACAATGGCCGCGTCGACGGGGTGGTCGCGATCTCCCGCGACATCACCGAGCACAAGAAGCTGGAAACCAGGCTCGAGACGCTTGCGATCGAGGACAGCCTCACCGGCCTTGCCAATCGCCGCCGCTTCGACGAGCGGCTGAAGGAGGAATGGGCGCGCGCCTATCGCGATCGCTCCAGCCTCGCTTTGCTCATGATCGATGTGGATCACTTCAAGGCCTATAACGACGAATACGGCCATCCCGCGGGCGATGCCTGCCTGCGCCTGGTCGCAAAGATCATCGCGGCCGAGACGCAGCGCGCCGGTGATCTGGCGGCGCGCTATGGCGGCGAGGAATTCGCCATGCTTCTGCCGAATACCGATGCCGCCGGCTGCGCCCGGATCGGCGAACGGATCCGCACTGCCATTCACGAGGCCGGCCTCGTTCATAGCAGCAATCAAGCGTCTGGATGCGTCACCGCCTCGCTCGGCGGCGCGACCTGCCGGCCGGCGCTGGAGCGCACGGCCGGCGTGACCTCGCTGGTTGAAGCTGCCGACCGGGCGCTCTACGCCGCCAAGGACGCAGGCCGCGACCGCCTGATGATGTCCGTCGAGGTCGTGGACCTCCTGCTGCCCAGGGCATCCGGCCAGTAAGACGGCCGCTGTAACAGCCATCGTGTCCCGGATGCGACGCAGCGTGAAACGGTGCGGCGCTGAGCCGGGACCCAGGCTCTGTCTTCGCCACTATAGTGGGCCCCGGTTCAGCAGCGCATCGCTAAGGGCGCTGCGCTGCGCCCGGGGCACGAGAGCTCAATAATGCGGCGGAGGCTCGTTGGCGGGACCAGGCGCATTGGCCTCGGCTTCCTGCAGCCGCTCGCCGAGCTCCGCGATCTTCCGCGTCAGCAGATCGATCTGCTTCCACTGCGCGGTGATGGTCTGGTTCAGCGTCTCGATCGTGTCGTCCTGATAGGCGAGCCGCGTCTCCAGCGTGTCGATGCGCTCGCCCAGACTCTTGATCTCATTCGTCACGGCCTTGCCCCATATCTTGTTCCAGCAAGTTCCGCTCGCGCAAACCGTGGCCGAGCGCGACGCGCTCGTCGAACACGAAGCATTCGCCGCGCCAGCGGCTCTGCGCCTCCGGCACCTCTTCCAGATATTTGAGGATGCCGCCCTTGAGGTGATAGACCTCGGCAAAGCCGCGCGCGAGCAGATGCGCGCTCGCCTTCTCGCAGCGGATGCCGCCGGTGCAGAACATCGCGATCCTGCGGTGCTTTGCGGGATCAAGCGCAGCTTCGGCATAATCCTTGAACTGGCCAAAGCTCCTGATGCCGGGATCGACGGCGCCCTCGAACGTGCCCATCGCCACCTCGAAGGCGTTGCGGGTGTCGAGCAGCAGCGTGTCGGGCGCAGAGATCAGCGCGTTCCATTCGCTCGCATCGACGTAGGTGCCGACCTGGCGGGTTGGATCGGCTGCCTCATCGCCAAGCGTGACGATCTCCTTCTTCAGGCGCACCTTGAGCCGCCCGAACGGCATCGCCTCGGCGGTCGAGAATTTCAATTCGAGATCGTCGAGCCGGCCGCCGAACATGTCGCCGTGCGCCAGCTCATCAGCGAGGGCGTCGATCGCCACCGGCGCGCCGGCGAGCGTGCCGTTGATGCCCTCCTGCGCGAGCAGCACGCTGCCTTTTAGCTTAAGGCCGGCGCAGAACGCGCGCAGCGGCTCGCGCAGCTCGCGGTAATCCGGGAGGGCGGCGAATTGATAGAAGGCGGCGACCTTGGTGACCGAATTCGGATCAGACATGGCGGCTCGTTTAGCAGGCGATCGCCGCTCAGAAAACCCGCATGGCCGCTGGCCGCGAAAGGTCTATACGCCCAGCGGATGGCAGCCATTTCCTGGTATGCCAGCATTGCCCCGGCCGGCTGGAATGTGTCATGTAGACCCGGTTTTTCCTAAGACGGCGCGGCGCGCGCATTCCCGGCCAAGAGAGCAAGAAATTCGATGAGAAACTTCCATTTCCCCGGCAGGTCCACGGTCCACGCCACCAACGCGATGGTAGCGACCTCGCACCCGCAGGCCTCGCTCGCAGCGATCGAGGTGCTGCGTGAGGGCGGCACGGCGGTGGATGCCGCGGTCGCCGGCTCGGCCCTGCTCGGCGTGATCGAGCCGCAATCGACCGGCATCGGCGGCGACTGCTTTGCGCTGATCCAGCCGCGGGGTGAGGGCAAGATCATCGCCTATAACGGCTCCGGCCGCGCGCCGAAGGCGGCAAACGCCGACTGGTATCTCGAACGCAAGATCAACTCCGTGCCGTTGACCTCGGCGCATGCGGTGTCGATTCCCGGTGTGGTCGACGCCTTCGCGACCGTCTTGCGCGATCACGGCAAGTTCGGCTTCGACCGGCTGCTGCAGCCCGCGATCAAGGCGGCCGAGGAAGGCTACGTCGTCGCGCCCCGCATCGCTTTCGACTGGAAGAACCAGTTCGAGAAGCTGAAGGGTGGCACCAACACCGTGCGTTATTTGTTGCCGGGCGGCAAGTCGCCGGTGGCCGGCGACTTCATCCGCCAGGCCGAGCTCGGCAAGACGCTGCGCGCGATCGCCAAGGACGGCCGCGATGCCTTCTACAAGGGCACGATCGCGGAAGACATGGTCGAGACTTTGCGCGGGATCGGCGGCCTGCACACGCTCGACGATTTCGCCGCGCACACCACCGAGACGACGTCACCGATCGGCACCATGTACAAGGGCTACGATGTCTGGCAGTGCCCGCCGAACGGACCCGGCCTCACCATGCTGCTGATGCTCAACATCCTGTCGCGGTTCGACCTGACGAAATACGCGCCGCTCAGCATCGAGCGCTTTCATCTCGAGGCGGAAGCTGCGCGCATCGCCTACATGCATCGCGAGCTGCATGTCGCCGACCCTGAGCACATGCAGATCGAGGTCGCCAAGATCCTTGCCAAGGAGTTCTGCGACGAGCACATCGCCAAGATTCGCATGGACGGCATGCTCGACCTGCCGAACGTTGCGCCGCCGATGAATCCCTCGACCATCTACATCACCGTCGTGGACAAGGACCGCAACGTCTGCTCGTTCATCAACTCGATCGCGCATTCGTTCGGCTCGGCGATCGTCTCGAACAAGACCGGCGTCTTGTTCCAGAACCGCGCCGGCGGCTTCCGCATTCAGCCCGGCCACCCCAACTGTATCGCCGGTGGCAAGCGCCCGCTGCACACGATCATGCCGAGCCTGCTCACCAAGGACGGCCGCTCCGTAATGCCGTTCGCGGTGATGGGCGGACAGTACCAGCCGGTCGGCCAGACCCGCGTCGTGACCAACATCCTCGACTATGGCTGCGACGTGCAGGAGGCGATCGATATGCCGCGCGGTCTGCACTACGAGGGCCAGTATCAGCTCGAGGACAGCGTGCCGGCTGCGATCGTCGAAGGCCTGAAGAAGCTCGGCCACAAGACGACCAGCGTGGTCGGTCCGCTCGGCGGCGCTCAGGCAATCTGGATCGATTGGGACAAGGGCACGCTGACCGGCGGTTCCGATCCGCGCAAGGACGGCTGCGCGTTGGGGTACTGATCGCGCGCGCGAGTTCCCCGCACAAGATCAGGAAAAGTTGACGAAGGGCGATGCGGCAATTTCTGCATCGCCCTTTCTCGTTCGGAACGGAGCTCATCGCTTCAGGTTAAGGGGCGATGGGCGGTGCAGGCGTGCGCTGCTTGGCAAGAAGCGGCGGAGGCGTCGATGTCCGACAAATCAAGTTCCAGGCAATCAGCATTCGATCGGCGCGCCTTCATGGCCGGCGCCGCTGGCAGTGCGCTCGTCCCGATGACGGCGCGCGCCGCCGCAGAGGAGGCCAGGGCCCCGGTCGCACAGGATCCGTCGCTTCCCGTCGACGTCACCCTTCGGGTCAACGGCAAGGACAAGCGCCTGAGCATTGATGCCCGCACCACGGTGCTCGACGCGCTGCGCGAACATCTCAAGCTCACCGGCAGCAAGAAGGGATGCGACCATGGCCAGTGCGGCGCCTGCACCGTGCTGATCGACGACCGGCGGGTGGTGTCGTGTCTCACGCTCGCACTCGCCGCGGAAGGGCAGGAGATCACGACGATCGAGGGCCTCGCCACCGACGACCGCCTGCATCCGATGCAGCAGGCCTTTGTGGACAACGATGCATTCCAATGCGGCTACTGTACGCCCGGCCAGATCATGTCAGCCGTGGCCTGCGTCAAGGAGGGGCATGCGGGGAGCGAGGCCGACATCCGCGAATATATGAGCGGCAACATCTGCCGCTGCGCTGCCTATCCCAACATCGTTGCGGCCGTGAAGCAGGCCGCGCCCGAGATCATGAAAGGCTAGACGCATGCGACCTTTCTCGTATCAAAGGGCAACAGATCCGACCGTGGCCCTGCAGGCGCTCAGCGCCGCCGCGGCGTCGAACGATGCGTTGACCAAGGCTGCAGCGCAGCCGCTTGCGGGCGGCACCACGTTGATCGACTTGATGAAGCTCGACGTGATGCGGCCGACCTCGGTCGTCGATATCAATCCGCTTGCGGACGGTTGGTCGGCAATCGAGCCCAAGGGCGACGGCCTCCGCCTCGGCGCGCTCGCGAAGATGTCGGATGTCGCCGCGCATGAGGAGATCCAGCGCCACTACCCGGTGATCGCAAATTCGCTGAAGCTCGCCGCGAGCGCCCAGCTGCGCAATATGGCGACGCTCGGCGGCAACGTGATGCAGCGGACGCGTTGCAGCTATTTCCGCGATGTCTCCTATGGGAATTGCAACAAGCGCAATCCCGGCTCCGGCTGTGCCGCCATGGACGGCGTCAACCGCATGCATGCCGTGCTCGGCGCCTCCGATCAATGCATTGCGACCTATCCCGGCGATTTTGCCCAGGCCCTGATCGCGCTCGACGCCATGGTCGAGATCACCGGCAGATCCGGCACGCGCAAAATGCCGTTCGCAGAGTTACACAAGGCGCCCGGCAATACGCCCGACATCGAGACGACGCTTCGGCCGGGCGAGCTGATCTCGGCCTTCTCCATCTCCGGCCGCTGGCCGCGTTCGGTGTACCTGAAGGCGCGCGACCGGCAATCCTATGAGTTCGCGCTGTCGTCGGCTGCGGTCGCGCTCGACGTACAAGAGGGCACAATCAGGGACGTGCGGATCGCCCTTGGCGGCGTCGCCACCGTGCCCTGGCGCGCGCGAGAGGCGGAGGCAGTGTTGAAGGGGCAGAAGTTCGATGACGGCCTGGCGCAGCGCGTCGCGGATGCCGCCTTCGCAGACGCCAAGGGCCGTCGGCACAACAGCTTCAAGATCGCGCTCGGCAAGCGCGTAGTGGCGCGCGCGCTCCAGCAGGCCGTAACGATGGAGATCCGATCATGACCGCTGCAGCTCCCGAGCCGAAGGTGAATATGGGCAAGCCGGTGCCGCGCTATGATGCTGCCGCAAAAGTCACGGGGCGCGCGACCTACGCCTCCGACATGCCGCTGGACAATCCGGCTTATGCATTCCTGGTCACCAGTGCGATTGCCAGGGGGCGCATCGACGGTTTCGATCTCGATGGCGCCAAGCGTGTCCGCGGCGTGATTGATATCGTCACCCACGAGAACGCACCGAAGCTGAAGGAGTCGAAGCTGTTCAGCAATGGCGGTTATGCGGGCACGACGATCCAGCCGCTGAAGTCGGCCGATATCGCCCATGACGGCCAGATCATCGCTGTCGTCGTCGCGGAAAGTTATGAGGCCGCGCGCGAGGCGGCCAACCGGGTCAAAGTCAGCTACACCGCCACCGCACCGAGTGCCACGTTCGACTCGCCCGGGACAACCACGGCAGCCGCGAAGGGGCAGAGTGCCCAGTTCAAGGAAGACCCCGAGGTCGGCGATTTCGCCAAGGCGTTCGACGCGGCCGAGGTCAAGGTAACCGCCTCCTACGAGACGCCGACGCAGCATCACAATCCGATGGAGCTGTTCTCGACCAGCTGCGTGTGGATGGGCGGCAACCTCGTCATCTATGAGGGTAGCCAGTTCGTCTACGGCCTGAAGAACGGCGTTGCCGAGCAGCTCGGCATCGACGCCGACAAGGTGCGCGTGGTCAATCCCTATGTTGGCGGCGGTTTTGGTTCGCGCGGCTCGATGACGCCGCGGACCGCCATCATCGCGGGCATTGCCAAGCGCTTGAACCGACCGATCAAGCTGGTCCCGACCCGCGACCAGGGGTTTACCATCACGACGCATCGCGCCGAGACTCGGCACGAGATCAAGCTTGGCGCCAGCCGGGACGGCAAGCTGCTCGCTTTGAGGCATGAGGGGGCTGAAGTCTCCTCGCGTCCCGACGCCTATTGCGTCGGCGGCACCAAGACGACGACGCGGCTTTATGCCTGTCCGAACGTCGCCAGCCTCGTCTCGATCGTGCGCGCCGATCGCAACACCCCCGGCTTCATGCGCTCGCCGCCGGAGGTGCCGTATCTGTTCGCGCTGGAGAGCGCGATGGATGAGCTCGCGTTGAAGCTGAACATGGATCCGGTCGAGCTTCGCCGCATCAACGATACCACCGTCGAGCCGATCGGCGGCAAGCCCTATACTTCGCGCTCGCTGATGGCCTGTTTCGACGAGGCCGCCAAGGCGTTCGGCTGGGCGCAGCGCTCGCCGCAGCCGAAATCGATGTCGGACGGCGACTGGCTGATCGGCTATGGCTGTGCCGCCACCTGCTATCCGACGCAGATGGCGCCGTCTGCCGCGCGCGTGCGCCTGCAGCGTGACGGCCGGACCCGTGTCGAGATTGCCGGTCACGAGATCGGCACCGGTGCCTACACGGTGATCGCCCAGACCGCGGCCGAGCGGCTCGGCGTGCCCCTCGAGAAAGTCGCCGTCTTCATGGGTGACAGCGATCTGCCACCGGCACCGGTTGCCGGCGGATCGAACTCGACCGCGAGCACCTGCTCGGCGGTGATGATGGTGTGCGATCAGATTCGCCAGCGCCTGTTCAAGGCAATGATGCCTGACAGCCTCACAGACAAGGCCAAAGAGACCGTCGGCATCAGCCAGGCGCCGGCGACCCGAGCCGCCAAGAGCGATCGTCCGCTCGATATCGAGAAGGCGTTCGATGCCCTCGGCGTCGGCGTGGTCGAGGAATATGGCGAGTGGAAGCCGGAAGGTGCGCCGCTCGATTCGTTCAAGGCCATGCACAGCGGGCAAGTCCGGTTGGTCGGTGGCCACCAGATGAAGGACCAAATTGCCTATGCCTTCGGCGCGGAGTTCGTTGAGGTCCGCGTCAACCGCTTCACGCACGAGATTCGCTGCCCCCGCCTGGTCGGGGCCTTCGCCGGCGGCCGCATCATGAACCCGCGCACGGCGCGCAGCCAGCTGATGGGCGGCCTGATCTGGGGCATGTCTTCGGCGATGCTGGAGGCGACGGAAATCGACGAGCGCAATGCGCGCTACGTCAACGACAATCTTGCCGACTACCTCGTGCCGGTGAATGCGGACGTCCCGGGCGTCGAGGTGATCATGCTCTCCGAGCAGGACGATCATATCAACCCGGCAGGCGTCAAAGGACTCGGCGAACTCGCCAATGTCGGCACCAATGCTGCGATCTGCAACGCGATCCACCACGCCACCGGCCAGCGCATCCGCAAGCTCCCGGTCCGGCTGGAAAATATCGAGGTCTGAGGGGTGGAAACCCTACCCGCGTTGCGCTAGACACCTTCCGCCTCAAACGGAAGGTGCCTTATGCAGCGTTTCCAGCGCGCGCTCCTCACCCTGATGTCGGCACTCGCGATCACGGTGATCGCAGGCGTGTCGCATTTCGTTTCCACCACGGCCTCGGCCCAGACCGCAGGAAAGACCATGACCACAGCTTCAGGCTTGCAGATCATCGATTCCACCGTCGGCACCGGTGCTTCGCCCCAGGCCGGCCAGATCTGCGTGATGCACTATACCGGCTGGCTCTATGAGAACGGCCAGAAGGGCAAGAAATTCGATAGCTCCGTCGATCGCAAGGAGCCGTTCGAATTCCCCATCGGCAAGGGCCGCGTCATCGCCGGCTGGGACGAGGGCGTTGCCTCCATGAAGGTTGGCGGCAAGCGCACGCTGATCATCCCGCCGCAACTCGGCTACGGCGCCCGCGGTGCCGGCGGCGTGATCCCGCCGAACGCAACGCTGATGTTCGACGTGGAATTGCTCGCGGTGAAGTGACGGCGTAGCCGTCATTCCGGGATGGTCCGAAGGACCAGACCCGGAATCTCGAGATTCCGGGTTCGGTGCTCTCGCACCGCCCCGGAATGACGGTGCCACGAGAGCGCAAACAAAAAGACCGGCCTTTCGGCCGGTCTTTTCGTTCTCAAGCTTGCTCGCGCGTCACTCCGTCGCGCGCTTTGCGGCTGCCGCGGCGCGATCCATCGCTTCCTTCGCGGCGTCCTTGGCATCGCCCATGGCCTGCTGGCCCTTGCCCTTCACTTCCTGAACTGCGCCTTCGCCCTTCATGCGGTCGGAACCGGTGGCTTCACCGATGCCTTGCTTGGCCTTGCCGATGGCTTCGTTGGCGTTGCCCTTGATCTTGTCGGTCGTGCTACCCATGAAACTCTCCTTTCACTTGGTTCGCAAAGCCAACGTCCCGCGGCTACGAGGGTTCCGATTTTGCTATGGCTCGCGGGCGCAGCTTCGGGTTAGTTTGCCGCGCACGGAACCAACAGAAAGCAAGTCCCATGACCGGCCATGATCATTCGCATTCCCACCATGACCACGATCACGACGATCGCTGGAAACATGACGGCGTGCGCGTCGTTCCCGGCAACCAGCTCGACACCAACGTGCCCTCGACGGCAGGCATGGACCGCGCGGCCGCGATCAATTTCGCGCGCGTCGGCGCACAGAAATTGTGGGCGGGCACCGTCAGCATCAAGCCGGATGCCAAGACCGGCGCCCATCATCACGGTCATCTCGAAAGCGTCATCTATGTCGTGAAGGGCAAGGCGCGGATGCGCTGGGGCGAGAGCCTGCAATTCACCGCGGAGGCAGGCCCCGGCGATTTCATTTTCGTCCCGCCTTACGTGCCGCACCAGGAGATCAACGCCAGTCCCGACGAGGTGCTGGAATGCGTACTGGTGCGCAGCGATGGCGAGGCGGTGGCGATCAACCTCGACATCAAGCCGGTCGAGAAGCCCGAAACGGTGCTGTGGGTCGATCCCATTCACCGGGATCCGAACGAGAAGAAGTAGGGTCTGACGATCCCCGCCGGTTCTGCGCGGCAGAGCCGGCAGAAAAAATATTCGGAGGCGGTGTCGGATGGCTGCCGCCCCGTCCGTCCTTGGGCAGAACCCGCCCAAGGAGCCTCCGATGCCCAGGATGATTTTCCTCAATCTGCCGGTGACCGACCTCAAGCGCGCGACCACCTTCTATGAGGCGGTCGGTGCGACTCGGAACCCGCAATTTTCCGACGACACGGCGAGCTGCATGGTCTTTTCCGAGGCCATCTACGTGATGCTGACGACCCACGACAAATTCCGCCACTTCACGCCGAAGCCGATCGCGGATGCAAAGACCTCGAACCAGGCGCTGTTCTGCATTTCCGCCGACAGCCGCAACGAGGTTGACACGATCGTCGACAAGGCCGAGGCGGCGGGCGGGGTCGCCGATCCCAGCCCGAAGGACGAGTATAGCTTCATGTACGGCCGTAGCTTCGAGGATCCGGACGGCCACATGTGGGGTGTGAACTGGCTGGACATGGCGGCCGTCCCGCCGCAGCCCGCCATGGCAAATTCCTGATCGCCGCCCTCCGAACGCTCAACCGAAGAGGAGCACTCACAATGTCCAAGCTTGTACCCTGCATGTGGTTCAACGGCGATGCCGAGGAAGCCGCGAAGTTCTACACCTCGCTCGTGCCGAATTCGGCAGTCACGCACGTCCAGCGCAATGTGTCCGACAACCCCTCCGGCAAGGAAGGCTCCGTGCTCGTCGTCGAGTTCACGGTGGCCGGCCAGCCGCTGGTCGCGCTCAACGGCGGCATGAAGATGGAGTACACCCACGCAATTTCGCTGATGATCCATTGCGACGATCAGGCCCAGGTCGACAGTGTTTGGGACGCCTTCCTCGCCCATGGCGGCAAGGCAGAGCAGTGCGGCTGGCTCAGGGATCGCTGGGGCGTCGCCTGGCAGGTGGTTCCGAAAGTGATGTTCGAGTTCCTGTCGAGCCCCGACAGGGCCGCGGCCTCGCGCGCCATGCAGGCCATGATGAAGATGGTGAAGCTCGACGTGGATGCGTTGCGCCGCGCGTTCGAAGGCAAGTCGGCGGCGTGACGCCGACACAGGTGCCGTAGCAACCATTAAAGGCTAGGCGACTTTTTCGGTCCAGGGCGTGCCGCGTTGTACGACAGTATTGGCGTAGATCAGGAGTTTCCTGGCGCAGGCGATTAGTGCTGCGTTGTGGACTTTGCCCCTTGCCATGAGGCGTGCATAGAGCGCGATCAAGGCCTTGTTCCAGCGGAAGGCAGCTGGAAGGGCCGCGGCGAACAGGGAGCGCCGTAGGCGGCTGCGGCCTCCGGCGATCTTGCGCTGTCCTCTGTGCTGTCCGCTGTCGGAATCGAAGGGAGCCAGCCCGGCCAGGGCTGCGGCTTGCTCCCGGCTGACGCGTCCGAGTTCGGGCATGCGGATGACGATCGCCAGCGCCGTCCGCTCGCCGATGCCGGGAATGCTCAGCACCAGCTTGAGCCGCATGGCTAGGGCGTCGTGGGCACGAAGGCGCTTGGCAATGTCACGAATCTGCGCGGCCTTGCGTGCCTTCAACCGGGCGATGTCGCTGTTGACGATGCGTCGCAACGCAGGCTCGTCGATGTGCTCGAGACGCGTCTTGAAGCGCCGGATATCTTCCTCGATCTGCTCAAGGAAGGTCAGATAGTCGGCCAATTCCGTCAATCGCGGATCCGGCGCGATCTCAGGGGGATCGAGCGCCGCAGCACAGGCGGCGATCAATACGGCGTCGAGCGCATCGTTCTTGGCCCGGCGCAAATGGACCTTGGCGAAGGCCTTGACCTGAAGCGGCTGCAGCAACAGCACGGTAAAACCGGCCGATCGCAAATGCTCCACCACGCCACGTTCATAGCCGCCAGTGGCCTCGATCCCGATCCGCGTGACGCCGGCCTTGGCCAGGTTTGCTGCCAGAGCGCGCCAACCCGGTAAAGCATTGGCGACCTGCCAGCGTTCGGTTCGACCATGAACCGCGATGTCCAGTTTAGCCTTGGACGTATCGATCCCGGCCGTCGTTATGTTAGTCTGTGTCATCTTCGTCGACCCTGCCTTGTGAAGCGAACCAAGTTGTTCCGGCAACCATCCGGGTCCGATGAAGGTGCTGACGCGATCACGCTACGGGGCAGCCACAAACTGCTCTGGGTGGGCTCGATCCGATCGCCAGCGGCCTGTCGCGGGGTGCAAACCGCGGCAGGCCATTCCTCATGGAACGGGTCGAGAATAAACGATCGCGCTATTACAAGGGTGGGCAAAGGCGCGCATGCGCCGTGCCCACGATCTGTTTCCGTTTGAGAGAGGTGGTGGGCACGCTTTCGCTTTGCCCACCCTACGAGAGCACGCCCAGGCGCATCAGTAATTGATCCGCAGCCCCACGCCGCCGTGGATGGTGTTGCCGACCGGCTGCGGGCCCAGCGTGCCGTTGGCGAAGAGATCCACGACCCAGCCCTTTTGCACGCGGAAGCCGAGGCGGCCGCCATATTCGAACCAGCCCTGGTTGCCCATGGTCGGCACCACCACGCCGTTGCCGGTCACGGTCGCGACGATGCCGCTGTGGCTCGCAAACGACTGCACCCAGCCGCCGTTGATGTTGGCCTCGATGTTGCTGCTGTAGAGATGCGTCCACTGGCCGCCGATCTTGACCAGGCTGGTGCGGTCGGTGCCGGTTGCGATGGTGGCGTCGAACGGATTGAAGGCCACCGTGCTGTCGGTATAGCCCGACACGCGCTGCCAGAGCTGCCAGACCTCGATCGAAGCTGCGACCTCGTCGCGCGGCGACACGCGGCTCATCCAGCCGGCGCGGCCGTAGACGGCGTAGTTCGAGGCGTTGGTCGAACTGGTCACGCTCACCGGACCGAGACTGGTGTTGTAGCTGCGGGTGTAGCGCGCCTTCTCCCACGGCGTCAGGATCGTTCCGACGTCGAAGAACGGGCGCGAGGAGCCCCAATCGGTGAAGTCGTAGCGCAGCGCGAACGCACCGATCGGCGCGCTCGTGATCTTGTAGCCGCCCTCGTTGTAGTGCGTGTAGGCGATGCCGGCGAGCAGCGACAGATTGTTGGTCAGCTCCTTGCGGCCGTGGATGCCGGCCGAGAACGAGCCGGCCGAGCCGAATGCGCTGATGCAGTCGCTGCAATTGACCTGCTCGTTGACGCCGAGCAGAACCGTGCCGAGCACCCGGTTGGTGATCATCTGGTTGAAGCGCTGGCCCGCGAGGCCGCCGATCGAATTGCCGCTGGAATCGGCGCCGGTGGGTCCGGACGGCGGAGGATACGGGCTCGGCGAGGGCGACGGATAGGGGCTCGGCGATGGGGAGGGCGTAGGAGTGGGTGACGGATACGGGGACGGAGAATAGGTCGGGGACGGATTGGGATTCGGTTCACCGCACCCGGACTCGCACTCCGCCGCCTGCGCAGCCGCCGGGCGGGCATTCAATGCGACAAGCGCAAACGCCGCGGTTGCGGTCAGCACAGCGGCAAGGATGAGGCGGCTGACGTTGAACTTCGCCATTGTCAACGCCCGCACAGCATGCCGTCGTCCTGGACGGCGGGCGTGATGGTCGGCGAGGCGCCGGCGTACTGGTTGACCGCGCACAGCCCGGCGCTCGCTGCGCAGTTGGCGGCGAAGGTCCAGGGCGGCGTACTGGACTTGGTGATGCTCACCTTGCCGCCGGTCGAGGTGATGATCGCGGTGTCGCCAGGCTGAGTGAGTTGCACGCACTGGGAGCTCTTCGTGCAGACGCTGGCCGCGCCGTCCTGAAGCACGACGACGGAGCGGCCGCGCTGCGAGAGGATATCGAGCGTGGTGCCCCGCACGCCGATGGTCGCAAGCGGCGTCGTGATCTTGTAGGCGGTCTTCTCGGAGTGTCCGGTGACGAAACGGAATGCGCCGGTGGTCATGCGGATCGCGACGTCGCGATAGCTGCGCTCGTCGTTGAACACGGTGCGGTCGAGCTTGAGCGTGGCGCTCGGCCCGAGCGACAGATTGGTGCTGTCGGCCATCACGAAGCGCGCCGCGCTGTCGGCGCCGGTGCGCACGGTCTCGTCGCGCAGCATGCTGTCGCCGACGCTGATCGGCGTCGTGGTCGCGGTCACGCGCACCACTTCGTTCTGGATCACGACGGCTTCGCCGACGCGCGTCTGTGCCAGCGCGCAAGGCGCCGCACATAATGCGGCCGACAACAGGGTGGAGAAAAACCAGAAATGCAAATTCATTTCGCAACCGATCGATATGTCCCTGATCGTACCGGATTGCGCATGCTTGCGATGTGGCGAATTTATCACAAGCAGCGCGGGACGTGCGCTATGCTTAGTGACAGTTGAGGCAGAATGCGTTCAATGAAAATCGCGATCTCTTTTTTTGTCCGCGGTGACGCAAATTTGCCACGCAAAACATCCCCACAGCAGCCGCTTGAACCGTCCGCAGTTCCAAAGATGTCGCGGAGCACAGTCATTGCTGTCGCAATTTTCCTGGTCGCTCATCTTGCGCTCCTGATCGGACTGACGACACCGGAGAAATTCGTCTTCGACGAGGTGCACTACGTGCCGGCGGCGCGGCAGATGCTGGCACCGGCGATGTCGCAGCCGATGCTCAATCCGATGCATCCGCCGCTGGGAAAGGAACTGATCGCGGCCTCGATCGCGGCGTTTGGCGACAACGCGCTCGGCTGGCGCTATCCCGCGACATTGCTCGGCGCATTGGCGATCGTCGCGATCTATCTGTGCGGCCTCGCGCTGTTCTCCGCGCAAGGGCCCGCCATCGCGGCGGCGCTGATCGCCGGGCTGAACCAGATGCTGTACGTGCAGGCGCGCATCGCCATGCTCGATATCTTTGCGCTCGGCTTCGGTCTGCTCGCGACCGCGGCCTTCATGCATGGTTTTCGACGAGAGCGGCCGCAGGCGCTGTTCGCGCTCGCCGGCGGCCTGTTCGGTCTGGCCGCAGCCTGCAAATGGAGCGGCCTTTTTCCGCTCGGCGTCTGTATCGTCATCGTTGCGGTGATCCGTCTGATGCAGGGCTGGCGCACCCTGTTCGCCGACGCGAAGCCGGACGACTGGTATCGGCCGGACCTCTGGCCCGGCTTCAGGCTGCACCATGTCGCGCTGTGCTTCGCCGTCCTGCCAGGCGTGGCTTACCTTGCCGCCTTCGTTCCGCTCTACGGCCTGTCGCTGCCGGACCTGGTCGAGGCGCAGCGCCGGATCTTCGCCGACAACACGACGACCGCGATTGCCGGCCACACTTATATGAGTTCGTGGCCGTCCTGGCCGCTGCTCGCTCGTCCCGTCTGGTTCCTGTTCGACAAGAGCGCGGAGGACAACGTCGCCGCGATCGTCTTTCTCGGCAATCCGCTGGTGTTGTGGCCGGCGCTGATCGCGCTCATTGTGGTGCTACGCGATTTCATCGTGGCGCGGCGCTGGGATGCGTTCCTGATCGCGGCGTTCTATTTCGGGCCGTGGCTCGCCTGGGCGTTGCTGCCGCGCACACTCGGCTTCATCTACTATTACCTGCCGGCCGCGACCGCGGCGTCGCTCGCGCTGGTCTATGTGCTGCGCCGGGAAGGGCTGCCGCGCTGGCTGCTGTGGGCCTATGTCGGCGTCGCCGCGGCCGGCTTTGCGGTGATGCTGCCGGTTTCCGCAGCTTACGTCGGCATCTCCATGCGAACATTCGGCCGGCTGATGCTGTTCCAGAACTGGATATGATAACGCCGCCTGCCAGGGTGGCAGGCGGCGTGGTTGTTACGATGAATGCCTAGAACTTATTTCGACGCGGTCTTGGTGTCCATGTTCACGACCTGGACGCGGCGGTTGATCGGGTCGGCGCCGTTGGCGGTGTCCTTCAGCTTGGTCTCGCCGTAACCGACAGTGACGAGATCGGTGCCGTTCAGGCCGTAGTTCTGCATCAAGTACTTCTTGATGGTGTCGGCGCGCCGCTCGGAGAGCCCTTGATTGTACTCTTCGCCACCGGTCGCGTCGGTATGGCCGGCGACCACGAAGGTCGAGCCCTTGAGCGCCGGATCGGACAGGGCCTTGCCGAGCGCCTGCACCGAGGCCATCGAGGCCTTGGCGATGTCGGCCGAGTTGTAGTCGAACTGGATCTCCAGGTCGATTTTCGGCTTGGTCGCGGCGAGTTCCGCAATCTGCTCGCGCTCGCCCGTCGAAAGCGACCGGGTCGAGCGGTTGCGTACGGTGTTCAGGAAGGTCGCTTCCTTGGCCTGCGCCGTCGTGTCGGTCTGCGGACCGACGGACAGGCCCCGGGTGGCCGGCTTGGGCTTCAGTGCATCCAGGATCTTGTCGGTGGAGACGTTGTTGTCACCGGCCATGGCCAGGCCCGCCGTCATCGACAGTGCGGCGGTGAGAGTCATCGCCTTCAGTCCAAAGAACTTATCAAAACGGGTCATTGTCCTATCCTCGGTGTTACGCCTGATAGCGATTTGATGCTGCGAGCCTAGGGCAGGTTCAAAGAGCTTGATGTGATCTTGGTCACATCCAATGCCGGCCGTGCCGAGGTCACCCTTTTCTGCCGCGATCGCTGCTTCGAACCGGCTCCCTGGGTCTCCGGAAACCCGCGTGCGCCGATCGTCGCAAAGGCGTCGCCGCGCGGCCCGCGCGCGAACAAGAATTCGTCCAGATCCCCGCCTATCACGCTTCAATCATTCAACAATTCGTCCGCGAACGGGAGCTGAGTTCCATCCAGTGCCGAGGCCGACCGACTACCAACGTGACAATCAGCTCTATCGCAGCGGCCCGCCTGATCGGACAGTGTTCCTGAACTCGATGCCCATCTATATCGGCGCTGCGATGATTGCGGTGGCGATCCTGCTGTCGACGCTGATCACGGGGATGACCTCCCGCTACGTTGGCCTCGAGGGGCCGACCGAGGAAAACATGTGGCTGGTCGATCGTCTCACCGGCAACGTCTATCGTTGCCAGTCGGAGGGGCGCGGCAAGGCGTCGTGCGAGCCGGATGTTGCGACGGGCAGCCTCGGGGAGCGCCCAAAAGCCGCACGCTAATTGTGGGCTGGCACGGCAGCGCAGCAACGAAAATGTCTTCTCCCTGAAAACTTGTCACTGAAGAATGGCTCTCGTGTTGGCCGGCATGGCGCCGGTTTCGTTCTACGGAGGAGACATTCCATGAAGATGTTGCTTTCGGCCGTTCTGCTCGCCGCGTTCGCGGCCTCGCCGGCTTCTGCGGCAAAGATGCAGCCCTGTACCGGCGAGGCGATCGGCAAGTCGATGACCGCGATGGGAACCGTGGATTCGCCCGCCAAGCAGGCGATGGCCAAGGAAATGGCTGCAGCCAACACCGAGATGAGCAAAGGCAATATGCGTGGCGCCTGCAAGCACTACATCAAGGCGCAGAAGATGAGCGCGAAATAGTTGAGCGTCGATTGATCGGCCGCGCTGTCAGCAGATGGCAGCGCGGTTTTCTTTGCCTCTGTTGTTTGCGTTGGCGCGAATCCCGCTACATTGCTTTCCGCAATGTCCCGCGCGCCAAAACTGCTCTCCCTCACCACGACACAGGCCCGGCAGATCTGGCTGCACGCCCAGCGGCTGGATCAGCGCGCCCCGTTCGGCGCCGGAGCGCAGGCCGTCGCGGACGCGGTCGCTCATCTCGGCTATGTGCAGATCGACACCATCAACGTCATCGAGCGCTGCCATCACCATATCCTGTTCAGCCGTATCCCGTCCTACCGCCGCGCCGATCTGCGCCACGCCCAGAGCGTCGACAAACGCGTGTTCGAATATTGGACGCACGCGCTCTCTTACGTTCCGGCTGACGACTTCCGCTTCTTCCTGCCGGCGATGCGCGAGCACCGCCGCGAGGGGCACAAATGGTTCGCCTCGGTGAAGCCGGCCGACACGCGCAAGGTGATGCGGCTGGTGCGTGCCGGTCCACTGACGATCCGCGACATCGAGGACGACGTGCTCACCGAGAAGGAGCATCTGTGGCAGAGCCGCAAGCCCTCGAAGCGGGCGTTGCAGCTTGCCTTCTATACCGGCGCCGTGACCATCAGCGAGCGGCAGGGCATGCTCAAGACTTACGAGCTGATGACGCGCCATTTCGGCTGGGACAAGCTGCCGAGGCCCGCCTCGGCAAGGGAGATCTCGTCCTATCTGCTCGACCGCGCATTGCGGTCGCAAGGGGTGGTGAGCCTCGATTCGATCTGTCATCTCGATGCGCCGCGCAAGAAGGCGGTCGCGAGCCTGATCGCCGCGCGCGTCCGCCGCGGCGAACTCGTGCCGATCGCGCTTGAGGGCGCCGGCAAGCAGGAGCATTGGGCCTTGCCCGCCGCGCTCGAGCCGCATGACGTGTCGCCCGATCTCGTCCACATCCTCTCGCCGTTCGATCCCCTGATCATCCAGCGCAAGCGCACCAATCTCATCTTCGGTTACAACCACCTGTTCGAGGCCTATGTCCCGAAGGCGAAACGCAAGCTCGGCTATTTTGCGCTGCCGGTGCTGGTCGGCGACGAGATCGTCGCGGCGCTCGACCTGAAGACGGACCGGCAGGCCAAGAAGTTGCTGATGCAGAAATGGACTTGGGTCGGGCAGGGGAAGAAGACGGCAGGGCGCAAGGAGCTCAAGCGGGTGATCGAGGATGAGCTTGATCGCTTCGAGCAGTTTCAGCTGGCGGAGTAGATCTTTGTAGGGTGGGTTAGCCGAAGGCGTAACCCACCACTGTGTGTCTCCGCGGAGGCAGAAGAGGTGGATTACGCTGCGCTAATCCACCCTACGCACTCTGGCAAGCCGGTCGATCCAGTCTCGTAGGGTGGGCAAAGCGAAGCGTGCCCACGCCCGTCTCACGTGGAGAGAAATCGTGGGCACGGCGCTAAGGCGCCTTTGCCCACCGCACTGTAGTCACCCGATCGGCCAAAACGCCGAACGCAATCCCCACTGCATACGCCACCAAATTCCACAGCGAGAAGATGCGCCCGAGCAGCAGCGCGCCGGCCGTCGTCAGCCGGAATGCATCGAGCCATGGCGTGTGAATCAGCCGGGAGAATTCCACGACGACTGCGATGATCGCCGCGATGGCAGCGAGTTGGCTGCGCGACAGCTGCGGCAGCAAGACCCCGGCCAGCAGAAACACCATCGTGGCCCACAATAGCGAGCCGCCATACTTCACGACGAAGGCAGGCAGGCCGAGTGGAAAGCCGTACCAGCGCAGGGACAATCCGCAGACGATCACCGCGAGGGCGAGGGCGGCGCGGCTCAGCGATGTCCACGGCGCAACAGGTTTATCCGACTGCGCTGCGCGCATTGCTCGCTCCATTGACTCTTGGCCCGCGATGCTCAAAACCGCGCCCAGCCCTAGAAAAGCAACAACCCGGGGAAAGCAATGAGCCAGACCACCACCTATGCCGGTTCCGCCGGCGGTGCCAAGAATGCCAAGAGCGAAATCGAGACGTCGACGATTCGCGCTATCTCCTGGCGCCTGATTCCGTTCCTGGTGCTGGCCTACTTCTTCTCCTATCTCGACCGCGTCAATCTCGGCTTCGCCGCGCTGACCATGAACGCGGAACTGAAATTCACGCCGCTGATCTTCTCCTGGGGCGCCGGCATCTTCTTCATCGGCTATTTCATCTTCGAGGTGCCGAGCAATCTGGCGCTGGAGAAATTCGGCGCCAGCCGCTGGATCGCCCGCATCATGGTGACTTGGGGCATCATCTCCGCCCTGATGGCGCTTGTCAGCGGCGTGACCAGCTTCTATGTCCTGCGCTTCCTGCTCGGTGTCGCCGAGGCCGGCTTCTTCCCTGGCATCATCCTCTATCTCACCTATTGGTACCCGGCCGAATATCGCGCCCGCTTTCTCGCCGCCTTCGCCGTCGCCGTGCCGGTCTCGACCGTGATCGGTGCGCCGATCTCGGGCCTCTTGCTCGGGCTCGACGGCATGATGGGGCTGAAGGGCTGGCAGTGGCTGTTCATCATCGAGGGCATCCCGTCCGTGCTGCTCGGCATCGTCACCTGGTTCTATCTGACCGACAGGCCGGAGAAGGCGGACTGGCTCTCGGCCGAGCAGAAGGCCTGGCTCAAGGCGAAGCTCGATTCGGAGATTGCCGCCAAGCAGGCGGTGAAGCATTTCTCGCTGGGCGAAGCGCTGTCCTCGTCCAAGGTGATCGCGCTCAGCCTGATTTATTTCGGCTTCGTCGGCGCGCTCTACGGCATGCAGTTCTGGCTGCCGCAGATCGTCAAGGCGTTCGGGCTGACCAATGCACAGACCGGCTTCGTCACCGCGATCCCGTACCTGTTCGGCACCATCGCCATGATCCTGTGGGCGCGGCATTCCGATGCCACGCGCGAGCGCGTGGTGCATGTCGGTGCGCCGCTGCTGCTCACCGCCGTCGCGCTCGCCGTCTCCAGCTATCTCACCGATCCGACCATGACGATGGTGGTGCTGACGGTTGCCGCGATCGGCGTGTTCTGCTGCTTCGGCGTGTTCTGGACCCTGCCGACCGCCTGGCTCTCCGGCACCGCGGCCGCCGGTGGCATTGCCCTGATCAACTCGATCGGCAATCTCGCCGGCTTCGGCGGGCCCTATCTGATCGGCTGGGTCAAGGAAGCCACGGGGCAGACCTCGACCGGTCTCTTGGTACTCGCCGCGCTGCCGCTGATCGCCGGCATTTTGGTGTTCGTGGGCGGCCATGACACCAAGCACGAGTTTGTCGAGCAGGGCCGTTAGAGCCGAGCAAACGGTCCCGTAGGGTGGGGAAAGCGCAAGCGTGCCCACCACCTCTCTCCAACCCAGGAGATCGTAGGCACGGTGCTCTTCGCGCCGTGCTCACCATCTTCCTTGTGTCACCCGGTGCGGGGGCACGCTTCGCTTTACCACCCTACAATAGCACCGCGCAGCAACCGTTCTCCCAATTCTTACCACCCCTTAACGATCACGCATTCCTGATGACTGACGATTATTGACTTTTATCAGTGATTAGTTGACATTCCTCTCATCCGAGATGCAGGAGTGTCCTTCGATGTTCGTCCGGTCGGTTTTATCGAGCTATTCCAAGCTGTTGGCCGGAGTATCGCTGGCCCTGATGGCAGCTTCGCTGGCCGGGTGCAATGATACCGTTGCCGAGAAGGCCGAGCCCCCGCGGCCGGTTTTGGTCGCAACCGCGCATTATGATGCCGAAACGCCGGAGCGCAGCTTCGTCGGCACCGTCAGGCCCCGGATCGAGAGCGATCTCGGCTTCCGCGTCGCCGGTAAAGTTGCAAAACGCCTCGTGGAAGTCGGCCAGACCGTCGAGATCGGCCAGCCGCTGGCCACCCTCGACGAGGTCGATCTGAAGCTCCAGGCCGAGCAGGCGCTGGCCGAACAGACCGCCGCGACCGGCGTGCTGGCCCAGGCTGCCGCCGCCGAGCAGCGCGCCAAGGACCTGAAGGCCAAGGGCTGGACCACGGATGCGCAGATGGATTCGAGCCGCGCCGCTGCCGACGAGGCCCGCGCGCGCCTGAACCGCGCCGAGCGCGCGCTCGAGCTGAGCAAAAATTCCCTTTCCTACGCGGCGCTTGTTGCCGACGCCCGGGGCGTCGTCACCACAACGCTGATCGAGCCCGGCCAGGTGGTCGCCGCGGGCCAGGCTTCGATCCGCGTCGCCCGCTTTGCTGAAAAGGAAGCGGTCGTCGCGATCCCTGAGACGCTGGTCGGACGCGCCAAGTCGGGTGTCGCCAGCGTCACTCTGTGGTCCGAGCCGGGCAAGAAGTACACGGCCAAGCTGCGCGAGATCGCGCCGGCGGCCGATCCGGCCACGCGCACCTATCTGGCAAAGTTCTCGCTGCCCGAGGCCGACGACAAGGTCGCGCTCGGCATGACTGCGACGCTGACGCTGTCGGACGCCGCGACCGAGCGCGTCGCGCGGCTGCCGCTGTCGGCACTGTTCAATGAAGGCGGCAAGCCGTCCTTCTACGTCGTCGACGACAACGGTGCGCTCACGTTGAAGCCGGTGACGGTGAAGTCCTACGAGAGCGGCGACGTCGTCATCACCGGCGGTGTGGAAGAGGGCGCCAAGATCGTTGCCCTCGGCGTGCAGAAGCTCGATCCAGGCCAGCGGGTGCGGATCGTGTCGTCACTGTCGTTCTGAGTTTTTACGAGTTCCATCGTTGCGAGGCGAGTTTCGGCCCGAGCGCAAATGCGAAGGCTGAAGCGGCGAAGCGATCCAGAATCTGCCCAGCCCCCTGGATTGCTTCGCTGCCTCGCGATGATGGGTTGAATGGAGTGGCTGTCGTGTTTTTGGCAACTGGATCGTCTTTTCGGAGAGAGCGATGAAGCGCTTCAACCTTTCGGCCTGGGCCGTCAGCCATCCGACGCTGGTTCTCTTCCTGATGATCGTGCTCGGCGTCGCCGGCTTCTTCTCCTATGAGAAGCTTGGCCGGGCCGAGGATCCGTTCTTCACGGTGAAGGTGGTCAACGTCTCCGTGATCTGGCCCGGCGCGACTGCGCAGGAAATGCAGACGCAGGTCGCCGACCCCATCGAGAAGAAGATCCAGGAGCTGCCCTATTTCGAGAAGGTGCAGACCTATTCCAAGCCCGCCTTCACCGCGCTGCAGGTGACGTTCCGCGACAACACGCCGCCGAAGGACGTGCCTTATCTCTTCTATCTGCTGCGCAAGAAGCTGGTCGACGTTCAGGGCCAGCTGCCCTCAGGGATTCTCGGACCCGTCGTCAACGACGAGTTCTCGGACGTCGATTCCATCCTCTACATGATGACCGGCGATGGCGCCGACTATGCCCAGCTCAAGAAAGTCTCCGAAGGCCTCCGCCAGCGTCTGCTGAAGGTGTCGGGTGTGACCAAGGTCGACGTCTACGGCAATCAGGACGAGCGCATCTTCGTCGAGTTCAGCCACGCCAAGCTCGCCACGCTCGGCATCACGCCGCAGGCGTTGTTCGATTCGCTCGCCAAGCAGAACAACGTGACGCCGGCCGGCACGGTCGAGACCTCCTCGCAGCGCGTGCCGCTGCGCGTCACCGGTGCGCTCGACGGCGCCAAGGCTGTCGCCGAGACCCCGGTGGAGAGCAACGGCCGCGTCTTCCGCCTCGGCGACATCGCCACGGTCACCCACGGCTATGTCGATCCGCCGAGCTTCGTCGTCCGTCAGGAAGGCAAGGCCGCGATCGGTATCGGCGTCGTCACCGCCAAGGGCGCCAACATCCTCGAGCTCGGCAAGGAGGTTGAGAAGGCGACCGCCGAGTTCATGAAGGCGGTCCCGCAGGGCGTCGATGTCAAGCTGATCGCCGACCAGCCCAAGGTGGTCGAGCACGCCGTCGGCGAGTTCGTGCATTCCTTCATGGAAGCGCTCGTCATCGTGCTATTCGTCTCGTTCCTGGCACTGGGCTGGCGCACCGGCATCGTGGTCGCGCTCTCGGTGCCGCTGGTGCTCGGCATCGTCTTCGTCGTCATGAACATGATGTCGCTCGACCTGCACCGCATCACGCTGGGTGCGCTGATCATCGCGCTCGGCCTGCTCGTCGACGACGCCATCATCGCGGTCGAGATGATGGTGGTGAAGATGGAGCAGGGCTGGGACCGCATGCGCGCGGCGTCATTTGCCTGGGAATCGACTGCGTTTCCGATGCTCACGGGAACGCTGGTCACGGCCGCTGGCTTCCTCCCCATCGGCTTTGCCAATTCGGCGGTCGGCGAATATGCCGGCAGCATCTTCTGGATCGTGGCGATCGCGCTGGTCGCCTCCTGGTTCGTGGCGGTGATCTTCACGCCCTATATCGGCGTCAAGCTGCTGCCGGAGATGAAGGCGCACCACAATCACGATCCGCACGCGGTCTACGAGACCCGCATGTACCGCGGCCTGCGCGCCATCGTGCAATGGTGCGTCAACCACCGCATCACCGTGGTCGTCGCGACCGTCGGCATCTTCATCGCCTCGGTCGTCGGCTTCGGTCAGGTCCAGCAGCAGTTCTTCCCGCTGTCGGAGCGGCCCGAGCTGTTCCTCCAGCTGCGCCTGCCCGAGGGCACCGCCTTCAACGTGACCGAGAAGGCGGTAAAGCAGGCCGAAACGCTGCTCAAGGACGACAAGGACATCGAGACCTATACGTCCTATGTCGGCCAGGGCTCGCCGCGCTTCTGGCTCGGCCTCAACCCGCAGCTGCCGAACGAGGCCTTTGCCGAGATCGTGATCGTCGCCAAGGGCGTCGAGGCGCGCGAGCGCATCAAGGCCAAGATCGAGAACGCGGCTGCCGAGGGCTTTCTGTCCGAGGCGCGCGTGCGCGTCGATCGCTTCAATTTCGGCCCGCCCGTCGGCTTCCCCGTCCAGTTCCGCGTGATCGGTCCCGACGCCAACAAGGTGCGCGAGATCGCCTACCAGGTTCGCGACGTCATGCGGCAGAACAAGAGCGTCAAGGACGTCCAGCTCGACTGGAACGAGCAGTCGCCTTACCTCAAGCTCGTCGTCGATCAGGATCGCGCCCGCGCCATGGGCCTGACCCCGCAGGAGGTCTCACAGGCGCTCGCGATGCTGATCTCGGGCGCGCAGGTTACGACCATCCGCGACGGCATCGAGAAGGTGGCCGTGGTCGCGCGCGCAATTCCGTCCGAACGGCTCGACCTCGGCGGCGTCGGTGATCTCACCATTACCTCGCGCAATGGCGTGGCCGTGCCGCTGCAGCAGATCGCCAAGATCGAATATGCCCACGAGGAGCCGATCATGTGGCGGCGTAACCGCGACATGGCCATCACCGTGCGCTCGGACGTCGTCGACGGCGTGCAGGCGCCTGACGTCACGGGTCAGATCACGCCGAAGCTGAAGCCGATCATTGATCACCTCGAGCCGGCCTACCGGATCGAGCCGGGCGGCGCTTTCGAGGAATCCGCCAAGGGCAACGCCTCGATCTTCGTCCTCTTCCCGCTGATGGTCATGGTGATGCTGACGCTGCTGATGATCCAGCTTCAGAGCTTCTCGCGCCTGATCCTTGTGTTCCTCACCGCGCCGCTCGGCATCGTCGGCGCCTCCTTCGGCCTCAACGTCGCCAATGCCCCGTTCGGCTTCGTGGCGCTGCTCGGCCTGATCGCGCTCGCCGGCATGATCATGCGCAACACGGTGATCCTGGTCGACCAGATCGAGACCGACGTTTCGCACGGCCTCACCAGGCGCGAGGCGATCGTGGAGGCGACCGTCCGCCGCGCCCGTCCGGTGGTGCTGACGGCGCTCGCCGCCATCCTTGCCATGATCCCGCTGTCGCGCTCGGCCTTCTGGGGCCCGATGGCGATCACCATCATGGGCGGCCTGTTCGTCGCGACATTCCTGACGCTCTTGTACCTGCCAGGCCTCTATGCGCTGTGGTTCAGGAAGAGCCTGGACGAGGCCGGCACGCCCGAGCAGCCTGCCGCGCCGCAGCATGGGAGCGATGACCCGCACGCAATTCCGCTTGCTGAGGCGGCTGAATAAGTGAGAAGACTGTTGACGAACGAGTCCTGATCGATGGCCCTTATTTCGGAACATATCGAAGGCGACACCCGGGATCGTATTCTCGAGGTGGCCGAGCGGCTGTTCCGCCAGATCGGCTATCAGAAGACCACGGTCGGCGACATCGCCAAGGAGCTCAGGATGAGCCCCGCCAACGTGTATCGCTTCTTCGAATCGAAGAAGGCGATCCATCAGTCGGTGGCGCGTGGCCTGATGGGTGAGGTCGAGCTGGAGGCGCAGCGGATCGTGGCCAAGCCCGGTCCGGTGCCGGAGCGCTTCCGCGAGTTGCTCACCACCATTCATCGCATGAATACCGAGCGCTATGTCGGCGACAGCAAGTTGCACGAGATGGTCGAGATCGCGATGCAGGAGGATTGGGACGTCTGCGTCACCCACATGGAATGTGTCGCCGGAATGATCGGCCGGGTGATCGCCCAAGGCGTGGCCTCCGGGGAGTTCGAGGCGCCCGACCTGGAACTTGCTGCGCTCTGCTCATGCACCGCGATGATGCGGTTCTTCCACCCCCAGATGATCGCCCAGTGTGCCACCAAGCCGGGCCCGAACATCGACCAGATGATCGATTTCGTCATCGCCGGTCTGTCGCCGCGCCACTGACGGGCGGGCGGATTTCCTCGTATAAGATGCCCCGCGCTGCCCCCGGGCCGACCGGCTGGTGGCGGCTGAGACGGATCAACACACTCCGTCATTGCGAGCGTAGCGAAGCAATCCAGATTGTCTCCGCGGAGGGATTCTGGATTGCTTCGCTGCGCTCGCAATAACGATCAGGGAAAAGCCAGCGTGACCGACAAAGACCTGTACTTCTACGAGCCCTCCAAGGGCCACGGCCTCAAGCACGATCCGTTCAACGCCATCATCGCGCCGCGGCCGATCGGCTGGATCTCCTCTCGCGACACCAAGGGCCACGTCAATCTCGCGCCCTACAGCTTCTTCAATGCGTTCTGCTACGTACCGCCGATCATCGGCTTCTCTTCCACCAACTGGAAGGACTCGGTCGAAAACATCCAGCAGACCGGCGAGTTCGTCTGGAATCTCGCCACGATGGATCTCGCCAAGCACATGAACGCGACCGCGGCGCATGTCGCCCCTGAAGTCGACGAGTTCGAGATCGCGGGCCTCACCGCCGTGCCCGGCAAGCTCGTCAACGTGCCGCGCGTCGGCGAGAGCCCCGTGGCCTTCGAGTGTAAGGTCTCCGACATCATCCGCCTCAAGGGCGCCGACGGCAAGGAGGCCGACGCCTGGTTGACGCTGGGCGAGGTCGTTGCCGTCCACATCGACAAGGCCATGATCAAGGACGGCGTCTACCAGACCGCCGCCGCCCGCCCGATCGTCCGGGCCGGCCGCCGCGGCGATTATTTCGAGATCAAGCCGGAAAACATGTTCGAGATGGTGCGGCCGGATTAGGCCGGGCCGCCCGATGTCCCGTAGCCCGGATGGAGCGCAGCGTAATCCGGGATTCTTCCCTCGCGGATAGACTTACCCGGATTGCGCTTCGCTCCATCCGGGCTACGGCTCCTTATTCCTCCCGGAACTGCTCGCGCACCCTGGCCGTTATGGTCCGGGGGCCGCCCGGCCGCGTCAATTTTGCAGGCGAAGTGTTCGCCTCCGCCAGCCAGTTTCCGCTAAAATGCCCGACAACCGCGCCGATGCATGAGGTCCGCCATGAGCTTCCGCCGCGACACCCTGACAAAGCCGATCTTCTCTTGGGCGCGCGGCGTGCTGCCGGCGATGTCCGACACCGAGCGCGAGGCGCTAGAGGCGGGCGACGTCTGGTGGGATGCCGACCTCTTCACGGGCAACCCTGACTGGTCGAAGCTTCTGAAGATCCCGCAGGCGACCCTGACCAGCGAGGAGCAGGCGTTCCTGAGCGGCCCCGTCGACGAGCTCTGCGCCATGCTCGACGAGTGGAAGATCTTCTGGGAATGGCGTGACCTGCCGCCGGACGTCTGGCACTTCGTCAAGCGTGAAAAATTCTTCGGCATGATCATTCCGAAGGAATTTGGCGGCCTCGGCTTCTCGCCTTATGCGCATTCCGAAGTCGTGCGAAAAATCTCGACGCGCTCGATCGCAGCCGCCGTGACCGTGATGGTGCCGAACTCACTCGGTCCCGGCGAGCTGCTGATGCGCTTCGGCACGAAAGAGCAGCAGGCGCGCTGGCTGCCGCGGCTTGCTGACGGCCGCGAGATTCCCTGCTTCGGCCTCACCAGCCCCGAAGCCGGCTCCGACGCTGCCTCGATGGTCGACACCGGCATCATCTGCAAGGGCGAGTTCGAGGGCCGCGAGGTCGTTGGCCTCAGGCTCAACTGGCACAAGCGCTACATCACGCTCGGCCCGGTCGCGACGCTCCTGGGACTCGCCTTCAAGGCCTATGATCCCGATCACCTCGTCGGGAATCAGGAAGAGCTCGGCATCACCGTGGCGCTGATCCCGACCAATTTGCCCGGCGTCGAGATCGGGCAGCGCCATCTGCCGTCGATGCAGGTGTTCCAGAACGGCCCGAACTGGGGCCGCGACGTTTTCATTCCGCTCGACTATGTCCTTGGTGGCCAGGCGCGCCTCGGGCAGGGCTGGAAGATGCTGATGACCGCGCTCGCCGCCGGCCGCGGCATCTCGCTGCCGTCGCTTTCTGCTGCGGGGGCCGCTTATGCGGCCCGCACCACCGGCGCCTATGCCCGTATCCGTGAGCAGTTCGGCATCTCCATCTCCAAATTCGAAGGCGTTGAGGAGCCGCTCGCGCGCATCGTCGGCACCGCCTATCAGCTGGACGCGGCGCGGCGACTGACCTGCGCGGCGCTCAATGCCGGCGTTCATCCCGCCGTCATCTCCGGCATCATGAAGCTGCATGCGACCGAGCGGATGCGCACGGCGATCGACGACGCCATGGACATCCATGGCGGCAAGGCCGTGATCGACGGCCCGCAAAACTATCTCGGCAATCTCCACCGCGCCGTGCCAGTCGGGATTACGGTCGAAGGCGCCAACATCCTGACCCGCAACCTCATCGTGTTCGGACAGGGCGCGATCCGCGCGCATCCTTACCTGCTCGACGAGATGAATGCGCTCGCCGATTCCGATCGCGAGCGTGGGCTCGCCGCATTCGACAAAGCATTCTGGAAACATGTCGGTCACAGCTTCCGGACGCTGTTCCGCGCGTTCGGCCGGAGCTGGACTTTTGGCGCGTTCGCGCTGGCGCCCGATGCTGGTGACGCCACGCCATTCTATCGTCAGCTCTCGCGCTACTCCGCGGCGTTTGCGCTCTGCGCTGACATGGCGCTGCTGACGCTGGGCGGCGCGCTCAAGCGCAAGGAGATGCTGTCGGCGCGTTTCGGCGACATTCTCTCCGAGCTGTACTTGCTCTCTGCCGCGCTAAAACGCTGGCAGGACGAAGGCCGGCAGAAGGAAGACTTTGCCGCGCTGGAATGGTGCATGGCGACGGGCTTCAAAACCATCGAGAACCGGCTCGCCGAGATCCTCGCCAATCTGCCGAACCGCTTCGTCGCTGCCTTCCTCAAGCTCGTGGTCCAGCCGTTCGGCGCCCGCGTGCTCGGCCCCTCCGACCGCGTCGTGCACCAGTGTGCTGGGATCGTGCTGGAGCCCTCGGCAGCACGCGAGCGCCTCACGCCGGATCTGGCCCAGGTCGACGACGACGGCGGCTTTGCGCGGCTGGAGCGCGCGTTCAAGCTGGTCGCAGCCACGGAGGCCATCGCCAAGCGCATGCGCGCTGCGCATGTTCGCGACTGGGAGGAAGCGGTCGCCAAAGGCGTGATCACGCAAGCCGAGGGCGAGCAAATCTCTGTTGCCCGGAAAGCCGTCACTGACGTGATCGAGGTCGACGATTTTGCGCCGGAGGCGCTGTCGCCGATTTACAGGAAATCCGGCGACGTGCATCAGTTCTTCCAGGAACTCGGTGACCAGAGGGCGGCGAGCTGATGGCACGACCGGTTTTCATCGTCGACGGCAGTCGCACGCCGTTTCTGAAGGCGCGGTCGGGACCGGGGCCGTTCACGCCGGTCGATCTGGCCGTGCAATGCGGACGGCCGCTCTTGGCGCGCCAGCCGTTTTCGCCCGACAGCTTCGATCAGGTCATCCTCGGCTGCGTCAACGTGATCGCCGACGAGATGAACCCGGCCCGTGTCGCCGCGCTCCGGCTCGGCATGGGCGAGGACATGGTCGCCTTCACCGTGCAGATCAATTGCGGCTCCGGGATGCAGTCGATCGATAGCGCCTATCGCTACATCCGCGAAGGCCATGCCGACATGATCCTCGCCGGCGGCACCGAGGCGCTGAGCCACGCGCCGCTGGTCTGGCCCAATTCGGGCGTGCGCTGGTTCGCCGGCCTTGCCACCGCCAAGGGCGTCGCCGCCAAGCTGGCTGCGGCGTTCAAATTGCGGCCGAGCGACCTCAAGCCGATCATCGGCCTCGAGCGCGGGCTGACCGATCCGATCACCGATCTGAACATGGGCCAGACCGCCGAGGTGGTCGGCCATCTCTTCGGCATCACCCGCGCACAGTCCGATGCCTATGCCGCTGAAAGCCACCGCCGGCTCGCGCATGCGCAAGGCGCGGGCTTCCTGAAGGGCGAGGTCGAGACCGCCTTCTCCCGCGACGGCAAGTTCTTCGACCATGACGATGGCGTACGTCCGGACTCCACGGCAGAGACGCTCGCAAAACTCCGGCCGGTGTTCGAGCGCCCCTGGGGCCAGGTCACCGCCGGCAATTCTTCGCAGATCACCGACGGCGCCTCCTGGGTGATCCTGGCCTCCGACGCCGCGGTCGCCAAGCACGGACTGACGCCGAAAGCCGCGATCGTGGACAGCAACTGGGCGGCGCTCGATCCCGGCATCATGGGGCTCGGTCCGGTGATGTCGGCAACGCCGCTGCTTCAGCGCAACGGCCTCACGGTTCAGGACGTCGAGACCTGGGAGCTGAACGAGGCCTTCGCCACCCAGGTGCTCGGTTGCCTCGCCGCCTGGAACGACGACAAATTCTGCCGGGACATCCTCGGGCTTGACGGCGCGGCTGGTGAGATCGACCGTGACAGGCTCAACGTCGATGGCGGCGCGATCTCGCTCGGTCATCCCGTCGGCACCTCCGGCAACCGCATCGTGCTGCATCTCGTTAACGCGATGAAGCGGCTTGGCACGCGGCGCGGAATCGCCACCGAATGCATCGGCGGCGGGCTCGGCGGCGCCATGCTGATCGAGGCGGTGTGACCATGGATTCCAAGATCATGACCGCGCTTGGCGACCGCGTCCTTGAGCTCGGCCCCAAGCCCGCGACGGACAGTCCATACAGGCACTTCAAGTTGACGCGCGATGCCGACGGCGTCGCCTGGCTCTTGTTCGATCGCACTGATGCAAGCGCCAACACGCTGTCCTCCGAGGTGATGGAGGAATTCGACGCCGTGCTCGCGGCGATCGAAACCGAACGTCCCGCCGGTCTCGTGATCCGCTCCGCAAAACCGTCCGGCTTCATCGCGGGCGCCGACGTCAACGAATTCCGTGGCGCGTCCGATCCCGACATGGTGGAGACGCGCATCCGCGCCGCGCATGCGGTGATCGACCATCTGGAAGCTTTGAGGCTGCCGACGGTCGCGGTCATCCACGGCTTTTGCCTCGGCGGCGGGCTCGAGGTTGCACTGGCCTGCCAGTCGCGCATCGCCATCGACGGCGCGCGCTTCGGCTTCCCGGAGGTGATGCTGGGTCTGCATCCCGGCCTCGGCGGCACCGCGCGCTTCACCGCGCTGGTCAATCCGGTTCAGTCGATGTCCCTGATGCTGACCGGGCGCACCATCGATGCACGCCGTGCTAAATCGCTCGGTCTCGTCGATAGCGCGACGCAGGAGCGCCATGTCCGGGGGGCGGTGAAGGACGCGCTGTTCGGCCGCCTGAAGCGGGCGCGGCCAGGCTTGCTGACGCGCGCGGCGAATGTCGGCCTCGCGCGCGGGCTGCTCGCCAAGCGCATGCGCTCGGAGGCGGCGAAGGCCGCATCCCGCGAGCATTATCCGGCGCCGTATGCGCTGATCGACCTCTGGGAGACCCATGGCGGCAGCAAGGCCGCGATGCTGAAGGCGGAGCAGGCCTCCTTCGGCAAGTTGATGGTGACGCCGACGGCGCAGAACCTGATCCGCGTCTTCTTCCTGCGCGAGCAGATGAAGAAGGCCGCAGGCAGCGGCAACACCATCAAGCATGTCCATGTCATCGGCGCCGGCGCCATGGGTGGCGATATCGCGGCTTGGGTAGCCGGACAGGGGCTGCGCGTCTCGCTCGCCGATATGAAAGCCGAGCCGATCGCGGGCGCGGTGAAGCGCGCCGCCGAGCTGTACGGCAAGATCATCCGCAAGCCGACCGACGTGCGCGACGCGCTCGATCGCCTCATCCCCGACATGGATGGGGAGGGCGTGCGCAACGCTGATCTCATCATCGAGGCGGTGCCGGAGAAGCTCGAGCTGAAGCAGAAGGTCTATGCCGGGCTCGAGCCGCGGATGAAGCCGGGCGCGATCCTCGCCACTAACACGTCGAGCATCCCGCTTCAGGATCTGCGCAACGGCCTGGCACGGCCGGAGCGGCTGGTCGGTCTGCATTTCTTCAATCCGGTGTCGCGGCTGCAATTGGTCGAAGTCGTCAGTCACGATGGCAATGATCCGCAGGTGCTGAAGCAAGCGCTCGCCTTCGTCGGTGCGGTCGACCGCCTGCCGTTGCCGGTGAAGAGTTCGCCCGGCTTCCTCGTGAACCGCGCGCTGACGCCCTACATGCTGGAAGCGATGGTGATGCTGGACGAGAAGATCGACCAGCGCCTGATTGACGCCGCCGCCGAGCAATTCGGCATGCCGATGGGGCCGATCGAGCTCGCCGATCAGGTCGGGCTCGACATCTGCCTCGACGTCGGCGACATGCTGCGCACGAAATTCGGCGATCTCCTGCCGCCGACGCCGGCCTGGCTCCGCGACAAGGTCGCCAAGGGTGAGCTCGGCCGCAAGACCGGCAAGGGATTTTACACCTGGAAGGACGGCAAGGCGGAGAAGGGGCCGCTCCCCGAGACAGGCCCGCGCGTCACCGACCAGATGATCGACCGCCTGGTGCTGCCGATGTCCAACGTCTGCGTCGCGGCGCTGCGCGAGGGCGTTGTCGACGATGCCGACGCCGTCGACGGCGCCATGATCTTCGGCACGGGCTATGCGCCGTTCCGCGGCGGTCCGCTGAACTATGCCCGCACACGCGGCGTGGAAAACATTGTATCCACCCTGCGCGGGCTGGCCGAGCGATTCGGAGCGCGCTTTGCGCCCGATCCGGGCTGGGACAATTTCAGGTGACACCGGCATGACCGAACAGGCGAACACCGGGCCGAGCGGCGATCTCTGCATCCGCACGCTGGCAATGCCAGCCGACACCAATGCGAATGGCGACATCTTCGGCGGTTGGCTGCTGAGCCAGATGGACGTCGGCGGCGGCGTATTTGCGTCAAAGGCCGCGAAGTCGCGTACCGTGACGGTTGCGATCGAGGCGATGAATTTTCGCAAAGCGGTCTATGTCGGCGATCTCGTGTCGGTCTACGCCAATCTTGTCCGCGTTGGCCGCACCTCGCTTACCGTGCACCTGGAAGCGTGGGCGCTGCGTCGCGGGGAGGAGCATCCGTTTCTCGTCACCGACGGCAATTTCACCTACGTCTCGATTGACGAACACGGTCGGCCACAAGCGGTTCGCGCGACTGACACAACGATCGCGACGTAATCGCGCGCGACGCTCTGCCTCATCTCACGAATGCGTGGCAAGCGCCGCCAAACGCGGCGCGACTGAGTCATCCACGTCGCGGCTTCGCCAAGAACCAGTCAAGAACCAGTCATAAAACGGATGAGGTCCCGGCGTACTCAGTTGCGTGTCGATTCGGGGTGGAAACGGCCTCAAATGCCTGGGGAACCTTTGGGCAGGAGCACCGTTATTTGCCCGCACTGAGGAATCCACCGACTATGCCGGACAGCTACATCATCGAAGTCGATTCGCAGACCGCAGGTATCGTCGTTCGTTCTTCCGGAGGCTATTGTTTCTTCGCCTCATCCCACCGCTTCAACCGTCTTGAAGGCCAGCTCTTCCGTAACGCGCGCGAAGCCGAGCGCGCCGCGCGCAAGCTGTTGCACGGTGATGTGAAGGAGGCGGCGTAAGCGCCGCATTCGTCATTCCGGGGCGCGCGAAGCGTGGTCGGAAATTTTTGCCGCCCTTGATGCCAGCTGCCTTTTCCTTCTTCCCTTGTGGGAGAAGGTGGCATAGGCGACCTTCGGCGGCCGTTCGTAAGAGAACGCCGATGCGAGGCTTCGGCTATGGCGCCGGATGAGGGTTGCTTCAGCAAACTCAAATCGTGAGAGGACTAGCCCCTCACCGTCTCGCCGCTTGCTACCCTCTCCCACAGGGGAGAGGGCAAGCGTCGTTGATCACAACTTCGTTGCGGCCCGCGACAAGAGCTTCCACTCGTCGCCCTGCTTCTGCCAGTTCATCAGGATGTGAAGATTGGTCGATACTTTTTTCCCGTCGGCAGCCATCTCCTGCTCGCCCAGCCAATGGAAGCGGACGATCGCGGTGGGACCGACGACCTTGATGGTCGGGTCCTTGTACTCGATCGACAGGAATTTTGACTTGCCGTCGGTCGCGTTGGCGATGAAGGTCGCCTTGTCCTCCACCTTGCCGCTGGAATGGCTGTAGCTGAGATCGTCCCAGCACAGTGCGCCGAGCGCCTTCGGATCGGCCGCGATCTGGGCGAGGCGGAAGGCTTCGACCTTCTTCGCCACGGCCTCATCGTCGGCCGAGGCCGCCAGCACCGGTGTCGTGAGCGCGAGTGCCGAGACGGCGAGAGTCGAGAGAGCCAGATCGCGTCGGTTGATCGTCATCGTTTCCTCCTTTTTGATCTTGCGGCAAGTGTTGCAGCCGCGCGCGGCTTTGTCGAGTGGCACCTCGTCGTCATGCTCATGCGTCATTGCGCGGCTGAGGCCATATTGATACGTCTCGCGCATCAATCCGCCGCGGATTTTGGAAAGTACGGAAATGATCGAAGCCAAAACGGAAGCGATGGGCAGGGCCTTGCTGTTCGACATCGACGGCACGCTGGCCGACACCGACCCGCTGCACTTGAAGGCCTTCAACCAGGTGCTCGGCCCTCACGGCCATGTCTTCGATCACGCGCGCTTCTCCAGGGAGCTGCAAGGTTTCGCCAATGTCGCGATCGGCGAGCGCTTTCTGCCCGATGAGGCGCCGGAGCGGCGCGCTCTGATCCTCGATGAGAAGGAGGAGGTCTTCCGTACGCTGGTGGCCGGGCAGATCGCGCCGCTCCAGGGCCTGATGGCGCTGCTCGACCGGGCTGACAGCGCCGGCATCCCCATGGTGGCCGTGACTAACGCGCCGCGTCTCAACGCCGAGCTGCTGCTCTCCGGCCTCGGCATCACGCATCGCTTCAAGGCGCTCGTGATCGGCGCCGAGCTGCCGCACGGCAAGCCGCATCCGCTGCCCTATCAGGAAGGGCTGCGTTTCGTCGGCGCGAGGGCAGAGGCCTCGATCGCATTCGAGGACTCCCGCACCGGCGTGCAATCGGCCGCGGCGGCCGGAATTCCGACCGTCGGCATCCGGACCAGCCTCAGCCATGCCGACCTGGTTGGCGCCGGCGCGATCACTTCGGCCAGCGCGTTCGACGATCCGGCACTGCTGGCGCGCCTCGCGAGCGCCATGGCGTGGTGAGGGCCGCATCCGTTAACCGTGATCGGCGCGCGCATTGACCGCCGCTGCGAACCGCCGCACCATGCATCATTCTGATTTGAGGACGTTGCCGTGACCGGACTGACCCATCGCCAAGCCGAAATCCTCAACATCGCGCGCGCTTCCGGCCGCGTCATGGTCGAGGAACTCGCGCGCCGGTTCGAGGTGTCGGCGCAGACCATCCGCAAGGATCTCAACGATCTCTGCGAGCGGAGATCGCTGACCCGCATCCATGGCGGCGCCATCATCGCCTCCGGCGTGGAAAACCTCGCCTATGAGGCGCGCCGCTTCGTCGCCGCCGACGAGAAGAAGGCGATCGGGGCTGCGGCAGCCTCGCTGATCCCGAATGGCTGCTCGCTCTTCATCAATATCGGCACCACGACGGAGGAGGTCGCCAGCGCGCTGACCTCGCATGAGGATCTGCTCGTCATCACCAACAACCTCAACGTTGCGATGCTGCTGTACCGCCATCCCCGCATCGAGGTGGTGGTCGCCGGTGGCACGGTGCGACGCGCCGACGGCGCCGTGGTCGGCTCGACGGCGACGCAGCTGATCGGACAGTTCAAGGTCGACTACGCCATCATCGGCGCCTCCGCGATCGACGAGGAGGGCGCGCTGCTCGACTTCGACTATCGCGAGGTGCAAGTGGCGCAGGCCATCATCGCCAATGCCCGCAGCGTCATGCTGGTCGCCGATTCCACAAAACTCCGCCGCAGTGCGCCGGTGCGCATCGCGCATATCACGCAGATCCAGACCTTCGTCACCGACCAGGAACTGCCCGAGCGCCTCGCCACGATCTGCCACAGCAAGGGCATCGAGGTGATGGCGGCGATGCCGAAGGGCGCGGACATCGATGATGCGCCGGCCGATGCTCAGGATGCCGCGCCGGAAGCCGCGCCGGTGGTGCGGCTGCGATAGGTCCTAGACATCGTCCCATGGATCGAGCAGCGGAACGCCGAACGCCGCAAAGTCTTTCACATTGCGCGTGACGAGTGTGAGGCCGTGCGTGAGCGCGGTCGCCGCAAAGAAACCGTCCATGACGGACAATGCAACGCCGCTCCTGCGGCTCTGAGCCATCAGGTCACCCCAGCGCTCCGCCACCGCGTGATTGATTGGCAAGACACGTTCGGCAAATCGCGCTGGGAGATCGTGGGCAAGCCAGGCGGCCAGCGCCGTGCGGCGACGGCCATCCTCCAGCAACGCGACGCCGCGGCGAAGCTCGGCGATCGATGCAACGCTGATGAACGCACGATCCTCATCGATCGTATCCAGCCACGCCAGGACCTTCGGCGAAGGCGCGGGTCGCCGTATCTCCGACAGCACGTTGGTGTCGAGCAGCAGGTTCACGGCATCTCGTCGCGGGGCGCGTCGTGCACTCGTTCAAGTTCGAGATCGGCGCCGCGCAGCGGCGAGGCTAGCAGGAATTCGGCCAGCGTGCCTTTGCGTGCGGTCTTGCGCGCCCATTCCTCGGCGGAGACGACAACCGCGCTGGGCTTGCCGTGTCGCGTGATCACCTGCGGGCCGGCCTGAGCGCGATCGATCACCTCGGACAACCGCGCCTTGGCGTTAGCCAGAGTCCAGGTGTCATCAGCCGGAAGTGTGTCAGGTGCAGTGTTTCGATCGGCCATGCGAGCGGTAACCAATATGACTATTGAGACTATAATTCTGCGACGCTGACTAATCAAGATCGCTAATTGCTTCCCGAATTGCTGATCAAGATGCTCATTCCCTGCGGCCTCATGCGCACCAAAAATGTTCCGCTTTCACTTCCTTTCGCCTCTCTTTCATCTTGCTTTCGTTTTTTGGTGTGATCTAATCAAAAACGAAAGCAGCCGTCCGAAGGAACGGGCGGCGTTCGGGGATGCGTCTTTTGGAGCGTATTTTCGACCTCGCCATCATCGGAGGCGGTGTTAACGGCTGCGGCATCGCGCGTGACGCGGTGGGCCGCGGCAATACCGTTTTCCTGTGCGAAATGAACGATCTGGCGAGCGGGACGTCGTCCTGGTCGACCAAGCTGGTGCATGGCGGCCTGCGCTACCTCGAATATTACGAGTTTCGGCTGGTCCGCGAGGCGCTGATCGAGCGCGAGATCCTCTGGGGCATCGCGCCCCATATCATCCGCCCCCTGCGTTTCGTTTTGCCGCATCACGCCGGTCTTCGGCCGGCCTGGCTGCTGCGTCTCGGCCTCTTCCTTTATGACCACATCGGCGGCCGTCATCTGCTGCCCGCCACGCGCTCGGTCGATCTTGGGCGTGACGAGGTCGGCAAGCCGCTGATCGCGAATCGCTACAGGCGCGCCTTTGAATATTCCGACTGCTTCGTCGACGACGCCCGCCTCGTCGTGCTCAACGCACGCGATGCCGCCGACAAGGGCGCCGAGATTCGCACGCGCACCCGCGCCACCGAGATTCGCCAGTCTGACCGCCTCTGGACCGTCGGCATGGTCAATACGCTGACCGGCGAGCGCTCGCAGATCCAGGCCCGCGCGCTGGTCAATGCCGGCGGCCCCTGGGTCGAGGACGTGCTCGGCCGCGGCGCCGGCGTCAATGCGAAAGCCAAGGTGCGCCTGGTGCAGGGCTCGCACATCGTGGTCAGGAAGCTCTACGACCACGACCGCGCCTACATGTTCCAGAACGCCGACGGCCGCATCATCTTCGTGATCCCGTACCAGGACGATTTCACGCTGATTGGCACCACGGATCGCGACTATGACGGCGATCCCGCCAAGGTGAAGGCGACGGCCGAGGAGATCCAGTATCTCTGCACGGCGGCGAGTGAATATCTGGCCAAGCCGGTGACGCCGGACGACGTCGTCTGGACCTATTCCGGCGTGCGTCCGCTCTATGACGACGGCGCCAGTGAAGCCAAGGCCGCGACGCGCGACTACGTGTTCGAGCTCGACACGCCCGGCGGTGTGCCGCTGCTCTCGATCTATGGCGGCAAGATCACGACCTATCGCCGCCTCGCCGAAGAAGCGCTGGAGCGGCTCGCGCCTTATCTGCGCAGTGCAAAAGCACGGGAGGGCTGGACCGGCAAATGGCCGCTGCCCGGCGGCGACATGAATGTGTCCGACATCGACGGGCTGATCGCCGAGCTTCAGCGTGGCTATCCCTTCCTCAGTCACGAGCACGCGCGACGTCTTGCCCGCGCCTATGGCACAAAGGCGGTCAAGCTGCTCGGCGACGCGAAATCGGCCGCCGATCTTGGCCAGTCCTTTGGTGCGACGCTGACCGAGCGCGAGGTGCGCTATCTCATGGCCAACGAATGGGCCGTGACCGCCGAGGACGTGGTCTGGCGCCGTTCCAAGCTCGGCCTGCGACTATCTGCCGATGAGATCGGCGTGCTTGACGACTGGATCAGGACCCACACTGTGCAGCAAACTCCCCTGCTGGAAGCAGGAGGACGCTCATGACCGTGACGCTCGATCACGTGACCCGGACTGTCGAGGGCGTCGCACATATCCGCGACGTCTCGCTGACGCTCGAGAGCGGAACCCTCAACGTGCTGCTCGGCCCGACGCTGTCGGGCAAGACCTCGATCATGCGGTTGCTCGCCGGGCTCGACAAGCCGACCACGGGCAAGGTGGTGGTGAACGGCAAGGACGTTACGGGTGCCGATGTGCGCCAGCGTTCGGTTGCCATGGTCTACCAGCAATTCATCAACTACCCCTCGCTCACCGTCTACGAGAACATCGCCTCGCCCTTGCGCGTGCAGGGCAAGCCGCGCTCCGAGATCGAGGCGCGCGTGGCGGAGGCGGCGAAGCTGCTGCGGCTCGAGCCGTTCCTGAAGCGTACGCCGCTCCAGCTCTCCGGTGGCCAGCAGCAGCGCACCGCGATCGCGCGCGCGCTGGTCAAGGGCGCCGATCTCGTGCTGCTCGACGAGCCGCTCGCCAATCTCGATTACAAGCTGCGCGAGGAACTGCGCGCCGAGCTGCCGCGCATCTTCGAGGCTTCGGGCGCGATCTTCGTCTACGCCACCACCGAGCCGACCGAGGCGCTGCTGCTCGGTGGCAACACGGTGTGCATGTGGGAAGGCGAGGCGCTTCAGATCGGTGAGACCGCCAACGTCTACCGCCGCCCGCAGACGCTGCGCGTCGCCCAGGTCTTCTCCGATCCGCCGCTCAACCTCGTCGGCATTGAGAAGAAGAACGGGCAGGTCGCTTATGCCGGCGGCACGACTTCGCCGGCCTCCGGTCTTTATTCAAGCCTTGCCGACGGCGCCTATCGTGTCGGTTTTCGCGCCCACCAGCTTGCGCTCGCCAACGGCGAGGCTGATCGCCACGCCTTCCATGCCACGGTGACGGTGACCGAGATCACCGGTTCGGAGAGTTTCGTGCATCTGACCCGCGAAGGATCGAATTGGGTGGCGGTGCTGCACGGGGTGCACGAGTTCGAGCCCGGCCAGACGCTCGACGCCGTGCTCGATCCCAACGACGTTTTTGTCTTCGATGCCGCCGACCGGTTGGTCGCGGCGCCGAGCTCTTGAGGGAGGTGCGATATGGCCCGCATTGACCTCGTCGATCTCGCCCACTCCTACGGCGGCAATGATGCGCCACAGGACAGCTTTGCGCTGAAGCCTGTTACCATGACCTGGCGGCAGGGTGGCGCCTACGCGCTGCTCGGCCCGTCCGGCTGTGGCAAGACCACGCTGCTCAACGTCATCTCCGGCATCATCACGCCGTCGCGGGGGAAAATCCTGTTCGACGGCAAGGACATCACACCGCTGTCAACCCAGAAGCGCAACATCGCCCAGGTGTTCCAGTTTCCGGTGATCTACGACACCATGACGGTGGGGGAGAACCTGGCGTTTCCGCTGAAGAACCGCGGCGTGCCCAAGGCCGAGATCGACAAGCGCGTAGCCGAGATCGGCCGCCTGCTCGATCTCGAACCCTATCTCAACCGCAAGGCGACGCGCCTCACGGCGGACGCCAAGCAGAAGATCTCTCTCGGCCGTGGCCTCGTCCGTTCCGACGTCGCCGCCGTGCTGTTCGACGAGCCGCTGACGGTGATCGATCCCGAGCTGAAATGGCAGCTCCGCTCCAAGCTGAAGGCGCTGCATCGCGAGCTCGACCTCACGATGATCTACGTCACCCACGACCAGACTGAGGCACTGACATTCGCCGACACGGTGGTCGTCATGCATGACGGCCGCGTCGTGCAGAGCGGCACGCCGGCCGAGCTGTTCGACAAGCCGGCGCACACCTTTGTCGGTTATTTCATCGGCTCGCCCGGCATGAACATCCTGCCGGCCGAGGTGAGGGGACGCGAGGCGCGGATCGATGGCCACGTCATCGGACTCAACCGCGCTTACGACAACCTGCCTGCGGGCGCGAAGATCGAGATCGGCGTCCGTCCCGAATTCGTGGAGGTCGTCGCGCCTGCGCCCGGCCTGCTCACCGCAAGGATCGAGCGTCTCGACGATCTCGGCCGCATCCGTTTTGCGCGAGCGCGCTTCGGCGACGCCAAGCTCGCGGCGCGCGCGCCCGCGGGGTTCACCAGCTCGGACGGCATGGCTGGACTGAAATTCGATCCGTCGCACGTCCACGTCTACGCCGACAGTCTTCTGGTGGAGGGAGCCGCCTGATGGACAAGATCGTCAACCAAAAAGCCTGGTTCCTGGTGCTGCCGGTGTTCCTGGTCGTCGCCTTCTCGGCGGTGCTGCCGCTGATGACGGTGGTGAACTATTCGATGCAGGACACCTTCGGCAACAACCAGTTCTTCTGGAACGGCGTCGGCTGGTTCAAGGAATTGCTCGATCCCTCGACCGATCTCGGCGGCCGCTTCCTCGCTTCGCTCGGTCGTAACCTGTTCTTCTCGCTGGTGATCCTAGCGATCGAGGTGCCGCTTGGCATCGTCGTCGCCTTGTCGATGCCGCGCCAGGGCTGGACCGTCGCGGCCTGCCTGATCATCCTCGCGCTGCCGCTGCTGATTCCGTGGAACGTGGTCGGCACGATCTGGCAGATCTTCGGGCGCCCCGACATCGGCCTGCTCGGCTACGTCCTCAATGCCATCGGCATTGACTACAATTACGTCTCCAACGAGATCGATGCCTGGGTCACCGTCATCGTGATGGACGTCTGGCACTGGACCAGCCTCGTTGCGTTGCTGTGCTATGCCGGCCTGAAGTCGATTCCCGAAGCCTATTACCAAGCCGCCCAGATCGACGGCGCCTCGCGCTGGGCCGTGTTCAAGGCGATCCAGCTGCCGAAGATGAACCGCGTGCTCTTGATCGCGGTGCTGCTGCGCTTCATGGACAGCTTCATGATCTACACCGAGCCGTTCGTCGTCACCGGCGGCGGACCCGGCAACTCCACGACCTTCGTGTCGATCGAGCTGGTCAAGATCGCGCTCGGCCAGTTCGACCTCGGCAAGGCCGCGGCGCTGTCGCTGGTCTACAATTTGATCATCCTGACCGTCTGCTGGATCTTCTACACCGTCATGACCAATGCGGGCGCCGAGCGCAAAGTCCAGGCGGAGAGCGAGCCGGCGGCGGAGCCCAAGCCATCGGCCGCGCGCAAGCCGGTGCCGGCACTCAAGCCAAAGGAAGGAGTGGCCTGATGCACTCGATCCCCGGCCGCCGCCTCATCATGGGGCTGTTCCTGATCTTCCTGCTGCTGCCGATCTACTGGCTCGTCAACATGAGCTTCAAGACCAATGCCGAAATCGTCTCGACGATGACGCTGTGGCCGCACACGCCGACGCTGCAGCACTACAAGCGCATCTTCACCGACGAGAGCTGGTATTCCGGCTACATCAACTCGCTGGAATACGTCGTCCTCAACACCATCATCTCGATCTCGGTGGCGCTGCCGGCGGCCTATGCTTTCTCGCGCTACCGCTTCCTCGGCGACAAGCATCTGTTCTTCTGGCTGCTGTCGAACCGCATGGCGCCGGCCGCGGTCTATGCGCTGCCGTTCTTCAACCTCTATTCGGCGATCGGCCTGTTCGATACGCCCTGGGCAGTCGCGCTCGCGCATTGCATCTTCAACGTGCCGCTGGCGGTGTGGATCCTCGAAGGCTTCGTCTCCGGCGTTCCGCGCGAGATCGACGAGACCGCCTTCCTCGACGGCTATTCCTTCCCGCGCTTCTTCATCAAGATCCTGGTGCCGTTGATCGCGAGCGGCATCGGTGTCGCCGCCTTCTTCTGCTTCATGTTCTCCTGGGTCGAGCTTCTGCTCGCGCGCACGCTGACCTCGGTGTCGGCCAAGCCGATCGCGGCGATCATGACGCGCACGGTGTCGGCATCGGGCATGGACTGGGGCCTCTTGGCAGCCGCCGGCGTGCTCACCATCATTCCGGGCGCGCTGGTGATCTGGTTCGTCCGCAACTACATCGCGAGCGGTTTTGCGCTCGGTCGCGTCTGAGCCGCGCATGATCCCGAAAAGTGGAAACCGGTTTTCGGACCAGATCATGCGCAAGGAGTAGAGCATATGGAATCCATCGCATGGATGGCCTGGACGCTGCCGACGGCGATCTTCTTCGCCGCACTGGCCTGCACGCTCGCCGTGATGACGTGGCTTGCGGCGGTCTATCCCGAAGCCGAGCGCGTCGGCGTGCTCCGCATTCCGACCACGCGCGGCGACCGCCTGTTTGTTTCGCTGATCGCTGCGGCGGTCATCCACCTTCTCTGGATCGGTTTCTTCGGCACCGATGCGATCGCAACGCTGCCGATCGGCGAGGAGGGCGTTGAAATCTCGCGCCTGTGGCTCGCAAGTGGAATTTCGCTGGTGACGGCCGTGCTCATATTCCGCACGGTCTGAAGCTTGCGAAGGGACGGCCAGATCCGGGGGCAATCCGGGTCTGTATAAAAGTTTGTCGCTGCAACGGAGGAACAACATGCGACAGTTTAGGAGAAGGAAAGGTCCATTGACCAAGAGCAGTTTTCTGACCATGTCGAGCGTCGCCGCGATTGCTGCGGTGTCGTTCGCCGTCTCGGCGCCGGTCCGCGCCGCCGACGACGCCGTGATCCAGAAGTGGATCGCGGAATTCACGCCCTCGACGCTGTCGAAGGAAGACCAGAAGAAGGAGCTGGAGTGGTTCGCCAAGGCCGCCGAGCCCTTCAAGGGCATGGAGATCAACGTCGTCTCCGAGACCATCACGACTCACGAATATGAATCGCAGACGCTGGCGAAGGCGTTCTCCGAGCTCACCGGTATCAAGCTCAAGCACGACCTCATCCAGGAAGGTGACGTCGTCGAGAAGCTGCAGACCCAGATGCAGTCCGGCAAGAACGTCTATGACGGCTGGATCAACGATTCCGACCTGATCGGCACCCACTTCCGCTACGGCCAGACGGTCGTTCTCTCGGACTACATGACCGGCGAGGGCAAGGACGTCACCGATCCCATGCTCGACGTCAACGACTTCATCGGCAAGTCGTTCACGACCGGCCCCGACGGCAAACTCTATCAGCTGCCCGACCAGCAGTTCGCGAACCTCTATTGGTTCCGCTACGACTGGTTCACCAACGCCGACTACAAGGCCAAGTTCAAGGCCAAGTATGGCTACGAGCTCGGCGTCCCCGTGAACTGGTCCGCCTATGAGGACATCGCCGAGTTCTTCACCAACGACATCAAGGAGATCAACGGCGTCAAGGTCTACGGCCATATGGACTATGGCAAGAAGGACCCCTCGCTCGGATGGCGTTTCACCGACGCCTGGCTCTCGATGGCCGGCAACGGTGACAAGGGCATTCCGAACGGTCTGCCGGTCGACGAATGGGGCATCCGCATGGAAGGCTGCCGCCCGGTCGGCTCCTCGGTGGAGCGTGGTGGCGACACCAACGGTCCGGCCGCGGTCTACTCGATCACCAAATACCTCGACTGGCTGAAAAAGTACGCGCCGCCGCAGGCCCAGGGCATGACGTTCTCCGAGGCAGGCCCGGTGCCGGCACAGGGCAACATCGCCCAGCAGATGTTCTGGTACACCGCCTTCACCGCCGACCTGGTGAAGCCGGGCATCGCCGTGATGAACGCGGACGGTACGCCGAAATGGCGTATGGCGCCCTCGCCGCACGGTGCGTACTGGAAGGAAGGCATGAAGCTCGGCTATCAGGACGCCGGCTCCGTGACGCTGCTCAAGTCGACCCCGGCGGATCGCCGCAAGGCGGCCTGGCTCTATCTCCAGTTCATCATCTCCAAGTCGGTGAGCTTGAAGAAGAGCCATGTCGGTCTCACCTTCATCCGTGAATCCGACATCTGGGACAAGTCGTTCACCGAGCGCGCGCCGAAGCTCGGCGGCCTGATCGAGTTCTACCGCTCGCCTGCGCGCGTGCAGTGGACCCCGACCGGCAACAACGTGCCCGATTATCCGAAGCTCGCGCAGCTGTGGTGGCAGAACATCGGCGATGCGTCGTCCGGTGCGAAGACGCCGCAAGCCGCGATGGATGCCCTTGCAGCGGCTCAGGACTCCGTCATGGAGCGCCTGGAGAAGTCAAACGTGCAGGGTGCCTGCGGTCCGAAGCTGCACAAGAAGGAGAAGCCGGAATACTGGTTCGCGAAGGCCGAGAAGGACGGCACCATCGCGCCCCAGCGCAAGCTCGCCAACGAGAAGCCGAAGGGCGAGACGGTCGACTACGATACCCTGATCAAGTCGTGGCCGGCCACCCCGCCCAAGCGCGCGGAAGCGAAGTAAGCGGCGCGTAACGTCATCAAATGCGAAAGGCCGGGAGCGATCCCGGCCTTTTTGTTTTTTGATGGGTTAGGTGCGTCGTCTCTACACACTTGCTGTCATCGCCCGCGAAGGCGGGCGATCCAGTACTCCGCGGCGGTCGTGATTGAACCGAACGGCCGCGGCGTACTGGATGCCCCGGTCGAGTGTTTAGTCCGGAGACATGGCTGACACCTGTTCGGACACATCACTGACAGGTTGGCCATTGGTCAAGTCGATCGATGCGACCTGCCAGCTGGCGAAGAAGATGCCGTAATGGCCATCGCGGTCCAGCGGCCGGATGGCGAGGCGCTCGCGGGCGAAGGCCTGGGGAACCTTCCAGAAGCGCCCCTTGAAGGAGATGTAGGGTCTTGTCGATGAGACTCTGCGCACGATCTCACCGCTGTCGTATTCGACGATCGGAACGCGAGCCGGCATGGCACGGGTGCTCGGCCGGAAGCGATCGGCGGGGACGTGCATATCGAGGCCCTGGTGGGGACGTTCCAGATTGTAGACTGGCCGCCAGGCGTCGAAGGCGCGCTGGACCTCCGGGAGAGTGCGGAAGCGACGCATGGCAAGAACCTCGGCCTTCAGGGTGCAATGGAAGCGTTCGTTCTTGCCGCGCGCCTGCGGGTGACAGGGCCTGGCATGCACCACCCTGACACCGAGCTTGAGCAGCCACACCTTCAGCCCGGTCCAACGAACACCTGACGTATCGCCCCACGGTGAGCCGTTGTCGGTGTAGAAAGCCTCCGGCAGGCCGTAGCAGCGGAACGTCGTCGTCAGATGATCCTGCACGGTAAGACGCTGCTCGTCGGCGCAGGCCTTCAGGCACAGGACATAGCGCGAGTGATCGTCGACAATTGTCAGCGGATGGCATCGCGTCCCGTTGGCGAGCGGCAGGTGTCCCTTGAAGTCCATCTGCCACAGCAGGTTAGGAGCTTCCTTCTCGAAGCGATGCCCCGGATTGGGCGGTGCATTCTCGCTTGGCTTGACCCGACCGTGCCGACACAGGATCTGGTGCACCGTTGACGGCACGGGCACCGTCTGCCCGCGCCGCTTCAGGCAGTGAGCGATCTTCCGCGCTCCCCAAGCCGGATGCTTGTCCCGCACGGCCAGAACCTGTGCCTCGACCGCAGCCTCACTGCGCTTGGGCATCGCATGCGGGCAACGGCAGCGGTCGGCCAGCTCTCGATCGCCAGCCTGCCAGCGCCGCAGCCATTTGTAGCCCACGTCAGGGCTGATGTTGAACCGTCGGCACAACTCGCGCCGATTGGCGCCCTCCTGCAAAGCCAGCCGCACGAACTCGTGACGCTGATCCATTGCTGACACCTCACTCCAGGGCATGGACGGCCTCCCGAATCGGACCAATCCAGCCAATGTTGATGTGTCAGCTATGTCTCCGAACACCCGTCAGTGATCTGTCCGGGCTAAACACTTCGCGGGGCATGACAGCCGTTGTGTGGATAGATGATCCCTTACTCCGCCGGCTCAGCCGCCAGCGTCGGGTAGTCCGTATATCCCTTCGCGCTGCCGCCGTAGAACGTGTTCTTGTCCCAGTCGTTCAGCGCGGCGCCCTGCTTCAACCGCTCGACGAGGTCGGGGTTGGAGATGAAGGGCTTGCCGAAGGCGATGAGATCGGCGGCGTTCGCGTCCAGCACCTTGGTTGCGAGATCGAAATCGTAGCCGTTGTTGGCGATGTAGGCGCCGGTAAAGCGCTTGCGCAAGGATGCGTAGTCGAACGGCGCGATGTCGCGGGGACCGCCGGTGGCGCCTTCGACGACGTGGAGATAGACCAGCTTGAGCGCGCTGAGGCCGTCGACGATGTGGTCGTACAGGGCCTGCGGATTGGAATCCGAGATGTCATTGGCCGGCGTCACCGGCGAGATGCGGATGCCGGTACGATTCGCTCCGGCCTCGGCCACGACGGCCTTGGAGACTTCCAGCATCAGCCGCGCGCGGTTCTCGATCGAGCCGCCATAGGCGTCCGTGCGCTTGTTGGCGCCGTCCTTGGCGAACTGCTCGAGCAGGTAGCCGTTGGCACCGTGGATCTCGACGCCGTCGAAGCCGGCCTCGAGCGCATTCTTCGTCGCGCGCTTGAAGTCGTCGATGATCCCTGGAATTTCGGACAGATCGAGCGCGCGGGGCTCGGAGACATCGGCGAAGCCGCCGTTCACGAAAGTCTTGCCCTTGGCGCGGATCGCGCTCGGCGCCACCGGCGCGGCGCCATTCGCCTGGAGATCGACATGCGAGATGCGGCCGACATGCCAGAGCTGGATGAAGATCTTGCCGCCACGCTCATGCACGCGATCGGTGACCTTGCGCCAGCCGGCGGCCTGCTCCTTGCTGTAGATGCCGGGGGTGTCCTGGTAGCCTTGCCCTTGCTGCGAGACCTGGCTCGCTTCGGTGATCAGAAGCCCTGCGGAGGCGCGCTGGCCGTAATAGTCGGTGGCGAGCGGGCTGGGCACGAATGTGCCGGGGGCCGCGCGATTGCGCGTCAGCGGCGCCATCACGAAACGGTTCGCAAGCGTGATCGGACCGAGCTTATAGGTCTCAAACAATTTGGTTGGGCGGCTCATTGGCAATGTTTCCAGCGGTGAGAGGTCTGGAACAGTTGTGCATCGCGACATCAGGCGCAAGAGCGGAGCCATACTCAAAGTGCAGGCTAGCTACGCGGCAAGCCCGCGTAGCATAATTCATGTGCAATTCCGGCCGCGGCAGGAGAATTCCGCTACGCGGCCGTGCGATTTGGCAAATCAGTTCGCGCCCAGGAAATCGCGCTTGCCGATCTCGACGCCGTTGTGACGCAAAATGCCGTGGGCGGTCGCGGCGTGGAAATAGAAGTTCGGCAGCGAGAACGCGCTCAGGAACTGCTGGCCCTTCATCGTGATGGATTTGTCCGGTCCGGCCGGGAAGGTGACGTCTTTGGTATCGGCACCCTCGAACTGCTCGGGCTTGAACGACTTCACGTAGTCGATCGTCTTTGCCAGCCGCTGCTTCAACTCCGCGAAGCTCTTCTCGGTGTCGGGCGGGGAGGGCACCTCGCTGTGGGTCAGACGGGCACAGCCCTTGGCGGCGAAATCGCTGACGATCTGGACCTGCTTCGACAACGGCAGCATGTCCGGGAAGAGGCGCGAGCCGAGCAGGACGCTGGGGTCGATCTTCTTGGCTGCGCAATGCGCCTCGGCTTTGGTGAGCAGGCCGATGAGGCTGTTCAGCATTTGCAAATAGGCGGGAACGACGGCGTCGTAGAAGGACATGTGATGCTCGCTTGTGAGTGGGAATCTCAGGAGAAAACCTGAGCCACTCACATGGGAGCCTCATGGAAAAATACAATCGCGGAGAGGGCTTGTGCGATGCGAAAATTCTATCGCACCGGCGTGCGGTCGCCGCCACACTCTCGGTGTCATCGCCCGGCTTGACCGGGCGATCCAGTACTCCGCGGCGGGAATTGTGTGAACCAACTATGACCGCGGCGTACTGGATGCCCCGGTCAAGCCGGGGCATGACGGCGGATAGAGTCCTACCGCACCACCGCCCCTGGCTGCATCTGCGCCGTGCCGCCGCGCATCCGTGCGAGCAGCTCGGCGGTCGGCCAAGAGTCGGCAGGCAGGCCGTATTTGATCTGCATCGCCTTGACGGCGGCGCGGCTCTGCTGGCCCAGCACGCCGTCGACCTTGCCGACATTGAAGCCGGCGCGCACCAGCAGCTGCTGCAATTCCTTGAGCTCGTTGAATGGCAATTGCGCCACCGGCGCCGCCGGCTTGCGCATCGGCGCGGCACCGGCGATGCGCGAGGCGAGATAGCCCGCGGTGGTCGAATAGATCAGCGAGTTATTCCACTCGGTATAGGCCGCAAAATTCGCATAGGCCATGAAGGCCGGCCCAAAGCGCCCCATCGGTAACAGCACGGACGCCGCGAGATTGTCGTTCGGCAAGGGACGGCCGTCGGGATAGGTGACCCCCAACTGCGCCCATGTCGAGCGCGGCTCCTTCACCGTGAGATCGGTCTTATCCCAAGGCAGGTTCGGCGGCACCTTGATCTCTTCCAGCCACGGCTCGCCGCGCCGCCACTTCAAACCGTTGGCGATGTAATTGGCGGTCGAGCCGATCACGTCGGCCGGCGAGCGCAACAGGTCGCGTCGTCCGTCGCCGTCATAGTCGACGGCGTAATTGACGTAATGCACGGGCAGGAATTGCGTCTGCCCGAGCTCGCCGGCCCAGGAGCCGATCATCTCGTCGGGATGCAAATCGCCGCGGTCGATGATCTTCAGCGCGGCGATGGTCTCGCCCACGAACATCTCGGAGCGGCGGCAGTCATAGGCGAGCGACACCAGCGATTTCAGCGTCGGCAGATTGCCCATGTTGGCGCCGAAGTCGCTCTCCAGCCCCCAGAACGCGGCGATCACCGCCGGCGGCACGCCATATTCCTTCTCGGCGCGCGCGAATGCGGCAGCGTATTGCTTGATGTGCTGCTGGCCGTTCTGCATCCGGTAGGGCGCAGCCATGCGGCCGGCGAATTCGGTGAAGAGCTGGCCGAACACGCGCTGGCCGCGGTCGCGATTGACGATGCCCTGGTCGTAGACGAGATGGGGAGAGGTCTCCGCGATCGTCCGCTGCGACACGCCGGCAGCCACCGCTTGGCCCTTCACGTCGGCCAGGAAGCGATCGAAGCTCGCGCCGTTGTGGCATGAGGCCGCGCGCGGCGAGGGAGCCTTGGGCGCTGCCGGCTTGGCGGGAGGTGGAAGCATTTGGGCGGAGGCGGTGGCGGCGCATGCGAGAAGTGCGACGGCCGCGATCAGAAATCGGGTCTGGACCATAGGGGTTCCGGCGGGGAGGGCAGGCGTGGATTCGCCCGAAGTTTAGGTGAAGTGATAGTCTCAGGCCATCCCTTCATGCTCTGTCAGCGCAGGGAACGCGCGCGGATGTCGTGCGGGACCCTAGCCGAACAGCCGCATCAACAGCGCTTTCCCGACCGGGAGCGCCCTGACGCCCCGAAAGGCGCGAACATATTCGCCGGCATAGAATGCCCTGATCGCGTGCACGCGCGTATCCATGCCTTCCTCGAACCGCACGGCGAAGCCGTCCGTGGTCCGCCGCACCACGATGGCCGCGATCGGGCGGCCATAGATCCGGCATTCGATCGTGCTGCCCGGCGGCGGCGGATCGGGATCGATCAGGCGGGCGCCCGTGATGGAGATGTCGGCGAGCCGGGCGAGATGCGACCTGCCGTCCTGTCGCAGCAGGACCGTCTCATTGCGGCTGAACCGCTCCGCCTTGCGCTTGCGCGGCTGCTCGATGCAGACGAAGCAGACCACGGTGAGGATGACTGCGTTGTAGAGGCTCCAGGCCAGGGCCAGTCCGCCATAGGCGATGTTCTCGCCGCGCAGGTGCAGGATGAAGGCATAGGCGATGGCCGCGAGCGTGATGCAAAGCGCGCTGCCATAGAGCCGCAGCAGCGGCCATTCGACAAATCGCCTGTTACGGTCGCCGCCTTTTGCGGTGACCTTGAACTTGTGTCCTTTCGGCTTCAACAGGCCGGCTGCCACCGCCTTGAGCACGGCGGGCGCCGCGATGAGCTGCGACACGTCGCTCATCATCGCGAGCGAGCGGCCGCGCGACAGCCAGGCCATGCTGAGGCCATTCCAGACATAGAACGGCAGAAAGACGCGCAACAGCTCGGTGAGGTCGGCCCGGACCGCCTTGACGCCGAACAGCAGGAACAGCCAGGGCACCACCAGGCCCGCTACCTTCGAGGTGTAGACCGCGGACCAGCTCATGAAGGCGTCGACCAGCGAGAGGCGGTCGATGAAGGACAGCTTCGAATCCTGAGACAGCGGTCCGCTGCGGCCGCGCACGATTTGCATCAGGCCGAGGCACCAGCGGGCGCGCTGGGTGATGTATTCCTTCAGCCCCTCCGGCGCGAGCCCGATCGTCAGCCGCTCGTTGAGATAGATCGTATTGAGGCCGTGTTCCTTCAGGCGCAGCGTGACGAGATAGTCTTCCGTCACGGAGTCGGTCGGAAATCCGCCGATCTGCACCAGCCCGGAATAGCGGATGAGAGACGAGGTCCCGCAGCAAAATGCGACGCCCCAGGCGTCCTTGGCCGGCAGCAGGATGTCGAAGAAAAACCGCTGCTCGTCGGGCCAGACGTCGGTCGCGGCGAGGTTGGTCTGGATCGGGTCTGGATTGATGAAGTGCTGCGGGGTCTGCACTACGCCGACCGAAACATCGTCCATGAGCGAGACGGTGCGCGCGAGGAAGTCGGGCCGTGGCACGAAGTCGGCATCGAGAATGGCAACGAATTCCGGCCGCTCCGGCAGGGCGCCGACATGCTTGAGTGCGTGATTGATGTTGCCGGCCTTGGCGTGATGGTTGTCGGGCCGCGTGAGATAATGGCAGCCGAGCTCGCCCGAAAGCCGACGCAGCCAGGGCCGCCTTCCGTCGTCGAGCACCCAGACGCGGTAATGGCCGTACGCCATGCCGGTCGCGCCGATGATCGTGCGCTCGAGGATCGATCGTTCCTCGTTGTAGGTGCAGATGAAGACGTCGATCAGCGGCGCGTCGGGATTGGTGGCGCGGCCGTCGATCTTCGCTGTAGCGGTGCGGTCGCGCGTCCGGCTCAGGAACAGCAACGACAACGCGACCGCGACCAGCGAGGCCGCTTCCAGCAGCATGAAGGGGTAGCCGATCACGGCATCGACAGTCAGATGCGGCGGCGGAAGCGTCGACGTGATGCGCCAATGGAGATAGCGCAGCAGCAAGGCCACCGCCACGATGGCCAGCAACGAGCGGGCCATCGTGCTGTCGCGCCTGAGCAGCGGCACGATCGCCATGAAGGCGCCGAGCGCGATCAGGCCGGGCGTCAGCGCCATCATCGCGGCGCGGTCTCGTTCCGGGCAAACACGACGCGGCCTGTGCGTCCCACGGTGCAGGCGCGAGCCGCCGCATCGCGCGAGGCCACGGTCACGCGATAAGGCTCCTTGCTCAGCGCATCCGGATTGATGGCGAGATTGGCGGGCGCACCGGCGGCGCCGGTCAGGTTGACCACGGTGCCGGAGATCGGCTCACCGCCGTCATTCGGCTCGAACGTCGCGCGATCGCCGAGCTGCAAGCGGTTGTAGACGCTCTCGGTGACGTTGGCGGTGATGACGGCGCCGCTGCAATCGAGCACCTTGAGCAGGGGCTGGCCGGCCTGCACGTCCTCACCGGGCGAGGTCATCATCTCCCAGACGCGCCCCGCGACGGGTGTCGTGATGTCGGCTTCAGACAGATCGGCGAAGCGGACCTCCTCGATGATGATCTCGTTGGCGAGCCAGGCGATCTCGGTGTCGGTGCGCGCCAGATCGGCTTCGAGGTCGCCGGCACGCTGGCGCATCTCCTCCTCGCGCTGCACCGAACTTGGCCGGTCATTGTAGCTGTCGCCGAGGAACGAGCCGTTCTGCGCCGCGGTGAGCTCGACTTTGGCGGCGTCCAGCCGCTTGCGCGCGCCGAGCTCGGTCTGCTGCGACACGGAGAGCTCGCGCGTCAACCGCGCCAGCTCGACGGTCGAGACATTGCCGGATTTCGCCAGCGAAGATGCGCGGTCGACGGCGGCACTGGCTTCGTCCCGCCGCGCCGCCGCCGCCTCGATCGAGGTCTGGATCTCGGCGATGCGGGCCTCGAGTTGGAGCACGCGTCCGTCGCGGAATTGGGCTGCCTGCCGCGCCAGGTCCTTTTGCGCGGCCTGTGCCAAGGCGAGCTTGGCAGCAAGGCTCGGCCGCTCGTTCTCCAGGCGCGACTTCTGCCGCCGGAGATCGTCGAGCCGGGTGCGATCCCCGCGCGAATTGACGACGCGCAGGACAACGGTTCCGGCATCTAACTTGGCCTGATCGGTCACGCGCTGGGCGGCCGAGACGCGGCCACCGATGGGCGTGCGTAACGTGACGAGGCGGGAATTCAGGACGGCCTCGACGCTCGAATTTTCCCAGATCGCGCGCAGCGGCAACCAGCCGAACACGGCGATGATGGCGAGCCCGATGGCGATCTTGGCGCCGCGCCGCAGATGTAACCAATGCCGCCCAGATTCTGGCGTCGTCTGCCCGTCGGCTGCGTGGCCGGGCTCGTCATTGGCGAACAGCTGCTCGTGCAGCGCCTCTTGCAAGCCTTTCGCGTCAGTCTTGCCCTCGTTAGGGGAGGGAGTGGATGCGGGATCGACGGAAGCGGCGCGCGAGCGGTCCATCATGACGGTCACCTTGCTGACGAGATGCCAACGGAACCGGTCAATGCGCGAGAACCGTGCGCCGTGCCCGGTTACCGTGTATTAAGCCGAAGCTGCGCTTTCCAGGTTGCTAAGCGACCACGCGCGTTTTTGCGCAAATCCCGCTCAAGGTTTAGCGGCGGGGGAAAGGCTGGCCGACTGCTGTGAATATGCGGCCCGGCGACGCACGAACCTTGCGGTCGCCGACCGCATTCATACTTCGGGGGAGCCGGCCGAAGGCTCGCCCGCGGCCGCCCCAGGAGACGGCCATGAACTATCTTCGTACCGCAATGCTGCTCGCAGGCCTGACCGCCCTGTTCATGGGCGTCGGCTATCTGATCGGTGGTGCCTCCGGCGCCGTGATCGCGCTGGTTATTGCCGCTGCGACCAATCTTTTCACCTACTGGAACTCCGACCGCATGGTGCTCTCCATGTACGGCGCCCACGAGGTCGATCGTTCGACCGCGCCGGAGCTGGTCGGGCTGGTCGCGGAACTTGCGGGCCGAGCGGGCCTGCCGATGCCGCGCGTGTTCCTGATGGACGAGATGCAGCCCAACGCGTTCGCGACCGGCCGCAATCCGGAAAACGCGGCCGTCGCCGTCACCACCGGGCTGATGAACCAGCTCAGCCGCGAGGAGCTCGCCGGCGTGATTGCGCACGAGCTCGCTCATATCAAGAATCACGACACGCTGCTGATGACCATCACCGCGACCATTGCGGGCGCGATCTCCATGCTCGCCCAGTTCGGCATGTTCTTCGGCGGCAATCGCGACAACCACAACGGTCCGGGCATCGTCGGCTCGATCCTGATGATGATCCTCGCCCCGCTGGGCGCCATGCTGGTGCAGATGGCGATCAGCCGGACCCGCGAATATGCCGCGGACAACCTCGGTGCGCGCATCGCGGGACAACCGATGTGGCTGGCGTCCGCGCTGGTGAAGATCGAGGGCGCCGCGCACCAGGTGCCGAACTATGAGGCCGAGCGCAATCCCGCGACCGCGCACATGTTCATCATCAATCCGTTGTCCGGCCACGGTGTGGACAATCTGTTCGCCACCCATCCCTCGACACAGAACCGCATCGCCGCGCTGCGCGAGCTCGCTGCCGAGCTCGGCACGCAGGCGGCGCCGTCGGTCGGCGCCAACGAGAACTATCCGCCTCGTGGCCCGTGGGGCCGCTCGTCTTCACGTGGTCCTTCACGTGGTCCTTGGGGCTGAAACGAAACGGCTGGAATTTTGCATCCCGCTTTGTGACCTGGCGCACACTGGATCGCCGGAGCCGGTGTTAACACCCCGGCGAGACCAATTCTTCGAAAGGGGATGCGTGGCCGGCCCAATGCCGGCCACCGTCGAAGATGACCAGAACTGCCGTACCATTGCTGATCGTCATGTGCATACTTGTTGGCCTGTCCACGCACATGGTCGTCAATTGCGGTGACGAGGACGATCCCGACATCTGCTCGGCCGTGATCGGCTTCTCGCCGCTGCGCGGCTCGCTGATCGCCTTTGCCTATGAGGGGCGCGGACGGATCGCGCTGCGCCATGGCGACTTCAGGCGGGCGATGGCCGATTTCGACGAGGCCATTCACCTCAATCCCAACCGCGCCTCGCTCTATCGCGAGCGCGCGCTCGCGCGTCGTCAGAACGGCGACCTTGCGCTCGCCATCGCCGACTATGACGAGGCGATCGCGCATGATCCCAAGCTCGCAGCGCCCTATCACCAGCGCGGTCTCGCGCTCGCCGCCACCGGCGATCTCGATCGCGCCATCCTGAGTTACAACACGGCGGTTCGCCTCGATCCCAGGGATGCCCTGGCCCGCCTCGACCGCGGCCTGGCATTCCTCGCCCGCGGCCAGGCCGACGACGCGCGCGCCGATTTCGAGGCGGCGCTGGCGCTGCCCGCCGGCAAGGACGGCCGCGCGCGCGAGGCTGCGCGCGCAAAGCTCGCCGAGCTCGCGAGCGCCGAGCCGACACAGGTGTCAGTACCGCGAAGGTGAGGGTATCTCGCCACGAATCCCGGAATCGCAGGGTGGGCAAAGCCGTGCCCACGATCTCTGCAATACGGCGACAGACGCGTGGGCACGCTACGCTTGGCCCACCCTACGTTGCTATCGTCGCGGAAAGAGACCTCTCATCCGGCGCTTCGCGCTACCTTCTCTACAAGGGGAAGGAAGAAAGCCGCGACTACTTCGCCTTCTTGGCTTTGGCCTTCTTTGCCTTTGCCGCTTTCTTCTCCGGCTTTTCCTTCGCCTTCTTCTCCACCTTCACCGCAACCGGCGTGCTGGCGGCAATCCGCATCGATCGTGCGTAGCTGTCGGCGACGTTGTCGGCGGACATCTGCAGGCGCTTGGCGGCGGCGGCGGCCTGCTCGATGGTGGCTTTGGCCATCATCTTGAAGCGGTCGGCGGTCTCCTTGCCCTTGGCCTTGGCCGCAAGGCCGTTGAAGCGATCCCGCCGCTCCTTGGCGCGGGTCATCAGGCCCGTATGCAGCTGTCTGGCCAGTTGCCGGATCACGACATCCAGGTCGGCGTCCGCCATGTTGTTCTATCCTCTTCGAAAAACGGTATCGATGCGGGCGGGACTATGCAGATCGGGCCCTGCCTTGGCAATTCCCGCCGGGGCGTCATCCGCAGCTTCCAGCCTGCAAAACAAAAAAAGCCGCGCATTTCGCGCGGCTCTTTGGCTGCTTGGCGTACGCAGTTTCTACGTTCGCCTCACTTCAGCGAGGCGACCGGGCCGTTTGCCGCCGCTGGCTCGGGGTCGAAGCCGAACACGCCGACCAGATATTTGTAATAGTCCGGCATCTTCTCCTTGAGCGCCTCGCGCGACTTCGGGTCGTGGAATTCGCTCTTTCCGGACAGGAAGATGCTGGCGGTCACCGCAAAGAACTCCATCGGGTTCTTCATCGCATAGGAGTCCTTGGGGAGAAGGTCCTTGGACTTGGCAAGCGCGTAGTAGGCGATCACGCCCTTGTTGGCATAGCCGTCCGGCAACAGCCGCGCGTGGTAGGCGTGCAGCAGCTCGTGCAGCAGCACGGCCTCCTTCTCGTACCGCATCATGTCCGGGCGCAGCATGATCACGCCGAGCCCGGAATCGACCGCGAGGTCGACGGCGTTCGGGTTGGTCCAGCGCTGCTTGTTCGGGTCCCACACCGTGAGCGTTCGCGGCGCAGTGCGGTGGATCTCCGGCGTGACCCGGCCGTAGCAGGCGGTCGCGGCGCCTTCGTCGAGGCAGGCCAGCTCGCTGGCGACGATCGGCACAGTATGGAAGAAGCGCAGCACGCGCGGTGAGAGGCCAGCGCCTTCCACGAGGTCAATCTGCTGCTTCAGATTGTCGGTTAGCTTGTCGACGTCCTTGCGGTCGGAATTTTCCGACAGGTCGAACATGTAGCCGCGGTAGCTCTGGAAGCCCGGCGGCAGCGACTGCGCTGCGTCGGCATCGAGCGATCCGGCATGGGATGGATTGGCGAAGAGCGCGCCGACGATGGTCGCCGTCAGCAGCAACGCAATGCGCATGATGAACCCCCTGATGTCACTTCGCCCGGCACAATAGGCCGCCGGTGTTTGCGAAAAGTGAGTGGGGCAAGACTAAGGCACCGATGTTGAGGCGTGCTTAATCCTTGGTTGCAGATCGCAAAGGCGGATTAGGGTGGGGTTAACCAAGCATGGATTGGCGGCGGGCTTCGGCGTAACATCCGCTCCGGGCACCATGCCCTCACATCAGTAGCCGGAAGGGAGGATTGCCATGTATGCCGCCATCCGTCAGGCCAAGGCGAAGAGCGGGAGCGCTGAGGAACTGGCGCGCCGCATCAAGGACGGCGCCGTTCCGATCATCAGCGACGTCGACGGCTTCCGCGCCTATTACGTCGTCTATGCCGGTGACGACACGGTCACCGCGATCTCGATCTTCGACAAGTTCGAGCAGGCCGAGGAGGCAAACAAGCGCGCCATCGCCTGGATCGAGAAGGATCTCGGCCCGTTGCTCGCGGGGCACGCGAGCGCGGCTGCGGGGCCGGTGATCGTGCATACGCTGGCGTAGGCGTTAGGCAGATCAATCAAGCCGCATCCCCTACTGTCATGCCCCGCGAAGGCGGGACATCCAGTACTCCGCGGCGTTTCGGCTCAATCACCGTGGCCGCGGAGTACTGGATCGCCCGCCTTCGCGGGCGATCCAGCGGTGGGTATGGCGTTCGCTCTTCGCCAATACATGCTGCGCTTTACGGTGCCCGTTCCTCACAACTCCCGCGCATTCGAGAACGCGAAACTCGACACCCGCCGCGTCGTCTCGTCCAGGATCAGCGTGCGCGTGATCGGCGGCTCGGCGCGCTGGGCACAGTTTTCGCGCTCGCACAGGCGGCAATTGACGCCGATCGGCGTGCCCTCGGTTTTCTCGAGGTCCATGCCGGCGGCATAGGTCAGGCGCGCGGCGTGACGGATCTCGCAGCCGAGGCCGATGGCGAAGCGCGGTTGCGGCAGCGGGTGCGGCGCGACGGGGCGGCGCACCATCTGCGCGATCGAGAAATAGCGCGTGCCGTCGGACAGCTCGATCACCTGCTTGAGCAGGCGATCCGGCGTGTCGAAGGTCGAGTGTACGTTCCACAGCGGACAGGTGCCGCCGAACTTCGAGAACGGGAAGGTGCCGGAGGAGAAGCGCTTCGAGACGTTGCCGGCATTGTCGACGCGCAAGAGGAAGAACGGAATGCCGCGCGCGTTCGGCCGCTGCAGGGTGGTGAGGCGGTGGCAGACCTGCTCGAAGCCGGAGTTGAAGCGCTGCGCCAGCACGTGGATGTCGTAATTCAGGGCTTCGGCTGCGGCCAGGAACGCCGGATAGGGCATCATCACGGCAGCAGCAAAATAGTTGCCGAGCGTGATGCGGAACAGGCGGCGCGGCGCATCGTCGAGCGGGCCGGCGCGGCCGATGATGGTTTCCAGGGCCTGCGCGCATTCACCCAAGCCAAGCTGGAAGGCAAGCTGGAAGGCGCGGCCGGGCGGATCGACGAGCTCGGAGATCAGCAGCTGGCGGCGATGACGATCAAACCGCCGGAGCGTCTCACGCATCACGTCGACAGGCATGACGCGGGTCTGGATCGAATGCTTTTCGCGCAGCCGCGCCGCGAGCGCTGCATAGAGTCCCTCGGCCGGGACGTTCAACTCGTCGCGAAGAGTCTCCGCGGCCTGCTCGAGCTCCGGAAAATAGTTGCGATTGGCCTCGATCAGCTCGCGCACGCGCTCGACCGGATTGGCCTCATAGCGGGTGCCGACGTCGCGGTCGGCCATCTGGGCTGCGGCCAGCGTCTCGCCCTGGCGGGCCTCGGTATAGGCGGCGTAGAGCCGCTGCAGCGCATGGGTGACGCCGGGGCAGAGCTCGGCGAGGTCGCGCAGCTCCTGCTTGGGAACGTCGATCTGGCGGAACAGCGGGTCGGAGAAGATCTCGTTGAGCTCGGCAAAGAAGCGGTCCTCGTCGGCGGTGGCGAGGTCGCGCAAATCGAGGTCGTAGGTTTCGGCCAGCCGCAGCAGGATCTGCGCCGTCACCGGGCGCTGGTTGCGCTCGATCAGGTTGACATAGCTCGGCGAGATCCCGAGCCCCTCGGCGATCTGGGTCTGCGACAGTCCCAATTGCTGCCGGATCCTCCGGAACCGCGGGCCGACGAAGAGTTTCTTGCCGGTATTGGCGGGCATTTCTCAGGTCTCCATGCGCATCAAAGGACAGTCTTGCTGACCTATAATTTTACAAACTTTACAAAATAACATCTGTTACATGTTCTGATGTTACATGACATCACCATTAAGAAACAAGCCATCTATACGAAGTTTCTGTTTTCGCGTTTAGCTCCTGACACGCATCTCGCAATGCACTGTCAAGAATGTCGATGGCTAGCCATCGTCAGCAAGAGGATCAGGCACATGAACTACCAGCCGCGCGGCATCAGCACCTTCCAGGGCCCGGGTTCGTATCAGGACGAGGTCAAGGCGGCCCAGGCGCTGCTCGAGACCCAGCCAACTTGGAACGGCGTGTCGGCCGAGGCCGTGGCCCGCATGCGCCTCCAGAACCGCTTCAAGACCGGTCTCGACGTCGCCCGCTACACCGCGGCGCTGATGCGGGCCGACATGGCCGCCTATGACAACGACCCGACCAAGTACACCCAGTCGCTGGGCTGCTGGCACGGCTTCATCGCCCAGCAGAAGCTGATCTCGGTCAAGAAGCACTTCGGCGGCAAGACCGATCGCACCTATCTGTACCTCTCGGGCTGGATGATCGCGGCGCTGCGCTCCGATTTCGGCCCGCTGCCCGACCAGTCGATGCACGAGAAGACCTCGGTGCCGGCGCTGATCGAGGAGCTCTACACCTTCCTGCGTCAGGCGGATTCGCGTGAACTCAACGACATCTTCCGTCTCCTCGACAAGGCGCGCAAGGAAGGCGACCAGACCCGTGAGAAGGAGCTGATCGCGAAGATCGACAACTTCCAGACCCACGTCGTGCCCGTCATCGCCGACATCGACGCCGGCTTCGGCAACGCCGAGGCGACCTATCTGCTTGCCAAGAAGATGATCGAAGCGGGTGCCTGCGCGCTCCAGATCGAGAACCAGGTCTCCGACGAGAAGCAGTGCGGTCACCAGGACGGCAAGGTCACCGTGCCGCACGAGGTGTTCATCGCGAAGATCCGCGCCTGCCGCCACGCCTTCCTCGAGCTCGGCGTCGAAGACGGCGTTATCGTGACCCGCACCGACTCGCTCGGCGCCGGCCTGACGCAGCAGATCGCCGTCAGCCACAAGCCCGGTGATATCGGCGACCAGTACAACAGCTTCCTCGATTGCGAGGAAGTGACGGCGGAGAACGCCCGCAATGGCGACGTTATCATCAGCCGCAACGGCAAGATGATGCGTCCGAAGCGGCTGCCCTCCAACCTCTACCAGTTCCGTCCTGGTACTGGCGAAGACCGCTGCGTGCTCGACAGCATCACCTCGCTGCAGAACGGCGCCGACCTGCTCTGGATCGAGACCGAGAAGCCGCATATCGAGCAGATCGCCAAAATGGTCGATCGGATCCGCAAGGTCGTCCCGAACGCCAAGCTGGCCTACAACAACTCGCCGTCCTTCAACTGGACGCTGAACTTCCGTTGGCAGGTCTACGACGCGATGAAGGAAGCCGGCAAGGACGTCAGCAAGTACAACCGTGCCGAGCTGATGAAGCCGGAATACGACGATACGCCGCTGGCGCAGGAAGCCGACGAGCGCATCCGCACCTTCCAGGCGGATTCGGCCAAGCGCGCCGGCATCTTCCATCACCTGATCACGTTGCCGACCTATCACACGGCGGCGCTCTCGACCGATAATCTGGCGAAGGAATATTTCGGCGAGCAGGGCATGCTCGGCTACGTCAAGAACGTGCAGCGCGCCGAGATCCGTCAGGGTATCGCCTGCGCCAAGCATCAGAACATGGCCGGCTCCGATATCGGTGACGACCACAAGGAGTACTTCGCGGGCGAGGCTGCCCTGAAGGCGGGCGGCGCCCACAACACGATGAACCAGTTCGGCTAACGCAGCACGCACCGAAACAGGAGACTGACAATGACCAAAGGCAGCAATTTCTGGGTGATCGGCGGCGAGTTCGGTTCGATGAACTTCCACAAGCTGGTGGAAGGCTCGGCCCAGGTGCAGGGTCCGTTCAAGACCCGCAAGGAGGCCGAGGACGCCTGGCGCACGGTCTCGGAAGAGAACCGTCACAAGGCCGGCGTCCGCTTCTCGATCGTGGAAGAGCCGTCGCGCGTCTCGGCCTGACGCCCTGAATTAAGAAGACGTCCAAGGACGGATGGTCCCATCCAGGCTCTGCCTGGGTGGGATCGTCTGTTTTTGGCACAGGTGAAACGGCTGTGGGCGCCGTAAGTATCTGGAATTGTAGGCCTTTGCGGAGGATGTGGTTGCTGATAGGTTAATGGCGGATAGTCGAGGACGAGGCCGACAATGTCAGAGCCCGAGACCAGCGGGACCCATCCCGGCCAGCCGCGCCCGGTGCGGCTGCGCGATGCGCTGCTGCGCGCGCGGATCGAGGCCGCCGACCGGACCGGCGTCGTCGTCGATCTCAGGGACGCCGAGGTGGCGCGGCTCGAGATCCTCAACGACGCGCTCGATCCGCTGTTCGCGCAGGTGCCTGATCAGATCGACCTGTTCGACCGCGGCATCAGCCAGGGCGATACGCCGAGACTGTGGATCGACGTTGTCGCGCACATCGTGATGGGGCGCGACAAGCGCATGTACCGCTTCGTCCAGGACACCCGCTTCGGCCGCATCGTGCTCGCCGAATCGCACGACACCGCCGTGATCGTCGAGGCCGTCACCGACTATGTCGCGCGCCGCATGGTGGAGCGCGAGCACGCGATGGTGGTCCCGCCCGAACCGAAGCCCGAGGTCGCGCCGCCGCCGCGACGCTCGCGGGTATGGCCGTTCGTGTTCGGCTTCGTCCTCGGTGCTGCCGCGTTGTTCGGGGTTGCCGTGGTGGCGGCGTTGCGGAGCTGGTGAGGCATCTTCGGTCGTCATTCCGGGGCGCGCGAAGCGAACCCGGAATCCATTCATCAGCACGTATTGCGGCCTGATGGATTCCGGGTTCATGCTTCGCATGCCCCGGAATGACAGCAGGTCTAAATCAACCTCACATGCTTGATCTGCCCGATCTGAAACCCTGCTCCCAGGCTCCGCACCGTCTGCTCACAGCGCCAGCCGGCATTGTCCTTCTCGACCGTGAACAGATTATACGCCGCCGCCGGGTAGTGCCCGTGCGCGAGCGCGGAGGCCGAGGGCACGCCGAGCGCGGGAATGTTGCCGTTCGGCCCCTCGAACCACATCGTCGAATGAATGTGGTCGTGCCCGTGCAGGATCAGCTCGACGCCATGGCGCTTGAGTAGCGCCAGCAGCGCGGCCGAATCTGTCATCCGCTTCTGCCGCGCGCCGGACTTCAGCGGATGGTGCACCAGCAGCACGCGAAACACGTCTTCAGTCGCGAGCCGTTCGAGCACTGCTGCGAGCGAGGCGAGCTGATTGCGTCCGAGCGTGCCCGTCGCCATCAGCGGCAGGGTTGGCACCGCCGTCGACAGGCTGATCAAGGCAAGCGGCCCGCGCCGGCGCACGGACGGAAAACCGATGCTGCCGTCGTCGCCCGCAAGATAGGGGCCAAACGTCTCGCCGAAGCGATGCGAGGTGGCGCGGACATAGGCGTCGTGATTGCCGGGAATCGCGGTGACGCGGTCGGGCGGGCCAACGCCGTCGAGCCAGGCGCGGGCAGGAGCGAACTCGGCTTCCAGCGCCAGGTTGACGAGATCGCCCGTCACCGCGATGTGGTCGGGCGCCTGCATCTTCATGTCGGCGACCAGCGCGTCGAGCACTTCGCGGCGCTGGTACTTGTGGCGGTTGCGCGTCCAGTTGACATAGCCGAGCACGCGCTTGCCGGCGAGCTCGATCAGCCGCGGCTTCGGCAAGGGCGGCAGATGCGGATCGGACAGATGGGCGAGCGTGAAGGGGGCCAGCGTGTTGGGAGTCATGGCGCGCGATTGCCTCGCTATTGCTCCACTGTAATGGCAAGGTCGCAGGCAACGTGCAAGCGGGGCCGGAAGCGGCCTCATGGGAGCGTGATGGAAGATCGTCTGAACAGCGTTCGCAGGAAATTCGAGCCGTTGCTGCGGCGAATCTTCCACGCCTATTTCCTCGTCGTCCGCGGCATGACGCTCGGCGTCCGCGCCGTGGTGCTGGATGCCGAGAACCGGGTGTTCCTGGTCCGGCACAGCTACGTCAGCGGCTGGCACCTGCCCGGCGGCGGCGTCGACCATGGCGAGACCATGGAGCAGGCGATGCGGCGCGAGCTCAAGGAGGAGGGCGATATCGACCTCACCGGAGCAGTAAGCCTGCACGGCATCTTCCTCAACAGCCACGTCTCCCGCCGCGACCACGTCGCGGTCTATGTGGTCAGGCAGTTCAGGCAGGAGCGCCCGCCCGAGCCCAACCGCGAGATCGTCGAATGCCAGTTCTTTCCGATCACGGCGTTGCCCGAGGGCACTACGCCTGGCACGCGGCTTCGGATCGCGGAAGTGCTGGACGGCCGGCCAATGATTGCGACGTGGCGCTGACGGCGGCCTGTGCGAGCAAGCAGCCCGAAAAGGCCGCCACGGACGCCGGATGAAGATCGCCAAATCGCCTTCGGTCTGATCTGCCTCGCGATCCTCGCCAGCAACGTCGCCACGATGTCGCGCTGGACCGAGGCGCGCATGCTGCCGCCGCAGGCCGCGCCGCTCGGGCGCGAGCCGGCAAGCCTCGGAGTGCCGTCGCGATGACCTCAACGCAACTTCGCATCGCGCTGCTGGTGCCCTGCTACAATGAGGAAGCGGTGGTCGCGACCGTCATTGCCGATTCCGCAAGGCGCTGCCCTCGGCCGAGATCTACGTCTACGACAACAATTCGCGCGACATACCGCGGCGGTCGCGCGCGAAGCGGGCGCGATCGTGCGCAGCGAGCGGCGGCAGGGCAAGGGCCACGTCGTGCGTCGCATGTTCGCCGACGTCGAGGCCGACATCTATGTGCTGGTCGATGGTGATGCCACCTACGATGCGGCGAGCGCGCCGCGCATGATCGACAGGCTGCTCGATGATCATCTCGACATGGTGGTCGGTCTTCGCGTCGATCAGGGCCGCCTACCGGCTCGGCCACCGCACTGGCAACCGTATGCTGACGGGCTTCCTGGCGTCGACCTTCGGTCACACGTTCAAGGACATCCTGTCCGGCTACCGCGTGTTCTCACGCCGCTTCGTCAAGTCCTTCCCGGTCCTCTCGGACAGCTTCGCCCCTGCTCTCGGTGTCGTCGGGGCTCGTGCTCGACACGGTGACGCGAGGGCGGCGGGAAATGAAGATGCTGGCCTACCTGTCCCGACCTCCGATGAAAAGGAGCTGAACGCCTTCGCTGCCCGATGGACCGCGCTGCGTTCAGGTGCTATCCCGCGAATTGACATGACCGATCTCTCATTGACCATCCTTCCCGAGGCCGCCGGCGACGCCCAGTCGATCGAGCGGCTGCATGAACGTACCTTCGGTCCCGGCCGCTTCGTGCTCAGCGCCTACCGGATTCGCGAGCACGTCGACCATCTGCTCGAATTGTCCTTCACCGCCCGCATCGGCACACTGCTGGTCGGCTCCGTCAGGCAATTGCCGGTGCTGGTCGGCGAAACGCCTGCGCTGCTGCTGGGGCCGCTCACGGTCGAGCCGCCGTTCCGCGGCCGCGGTGTCGGCCGTCTGTTGATGGAGCGCGCGCTCAAGGACGCAAAGGCGAAAGGCCACCGTCTCGTGCTGCTGGTCGGCGACGAGCCCTATTACAGCCGTGTCGGCTTCAAGCCGGTCCCGAAGGGCCGCGTCACCATGCCGGGCCCTGTCGACGCTGCCCGCATCCTGGTGTTCGAACTCGTCGACGGCGCCTTCGACGGCGTGTCCGGCCCGGTCGGCCCCGACTGGAGCAAGGCGCGGGCAGGGTAGTTCGTAGCCCGGATGGAGCGCAGCGTAATCCGGGAAGGTCTGCCCGCAACGCGAGAACCCCGGATTACGCTGCACTCCATCCGGGCCTACTGTCCTGCGCGTTAGAAGGACGGCAGCGGCTCCTCATACTCCGTCATTGCGAGCGCAGCGAAGCAATCCAGGCTGCCTCCGCTGAAAGATTCTGGATTGCTTCGCTGCGCTCGCAATGACGGTGTGGCGGCGGTGTGCGTCGGGGCCCGTGGGCCCCGACTAACTCAAGGATCAAAACTTGAAGTTCGCAAACGCCCGCACGCCGATGCCGGGCATCAGCACCTCGTCCTTGGTGTAGGACACTGAGTTGCGGATGTTCTCGTTGAGGAGATTGTTGCCGACGATGCCGGCCATCAGCTCGCGCGCGCCGAACCAGTTGCGGTCGAGCTTGGTCTTGTAGCTGATTTCGGCCTTCAGCAGATTGTAGCCCGCCGTCGGCGTCTCTGCGATCACGGCGACGTTGTTCTGCGCGAAGGCATGCAGCAGGTTGACGCGCATCAGCCAGTTGTCGTCGCGCCAGAACACGCCGCCGCCCATCCGCATGGGCGGAATCCGCGGCACGTTGGTGCCGTCGCTGAACGTGGCGCGGACGAAGTCGAACTGGTTGTCGATGCCCCAGATGCCGCCCTGGAAAGCGCCGACGTCGAGCTGCGACTGGAATTCGCCACCGCGGAAGTTGGCATTGCGCTGCGAGTAGACGGCCTGGTTCAGCTCGGCGCCCGGCGTGCCGCAGGATGCAAAGTCATCGTCGCAGGACACGCCGGTGAGACGGCGATAGATGAAATTGTCGAAATGCGTGTAGTAGACCGTCGCCTCGAAGCGGAACGGTCCCGTCGCCCTGCGCACGCCGAGTTCGACCGACTTCGCGGTCTCGATGGTGAGGTTCGGATTGCCGATGTCGAACGTCGCCGTCGCATCATGTCCACCACGCGAAAACAGCTCGGCGGCCTTCGGTGCGCGTTCGACATATTGCGCGGTGATGCTGCCGACCATGCCGCCCGGCAGGTCCTGCAGCAGGCCGATGCTGCCGCTCTTCGGCGTGAACGACGGATTGCGCGCGATCGCCGCTTGCGGCGTGCCGTCGGGCAGATAATCGGCCGGGAAGTCCGGCGTCGTGCCGTGCAGCTCGACGTGCTCGATGCGGCCGGCGACCTGCGCCCGCGTCGCCGCCGTGAACTTGAACTCGTTGAAGGCGTAGCCGGCAACGCGCGTGCTGTTGTTGGGGTCCCACAGGCCGTTGAACAACGTACCGGGATTGTCCGGGCTCGGTGCGCTCAATTCCTGATGGCCGACCTGGAAGCCCAGCGCCGTCGTCACCTCGGCGAAGCGCGCGTTGAACGGCATCAGCTGCACCTCGGTGCGGATTTCCTGCTCCTTGTTGGTGAAGGTCTGGCGTATGCCGTCGCTGTTGAGGTCGGCGGGATCGGCAAGGCCGATCTCGTTGTGGCGGTAGTCGGTCGCGCCGGCCCAGAAGCGGACGGCGTCGATCGCGGCCGCATCAGGATGGTACTCGCCCTTGACGTTGATCTTGGTCTGGTGGCCGTCGATCCGTGTGTGGTGGTCGGCGCCGTCGATGCCGGGGATGTGGTAGAGCGAGTCGTTCTGCGTGATCGACGCGCCGATATAGCCGCCCTGGAAGAAGTAGGAGCCGCCGATCGAGGCACCGTCCGAACGCGTCGCCGAGTTCGGCTGGCGGCCGTTCACGGGGCGCGACTGATCGTTCAGATACGGATAGCTCGGAATGGAATAGTCCGAGGTCGTGCGGCCATAGGCGTCGGCATGGAACGCAAAATTGCCGCCGCCGGTGTCGAGCAGCACGCCGCTTTCGACGCCGCGATCGACCGAAGAGAACGCGGTGCGGGTCTCGGCGGTGACGCAGGGTGAGGTCGCGGCGCTCGCGAGCGGAGCCTTGGTCGGCAGGCCGTAGGTCTGGAACGATGGAGCGCAGGAAGGCACCGCTTCCGGAATCCGGTTGTTGGTGGCGCTGACGACGCCGCCGATCGAGGTCGAGCCGTAGCGGAGTGCTGCCGGCCCGCGCACCACTTCGATCTGGTTGGTGGCGAGCGGATCGATCGGAACGAAATGATCCTCGCCGAGATCGGACGCGCCGCTCGAATTGGTGCCATTTTCGACGATGCCGACGCGGTTGACGTCGAGACCACGGATGATCGGCCGGCTGGAGGCGCCGGGCGCGAAGCTCGAGCCGGTGATGCCGGGCTTGGAGAACAGGAGATCGCCGAGCTGGCCGCCGCCTTCGCGGCGGATCTCGTCGTTCGGCACCACCGTGACCGTCGCGAACTGATTGGTCACGATTGGCAGCACGCCCTGCTGGGGCGCGGCGGGTGCTTGGGCTGCTGGCGTTGCTTCCGCCGTTTGCTCGCGGTTGCGCACCCGCGCGGTCCGCGTGCCGCGGCCAGCGTTGCGGGACGGCACCGCCGCTCTGCGCACGATCGGGCTCGGCGCCGTCACGGTGACGGCGGGGATCTCGGTCGACGATTTGTCTTGCGCAGGCGTTTGGGCGAAAGCGGGCGTGGCGGCAGCGCCGAGCAGGAGCAGGCTTGCTCCGCCAAGACGCTGCGCGCGTCGCAATTGAAATGACATGATCCTGATTCCAGCCAGGCCGTCCGCATGTTGTTTGTTGACGGGAGGCGGCCTGCCGTCGCGGCGCGACGGAATTCGACTTCAACTTCTCCCAGGCATTCGCCGATTTGCAGCGAGCCCGGGCGTGATCAAGAGTTGGAAGTCAGGAGGCAGGAGGGGCGCGCGGCTGGAATGCCGTGCCGGCCGATTTCAGATGAATGAATTCGGCATCGGTGGTGCGGAGGAGCAGCTCGATCGCCTGCGGCAGCAACAATACGGGCGGTGCCGCGAATACGACGGTGCCCGCCATTGCGACGACGGCGCAGATTGCGCAATTGTCCTCGTCGGGGTGCTCGCGGTCGGGGCTTGAGGGCGATTGCTTCTGAACCGCTGTGCGGTCGACCGCAACAACGCCCTTGGCGCTCTCCTTGGCGCCGTCGGCCTGTTGCAGCGTGGCTTGGGCAAGCGGTGCGGCCTGGGCGAACCAATGGCTGTGGCCGAACGTCAAAGCGAACTGCACCAGCATCGCGAACAACGCGAGCCGGGCGCCGTGCCTTATATTCGACCGGAACCACTTCATCTGGAAAAGCCACCCCACATCGCGAGACGCCAATCCGCGGCGGCTGCGATGTTATAATGTAACATCGCTCGATCGGTTGGCGGATGTCAACGGCAGTCAGGCGATCCCGCAAGGGTGGCCGCGTGATGTGTCGTTCGGGCAACTAGCGTCTGTAGGATGAGCCTCGCCGAGCGCGCCAACGGAGGTGCGTCCCTCCCCCCTTGTGGGGGAGGGTTAGGGAGAGGGGTTGCCCGGGAAAAGGTCTCGGTTGTTGATGACGCACCGAGGAAGGACGCGCGACGGAAAGAACCCCCGTGTGGCACCCCCCCTCCCTGACCCTCCCCCACAAGGGGGGAGGGAACGGAGAGAGCGTCGCGGCTAAACTCGATTTATCACGCCTTAGCGCCCTTCGCGCACCCACGTCGCCGCGAAGGCGCCGAGCAGTAGCAGCAGGCCGATCACGCCGGCGAAGATCGGCAGCACGCCGACACCTTTCACCACGCTGGCATCGCGCATCCGCACGCCCATCCAGCCGTCGCCATGGAACATGCCCACCGAGCGCACCGGCAGGATGCGCGGCAGCTCGACGCTTGAGCCATTGGCCACGCGGACGGCGTCGCCGCCGGTCGCTTGCGTCAGCGGCTTCAACGTGTCGGTGGTGGAGGTGACTTCCGAAAACTCCTTCGGATTGGTCGGGCCGACATTGATCAGCGCCTTCAGCGTGCCGTCGGTCGCCTGCCACAGGCCGAGCTCGCTCGCCGGAAGGCTGGCGCGCCACTCGCCGGGATCGGCAGCCGCGAGCGTCAAATCGCGCGACACGCCCGACGGCGAGGTCACGCTCACCGGCTGAACGCTGTCGGCCATGGTCTGACGCACCACGACGAGGTCCTTGCCCTGCACCTGCAGACGCAGCGCCTCTTCATCGAGGTCCGGCTGCTTCATCAGCCAGTGTGACATCCGCCTGAGCAGATCGAGATGCGGGCCACCGCCCTCATAACCGCGCGCCCACAGCCAGATGTGATCGGACAGCAAGAGCGCAACCCGGCCCTCGCCGAAGCGCGACAGGAACAGAAGCGGCTTGCCGTCGGCCCCCGTCATCACCGGCGGGTTGACGGAATTGCGGGTGTCGACCGTCCTGAAGAAGCGGCTCCAGCGTGGCGGCTCGCTGGCGGAGCCCTCCAGGGCGCGCGTGACGGGGTGGCGTTTGCCGACGTCGGACAGATGCGCATAGAACGGCTTTTCCGTCACGCCGACGGGTTCGGCCGGCAGCACCGTATCCAGCGGCGTGCGCCAGATGCTGGTGTTGGAGGCGTAGTCGGGTCCGGCCGAGACCAGCACTGCGCCGCCCGCGCGGACATAGCGCGCGATGTTGTCGAAATAGGCGATCGGCAGCACGCCCTGGCGGGCGTAGCGGTCGAAGATGATCAGCTGGAATTCGTTGATCTTCTGCTGGAACAATTCGCGGGTCGGAAACGCGATCAGCGACAATTCGTTGATCGGCGTGCCGTCCTGCTTCTCCGGCGGACGCAGAATGGTGAAGTGCACGAGGTCGACGCTGGCGTCGGACTTGAGCAGATTGCGCCATGTGCGCTCGCCCGAATGCGGCTCGCCCGAGACCAGCAGCACGCGCAGCTTGTCGCGGACGCCATCGATGGCGACGACGGCGCGGTTGTTCACCGGCGTCAGCTCCTTCTCGAGCGGCGAAGCCTCGATTTCGACGATGTTCGGACCGGCATGCTTGATGTCGACGTCGACGCTCGCGGCCTGGCCGCTCGACAGCGTGCGCTCGTTGATGACCTCGCCGTCCCTGCGGACCGTGACCTTGGCGCGCTCGCCGGTGACGCCCTGGTCGTCGAGGCGGTAGCTGATAGTCTGGGTCTGCCCGACGATGCCGAAGCGGGGCGCAGCCGTGATCGCGATGCGGCGATCGCGCTCGTCCTTCTGCCCGGTGATCAGCGCGTGCACCGGCGCCTGGAAGCCAAGCGCGGCGGCGTTCGCAGGAATGTCATGGACGCGGCCGTCGGTGATCAGGAACGCGCCGGCGACGCGGTCGACCGGCACGTCCGACAAGGTCGAGCCGAGGGCGCCGAACAGCTTTGTGCCGTCGGTCTCACCGTCGGCCTGTCCGGCGTCGACGACGCGGACTTCGAGACCCTTGATCTTCTTCAGGCTGTCGACCAGCGCCTCCTGCGCCTGCGCGGCCTCGCGGTTGCGGTTGCCGAAATTCTGGCTCGGGCTCTTGTCGACGACGACGGCGGCAACCGAGGTGAGGGGATCGCGGTCCTCGCGGGTGAAAGAGGGATTGGAGAGCGCCAGCAGGAACAGCGCCAGCGCGGCCACGCGCACGGCGGCGCCACGCGCGCGCGCGAGCAGCAGCACGAGCGCGACGACGACGATCGCAGCGAGGGCGAGCCAGAGGACGATCGCAGGGACAAGCGGCGTGAACGCGATGCCGTAATTCATGTCGATCTTCTATTCGTTGTGAGCATGATCTCGCCGGAAAACCGGCTTCCACTTTTCCGGATCATGCTCATTGCCCCAGCCGTTCGATCAGGGCCGGTGCGTGCACCTGGTCGGCCTTGTAGTTGCCGGTCAGGGTGTACATCACGATGTTGGCGCCGGCGCGGTAGGCGAATTCGCGCTGGCGGGTGTCGCCGCCGGTCACGGGCAGCATGGCCTGGCCGTCGGGCCGCACCGCCCAGGCGCCGGCAAGATCGTTCGAGGTGATGATGATCGGCGAGACGCCGTCGCCGCCGCGCGCCGGCCGCTGCGCGCTGTCCTCGTCCTCGTCGCGCGGCAGGGTCTCGACCCAGGTCTGGCCGGTGACGAAGCGGCCGGGGAAGTCGCGCAGCAGATAGAAGGTCTTGGTCAGCACGTGCTCGCGCGGCACCGGCTCGAGCTCGGGCACGTCGAGCGAGGACAGGATCTCGCGCAGCGTCTGCATGCCCGGGGTCTGTGCCGCGCCGTTTGCGCCGGGCGGTGCTTCGATCGCATCGCGCGTGTCGAACAGCACGGTGCCGCCCTGCTTCATGTAGGCGTCGATCTTGTTGATGGCATCGCGCGGCGGCTTGGGCGCGCCCGGCACGATCGGCCAGTAGATCAGCGGGAAGAAGGCGAGCTCGTCGCGCGCAGGATCGACCCCGACGGGATCGCCGGCCTCGAGCGCGGTGCGCTGCGCCAGGAACAGCGTCAGCCCGTTCAGGCCGGCCTTGACGATGGAATCGACGTCGGCATTGCCCGTGACGACATAGGCGAGGCGGGTCTGCGACGTCGCCTTCATCGCGAAATCGTCCGCGGCGCCGTCGGCGCGTGACGGCGCCGGCGAGAGCGATGCGAACAGCAGGCCAAGGACGATCATCGCAGGCGCGGCGCGGCGGCGCAGCAGCGCGGCGATCCCGCCGCCGAGCACCGCGACGATGATGGCGTCGATCAGGAACAGCGCGAGCGCCGTCGACAGCAGCCAGCCACGCAAGTCCCGCGGCTCGGAATTGGTGTAGGTGGCGTGCCGGGCGCGCAGGCTCGCGGTATTGAGGGCCGCGATGCGGTCGGCGCTGGCAAGCGTGTTCACGGCGAGAGGTCCTTCGGCCGGACCATAGAAGCCCGGCGGATGATCGGGAGTGGCGCGGTCGCGATAGTCCGCGGGCAGGGGCTTTGCGGTCGCCGGCGGCGGACCGAAGGCGCCAAAACCGTCGAGCATGTGCAGCGGCGCCACCGTTTCAGTGGTCGCTTCGCTGGCAACGCCTGCGCCGGGCTTGGACGTGTAGCCGGACATGTCGACCACCCGCCGCAGCATTTCGACGAAGGTGCCCGACATCGGCAAATCCGACCAGCGCATGTCGGCGCTGACGTGGAATAGGCTGACGAGGCCCTTGCCGCGATGCTCGCCGGTCACGAGCGGCGTTCCGTCTTCCAGCGAGGCCCAGCTCTTGGTGGCGAGCACCGCGTCGGGCTCGGCCAGCACCTGGCGGCTCACGGTGACGTCCCTGGGGACTGCGACGCCGGCAAACGGGCCGTCGGCGGCGAAGGAGGCCAGATGCTGCGGCTTCTCCCAGGTCAGGCTGCCGCCGAGCGTGCGGCCGCCCTTACGCAGCTTGACCGGCACGAGATCGTCTTCGGCCTGCGCCAGCCGGGGACCTGCGAACCGCACCAGCACGCCGCCCTGGTCGATCCAGGCATTGACGCGCTCGCGCAGCTCAGGGGCGATGGTGCCGACATCGGCGAGGATGATCATCGGCAGCTTCTGGTCGAGAAATTGCGTGATGCCCTGCTGCGGCGAGCCCTTGTCGGCGAGCCTGACGTCGGCGAACGGCGCCAGCGCGCGGGTGAGGTAGAAGGTCGGCGCCAGCAGCGGCTGCGCGGTCTCGCTGGTCGCGCCCGAGACGATGCCGATGGCGCGGCGGCGCCAGCGCTTGTCGAGCAGCTGCACCGCGCCGGCGGAGCGCTCGCCCGAGATCTCGAGCCGGGTGATGTCGTTGCGCAGCTCGACCGGCAGATCGAAGGAAGCGTCGGTCTCCTTGTCCTGCGGGCCGAACGTATAACGGGCTTCTCCGATCGGCGAGGCCTTCTGGTCCAGCGCGCGCACGGTGCCGACAGCGATGCCGCTGTCGGTGCGCAGCACCTTCACCGTCATCCGGGCGGCCGCGTTCTCGGCCGCAACCAGCGCCAGCGGCGAGGAGGTGCCGCCTTCGAACACGGTCAGGCTGCGCTCGCCCATGGTCTTGCCGAGGCCCTGCACGAAGTCCTCGCCACGGCCGGTGTCGACGCTGTCCGACAGCCATGCGATCTCGCAATCGCCGGTGGCTTTCAGGAAGCGGTCGATTGCAGCCAGCGTCTCGACGCGGTCGATCGAATAGGGTTTTGGCGCGAGCTGGCGCAGCGCGACGCGCGCCGCGCCCGCCGGCATCAGCGTGATGTCGCGGTTCGGCTCGGACAGCGGCACCAGTGCGATGGCGCGGCGGTCGTTATCGGCGTTGGCGATCAGCTCGTCGGCGGCCCTGATCCTGACGTCCCAGTGCGAGGCCGCGCTCCAGCCGTCGTCGAACATGATCATCAGCGGCGCCTTGCTGCCGGCGAGGCCCGTTTGCGGATTCCAGATCGGGCCGGCGGCCGCGAAAATGACGAGCGCTGCAGCCAGGAGGCGCAATGCGGTCAGCCACCATGGCGTCCGCGAGGGCGTCTCTTCCCTTGGCGCAATGTCGAACAACAGGCGCGTCGGCGGAAACTCGATGCGGCGCGGCCGCGGCGGCATCACGCGCAGCAGCCACCACAGCACCGGAAGGCTGATAAGCCCGATCAGGAGCAGCGGTTGGGTGAAGGCGAGCGGCAGTCCCATCATGCGGCCGGCCCCACCTTGATCGTCGTGGTGCGGGCGCCCGACTTGCTCACCTGCATGCCGGCATGCAGGAACAGCAGCAGCTCGGCGGCGGAGCGATCGGTGGCGTGCGTCGTGAACAGCCAGTCGAGCTTGCCCGTCTCGGCGCGGATCTGGTCGCGGTGCAGCGCGAGCCGCGCGGTGTAATCCTGTGCCCAGCTCTCGGCGCGGCCGGCGGTGATCACGCCGAACCCTTCGGGCTCGACGAACTCGACGCGGCCGGAATAGGGGAACGATTCTTCGGCGGGATCGACGATCTGCACCAGCGTGCCGTGCGCGCCGGAGCCGGAGAGCCCTGCGAGCGTGGCCCTGATCTCTGATATCGGCGACCAGAAATCCGACAGCACGATCGTCTCGGCGAGCGCCGCAGGCACGAAGGACGGCGGCAGGCTGAGACGATCGGCATCGTCATGCAGCATCGCCTGCGCCATCTTGTCGATGACGCTGCGGCTCGCCGTCGGCGCCATCAGCCCGGGAATGCCGACGCGTTCGCCGCCGGAGACCAGCAGCTCGGCCAGCGCGAAGGCGACGATCAGAGTCCGTTCGAGCTTGGACTCGCGCGCACTCTTCGAGGCGAATGCCATCGAGGGCGAGCGGTCGGGCCAGATCCAGACCGTGTGCGAGGCTTCCCATTCGAGCTCGCGGACATAGAGATGGTCGTCGCGCGCCGAGCGCCGCCAGTCGACGTTCTGCGCCGGCTCGCCGGAGACGAAGCGGCGATATTGCCAGAAATTCTCGCCGGAGCCGGCGCGGCGCCGACCATGCAGACCGTGGATGACGTTGGCGGCGATACGGCGGGCCTCGAGCACCAGGCGCGGCAAGGAAGCTGCGAGCGTGCGGCTTTCGCCATCGGCACGTCGGATCGCAATGATCTCCTTTGCTGCGTGCCCGTTCTCCGCTGCCATCAACCGATCCGTGTCTTCAATTGCCGGATCACGTCCGGAATCGTGCGGCCTTCTGCGCGCGCCTGGAACGTCAGCGCCATGCGGTGCTTCAGCACCGGCTCGGCGAGGTCGAGCACGTCGTCGACCGAGGGCGCGAGGCGTCCGTCGATCAGCGCACGCGCGCGCACGGCCAGCATCAGCGATTGGCTGGCGCGCGGGCCGGGGCCCCAGGCGATGAACTTGCCGGCTTCGCCGGCGTCCGGACCGGGACGGGCCGAGCGCACCAGCGACAGGATCGCCTCCACCACGGAATCGCCGACCGGCAGGCGCCGGATCAGCCGCTGCGCGGTGATCAGCGCATCCGCGGTCATCGCCCCCCTCGCCAGCGTTTCCTCGGCGCCGGTGGTCTCGAACAGGATGCGGCGCTCGGCGTCGCGATCGGGATAGTCGACGTCGATCTCCATCAGGAAGCGGTCGAGCTGCGCTTCGGGCAGCGGATAGGTGCCTTCCTGCTCCAGCGGGTTCTGCGTCGCGAGCACGTGGAAGGGCTTTGGCAGATCGTGGCGCGCGCCGGCGACGGTGATGTGCTGCTCCTGCATCGCCTGCAGCAGCGCCGACTGCGTCCGCGGGCTGGCGCGGTTGATCTCGTCCGCCATCAGCAGCTGCGCGAACACCGGACCTGAAATGAAGCGGAAGGCGCGCTTGCCGGCGGTGCTCTCATCGAGCACTTCGGCGCCGAGAATGTCCGACGGCATCAAATCGGGCGTGAACTGGATGCGCTTGGCATCGAGACCGAGCGTGACGCCGAGCGTCTCGACCAGCTTGGTCTTGGCAAGACCCGGCACACCGATCAGCAGCGCATGGCCGCCGGAGAGGATGGTGACCAGCGTGTTCTCGATCACGCGATCCTGGCCGAAGATGACGGATGCGATCGCCTCTTTCGCTGCGCGAATCTGGCCCGACACCTGCTCGGCCGAACGGACGATCCCGTCCTCGAGTTTCTCGACACTCTCCGCCATCCGTTCGCTCCTTCAGCCCGCCATGCGGCTTGCCTGCGTCGTCACGTCAGCACGTCACGGCAGGCCATCACGCTAGATCATGGGCCCTATGCTAGACTTGCAGGAAGGCCATGTATTCGTTGAATTAACCTATCCCCACCTTATCGGCTTCGGGTTATGTACGGCATCACGAAGTGGCGACCTCCCCACCGCACTGATCCGGGGTGGAACCGAGCACCAACCTACAACGTAGACCTGCACCAATCGTGCCAAGGACAAAGTCAGGGCAAACCATGGCGAACCAAGGGCAGAGCGCCGATCGCAGTCTCGAAGGGCTGACTGCCGCCGCAAAAAGCGCTGCCAATCCCGAAGGCGCCAAAAAGGGCCTGCCTCCGGTGCATCTGTGGAATCCGCCATTTTGCGGCGATCTCGACATCCGAATCGCCTCCGACGGTACTTGGTTCTACATGGGGACGCCAATCGGGCGCCCCGCTCTGGTCCGGCTGTTTTCGACCATCTTGAAGCGCGAGGGCGACAAGCATTTCCTGGTCACGCCGGTGGAGAAGGTCGGCATTCGCGTCGATGATGCGCCGTTCATGGCAGTCGAAATGCAGAAAGACGGCGAGGACAACCATCGCGTGCTGCGCTTCCGCACCAATGTCGACGACTGGGTCGCCTGCGACGCCGCGCACCGGCTCCGCTTCGAGCAGGCCAGGGACGGCGGGCTGACGCCGTACTTGCATGTCCGCGCCGAGCTCTGGGCCAAGGTCACGCGCGCGCTCTACTACGATCTGGTTGACATGGGTGAGGAGCGGATGGTCGATGGCCAGCCGATGTTCGGCGTCGAATCATCAGGCGAATTCTTCGCCATGGCCGATGCGGAGCAGGTGAGGGCCGCGCTTTGAACAAGGCTATTCCCAAGAACGATCGGGCCGTGATGGGCGCGGCGGATTTCTTCGCGCGCTCCCGGGCCAAGCTCGATTTCGACGTCCCGGCCGGCCTCTACGATCCCAACATCATCCCCGCCTCGGGCGATCCCGGCACCGACAAGATGCTGGAGATCATCGCGCGCGAGCAGCCGGTGCGCCCCGCCGCGGTCCTGATCGCGGTGGTCGACCATCCCGAGCCGACCATCCTCTTGACGCAGCGCTCGGCGCATCTGAACGACCATGCCGGCCAGATCGCCTTTCCCGGCGGCAAGATCGACGCGACCGACTCCTCGCCGCTGGACGCGGCGCTGCGCGAGGCCGAGGAGGAAGTCGGGCTGTCCAGGGACTTCGTCGAGCCGCTCGGCTATCTCGATCTCTACGGCACGGGGTTCGGCTTCCGCATCTTGCCGACCGTCGCCAAAGTGCGACCGGGCTTTCAGCTCACCATCAACCATTCCGAGGTTGATGACGCGTTCGAGGTGCCGCTATCCTTCCTGATGAATCCAGTGAATCATCAGGTGCACAGCAAGGAATTCCGCGGCATGGAGCGCTCCTACTACGCGATGCCGTTCGCGGAACGCTATATCTGGGGTGCGACGGCCGGAATGCTGCGTGTGCTGTATGAGCGGATCTATTCGTTATGATCCGGCCGGTTCTGACCGAGATCGGAATCTTCCTCATTCCCTTTGCCGTCTATGCGCTGTTCCTGGCCGCCACGCGGTCCGGCCTGTTCGCGCGATCGTCCTGGCCCGTGGCGATCGTCGCGCGTCTCGCACTGGCGGCGATCGTGCTGGTCATCGCGGGCCTGATCGGACTTGCACACTTCTCCGGCGCGTCACCGGATTCGACCTACGTTCCCGCCCATATCGAGAACGGCAGGCTGGTGCCGGGCGTGGAAAAATAGGGGCAGCACGATGAGCGCGGAGCCGCTACTTGCGCCAATTCTTGCCGATGCGCCCTGGCTGATCTCTGGCGGGACCGCGCGCGTCCTGCAATTGCTCAACGCTGAGGGCGAGGAGGCGCGGGTGGTCGGCGGCGCCGTGCGCAACGCGCTGCTCGGTCTTGAGCCCGGCGACATCGACATCGCGACCACGGCGCGGCCGGAGGAGGTGATAAGGCGCGCCAAGGCTGCCGGCATCAAGAGCGTGCCGACCGGCATCGATCACGGCACCACCACGCTGGTGATCGACAGCCACCCCTATGAAGTCACGACGCTGCGTGAGGACACCGAGACCTTCGGGCGCAAGGCCAAGGTCGCGTTCGGCCGCGACTGGGTGAAGGATGCCGAGCGGCGGGACTTCACCATGAACGGCCTGTCGGTCGATGCGGCCGGCGTCGTCTACGACCATGTCGGCGGCATCGCGGATGCGAAAGCGCGCCGCGTGCGCTTCATCGGCGATCCCGACCAGCGCATCGCCGAGGATTATCTGCGCATCCTGCGCTTCTTCCGCATCCACGCCGCCTTCGGCGCCGGCGAGCCCGACCGCGACGGCTATCTCGCCTGCATCCGGGGACGTGCGGGCCTCGCCAGCCTCTCGGCCGAGCGGGTGCGGATGGAGATGCTGAAGCTGCTGGTGACATCAGGCGCATCCGCGGCCGCGCTGGCCATGGCCGAGGGCGGATTGCTGCAAGCGCTGACCGGCGGCGTCGTCTATACCGGGCCGCTGGCGACGATGATTGCGATCGAGCGCGAGCTCGGCCTCACCGCGAGCAGCACGCGGCGCCTCGCCGCGCTGACCGTCGCGGTGACCGAAGATGCCAAGCGCGTCGCCGCGCGCTTGCGGCTGTCCAACGCCGAGACCAAGGCGCTGGATTCGATGGGCCACCGCTGGTGGCGCTTGGCCGCCAAGGACGAAGCCAATGCACGGCGGCTGCTCTACCGGCTCGGGGCCGAGCGCTATCACGATCGTGTGTTGCTGGGATGGGCGCGGGCCGGCGGCGATGTCACCTCAATGCACTGGCGCGCGCTCGCCGAGCTGCCGCAGCGCTGGACTGCGCCGAAATTTCCGTTGAAGGCCGCGGATTTCATCGCGCGCGGCCTGGCCGAGGGACCTGCGCTCGGACATGTGTTGACGCTCGCCGAGGACGCTTGGCTTGCGGCGGATTTTCCCCTAGATGAAGCCGCGCTCGCTTCCATCGCCGATCAAGCTGCGGCCCGCATCAGCCGCGACGAGAGAACGTGACCATCGTCTCAGCCCTCGCCGACATCTCGATTTTTCAGCTCCTGCTGGTCGCGTTGATGGCGTTGTTTGCTTCGATCATCGGTGGTCTCGCCGGTTATGGCACCGGCGCCTTGATGCCGCTGGTGCTTGTGCCCCTCGTCGGCGCCGAGCCCGTGGTGCCGATCATCGCGATCTCCGCCATCTTCACCAATTCCAGCCGCGCGCTTGCCTATATCCGTTATGCCGATCGCCGCCGCGCGCTGATCGTGCTGGCCTGCGCGGGCCTAACGACGGCGCTCGGCGCTTACGGCTATACGCGTCTGACCAATGCGGGCGCGGCGCTCGTGATCGGCGCCATGCTGATCCTGAGCGTGCCGCTGCGCCGCGTGCTCCGTCGTCGAAGCGTGCGGATCGGCGACACCGGCCTTGCTGCCGGCTCGGTCGGCTACGGCGTGCTGGTCGGCGGCACCTCCGGTTCGGGCGTGATCCTGCTCTCGCTCCTGATGGCGGCAGGGCTCGAAGGCGCCGCCGTGATCGCCACCGACGCGATGATCTCGCTCGGCACCGGCCTCATCAAGATCTCCGTGTTCGGGCTCGCCGGCGCCGTCACCGCGCAGGTGCTCGCCTTCGCGCTGCTGATCGGCGCGATTGCGATCCCCGGTGCGTTCCTGGCAAAAGCCTTCGTCGAACGGATGCCGGTGCACATCCACACCGCGATCCTGGACGTAGCCGTCATCACCGGCGGGCTCGTGATGATCTCGGCGGTGGCGAGGCAGTTCGTAGCGTAGATGATTTGGGCCAATTGGCGTTCGCAACTTGCCCGCGATCGAGGCTCGTTCTTTTGAGCGTCGGCTGCGGAACGCCAAATCGGAGGTCGCCCGGCTCAACTGTCCGCGGCAGCTGTTGGACCCATTGCGGAACTCAATCCATCCGTGGCAAGCTTCCTCCTATTCCGGCCGAAGCTTTCAGCACCCCGCCCCCCACCAGGAGGATCGATGCGGCGCAGGCATTTCCTCGGCATTGTCGCCACGGTCATGGCCGCTTCCGCGCGATTGGCCCACGGTCAGACCAAGGCAACTCTGCCTACGATCGGGCTTCTCGTGCATCTTAAGGAGGACACCGATCTTGTGAGACAGAGAGTGACTGTGCTGCACAAAGGTCTCGCAGATGAAGGGCTCATTGAGGGAACGCACTATTCTCTTGTGAAGCGTTTTCTCGAAGGCGACTACAGCCGTATCGATAGCCTTGTACAGGAGTTGGGCTCGCTCAAGCCGCGTGTCCTGGTTATTGGCACGATGGGGATTAGCGCGACCCGCAAACTCTACCCGGACCTTCCGGTTGTATTCACCGGCGTTGCGGCAGATCCGATCGCCATGGGACTTGCTCAAAGCTACGTGCATCCGGGCGGAATGATCACCGGCAACGTGATGAACGCGGTAGGCGGCGAAGAGACCATGGCCCAAAAGCGTCTCGGGTTGTTCCGCGAACTCGTGCCTAACTTGAAACGGTTGGGCGTGATGGGACCTGCCGGCGGGGTGCTGCTGCTTAAGGAGAAGCAGGCCCTTCAGAAGGTTGCCGAAGCAGTCGGCTTTCAAGTTCTGCCCTACGATATCAAAACGCCGGATGATTTGGAGGGTGCCTTCGCTGCGGGCCTAAGCGATGAGGTTGACGCATTTTATATCTCGGGCGAGCCGCTTCTGTTTGCGCATATGCCAAAGGTGATGGAGCTCGTAACGGCATCACGAAAGCCCACCTTTGGCCCTTACCCCGAATGGGGGCGGGCCGGTCTCCTTCTCTCATACTCCACCGATCCGATGGAAGGATGGCGAAACGCTGGGTCGTATGCAGGAAAGATTTTCAAAGGCACCAAGCCCGGCGACCTGCCTATCCTGCAGGCCAGCAAATTCCTTTTCGTAATCAATCAGAAAACGGCAAGGTCGCTCGGCATCGCGGTGCCTCCGGCGCTTCTGGCACTCGCAGATGAGGTGATTGAGTAGAATTTGGATCTCCGCTCTTGCCCCGTTGGAGACTTGTGTCCGCCTATGGGGATAGACCGGAAGCTCTTTGGTAAAGGGCAACCCGCGCGATAGCGCATCGTGACAACTCCGCTGTCACCAAAATTATCATGTCACTTCAGGGGGGCAGTCCAGCACTGTCACCGTAACCGCAATCGAAGAACAGGTCGCTCGCCCTTCGTTCGTACGTGGTCAATGCGCCCGCCCGACGGTTGCCGTTTTGTCGGGCTCGCCGTGACTCGCGGTATGCACGTCGCTGTCACCGACCCAGCGTGCAAGCATGATGGCCAGGGCAAACATGAATGCGATGATCGCTATGCGCTGCATGCGATGTAAATGCCGAATGGCCCTACAAGGTTGCGTTCCCCGCCGTGTCGGAGGTTGGAGGAACCGGTAGGCCGTCCATTATTGGAAGTGCAATCAAGGCGAAGGGGGCTTTGTTCCAGGCGGAGCCTTTCACCGCGCAAGGTGTTGCGAAGAGGAACCACGGAGATCGGAGCAGGTTGCTTCGTCAACGACATGGGAGGACGCGCATGGATATGAAGGAAGCCTCGGCAATGACGGAAGCGTCCGGGCTGACGAACGAGCTCAGTGCCGTCAAGCAATCGTCCGGCCGACCGTCGGCCTCGCCGCCGGAAACAGCGGGCCGTCGGCCGTCTTCGTCGGACTTCGCGATGAAATGGGCCGACCAGTTGCGCGAGACAACTGTGAAGGCGCCTCTGCGCTCGCTCCTTGTCGCATTTCTTCTTGGCGCCTGGTTCGTGCGCCGGCACTAGGTTGCGAGCCTTCAAGGCGAGACGTTCGTCGGCTCTCGAAAACTTGCCGGTGATAAATGGAGGGGAAGGATGAAGCTCTTTGTGATCACGGCGGCCATCCTGCTAGGCAGCATCTCGTTTGCAATTGCGCAAAGTTCAGGAGGCGGTTCGGGTGGCTCGTCATCCGCTGGCGGTGCAACCGGGACAAGCGGCACAGGAGGCACAGGAGGCACAGGAGGTTCGACGCTTTCGAATGGGACCACGCTCAACGGAACAGGCGGTTCGCCAGGCCCCAACACGTCCAATGCCAAAAGCCACCGCACCACGGGTGAGAAACTCGGCGCGGCGGCTCCTGATCAGGATAGCGGTGGCTCTCGACCGACGTACAACACTCCAGCCGCTGACGCCGCGGTCCGGCAACTTGGAAACACCAACCCTGGCATCCTGAAGAAGTAGAGCAGTGGGCTCCACACGCCCTCACGACTTTTTCTGCTTCGCCTCGACATATCGTGCGAAGTTGTCGAGGATCGCCTGCCAACCGCCTTGCTGCTGCTCGACCGAGTGCGTCGGCTCGCTATCGAAGACAACGCGGACGACAACCCCCTTCGGGCCGGGCACGAACTCGATCTCGGCTTTTCGATCGCCGAATGCGTATTCGATCCGCTCGTGTTCGACGATCTTCGTGTAGGTGCCGGCGAAGTCAAAGCCCATGCTGCCGTCCTTGGCCTCCATCCGGGATGAGAAGGCACCGCCTTCTCGTAGCTCGACCGTCGCCTTGGTCGTATGCCAGTCGTCGGACGCGGTATTCCACGTCACGATGTCGGCCGGCGTCGTATAGGCCCGCCAGACCTGATCGATAGGGGCCGCTACGCTGGTTTCGACGCTGATCCTCATGGGCATTGCTCCAGTTCGATTTCGACAGCTCGAGGTGACGACATCACCTGACGTTTGCAGGGTCCATCCACGGCACTTCCGAGAAGTGTCCATCCAAGGACGGTCGAGACCAGCTCGTGCCGACATGGTCGAGCCGTCAATGCGTCAAAAAGTACAAAGGAGCGGGGGTGGGGTCCGGTCTTGGCTGAACGCAGTCTGATCAGCTTTTGCGGCTTGCAAAAGCGTATACAACTACCGGACCTATGGCGACTGCCATACGGACGCGACGAAGTCGGGTTGGCGAGGCAACGATACTTGGTGGTATTGTTCAAGTATCGGCTTGAAGAACTGACCTCGCATCAAAATCGCGCTCAGGCCGGCCCTCCGTTGACGGACATTTTCATCTGAGTGGGACTGTTGACCTTCCACAACATCGAGCGATGTCCGCTGCGCCATTGTTGGCAGAGAAGCGGACATCAGGGAGCCGGGTCATTCCGGCTCGGTCGTAGGCGTGCCTACTCTTCCTCCTCGTCGTCTTCTTCCTCGTCTTCATCCTCTTCCTCTTCCACCTGCACGAGCGCGGCCAGCGGCAGCGTTTCGCGGAACAGGTCGCCTTCCATGCCCATCCAGAGGCAGAGCACGTCGCTCTCCTTCACCTCCGCAACCGTCAGCGGCTGACCGCCGGATTTCAGCATCACCACATCGCCGGCTTTCAATTCCATGGATTGTTCCTTTCGAGTGATCGACTCGGGAGGGAACCTAGCAAGCGGTCATGACAGGCCGATCACGCAGGCCAGCCACGACGGGAAATTCCGCCGACGGCTTGGCGGAGCGGAGGGGAAGTCTGTTCAAATCAGAAGAGATCGCGATCGACGCTATCAGGCCGCGAAGCCCGCAGTCGCCAGTCGGTCATGGACTAGCTGCTGGTCAGCAGCAGGCGCCTCATCCCAAATGCATCACGGCGCGCCGAGCGGGCGGGTGCAGGTGACACGGAAGCTGTCCCATCGCAAATTTCGACGATGGCATTTTGCTCCTGTTTTGCCCGATGCGTCAAATGGATTTCGAAAAATCCGCAAGCCCTTGATTTTGCAGCGGCCGGCTACTGTGCATGGGGTTGTTTTTCAGTTTTTTTGTTTGGCGGCCCTGGTCAGGGCCGGCCCGGCACCAGTTCGGTCAGCGAGCGGATGATGCGGTCGGGCTTGACGGTCGAGCCTTCGGGCAGGCCGTCGCCATGCACGTCGATCCAGATCGAATAGATGCCGAGGCGCTGCGGCGTCACGACTTCCCATTCCAGATTGTCGCCGATCATCCAGGTGTCCTCGGCGGTGACGCCGAGTGCCTCCATCGCGTGCAGATAGGCGCGCTCCTCGGGCTTGCCGAAGCCGTGCTCGCCTTCGATCTGGATGTGGTGGAAACGGTGCGCCAGCTCGAAGCGTTCGACCTTGGCGCGCTGGGTGTCGGCGGCACCGTTGGTCACCAGCGCGAGCTTGATGCCGAGCGCCTTCAATTCGTCGATCGCTTCATGCGCGCCGGGGAAGACGAACATCTCCTCCTCGCGATAGGCGGTGAAGCGGTCGGCGAGGCGAACGGCGAGATCATCGGAGAGGGCGCGATGGCCGGCGGCCGCGAGCGCGGCAAAACCGCCCTTGACCGTCAGGTGCCGCGCCTCGGCGAGCTTCATCCGCCATGCGGCTTCGGCATTGGCCCAGAAGTTTCGCGCGAAGGCGAGCACGGCGGTTGCGACCAGCGCTGGCGGCAGCGGCGCAATCTCCTCGGCAAATTCGTTTGCGATCGTATTCCAGGCGATCTCGGGCCGGCCATAGGCCGACAGTATAGTGTCGTCCATGTCGATCAGCATGGCGCGGGGGAGCGGCTTGGCGGGCTTCATCGACGTCACGGCCATTTCACCTCGGGCGGCATCGACGACAGAATCGAGTCCACATTGCCGCCGGTCTTGAGCCCGAAGATGGTGCCGCGATCATAGAGCAGGTTGAACTCGACATAGCGGCCCCGCCGGATCAATTGCTCCTCGCGGTCCGCAGCGGTCCAGGCGCTCGCGAAATTGCACCTGACGATCTCGGGATAGATGTTCAGGAAGGCGCGGCCGACGTCCTGCGTGAAGGCGAGGTCGGCGTCCCAGTCGCCGCTGTCGTGCCAGTCGTAGAAAATGCCGCCGATGCCGCGCGCCTCCTTGCGGTGCGGCAGGTAGAAATACTCGTCGCACCATTTCTTGTACTTGTCGTAATCGGCGACGCCGCTCGGCTGCACACAGGCTTGCTTCATCGCGGCGTGGAAGGCGATCGTGTCGGCGTCCTCTTGCGTTCGCCGGCGATCCAGCACGGGCGTGAGGTCGGCGCCGCCGCCGAACCAGGCCTTGGTGGTGACGACGAAGCGGGTGTTCATGTGCACCGCGGGCACGTTCGGATTGCGCATATGTGCGATCAGCGAGATGCCGGAGGCCCAGAATTTTGGATCCTCCGCGGCGCCGGGGATCTGAGCCCGGAATTCCGGCGCGAACTCGCCATGCACGGTCGAGCAGTGCACGCCGACCTTCTCGAACAGCCGGCCATGCATCATCGACATCACGCCGCCACCTCCGGCCGCGCCGGTATGGTCGGTGCGCTGCCAAGGCGTGCGCTTGAAGCGGCCGGCTTCGCCCGGATAGAGGCTTTGCGGGGCGTCGTCCTCGAGCCGCTCGAAGCTCGTGCAGATGTCGTCGCGCAAGGCTTCGAACCAGGCGCGGGCACGGGCCTTGCGGTCTTCGATCGTCGAATTGTCCATGTGCATTCCCGGTCGCGTCCTCAGCGGAGTGGCGCTCTTGCGCCGTGCCCACGTCTTTTGCCGTCATCTCGAAGGGTGGGCACGCTACGCTTTGCCCACCCTACAAAATCTGTCCCTATCTGATGCCGAGCGTCTTATGCGTCTGCACGCTGAGCCGCCATTGCGGATGGCGCAGGCAATAGTCGATCGCGCGCGCGGTGTTCTGGATAACCTCGGGTCCGTCCATCGGCTGCAGCGAGAAGCGCTCGAAGGCGAGGCCCTCGAAGGCTTCAGGCGCGGCGAGGGCCTGCGGATAGACCAGCTTCAGCTCGTGGCCCTGGCGCAGCACCAGTTCGCTGCCTCCCTTGGGGCTGACGCAGATCCAGTCGAGCCCCCCCGGCGCTTCGATCGTGCCGTTGGTCTCGACGCCGATTTCGAAGCCGCGCGCATGGAGCGCGTCGATCAGCGCGGCGTCGACCTGGAGCAGCGGCTCGCCGCCGGTCAGCACCGCGTAGCGGTTGGCATTGGATGCCGTCCATTGCGCGGCGATGGTGTCGGCGAGTTCCACGGCCGAGCCGTAGCGGCCGCCGAGCGTGCCGTCGGTGCCGACGAAATCCGTGTCGCAGAACTTGCAGGTCGCATCCATGCGGTCCGCCTCGCGCCCGCTCCAGAGGTTGCAGCCGGCAAAACGGCAGAACACGGACGCGCGCCCGGCATGGGCGCCTTCGCCTTGCAGGGTCAGGAAGATTTCCTTGACCGCGTAACTCAATCGTCTCTCCTCAACCTGTCAGACTTGCAGGGCCCGGATCTGCCGCAGCGCCTCGCCGGCGGCCATCGCCGCGGTCATGGCGACATTGAGCGACCGCAGCCCCGCCTTGATCGGAATCACCAGCCGCGCATCCGCGGCCTCGACCACCGCGTCGGTGACGCCGGCGCTCTCGCGTCCGAATAGCAGGATGTCCGACGTCTGGTAACGGAAATCGCGATAGTCGGTGGCGCCCTTGGTGGTGAACAATAGCAGGCGGTAGCCGTGCAAGGCGCGCCAGTCCTCGAATGTCTGCCAGGAGTCGTGCCTGACGATGCTGACATGGCCGAGGTAGTCCATTCCCGCCCGGCGGAACGCGCGGTCGGAGACCGGGAACCCCGCGGGCTCGATGATGTGGGCGGCCAGTCCCAGGCAGGCGCAGAGCCTGAGAATCGTGCCGGTGTTCTGGGGGATGTCGGGCTGGAAAAGCGCTATCTGCATCATGGGCGGCGGATTGGTTGTGGGCGGAAATGTCTCAATAAAACATCGCCTGCCCGGGAATTCGTGCATTGCACGCTCCCGCGCCGATAGCGGGCTTGCGCTCGCCGGGCAAGGGTGCCAATAGAACGATTCTGGACTGCTGTTTCGCCTGTTTAGAGGTGGATGAGCGAAGTTCTGCCGCCGCGGGGGGCCGCGGGCGCCGGCAGCCTTTCCGGGGACCTCATGGGCGCCCCCTGGAGCGGTTCCACCGGCTGCACAAGAAGAAAGGGTTGGAATCGTGACGACAGCGTCTTCGGCGGACCATCCGACACGCCGTGATTTCTTATTCGTTGCAACCGGGGCAGCTGCAGCAGTAGGGGGCGCAGCTGCGCTCTGGCCCTTCATTTCGCAAATGAATCCTGACGCCTCGACCATCGCCGCCGGTGCGCCGATCGAGGTCGATCTCAGCCCGGTCGCCGAAGGGCAGGACATCAAGGTGTTCTGGCGCGGCAAGCCGATCTACATCAGCCACCGCACCAAGAAGCAGATCGACGAGGCGCGCGCCGTCAACGTGGCGAGCCTGCCCGATCCGCAGACCGACGAGGCCCGGGTCAAGTCTGGCCACGAGCAGTGGCTGGTCGTGATCGGCATCTGCACCCATCTCGGCTGCATCCCGATTGCTCATGAAGGCAGCTACGACGGCTTCTTCTGCCCCTGCCATGGTTCGCAGTACGATTCGTCCGGCCGCATCCGCCAGGGGCCCGCGCCCGCGAACCTGCCGGTGCCGCCGTACCAGTTCGTTTCCGACACCAAAATCCAGATCGGCTGAGCCTCGGACCCTCGTCCGAAGCTTCGCGCCGTCTCGTCGTACTATTTCCTCAGGATCGCATCATGAGCGGACCATCCGACTACCAGCCGAGCAATCCGGCCCTGCAATGGATCGAGCGGCGCCTGCCGATCTTCGGCCTCATGCACTCCTCGTTCGTCGCCTATCCCACCCCGCGCAACCTGAACTATTGGTGGACCTTCGGCGCCATCCTCTCCTTCATGCTGGGGATGCAGATCCTGACCGGCGTGATCCTGGCGATGCACTACACGCCGCATGCCGATCTCGCCTTCAAGTCGGTCGAGCTGATCGTCCGTGACGTGAACTATGGCTGGCTGCTGCGCAACATGCACGCGGTCGGCGCCTCGATGTTCTTCGTCGCGGTCTACGTCCATATGTTCCGCGGCCTTTACTACGGGTCGTACAAGGAGCCACGCGAGGTGCTGTGGATCCTCGGCGTCATCATCTACCTGCTGATGATGGCGACTGGCTTCATGGGTTACGTGCTGCCGTGGGGCCAGATGAGCTTCTGGGGCGCCACCGTCATCACCAACCTCTTCTCCGCCATTCCCTATGTCGGCGAGAGCGTCGTGACTCTCTTGTGGGGCGGCTATTCGGTCGGCAACCCGACGCTGAACCGCTTCTTCTCGCTGCATTACCTGCTGCCGTTCCTGATCGCGGGCGTCGTGGTGCTCCACGTCTGGGCGCTGCACGTGGCCGGCCAGAACAATCCTGACGGCGTCGAGCCGAAGACGGAAAAGGACACGGTGCCGTTCACGCCGCATGCCACCATCAAGGACATGTTCGGCGTGGCCTGCTTCATGCTGCTCTACGCCTGGTTCATCTTCTACATGCCGAACTATCTCGGCGACGCCGACAACTACATTCCGGCGAACCCGGGCGTGACGCCGCCGCACATCGTGCCGGAATGGTATTACCTGCCGTTCTACGCGATCCTGCGCTCCATCCCGAACAAGCTCGCGGGCGTCATCGCGATGTTCGGCGCGATCATCATCCTGTGCTTCCTGCCCTGGCTGGACGCCGCCAAGACGAAGTCGTCGAAGTATCGCCCGCTCGCCAAGCAGTTCTTCTGGATCTTCGTCGTGGTCTGCATCCTGCTCGGCTATCTCGGCGCGCAGCCGCCGGAAGGCATCTACGTCGTTGCCGGCCGGGTCCTGACGGTCTGCTACTTCGCCTACTTCCTGATCGTGCTGCCGCTGCTCTCGCGCATCGAGAAGCCGCGGCCGGTGCCGAACTCGATCTCGGATGCGGTCCTGGCCAAGACCGGGAGCAGGTCGACGCCGATGGTCTCGACCGCGATCATGCTGGCGCTCGCCGGTTCGTTGTTCGCGGGCTCGATCGACAGTGCGAAGGCGTCCGAAGGCAGCGACACGCCTCCGGGCAACAAATGGTCGTTCTCGGGCCCTTTCGGTAAGTTCGACCGTGGCGCGCTGCAGCGCGGCCTGAAAGTCTACAAGGAAGTCTGCTCCAGCTGCCACGGCCTGTCCTACATCGCCTTCCGCAACCTCGCCGAAGCAGGCGGACCAGGCTATTCAGTGGCGCAGGCGGCAGCCTTCGCTTCCGAGTACAAGGTCAAGGACGGCCCGAACGATGCGGGTGACATGTTCGAGCGTGCGGGGCGCCCGGCGGATTATTTCCCGTCGCCGTTCCCGAACGAGCAGGCCGCGCGTGCGGCGAACGGCGGCGCCGCGCCGCCCGACCTCTCCCTGATCACCAAGGCGCGCTCGTATAAGCGCGGCTTCCCCTGGTTCATCATCGACTTCTTCAGCCAGTATCAGGAGCAGGGCCCGGACTACGTCGCGGCGGTGCTTCAGGGCTACGAAGACAAGGCGCCGGAAGGGGTGACCATCCCGGAGGGCTCCTACTTCAACAAATACTTTCCCGGCCACGCCATCAAGATGCCGAAGCCGCTGAGCGATGGCCAGGTCACCTTCGACGACGGCTCGCCTGCCACAGTGGCGCAATATGCCAAGGACGTCACCACGTTCCTGATGTGGACCGCAGAGCCGCACATGGAAGCACGCAAGCGCCTCGGATTCCAGGTTTTCGTGTTCCTGATCCTCTTTGCAGGTCTGATGTACTTCACCAAGAAGAAGGTCTGGGCCAGCTCCCACTGAGCGGCGAAAGACGAGACATGAAGAAGCCCCCGTAAGGGGGCTTTTTTGTTGGCGTCGCCGGTGTCCCGGACGCGCTGCAGCGTGCAACGCTGCTGCGCAGAGCCGGGACCCAGCGTGCTCGTGGCTGGGCCCCGGATCAGCAACGCACCACGCCGCACGGGACGATGCTTCGCATCGCCAGGGGCGCGCTGCATTGCATCCGGGGCACGAGAGTGTGTTGTTTGGCGCGATTGCCTATCTGCCGCCCACCCGCCAAAATGCCGCCAATCGCTCCCACAAAACTCATCGGAGGACACCATGGGAACCGCCATCACCTTCAAGCGTCCGGACGGCAAGGACGCCTCGGGCTATCTCGCCAACGCCGCGCGCGGCAACGCGCCGGGCGTGGTCGTGATCCAGGAATGGTGGGGGCTGTCGGACCAGATCAAGGGCCTGTGCGACCGCTTTGCGCTGGCTGGTTTCGATGCGCTGGCGCCCGATCTCTACAAGGGCAAGGTGGTGCCGTACCACGACATGGAGAGCGCCAACAAGGAGATGAACTCGCTCGACTTCATGGACGCCACCACGCAGACCGTGCGCGGCGCCACGCAATACCTGTCGCGCAATGGCGCCAAGGTCGGGCTGACAGGCTTCTGCCTCGGCGGTGCCGTTACCATCATCGGCGCGACCAAGATTCCGGAGCTCGCGGCCGGCGTCGTGTTCTATGGCATCCCGCCCGAGCAGGCGGCCAAGCCCGCCGACGTCAAGATCCCGCTCCAGGCCCATTTTGCCAACAAGGACGATTGGTGCACGCCGGAGCTGGTCAATGGCTTCGAAAAGGCCATGAAGGCCGCCGGCAAGTCGCTCGAGCTGTTCCGCTATGACGCCGAGCACGCGTTCGTCAACGAGCAGCGCCAGGCCGTGCACGACCGCGAAGCCGCCGAGCTCGCCTGGGGCAGGGCCACGGAGTTTTTCCGGAAGCATCTGGGGTAGGGCGCTGAAATCGTGTAGCCCGGATGGAGCGCAGCGTAATCCGGGCTGTCTCGTCGTGGCAGGAATCCCGGATCGCGCTGCGCTCCATCCGGGCTACGGCTCGGGCGCCACCCTTGACGCCGCCTCCCGGCCATGGTGAGTATCCGCCCATGAGCACCGCCGTCCGCCCAGCCCGTCTTTGGTGGCGCACCTCCTAACGAGGTGGCCGGTGCGATTTTCCTTTCCCAAATCGTCTGAGGTCGCCAACGCAGTGCGGCGGCCTGATCGTTTGTCCTGTGTGGCGTTCCCTCGGCAAGTTTCGTAAGAGGACGACATGAACAGGACAGTCTTTGCCCTCCCGGCCCGAAGCGACTATGTGACCCGCGCAGGACTTGCGATCACGCGGGTGGCCGAGCAGTTTACCGGCGGCGCCAACCGGCTCGACGATCTCATCAATCTGCTCGACCGCCGCCGCGGCGTGGTGCTGTCCTCGGGCACGACCGTGCCCGGCCGTTACGAGAGCTTTGACCTCGGCTTCTCCGATCCGCCGCTCAAGCTCGAGACCACGGGCGTCAATTTCAAGCTGGAAGCGTTGAACGCGCGCGGGCAGGTGCTGATCGCCTTCCTCACTGACGTGCTGCGCGAACCCTGCGTGGTGATCTCCGAGAAGACCGCTTCGCGCCTGGCCGGCCACATCATCCGCGGCGACGCCCCGGTCGAGGAGGACCAGCGCACGCGCCGTGCCAGCGTGATGTCGCTGGTGCGTGATCTCGTTGCCGCCTTCTCCGCCAATGACGATGGGCTGCTCGGCCTGTTTGGCGCCTTCGCGTACGACCTCGTGTTCCAGATCGAGGACCTCGTGCAGAAGCGCGCACGCGAGAGCGACCAGCGCGACATCGTGCTCTACGTGCCCGATCGCCTGCTGGCTTATGACCGCGCCACCGGCCGCGGCGTGGTGCTCACTTACGACTTCGCCTGGAAGGGCAAGTCCACCGAGGGCCTGCCGCGCGAGACGGCCGAGAGCCCGTACCTGAAGACGCCGCGCCAGGGCTTTGCCGATCACGCGCCCGGCGAATATCAGGCCACGGTGGAGACCGCGCGCGCGGCTTTCGCCCGCGGCGATCTGTTCGAGGCGGTGCCCGGGCAACTGTTCGCCGAGCCCTGCGACCGCTCGCCGGCCGAAGTGTTTCAGCGCCTCTGCGTCATCAATCCGTCGCCCTACGGCGCGCTGATGAATCTGGGTGAGGGCGAGTTTCTCGTCTCCGCCTCGCCGGAGATGTTCGTGCGCTCGGACGGACGCCGGGTCGAGACCTGCCCGATTTCGGGCACCATCGCGCGCGGCCTTGATGCGATCGGCGATGCCGAGCAGATCCGCCAGCTCCTGAACTCGGAGAAGGACGAATTCGAGCTCAACATGTGCACCGACGTCGACCGCAACGACAAGGCGCGCGTCTGCGTTCCCGGCACCATCAAGGTGCTGGCGCGCCGGCAGATCGAGACCTACTCAAAATTGTTCCACACCGTCGATCACGTCGAGGGCATGCTGCGCCCCGGCTTCGACGCGCTCGATGCCTTCCTCACCCACGCCTGGGCGGTCACTGTCACCGGTGCGCCGAAGCTCTGGGCGATGCAGTTCGTCGAGGATCACGAGCGCTCGCCGCGCCGCTGGTATGCCGGCGCGATCGGTGCGGTGAATTTCGACGGCAGCATCAACACCGGCCTCACCATCCGCACCATCCGCATGAAGGATGGTCTGGCCGAAGTGCGCGTCGGCGCGACCTGCCTGTTCGATTCCGATCCCGCCGCGGAAGATCGCGAGTGCCAGGTCAAGGCCGCCGCCCTGTTCCAGGCACTGCGCGGCGATCCGCCAAAACCGCTGTCGACCTTCGCGCCGGATGCGACCGGTTCGGGCAAGCAGGTGCTGCTGATCGACCACGACGACAGTTTTGTGCACATGCTCGCCGATTATTTCCGCCAGGTCGGTGCCGACGTCACCGTGGTCCGGCACGTGCATGCGCTCGACATGCTGAAGCGGAAGAGGTGGGATCTGCTGGTGCTGTCGCCCGGCCCCGGCAGGCCGGAGGATTTCGGGATCAAGAAGACCATCGACGCTGCGCTGGAGAAAAAGCTGCCGGTGTTCGGCGTCTGCCTCGGCGTGCAGGCCATCGGCGAGTATTTTGGCGGCGAGCTCGGGCAGCTCACGCATCCCGCCCACGGCCGGCCCTCGCGGGTGCAGGTGCGCGGCGGACGGCTGATGCGCAATCTGCCGAACGAGATCGTCATCGGCCGCTATCACTCGCTGTTTGTCGAGCGTGACAGCATGCCGGAGGTGTTGTCCGTTACCGCCAGCACCGAGGACGGCGTCGCCATGGCGCTGGAGCACAAGACCCTGCCGATCGCCGGCGTGCAATTCCACCCGGAATCGCTGATGTCGCTCGGCAATGAGGTGGGACTACGTATTGTCGAGAATGCGTTCCGGCTGGATGCGCGCGTTGATTGAGAGGCACCAATGACCTTCGACCATGATATTAAGGCGAGCGTCCGCACCATTCCTGACTATCCCAAGCCGGGGATCATGTTCCGCGACATCACGACCTTGCTTGCGGATGCGCGCGCGTTCCGGCGCGCGGTCGACGAACTCGTCAATCCCTGGGCCGGCAACAAGATCGACAAGGTTGCCGGCATGGAGGCGCGCGGCTTCATCATTGGGGGCGCAGTGGCGCACCAGCTCTCGGCCGGCTTCGTGCCGATCCGCAAGAAAGGCAAGCTGCCGCACACGACCGTGCGCATCGCTTACTCTCTCGAATACGGCATCGACGAGATGGAGATGCATGTCGACGCGATCCAGCCCGGCGAGCGCGTGATCCTGGTCGACGATCTCATCGCCACCGGCGGCACCGCGGAAGGCGCGGTGAAGCTGCTGCGCCAGATTGGCGCCAACGTCGTCGCCGCCTGCTTCATCATCGACCTCCCCGAGCTCGGCGGCGCCGCCAAGCTGCGCGCCATGGACGTGCCGGTGCGCACGCTGATGACGTTCGAGGGGCACTGAGCCGCCGCTGCGGTCAGATCATCTCGGCCTTCAGTTCGGCCCGCCAATGCAGCATGCGCTCCTTCAAGAGCGCGTTCCTGACATAGGCGCTTTCCTCGTCGTCCAGGCGCTCGCATTCGCCGAAAGTGAGGCTCGTCTCGCCATGCGTGTTCCAGGCGGCCTGGAGGCTGCAGCACGCGTGGCTGCCGTGGCGTAGCGAGAACCAGATGCGGTTCTGGATCGTCTCCAGGTTCGGCGCCTGGCCGACCCAAGCCTCGCCCGAGGCGGTGCAGCGCACGACGAAGATGCCCGCGATGGTCTTTCGCTCCTTGTAGGCGGCGATCGCTGCTTTCCGGTCAATGCTCATGGTGACGGGCCTGATTGAGGGACGTTGCTGCGCAATCCCAGTAGCGGCAGCCTTGCCCTCTGTCAATATTACCCGGGTAAAATGTTCAAGATCGCTGCAGGATCAGGTTGAGCTCGAGCTCACGGAAGGCGAGGTAGTTGCGTCGGGTCCACTGATGCAGCTCGGTGGACGAGTCCTTCTCCTGGCGCAGATAGCCGGTGAAGGAGAAGTTCAGCCGGTCGATATAGGTCTTCAGGAAGCCCGGCAGCGCGGGCAGGCGGAACAGCCGGCCCCCCGCCATCGCGGCCGGCAACTCGCCACGCACGACATATTCGTTGTCCACCGTGATCAGGTTCATGCGCGGGATCTGCCCGCGCAGCATCTCGTGGGCGCGAAGTGAGACGCGGTCGGTGTCGGCGATGAACAGGATCTGAGGCGCGACATGGCGGCGCGCTGCCTCCTTCAACAGGCCGATCTCGTCGGTCATCTTGAAGAACTCGTCGAAGGCGTGGAAGCCGAGGTCGATCACCTTGGCAAGCCCGTCGTCGACGATGACGCGGTCCATCAGCTGCATCTTGCCGTAGGTGTCGATCACGTCGGCGGTCTCGGTGATCCCCGGCAGATAGTCGAGCAGCGACGGCTCCTTCAGGTTGACGTCGAAGGCCGCGACGTTGCCGTTCTTGAGCAGCAAAAATTCGCTCAAAAGCCGCGCCAGCAGGGTCTTGCCGACCTGCGGGCGGGGCGAGCAGATGATGTAGACGGGCGTTGCGGACATCGACTGCTATATCAGGCCAACTCACCGCCCAATCCAGCCGTATCCGCCCGCCTCGCGCAACTATTTTTCGCTGTTGCGGGTCGCCGGTTTCGAACCGACGATGTCAGTCAGGCGGATGCGGTCGAACTCGCTCCAGACGTTGGCCAGCCAGTGCCTGACATAGCCGCGCAGCACGAAGGAATAGTTCGCGGCATCGTCGTTGATGCCCTTGTTGGCGACGAATTTCAGGAACGGGACGGAGGACACCTCGACCTGCTCATAGGCCATTTCGTTGAGCTTGGGGATGGTCAGCTCGGTCGCGTCCTTGATGCGGTGGAAGTAGGAATTATAGGTCGCCTGGTCCCACTGGAAGAACTGGGTGTCATTGATGAAGTTCTTCACCAGGAAATATTTCGCGCCGGTCATGAAGCCCGCGGTCTCGGCGATCTCCTCGAGCGAGGCGATCGAGGGTCCCAGGATATGGAACACGGCGAACGTAATCTGGCCGGCCTTGGCGGCGTCCAGAAAGCCGATGTCGCGCAGCGAAGCCAGTGCAGGCGAGAGCAGGCCGGCGCGGACGTCGATGACGGTGACTGAAGGGCTGACAGCGTTGAGCGTGTCAAAAATCTTCATCTGGTCCGACGTCGTCGTCATGTCGACGATCTCGGTGATATCGGGGTGGAAGCGCTTCAGGGTTCCGCGCGGCGACTCCGTGTCGAAGGCGCGCGTCGGCACGTTGTTGGCGGAAAAATAATCGAGCAAGGTACGCGACACAGTGGTCTTGCCGACCCCGCCCTTGTCTGCGCCCACCACAACCACTGCCGGCTTTGCCATTGCTGTCCCCTAACGCGCGCCCCCGATCGCGAGGTCGCAATCGGCCGGGCCCCAAATCGATGTCCGAAGGATGTCCCAAGGATCGTCCCAAGTCTGCTGTTGGGCGCGAACATGGCAGAAACAAGGGAGAATTCAATTCCGCAGGCCCCAGTTACGGCAATTCCCGAGGTTTTTCCCAATCGCGATCAAACCTGCCGCGCGTGGCGTCGAATGACGTACTCAATGGCGGCCCCAAGGTCCCATGGGATTGCCGATGGGATTGCCTATCGGGTTGCTGCTTGTGGTTCCGGCGGGGCTGGGTGCTGGCACCGGCGGCGGGTTGGTCGAGCCGCCTGCATCGTTCCAAGGCCCCTGCCGCAGCGGCGGCGCCGCATCCTGCTGGCCGGCTTGCGCTTCTGGTTCTTCCCCCTCATAGCCGGGCGGCGGCAACGGACCGGAATCATGGCCGCCGGCGAACTTGACCAGCGCGTCGACCCGGGACTGCACCGAGGGGTGGGTCGCGAACAAATCGGCAAAGCCCTCGCGGGGATTATCGACGCAGAGCTCCATGACGGCCGAGGTGGCGCCGGGCAGCTCGCCGCGGTTCTCGATCTTGCGCAGCGCTGAGATCATGGCGTCCGGATTTTTGGTTAGCTCGACGGAGCCTGCGTCGGCGAGATATTCGCGCGAGCGGGACAGTGCGAGCTTCACCACCTGCGACAACAGCCAGGCCACCACGATCAGCACGACCGCGATGATGATGACGATCACCGCACCGCCGCCGGAGCTCTTGCTGTCGCTGGACGAGGAGGACGACCGCGACGACGAGGAGGAGCCCGACGACCACGATCCGCCGCTCGAGCTCCAATTGAAATTCGTGAACAGGCGGAAGAACAATTCGCCGAAGAAGCCGACCACGCCGGCGATGATGACGGCGACCACCATCAGCTGTACGTCGCCGTTCTTGATATGGGTCAGCTCGTGGCCCAGCACGGCCTCGATCTCCTTGTCATCAAGCGCATCGAGGAGACCCGTGGTCACGGTGATGGAGTATTGCCGCGGATTGAGGCCGGTTGCGAACGCGTTCAGCGCCGGGCTCTCCATGATCTTCAGCTTCGGCATGGTGATGCCGCGCGAGATGCAGAGGTTTTCGAGCAGATTGTAGAGCCGCGGCTCCTCCTGCCTGTTAACGTCGTGGCCGCCGGTGACCGCGTCGATCATCGACTGATGGAAAAAATAGGCGATTACGATCCAGACCGCCGCCACGACCGTCGCAACGGGGGCTGCGACTTTCAGATCCTGGAAGGCGTGGCTCAGGTAGAAGGCGACAGTCCGGTTGCTGTCGATGAGAACTTCGGCGACCAGCGCACCGGCATAGACCAGCACGTAGACCAGCATGAACAAGCCGGCGAGCAATAGCATCGAACGAAACTTGTTCGAGGCGATATGCGTGTAGAGACCATACGCGGCCATGACGCGGGTGCCCTGCCGGCCTATCGGCTCAAATCAGAACTTCACCTGCGGCGTCGCCTCGACCTCGGTGCGGCTGGCGCCGAGATCGAAGAAGTCCTTCCTGGTGAAGCCGAACATGCCGGCGAACAGGGCCGCAGGCAGCTGCTGGATGCCGGTGTTGTATTCCTGGACCGCGTTGTTGAAGAAGCGGCGGCTCGCCGCGATCTTGTTCTCGAGGTCGGAGAGCTCGGATGCGAGCTGCTGGAAGTTGGCATTGGCCTTGAGGTCCGGATAGGCCTCCGACAGAGCGATCAGCCGGCCGAGCGCACCCGAGAGCTGGTTCTCGGCCGCGGACACCTGCGCCGGACCCTGCGCCGACATCGCCGAGTTGCGCGCCTTGATGACGTCGTCGAGCGTGCCGCGTTCATGCGAGGCATAGCCCTTCACCGTCTCCACCAGGTTCGGGATCAGATCGTGGCGCTGCTTGAGCTGCACGTCGATATCGGCAAACGCCTGGCCGACACGCTGGCTCAGCGCCACCAGGCGGTTGTAGGCGCTGAAGCCTAAGAACACGAGGACGACGATGACGCCGAGAACGATCCAGCCGGTCGACATGGAGAACTCCTGAAGGGGAAGAAGGCGGGCGCTAGGGTAGACCAAATTGGCGCGAAGCGAGAGCCCGGCGCAGAGGGGAGGTAAGACTTGGTCGAATGGGAAGCCGCTCGAGTTCAAGGCAAGAGAGGTCAGCAAAATTAACTTTCGGACATGATCGCATCGCCCCAGCGCCAGCGCCGGGCGTCGGCATAGGCCGCCTTGTCGCGTCGCGGGACTTTCGTCAGCGCGACCCCAGCCCCGGTGCAAAGCTTGGCCGTGATCTCGGCCTTGCCGACGTCCGGCAGCGCCAGCACGCGGGCGGCGCGGCTCTCGGGCGCCGTGCGGGTCAGGGCGACGTAGATGAAGCGCTCGTCCTCGAACGGCACCTCGGCGCCCTTGATCTGGCGGTGTGCCTGGGAGCGCGGCAGGCGCTGGGAGAAATGACACCAGTCGGGCGCGGTGAGCGGGCAGGGTTTTTCATGCGGGCAGGGCGCGGCGACATAGGCACCCTGTGCGATCAGTTGCTGGCGCAGCGCGAGGATGCGCGCATAGCCGGCGGGTGTGCCGGGCTCGATCACGAGCAGCGCGTGGCGCGCTTTGGCCCACATCGCCTCGGTGAGCTTGCGCTGGTCGGCCTCACTGAGCTCGCCGATGATGTAGCTCGCAATGACGAGGTCGGCGTGCGAGGCCTCGGCGAGATTGCCGCCGGCATCGCCCGGCAGATTGCGGCACTCCGCAAGACGCGTGCTGTCGCGCGCGAGCTCAAGCGCGAGCCGGCTAAGCGTGGCGTTGGCGTCGAGCAGGGTAAAATCCTGCAGCGACGGAAAGGCTTCCGCGGCCGCCCAGCTCGCGGTGCCCGGGCCTGCGCCAACGTCGAGCAAGGTTTCCGGGGCTAGATCAGGCGCGATCGCCGTGAGTGCATTGAGGCTGGCCGCCACCGCCGCGTAGGTCGCCGGCATGCGCGCGAGCGCATAAGCGAGTGCATCGGCTTCGGACTTGATCATGCCGGAGCCGCCACCGGCGCGATAGGTGGTCGAGATTTTCTGCGACCGCTGCGCGGCGTCGCTGCGCGAAAAGCCCTGGAGCTTGCCGTCGAGGGCGGCCTTGAGTTCGGCGGGGAGGGTGGGGGCGATCATCATCCGCGGTCATGCCCCGCGCAGGCGGGGCATCCAGTACTCCGAGACAGTGCCGTCAAAACCGAGAGGCCGCGGCGTACTGGATCATCCGCCTTCGCGGATGACGACGTCAATGGGTGTGGAACGCGTGCCGCCTCACGCCACGTTCTGGTCGAGGATGTCCACGGCCTCTGACAGGCTCACCGACACCAGTTGCGACACGCCGCGCTCGGCCATGGTGACGCCGTATAGGCGGTTCATCCGCGCCATCGTGATCGGATTGTGCGTGATGATGACGAAGCGCGTGTCGGTCGAGCTGGTCATCTCATTCAGCAGGTTGCAGTAGCGCTCGACATTGTGGTCGTCGAGCGGCGCGTCGACTTCGTCCAGCACGCAGATCGGTGAAGGGTTGGTCAAGAACACCGCGAAGATCAGCGCCATCGCGGTCAACGCCTGCTCGCCGCCCGAGAGCAGCGACAGCGTCTGCGGCTTCTTGCCCGGCGGTTTTGCGATGATCTCGAGACCGGCTTCGAGCGGATCGTCGCTCTCGATCAGATGCAGCGCGGCCTCGCCGCCGCCGAACAGCTCGACGAACAGGCGCTTGAAGTGGTTGTTGACCACCTCGAACGAGGTCAGCAGCCGCTCGCGCGCTTCCTTGTTGAGGCTCTGGATGCCCTGACGCAGCCGCTTGATGGCTTCGACGAGGTCGTCGCGTTCGGTGACGAGGCCGGTGTGCTGGGTCTCGACCTCGCGCAGCTCCTCCTCGGCGCGCAGATTGACTGCGCCGAGACGCTCGCGGTCGCGGCGCATCTTTTCGAGATCTTCCTCGATGTCATGCAGCGGCGGCAGCTCCGCGCCGGGCTCGATCTCGGCGAGGCCGGCGACGGCCTGCGGCTCGACTTCCAGCATGTCGCGGATCTCGCGCTCGATGTCCTCCAGCCGGCGCCGCGCGCCTTCCATGCGCTCCTCGGCGCGGGCGGTAGCTTCGCGCGAGCTGGAGAGCGCCTCGAGCGTCAGCTTGGCGACGCGGTCGGTCTCCGCCATCGCGGTCTCCGCAGTGGCGAGCGCGTCGGCGGCCATGCGGCGGTCGTTCTCCGCGTATTCGATCTCGGTGATCAGCGCGCTGCGCTTCTCGGCGAACACTTGCGGCGCGTTTTCGAGCTCGCTGCGCTCGATCGTGAGTTCGGCGATACGAGCCTGGATAGTGTCGATGTGAGAAGCCGCGCTCTCCTTACGGTTCTGCCACTCGGTACGCTCGGCCAGGATCGCCTGCACGCGGCGGTCGGCGAGCTCGGCCTCGCGCGCCAGCGCCTGTGCCTCGGCGCGGACCTGGGCGGCCATGCGACGATGGCCTTCGATGTCGCTGCGGACGGCGGCGAGACGGGTCTCGGTGTCCTCGCTCGACGGCAGCTCGGAGATGCCGGCTTCGGCATATTCGTAGGCGGCTTCGGCTTCGGCACGGTCGGCGGCGAGACGGCTGTGGGCTTCCGACAACGTCGCCTTGCGCGCGGCGTGGCGGCTGATCTCGCGCTCGGCGGTGGCATGACGCTCACGCGCGACGTTGAGCTCGCGCTGCGCGGCGCGCCAGGCTTCGCGGCTGGCGCCTTCGGTGCTGGCGGCCATCTGAAGCTCGGACTCGGCATTCTCCAGCGCCTGGCGCTTGATCTGCGCGTCGATGCGGGCCTGCTCCAGCTCGTTCTCGATGTCGACGAGGCGGGCGCGTTCGGCGAGGCGGCGGGCGGCACCGGTCGGGGCGTGAGCCGCGGCGACGAAGCCGTCCCAGCGCCAGACGTCGCCCTCGGGCGAGACCAGCCGCTGGCCGGTCTTGAGCTGCGAGACCAGCTCGGCGCCGCGCTCGCGCGGCACCACGCCGATCTGCGCCAGGCGGCGCGCCAGTTCGGCCGGCGCCTGCACGTGATTGGCGAGCGGTACGACGCCTTCGGGCAACTCGGGATCGCCATCGGTGACGCCGGCATTGGTCCAGCGCATCGGCGCCGACGGATCGACCGGCGCGTCGAGATCGTCGCCGAGCGCGGCGCCGATGGCTTTTTCGAAGCCCTTGTCGACGGTGATGCCATCGATGATCGGCGGCCACAGATTCTTGGTCTCGCCGTTGAGGATCTTGGAGATCGTGCGCGCCTCGGTTTCGAGCCGCTGCGCGCGCTTGTCGGCTTCGACCAGGGGCGAGCGCGAGGATTCCAGCGTCTGGCGCGCTGCAACATGCGCAGCTTCGCTCGCCTGCGCCGCGGCTTCCGAAGCGGCAAGCGTCTGCTCCGCCGTCTCGACCGTCGCGGTCAGCTCGTCGAGATCGCCGAAACCGCCGGTCTCGGCGGCAAGCTTCTGCTCTTCCGCGGTAACGTTCGCGATCTCCTGGTCGAGCCGGGCGAGCTTGTCGCGGTGGGTGCGGACGTTGGCCTCTAACTGGTTGCGCTTGGCGGTGAGGTCGGCCAGCGCGGTGGTGAGCTCGGCGAATTGCTGCTCGGTCTCGGTCAGCACCGCCTCGGCTTCGCCGACGCGTTCATCCACGCCAGAGCGCTTCTCGACGCGCGACTTGATCTCTTCCTTCAGCTCGGCGTCTTCGGTGTCGAGCCGCTGCAGCGCGACGTCGGCGTCCATAGTTTGTTGCTGAGCACGGGAAATGTCGCCTTCGAACTGAGCGAGGCGACGCTCGAGCTCGGCGACGCGTTCCTTGGCGCGCTCTTCCTCGCGGTCGAGCAGCTCGCGGGCATTGGTCAGGCGCTGCAGCCCGGCCGCGGCGCGCGCTTCGGCATCGCGCAGCGCCGGCATTTCGGCGGCGCGGATCGCCTGGATGCGGGCGGCTTCGGCCTGGTGCTGGGTGCGCTCGGCCATCTCGCGGACGGCGAGATCGTGGGTCTGGCCGGACTCGTTGACGTCGGCATGGGCGCCGATCCAGCGCAGATGGAACAGGGTTGCTTCGGCCTTGCGGACCTTGGCCGCGACCTCGCGGTAGCGCACGGCCTGGCGGGCCTGCTTCTTCAGGCCTTCCATCTGCCCTGCGAGCTGGCCGATCACGTCCTCGACGCGGGTGAGGTTGGTTTCGGCCGCCTTCAGCCGCAGCTCGGCCTCATGACGGCGGGCATGCAGGCCGGCAACGCCGGCGGCGTCTTCCAGCACGCGGCGGCGCTGCTCGGGCTTGGCCTGGATGATTTCGCCGATCTTGCCTTGGTGGACGAGAGCCGGCGAACGCGCGCCGGTGGCGGCATCCGCGAACAGGATCTGCACATCGCGGGCGCGCACGTCGCGGCCATTGATGCGATAGACCGAGCCGGCTTCACGCTCGATGCGGCGGGAGATTTCGAGAAGCTGGCTGTCGTTCATCGCCGCCGGCGCGGTGCGATCGGCATTGTCGATCGTCATCGTCACTTCGGCGTGGTTGCGCGCGGGACGGTTGCCGGAGCCGGCGAAGATCACCGCGTCCATGTCGGCGGCGCGCAGCGACTTGTAGGAGGTCTCGCCCATCGCCCAGCGCAGAGCCTCGACGAGATTCGACTTGCCGCAGCCGTTGGGGCCAACCACGCCGGTCAGGCCGGGCTCGATGACGAAGTCCGTGGGCTCAACGAAGGACTTGAAGCCGTGAAGGCGCAGGCGGGTGATTTTCATAAGCACGCATCTCTGTTGGCAGGCGCGAATCCCCCTGCCGGGACAATACCATGAAAGGCAATGTCGCTCTCTGGGTGAGTCGCGCGAGGCGGCTCATGCGGCTGGACAATGGCCGCGGTGCGCCGCAAGGGCAACCAGCGAAAGCCGCTTTTCCCAAGGGATTTATGCCGGGAAAGATACGGCTTTAGATGCGCGAATCAGGATTGTCGCGTGCGAATCAGCTCTTCAACAGCGGATTGATCTTCTTGGCGAAATCCTCGAACGAGGTCTCGCCCTTGATCTTCTCGCCGTTGATGAAGAAGGTCGGCGTCGAATCGACCTTCAACACGTCGCTGGCATATTTCTGGTCGGCGGCGATTTTGTCGAGCAGCGCCTGGTCCTTCAGGCAGGCTTCGACCTGCTGCTGGGTGAGGCCGGCCTGCTTGCCGATCCGCGTCAGGGTCTCGGTGGTGTTCTTCATGACCCAGTCGTTCTGCTGGCGGAACAGCATGTCGGTGACCGCGAAGTATTTCGGCGCGTCCTCCTTGGCGATGCAGCGCGACAGCATCGAGCCGGCGGCGGCTTTGATATCGAGCGGGAACTCGCGGAAGATGTAACGCACCTTGCCCGTGTCGATGTATTCCTTCTTGATCTTGGGGAACACCTGCTCGTTGAAGGCGGCGCAGTGTGGGCAGGTCATCGAGGCGTATTCGGTGATGGTGACGGCGGCATCCTTCGGGCCGAGCGCCATGTCCGGCAGCGACACGGGCTTCGCCACATCGCCGGCCGACTGTGCCATGGCCTCAGAGACGAAGCGCAGCGGCGAGAACCCGGCGAGCGCGGCAAGCCCGGTCAGCGACAGCATCGTGGTGAAGGCGCGGCGGGTGATGATCACGGTCGGCTCCCGGATTGGCAAGGTCTTGCCCGGAGTTCCCGCCGGGCGGCCTGTCGCTAGCTCGAAACGTCGTTTGAGGCAATGGCGAGCGCTATGGACAGGTCCAGATTAGCGGCGGAATGAGGCTCAATTTCGCTTGATGGCGGCCCCTAGCCGCGCCAGCGCCGTCTTCAGTTGTTCATCTTCGATGTCGCCGAGGCTCTCCGCCACCTTGGCCACCGATTGGGGATCGGGCGGACCGGGTCGCACCGGCCGCCGGGCGCGCGACAGCGGGGCCTGGCGGAAGGCGAGCTTGCCGACCGCGCTCCAGCCGAAGAAGCGGTTGACCCGCTCCAGGATCACGTCGGCGGAATGCTGGATCTCAAGGGCCATCGGCCCCTCGACCCGCAGCACCAGCGTCGCCGGCTCCTGCGGCTGGCCCTCCACCGGCCGCGGCCATTGCATCTTCAGCGGCTCGGCATGAGCCGCGATCTCCGGCCCGGCAATCTGGGCCCACCGCGTCACCAGCTCGCGCGCGGCAAACCCCTGCTTGGCATAGGCCTCGGCAAAGACGTCGTTGAGCAGAATCCCCAGCGGCTTGGCGCTGATCGGACCGGGCTTGGGAGGGAATTTGGACATGGGGGCTTTATAGCACTTCAGGCGGAAGACCACAGACCTCGGCCGTCATGGCCCGGCTTTGTCCCGGCCATCCACGTTGTTCAGCGAAGAAAGACGTGGATGCCCGCAACGAGCGCGGGCATGACGTGGAGAGATCGGTGTTACGCCGCTACAGTGTGAGCATGAGCCCTAAATCCGCGCTGAAGGCAAAATCGGAACCCAGTCAGGCGGAGACCCTGTCGCGCCCGATCGCACTTCTGCAATGGTACGACCGCCACCGCCGCCGATTGCCCTGGCGTGCGGCGCCCGGAGAGGCATCGGATCCTTACCGCGTCTGGCTGTCGGAGATCATGCTCCAGCAGACCACGGTGAAGGCGGTCGGCCCCTATTTCGAAAAATTCGTCGCGCGCTGGCCTGAGGTCACCGCGCTCGGACGGGCCTCACAGGATGACGTGCTGCGGATGTGGGCCGGGCTCGGCTATTATTCGCGCGCACGCAACCTCCATGCCTGCGCGGTCGCCGTGACGCGCGACCATGACGGCACCTTTCCCGACACCGAGGAGGGCCTGCGTGCACTGCCGGGCATCGGGCCCTACACGGCGGCGGCGATCGCGGCGATCGCCTTCGATCGTCACACCATGCCGGTCGACGGCAATATCGAGCGGGTGGTGTCGCGGCTCTTTGCTGTCGAAGAAGAGCTCCCGCAGGCCAAGCCGCTGATCCAGCAATTGGCGGCGACGCTGCTGGCGAACTCTCGCGCCGGCGACAGCGCGCAGGCGCTAATGGATCTGGGCGCCTCGATCTGCACGCCGAAGAAGCCGGCCTGCTCGCTGTGTCCGTTCACTGAGGATTGCACGGCGCGTGCACAAGGCACGCAGGAGACGTTCCCGCGCAAGGCGCCGAAGAAGAGCGGGACGCTCCGCCGCGGCGCCGCCTTCGTCGTCACGCGCGGCGATGAGCTGCTTGTCCGCTCAAGGCCGGAAAAGGGCCTGCTCGGCGGCATGACCGAAGTGCCCGGCTCGGACTGGCTTGCCGGCCAGAAAGACGCCACAGCGAAGCAGCAGGCGCCGGAGCTGAAGGGGCTGTCGCGCTGGCAGCGCAAGCTGGGCGTGGTCACCCACATCTTCACGCATTTTCCGCTGGAGCTGGTGGTCTACACGGCGAAGGCCGACGCCCGCACGCGCGCGCCCGAGGGCATGCGCTGGGTTCCGATCGCGACCCTTGCCGGCGAAGCGCTGCCCAACGTGATGCGCAAGGTGATCGCGCACGGATTGAATCTCCAGGACTGATCCTGCTGACACCAGGTTGTCAGCAGGCTTGCGCTATCGGTTGACGGCAACGGAGGTTCGCCATGGTCAAGACCGCGCTCGACAACTTTCCAAGGCCGCCCTGCGCCGAGCTGCTCGGCTGGCGCCTGCTCGATGCCCGTCCCGGGGAGGGCTGGATCAGGCTCGCCTTCAACGGCAAGCCGGAGTTCTGCAATCCGGCCGGCTTCATCCAGGGTGGCATGCTCTCGGCCATGCTCGACGACACGATGGGCCCGGCCGTGCTGGTGATGAGCGAGGGCCGGCTCTACACGACGACCATCAGCATGACCGTGAATTTTTTGGCGCCTGCAAAGCCGGGGCCGATCATCGGCGAAGCGAAGGTCACGCAGCTCGGCAGGACGATTGCGTTCGTCGAGGCGAAGCTGATGGCGGAGGACGGCACGGTGCTGGCGACGGCAAGCGCGAGCGAGCGATTGCTGGAAGCGGCGAGGGTGGTGGGCAAATAGTCTCGTCGCGCATGCGGTACCCCTTTTCACCTTGTGGGAGAAGGTGGCGCGGAGCGCCGGATGAGGGGTATCTCTCCGCGGATTCAAATCGCGAGATGCGCGCGCCGAGACAGACCCCTCACCCAACTGAGGTTGTGTCTACCGGCGTCGCCGCCCTCTCCCACAAGGGGCGAGGGCACAGTCATGCGCATCTCGCCTGGTGCAGAAACTCACGCCTCAATCCGCCGCGCGTCCTTGCTCACGATCGGCGGCTTCGCGTTCAACGCTTCCACCTGGAATCCCGCGACGCGCTTGTAGTTGGCGGCGATGTCTTCCAGCTCCTGCTGCGACAGCACGTCGGTGACGACCTCAAAGCCGTCGGGCGCGCGCTCCTCGACGAGCTGCATCACCTGTTCGGGGCCGTTCTTGCGGTTGAGCAGGACGAGGTCGGTGGTCGCGGGCCGGCGCTCGGCCTCATAGGCGAGCAGCGCCGCGCTCGTCGGTCCATGCGCGAGAATCTCGCGGGTGATGGTGCGGGCATCGAGGATCGCCTGCGAGGCGCCGTTCGATCCGATCGGATACATCGGATGCGCGGCATCGCCCATCAGCGTGACCTTGCCAAAGGTCCATTGCGAGACCGGATCGCGGTCCACCAGCGGATATTCATAGGCGTGCGGGCAGTTCTTGATCAGGCCGGGCACGTCGAGCCAGTCGAATTGCCAGCTCTCGAACCAGGGCAGAAACTCCTCGAGCCGCGCAGTGCGGTTGTAGTCCTCGCGCCGCCACTGATAGGTCGGCGGCATGTGGCGCTCGGCGACCCAGTTGATCAGATGATTGCCGGCCGCGTCCGACGCCTTGCTGATCGGATAGCAGACGAATTTCAGGATCTCGTGCCCGGCCATGATCATGGTGCGGCCGGTGAGGAAGGCCTTTGCCGGCGTGACGCCGCGCCAGAGGATGCGCCCGTTCCAGATCGGCGGGCCTTCGCCCGGATAGAGCTTTTCGCGCGCGGCGGAATGGATGCCATCGGCGGCGATCAGGATCGCACCGTCGTAAGTTCCCGCGGCCTTGCCGGTTGCCCTGTCGATAAAGTCGGCGCGCACGCCCTCGGCCGTTTCGGTCCAGCCGGTCAGATGGTGGCGGGTGAGGATGTTCTCGCGGCCGAGCCGCTCGACCGCGGTGTCGAGCAGGAGCTGCTGCAGCGTGCCGCGATGGATCGAGAATTGCGGCCATTTATAGCCGGCCTCGAGCCCCCGCGGCTCGCTCCAGATCGGCTTGCCGTGCTTGGAGAAATAGGCGAGCTCACGGGTCCGTACGCCGCTGGCATCCAGCCTGTCCATCAAGCCCAGCTCGATCAGCTCACGCACCGCATGCGGCAGCACGTTGATGCCGACGCCGAGCGGCTTCAGTTCGGCGACGCTCTCGAACACTTTTACGGGAACGCCGATCTGGTGCAGGCTGAGCGCAAGCGTCAACCCGCCGATGCCGCCACCGGCGATGAGTACGGTCATGACAAAATCCCCCTCCGATTGACGCGTCTTCGCATAGCAGGGCGGCGGTGGGCAACTGCGAAGAGCTCGCCTATGGACGGCGCGGACGAGGGCCGATAACCTCCGGTTTTCCCATGAGGTCCGCCATGCTCAAGCTCTACTACGCCACCGGCACCTGCGCGCTCGCCACCTACATCACCCTGGAGGAGGCCGGCGCCGACTACACGGCTGAACGGCTGAGCTTCAAGGACAACCAGCAGAACAGCCCGGACTATCTCGCGATTAACCCGAAGGGCCGCGTGCCGGCGCTGGTGACCGATCGCGGCGTCCTCACCGAGACGCCGGCGATGCTGGCTTACCTCGCGCAGACGTTCCCGAAGGCGAAGCTCGCGCCGCTCGACGATCCCTTCGACTTCGCCCAGGTGCAGTCGTTCAACTCCTATCTCTGCTCGACCGTGCACATCAACCATGCCCACAAGATGCGCGGCGCGCGCTGGGCGACGCAGGAGAGCTCGTTCGCCGACATGAAGGCTAAGGTCCCGCAGACCATGGCCGCCTGCTTCGTGCTGATGGAGCAGAAGATGCTTCGGGGACCCTGGGTGATGGGCGATCAGTACACGATCTGCGATCCCTATCTCTACACCCTCTCGACCTGGCTCGAAGGCGACAGCGTCGACATCAACGCAACGCCGAAGATCGCCGATCACTTCAAACGCATGTCGGACCGCCCCGCGGTGGCAAAGGTGATGGCCGCGCAGAAGGCGTAACGCGCGCCGGCTCATAGGGTGGGCAAAGGCGCGCAGCGTCGTGCCCACGATCTTTTTCCGGAACGTAGGGCGGGTAGCGAAGCGTAACCCGCCACTTCGGTTTCCAAACGGGAAGCCAGCGGCGGATTACGCCTTCGGCTAATCCGCCCTACGAAGATTTCTTCTCCAACGCCCGCCCCGTTTCCAGCATCAGCCGCCGCAACCAGATCGAGCCGGGGTCCATCTGCGCGCGGGTCGGATGGAACATGAACTGTTCGTCGATCCCAGGATCGAGCGGCGGCGTCACTGCGACGAGGCCGAGCTGCTTCGACAGCGCGGCGATCAGCCGGCGCGGCACGAAGGCGACGAGGTCGGTACGGGCGGCGACGTGCAGCGCTTCGAGATAGCCTGACACGGCCAGCGAGATGTGCCGCTCGATGCCCTTGGCCCGCAGCCAGGTGTCGATGAGATCCTCGGGCTGGCCGCGGATGACCACGCCGACATGGCGTGCGGCCAGGAACGCCTCGCGCCGTTTAAGTTTGGCGCCGATTGGATGGCCGCGCCGCACCGCCAGCGCGTCACTGTCGGTATAGAGCAATTGGCGATGAAACCCCTTGAACGCATTGCCGATCGCGATCACGAGGTCGATGGTGCGGGCGAACTCGGTGTGGAAGATCGCAGGTCCCCGCCATGGCACGACGTCGATGCGGACGTTGGGCGCAAGACGCGTCACCTTCTCCATCAGCGGCGGCATCAGCAGCTCGACTGCCAGGTCGGGCATCATCAGGCGGAATTGCCGCTCGCTGCGTGCCGCGTCGAACTCGTCAGGCACGAACAGTCCGCGCACCTGGTCGAGCGCCTGAGCGAGCGGTGCGCGCAGGGCCTGCGCCCGCGGCGTCAGCTCCATGCGCGCGCCGGTGCGCACCAGCAGCGGATCGCCGAGAATGTCGCGCAGGCGCTGCAACGCATGGCTCGCTGCCGGCTGGGACAGGCCCATCCGGAGCGCGGCGCGACTGACACTGGCCTCGCGCAGCAATGCGTCGAGCGCGGTCAGCAGGTTGAGGTCAAGCGAATTCAAATTCATAAGACGAATACATATCATATCTACTATCGATTTGAAGAATGTCGATCGGCCGGCGATGATCTCCGCGTTCTCACCAAAAAGGAGATGCCGCCATGAGCGCGAGCGCCAACAAGAAACTGATGCAGGATATTTTTGCCGCCGCCGCCAATCCCGATCCGGCCGCGCGCGATCGCGCCCTGTTCACCACAAGCCTTGCCGAGGATGCCAAATGGGTCGTGACCGGACAATATTCCTGGTCCCGCACCTTTGCGGGCAAGGAGGCGATCCTCAACGATCTGCACGGCTATGTGCGCACCCGCCTGCGCGACCGCACGCGCACGGTCGCGCATCGCTTCATCGCCGACGGCGATGTGGTCGTCGTGGAGGCCAAGGGCGACAACGTCACGCCTGAGGGCGTGCGCTACGACAACGACTATTGCCTGGTGTTTCGTCTTGAGGACGGCAAGATCAAGGAAATCCGCGAGTACTGCGACTCGATCCTGACCGAGAGGGCGCTGGGCCCGTTTCCGCAAGCACCGGCTGCGAGCTGACCGGCTTGGACGGCGTCGCGTCCACCGGCCGGCCCTGTCCGTCACGCCTCACGATGTTTGTGCGGGTGTGGCGGACGCTGGTGGACCTCGTGCGGGCCCGGCGCCAGCGGTCCCGGGTCCGATGCCAGCTCGCTGCGATGACCGAGCGGGAGCTTCAGGACTGCGGGATGACCCGCGCCGAGATTGCCTACGAACTGACAAAGCCTGTGCGGCGGAAATAGATCGATCAAGAGGAAACGCCGCCCGCGCCGCTTCCGGCTTGAATCCCGGACCCTCAGGAACCTTTGCAGCTCGGCCACGTTTTTGTGGCTTGCTGGGGCATCGCGCCCGAGACCGCGAGCTTTTGGGAATTGCATGCTGGTTGGGGCTTCGGACGTTACGAGACATGCGGGCCGCAGCTTTTCCGGTCTCCGTGAACGCCTGAGAGATGCGACGTCGGATGCCCATCGCGAGCTCGATTCGCAACTGTCAGCGTTCGATCTGACCGGTTTTTCCGGCTATCGCTGCTTTCTTCATGCCAGTGCCGGTGCCCTTCTTCCGCTCGAAGCCGCGCTGGTTGACGCCGGTGTGGAGGAGCTCTTTCCGGACTGGCCGGAGCGGTCGCGGAGCGCTGCCATTGCGACCGATCTCGAACGCCTGGGCGCAAGCGCGGCGGCGACGGTGTCCGTGCCGCCACTCACGCGCAGCGGCGTGCTTGGCACCATGTACGTGCTGGAGGGCTCCCGGCTCGGCGCGAAATTTCTGCTGAAGATGATTGCCGATGCGACCGATCCGCGCATCGGCGGGGCCACCAGCTACCTCCGCCACGGCACGGGCAAGCGGCTCTGGCAGAGTTTCCTGTCAAAGCTCGAAGACGAAGAAGAGTGCGACGAGGTCGAGGTGATCACGTCGGCGCGCGTTGCCTTTGCCGCGTTCGAGCGGGCGGCGGACCGCGCATGAACGAGGCGGTCGATCTCACCAATTGCGATCGCGAGCCGATCCACATTCCCGGCACCGTGCAGCCGTTTGGCTTCGTGCTCGTCGTGCTCTCGGATTTCACGATCTGCATGGCCTCGGACAATGCCGGCAGCTTTCTTGGAAGTGACTTCGCCGATCTGCTCCTGCAGCCGTTGTCGAGCGTCATCTCCGCAGCCGCCGTCGAGACCATCCGCAGCCGCGTCGATCATCTGAGCGGGCCGGATGCGACCGAGCGCCTGTTCGGTGTCGGGCTCCAGGCCGGCAAGCCGCTTTACGATCTCTCGATCCATTTCTCGGGCGTCTATCTCATCGTCGAGGCGGAGCCGAGCGTGCACGAGCCGGGCGTCAATTCCGGCGAGCTTGTCCGCCTGATGCTCGACCGGATCCGCAAGACGCGCGGCATGACCGACCTCGCGCGCGAGGCGGCGCGCCAGCTCAAGGTGCTGACCGGCTTCGATCGCGTCATGGTCTATCAGTTTCATCCGGACGGATCGGGCGAGGTGATTGCCGAGACCGCGGAGACGGGTCTCGAATCCTTCCTCGGCCTGCGCTATCCCGCATCGGACATCCCGAGGCAGGCGCGTGCCCTCTACCAGCGCAACTGGCTGCGCATCATCGCCGACATCAACGCCAGGCCGGCCGCTCTGATGTCGACGGCGACGCACAATGCGGGATTGCTCGACCTTTCAATGAGTGTGCTGCGCTCGGTCTCGCCGATACATATCGAATATCTGCGCAACATGGGGGTGGCTGCCTCGATGTCGGTGTCGATCCTGCGCGACGGCAAGCTATGGGGATTGTTCGCCTGTCATCATTATTCGCCGCGTTACATCTCGTTCGACAAGCGGACGGCCTCCGAACTGTTCGGGCAGATGTTCTCCTGGATCGTCGAGGGGCGCGAGCGCGAGGGCGACGTCGCCTATGAGGCCCGCGCCCACCAGGTCCAGGAGCGGTTGATCGAGATCGCGGCCTCGCACGAGCACAGCCGCCGCGCGATCGTCGACTTCCTCGGCGACTATCGCAAGATGATCGACTGCGACGGCGTCGCGGTGTGGTCCGACAACAAGATCGCGCGTCAGGGCGAGACGCCGACCGAGGACGAGGTGAAGGATCTCGTCGCCTTCATCAACCGGACCTCGCCGGGGCGGATCTTCGCCAGCGCTGATATCGCCAAGGTCTATGCCGCCGGCCAGGCCTTCCGTGATCGCGCGGCGGGATTTCTCGCCATTCCGATCTCGCGGACCCCGCGCGACTGCCTGATCTTCTTCCGGCGCGAGCTGACGCGTTCGGTGAACTGGGCCGGCGCCCCCGACAAGGTCTACGACGAGGGCCCGAATGGACCGCGTCTGACGCCGCGCAAGAGTTTCGAGCTCTGGCAGGAGACGGTGGAGGGCCAGTCGAGACCGTGGTCGACGGCCGACATCCGCATCGCCGAGAGCCTGCGCGTCACACTGCTGGAAGTGATCCTGCAATTGTCCGATCTCGCCGCGCGCGAGCGCCGCGGTGCCCAGGAGCGGCAGGAGTTGATGATCGCCGAGCTCAACCACCGCGTCCGCAACATCCTGAGCCTGGTCCGCGCGCTGGTGGCGCAGAGCAAGGACACCGCGATGAACGTCGAGGAGTTTGCCAGCGTTCTCGGCGGCCGCATCCAGGCCCTGGCCCGCGCCCATGACCAGATCACCAATTTGAACTGGGCGCCGGTGGCGCTGCGGACCCTGTTGGAATCCGAGGCGGGCGCCTATCTCGGGTCGCGCGCTGACCGCGTGAAGATCGGCGGGCCCGACGTGGCGCTCGATCCCAAGGCCTTCGCCACGCTGGCGCTCGTCGTGCACGAGATGATGACCAATTCCGCCAAATACGGCGCGCTCGCCGATTCCACCGGGAGTGTCGAGGTGGTCTGGCGCCTCGATCCCTCGTCGAGCCTCGTGATCGAATGGAAGGAAAGCGGCGGTCCGCCGGTGCAGCCGCCGTCGCGGCGCGGCTTCGGCACCACGATCATTGAGCGCTCGGTGCCGTTCGATCTCAAGGGCGATGCCGAAATCCGCTTCGACCTTCTGGGGGTGCAGGCGAAGTTCGTCATTCCCCCCAATTTCGTTGAATTGGTGCCGTCAATCGCAGGAGCCGCCATGCGCATCGAGGAGCAGGAGTCGAGCCGTCCCCGGATTTCCGAGACCGCGCTGATCGTCGAGGACAATCTGATCATCGCAATGGCGGCGGAGGTCATCCTGCTCGATCTCGGCGCCCGCCACGTCGACACCGCCGCAACCGTCGACCAGGCGCTGCGCTCGATCGAACGCACGCGGCCGAGCTTTGCGTTGCTCGATCTCAACCTCGGCAGCGAGAGCAGCATCAAGGTCGCGCAGAAGCTGAAAGAGATCGGCGTGCCCTTCATCTTCGCAACCGGCTATGGGGAGCGCGCGCCGCTTCCGGCGGAGCTAGCCTCCATGCCGGTCGTCCAGAAGCCGTACACGCTCGAAGTGGTCGAGCACGCACTCGGCAAATTGCAGCAGGCCAGCGCCCTCTAGAGGTTCGCGTACGACGCTATGCACGCCGCTGCGGATTCTTGCATGACTTCGCATAGCTGCCGATAAAATCAGCACATCTCATGTGCGGTGAGGCGCGCACGCGCGAGGAATTTGAAGGTTCAATTAACGAGTGTCATCCATTGTGTCGCGGTGCAGCGTGGGTCGCAAGGATGCGAGCGCGGCTGCCAGGGTGGCCGGTGACGATCGCCGGAAGCGTTCGGCCGCTCGAAGTGGAATGCATCTGGGTGGACAGTGGGAATGCCGAAGTTTCGTTTGCGGATCAGGGGACGCCTGTACGCAGGCTTCATGGCCCTGGTGGCGGTTGGTCTCGTGATGGCGGTGGTTGCCGTCTGGAATTTGTGGGCGGTGCAGGATCAGGTCGCAAGACAATCCGCGCTCTCGGACAGCACGGCGCGCGTGCTGGAGATCTCGACCCACCTTCAGGCAATCCAGCGCGCTAATCTGCGCTACGTCTACGATGCCAACGAGCCCGCGATGAAGGAAGCGCAAGAGCGCGAAACCGCGGCGACCGAGCTGTTGCGGGTCGGCGCGAGGGGGACGCTCTCGGAGGAGCGGCGGGCGCTCTACAACGGCCTCATCGACGACGTCGCCAAGATGCGGCGCCTGCGTGACAACCTCGCAGACGCCGTCAACGAGACGAGGACGGGCAAGGCGACGTTGCTGCCGAGCGGCGAGGAGCTGGCCGTCAAGATGGGCAAGCTGGTCGACGCGGCACGCGCAGCCGTCGACGAAGACACTGCGGCCCTGGTCGCCGACCTCGAATCCAGGATCCTCCTTGTTCGGGTCGCAAACTGGCGTTTCCTGGCCCTGCGCGACACCCAGGGGCCGGCCAACTTCCGGGCGAGTGTGGACAGGGCGGCGCAGCGGCTCGTGGCGATCGAAAAGAGCCCTCAGGCAGCGGAATTGCGATCCACGCTCGCGCCGGTGAAGACCTCGCTCGGCATCTACAAATCCGCGTTCGAGGCGACCTCCGCCGCGATGCTCCAGGCCGACGAGATCTATCACAAGAACCTCGCGCCCCTCATCGTCGACAGCATCGGCAGGCTCAAGGCCGCTGAAACGACCCTGAAGAAGGACTATCAGGACTCGCGCACCCATGCCGAAGCGGTGATCGCCGGCACGACGACCATTCAGGAGATTGCAGGCGGTCTGGCTATCCTGTTCGGCGGCATCGTCGCCTTCCTGATCGCCCGCAGCATCGTCGGCCCTCTGACCTCGATGACGAGCGCGATGGGACGGCTCGCCGGCGGCAATCTCGAGGTCGAGATCCCCGGCCGCGGCAAGGCCGACGAGATCGGCGACATGGCCAAGGCGATCCAGGTGTTCAAGGACAATATGATCGACACCGAGCGCATGCGCGCCGAGCAGAGCGAGCTCGAGGCGCGGCAGGCCGAAAGCCGCAAGAAAGACATGGTCAGGCTCGCCGACCAGTTCGAGCAGGCGGTCGGCGAGATCGTCGACACCGTGTCGTCGGCATCGAGCGAACTGGAGGCCTCAGCCGGCACCCTGACCACGACCGCCTCGCGGGCCCAGGACCTGTCGACGGAGGTGGCCTCCGCATCGCAGGAAGCCACCGCGAATGTCCAGGCGGTCGCCACCGCGACCGAGGAGCTGTCGTCCTCGGTCGGGGAGATCGCCCGCCAGGTGCAGGAATCCGCCCGCATCGCGGGCGAGGCCGTCGGCCAGGCGAGCAGGACCAACGATCGCGTCGGCGAGCTCTCCAAGGCGGCGGCCCGGATCGGCGACGTCGTCGAGCTGATCAGCACCATTGCAGGCCAGACCAATCTCCTCGCGCTCAACGCCACCATCGAGGCGGCGCGTGCGGGCGATGCCGGCCGCGGCTTTGCCGTCGTCGCCACCGAGGTCAAGGCGCTCGCCGAGCAGACCGCGAAGGCGACCGGCGAGATCGGCCAGCAGATCGCGAACATCCAGGCCGCCACCGAGCAGTCGGTCGGCGCCATCCGGGAGATCAGCGGTACCATCGAGCGGCTGTCCGAGATCTCCTCTGCGGTCGCCGCCGCGGTGGAGCAGCAGGGCGCGGCCACGCAGGAAATCTCGCGTAATGTACTGCAGGCCGCTCAGGGCACCCAGCGCGTCTCGACCAATATTGGCGACGTGCAGCGCGGGGCGTCCGAGACCGGTTCAGCCTCCTCGCAGGTGCTGTCGGCGGCGCGCTTGCTGTCGGCCGACAGCAACCGGTTGAAGCAGGAAGTTGCCAAGTTCCTGAGCTCGGTTCACGCCGCCTGAGCTGAAAAGCAAAGGGCCACGCGCACCCGCGTGGCCCTCAATTGCGGCGTGGCGCGATCAGGCCACTTTGGTCGTCATGTGCTTGAACATGTTGGCGCGCGCCTCATCGTCCATCTCGGCCTTGAAGGCGAACTTGTCCTTCAGCGCGATCGCGCGCGCGGCTGCCGGGCGCGCCGAGATCTCGTCCACCAGCCGCTTCACGTTCGGGTATCGCGCAAAGGCGTCGTCGCCGAGCTTGAACGGCAGCATCCGCGCCCAGCCCCACAGCGCCATGTCGACGATCGAGTAGCTGTCGCCGACCATGTAGCGGCGGCCTTCGAGGTGACCGTCGAGAATCTTGTAGTGGCGATCGGTCTCGTACTGATAGCGGTTATGGGCGTAGTCGTGGTTCTGGTCCTTCGGCGCAAAATGCTTGAAGTGCACCGCCTGGCCCGAATAGGGCCCGACGCCGGTGGCGATGAACATCAGCCATGACAGCATCTCGCCACGCACGCTGGCTGAGGGCAGGAACTTGCCGGTCTTCTCGGCGAGGTAGAGCAGGATGGCGTTCGAGTCGAACACGATCGTCCCATTGTCGTCGATCGCCGGCACCTTGGCGTTCGGATTGACCTTCAGATAGTCCGCCGTGAATTGCTCGCCCTTGCGGGTGTCGATCTTTACCGGTTCGTAGGGCAGGCCGGACTCTTCGAGATAGAGCGCGACTTTGGTCGGGTTCGGCGAACCGTTGAAATAGAATTTGAGCATCACACATCTCCCCAGTGTTTCTTGCCGAGAGCGAACGCGGCGTCATCGCCGCAGGGTCGTCTTCTCTTGCCCGAACCTCCGTAGGGAGGGCAACCGGCGAGTTTGCCGGGCGGTATCTGCGCCCTGCGCAGATCAGCCGGCGTAACAAAGGCCGATCGCCGCCGTAATGACCATCACCGCGCCGACCGCCTCCAGGCGCAGGCCGAGCCGTGTGGCGAGATGCATGTCGCCGGCCCGCGCCTTGCGCTCCGATCCGCGCGAATAGCCATGAACGATGACGTCGTGATTGAAATTGTCGTGAGCCTCGTTGCTGCTGGCGAGCCCGACGCAGATCACCAGCACGCCGAACAGCGCGAGGCCGAAGAATCCGAGCAGGGCGATCAGGAACATCGGAAACATGCCGACCAGGAAGATCGGCAGCAGCGGCACCAACAGCAATGTCTCGGACTGTCGTCGCATGGGAGCCGGCCGGTTAGGACGGGGCTGATGGGCGAATCTAGTCCTGACGGCGGCGGCATTCAAGGTGCCGTAGGTGGGCAAAGGCGCGAAGCGCCGTGCCCACGTCTTCGCATCAATTGGGCAGGACGTGGGCACGCTTCGCTTTGCCCGCCCTACGAGGGCAGAGGAGGCCTACTCCGCCGCCATGCCGGCGCGGATTTCGGCGCGCAGCTCGTCGATCAGCTTGAGACCCTTCTTGGTCTCGATGTGCCAGAACGTCCAGCCGTTGCACGCCTGCGCGCCTTGCGCCACCGCGCCGATGCGGTGGATCGAGCCGACCTTGTCGCCGAACATGATGGCGCCGTCGGCGCGCACCAGGGCGCCGAGCTTCTTCTTGGCGTCGAACAGCTTCGTGCCGGGCATGATCATGCCGCGTTCGATCAGTTCGGAGAACGCGACCCGCGGCGCTTCGCGCGCAGTCATGAACGGGGCGAGGCTTGCCTCCGGCAGCGGCTCGACCGCGGCGATGCGCGCTTCGGCGGCCTTGGCATAGATCTTGTCGCGCTCGAAGCCGATATAGGAGCGGCCGAGGCGCTTTGCGACGGCGCCGGTGGTGCCGGTGCCGTTGAACGGATCGATCACGAGATCGCCGGGTTTCGACGACGACAGCAGCACGCGCGCGAGCAGGCCTTCCGGCTTCTGCGTCGGATGCACTTTCTTGCCGTCGGCGCCCTTGAGGCGCTCCTCGCCGGTGCAGAGCGGGATCAGCCAGTCGGAACGCGCCTGCACGTCCTCGTTGGCGGCCTTGAGCGCCTCGTAATTGAACGTGTAGCCCTTGGCCTTTTCGTCGCGCGCGGCCCAGATCATGGTCTCGTGCGCGTTGGTGAAGCGGCGGCCGCGGAAATTCGGCATCGGGTTCGACTTGCGCCAGACGATGTCGTTCAGGAGCCAGAAGCCGAGGTCCTGCATGATCGCGCCGACGCGGAAGATGTTGTGGTAGGAGCCGATCACCCAGATCGTCGCCGACGGCTTCATCGCGCGGCGGGCCGCCAGCAGCCAGGCGCGGGTGAAATCGTCATAGGCGGAGAACGAATCGAACTTGTCCCAGTCGTCATCGACGGCGTCGACGTGGGATTCGTCGGGGCGCTTGAGATCGCCCTTGAGCTGGAGATTGTAGGGCGGATCGGCGAACACAAGGTCGACCGAACCTGCCTGAAGCTTCGACATCTCGGCGACGCAATCGCCGAGAATGATGCGATGCGAAGGAGACTCAAAATTTGTGCGGGGCGCCCTTGCAGACGCCCCGCGACGCGACTCTACCATGACTCAAGAACTCTGACTCAGGCGACGCTGTCGGCGACGCGGGACCAAACAACCGACTGACCGTTACAATGAAGCGGCAAAGTAAAAATCGACTTAACCCGCCGCTTTCGTGAGCAGGCCGCGCATCACTCCTCGCGTGCGATTCATCATGCGCATTCGTCGTGTTTTGCAGTGTATTTCGCGTTTCGTCGCATTGCGGGAGCGATCATGGCCCCAGAAAGGCGTCGAATTTCTCTCGGAAAAAATTGCTCGATCCTCGGAAAAAATTGCTGGCACCGGCATGCTGTCGCACTAGGCAATAATTGCCGAGCGGGATATTGATTAACGCAATGGAAATTTTACGTGTGTGGCGCGTTGAGCTTTCGCGCTTCTGCGTCCGAATGACGCCAATCGAGGACTGAGGAAAACCCGCCATGCGCTACGATGATTTCCGCCGCAGCGACGACATCGAGGATCGTCGCGATGATGGTGGCGGCGGCGGTGGAGGAGGCGGGTTCGGGCTGCCGATGGGGGGCGGCGGGCTCGGCATCGGTACCATTATCGTGCTTGGCCTGGTCGGCTACGCCTTCGGCATCGATCCGCGCATCCTGATCGGCGGCGCCGAGATCCTCACCGGCGGCGGCCAGGCGCCGAGCTACCAGACCGACCGTCAGTCCACCTCCGCCAAGCGCGGCGCGCCGACCGACGAGATGGGCAGCATGATCTCCGGTATTCTCGGCGAGATCGACGATCGCTGGAGCGAAATCTTCCAGGCCTCGGGCCAGTCCTACACCGGTCCGAAGGTCGTGCTGTTCCGCAACGTCACCAATGGCGGCCGCTGCGGCCGGGCGGAGTCGGCGATGGGGCCGTTCTATTGTCCGCCGGATCGCACCATCTTCCTCGATACCTCGTTCTTCCGCGAGGTCGAGACGCGCTTCCGCGGCTGCTCCGGCAAGTCGGCGTGCAATTTCACCACCGCCTACATCATCGCGCATGAAGCCGGCCACCACATCCAGAACCTGCTCGGCATCATTCCGCGCGTGACGCGGCTGCAGCAGCAGGCCGGCTCGAAGGCGGAGGCGAATGCGCTGCAGGTGAAGGTGGAGTTGCAGGCCGACTGCCTGTCCGGCGTCTGGGTCAATCGCGAGGCGAAAAAGCGGCCGAACTTCCTGGAAGCCGGCGACATCGACGCCGCGCTGACCACGGCGAGCGCGATCGGCGACGACACGCTGCAGCGTCAGGCCACGGGACGCGTCGTGCCGGATTCCTTCACCCATGGCTCGGCCGCGCAACGCAAGCAGTGGTTCATGACCGGCTATCAGCAGGGCACGGTCCAGGCCTGCAACACGTTCGGCGGCGGACAGATGTAGTTATCCGTCATCCTGAGGTGCGCGCTCTTGCGCGCCTCGAAGGATGGCGAGTCCGCGGCCCATCCTTCGAGGCGCGTAAGGACGCGCACCTCAGGGTGACGGCGGTGGGTGGGAGAGAAGGTGCAGCGAATGGCCTCCATCGACGAAGCAAAACAATTCATCCCGCTCAACATCGCGGTGCTCACCGTCTCCGACACGCGCGCGCTTGCGGATGACAAGTCCGGCCAGACCCTGACCGACCGCCTCCTGGCTGCCGGGCATCATCTCGCAGCGCGCGAGATTGTCACCGACGACGTCGAGGCCATCCGCACCGTGATCCGCCGCTGGATCGAGGACGCCGGCGTCGACGTCGTCATCACCACCGGTGGCACCGGCTTTACCGGGCGCGACGTCACGCCGGAGGCGATCGAGCCGCTGTTCGAAAAGCGCATGGACGGTTTCTCGATCGCGTTCCACATGCTGAGCCACGCCAAGATCGGGACGTCGACGATCCAGAGCCGCGCCACAGCGGGCGTTGCCGGAGCGACCTACATCTTCTGTCTGCCAGGCTCCCCCGGCGCCTGCCGCGACGGCTGGGACGGCATCCTTGCAGCCCAGCTCGACTACCGCACGCGGCCCTGCAATTTCGTCGAGATCATGCCACGCCTGGACGAGCATCTGCGAAGGCCGAAGGCGCAAGGCGCGACGGTGTAGCGCCGACACAGGTGCTCTTCCTTCTCCCCTGTGGGAGAAGGTGGCGCGAAGCGCCGGATGAGGGGTTCTCTTCACACGGAATGCGCGGAGACAGACCCCTCACCCAAGCGAGTCTGTATTTGCGAGCGGAGATGCCCTCTCCCACAAGGGGCGAGGGCACATCAACGAGCATCTCGCTAAGGCTTGCATCGTGCTCGTTGCGAGATCAGAGATCTCGCTCCCAGGTCTCGCCAATCAGATCGGCACCGAAGCTGTGGTGCTTCTCTTCCTTCACGAGCTTGAAGCCTGCGCTTTGATAGATGCCGCGTGCGGCCACCAGGATGCTCTGCGTCCACAGCGTCATCCTGCTGTAACCCCTTTCCCGGGCGCCCTGGATGCATTGCTCGACCAGCGCGCGGCCGACGCCGAGGCCCCGCGCTTTCTTCTCCACCTGCAGCAGGCGCAGCTTGGCGATCTCGTCCGTGGCCTTGACCAGAAAGATCGAGCCGACCGGCTCGCCACCCACTTCCGCGATCCAGCAGTGCTCGCGCGCGGCGTCGTAGTTCCTGATGAACTGTGCGCAGATCTCGGCGACCAGCGCCTCGTAGCTGATGTCCCAGTTGTAGTCCGCGGCATAGGCGGCGGCCTGGCGGGAGGTGACCCAGCCCATGTCGCCGACGCGATGGCTGCGTAGCATGAAAGAAGCGGGCTGGGTTCGACGTTGCTCCAGCACCGCCTCGATGGTCGCCATGGCCTGCGTGAGCCGCGTGGCATCGTCGGCCGAAAGCTGAGCCAGTATGGCGGCGACTTCGTTTTGTGAGCTCAGGTTCAGCTTGGCGTAGGTCTGGCGGCCCTTGGCGGTGAGGCTGAGCTGGTATTGCCTGCGATCCGCGGGCAGGGGCTTTCGCGTGATCAGCCCCTTTTCGTCGAAGTTTTGGACGATACGGCTGAGATAGCCGGGGTCGAGACCTAGTTCGAGGCCGATCTGTTTTGCCGCCAGGTCGTCGCGATGCGCGAGTTCATAGAGCACCCGGGCCTCGCTGAGCGAAAACGGGGTCTTTCCAAGGTGCTGGTCGAGCACACCGAGCTTGCGGGTGTAGAAGCGGTTGAAGGCGCGGACCGCTGCGATTTGATCGCCGGCGATCGGTTCGGCCGCCGGGGTTACCGGCGAAGAGCTGGATGGCATGGGACACCTCGATATTCGCCATTGTCAATTAATTATTTGACTTTGGCAAGTATCGCGGCTTCAGCCCGTCATGACGATCCGGCTGCGCAGCATGGTCCGGGACGAGCGGCCGAGCCGCCGGAGCAGCCGCGCTTCGGGGCGTCGGGCCTGCGGCGGGTAGCCGCCGATCCGGTCGTAATGGTCTCGCGCGATCAAAAGTCCCTGGTCGCTGAGCGGGCCGATAAGCGTGCGCGCGACGGCGCGGAGGATGTCGCGCAATCCGCGATCCGCGTAAGGCGAGCGCGCATAGCGGAATACCGCAGCACGGTCCCGTCCGCTGGTCGCGACGGCCTGGATGAACTGGGTGGTTTCCTCGATCCAGCCGGTTTCCAGCACGGCGCCCGCGGGCAGGAACATCAGCCACGGCGAGCGGGCCTGGAGTGCGCCGGCTGCGAGCGCGGCGCCTTGCGAGGATCCCTCGAAGCCGACGAAACGGCAGCCTGCGACGTCGGCAACGCGCTCGATAACGCCGGTGCGGGTGCCGTCGACCAGGAGCACCTCCCGGATGATTCCGGCGGCGGCGCCGGGGACCAGCGCGGCCAGAGTCGCCACCGCAGTCTGCTCGACGCCTTCGGTCGGAATGATGACGCTCAGCATGGATTAAAGCTTCAATGTCTGCACTTCGGGAGAAGCGTAGCTTGTTATGATGGTGTCATAAACACGTGGCGCTGCCGAGCGCAACTTTCTCGCGGCGCATCGGCGTCCGATGGTAAACTGCAGCAGCTGTCGCGGCCAAATGTGTCATGGGCAGGCTGGCAATGTTGCCGAATGTTTCGGCACAAGCCCATCCCGAGGGTGTTAACCCGTGGTTTCACGGCGGGATCGTGCGCCGCGCGGGCAGTTGGCTCCCTGCAAGGAGGATGCGCCTTGCAAGAAAGGTTCGGGAAATGTGTGACTTTGGTGCCGGCGGAGGCTTCATATGAACGCCGATCAACTCGCCGTTGGTACGGTGTCAACGTCGCCAAAGCAGGAGGCTGCGCCGACCTTGCGGATCCGGGCGCTGATGCTGGGCGACCGCATCAATGCCTCTGGCCTGGAGCTCGGCACGCTGGTGTCCTCGACGCCGGCCGCCTTCCGCGTCCATGCCGGTCTTGCCGTGATCTTCCGCTACGGCGTCGTGGTGCTGATCGGCCTGCTCCCTTCGGAGGAGAAGGTCCTCATCGACAACCTGAAGTCACGCGTGACCGGAGAGCTCAGTCCCTTTGAGGAGGAGATCGCACAGGCGCAGCTCTGCACCGATGAGGCCGCCGAGGCGATCCAGCCGGGCGGGCCGATCTGCCTCGCCAAATTCTCCGACGACCGGCTGCTGCTGGTTGCGGATGCGCTCGCCAAGAGCACGTCGCTGGCGCGCGACGAGCGCCGCGTCGCCGCGGTCTTCGACGTGATCGAGCCCTTTGCGCGGGAGCTCGCGGAATACGGCCGCACGCCGCGCCGGCGCAAGGGCATTCTGCAACTGATCGGCAATGCATTGCTGGTGCAGCAGCGCGTCGCCGGTCGCGTCGCCATCGCCGAGAAGCCCGACGTGCTCTGGGAGAAGCCCGAGCTCGACCGGCTCTATTCCCGTCTCGAAGACGAATACGAACTGAAGGAGCGCCTCGACACGCTCGAGCGCAAGCTCACCGCGGTGTCGGAGACCGCGAACGCGCTCACCGACATCATCGACACCCAGCGCTCGCTGCGCCTCGAGATCGCGGTGGTGGTGCTGATCGTGATCGAGGTCGCGATCGGGTGTTTTCAGATATTGTCGGGGACACATTAGGGCGGCGAGAGGGCTGTCTCTCCGCGAGTCTTATCGTAGGGTGGGCAAAGGCGCGCTTGCGCCGTGCCCACCAGACAGAGGTGGTGGGCACGCTTCGCTTTGCCCACCCTACGATACCTGGGTTTTCGTCCGCAGCATCGCGACGCAATGCCGTGCTATCACCTGTTCCTCATTCGTCGGAATGACGAACACTTCGACGGCACTGCCTCTTCCGCCGATCCGCTCGCGCGCTTCATCATTCGCAGCCGCATCGATCCGCACGCCGAGCCACGCCAGGCGCTCGCCGATCGCGCCGCGGATCTCCTTCGCATGCTCGCCGATGCCGCCAGTGAAGACCAGACAGTCCAGTCCTTCAAGCGTGGTGGCCATCATCGCGATCTGCTGTACCGCCCGGAAGACGAACAGATCGACCGCCTCTCGCGCAGCAACTTCCCTACTCGCGAGCAGTGTGCGCATGTCCGCGGAGAGGCCGGAGACGCCGAGGAGGCCGGACTCGTGATAGAGCAGGTGCTGGACCTCCTCGACCGTCATGTTCTCGTGCTGTTGTAGATAGAGCAGGACGCCGGGATCGATCGTGCCTGAGCGTGTGCCCATCACGAGACCGTCGAGCGGCGTCAGCCCCATCGTGGTGTCGATGCTGCGGCCGTCGCGCAGCGCGCAGAGGCTGGCGCCATTGCCGAGATGCGCGATGACGGTGCGTTTTGCGACGAGCTGCGGCGCGATCTCGGCCAAGCGGCCCGCGACATATTCGAAGGAGAGGCCGTGGAAGCCGTAGCGCCGGACACCGCGCTCCTCATAACGCCTCGGAATCGCGAAGCGGCTCGCGGGCGGCGCGAGGCCGTGGTGGAAGGCGGTGTCGAAGCACGCGATCTGCGTCAGCGCAGGCCGGATCGCGGTGAACCTACGAACCGGCGCGAGGCATCGCGGCTGGTGCAGCGGGGCCAGCGGCGTCAATGCCTCCAGCTTCGCGGTGACGTCGTCCGTCAGTGTGACCGGGCCTGAATAATCGGGCCCGCCGTGAACGATGCGGTGGCCGACGGCGCGCAGGCTGCGTTCGCCGAACCGGTCCTCGATGAAGGTCAGCACGTCGGCGAACAGATGGCCACCGTCGGCGTCCGCCGCTTCTCTTCGCGTCTCGAACAGGTCTTCGCCCGCGGGGCTCTTCACGACGAGCCCAGGCTTTGCCTCATGCTCGTCGAGCAGGCCCTTGTAAAGCAGGGTGGGCTCAGTCGCCGAGATCTCGAACAGGCCGAACTTGATGCTCGACGATCCCGAGTTGAGGACGAGGACCGTTTCCGACATGGCTAGTCGCCGGCCTCAGTCGGGGTATTGCCGCCGGAGCTGTTGGGCCAGACCCAGTCCTGGACCTCGGGCATGTCCTCGCCGTGCTCCCTCACATAGCGCGAATGCTGGATCAGCTTGTCGCGGAATTGCTGCTTGGCCTGAGCCGCCTTCGCCGCGAGCCCGGGCACGCGTTCGATCGCCTCGATCGCGAGGTGATAGCGGTCGAGCTCGTTGAGCACGACCATGTCGAACGGCGTCGTCGTGGTGCCTTCCTCGGCAAAACCGCGCACATGCATGCCGGCATGGTTGGTGCGGTTATAGGTCAGCCGGTGGATCAGGTATGGATAGCCGTGATAGGCGAAGATGACAGGCTTGTCTGATGTGAACAGGCTGTCGAAGTCGCGGTCGGACAGGCCGTGCGGATGCTGCTCCTGCGGCTGCAGCGTCATGAGATCGACGACGTTGACGACGCGGATCTTCAGGTCCGGCAGCGCCTTGCGCAAGAGATCGACGGCGGCGAGGGTCTCCAGCGTCGGCACGTCGCCGGCGCAGGCCATGACCACGTCGGGCTCCTGACCTGCAGCTTCCGTACCCGCCCAGGTCCAGATGCCGATGCCGGCATCGCAATGCGTGGCCGCCTCCTGCATCGACAGCCATTGCGGCGCCGGCTGCTTGCCGGCGACGATCACGTTGACGCGGTTGTAGGTGCGCAGGCAATGGTCGGCGATCCACAGCAGCGTGTTGGCATCAGGCGGGAAGTAGATGCGGACGATATCGGCCTTCTTGTTGGCGACGAGATCGACGAAGCCGGGGTCCTGGTGGCTGAAGCCGTTATGGTCCTGACGCCAGACATGCGAGGTCAAGAGGTAATTGAGCGACGCAATCGGCCGCCGCCACGGCAGCTCGCGCGTGACCTTCAACCATTTGGCATGCTGGTTGAACATGGAATCGACGATGTGGATGAAGGCCTCGTAACACGAGAAGAAGCCATGCCTGCCGGTGAGCAGATAGCCCTCGAGCCAGCCCTGGCAGAGATGTTCGCTCAACACTTCCATGACGCGGCCGTCTTGCGCCAGATGCACGTCGTAAGGTTCGATCGGCTCCATCCAGACGCGTTCAGTCTCCTCGAACACCGCGTCCAGACGGTTTGACGCGGTTTCGTCCGGGCCCATGATGCGGAAGTTGCGCTCTTTCGCGTTGAGGCGGATGACATCGCGCAAAAATTTGCCGAGCTCGCGCGTCGCTTCGGCCATGAGGCCGCCGGGCTGCGGCACTTCGATTGCGAAGTTGCGGAAGTCCGGCAGCTTCAGCTCTTTCTTCAGGAGGCCGCCATTGGCATGCGGATTGGCGCCCATGCGGCGGAGGCCTTCTGGCGCGAGCGCCTGAAGCTCGGGGATGAGCGCGCCGCTTTCGTCGAACAGTTTTTCCGGCTCGTAGCTGCGCATCCAGTCTTCGAGCACTTTGAGATGGGCCGGATTTTCACGGCAGCCTGCGACGGGGACCTGATGTGCGCGCCAAAAGCCCTCGACCTTCTTGCCGTCGACCTCTTTCGGACCGGTCCAGCCCTTCGGGCTGCGCAGCACGATCATCGGCCAGCGCGGCCGCTCGACGCTTCCGCGCCCGTCCCGTGCGTGCTGCTGGATCGAGCGGATGCTGGCGAGCGCGACGTCGAGCGCATCCGCCATGGCCTGGTGCATCAATTTGGGCTCATCACCTTCGACGAACAGCGGCTCGTGGCCGAACCCGCGGAAGAGATCGCGGATTTCCTCGTCGCGCATCCGCCCGAGCACGGTCGGGTTGGCGATCTTGTAGCCGTTCAGATGCAGAATCGGCAGCACCGCGCCGTCATGGGCGGGGTTCAGGAATTTGTTGGAGTGCCAGGACGCGGCGAGCGGACCGGTCTCGGCTTCGCCGTCGCCGACCACGCAGGCAACGATCAAATCAGGATTGTCCAGCGCCGCGCCATAGGCATGCACCAGCGCGTAGCCGAGTTCGCCGCCTTCGTGGATCGAGCCCGGCGTTTCCGGCGCGGCGTGGCTCGGAATGCCACCGGGGAACGAGAACTGCCTGAACAGCTTGCGCATGCCGTCCGCATCGCGCGCGATATCAGGATAGATCTCGCTGTAGCTGCCTTCCAGATAGGTGTTGGCGACCATGCCCGGCCCGCCATGGCCGGGGCCGCAGACATAGAGCACGCTGACATCAAGCGTGCGAATGACGCGGTTGAGGTGGGCGTAGATGAAGTTCAGGCCGGGCGTTGTACCCCAATGGCCGAGCAAACGCGGCTTGATGTGCTCGGGGCGCAAGGGCTCGCGCAGCAGAGGATTGTCCAGCAGGTAAATTTGCCCGACGGAGAGGTAGTTCGCGGCGCGCCAGTAGCTATCAAGGAGACCGAGGTCGCTGCTCGCTGAGGCCGATTGTTGTTGCTTTGTCATGTTCCTGCTGACCTTCACCCGGCGATCGTCACCAACATTGTTCCGCGGCGATTGATCCCTGACCGGCATCAAACGAAATCGCCATGTCGGGCGTGTTGCGTGAGGTCAAAGGACCGCGCCCGAAATTTGGGCCGCAACTTTGCATGGGGTTGTTTTTCAGTTTTTCGTTTGTGTTCTTGATTTGTTCCTTTGCCGTGCTATCTTGGCTTCATGAGTCCAGCAGCATCCTCTCATGCTCACAAGCACCCGCCGGTCACGGCGCCCTCCGAGCCGGCGGGTGCGGACTCTGATTTTCCAGCCGATTTTCCAGAGCTCGGCGTCGCCATCGACCGCGCGCGCCGGAGAGGGCGGGGTGCGCAGTCGAATGCAAGCGGCCGCTTTGAGGCCGAGGCGCGCGTCGCCTTCGACGACGGCTGGCAGAGCCTGGAAGAGCTGCCGCCGTTCAAGACCAGTGTGGGGGTCGATACCTCGCGCAAGGTGATCACCCGCAACGACTCACCCGATATCGGCTTCGACCGCTCGATCAATCCCTATCGCGGTTGCGAGCATGGTTGTGTCTACTGCTTTGCCCGGCCGACCCATGCCTATCTCGGCCTGTCGCCGGGGCTTGATTTCGAATCGAAGCTGTTTGTGAAACCTGAGGCGCCCGCGCTGCTCGAGAAGGAGCTCGCCGCGACCGGCTATGAGCCGCGGATGATCGCGATCGGCGCCAACACCGATCCCTACCAGCCGATCGAGCGCGAGCGGAAGATCATGCGCGGCATCCTCGAGGTGTTGGAACGCGCCGGCCATCCCGTCGGCATCGTCACCAAATCCGCGCTGGTGGTGCGCGACATCGACATTCTCGCGCGCATGGCAAAGCGCAACCTCGCCAAGGTCGCGATCTCGGTCACCTCGCTCGATCCAAAACTGGCGCGCACCATGGAGCCGCGGGCCTCGACGCCGCCGAAGCGACTGGAGGCGCTGAAGCAGCTTTCGGACGCCGGCATTCCCACCACCGTGATGGTCGCGCCCGTGATCCCAGCGCTGAACGATTCCGAGATCGAGCGCATTCTCGATGCCGCCGCCCATGCCGGCGTCAAGGAAGCCTCCTATGTGCTGCTGCGGCTGCCGCTGGAGGTGCGCGATCTCTTCCGCGAATGGCTGATGGCGAACTATCCGGACCGCTATCGCCACGTCTTCACGCTGATCCGCGACATGCGCGGCGGGCGCGACTACGATGCGAAATGGGGCGAGCGGATGAAGGGCACGGGACCGATGGCCTGGACCATCGGCCGCCGCTTCGAGATTGCCTGCGACAGGCTTGGCCTCAACAAGCGGCGCTCAAAGCTTACGACGGATCACTTTGCGCGGCCGAAGCGGAGCGGCGATCAGCTCAGCCTGTTCTGACCGGGAGTGGAAGAGGCGTCGCATGAGCAAGCAACTCCAGCCTCCGCTGCCGCGGCTCACCGTCATCACGCTCGGTGTGAGTGACATCCGCGCCAGCATCGCCTTTTACGACGCGCTCGGCTTCTCGCGCCGGCTGAAGGCGACCGGAGAGGCCGTCGCGTTCTACGATACCGGCGGTCCGGTGCTCGCGCTGTTTCCGTGGAATCAGCTCGCGGCGGACGCCGCGTTGCCGGATCAGCCGAGGCCGACGACCTTTCGCGGCATGACGATCGCCTGGAACTGTCGGACACGGGACGAGGTCGATGCGGTGATGGCCTTCGCCCTCGGCAAGGGGGCGAATCTGGTGAAGGCCGCCCATGAGACCGATTACGGCGGCTATTCCGGCTATTTCGCGGACCCCGACGGCCATCCCTGGGAGGTCGTGGTCGCGCCCGGCATCGAGGTCGGCGAGGACCGGCGGGTGCATCTGGCGGAGTAGGCCAGCCTGAATAACGGGAATTGTCTGGGGTTCCCGGTTGCGCAGCCCGGGCCGCTTGCGCACCATCCCGGCCATGATTCGGGACAAGTCCGCCAGGAAGCCGGCCGCCAAAGACGCGGCAAAGCAGGACGCCGCCAGGAAGGCAGCGCCCTCGAAGGCGGCCAAGGCGTCGGCCGTCAAGGTCCCGGCCGGCAAGAAAGGCATCATCGCGATCGCGCCGCCGAGCTTCCGTCGCGAGCGCGCGCTGATCAAGCGCGGTGTCTGGCCGGTTGCGGGCTGCGACGAGGCAGGCCGCGGGCCGCTCGCCGGACCCGTGGTCGCGGCCGCCGTGATTCTCGATCCCGACCGCATTCCGCGCGGCATCGACGATTCCAAGCGCCTGACGGCCGAGGAGCGGGAAAGGCTGTTCGATAAGATCTGCGCCACCGCGCAGGTCTCGGTCGCCGTCGCCTCGCGCTCCCGGATCGACCGCGACAACATCCTGCGTGCCTCGTTGTGGGCACTGAAGCGCGCCGTGGTCGCGCTGCCCGACTCGCCGCGCCATGTGTTCGTCGACGGCCGCGATCGGCTCGACACGTCTTGCGACTGCGAGGCCGTGATCGGCGGCGACGGCATCGTCCTGTCGATCGCCGCGGCCTCGATCGTCGCCAAGGTGACGCGCGACCGCCTGATGTGCGCGCTGGCGCAGGACTGCCCCGGTTATGGCTTCGAGCAGCACAAGGGCTATGCCGTTCCCGAGCACCTCGACGCGCTTGACCGCCTCGGTCCCACCGTCCATCACCGCAGCTTCTTTGCTCCCGTCGCCGCCGCCCGCGCAAAGCATATGCCCTGGACGGTCGAGCCGGTGCAGGACCTGTTCACCGTCACCGAGGTACAGGTGGACGCCAACGTGGAAGTCGACGTGTCGGCAAATCTTTAAGGCTTAGCGCTGCTGATCCCTATATCGTCATGGCCGGGCTTGACCCGGCCATCCACACCTTACCCGCGGCACGAAGAACGTGGATGCCCGGGCCTTCGCCGCGCAGGCGGGACAAGCCCGGGCATGACGACTTGTGGCGGTTGCCACGACGCGCAGCGCCCATTATCAAAACAGATGTGAACGAATAGGGCCGGCTGGACGGGTTGGCTGCATCTTTCAGGCGTTGCATGCGGTTTACCTCCCTGGTCATCGAGCTCATTCGCGCCCGGCCGCGGCTGATCGTCTGGATCGTCGTGCTGCTCCAGGCCGCGATGTGGCTGTTCGTGGCGCTGGTGTTCTACCGCAGCCCGCCGGGCACCCTCGCGACGCTGCTGGCTTTCGGACGCGAATATCAGGTCGGCACCGAGCTCGGTCCACCTTTGCCGGTTTGGCTCGCCGACATCGCCTATCGCGCCGCCGGTGGCCACATGTTCGGCGTCTATGTGCTGGCCCAGCTTTGCGAGATCGCCACCTTCATCGCGCTCTATCATCTCTCCCGCGCCGTGGTCGGCTCGCAGCAGGCGGTGCTCGCCGTGCTCTTGACCATGACGGTGCTCGCCTTCTCCTCGTCGGCGCTCGACTTCGGCCCCCTCATCCTGGCCCGGCCGCTCTGGGCGCTGCTGCTGCTGCACTCCTGGCAGATCATCGGCCAGCGCCGCGGCAACGCCTGGTTCGCCTGGTCGATCGAGGCCGGCCTCTTGTTGCTGACGACGCCCGCGGCGATCTTTCTCCTGTTGCTGCTCGTGGTGTTCGCGGTCTCGACCGCAGGCGGCCGCCGGACACTGCGCGCGCTCGATCCGCTGTTTGCGCTGATCGTCGTGGCGGTTCTGGCGCTGCCCTATGCGGTCTGGCTGATGCGGGCCGAGACGCTTGCGATGCCGGCCCTGCCGCAAGTTGCGGAGCTGGGTGCCCGGGCCCTGCATGCGGCCTGGCTGCTCGGCGGCCTCGTGCTCGGGGCGGCCGCGATCCCGGCGCTGACCTTCCTCAACACCGGGCTGTTCGCCACCAAGGGCGAGGAGCCGCCGATCATCTTCCGGCCGCCGGTCGCGCCGCTCGCGCGCAACTTCGTCTATTTCTTCGCGCTCGCCCCGGTGCTGGGCGCAGCGCTGATCTCCGGCCTGCTCGGGCTCGACTCCGTCGTCGGTGGCGCCGGCGTCGTGCTGGTCATGACCGGGCTTGCCGTGGTCGTTGCGGCCGACGAGCTCATTGCAATGCGTCGCGCGCGGATGCTGCGTATGGTGTGGGCCGCTGCCGTCGTGGCGCCGGCCGTGGGCGTCGTGCTCGCCGTCCTGTTTCTGCCCTGGACCGGCACAAACGAGATCGCGACTTCGATGCCGGCGCGTGCGATCTCGGATTTCTTCGACGAGAGCTTTGCCCGCCGCACCAACCATCGCCTGCGCGCGGTTGCCGGCGAGACCCAGCTTGCGAGCCTGATCACACTGCATTCCGGCCGGCCGCATCTGTTCATCGACGCCGACCCCGCGCGCACGCCATGGATGACTCAGGCCAAGTTCAGCGAGACCGGCGGCGTCGTGGTCTGGCGCGCTTCCGACACCGCCGGCACGCCGCCGCCGGAGATCCTCAAACGCTTTCCCGGCATCGTGCCGGAAGTGCCGCGAGCTTTCGAATGGCTGGTGACGGGTCGGCAGCAATTGCTGCGGATCGGCTGGGCCATCGTGCGGCCGAAAGGGACGTGAGGCTGCACGCGGGCTCTTTCCGTCGTCATTGCGAGGAGCCCTTGCGACGAAGCAATCCAGGATCTTTCCGCAGAGGCACCCTGGATTGCTTCGCTTCGCTCGCAATGACGGGGAGGGAGCGTCCGGCCCCTCACGCGCCCGCCAGCGCCTTTGCGATCGCCCGCAGGTCCTGCCAGGCCAGTCGCTTGTAGGACGGCGAGCGCAAGAGATACGCAGGGTGAAAGGTCGGCAGCGCGCGGATGGTGCGCGTACCCGCGTCGTAGTCGAACCAGCGCCCGCGCGTGCGCATGATGCCCTCGCGCGTTCCCAGCAGCGTCTGGGTGGAGGGGTTGCCGAGCGTCACCAGCACGTCGGGATTCACCAGCTCGATCTGGCGCTGGATGAAGGGCAGGCAGATCTGCGTCTCCTGCGGCGTCGGGGTGCGGTTGCCGGGCGGCCGCCAGGGAATCACATTGGCGATATAGGCGGTGGTGCGGTTGAGCCCGATCGCGCCGATCATCAGATCGAGCAGCTTGCCGCTGCGCCCGACGAAGGGCAGGCCCTCGATGTCCTCGTCGCGGCCCGGCGCCTCGCCGACGAACATGATGCGCGCCTGCGGATTGCCGTCGGCGAACACCAGCCGCGTCGCGGTGTGCTTCAGCGCGCAGCCCTCGAAGCTCTGCATCAGCTCGCGCAGCGCCTCCAGCGTCGGCGCGGTGCGCGCGGCCTCGCGCGCCGAGGCGATCGCGACGTCGGGGGCAGGGGCGGCCTCGCCACGCATCACCGCCGGCGCGGAGACCGGCCGCGGTGCCTCGACCGGAGGTGCCGCGCGCGGGGCCGGCGGCGGAGCGTCCAATTCCGCCAGGCGGTCGATCGGTTCCTCCGCGAGCGCGCAATCGATCCCGGCCTCCAGATAGAAGGCGAGAAGCTCGCGGACGGTGGGTGCGGGTTCGGGGATCATTTGGAAAGTCAGACTTTATATCAGTTTAAGCCGCCTTGTATCCCAGCGAAACGCATTTCCGAGGTTGTCCTATCCGGAAAAATCGGAAACAAGAGGGCGCAATCGACCAAGGACCGTCTCAAGGGCTGAGATCAGATGAGCACCGAAGAACTTCCCCCGCGCGAATCCATGGAATTCGACGTCGTCATCGTCGGCGCCGGCCCCTCGGGCCTGGCCGCGGCGATCCGGCTGAAGCAGCTCAACGCCGATCTCAACGTCGTCGTCGTCGAGAAGGGCTCCGAGGTCGGCGCGCATATTCTCTCCGGCGCGGTGATTGATCCGATCTCGCTCGACAAGCTGATCCCCGATTGGCGCGAGGATGCCGACTGTCCGTTGAAGACCCAGGTCAAGGACGACCACTTCTACTGGATGTTCGGCGACACCCGCATCAAGCTGCCGAACTTCGCGATGCCGCCGCTGATGCACAATCATCACTGCTACATCGGCTCGCTCGGCAATGTCTGCCGCTGGCTGGCGCCGAAGGCGGAAGCGCTCGGCGTCGAGATCTATCCGGGCTTTGCCGCGACCGAGGTGCTCTATGACGACAAGGGCGCGGTGCGGGGCATCGCGACCGGCGACATGGGGATCGCCAGGGACGGCACCCACAAGGATTCCTACACCCGCGGCATGGAGCTGCTCGGCAAGTACACGCTGTTTGCCGAAGGCGCGCGCGGCTCGCTGTCGAAACAGTTGATCGCGAAGTTCGCACTGGACGCCAAGAGCGAGCCGCCGAAGTTCGGCATCGGCCTCAAGGAAGTCTGGCAGATCGATCCGGCCAAGCACAAGAAAGGCCTGATCCAGCACTCCTTCGGCTGGCCGCTCAACAACTCCACCGGCGGCGGCTCCTTCCTCTATCACTACGACGACAACCGCGTCGCGGTCGGCTTCGTCGTGCATCTGAACTACGACGATCCGTATCTGTCGCCGTTCGATGAATTCCAGCGCTTCAAGACCCATCCCTCGATCCGCGACGTGTTCGAAGGCGGCAAGCGTCTCGCCTATGGCGCGCGCGCCATCACCGAAGGCGGCTACCAATCGGTGCCGCGGCTGACCTTCCCGGGCGGCGCGTTGGTCGGCTGCGCGGCTGGCTTCGTCAACGTCCCCCGCATCAAGGGCGTCCACAACGCGATGGGCACCGGCATGCTCGCGGCCGAACATCTCGCCGCCGCGCTCGCCGAAGGCCGCGCCAATGACGAGGTCCTCGCCTACGAGAACGCCTGGCGCGATTCCGCGGTCGGCAAGGACCTCTTCAGGATCCGCAACGTCAAGCCGCTGTGGTCGAAGTTCGGCACCTTCCTCGGCGTGCCACTCGGCGCAATCGACATGTGGACCAATCAGCTGTTCGGCATCTCGCTGTTCGGCACGCTGTCGCATGCCAAGCCCGATCGTGCCACGCTCGATCCGGCCAAGAGCCACGCGCCGAAGAACTACCCGAAGCCGGACGGCAAGATCTCGTTCGACAAGCTGTCCTCGGTGTTCCTGTCCAACACCAACCATGAGGAGGACCAGCCCGTCCATCTCAAGGTCACGGACATGAACCTGCAGAAGACCTCCGAGCACGACGTGTTCGCCGGTCCCTCGAATCGCTATTGTCCCGCCGGCGTCTATGAGTGGGTCGAGGAGGGATCGAGTCCGCGTTTCCAGATCAACGCCCAGAACTGCGTTCACTGCAAAACCTGCGACGTGAAGGATCCCAACGGTAACATCACCTGGGTTCCCCCGGAGGGCGGCGGCGGTCCCAACTACGAGGCGATGTAAGAGCGGGCCGGGCAAGCGGATTGGTCGCGAAGTGATCCGGCGCACGTTCGCGTGAGGATGAGGCCGCGACCACCGGTCGCGGCCACGATAAGGCCATAGTAGCGGCGTCTTGGGGCTGCTCCGACCGGTCACTTGGCCGATTTGGAGCGTGCGGAGGGGAACGTCCGGCCCGAATCCTTGCGGCGAAGCGCCAAAAGCGGCATTGTGGCCGGACGGTTCCGGGTCCGGATGCCACCGGCCGCGTTCGCATGCGATACGGCCCTCTGCTGCAAACCCAGGCACTACCAACTCAAGGCGAGCCCTGATGTTTTCAAATCGTTTCAACCGCTGGACTGTTGCCGCCATCGCCCTCATGGGCACAGCGATCGCGACCGTCCCGGGCAGCGTCCTGGCGCAGACGCCGGATCACCCGGAGAACACGGCGGCGCAGTTTCCAACCCGAAATGATCTGAAGTCGCTCACCGGTGCCGGCAGCTATCTCGCCGCCCGGCATGCCAGCGTCGAGCGCGACGCGGCCTCTGCCGCCGCGTTCTACCGCTCGGCCCTGCGCACCGATCCCAAGAACAACGAGCTGCTCGACCGCGCCTTTATCTCGTCGGTCGCCGACGGCGACATCGAGGAGGCGGTCAAGCTCGCCGAGCGCGTTCTCACCATCGACAAGACCAACCGCGTCGCGCGTCTCGTCGTCGGCGTGCATGATCTCAAGGTGAAGAAGTACGCGGCCGCGCAGACCAATATCAGCCAGTCGATCCGCGGCCCGATCACCGATCTCGTCGCCACGCTGCTGTCGGGCTGGGCCGCCTATGGTGCCGGCGATGCCAAGGGCGGTGTCGCCACCATCGACAAGCTGGCAGGTCCCGAATGGTATCCGCTGTTCAAGGACCTTCACGCCGGCATGATCCTCGAGCTCTCCGGCAAGGAGAAGGACGCCGGCACCCGCTTCGAGCGCGCCTACAAGCTCGACGATTCCATGCTGCGCGTCACCGAGGCCTATGCGCGCTGGCTGTCGCGCAACAAGGATTCCGCCGCCGCAACCACTGTCTATCAGGCCTTCGACAAGAAGCTCGCGCGTCATCCGCTGATCCAGGAAGGCCTGCGCGAGACCAAAGCCGGCAAGAAAATGCCTTCGCTGGTCGATTCCGCCCAGGCCGGCGCCGCCGAAGCGCTCTACGGCATCGGCGCCACGCTGACCCGCCGCGGCGGCGAGGATCTGGCGCTGGTCTATCTCCAGCTCTCGCTCTACCTCCAGCCGACGCATCCGCTGGCGCTGCTTTCGCTCGCCGATCTCTACGAATCGGTGAAGCGGCCGCAGATGGCGATCAAGGTGTATGAGCGTGTGCCGTCGAGCTCGCCGCTCAAGCGCAACGCGCAGATCCAGCTGGCCATTGATCTGGATTCCGCCGACCGCACCGACGAGGCGATCAAGATCCTCAAGGGTGTCACCACGGAGGATGCCAAGGATCTCGAAGCCATCATGGCGCTCGGCAACATCGAGCGCGGCCGCAAGAGGTTCGGCGACTGCGGCGCGACCTATTCGCAAGGCGTCGACGTGCTGCCGGCCGGCAACGACAAGGCCAACAGCGTCTGGTACTATTATCGTGGCATCTGCCAGGAGCGTTCCAAGCAGTGGGCCAAGGCCGAGGCCGACATGAAGAAGGCGCTCGAGCTGCAGCCCGACCAGCCGCACGTCCTCAACTATCTCGGCTATTCCTGGATCGACCAGGGCGTGAACCTCGACGAAGGCATGAAGATGATCAAGCGTGCCGTCGAGCAGCGTCCCGACGACGGCTACATCGTCGACTCCCTCGGCTGGGCCTATTACCGCATCGGCAATTACGAGGAAGCGGTGAAGAATCTCGAGCGCGCGATCGACCTCAAGCCCGAGGATCCCACCATCAACGATCATCTTGGCGATGCCTATTGGCGCGTCGGCCGCACGCTGGAAGCCAAATTCCAGTGGTCGCACGCCCGCGATCTCAAGCCCGAGCCGGAAGAGCTGCCGAAGATCGAGGCCAAGATTGCGAACGGGCTGACCGACGACAATTCGAACTCTTCGGCCGCGCAGGCGGAAAAGAAGAAGGACGACGGCAAGGGCGGCTAGGCCGTCGCATGATCCGGAAAAGGTGTAGCGGTTTTCCGATCAGATCATGCGCGACAAACAGGTGAAGTTGGGGGCGTGTCGCCGATGCCGGCGTTGATTGAAGAAGGACGGGCGAAGGTCAATCTCAGCCTTCGCGTCGTGGGCCGTCGTGCCGATGGCTATCATGATCTCGAAAGCGTGGTTGCGTTTGCCGATTGCGCCGACCGACTCACGCTGGAGCCGGGCGGCGAGCTGAAGCTCACCACCACCGGGCCGCTGGCGGAGGCCTGCGGCGAGATGTCCGACAATCTCGTGTTCAAGGCCGCCAAGCTGTTGGCCGAGGCCGTGCCCGGCCTGAAGCTGGGCGCGTTCGCGCTCGACAAGGTGCTGCCGGTTGCGGCCGGCATTGGTGGCGGCTCTGCCGACGCCGCGGCTGCGCTGCGGCTCTTGGCGCGTCTCAACAATTTGTCGCTCGATGATCCCAGGCTCCAGAAGGTCGCGCTCGCGACCGGCGCCGATGTGCCGGTGTGCCTTTTCTCGCGCGCCTGCGACATGACCGGCGTCGGCGAGCAGCTGCTGCCGCTCGCACTGCCGAGCATGCCTTGCGTGATGGTCAATCCGCGCGTGCCTGTAGCCACCAAGGACGTGTTCCAGGCGCTGGGCCTGCGCAACGGCGAACTGCTGGTTGGCGTGACCGACGTCATCCGCGCCCCGGCTTGGCCGGAGGAGGGCGCCTCCATCACCGATTGGGTCGACGTTCTCGAAACCGTCGCCAACGATCTCGAAGCGCCTGCGCTGCGCATCGAAGCTGTCATCGGCGAGGTGCTGGAAGCCTTGCGCTCTTCCGCCGGCGTCAAGCTTGCCCGCATGTCCGGCTCGGGCGCGACGTGCTTTGCGATTTATGGCTCAGCCGCCGATGCCCATGCCGCCGCCGAGAAGATCCGGCGCGACCATTCCGGCTGGTGGGTGCATGCGGGGACGTTGAGCTAGCTGCTTCGTCAAAGACACCGCCGTAGGGTGGGCAAAGCGACTTGTCCGCCGTAGCTCGAAGAGCGAAGGCGGAAGCGTGCCCACCACTTCCAAGAACGTGGGCACGGCGCTGTCGCGCCTTTGCCCACCCTTGTAATAGCGCGATCGTTTATTCTCGACCCGTTCCATGAGGAATGGCCTGCCGCGGTTTGCACCCCGCGACAGGCCGCTGGCGATCGGATCGAGCCCACCCAGAGCAGTTTGTGGCTGCCCCGTAGCGTGATCGCGTCAGCACCTTCATCGGACCCGGATGGTTGCCGGAACAACTTGGTTCGCTTCACAAGGCAGGGTCGACGAAGATGACACAGACTAACATAACGACGGCCGGGATCGATACGTCCAAGGCTAAACTGGACATCGCGGTTCATGGTCGAACCGAACGCTGGCAGGTCGCCAATGCTTTACCGGGTTGGCGCGCTCTGGCAGCAAACCTGGCCAAGGCCGGCGTCACGCGGATCGGGATCGAGGCCACTGGCGGCTATGAACGTGGCGTGGTGGAGCATTTGCGATCGGCCGGTTTTACCGTGCTGTTGCTGCAGCCGCTTCAGGTCAAGGCCTTCGCCAAGGTCCATTTGCGCCGGGCCAAGAACGATGCGCTCGACGCCGTATTGATCGCCGCCTGTGCTGCGGCGCTCGATCCCCCTGAGATCGCGCCGGATCCGCGATTGACGGAATTGGCCGACTATCTGACCTTCCTTGAGCAGATCGAGGAAGATATCCGGCGCTTCAAGACGCGTCTCGAGCACATCGACGAGCCTGCGTTGCGACGCATCGTCAACAGCGACATCGCCCGGTTGAAGGCACGCAAGGCCGCGCAGATTCGTGACATTGCCAAGCGCCTTCGTGCCCACGACGCCCTAGCCATGCGGCTCAAGCTGGTGCTGAGCATTCCCGGCATCGGCGAGCGGACGGCGCTGGCGATCGTCATCCGCATGCCCGAACTCGGACGCGTCAGCCGGGAGCAAGCCGCAGCCCTGGCCGGGCTGGCTCCCTTCGATTCCGACAGCGGACAGCACAGAGGACAGCGCAAGATCGCCGGAGGCCGCAGCCGCCTACGGCGCTCCCTGTTCGCCGCGGCCCTTCCAGCTGCCTTCCGCTGGAACAAGGCCTTGATCGCGCTCTATGCACGCCTCATGGCAAGGGGCAAAGTCCACAACGCAGCACTAATCGCCTGCGCCAGGAAACTCCTGATCTACGCCAATACTGTCGTACAACGCGGCACGCCCTGGACCGAAAAAGTCGCCTAGCCTTTAATGGTTGCTACGGCTGTTGTGCTAACCCGCGCCGTCCGCGTTGAGCCCGAGAAACTGCCGGATCTCGCCTAGCACCTCCTGCGGCTTGTCGTGCTGCAGCCAGTGTCCGGCGCCTGAGATGGTCTCGACGCGCGCGTTCGTGAAATACCGCTCCAGGCCCGCTGATCTGGCACCGGCGAGAAAGCTTTCGCCGGCGTTCAACAGCAGCGTCGGGCAGGTAATGCGCGCCCACAGCGCGACGTGATCGTCAGGCCAGAGCCGGTGCGGCGCCGAGGCGCGCTGATAGGGATCGAACTTCCAGCTATAACTGCCGTCCTCGTTCTGCCGGGCGCCGTGCGTGGCGAGATGCAGCGCGAGGTCGCGGGACAGGCGTCTGTTGTGAAGCACCATCTGCGCCGCTGCATCCTCGAGGGTTGCATAGCGGCGCGGTGTGCGGTCATGCAGCTTGTCGAGCTGGCCGACCCATTTGCTGATGCGCTCGTGCGCCGGGGCCTTCGGCGTATCCGGCAACATGGTCACGCCGTCGAGCACGACCAGCTTCGAGACCTTTTCAGGGAATGACCCCGAAAAGATCAGGCTCACCATGCCGCCCATCGAATGGCCGATGAGAGTCACCTGCGGCGCTGCGATGGTGCGAATGAGCTGGGCGAGATCGTGGACATATTCGGTCAGCGCGTAGCTGCCGCCCTTGGTCCATTCGGAATCGCCGTGGCCGCGCAGGTCGGGCGCGATGATGTGAAAATGCGGCTGCAACGACCGGGCGATGACGTCCCAGCTCCGGCAGTGATCGCGGCCGCCATGGACCAGGATGAGAGGCGGAGCGCTCTCATTGCCCCAATCGGCGTAATGCAGCCGCAGGCCATGCGATTCATAGAAGCGATCCTGCGGGGGGCTAGCCATTTGCCGGCCGCCGCGCCAAGGCCAGCGACAGGCCGAGACCTGCAATGAAGACGCCGGAGCCCTGGGTCAGGCGCCGCATAAGATGCGGCCTTCCAACGAGCTGTGTGCGTGTTGCGGAGGCCATCAGCACCACGACGATATCGGCGAGCGTGTTCAACGCCACCGAGATCGCACCTAACATGATGAATTGCAGCGTCGGGCTCGATCCCGTGGGATCGAGGAATTGCGGAATGAAGGCGAGGAAGAACGCGGCGGTCTTCGGGTTCAACGCCTCGACCAGCACGCCGCCGCGGAAGGCGCGCTTGTCGCCGACGGCTTCGTTCTCGAGCGACAGGCCGGCGCTGCGAAACGTCTTGATGCCGAGCCAGACCAGATAAAGCGTGCCGACGAACTTCACCGCGGCAAACAGCTCGGCGCTGGCAAGGATGATCGCGGAGATGCCCGCGCTGCCGGCGACCACATGAACCAGCCCGCCCAGCGCGGTGCCCGCGGTCGAGGCGAAACCGCTGGCGCGTCCCTCGGACAAGGTCCGTGCCGCGACGTAGAAGATCCCGGGGCCGGGAATTGCGGCAATGAGACAGGCTGCGGCCAGGAACAGCCAGAAATTCGTTTCGATCATCCTGTTTTGGTAGCGCAGCGGACCGCGATTGCAAGGCCTCTCGTTGAGTCCACGCGGCGGAGAGCAGCGCGCTCCTGCCTATCGCCACCACCCTGACGCGCGAGCGTCAGATCGAAGCGCTCAGTGCGACCGCGCCAGGCAGAACGCCACCACCTGCTCCAGCGCGCTCTTCATCGGCGAGGAGGGGAACAGCGCCAGCGCGTCCACCGCCATGGCGCCGTAGTGCTGGGCGCGGCTCAGCGTGTCCTCGAGCGCGCGGTGCTTGTTCATCAGCCCGATGGCATGGTCGAGGTCTGAATCGCCGATCTCGCCACGCTCCAGCGCGCGGATCCAGAACGCGCGCTCGGTGTCGTTGCCGCGGCGGAAGGCGAGCACGACCGGCAGCGTGATCTTGCCCTCGCGGAAATCGTCGCCGGTGTTCTTGCCGAGTTTTGCGCTCTTGCCGCCATAGTCGAGAACGTCGTCGACGAGTTGGAAGGCGATGCCGAGATTCATGCCGACCGAGCGGCAGGCGGTCTGCTCCGCCTTCGGGCGATTGGCGATGACGGGGCCGACCTCGCAGGCGGCGGCGAACAGCTCGGCGGTCTTGCCGCGGATCACGGCGAGGTATTCATCCTCGGTGGTCGCGGTGTTCTTGGCGGCGGCGAGCTGCATCACCTCGCCTTCGGCGATGGTGGCGGCGGCCGCGGAGAGGATGTCGAGCGCGCGCAGCGAGCCAACCTCGACCATCATGCGGAAAGCCTGGCCGAGCAGGAAGTCGCCGACCAAGACGCTTGCCTCGTTGCCCCAGAGCATGCGCGCCGACAGCTTGCCGCGGCGCATCTCGCTCTCGTCAACGACGTCGTCATGGAGCAGGGTGGCCGTGTGCATGAACTCGACGCTTGCTGCGAGCTTGATGTGGCCGTCGCCAGTGTAGCCGGCGAGGTTGGCCATGGCGAGCGTCAGCATCGGCCGCAGGCGCTTGCCGCCGGAGGAGATTAAATGGTTGGCCACTTCCGGGATCATGGTCACGTCCGAACCGGTCCGCGACAGGATCGTGGCGTTGACGCGCTCCATATCAGGAGCGACAAGGGCAACCAGCTCTTCGATCGACGCGCCGGGAGTTTCGAAAGGTACGATGACTGCCACGCCGGTCTCCAATATTTGCCCCGGAAGGGCTATTCTGACGGAAAGACAATAGAAACTGGCAGCGGATGCGGCAAGGCCTGCGGAACCATTGACATTTGCCGCTTTAGCCTCTTTCAGGCAGGAGACCTCTCGTTTTGCGTGAATTGGTTCGGACCAACGATATGGTGCTGGTGTCGGCGATCGGCGCGCTGCTCGACGGCGCCAACATCCATCATCTGGTGCTGGACCAGAACATGAGCATCATCGAGGGCTCGCTCGGCATTTTGCCGCGGCGGATCCTGGTTCATGAGGACGACGCCCAGGAGGCCAGGGACCTTCTCACTGAGGCCGGCCTCAGCCACGAACTGCGCGGCAATGAGTGAGGCCGCAAATATTACCGAGGACGCCTTTCTCGGGGGGCAGTTGCGGCTGAGGCAGAAGCGGTCCGGTCATCGCGCCGGGCATGATGCCATCCTGCTTGCGGCGGCGACCGAGGCCCGGGCAGAGGACCGCGTGGTTGATTTCGGCGCCGGTATCGGCACGGCCGGGCTGGCGCTGGCCCGGCGCATTCCCGGTGTCAGGCTCAGCCTGGTCGAGATCGATCCGGAGCTGGCCGAACTCGCGCGCGACAATGCGGCGGCGAATGCGATTGCCGCCGAGACGATCGTGCTCGACGTCACAGCCGACGCGCAGGTCTTCGCGGCGAACGGGCTGTCGCCCGACAGCGTCGACGTGGTGCTGATGAATCCGCCGTTCAACGATCCGGGCCGGCATCGCGGCTCGCCGGATCAGGCGCGTCACACCGCGCATGTGGCGACGGAGGAGACCCTGCATGCGTGGGTGCATGCAGCGCGGCGCATCCTCCGATCGAATGGTGTGCTGACATTGATCTGGCGCGCAGATGGCATCGCCGATGTCCTGGCGGCGCTGTCGCGCGGCTTCGGCAGCCTTTCGATCCTGCCGGTTCACGGCGAGGCGGGGCGGCCCGCGATCCGCGTGCTGGTGCGTGCAGTCAAAGGCGGCCGGGCCCCGACGCGATTGCTGCCGGGCCTCATGCTCAATGACGAGTCACGCGTGCCTAAAAATGAGACGAGGGAGATTTTGGAGGGGAGAGCGGCCTTGCCGCTGGTGGAGCGGTGACGGCTTACTGCGGAAGCGATTCCGACTGCTGCTCTCGCGGAGACGTCAGGCGGATCGCCATGAACAGCGCACCGATCAGCAGCATCAGCAGGTAGATTTTCATGGCGTTCTCCGCTGCCTCATTGCAGCCTCCCAACGGGAAATCTGCAAAACACGTTCCAGGCACTTCCAATGACAGTCGCGTGATAAGAAATGGTTAAGCAGAGGTAACGGCATGGCCGAACATTTGAACGAACGTGAGAGTTCCGGCCTGGCCGACAAGCTCATGCAATATCTTCCGGCGCGGTTCCGCCCGGGCACGGCAGTGGTGCCGGTGGTGCGGCTCTCAGGCGTGATCGGTGCGGTGACGCCGCTACGCCCGGGCATGACGCTGGCGGGCGTGGCGCGCGTGCTGGAGCGGGCGTTTTCGTATCGGAACGCCAAGGCGGTGGCGCTGGTGATCAACTCGCCCGGCGGCTCGCCGGTGCAGTCGCGTCAGATCTACTTGCGCATCAAGCAGCTCGCGACGGAGAAGAAGCTGCCGGTGCTGGTGTTCGTCGAGGACGTCGCGGCCTCCGGCGGCTACATGATCGCGTGCGCGGGCGACGAGATCATCTGCGATCCCTCCTCGATCCTCGGCTCGATCGGCGTGGTCGGCGGCAGCTTTGGTTTTCAGGAGGCGATCAAGCGGCTCGGCATCGAGCGGCGCCTGTACACCGCCGGTGCGCACAAGGCGATGCTCGATCCGTTCCTGCCGGAGAACCCCGACGACGTCGCCAAGCTGAAGGGGATCCAGCGCGAGATCCACCAGATCTTCATTTCGCTGGTGAGGGGGAGTCGCGGCGCGCGGCTGAAGGGCGACGACGATACCCTGTTCACGGGCGAATACTGGGCCGGCGAGAGCTCGGTCGCGCTGGGGCTGGCCGACAGCATCGGCGATCTCCGCTCAACTCTTCGTGCCCGCTACGGTGAGAAGGTTCTCACCCCCGTGATTGCCCAGCCGACCGGTTTGCTCTCAGGTCTCCTGGGCCGGAAATCGCCCGGCGCGGGCCAGCTTTCGGCCCTGGAATCAATGGCCGGCTTGCCGGACGAGCTGATCTCGGCGGTCGAGACGCGGGCAATCTGGGCGAAATTCGGGTTCTAGGCGACACCCTCCCGCGCCATTTGGTCCTTCAGCCTGCCGATTGCGGCGCAGAACCATCTGCGCAACAATGCACGTGGGGGCTGAGCACTAGACAAGGATCGACCGATGCCGCCGTTCGTCGCTTTTGCGGGCGTCCTGGGTGGGCTTGCCGTGGTCCGCTGGGCCTACAAGACCGCTGTCCGGATCAATCAGGAGCTGGAGGAGATGCGCCTGTCGCGCGTCGCCGAAGCCGCCCATGTGGGGAACATCCAGACGCTGAAACGTGATCCCGTGACCGGAGCTTACCGGCCGGGTTAGCCGGTGCCGTAGGGTGGGCAAAGGCGCTCTTGCGCCGTGCCCACCATTCCCTTCCGCAATCGTGGTGACGATGGTGGGCACGCTTCGCTTTGCCCACCCTACGGCACTGCTTCACACGCTGTCATTCCGGGGCGGTCCAACGGACCGAACCCGGAATCTCGAGATTCCGGGTTCGATGCTTCGCATCGCCCCGGATTGACTGCCATTTCCGCCCCCTTTGCCTTGATTCCCACCCCCGCCGTCGATACGGTCCCGCGCGATTCAAAACCCCCCGCGAGAGCCTGATCTGACGATGGACGCCTCATTGCCCGCCCATATGCGCCCGGAACGCTCGTTCCAGGGCTTCATCCTCGCGCTCCAGCGGTTCTGGGCCGAGGAGGGCTGCGTGATTTTGCAGCCCTACGACATGGAGATGGGCGCGGGCACCTTCCATCCGGCGACCACGCTGCGCGCGCTGGGGCCGAAGCCCTGGAATGCCGCCTATGTGCAGCCCTCGCGGCGGCCCAAGGACGGCCGCTACGGCGAGAACCCGAACCGGATGCAGCACTACTACCAGTTCCAGGTGATCATGAAGCCGTCGCCGCCGAACCTTCAGGAGCTGTACCTGAAGTCGCTCGCCGCGATCGGCATCGATTCCGCCGTGCACGACATCCGCTTCGTCGAGGACGATTGGGAGAGCCCGACGCTGGGCGCCTGGGGCCTCGGGTGGGAGTGTTGGTGCGACGGCATGGAGGTCAGCCAGTTCACCTATTTCCAGCAGGTCGCGGGCTTCGAATGCGCGCCGGTCGCGGGCGAGCTCACCTATGGGCTCGAGCGCCTCGCGATGTATGTGCAGGGGGTCGACCGCGTCTACGATCTCAACTTCAACGGTCGCGACGGCGATGCCAAGGTCACCTATGGCGACGTCTTCCTGCAAGCCGAGCGCGAATACTCGAAGCACAATTTCGAAGTTGCCGACACCGCGATGCTGTTCGAGCAGTTCAAGATGGCGGAAGCTGCCTGCAGGAAATATCTCGACGCGGGCTGGAAGGACGATAAGCGCGAGGCGCATCTGATGGCGCTGCCGGCCTATGACCAGTGCATCAAGGCGAGCCATGTCTTCAACCTCTTGGACGCGCGCGGCGTGATCTCGGTGACCGAGCGGCAGAGCTACATTTTGCGCGTACGCGAATTGGCAAAAGCCTGCGGCGAGGCCTGGATCCACACTGAAGCGGGCGGAGCGGCCTGATGCCCGATCTTTTGCTTGAACTGTTCTCGGAAGAAATCCCCGCGCGCATGCAAGCCAAGGCGGCCGACGATCTGCGCCGCATGGTCACCGACAAGCTGGTCGCTGAAGGCCTCGTCTACGAGGGCGCGAAAGCGTTCGCGACGCCGCGCCGGCTTGCGCTTACCGTGCACGGCATCCCCGCGCGCCAGCCTGACTTGAAGACCGAACGCCGCGGCCCGAAAATCGGCGCACCCGATGCGGCCGTGCAGGGTTTTCTGAAAGCGACGGGTCTGAAATCGCTGGACGAAGCAAAAATCCAGCGCGACCCCAAGGGTGACTTCTACATCGGATTGATCGAAAAGCCCGGCCGCGACGCGATCGATGTGCTCGCGGAAATCCTTCCCGTCATCATCCGCACCTTCCCCTGGCCGAAATCGATGCGCTGGGGCGCGCGTTCCGGCAAGCCCGGCTCGCTGAACTGGGTGCGCCCGCTGCACGCGATCACCGCGACCTTCGGGATCGAGACGGAAGAACCCGATGTCGTGAAGTTCGAGGTCGACGGCATCGAGACCGGCCAGACCACTTACGGCCATCGTTTCATGGCGCCCGCCGCAATCTCGGTGCGCCGTTTCGAGGACTACGAAGCGAAGCTGAAGGCTGCAAAGGTCATCCTCGATCCGGAGGCGCGCAAGGACATCATCCTCGCCGACGCCAAGGAGCTGACCTTCGCGCAAGGGTTCGAACTGGTCGAGGATCAAGCGCTGCTCGACGAGGTCTCGGGCCTCGTCGAATGGCCCGTCGTCATGATGGGTTCGTTCGAAGCGGAATATCTCGCGATCCCGGACGAGGTAATCCGCGCGACGATCCGCAACAACCAGAAGTGCTTCGTGGTCAAGGACCCCAAGACGGGCAAGCTGACCAACAAGTTCGTTCTCACCGCCAATATCGAGGCGACCGACGGTGGCAAGGTCATCGTATCAGGCAACGAACGCGTGATCCGTCCGCGTCTGTCGGATGCGAAATTCTTCTACGAGACGGACCTGAAGACGAAGCTCGAAGATCGCCTGCCGAAGTTCGAGCAGATCGTATTCCACGAGAAGCTCGGCACGCAGGCCGCGCGCATCAAGCGCATCGAGCGCCTGGCCGGGGAGATCGCGCCGCTGGTCGGCGCTGATGTCGCCAAGACCACGCGTGCCGCGCATCTCGCCAAGGCGGATCTGCTGACCGAGGTCGTCGGCGAATTCCCCGAGGTCCAGGGCCTGATGGGCAAGTACTACGCGTTGGCGCAGGGCGAGGATGCGTCCGTCGCCGCCGCTTGCGAGGAGCACTACAAGCCGCAAGGCCCTGCTGATCGCGTGCCCACCGATCCGGTTAGTGTTGCAGTGGCTTTGGCGGACAAGATCGATACGCTCGTCGGCTTCTGGGCCATCGATGAGAAGCCGACTGGGAGCAAGGACCCTTATGCGCTGCGTCGTGCGGCGTTGGGTGTGATCAGGCTGATTGCGGAGAACGCGTTGCGGCTGTCGCTCATGAAGGTGGCGGCGTCCGCGCTCGCCGGCCTGTCGGTGAAGCCGGCCGATGCGCAGAAGCTCCCAATCGATCTGCTCGCCTTCTTCGCCGATCGCCTCAAGGTCCAGCTCCGCGAGCAGGGCGCACGTCACGATCTCGTTGATGCCCTGTTTGCGCTCGGCGGCCAGGATGATCTCCTGATGATCGTCCGCCGCGTCGAGGCGCTCGGAAAATTCCTCGAGAGTGACGACGGCAGGAATCTGCTCGCCGGCACCAAGCGCGCCGGCAACATCCTCTCGATCGAGGAGAAGAAGGACAAGCGCACGTTTGACGGCGCGCCCGATGCTGCGCTCTATGGCCTCGCTGAGGAGAAGGCGCTGGCCAAGGCGATCGGTGAAGTGAAGACGGAAGCCAGCGCTGCGGTCGCCAAGGAGGATTTTGCCGCCGCGATGAGCGCGATGGCGAAGCTGCGTCCGCCGGTCGATGCGTTCTTCGAAAAAGTTCGCGTCAACGACGACGATGCGAAGGTGCGCGAGAACCGCCTGAAGCTGCTGAACGAGATCCGCAGTGCTACGCGTGCGGTGGCGGATTTCTCGAAGATCCAGGACTAGGTCTCGTGCCCCGGACGCAGCCGCAGCGCTTCTTCAGCGGTGCGCTGCAGAGCCGGGGCCCATGCTGGCCGCGTGCACGGAGCTTCTGGGTCCCGGCTCTGCGTCGCAACGCTTGCGCGTTGCGCCTTGTCCGGGACACGAGCGCCCAATAAAAGTGCCCCGCCCGGCGGGGGGAAGACCGGGCGGGGCCTGATGTCCGATTTTCACTGTTCGCGCCAGCCTGATTGAAGTGACGCGCCGGACATCTAGTCGATCAGTGCTCGTTGTCGATCAGTGCTAGTTCAGCACCTCGACGATGCGGCGTGAGCGCGGTTCGACCAGCACGGTCTCGCCGTTCACGACGGTGTAGCGATAGGTGGTGGCGCCGAAGCGTTGCGGCACGTCATAATAAGTGACGCCGCTTTCGGGTAAGGTAGCGCCGACCACCACGCGATCCGGAATCCGGAAGGGCGGCACACGTTGTTCGACGACATACTCGCGGAAGGCCGGCCGCTGGTCGGTCGCAATGGTCGGGGCGCTGTCGACCACAGCGGGCGCGCGTCCGACGGTGACACCGCTTTGCGCCTGCGCCGCAAGGGGCGAGCCGATCGCGGCCGCGAGCGCTGCAAGAGCAAGAATCCTGTTCCGCATGGACAACTCCTTCGACGTGATTTTATTTTCGGACGCGCCAGTGGCGCAGCCGATTGGCCAATGCATGCACCCTTCTCAATGTTCCGGGAAAAGGCCCGCCGCATTCGCGGCAATTTCAGGCAGTTTTCGTGGGTGCCGGAACTCGCACTGCCTGTTGCGCGTCTCTACTCGCGGAACCGGGAGGGCTATGATCCGCCCGCGATTCGCCCCACCTCCACAGAAAGATAGTCATGCACATCACCGTCGCCCACATTTCGCCGATCCTGTCGTTGATTGCGGGCGTGCTCATCCTGATCATGCCGCGGCTCCTCAACTTGATCGTCGCGATCTTCCTCATCGTGAACGGCGCGATCGGGCTCGGGCTCCTGAAGTGGCTCCGCTTCTAGGCGTTCATTTTCCGGAACTGTCCGACTTGCGCGGGCCCGCCCAAAATGGTGTAAGGCCCGCGAATTCCCATTCCTCTCGCAGGTTGTGTGCAAGCTATGGCCAAAGCCGCCTCGAAGCCCAAGAAAATCCCGGCGAAAATCCCAGCGAAATCAAAGTCCTCCGCCGCCGCTAAGGCCGCGCCGCCGGCCCGCAAGGTGCTGGCCAAGAGCGCGCGGAAGACGGTCGCCAAGCCGGCTGCAAAGCCTGCCGCCAAGACCGCTGCAAAGCCGGCGGCCAAGGCCGTGACCAAGGCGGCTCTGCCGAAGGTCGCTGCGAAGCCTGCGCCGAAGAAGGCTGCGCCCGCCAAGGCGGCTCCCGCAGGCATCAAGGCCGGCAAATGGGTGTACACGTTCGGTGACGGCAAGGCCGAGGGCCGGACGGAGATGCGCGACCTGCTCGGCGGCAAGGGCGCCAACCTCGCCGAGATGGCCAATCTGGGCCTTCCCGTGCCTCCCGGCTTCACTATCCCGACCTCGGTCTGCACCTACTTCTACGCCCACGACAAATCCTACCCGAAGGAGTTGCAGGCACAGGTTGAGAAGGCGCTCGACCATGTCGGCAAGTTGACCGGCAAGGTGTTCGGCGACACCAAAAACCCACTGCTCGTCTCGGTGCGCTCCGGCGCGCGCGCCTCGATGCCGGGCATGATGGACACGGTGCTGAACCTCGGCCTCAACGACCAGACCGTGGAAGCGCTGTCGGAATTGTCGGGCGACCGCCGCTTCGCCTATGACAGCTATCGCCGCTTCATCACCATGTATTCGGACGTGGTGCTCGGCTTCGAGCATCATCACTTCGAGGAAATCCTCGACACCTTCAAGGACGGCCAGGGCTACACGCTCGACACCGACCTCACCGCCGACGACTGGGTCGACCTGGTCGGCAAGTACAAGGACGCGGTCGCGCGCGAGACCGGCAAGGATTTTCCGCAGGATCCGCACGACCAGCTTTGGGGCGCGATCGGCGCCGTGTTCTCATCCTGGATGAACGCGCGCGCGGTGACCTACCGCAAGCTGCACGACATTCCGGCTGACTGGGGCACCGCGGTCAATGTGCAGGCCATGGTGTTCGGCAACATGGGCGAGACCTCGGCGACCGGCGTTGCCTTCACCCGCAACCCCTCGACCGGCGAGAGCAAGCTCTACGGCGAGTTCCTGATCAACGCGCAAGGCGAGGACGTGGTGGCGGGCATCCGCACGCCGCAGGACATCACCGAGGAAGCGCGCAAAGAGTCGGGCTCCGACAAGGCGTCGATGGAAGCGGCGATGCCCGAGGCCTTCAAGGAGCTGACGCGGATCTACACGCTGCTCGAGAAGCACTACCGCGACATGCAGGACATGGAGTTCACGGTCGAGCAGGGCAAGCTGTGGATGCTCCAGACCCGCGGCGGCAAGCGTACTGCGAAAGCCGCGCTGCGCATCGCGGTCGAGCTCGCCAATGAAGGGCTGATCAGCAAGAAAGAAGCGGTCACCCGCATCGATCCGGCTTCGCTCGACCAGCTGCTGCATCCGACCATCGATCCCAACGCCAAGCGCGACGTGATCGCGACCGGCTTGCCGGCGTCCCCGGGCGCGGCCTCCGGCGAGATCGTGTTCTCCTCGGATGAAGCGGCCAAGCTTCAAGCCGACGGACGCAAGGTCATCCTGGTCCGCATCGAGACCAGCCCGGAAGACATCCACGGTATGCACGCCGCCGAAGGCATTTTGACCACGCGCGGCGGCATGACTTCGCACGCCGCGGTGGTCGCGCGCGGCATGGGCAAGCCCTGCGTCTCCGGCTGCGGCACCATCCGCGTCGATTACGGCCGCGGCACCATGAGCATCGGCTCGCGCACCTTCAAGACCGGCGACGTCATCACCATCGACGGCTCGCTCGGCCAGGTGCTCGCCGGCCGCATGCCGATGATCGAGCCGGAGCTGTCCGGCGAGTTCGGCACGCTGATGGCCTGGGCCGACCAGGTCCGCAAGATCGGCGTCCGCGTCAATGGCGACACGCCTGATGACGCGCGCACCGCGATCAAGTTCGGCGCCGAAGGCATCGGCCTGTGCCGCACCGAGCACATGTTCTTCGAGGAGACCCGCATCCGCACCGTGCGCGAGATGATCCTCTCCGAGGACGAGCAGTCCCGCCGCGCCGCGCTCGCAAAACTGCTGCCGATGCAGCGCGCGGACTTCGTCGAGCTGTTCGAGATCATGAAGGGCCTCCCGGTCACGATCCGGTTGCTCGATCCGCCGCTGCACGAATTCCTGCCGCACACCCATGCCGAGGTCGAGGAAGTGGCGCGTGCCATGAACACCGACCCGCGGCGTCTGGCCGACCGTGCGCGCGAGCTCTCGGAGTTCAATCCGATGCTCGGCTTCCGCGGCTGCCGTATCGCGATCGCGTATCCCGAGATCGCCGAGATGCAGGCCCGCGCGATCTTCGAGGCCGCGGTCGAGGCCGAGAAGCGTACCGGCAAGGCCGTCGGCCTCGAGGTGATGGTACCGTTGATTGCGACCAAGATGGAGCTCGACCTCGTCAAGGCGCGGATCGATGCCACCGCGCAGGCGGTGATGCGCGACACCAACACCAAGCTGACCTATCAGGTCGGCACCATGATCGAGCTGCCGCGCGCCTGCCTGCTGGCGGCCGAGATCGCGCAATCGGCCGAGTTCTTCTCGTTCGGCACCAACGACCTCACGCAGACGACCTACGGCATCAGCCGCGACGACGCGGCGAGCTTCCTCGGTCCCTACGTGACGAAGGGCATCCTCTCGGTCGATCCCTTTGTGGCGCTCGACCAGGAAGGCGTCGGCGAGCTCGTCAAGATCGGCGTCGCGCGCGGCCGCAAGACCCGCCCGAAGCTCAAGGTCGGCATCTGCGGCGAGCACGGCGGCGATCCCGCCTCCGTCGCCTTCTGCCACAATATCGGCCTCGACTACGTGTCGTGCTCGCCCTACCGCGTGCCGATCGCCCGTCTCGCCGCCGCGCAAGCCGCGCTCGGCAAGGCGATCGCAAGCCAGGCGTAAGCGACGAGTTGAAATGCTGAGAGCAAAGAGGCGGGGCCGCAAACCCCGCCTCTTTTCATTTGGGGCGACACTCCATCCACACCGTCATTGCGAGCGCAGCGAAGCAATCCAGAATCTTTCCACGGAGACAGTCTGGATTGCTTCGTCGCAAGAGCTCCTCGCAATGACGAGCTTGAGGCAACGCGCGTGTGAGCGCATTGCGCAACACCGGGAACCCACGCGCGTCCCGTAATGATACGTCCGCGCAAGAGTTCCTTCACCATTCGCGTTGACCGATCGTTTACCGCTTCGCATGACGCGGCATTTACCAACGCGCATCATCACCCCGTGAAAACACCTGCAATCGCTTGAGTGTGCTGGACGCGCAACGCCGATTAACGCCCCGGCAACCTAAATTAGATACTTACGATAAAGATCGAATTGCACGGATGTACTGCGGCTCGATTTTTCTGGCGTAAGCGTAGCGTGAGCGTAACGATGTCAGTGTTGCGTAACCATCCGAAGGGCGCGCGGTTCGCGTCCTTCGGCATCGGTCTCTGCATCTTCGCATTGATGCCGAGAGAGACCGGCTATCAGGACATTGCCTCTCTGCTGGCGCGCCAACCCGGCGTCGCCGAGCGTTGGCAGAAGCAGGTGTTCTCCGCGGCGTCCTCCATCCAGCTCGCCACCTACAGTTTTTCGCGCCCCATTGGCACCTCGGTCCCGCAGAGCGCGATGGTTCGCCTCGCGAGCATCGATGGTCGCGACGTCACCGGCGCGATCAACCGCAACCCGGCGCTGCAGGCGCCGCCGCGCTACCAGGCCGCCGATTTTCCCAAGGTCGATCGCTCCATGAAGGGTGATCGCCTCGCAACCGTCGCACCGACCGAGGCTCCCGAGACGGCCGCGCCTGCTGCGGCGCCGGCGCAGGAGGATCCCGCGACGTCGAACAGCTCGGTGTTCGGCACCAAGACGGCCGCGTTGCCACAGGCGATGTCGCCGGAATCCGCGGCCGCGCTCGACCCCGAGCTCCAGGAAGCGCTGCGCGCGCCGCCGCTGCCGCAATATGCCAATCCACCGCAGGCCAGCGACACTGCGCGCGCGTTCGCGGTCCAGCCCCTCGAAGCGCTGAAGCAAGCGACTGTTCCGGCTGCACCGGCGCGCGATCCGTTCCGGGTGAAGACCTCGAACCTGTTCTTCGGCAGCTCCTCGCTCGGCGGCAATCTCGAGAGCATCGAGAGCTGGCAGCCTGGCGCCGAGCCGCTGATCGTGATGCCCGACCCCGACATGAAGGTGACAGCCTCGCTGTCGCCGCCCACAGTGGACATTGCCAAGGACATCGAGAGCGGCGAGAGCGTCGCGCCGAAGGGCGAGGTCAACGCCGACAACCAGCGCACCAGGTCACCGGCGGAACGGCTCGCGCTCGACGACAAGTCGCGCGCGAAGTCCGAGAAGTGCCTCGCGGAAGCGGTCTATTTCGAGTCCCGCGGCGAGGCCGTCCGCGGCCAGATGGCGGTGGCGCAAGTCGTGATGAACCGCGTGTTCTCCGGCAAATATCCGGATACCGTGTGCGGAGCGGTCTATCAGAACAAGCACCGTCATCTCGCCTGCCAGTTCACCTTTGCCTGCGACAACAATGCCGACGTGATCCGCGAGCCCGAGATGTGGGAGCGCGCCAAGAAGATCGCGAAGGCCACGCTTGACGGCCAGATCTGGCTGCCCGAGGTCGGCAAGTCCACGCACTATCATGCCTATTGGGTGCGTCCGTCCTGGGTCGCCGAGATGAAGAAGATGTACAAGACCGGCGTGCACACCTTCTACCGCCCGCGCGCCTGGGGCGACGGCAGCGAGGTGCCGAGCTGGGGCACGCCCGCGCAGACCGCGGCGCTCTCCGCCGAGCTCGCGCAGGAAGCCAAGAGCTCCGCGGAGATGGGCGTGAGCGAGCGGCGCTGAGGCAATCAATCGTCGCCCCAGTGAAGGTGCGCTCCCTCTCCCGCTTGCGGGGGAGGGTTGGGGAGGGGGTGTTTCCGCAGGCGAGAACCCCCGTATGGAGAGAGCTCCCACCCGGCGCTTCGCCATAGCCGAGGCTTCGCCTCGGCGTTCTTCAGATGACGGCCGCCGCGGGCAGCCTTTGCCTCCCCGCAAGCGGGAGAGGTGCAGCCAGCCCTGGGCGAAGAGCTGTGGCCTCACGTCTCGATATCCAGCGCGCAGTCGAAATTTGGCGCCGAATGCGTCAGCGCGCCCGCTGAGGCGTAATCGACGCCGGTCGCGGCGATGGCCGCAATCGACTCCAGCGTGACGCCGCCTGATGCCTCCAGCTTGAGACGGCCCTCGTTCATCCGCACGGCCTCACGCAGCGTGGCAAGATCCATGTTGTCGAGCAGCACGGCGTCGGCCATCCCCGTCGCCAGCACCTCGCGCAGTTGCGACAAGGTGTCGACCTCGATCTCGATCTTGACGAGGTGGCCGGCATGGGCGCGGGCGCGCTCCAGCACCGCACCGACGCCGCCGGCGACCGCGATGTGGTTGTCCTTGATCAGGATCGCATCGTCGAGGCCGAAGCGGTGATTGAAGCCGCCGCCGCACCGCACCGCGTATTTCTCCAGCGCCCGCAAGCCCGGCGTGGTCTTGCGCGTGCAGCAGATGCGCATTCTCGTGCTTTCGGTGCGCGCAACATAATCCGCCGTGAGCGTGGCTACGCCCGACAGGCGGCCGACGAAGTTCAGCGCGGTTCGCTCCGCGGTGAGAACGGCGCGCGCGGGGCCCGTGATCGTCAGCAATTGCTGTCCGCGGGCAACGCGTGCGGCGTCACGCATCTGCGCGCGCACCTCGATGTCGGGCGAGAGCTTTCGCAATGTCGCCAACGCCAGCGGCAAGCCGGCGATCACGCCGGACTGGCGCGCGACCAGCACGGCTTGCGCCTTGGTCGCTTCCGGCATCGTCGCGAACGAAGTGATGTCGCCGGCGCGGCCGAGATCCTCGTCGAGCGCGCGCTGCACGGCTTCGTCGATGACGAGCGGGGAAAGGAAGGCGTCGGGGTTGAGCAATGAGGTCGGGTTGATCATGGGGGACTCCATCAGGCGATCATGGGGCGGGCCGCGCGCGGCAACGGGCTCAGGCATTCTGCGATATCGCGCGCCGCGGCGAGCGTGGTCATCGTTCTCTGCGCCAGCGCAGGGATTTCGTCCGCATGGTCGGAGCGGAAATGCGCGCCGCGGCTTTCGCGTCGGCTCCAGGCCGAGGTCGCGACGAGCAGGGCCGACGTCGCCATGTTGCGGAGCGTGATGCTCGTTGCCTCGCGTTCGAGCGCGGCGAAGTGGTTCACGGCCTCGGTGAGCCCGTCGCCCTCGCGGACCACGCCGACATGCGCGCTCATCATCGCCCGCAGCCGCTGCACGACTGCGGCATCCGGCGTGCCGCCGCGCGGTGCGACCGGTGCGTCGGGAAGGCGGGCAGGCGAGGGGAGCGCACGGCCGGCGATGTCGTCGGCAATTCGTGCGGCGTAGACCACGGCCTCGAGCAGCGAATTCGAGGCGAGCCGATTGGCGCCGTGTGCGCCGGTTGATGACACTTCGCCGCCGGCCCAGAGCCCGTCGATCGAGCTGCGGCCGCGTTCGTCCACCGCGATGCCACCCATATGATAATGCGCGGCGGGCGCGATCGGGATGATTTGCGTCGCCGGGTCGATGCCGGCGGCGATGCAGCTCGCATGCACGGTCGGAAATCTGTCGGCGAAGCGCGCGCCCAGCGCCTGGCTCGCATCGAGAAAGGCGCCGCACCCGGCCGCGATCTCGGCGAACACCCCGCGGGCCACGATGTCGCGCGGCGCGAGCTCGGCGAGCGGGTGGCGCGCCGCCATGAAGCGCTCGCCATCGCTGTTGACCAGTATCGCGCCTTCGCCGCGCAGCGCCTCGGTGGCGAGCGGCGCCGGATCGCGTCCGACCCTGATGGCGGTGGGATGGAACTGCACGAATTCGGGGTCGGCGATCACGGCCCCGGCGCGCGCCGCGATGGCGAGGCCGGATCCGCTGGCCTCGAGTGGATTGGTGGTAACGGCATAGAGATGCCCGATGCCCCCGGTGGCAAGCACCACCGCGCGCGAGGCGAGCAGGAACGGCCTCGCCGACGTGTTGACGGCCTCGCGCAATTGAAGGCCGGCGACGGCACCGCCCTCGGTCAAGAGGGCTTCGGCGACGACACCTTCGATGACTCGTATCGACGGCGTGCGGCGCACAGCTTCGCTCAAGGCCGCGATGATCGCCGCTCCAGCCCCGTCGCCCCGCACATGCACGATGCGCCGGGCGGAATGCGCAGCTTCGCGTCCCACGGCGAGTTTGCCTTCGAGATCGCGATCGAAAGGAACGCCATAGGCCAGAAGATCATGAATGCGCGGCGCGGCCTCGCGCGCGATCCCAATTGCGACCGCCTCGTCGACAAGGCCGCCACCGACCGCGACGGTATCGGCGGCGTGCGCTTCCGGCGTGTCGCCTTCGGCCACTGCCGCGGCGATGCCGCCTTGCGCCCATGCCGATGATGCACCCTGTCCGAGCGGCGCGGCCGAGATCAAGGTCACCGGCCGCGGCGCGAGTCTCAGCGCACAGAACAGTCCGGCAAGGCCGCCGCCGACGATGACGACGTCGTCGGTGCTGCGGGTGAGGTTGTGGATGTTGTTGGTCATGATGTTTCCTCTTGCTCCACCGTCGTCCCCGCGAACGCGGGGACCCATACGCCGCAGCGGAAATTGTCTTGCGAAGCTGTTTAACGTCGTTCTTCGCAACCACATCTCCCTGTGGTTATGGGTCCCGGATCTGCGCTGCGCTTGTCCGGGACGACATTGGTGTTTGCCGCTACATGTTGCCTTCAATTCTTCAGATTGATCATCCGCTCGACCGAACGCCGCGCACGCACGGCAAGCGCGGGATCGATCGTCACCTCATCGCGGAGCGTCAGCAGGCTCTCCAAGATGTTCGCGAGCGTGATGCGCTTCATGTGCGGGCAGAGATTGCAGGGACGCAGCATCTCCACGTCGGGCAGCTCGGCGCGGACATTGTCGGCCATCGAGCACTCCGTGATCATCACCAGCCGTCGCGGCCGCTTTTCGCGCACCCAGTTGATCATGTGCGCGGTCGAGCCGGTGAAGTCGGCTTCCGCCAGCACGTCCGGCGGGCACTCCGGATGCGCGATGATCTGCACCGAGGGATCGGCCTCGCGAAAGTCGCGCAGTTCTTTGCCGGTGAAGCGTTCGTGCACTTCGCAGGCGCCCTTCCAGGCGATGATCTTCATGTCGGTCTTCGAAGCCACGTAAGTTGCGAGATAGCGATCGGGCAGGAAGATCACGCTTCGAGCGCCCAGGCTCTCGACCACCTGCACCGCGTTCGACGAGGTGCAGCAGATGTCGACCTCGGCCTTCACCTCCGCCGAGGTGTTGACGTAGGCGACCACGGGCACGCCGGGAAATCTTTCGCGGAGCAGGCGGACGTCGGCGCCGGTGATGCTGGCGGCTAGCGAGCAGCCGGCGCGCATGTCGGGGATCAGCACCGTCTTGTCCGGGTTGAGCAGCTTTGACGTCTCCGCCATGAAGTGCACGCCGCACTGGACGATGATGCCGGCCTTCACCTTGGTTGCTTCGACGGCGAGCTGAAGTGAATCGCCGCCGATATCGGCGACGCAGTGGAATATCTCCGGGGACTGATAGTTGTGCGCGAGGATCACCGCGCCCCGCGCGCGCTTCAGCTCGTTGATCGCCTGGATCGTCGGCGCCATCAGCGGCCACTCGATCGGCGGGATCACATGCTTCACACGCTCATAGAGCGGCGCGGTGGCGCGCGCGACCTCCGGCGTCCATGCCAGCGAGGGCGTCGGCAGCGCGGGTCCCGTTCGTGCCGGCGCGGCACGGGGGGAGGCGGTGACTTGGCCCTGGGGCCGGTTGGCAAAGTCGTCGGGGCCGTAAATTCCAGCGATCGGCATCAAAAGCCTCCCTTGCATATCAGTTATACTCATATTGAGCATATATGAGGCCCAATTAATCTGGCCAGAAGGCCAGCACATCGAGGTCAAATATACTCAGTATGAGCAAATCAAAGATAACATGCTCTGCTGAAGATCGCCAGATTCTTCCGGCACACATTTCCGTCAAGCCCGGCTTGGCGGGTCGGCGAGGCCACACTGAAACGCAATGCTTTCGCGGCAGCTCCCCGTGGAATGCAACCGTTTTTGGCTTGGGGTTTTCATGCAAGTGCATTAAATGGCATGTTCGCGGCCGCCGCTTTGCCAGTCCGCCAAAGACAGACGAGGACAACATGTCGACATCAGCGGGCGAACTTGCTCCGGCCTCACGTTCCTCCAACTGGCGCACTCCGGCGGTCATCATTCTCTGCGGTTGTGCGATCGGCATGCTCGGCTTCGGTCCGCGCTCGGCGCTCGGCTTCTTCGTGCAGCCGATGAGTCACGAATTCTCCTGGGGCCGCGACGTGTTCGGTCTCGCGATTGCCGTGCAGAACCTGTTGTGGGGCTTGGGCCAGCCATTTGCCGGTGCGGTCGCCGATCGCTTCGGCCTGTTCCGGGTGATGTGCGTCGGCGCTCTGCTCTATGCCGGCGGCCTGCTGTTGATGCGCTACTCTTCGACGCCGTTGTCGCTCAACCTCGGTGCGGGCGTCATGGTCGGTTTTGGCCTTGCCGGCTGCTCGTTCAATCTGGTGCTGTCGGCGTTCACCAAGCTCCTGCCGGCCGAGAAGCGCGGCCTTGCGCTTGGTGCCGGCACGGCGGCGGGATCATTCGGGCAGTTCCTGTTCGCGCCGATCGGCGTCGCCTTGATCGACAATTTCGGCTGGCAGCAGGCGCTTTCCGTGTTCGGCTTCCTGATGTTGCTGATCATCCCGCTGTCGCTGGCGCTCTCGACGCCGCCGGTCGCACATGCGGCGACCGCGACGCCGGCGGATGATCAGACCTTCACCAAGGCGCTTGCCGAAGCCTTCGGCCACCGCTCTTATGTGCTGCTGGTGCTCGGCTTCTTCACCTGCGGATTCCAGCTCGCCTTCATCACCGTGCATCTGCCGGCCTTCCTGGTCGATCGCGGCATCACCGCGCAAACCGGCGGCTGGGTGATCGCGGCGATCGGCCTGTTCAACATCGTGGGCTCGCTAAGCGTCGGCTATCTCCAAAACTCGCTGCCGAAGCGCTACATCCTCTCGACCATCTACTTCACGCGTGCGCTGGCGACCCTCGCCTTTATCTCGTTCCCGATCACGCCGTTCTCGGCGATCGCATTCGGTGCGGTCTCCGGCCTGACCTGGCTGTCGACGGTGCCGCCGACCTCGGCGCTGGTGGCGCTGATGTTCGGCACCCGCTGGTTCGCAACGCTCTACGGCTTTGCCTTCGTCAGCCATCAGGTCGGCGGCTTCCTCGGCGTCTGGTTAGGGGGCATCGTCTTCGAGCGCTTCGGTTCCTACACGTCGATCTGGTGGCTCTCGATCCTGTTCGGTGTGCTCTCGGCGCTCATCAATCTTCCGATCGTCGAGAAACCCGTCGCACGGGCAGTTGCGCAGCCGGCCTGATCGGCTAAACATCCCGGTCAAACCAGTCAGGGAGTTCAGTCGTGGCCACATTCAAGGCGATCCGGATCGACAAGGCGGACAAGGGCACCACCGCCGCACTGACGCAGTTCGACGAAGCCGAGCTGATGGACGGCGACGTCACCGTCCGCGTCGAATGGTCGACGCTGAACTACAAGGACGGCCTTGCGCTCACCGGCAAGGCGCCGGTGGTGCGCCGCTTCCCGATGATCGCCGGCATCGACTTCGCCGGCACCGTCGAGCAATCCTCGCATCCGCAATGGAAGGCTGGCGACAAGGTCGTCTGCACCGGTTGGGGCATGGGCGAGACCCATCTCGGCGCCTATGCCGAGAAGGCGCGGGTGAAGGGCGACTGGCTGGTGGCCTTGCCGCAAGGCCTGTCGGCGCGCGATGCCATGGCGATCGGCACCGCCGGCTTCACCGCGATGCTCTCGGTGCTGGCACTGGAGAAGCACGGTCTCTCGCCGAAGAGCGGTCCCGTGGTGGTGACGGGTGCCGCCGGCGGCGTCGGCTCGGTCGCGATCGCCGTGCTTTCGAAGCTCGGTTACCACGTCATCGCCTCGACCGGCCGCGCCTCGGAGGCCGACTATCTGAAGCATCTGGGAGCGGCCGAAATCATCGACCGCAACGAATTGTCGACACCGGCCAAGCCGATTGCAAAGGAGCGCTGGGCGGGCGGCGTCGATAGCGTCGGCTCGACCACACTGGCGAATCTGCTGTCGATGACGAAATACGGCGGGGCAATTGCGGCCTGCGGCCTGGCCGCCGGCTTGGACCTGCCGTCGTCTGTCGCACCCTTCATTTTGCGCGGGGTGTGCCTTCTCGGCATCGATTCCGTGATGTGCCCGATCGAACCGCGGAAGGCCGCCTGGCAGCGCTTGGCGTCCGATCTGGATCGGACAAAACTAACTGAAATCACTCAGGAAATCCCGATCGACGAAGTTCCGCAATGGGGCGCGAAAATCCTGGCCGGCCAGGTCCGCGGCCGCATCGTGGTAAAAATTGTCTAACGGCGTTCAGACTTTACCAACCAAGCTGCTTCAATGTCGCCATGGTTAGTATGGTAAGCAGCGGGTAAAGAGATAAGGCATCGCCCGCTGCGGGGGTTGGTTCGGAGTTGAGCATGCTTGCGCGTATTGTGTTGGGGGCTGTCACGGCGGCAGCAACGTTTGCGCCGGCCATTGCCGGTAGCATGAACGCCGACGAGGCGCGTCGCTTCGTGGCCGGCAAAGTGTTTGCCTTCACCTGTTTCGACGGCACCCGCGGTGCAGGCCGCATCCTCGACGACCTCGGCGCCGCCGGTGCGGTGCAGTTCTCCGGCGCAGGCCCGGTGAAACATCTCCGCGTGCCCGGCAACACGCTCCAGATCCGCGGCCAGAACGTCTGCGCATCGATCAAGGGCATTCCGTTCGAGCCCTGTTTCAACCTCGAAAAGACCGATGATCGCAGCTTCCGCGGCTCGGTGTCGGGCATGGGCTTCGCCTATTGCGACTTCCATCACCAGGGCGGCAACCAGATGCTGATGGCCCGCGCCGCGGCCCGGCCGCGCTCGCTGCGCAGGTCGGAGCACACCGGTTCGGTCGGTCCGTCCAACACCGAGATTGCCGCGCGCGTGGAGACGCCGCGTGTCGAGAGCAGCCGGCTCGAGCCGGTGAAGTCGGACGCCAGGTCGGAGCCTGCCAAGAACGAGGGCCCGCTGGAGCTGCGCCGTTCGACCCAGTGAGACGGCCGCGCGCGTCAGCCCGCACAATTTTTCGTTGAAGACGTCTATCGAACACGAAGTCGCCGCGCCGTAGTCATACGGACGGCGGCTTTCATGCCTTGGTAGCTGTTCGCGCTCCAGTTTGCGTACGGCCGGGGGGCGCGGCCCGATAAAAGGGTTCAACGATGTCGCTGTACTTTTTCCGCATCAGCACCGGTCGCTATTCCGGCGCCGCCGACCAACCGTATGAGTTCGACGATCGCACAGCCGCCTGGACCGAGATGACCGAGGTCTGCGCCAACCTGCTCGGTGGCATCGCGCGCAGCCTGAAGCCGAACGCCGAGTGGTGCATGGAGCTGCTCGACGAAAACAAGCAGCCGGTCTTCCGCATTAGCCTCGTCGGCGAGAGCGTCCGCTGACGGCGCCGCCAAGCGAGGGCGCGTTAACGAATGCGATGCTTGCAAATCCGCGAGACTACGTTCCATTGCGCGTGAAACGTGTGGAATACAGAGTGCTGCGTAATTCTACCTAGCCTGCAGCGGTCGCACTTAACGTTAATGAGGTACTTCCAGTTTAGCTTCCCGGAGTTTTCGCGCTTGGTCGCGGCAAATGCGTATCCGGGGATATTTTCGATGACGTTCATTCAGAACCTGCGAATTGGCACCAAGCTCGCCATCACCTCCGCGCTGACCATCGGTCTCGTCGCGCTGATGATCTTCCTCCAGATGAGCGGAAATGCCGAAGTCCAGAAGCTCGGCAATGAAGCGTCGGGACAGCAGGCGATCGCGCAAAACGCCGCGGAAGCGAAGGCGTCGGTCCGGGGCATGCAGATCGGCATTCGCGATATCCTGATGGCGTCCACTCCGGCCGAGATGCAGAAGGCTGTCACCTATTTCAACGACCGGCAGACGGCGGCGCTGAAATTCTCCGGTGAGATGGCCAAGCTGTCGCGCTCGGCTGAAAATCACAAGCGGATCGATCGCCTGACCGCGCTGATCGGCGACTACGGGAAAGGTCAGCAGCAGATCGAGGCCGTCCGCAAGCAGGAACTCGCACTCGACGGGAAGAAGGACAGCGAAGCGTCGGCGCAGCTCGCAAAGTTCGCGTCTGAAGTCGATCGTACCCGCAAGGAGACGCTGGCGCCGATCAACGAAGAGATATCCGAGCTGGCAAACCAGATCACCGAATTCGCCAAGCAGAAGAGCCGCGAGGCGCGCGCCGAAGCGGAAGCCGAGGCCGTGTCGGTTGGCCGGACGTCGTTCGTCACCGGCGTGCTGGTCGCGCTGGTCCTGATCGGAACGTGCATCTTCTCCGTATTCAGCATCGCGCGGCCCATGCGCGCGCTGACGGTGGCGATGGAAAAGCTTGCCGGCGGCGATTTCTCGGTGGTGCTGCCCGGCCTCGGCCGCAAGGACGAGGTCGGCGAGGTCGCCGGTGCCGTGGAGAAATTCAAGGTCGTGTCGGAGCAGAAGGCGCGCGCGGAAGCGGACGCCAGGATGCGGCAGGATCAGATTGCGGCCGAGCAGCGCAAGGCCGAGATGTACAGGCTGGCCGACAGTTTCGAAGGCGCCGTCGGCGAGATCGTCGGGACGGTGTCGTCGGCCTCGACCGAGCTTGAGGGCTCCGCTACCACGTTGACGTCGACCGCCGAGCGTACACAAGAGCTCACCACCATGGTGGCGGCAGCATCGGAAGAAGCATCAACCAACGTGCAGTCGGTGGCATCCGCAACGGAGGAGCTTTCCTCCTCGATCACCGAGATCAGCCGGCAGGTGCAGGAATCCGCTCGCGTCGCCAGCGAGGCGGTCAGCCAGGCCCGCACCACGACGGACCGCGTCGGCGAATTGTCCAAGGCGGCGGCGCGCATCGGTGACGTGGTCGAGCTGATCAACACCATCGCCGGCCAGACCAATCTGCTGGCGCTAAATGCAACCATCGAGGCCGCTCGCGCCGGCGAGGCCGGACGCGGCTTTGCCGTCGTCGCCTCCGAGGTCAAGGCGCTCGCCGAGCAGACCGCGAAGGCGACCGGTGAGATCGGGCAGCAGATCGCCGGCATCCAATCCGCGACCGAGCAATCGGTTGGCGCGATCAGGGACATCAGCGACACTATCGAGAAGCTGTCGGAGATCTCTTCGACCATCGCGGCCGCCGTCGAGGAGCAGGGCGCGGCGACGCAGGAAATTTCCCGCAACGTGCAGCAGGCGGCGGCAGGCACTCATCAGGTGTCGTCCAACATCACCGACGTGCAGCGCGGCGCGAGCGAGACAGGCTCGGCGTCCTCGCAGGTGCTGTCCGCCGCGCAGATGCTGTCGGGCGACAGCAATCGCCTCAAGCTCGAGGTCAGCAAGTTTCTCGGCACCGTGCGCGCCGCCTGACGCTCCTATCAGTGCGTGTGATTAACCTCATGCGCGCGCGTACCGTGCTGGATTGCAAGGGGTTTTCGCGCTGACCCAGTATTTTTCCGGGGGCCGTTGTTAACCAATTCGGAATGGCAGTCGCTCACGTTTTGGGCAAGGGCGATCAACGCCAGGGCGGCCGACAATGATTTGGCTGCGAATTTCCCCAGGGGAAACGTGCCCATGTTGAGCCTTGCTCAGAATTTGCGGATCGCGACAAAGCTTGCGATCGCGTCGGCCTTCGCCATCCTGCTGGTCCTTTCCATGATAGCAAGCCAGCTTGTCGGCAACGGCGATGTGCGCCGTTCCAATCAGGCTGCATTCGCGCAACAGGAATTGGCGCGCGAGGCGGTGGAAGCCAAGCTTGCGGTGCGCAGCATGCAGCTCGCCGTCCGGGACATTCGGCTGGCCAACAACGCAGGCGAATTGCAGAAGGCGAGCGAGGCTCTCCTCGAACGACTTGGAACGTTGACCAAGCTTGCCGAAGCGATGTTGAAGCTGTCGCAGGTGTCCGAAAATCGGACGCGGATGGAGAAGCTCAAGAGTCTCGGTGCGAATTATGTCAAGGCGGCCCAGCAGGTGGCTGCGATCCGCGGCGAGGCAATTGCCGCGACGGGAGCGGATACGACTGCCCGTGTCGCGAAGCTCGTCGAAGAAGCGGCGCGTCTTACCCGCGAAGCGACGCTGCCGCTTGCGGCCGAAATGGATCAGATTGCCAGCCAGATCGCCGATCTTGCCAAACACAGGAGTGAAGACGAGATTGCCCTCTCTCTCAAGGAGATGGCGTCGAGCGAGCAAATCGGGATGACGGTCGGCGCATTCGCCATGCTCGTCCTCGTCGGCTCCTGGCTGATGTCCTTTCTGACCATCGCACGGCCGATTCGTGCGCTGACCGTAGCCATGGCCAAGCTCGCGGGCGGCGATTTCTCCGTGGTGCTGCCCGGTCTCGGCCGCAAGGACGAAGTCGGTGGCGTGGCTGCGGCCGTCGAAAAGTTCAAGGTCGTGTCCGAACAGAAGGCGCGTGAGGAGGCCGAGGCCAAGCTAAGGCAGGATCAGGCAGCAGCCACGCAGCGCAAGGCCGAGATGCATAGGCTCGCCGACGGCTTCGAAGCTGCGATCGGGGAGATTGTCGATACTGTGTCCTCGGCTGCGACCGAACTGGAAGCCTCGGCGTCGACGCTGACGTCGACTGCGGAGCGCGGTCAGGAGCTCACCACTGTGGTGGCTGCCGCCTCTGAAGAGGCGTCCACCAACGTGCAGTCGGTGGCCTCTGCGACAGAGGAGCTGTCGTCCTCGATCACGGAGATCAGCCGCCAGGTGCAGGAATCCGCGCGGGTCGCGAGTGAGGCGGTGAACCAGGCCCGCACCACGACGGATCGCGTCGGCGAGCTATCCGCAGCGGCAACGCGGATCGGCGACGTCGTCGAGTTGATCAACACCATCGCCGGCCAGACCAACCTGCTGGCACTCAACGCGACGATCGAGGCCGCGCGTGCCGGCGAGGCCGGGCGCGGCTTCGCCGTGGTCGCCTCCGAGGTCAAGGCGCTCGCCGAGCAGACTGCGAAGGCGACGGGTGAAATCGGGCAGCAGATCGCCAGCATCCAATCCGCGACCGAGCATTCGGTCGGCGCGATCAAGGACATCAGCCACACCATCGAGAAGCTGTCGGAGATCTCCTCGACCATCGCGGCCGCGGTGGAAGAGCAGGGCGCCGCAACGCAGGAAATTTCCCGCAACGTGCAGCAGGCGGCGGCAGGTACCCATCAGGTGTCCTCCAACATCACCGACGTGCAGCGCGGCGCGAGCGAGACAGGCTCGGCGTCCTCGCAGGTGCTGTCCGCCGCGCAGATGCTGTCCGGCGACAGCAATCGCCTCAAGCTCGAGGTCAGCAAGTTTCTCGGCACCGTGCGCGCCGCCTGACGGCTGCGTCCTTCAGGCCTGATCTGCAACCGTCGCGCGTGACTGCGCGGCGGTCGCGCGCGTTCGTATTTCGGCGTTGTGACCGTGCCCGCAGGGTTAACCTTCCAGGAAAGCGACGCGGTCATGATGCCCGCAATATTTCGGGCGCTGAGTCGCCCTTCGCGTCGAGGCCAAGCTGAAGGAGATCGACGATCCCAGGACGACATGCAGCGGCTCGCCGATACGTTCGAAGGCGCGGTCGGCGAGATCGTCGAGATGGTATCGTCGGCGGCGACCGAGCTCGAGGCGTCGTCGAACACGCTGACCCAGGCCGCCGAGCGCGGCAACGGGCTTGCCACGGCCGTGGCGACGGCCGGAGGAGGCGTCCGCCAATGTGCAATCAGGGTGGCCCACTCGCGCCACAGCACGCAGTAGCCGCGTGCAATAACAAACGATTGCATGGAAAATCACGGGGGCCGGGCCTCGCCCGTAGTTTTACGTAGGATCATGTTAACGCCTGCTTGCGATTATGGAGGGCAATCTTACGGGATAAGAACCAGCCAGCACTGTTGAACTGACCGCCGCACAGTCGTCCGTCGTGACGACTGGCGCAGGTGGCGTGCGCGTTGCTAGGCATCGTTGGGATTTGTGTGATGTCGAAGTTATCGATCGTGTTCAAGCTTCTGACCGTGTTGTCAGTTCTCGTTCTCTCGCTGGCCGGTGTCGGCGTGATGGCGATCGGCACCATGCAGAACATCAACGCCCACACGGTCGAGATTGCGCAGAGCTGGCTGCCGAGCGTGCGTGCGCTCGGCTCGATGCGTGCCGACATCAATGAGCTGCGCGTCGCGCTTCGTCTGCACCTGATGCAGGACACCGCCGAAGGCAAGGAAGCCGCCGAGAAGCGCCTCGCCTCGTTGCGTGAGCGCATCGAGAAGACGCGCAAGGTCTACGAGCCGCTGATCACGGTCGCTGAGGAACGCGCACTCTACGAGCAATGGAGCAAGGCCTGGGCCGAATATCTGAATGGTGTGCAGGAGACGATGGCGTTGTCGCGCAAGAGCGTCGGCCGCTTCCCCACCGACGCCAACGAGATGTTGCAGACCAAGGTCGCGAAGATGGCCCAGGCCGCCGATCCCCTGCTCCAGAAGGGCATAGAGCTCAACAACCAGGGCGCCGAGCTGGAGACGAAGCAGGCGGCCGACAGCTACGCCGCGATCTTCCGGATTCTGGTCGGCATCATCGTACTCTCCGTTGTGATCGCGATCGGCGCCGCCTACTATCTCGTGCGTGACGTGTCTCGCGGCATTGCCTCGATCATCCGTCCGATGCAGTCGCTCGGCGAGGGAGACCTTTCGGCCGAGGTGCCGCATCGCGGCGAGAAGACCGAGATCGGTTCGATGGCGGATGCGCTCCAGATCTTCAAGGAGGCGCTGATCGCCAAGAAGGCCGCCGACGAGACGGCGGCGCGCGACGCCGAGGCCAAGATCGAACGCGGCCGCCGTGTCGATGCGATCACCAGCAGGTTTGAAGCCATGATCGGCGAGGTGGTCGGCACGGTCTCCTCGGCCTCGACCGAGCTCGAGGCGTCGGCCTCGACGCTGACCGGCACCGCGCAACGCGGCAAGGAACTTGCGACCGTGGTTGCCGCTGCGTCCGAGGAGGCCTCCACCAACGTGCAGGCGGTCGCCTCCGCATCCGAAGAACTGTCGTCCTCCATCACCGAGATCAGCCGCCGCGTGCAGGATTCGGCGCGGATGGCGGCAGAAGCCGTCGAGCAAGCCGCGCGGACCAACGAGCGCGTCAACGCGCTGTCGCAGGCCGCGTCCCGCATCGGCGACGTGGTCGAACTCATCAACACCATCGCGGGCCAGACCAATTTGCTGGCCCTGAACGCCACCATCGAGGCGGCGCGCGCGGGCGAAGCCGGCCGCGGCTTCGCGGTCGTCGCGTCGGAAGTCAAGGCGTTGGCCGAGCAGACCGCCAAGGCGACTGGCGAGATCGGCGCGCAGGTGTCGGGCATCCAGGCCGCGACTCAGGAATCCGTCAGCGCCATCCAGGAGATCGGCGGCACCATCGAGCGGCTGTCCGAAGTGTCCGCAGCGATCGCCGCCGCCGTCGAGGAGCAGGGCGCCGCGACGCAGGAGATCTCGCGCAATGTCCAGCAGGCCTCGGTGGGCACGCAGGAGGTCTCGGCGAACATCACCGACGTGCAGCGCGGTGCGATCGAGACGGGCGAAGCCTCGGTCGAGGTGCTGTCGGCAGCGAAATCGCTGGCGACCGACAGCACGCGTCTCAAGGTCGAGGTCGCGCAGTTCCTGGAGTCGGTCCGCGCGGCCTGATCCTTACGCGCTCGTCTGCGGAGCCGGAGCCGGCGGCGGCGTGACCTGCCGCCGGAACAGGATGCGCTGGTAGAGCCAGCCGATCGCGACCAGCACGATGCCGAGGCACATGAACGACAGCGCCCGGTAGACGCCTGTTAGCGTCGACATGTCGATGACGAAAGCTTTGAGGATCGTCAGAGCGATGACCGCGGCCGACGCCAGCCGCGCGCGCTCGGAGTTGACGAGGATGCCGACGCCGAGCAACACCACGCCGAAGCCGAGCCAGCCGATCGAATAGGTATATTGCTCCGCCCCCGTGGTGCCGCCGTAGAGCAGGACCGGGCCGTGATAGAAGCGGCGGATCTCCAGCGTCACATAGCTGAGCGCGAACACCAGCGCGCCACCTGCGATCGTGTTGGCGTAGGCGACGGAGCGATGGCCCGCCACCGCATAGGACAGCAGCAGCATCAGCACCGACGGCAGAGCGTAGCCGAGCAGCAGCAGGTTGAAGACGAGGCCGCCGACATTGACGCCGGAGAACAGCAGCGGGTTCTCCAGGATCAAGAGGCCGAACACGCTGATGAACCCGGCAATCGCAGTGAGCACGACCGCGCCGACATTGTGCACGACGCTGTGGCTGCGCAGCCGCAGCCGCTCAAGCCCGATAGCCATCGCGAGCGTGATGCAGACTTGCAGCGCGAATTCGAGCAGCGACGGCGGCGAGGTCATCCGGCCATTGGTCGCAAAGTGCCGGATCTCCATGAAGGCGAGCAGCGCGGTGAACAATATCGCGGCGGTCTCGACCATGCGCAGCGGCGCATCGTCGGCGCGGCGGCGCAAGAAGATGCTCGCGCCCCAGAACGATGCCGCCGGCAGGCCGTAGCCCCAGAGCAGCCAATTGAAGATCGGCGTGGTGCCGACGGCATCGCCGACGATGCACGGATCATAGGCGATGCGCGCGGTGACGAGCCCCGCGAAGATGGCGGCGAGCCAACGCAGGAACGGGATCGGCCGCTGCAGCGAGATCCAGGCGGTGCCGAGCGACATCAGCGCGAGCGCGATGGTGAGCCAGCCCTTCTCCAGCGCGAAGGTAAGCGCCAGCGCCAGCGCGCCAAGCGTGCCGGTCGCGAATAGCGCCGTGGAGATCATGGTGCTCGGCCGGCCCTCGCGGCGCGTCAGAGCCTCGGTCGCGGCGCCGAAAGCCGCGGCGAGCAGCACCGCGAGGATCGCAAACGGGATCGAGCGGTCGAGATGGGCAACGCGCGCGTAGAGCGCAACCAGGATCGCGATCGGCGTTGCGACCGCCGTTGCCGACCACACCACCGGGATGATCGCCGAGTTCGAACGGCCCTGGGCGAGGAAGCCCGCGATGCCGAAGCCGGCGGCGAAGAGCGCGGCCGTCACCAGATGCAGCGTCACGGAGCTGTCGATCGCGGCGGGTCCGATTCCCGCCATGGGGCCGCCCGGCAACACCAGCATGTCCGGATTGGCGCGCACTGCCCATTCGGCGAACACGATGAACACGGTCGCCGCGGCTGCGCCGAGTGCACCGGTCGCCGCCGGCGCGCGCCAGGCGACGAACAGGGTTGCGCCGACGAGAAGCGCGAACGCGATCAGCGCAAGATCGGCATGCGCACTCGACAGCACGATCAGCATTGCACCGAACAAGTAGGCACCGAGCGAGCTCGATGACACCGGCTCGATCTCGCCGTCTTCGATCGTCGGGCCGAACATGAAGCCGCAGACGACGAGCAGTGCGGCCAGCACGAAACCCGCGATGACATGGAAGGCGTGTGGCGCGACCTGCAATTCTTCGGTGTCCAGGCCCGGGAAGATCCACAACACGGCGAAGGCGATCGTGGTCACCGCGAGCCAGCGCCATAGCCGGATGCGGGCGAGGCCGAAGCTCGCGGCGGTGACGACTGCGAGGTAAATATAGAGCGCCCAATAGTCCGGCTTGCCGCTGGAGACGAGAACCGGCGTCACGAAGGCGCCGACCACGCCGAGGCCGGCGAGCGCCGGCCCGTGCAGCAGCGCGGCGGCGAGCGTGCACATGGCCACGATGCCGAGCAGCACGAAGGCAGTGGCAGGCACGAGGAAGCCGTAGAGCGCATAGGCGGCATAGATGGTCGCGAATGCCACCGCCGTACCGGCCGCGGTGAGAATCGCGGGAATGTTGGCGATCGGCAGCGCCTGGATGTTGGAAATGCTCTCCTTGCGCCGCGACCACTCGCCGGCCCCGAGCAGCGCAGCTGCGAACAGGCCGCCCAGAAATACGCGTACGCCGGGGCCGAGGAGGCCGGCCTCGATTGAATAGCGCACCATGAAGAAGCCGCCGAGCGCGAGCGCAAGGCCACCGATCCACACCACCCAGCGGGTGCCAAGCTGCTCCTCGAAGCCCGGCGCAGGCGCGGGCAGTGGGGGCGGCGGCGCATCGGCCTCGGTGCCCGCTTCGAGCGGCGGGGGCGAAACAGCTTCGGTAACGAGCGGCGAGGCCGGTTCAGTTTCCGGCGCGAGCGGCGGCGGCTCCGCGGTATCAGTCGTGGTGGCGGGCGCCTGCTCCCAAACAGGTGTGAGCGGCGGCGGCTGCACCTGCCGCTGCGCGTGAAACATCTCTTCGAGCGAATTCAGTCGCCGGCGCAGCTCGGCCGCCTGGCCGGAGGCCTTGATCGCAATGAGGAACGCGGCGATGGCAATGAGCCACGCAAAGACGTCAAACGGGCCGTCGAACATGAAGCCTCCAGGCGATCGACGGGAGGCCGATCACGAAATCCTTGTCTAGCGCCGGGAGCGTACGCGCAAGCCCGGCGCGGGCCGCTCCTGAAGCACGTCGCGGCGGAAGCGGTAGAGCGCCGCCGGCCGTCCGCCCGTCTGTGTCGACATGACGCCGGTCGGTTCGACCAGGGCTTCCATTTCGACCAGGCGACGGAAATTCTGCTTGTGCAGGTGCCGGCCGGAAATCGCCTCGACCGTGTGCTGCAGTTCGGTAAGTGTGAATTCGGGCGGCAAAAGTTCAAAGACGACAGGACGATACTTCAGTTTTGCACGCAGCCGCGCGATCGCCGTGGCGAGAATCCGGCGGTGGTCGAACTGCATCGAGGTCCCGAGCGGGGGAAGCGTCTTGCGCGCTAATGCCGCAGGGCGGCCGTCGCGCCGCGCTTCCTCGACCAGCCCGGCCTCGTACAGGAGCTCGTAGCGGTCGAGCACGCGCTCCTCGTCCCAGGCCGCTCCGTCGAGGCCGAAGTAGAATCGCACGCGATCCTTGCGCGGCAGCGCGCGAATCGTCTCCGGCGTCTCCTCCGCGGCCCACTCGGTCAGCGCAGGAATGATGTCGCGGGCGATGATCGCGGGCGGCTCCTCGCGCCGGTCTTCCCAGGGAAAGAAGCGGTACCATGGCGCGAAGCTCGCCGCGTTTGCTGCAAGCTCGCCGTCCACCGCGCGCGTCAGTGCGAGATAACCGATCGACACCATATGCGCCCCGGTGTCGCCGGCCTCGGCATGGCGGCCGCGATCGCCGAAGGTGTAGAGCTGCTCGACGTAGCCGAGCCGCAATCCCGCCTGCTCCTCGACCCAGGCGCGCAGGCCGATCTCGAAGGTGCGGTGCGCGAGCGCATCGAACGGGCCGAACGGCAGGCCGGCAAGCCCGTCACTGCCGCGCGCGGTCAGGATCAGCGGCTCTTGGCCCGCGATCGCGACGATGGCCGCGGTCAGACCGATCTCGATCGGCGTCAGGAGCTTGTCGCTCATGCGGTGACGATCGCGGAATCGATTGCGACGGTCTCTCCGCGGACTCGCTGTAACCTCTCCCGCTTGCGGGAGAGGTCGGCGCGTAGCGCCGGGTGAGGGCTTTCTCCTCTTGGGGATCGTCCCGTTGCGGCGACACCCTCTCCCCAACCCTCTCCCGCAAGCGGGAGAGGGGGCGCACCTGCGATGTGGCGCCCAGTCATTCGATCTCGATCACGAAGGGACGGCCCTCGACCATCATCGCACCCGGGCCGATCTCGTCGAGCGCCCGCAGCATGCGGCCGTTGCGTCCGAGGGCACGGTCGGCAAGGCCGACGATGCGCCGGTTCGGCGAGGCGATCGGCGAGGCCGCGCGGATTTTCCTGGCGATATCGAGTTCGTCGCGATTTGGATTGAGTGCGCAGACCGCCGCGAACGCGCTCGCGGTAGAGCGGCTGATGCCGGCGTAGCAATGAACCACCAGCGGTGCGCTGCGGTCCCAGCTGCGCACGAAGTTCAGCACCTGATCGATATGCGTCTCGGACGGTGCGACGAAACCGTCCATCTCCTCGGTGATGTCGTCCATCGACACCTTGAGATGATTGGCCGGGAGCACCGATACTGGACGTGCCACCTGCTCGACATTGGCCATCACGGTCAGCACATGGCTGGCCCCGGTGAGGCGGACGGTTTCGGGAAGCGCGGCGAGGGAACAGACGTGGATCATGGCGGACCTTTTTGGCGGCGATTATAGCCGGTGCCGTAGGGTGGGCAAAGGCGCATCGCGCCGTGCCCACCATTTCGCGCCGCGCGCATCGCTTAGTTTGGTGGGCACGCTTCGCTTTGCCCACCCTACGAAGGGACGACGCTCACGCGAACACCGCGCCAAACCGCTCCAGAAACTGCTTCTCCGCCCGGGCCGCCGTCCAGGGCGTCAGATAGTCGCGCCGGACGCTGTCGGAGAGCCCGGGATCCTTGCCGAACAGGCGCTTCGCCTCGGGCTCTTCGAAGCCGGCAAGCGCGGTCGCCTCCAGATAGGCCGCGCCGCGATCGGCGGCCTTGATAGCCAGCGTGATCTCCTCCGGCAGCTCCGGCGGCAGGCCGAAGCGGACGTGGATGGCGCCGAGCAGGCGCTTCTCGACCGCCTTGTAATGGCCGTCGAGCACGGCCTTGAACGGCGAGATCATGTCGCCGATCACATATTCGGGCGCATCGTGCAGCAGCGCGGCGAGCCGCATGCGCCGATCGACACGCGGCATCTCGTGCCGCAGCACGGCTTCAACCAGCAGCGTATGCTGCGCGACCGAGAAGATATGCGCGCCTGTCGTCTGCCCGTTCCAGCGCGCGACGCGCGCGAGGCCGTGCGCGATGTCGGCGATCTCGACGTCGAGCGGCGAGGGATCGAGCAGATCGAGCCGCCGGCCCGACAGCATGCGCTGCCAGGCGCGGGATTGCGCAACGGGCGCCGTCTTCTTCGTGGTCATTTTGCCTTGAGGCGCGGCTTGCGCTGCGTCTTGCCGCAGATCGCGTGACAATGGCAGTCGACGAGGTGGTCGTTGACCATGCCGGTCGCCTCCATGAAGGCATAGACGATGGTCGGGCCGACGAATTTGAAGCCGCGCGAGGACAGCTCTTTCGAGATCTGCACCGACAATGGTGTCGAGGCCGGCACGCTCGCGGTGGACTTGAACTGGTTGACCTTGGGTCGTCCGTCCATGAAGTCCCACAGCAGCTTCGAGAAGCCTGGCCCCTTCTCCATGATGTCGAGATAGGACTTCGCGCTCATTATCGCGCCGTCGATCTTGGCCTTGTTGCGAACGATGCCGGCATCGTTCATCAGCGCGTGAATCTTCTTCTCGTTGTAGCGCGCAATCTTCTCCGGCTGGAAATCGTCGAAGGCTTTGCGGAAATTGTCGCGCTTGCGCAAAATCGTGATCCAGGACAGGCCGGCCTGGAAACCGTCGAGGATCAGTTTTTCGTACAGCGCGCGGTCGTCATATTCCGGCACACCCCATTCGGTGTCGTGATAGGCGACATAGAGCGGATCTTCACCGGGCCAGGGGCAGCGGGACTTTCCATCGGGATGCAGGCGGGGGGCGCGGCTCATGCGGTGGGCTGCTTGGCTGGAATGCGAACGACGTCCGGTTCGGCGAGCGTCAAAGCAAGCCCCCCGGCGGTGAGGGGCTGACCGGCGTCGAGCGCGTCCGCGACACGGTCGATGCGCACCAGCGCAATGCCCTTGCCGCCGGAGGTAGAGCCGATGGTGCCGACCGGCTTGTCGCCGGCGAGAATGGTCGCGCCGGCCTCGGGCGAGGGACCATCGAGTAGCACCTTGACGCTGCGGGTGCGCGCGGTGCCGCGATGCTGCATGCGCGAGACGACCTCCTGGCCGACATAGCAGCCCTTGTCGAAATCGACGCCGGCAAGGCGGTCCATGTTGGTCTCGTGCGGGAACGCGTCGCTGTACATGAAATCGAGCCCGCCGCGCGGCACGCCGAGCGCGATGCGGTGCGCCTCGTATTCGGTCGCATCGACCAGTTCGGCCCCGATCAGATCAGACAGCTTCTGCTTGAGATCTTCAGGGATCAGGATGCGAACGCCGAGGCCGTCATTGCGCGGGTCGTTGAAGGCGAGGTCCGGCTGGGCCGCAGGCTGGCCGTCCCAGGCGGCAAGCACGCCGAGATCGCCGGAAAGGTTTTCCACCGTGACCTTGGCGCGCAACTTGTAGAATTTCAGCTTGGTGGCGAGGCTATCTGCCAGCGCTTTCGGGCAGTCGATCAGGAACCCGCCGCCGTGACCCGCGGGCGCTTCCGTGATCAGGAAATCCACGATGATCTTGCCCTGCGGCGTCAGCAGCGCGCCGAATCGGCCCAGGCCCGGTTTCAGCCTGTCGATGTCGGTCGTGACAAGGCCGTTGAGGAAGTTGCGCGCATCCTCGCCCGCGACCTTGACCACGCCCCGGTCGGGAAGAAACGCTGATTTCATACGAAAATCTCTTGCGACATGTTGCTTCGGAACGTAAGCCCGCGAGGCATAAACGACAAGACCTCGAGCCCTGCGCTTGGGGATGAGAGAGGCCTTCAGCCATGACCCAGCGTTTCGACGTGATCCTCAAAGGCGGCACCGTCGTCAACCAGGACGGCGAGGGTGTTCGCGATATCGGCATCACGGGCGGCCGGATCGCCGAACTGGGCCCGCTGTCGCAGGCCTCGGCCGCGGAGGTGATCGACTGCAAGGGCCTGCACATCCTGCCCGGCGTCATGGATACGCAGGTGCATTTCCGCGAGCCCGGCCTGGAGCAGAAGGAAGACCTCGAGACCGGCTCGCGCAGCGCCGTGATGGGCGGTGTCACCGCCGTGTTCGAGATGCCGAACACGTCTCCGTTGACGGTGACGGAAGCCACTTTCACCGACAAGGTGAAGCGCGCCCATCACCGCATGCATTGCGATTTCGCCTTCTTCATCGGCGGCACTCGCGAGAACGTACAGGATTTGCCGGTGCTCGAGCGCGCGCCGGGCTGCGCGGGCGTCAAGGTGTTCATCGGCTCCTCGACCGGCGCGCTGCTGGTGGAGGACGACGAGAGCCTGCGCCGTATCTTCCAGGTGATCCGCCGCCGCGCCGCGTTCCACGCCGAGGACGAGTACCGCCTCAACGATCGCAAATCGCTGCGCATCGAGGGCGATCCGCGCTCGCATCCGGTGTGGCGCGACGAGACCGCGGCACTGATGGCGACGCAGCGCCTCGTCAAGCTCGCGCATGAGACCGGCAAGCGCATCCACGTGCTGCACATCTCGACCAAAGAAGAGATCGAGTTCCTGCGCGATCACAAGGACGTCGCCTCCTGCGAGGCGACGCCGCATCACCTCACGCTGGTCGCGCCCGAATGCTACGAGCGGCTCGGCACGCTGGCGCAGATGAACCCGCCGGTGCGCGGAGCCGATCATCGCGCCGGCATCTGGCGTGGCATCGAGCAGGGCATCATCGACGTGCTCGGCTCCGACCACGCCCCGCATACGCTGGAGGAGAAGCAGAAGACCTATCCGGCTTCGCCCTCCGGCATGACCGGCGTCCAGACGCTGGTGCCGCTGATGCTCGATCACGTCAACGCGGGTCGGCTCTCTCTGGCGCGCTTCGTCGATCTCACCAGCGCCGGCCCAGCGCGCCTCTACAACATGGCCTGCAAGGGCCGCATCGCCGCCGGCTACGACGCCGACTTCACGGTCGTTGATCTCAAGCGCAGCGAGACCATCACCAACAAATGGGTGGCGTCCAAGGCCGGCTGGACCCCCTATGACGGCGTCCGCGTGACAGGGTGGCCCGTCGGCACCTTCATCCGCGGCCGCCGCGTGATGTGGCAGGGCGAGCTGGTGACGGCCTCGCAAGGCGAGCCGGTGCGGTTTCTGGAGACGTTGAAGCAGTAAGGGGCTTCTATCCGAGGACGAACGCACCATCCCCGTCATTGCGAGCGCAGCGAAGCAATCTAGAGTCCCTCCACGGAAAAATTCTGGATTGCTTCGCTGCGCTCGCAATGACGAGGGGAGAGGCTTACACTCCCTCTCGAACGGGAGAGTAGTCCAATGTCCCAGTCAATCGCCCTCATCACCACCGGGCAGCTCGCCGCCATCCTCGGCGATCCCAATTTGCGCCTCTACGACTGCACGACCTATAACGAGCCTGTTCCGCCCGGCAGCGACGTGCCGTATCGCGCGGTGCCCGGCGACAAGACCTTCGCGGCCGGCCACATTCCCGGTGCCGATTTCCTCGACCTCCAGGGCGAGTTCTCCGACACCTCGGCGCAACAATTCTTCATGATGCCCGGCGTGGCCCAGCTCGAGGCCGCGTTCGGCCGCCATGGCCTCGACGCAAGCAAGACCATCGTGCTCTACAGCATCGGCACGATGATGTGGGCGACGAGGTTCTGGTGGATGCTGCGCTCGCTCGGCGTCGATGCGCAGGTGCTCGACGGCGGCTTCGACAAATGGAAGGAGGAGGGGCGGCCGGTCGAGACAGGCGCACCGAAGGGGTATCCGGCGACGATCTTCAAGGCCGCGCCGCGCGCGGGCTTCTTCGTCGACAAAAACACCGTCAAGACCCGGATCGGCGATTCCGCGACGGTCACCGTCAACGCGCTGGGGCCGCAGTTTCATCGCGGCCTCGAGCCGAGCCGCTACGGCCGGCCGGGCCGCGTTCCCGGCAGCGTCAACGTATCAGCCGCAACGCTCGTCAATGCCGACAAGACCCTGACGACGCTTGCCGACGCCGAAGCCAAATTCACTGCTGCAGGCGTCACGCGCGACAAGAATGTGATCTGCTATTGCGGCGGCGGCATCTCGGCGACGATCGACCTGTTCCTGCTGACGCAGCTCGGCTACGACAAGCTGACGCTCTACGACGCCTCGATGGGGGAATGGGCGAGGGACCCGGAACTGCCGATCGAGACGGATTAGCTCTTACCCTCCCCTGGAGGGCCCCTCCAGGGGAGGGTAAGAAAATCGGGAACCTTTCGTCTGGGCCTGCATCCAATGTCCGAAACCAATGGAGCGAGGTGCCCGCCATGCCAGGGACCGCAGCCGGCCTGTCCGCCGGCGTCAGGATATCGGAATCCGAGCTGATCGACCGCGCGCGGCGCCGGGATGAAGCCGCATTGCGCGAGATCATGCAGGCCAACAACCGCAGGCTCTACAGGCTCGCCCGCGGTATCCTGCGCAGCGATAGTGAGGCCGAGGACGTGGTGCAGGAAACCTACATCCGCGCATTCACACATCTCGACGACTTTCTTGGTGCGTCGGCACTGTCGACGTGGTTGTCGCGCATCGCCATCAACCAAGCGCTCGGACGCGCACGCGCTCGGAAACCGCAGGTCGAGCTGGGATCGCTGCCGGAGGCAACGCTCGAAGCGCAAATCATCCAGTTTCCCCTTTCGTCCGCCGCAACTGATCCGGAAAAATCCATGGCTCAACGCGAGATCCAGCGCGTCGTCGAACACGCGGTCGATGAATTGCCCGACGCCTACCGCATGGTCTTCATCGCGCGGGTGATGGAGGGGATGAGCATGGAGGAGACGGCCGAGCTGCTCGGTATCAAGCCCGAGACCGTGAAGACGCGGCTGCACCGTGCGCGCACCCTGCTGCGCGAGAACGTCGAGAAGAAGATCGGCCCCGTCGTGATGGATGCATTTCCGTTCGCCGGCCAGCGCTGCGAGCGGCTGACGGAGGCCGTGCTCAGGCGCCTTGGTGTGAGTTGATCGGCATCGGCTGATTGGCGTCGGCTGAAATTTTTCGGGAACGTTTGCGCGAAACTCCCATCCAACTCCTGTGAAGCAACGCGCCGGCCAACCGTCCGGCAGCACAGGAGTGTCAAACCATGTTGATCCGATGGAGCGCGGCGGTCGCCGCAGCAATTCTGTTGTCGAGCCCCGCGCTGCTGCAAGGCGCCAGCGCGGCCGACAAACCCTCCGATCCGCAGATCGCTCACATCGCCTACACCGCCGGCGTGATCGACATCAACGCGGCCAAACAGGCGCAGAAGAAGGCCAAGAGCAAGGATGTGAAAGCGTTCGCGGAGGACATGCTGCGCGACCACGAGACGGTCAACAAGCAGGCGCTCGCGCTGGTCAAGAAGCTGAACGTCACGCCGGAGGACAACGACACCAGCAAGGCGCTGTCCAAGCAGGCGAGCGACAAGCTGGCCGAGCTCGACAAGCTGGACGGCGCGGCGTTCGACAAGGCCTATGTCGCCAACGAGGTCGCCTACCACAAGGCGGTCAACGGCGCGCTGGAGACCCAGCTGATTCCGTCCGCGAACAATGCCGAGCTGAAGAGCCTGCTGCAAACCGGTCTGAAGATTTTCCAGGGCCATCAGCAACACGCCGAGCACGTCGCGGCCGAGCTGAAATAAGGAGGGTGCGATGATGTCGGGGCGGCCAGTTTCGATCGCTATCGCGCTTGTCTTCGCGGCGATGGTCGTCCCGGCACACGCCGCGACCATCGAGATCACGATGGGGAATCTCGAGATATCTCCGGCTGATGTGTCTGCGAGGGTCGGCGACACCATCAGCTGGATCAACAAGGACGTCTTCGCACACACCGCCACCGCGAGGAACGGCGACTTCGACGTGACACTGCCGCCGAAGAAATCGGCGACATCAGTTCTGAAGAAGGCGGGAACGGTCGATTATTACTGCCGCTATCATCCCAACATGAAAGCGACGCTCAAGATCGAGCCGTGAGGAGGGGCACGACCCCTGCGCTCACTCGCCTTCCGGGACTATCGGAGAAATTCTCTCCAGCGCGACAGTTCGATGATGTGTTCGGACGAGAGAATGCCCGTCACGAGTGGCGGCTGCGCCACTGTTCGAATCTCATAGAGATGCCGGGTCGCCGCCGGCTTCTCCATGAAGACCGAGATGCACTCATCAAGAGTGCCTTCGCTTATCTGATACGGCTCCCGGTCCGGCCGGCGCTGGTTCGCAAGCGAGGGCCATTTATGCAGCGCGGCAAGCGCACCGAAATCGACCTTTGAATCCGCAACACCGTCCCCCATCGCTTCGCCTCACGCAAAAAATGCCCCGGCACGCGAATCTACGTGCCGGGGCCTACACCTGTCGCTGCATCTCAATGCCACGGACCTGCAACGCGGCAGCCGGGAAAAGGTTCCCGGCCGGCCTGTCGTTGTCAGCTCGCGGCCGCCGCGATCCTGTGCCCCGGGCTGGCCTGACCTTGGCCGTGCTCGTCACTGCTGCTGATTTCCAGCGGGAGCCCGGCGAAGCGTCGCAAGGCTTCCGCCATCTGTCCCCGGCCCGGCGCGCCGGTGATCACCACATCGACCATGGTGAACGACGAGTGGAAATGGCCGTGCGCCCTGAGCTGCTCGACCGGGACGCCTGCGGCCGCCATGGCCTCGGAATAAGCGATACCTTCGTCGCGCAAGGGATCGAACTCGCAGGTCACCACGAGAGCCGGCGGCAAGCCGGCTACCTTGCCGCGGAGTGGCGAGACGCGCGGATCGGTGCGGTCCGCCGGCGAGCAGTAGAGGTCCCAGAACCAGTACATCAGCGAGCGCGTCAGGAAGTAGCCCGTCGCATTGTCGTTGTAGGAGGGGCGGTCGAAGGTGCAGTCGGTGACCGGGCAGATCAGGAGCTGGCCGGCGATCTCGGGCCCGCCACGGTCGCGCGCGAGCTGGCAGGTGACGGCGGCGATGTTGCCGCCGGCGCTCCAGCCCGCAACCAGCACCGGGCCCGGCCTGCCGCCGAGTTCAGTGGCGTGCTCGGCGATCCAGCGGGTTGCCGCATAGCCGTCTTCGGCCGCGGTCGGGAAGCGATGCTCCGGCGCATGACGATAGCCGACGCTGACGAACATCATGCCGGTCCGCCGCACCATGTCGCGGCAGAACGGCTCGTCCGACTGCTCGTCGCCGAGCACCCATCCGCCGCCGTGGAAATAGACCACGATCGGATGTGGTCCCGGCGTGGCCGGCTTGTAGACGCGGTAGGGCAGCGCGCCGTCGATGACGGGCAGGGTGCCGTCGGCAATGTCGCCGATCGGCCGCCCGGCGGGCCGGCCTTTGTTGAACTCGTCCACGAAGGCGCGGGCGCCGAGCGCGCCCATCGACTCGATCGGCGGCAGGTTCAGCGACGCCAGCAGGTTGAGCACCAGCCGCACGTCCGGCTGCAGGCGCACCACCTCGCCGTCATTGCATTGCTCCGTGCCGCCAGGGCCGGTGAGCTTGAAGCCCAGCATGCCGCGGCTGACCACCTCGTCGCAGATGCTTCGATAGGGGCCGACGCCGCCGGTATAGGGCATCAGGCCCTGCACCTTGCCGGGCACGTTGGCGCCCGTGTACCAGGTGTTGGCGAGCCGGTGCAGCGTCAGCGTCGAACAGTCGGCCATGTGTCGGGCCCAGCCGGCCTGCGCCGTCTCGGTCGGCTCCATCGTGGTGAAGCCGGCATCGCGCAGCGCGGCCAGGCGGTCGACCACCCAATCGACATGCTGCTCGATCGACACCGCCATGTTGGACAGCACCGACGGGCTGCCGGGACCGGTGATCATGAAGAAGTTCGGGAAGCCCTCGACCGTGAGCCCGAGATAGGTCTGCGGCCCCTGCGCCCAGACGTCGGTGAGCGACTTGCCGCCGCGTCCAGTGATCGGATGCACGGCGCGGATCGCGCCGGTCATGGCATCGAACCCGGTCGCAAACACGATGACATCGACGTCGATGCTGCGGCCGTTCGTGGAGATCCCGCTCGCCGTGATCGCCTTGATCGGCTCCTGGCGCAGATTGACCAGCGTGACGTTCGGCCGGTTGTAGGTCGCGTAGTAATTCGTATCGAGGCAGGGGCGCTTGGCGCCGAAGGGGTGGTCGTGCGGCGTGAGCGCCGCGGCGGTCTCGGGATCCCTGACGGCGGCGCGGATCTTCTCGCGGATCAGGTCCTGGACGATCTTGTTGCCGTCGATGTCGACAGCCTGGTCGGCCCAGAGCTGCGTCAGGATGTGGATGAGGTCGCCGGCTGCCCAGGCACGTTCGAACCGCTCACGACGCTCGGCATCACTCAATTGCCAGCTCACGACCGTCTGCTGCGGATAGGGCACGCCGGTCATCGACTGGCGCGCCTGCTCGCGATAGGCCGCGCGATCGCCTTGCAGCAGGCTCATGCGGTCGGATGGTGCCGGGCCGTTATGCGCCGGCAGCGCGAAGTTCGGAGTGCGCTGGAACACGGTCAGATGCGCGGCCTGCTCGGCGATCAGCGGGATCGACTGGATGGCCGACGAGCCCGTGCCGATCACGGCGACGCGCTTTCCCGCGAGGTTGACGCCGTCATGCGGCCAGCGTCCGGTGAAATAGACCTCGCCTTCGAAATCCTTGACGCCGTCGATCTCCGGCGGCTTTGGCGCCGAAAGGCAGCCGGTCGCCATGATGTAGTGACGGCAGGAGACCGGCGCGCCGTTGTCGGTAGTCAGCTGCCAACGCTCGGCCTTCTCGTCCCATTTGGCTTCGGTGACCTTGGTCCCGAAGCGGATGTCGCGCCTGAGGTCGTAGCGGTCGGCGACGAAGCCGAAATAGCGCAGGATCTCGGGCTGGGTCGCGTATTTCTCCGACCAGGTCCAGGCGGTCTCGAGCTCGGGATCGAAGGTGTAGCTGTAGTCGATGGTCTGGATGTCGCAGCGGGCGCCCGGATAGCGGTTCCAGTACCAGGTGCCACCGACGTCGCCGGCCTCTTCGAGGGCGACCGCCTTGAAGCCGGCCTTGCGCAGGCGATGTAGAAGATAGAGGCCGGCAAATCCGGCGCCTACCACGGCAACATCGACCTGCTGGGCAGTTCCGCGCTCGTCGGAGGCACGTGTAGCAACCATTGCGTCAGGCATCGCATTCCTCCCGTGTGTTTTGTTTTGCCGGCAGGCTATCGCCGCAGGTTCAGCTTGTCATCACAGCAAGTGCAATCTTCGGTGGTCGTTTGGGGCAGCATCATGGCCACGTGAACCTTGCGGCGCCACACGCATCGCGATGCACAATGGCCGTGATCACCCGGGGTAATCATGTCCGATCCGTCTGTGTATGCTTGCGGCTACAAGCCACGCGTAGCGACCGAGCGTCATGCCAGAGTTGAGTGAGCGGACCAAAGCGAACATGGACGTCGTCCTGGAGGAGACGTGCCGCCAACTGCCGTATGGTGGCGATCACGACAGCCGCAGGTTCATCGCCGAGCGCCTGATCGAGGCGGCAGGGGCTGGCCACTCCACCCTCGGCGAGCTCGGCATCGTCGCGCGCCACGCGCTGGCGGAGCTCATTGCCAAGGGCGGCTAGGTCGCGCGAGGCTTGCCTCTCTGACGGCCGCGGACGTAATCTGCAGGAAACCGTCCGCGCATCGAGATGCTCCGAAGATGCAACCCCTGCTCGCGCTTGTTGCGGCTTCCATTGTCCTGTGCTGCGCCGGCTCGGCCGTGGCTCAGCCGGTCGGACAGTTTCCATTCGCACTGACGCGTGAAGGGCAGATGCTCGGCGCCGTCGAAGGCGAGGTGGCCTCGTTCAAGGGGCTGGCCTATGCTTCGCCGCCGGTCGGTGCGCTGCGCTGGCGCCCGCCGCAGCCGACGCTCGAAAGTTCGGAGATGCACACCGCCTACGAGTATGGCGCGCCGTGCCTTCAGCCGGCGCTACAGGCTTCGAGCGAGGATTGTCTCACGCTGAACGTGTTCCGTCCCTTCGGGGTCGACGGTCCGCTGCCGGTGATGATCTTCATTCACGGTGGCGGCTTTATCGGCGGCACGGCGAATGATCGGCTGTACGACGGCGCCAAGCTCGCGCAGGCCGGCCTCATCGTGGTCACCGTCAACTATCGCCTTGGTGTGCTCGGCTGGCTCGCTCACCCGGCGCTGTCGCAGGGCTCGGGCAATCACGGGCTGATGGACCAGATCGCGGCACTTCGATGGGTTCACGACAACATCGCGGCCTTCGGCGGCGATCCTGACAACGTCACCCTGTTCGGCAGCGATGCAGGCGCGACGTCGATCGCGCTGCTGATGCTGTCTGCGCAATCGCAGGGTCTCTTCCAGAAAGCCATTCTGCAATCGGTCCCCGCTCGCGCGCACCTGCGCTCGGCACAGGACGCCGAAGCCCTCGGCCGTCAGTTCGTCGCGGCGCTTGGACCGCAGGCCGATTGGCGTGCCGCCGAACCGCGGTACCTGCGTGCGGCCGAAAGCAGTCTGTTGCGGAAATCGCGACGCTGCTTCGCGCCAACCATAGACGGACGTCTCGTGACCGAGGAGATTGCCGCCGGCTTTGCGGCCGGACATCAAAGCCGCATTCCCCTGATCATCGGCTCGAACGATGACGAGACCGGTTTCGACAGTGAGTTCGAGATCAAGGAGGAGGTCGCATCTTCGGGCATCACAAACGATGAGCTGCACAGGCTCTATCCCGACCTTGCCAGGCCTTCGGAGCTTGCGGCACGGTTCTATACCGACAAGGTCTTTTCCGAGCCCGCAAGATTGCTGGCCCGCCTACATGCCGCAGGCGGCGCGGCGACCTTTCGCTATCGCTTCGCCTATGTGCCTGAGTCCGGCCGCGCCAATCCCGAGGGCGGGCACGGGCGGGAATTGCAGTTCATCTTCGGTGTGGAAGGCGTGCCAGGAGCGGGCATCCTCTCGCGAGGTGATCGCGAGGTCGCAAGTCGCATGCGGTCCTATTGGATCAACTTCGCCAGGAGCGGTGATCCCAACGGTCTCGATCTGCCGCATTGGAACGCCGCGGCAGGCCGCGATCGCCTGCTGCTGATCACGAACGATCGCATCGCGAGCGGGGACGATCCCTTCGCGGAGCGTCTTGACCGGCTCACAGGCGAGAGCAGAAATTGAGTTGGACTTAAGCCGCGAGCTCGACGCGCGGCGCCGGGCTCAGCCGGTCTTCCTCCAGATAGTCCATCGCACCGTCCTTCTCGACGGCGTAGAATTGCTGGCCATCCCGCGACTTGAAGGCGGCGCGAACGATGCCGCGGCGGCCCTTGTCACTGTTGACGACGTCCCCCAGCGCAAACTTCTTCATCTCACGTCTCACCTGTCTTCAGGCCGACTGCTTCGGCCACGTCCGGATTTTGGGCGGCAAATCGTTAACGACTTGCTAACCATGCCGGTTTGCCTATGCTCGCCGCCGGTCGCGCGGGCATTTGCACGCGCATGTTGCCGACGAGACGAACCCATGACGCGATTTCCGACCCTCTTCCTGTCGCATGGCGGCGGTCCTTGGCCGTTCATGGACGACAGGCGGGTGCAATATGCCAAGACCGCGGCGGAGTTCGGCCGGCTGCCGCAGCTGTTGCCGGCGAGGCCGAAGGCCGTGCTCGTCATCACCGGCCATTGGGAGGCCGATGCCTTCACCGTGTCGACCTCGGCGCATCCGCCGATGGTGTACGACTACTACGGTTTCCCCGAGCATACCTACCGCCTCAAATATCCGGCGCCGGGCCAGCCCGAGCTCGCAGCCGAGGTGAAGGCGCTGCTCGCGCGCGCAGGCCTCGATTGCCGGGAAGATCCCAATCAGGGTTTTGATCACGGCACCTTCGTGCCGCTCGGGCTGATGTATCCGGACGCCGACATGCCGATCGTGCTGCTCTCGCTGAAGTCGAGTTATGACGCGGCCGAGCACGTCAAGGTCGGGCAGGCGATTGCATCGCTCCGCGATGAAGGCATCCTGATCGTCGGCAGCGGGCTGACCTATCACAACATGCGCGGCTTCAACCGGCCGGAGTCCAAGCCTGTCTCCTACGATTTCGAGGCCTATCTCAATGAGGCGATCAGCAACCCGGATCCGGCCCGCCGCAACGCGATGCTGGTTGATTGGGACAACGCACCGAGCGCGCGCCTGGCCCATCCGCGCGAGGACCACCTGCTGCCGCTGATGGTGGCCGCCGGCGCGGCCGGCAGCGACGTGGGTCACCGTGTTTTCGTCGACGAGGTCGCGAGCGTCGCGATGGCGTCGTATATGTTTGGATAGTCGTAGTATCGTAGGGCGGATTAGCCTGCGGCTGCGCGAAGCGCAGTCCGCTGGCGTAATCCGCCGTCGTGCTGCAGCAAAGGTGGCGGATTACGCCTTCGGCTAATCCGCCCTACGGATCTGCGCTACCTCACCCGTATTTCAGCTTCATGAACAGGATGCCGCCGGCGAGCACCATGGTGATGGCGTTGGCGGCGACCAGCGGGGCATCGCCCGAGAGCAGGCCGTAGACGAGCCAAAGCGCCAAGCCCAGCACCATGACCAGGAACATGCCGAGCGAGATGTCTCCGGTGGAGCGGGTCTTCCACACTTTGATGGCTTGCGGCGCGTAGGCCACGGTGGTGCAGGTAGCGGCGGCAAAGCCGATCAGCTTGATCACGAAAGGGTCCATGGCGGCTCTATAGCATGGATTCGACGACGGCCACGCCTCACGCGCGGGATGTCATGAGATCGCGATAGAGCGCGGCATAGTCGCCGGCGCGGTTGCGCCAGGACACGTCGGTCGCAAGGCCGTTACGTTGCAGCCGGCGCCAGGTCTGCTTGTCGTGGAAGGCGGTGTTGGCCTTGCGCAAGCTGCCGGCGAAGGCATCCGCCGTCACGGGTGCGAACTTGAATCCGGTGGCATCGCGCCCGGAGGCGTCGGCCTCGCCGACATCGACGATGGTGTCCTCGAGCCCGCCGACGCGTGCGACGATCGGGACGGCACCGTAGCGCAGCGCGCACAGCTGGGTCAGGCCGCATGGCTCGAAGCGCGAGGGCACGAGAAGCGCGTCCGAGCCGGCCTGGAGCAGATGCGCCAGGATCTCGTCATAGCCGATCACGACCCCGATCCGGCCGGGATTTGCGCGGGCCGCGGCCTGGTAGCGATCCTGGAGATCGCGGTCGCCGCTGCCGAGCAGCGCGAGCTGCATGCCTTCGCCCAAGATGGTTGGAATGACCTCGAGCAGGAGATCGAGCCCCTTCTGCCACGACAGCCGGCTGATGACGCCGAGCAGCGGCGCTTCATCCGAGGAATCGAGGTTGAACTGCTGCTGCAGCACCGCCTTGTTCGCGGCCCGGAACGTCAGGTCCTCCGCGCCGTAGCGGTAGGCGATGTGCGGATCGTCCTGCGGATTCCACACCGAGATGTCAATGCCGTTGAGGATGCCGCTGAGCACATGCGCGCGTGCGCGCAAGAGGCCGCCGAACCCCATGCCGCCTTCGTCGCTCTGGATCTCCCGCGCGTAGGTCGGCGACACCGTGGTGATGCGATCGGCGAATTGCAGGCCGGCTTTCAGGAAGCTGATGCCGCCGAAATATTCGAGTTCATCGACGTTGAAGGAATGCCAGGGCAGGCCGATCGCGCCGATCAGCTCAGGCGCGAATTTGCCCTGATAGGCCATGTTGTGGATGGTCATCACGGTCGCGGGCCGCGGGCGATTGTCGTAGTGCAGATAGGCCGGCGCGAGCCCGGCCTGCCAGTCGTGGGCGTGCACGACATCGGGCACGAAGGCCGGGACGAGGCCGTGGCCGATATCGGCGGCGATGCGCGACAGCGCCGCGAAGCGCACGCCATTGTCCGGCCAGTCGACGCCCTCGCTGGTGACGTAGGGGTTGCCCGGCCGCGCATATAGATGCGGCACGTCGAGCACGAATAGGTCGAGCCCATCGTGGGAGCCGGCGAGCAGCCGTCCGGGGCCGCCGAAATAATCCGGCCAGTGCCGGATCTCCTCGGCGTTCGATACGAGCCGCATCACGTCGGGATAGCCCGGCATCAAGGTGCGCATCTCGACGCCATGCGCCTTCAGCGCGATCGGCAGCGCGCCGGCGACATCCGCGAGGCCGCCGGTCTTGACGATGGGATAGACTTCAGAAGCGACCGCGAGGACGCGAACAGGCGTCATTTATTGAGCCCGTCGATCATCGGCTGGGTGATTAGCGAGATGCCCTGCTCGGTGGTGCGGAATCGTTTCATGTCGAGCTCGGGATCTTCGCCGACGACGAGGCCTTCCGGAATCTCGACGCCGCGGTCGATCACGACGTTCTTCAGCCGCGCGCCGCGTCCGACATTCACATAGGGCATGATCACGGCGTTCTCGACATTGGCATAGGAATTGATGCGCACGCCGGTGAACAGCAGCGAGCGGCGCAGCGACGCGCCGGAGATGATGCAGCCGCCCGAGACCAGCGAGCTCACGGCCTGGCCGCGCCGGGCCTCCTCGTCATGAACGAATTTCGCCGGCGGCGTGATCTCCGCATAGGACCAGATCGGCCAGGCGCGGTCGAACAGGTCGAGCTCCGGCACGACGTCGGTGAGATCGATATTGGCGGACCAGTAGGCGTCGACCGTGCCGACGTCACGCCAATAGGCGCCGTTGTGGCCGTTGGAGCGCACGCAGGAGGTCGAGAACTGGTGCGCGATCGCGCGGCCGTTCTTGACGAGGTATGGAATGATGTCCTTGCCGAAATCGTGGTTGGAGTTCGAGTCCTCGGCGTCGCGCTTGAGTTGGTCGAACAGGAATTTCGCGTTGAAGACGTAGATGCCCATGCTGGCGAGCGAGACGTCCGGCTTGCCCGGCATCGGCGGCGGATCTTTCGGCTTCTCCAGGAACTCCTGAATCCAGCCGTTCTCGTCGACGTGCATGATGCCGAAGCCCGAGGATTCCGCGCGCGGCATCTCCAGGCAGCCGACCGTGACGTCGGCGCCGCTCTCGACGTGCTGGCGCAGCATCACCTCGTAATCCATCTTGTAGATGTGGTCGCCCGCCAGCACCACGATGAAGCGGCAGGCGTGGGATTCGATGATGTCGATGTTCTGGTAGACCGCGTCCGCCGTGCCGACATACCACATGTTCTCGGAGACGCGCTGACTCGCGGGCAGGATGTCGAAACTCTCGTTCCGCTCGGGCCGGAAGAAGTTCCAGCCCATCTGTAGATGGCGGATCAGGCTATGCGCCTTGTACTGGGTCGCCACCGCGATCCGGCGGATGCCTGAATTGACGGCATTCGACAGCGCGAAATCGATGATGCGGGATTTTCCGCCGAAATAGACCGCGGGCTTGGCACGCCGGTCGGTCAGCTCCAAAAGCCGGCTGCCGCGCCCCCCGGCCAGGACGAACGCCAGCGCCTGACGGGCAAGCGGCTCATTACCGACGGCACTCATGTCATCCTCCCACTCTGGAATTTCGGGACTTTTTGTCGCGAGAAGGCCCCGCGGTCCCGCGCCCACTGGAACCGATAGTAACGGCACGCATAGTAAATCAGGAAGTAGGTTGTTGGTTGCGAACGCGGCAAGCTTAATGCTTTCGCCTTGGCGATCCAGCAGCGCGCCGTGGGCGGGACTTGTGCGCCGCACGCAAAATCCGGCTTTGACTCGGCGCCGGGATACCCGATCATGGTGTTGCGATCCTTTTTCCAAGCGAAACGTCAGACAGGGAGTAAGACGATGAGGATTTGGAGAACGGCAATTGCCTGTGGCCTGGCCGGCGCGGTCGTCGCCGGCGAAATTCAGCAGGTGGCGGCAGCCCCGCTGCCGACCAACGTCGCGACGATGAAGGCGGCAGTCGGAGATGATGTCACGCCGGTATATTGGCGCGGTCGCGGCTGGGGTGGCGGCTGGGGCTGGGGTCTCGGCGGCCTCGCAGCCGGCGCGATCATCGGTGGTGCCATCGCCGCCGGCGCGCCTTACGGCTATGGCTACTATGGCGGTGGCCCGTACTACGGCGGTTATGGATATCCGGGCTATGGTTACGGCTATGCGCCGGCCTATTATGGTGGTGGCTATGGGCCGTACGCCTATGGTCCGGGCTACGGTTATGGGTATCGTTCGTACTACCGTCCCCGTCCCTATTACGGCTACCGCTATGGCTACTACCGGCCTCGGGCGTATTACCGGCCTCGGGCGTATTACCGGCCTTACTACCGCGGCTATTGGTAAGCACCGCGCGGCTAGAGCGACAGCCACACGATCAGGCTCATGCAGGCGAAATGCGCGAGCACGATCGCGGCGAGATGCAGCGGGCCGGCCTTGAGGCGAAGCCTGCGCATCCCGCCGCCGTCGCTTAATTCGATCCCGCGGCCGCAGCGGTGAAGCTGCGGTCGACGGCTTGGCTGACGTCGAGCTTCTTCGGCAGGATGCCGTAGCGCGTTGAGCGGTCGGAGGCAGCCTGGATTTCCTTGACCACGTTCTCGTCGATCACGATCGGGCTGGTGCGCTGTGCGGTGTAGGCCGAGAGCAGCACGTCTTCCGGCAGCTTGGTCAGTTCGGCCGTGTTCCTGGCGTACTCGGCAACATGATCCAGCGACCATAGCCGCGCCTTGTTGAGCCGCTGCACCAGGTCCTGCACCGCCGCGCGCTTGGTGGCGATGGCGTTGTCGGATGCGACGATGAACGTGATGGTCGGCGTCAGGCCTTCGCCGTCGGCGACCACCCGGGCCTTGTCCTTCAGCGTCGCGAACGAGACGTAGGGCTCCCACACCGCCCAGGCATCGATCGAGCCGGCGAGCAGCGCGATCTTGGCGTCGACCGGCCCGAGCGGTGCGAAGGTCGCATCCTCCAGCTTGATCCCTGCTTTCTCCAGCGTTGCGTCGATCAGGAACTGGCCCCAGCCGCCGCGCGTGCCGGCGAGCCGTTTGCCCCTGAGATCAGCAGCCGATTTGATCGGCGAATCCTGGCGTACCAGAATGGCCTGCGTCTTCGCGTCCGACCTGGTGCCGCCGATCGCCTTGATCGGCGCGCCGGCCGCATAGACCGACAGGAACGAGAGATCGCCGGTATAGCCGACGTCGAGCGCACCGGCGTTGAGCGCTTCGAGGATCGGCGCGGCCGCGGGAAATTCCGACCATTCGATTTTGTAGGGCAGGTCTTTCGCGTAGCCGGAGATCTCGAGCAGCGACCGGTTGCCGCCCTTCTGGTCGCCGACGCGCAGTACGACGGTGTCGGCCGCGAACAATGTGGCAGTCGTCGACAAGGTGACGGCGGCGGCAAGCAGCGATGCCGCGAGACGGCGGGTGATGAGATGATGACGGGAGTTGATGCGCATGTGGCCTGTCTTGTTGCTTTGCTCACGACGCGTGAGCGAACGATGCAGCGAGACGATCAAGTCTATGATCGCGCTATGCGCAGTCAATGAAATGGCCGTCCGTATTGCGCGTGCGTCAGGCAAGGACGTTTCATCGAATGGCCGCGCGCGAGAAGATGGCATGCTTGCTAGGGAGATGTGCACAGGAATGATGCGCATGTGTGGTCGTCCCGCGCGGAGTTGCCAGCCGCATTCGCAAAAATCCTTTCATCGTTGCCGCGTGCGGCGATGGAGAGAATGACTTCGCTTCGCGCAACATTCGAAATTCCATTTCATTGACGATGCGTCGCGTGCGCCGCATGATTTACGCATCGCATCAACGCGGCGCATGATCGCCGCAGAACGACATTCTCTCAACGCATCTCCGCACGGAACATGCGCAACGCGACACGTTGCGTAAGCGGCGGAGCTGTGCCAGCGCAGGAGCGGGGACTGATGAACAACGACAACAAGCGCAGCGGTTCAGGACTGGACCGGCGCCATTTGCTTCAGGCGGGACTGGCTGCAGCCTTCGCCGCGCCGCTGGGCGCCCTTGGTGCGGCGCAGGCCTTCGCGCCGGGCGGGATTGCGACCGGCGTCGATTTCTCGGAGTTTCCGCTGTGCCGGACGGCATCGGATGCGCCTGCGCTCACCGGCGCGCCGCGCAAGCTGAAGCTGTCGTGGAACGCCGGCGCGGTGTGCTTGGCGCCGGTGCCGGTCGCCATCGAGCACGGCTTCTTCCAGAAGCACAATCTCGACGTCGAGCTCATCAACTATTCCGGCTCGACCGACCAATTGCTCGAGGCGATCGCGACGGGCAAGAGCGACGCGGGTCTCGGCATGGCGCTGCGCTGGCTGAAGCCGCTGGAGCAGGGCTTTGACGTCAAGATCGCCGCCGGCACCCATGGCGGCTGCATGCGCGTCCTGACCCGCGCGGATTCCAGTGTAAGCAAGCTCGCCGATCTCAAGGGCAAGATCGTCGCGGTTGGCGATCTGGCAGGCCCCGACAAGAACTTCTTCTCCATTCAGCTCGCAAAGCTCGGCATCGATCCCAACAAGGACGTCGATTGGCGCGCCTATCCCGGCAACCTGCTCAACGTCGCCGTGGAGAAGGGCGAGGTGCAGGCGTTTCTGTCGTCCGATCCGCTCGGCTATCTCTGGCTCAAGGACAGTCAGTACAAGGAAGTCGCGTCCAATCTCGACGGCGAGTATCGCGACAAGAGCTGCTGCATCCTTGGCCTGCGCGGCTCGCTTGTGCGCGAGGAACCTCAAGTCGCTCGCGCGCTGACCCAAGCGCTGCTCGACGCCGCGACGTTCACCGCGCAAAATCCGGCCGTGACGGCAAAGTCGTTCCAGCCCTACGCGCCGAAGACCGCGTCGCTCGCCGACATCGAGGGCATGGTGCGCTACCACACCCACCATCATCATCCCGTCGGCGAGATCCTGAAGCGCGAGCTCAAGGGCTATGCGGACGATCTGAAGAGCGTGCAGGTCTTCAAGCCGGGCACCGACACGGCCAAATTCGCGGAGCGCATCTATGTCGACGTATTCGCTGTCTGACGGCCTCGCCTCTGGCGCGCCGCGTCTCTCCCGCGCGCCGCTGCTTGCGGGCTGGATCCGGGAGTCCGGCGCCGGAGTTCTCGCCAGCATCGCCTGGATCGCCTTCGGCCTGTCCTGCCTGTGGTGGCAGGATGTCGGCGACTGGACGCGTACGCATTCGCTCGGCATTGCCGCCTTTGTCATTGCGGCGATCGCGCTGTTCGGAACCGTCGGCGCCGACTATTTGGGATCCGCGGGACGGGCATTGCACAAGCGCGCGCCCTGGCTCCTCGCACTCGGCGCGTTCCTGACCCTGTGGGAGGTCGCGACCGCCAAATTCGCCTGGCTGCCGCTGCCGTTCTTCCCGCCGCCGCAGGCGATCATCGAAGTCTATACCGATGATCTGCCGAAGCTGCTCGATAGCGTCTTTGCCTCTGTCAAGCTCCAGCTCGGCGGCTATCTGATCGGCGCGACGGTCGGCTTTCTCACCGGCGTCTCGATCGGCTGGTCGCGCGCAGTCGGCTATTGGGTGCATCCGGTGCTGCGATTCATCGGCCCGCTGCCGGCGACCGCTTGGCTGCCGATCGCTTTCTTCACGTTCCCGTCGAGCTGGAGCGCCTCGACCTTCCTGATTGCGCTGGCGACCGGCTTTCCGGTCACCGTGCTGACCTGGTCGGGCGTCGCGAGCGTCAGCAACGCCTATTACGACGTCGCGCGCACGCTGGGCGCAAAGCCATCCTTCCTGGTGTTGAAGGTCGCGATCCCCGCAGCATTGCCGCACGTCTTCGTCGGCCTGTTCATGGGACTGGGCTCGTCCTTCGCCGTGCTCGTCGTTGCCGAGATGATCGGCGTCAAGGCTGGGCTCGGCTGGTACCTGCAATGGGCGCAGGGCTGGGCCGCCTACGCCAACATGTATGCGGCGCTGATCGTGATGTCGCTGCTCTGCTCCGGCGCGATCACGCTGCTGTTTGCCATCCGCGACCGGCTGCTGGTCTGGCAGAAGGGGACCGTGAAATGGTAGCTACAGGTCTCGCCGAAGCGATCACGCATCCGGCCGCCGGCGCCGCGCTCGACATCGAGCAGGTCAGCCACGCCTTCGACATCGACGGCACCACACTTCCGGTGCTCAGCGACGTCAGCATCTCCGTGGAGCCAGGCGAGTTCGTGGCGCTGCTCGGGCCCTCCGGCTGCGGCAAGTCGACCTTGCTGCGGCTGGTCGCCGGCCTCGACAAGCCCAAAGCGGGGAGGCTGCGGGAGGACGAGCAGCGCATCAGAAGCCCGCATCCATCGCGCGTGGTCGTGTTCCAGGATCCGACCCTGTTTCCCTGGCGGTCGGTCTGGGACAACGTCGCCCTGGGCCTCGAGGCCCAGGGCATTTTGAAGAGCCAGCGTCACCGCGTCGACGCCGCGCTCGATCTGGTCGGCCTGTCGTCGTTCCGCAACGCCTATCCGCACCAGCTCTCCGGCGGCATGGCGCAGCGCGTCGCGCTGGCGCGTGCGCTGGTCAACGATCCAAAAATCCTGATCCTCGACGAGCCGCTCGGAAAATTGGACTCGCTGACCCGCATCACCATGCAGGCCGAACTCGTCGCGCTGTGGCAGCGCAAGGGCTTTACCACGCTGCTGGTGACGCACGACGCCGAGGAGGCCCTGGTGCTCGCCAACCGCGTCATCGTCTTCAGCGATCGCCCGGCTCGCGTGAAGGCCGACATCCGCGTCGATCGGCCCTATCCGCGGCATCGCGGCGATCCATATCTGGCCGATCTGCGCCGCCAGATCCTCCGCCTGCTGGGACTGGATGCGACATGGTGACTCCCGCAGCCAAAGGACGGATGCCGCATAGCGAACCCGATTACATCGCCCGCGCCGAGGCGCTGGCGACGGGCTTTGCCGCGCGCGCGGCCGAGCACGACCGCACCGGCAGCTTCCCGTTCGAGAACTTTCGCGAATTATCGGAAGCCGGCCTGTTGTCGCTGACGGTGCCGGCCGTCCATGGCGGTGCCGGAGCAGGCGCAAGATATTCCGCGCGCGTGATCGGCATCATCGGCAAGGCCGATCCGTCCACGGCGCTGGTGCTGTCGATGCACACGATCAATCATCTGGTCATGGCGCGAAGCCCGACCTGGCCGGCGCGGCTGTCGCGCAAGCTCGCGCGCGAGAGCGTCGAGGGCCTCGCGCTCGTCAACGCGCTGCGTGTCGAGCCGGAGCTCGGCTCGCCCGCCCGCGGCGGCCTGCCCGCGACGATCGCGCGGCGCACCGAGACCGGCTGGCGGCTCTCCGGCCACAAGATCTATTCGACGGGCTCGCCGATCCTGAAATGGTATCTGGTCTGGGCTCGGACCGACGAGGTCGAGCCGCGCGTCGGTCAGTTCCTGGTGCCGGCGGGTCTGCCGGGCGCCAGCATCGTCGAGACCTGGGACCATCATGGCCTGCGCGCCAGCGGCAGCCACGACGTGATCTTCGACGACGTGGTGATTCCGCTCGATGCCGAGGTCGACCTGCGCAAGCCCGCGGACTGGCGCACGCCCGACGTCACGCAGGCGACCATCCACACAATGTTCGTCGCCGCGATCTATGACGGCGTCGCCCGCGCCGCGCGGGACTGGCTGATCTCCTTCCTGAAGCAACGCGTTCCCGCCAGCCTCGGCGCGCCGCTCGCGAGCCTGCCACGGGCGCAGGAGATTCTCGGTGCTATCGAGGCGCGGCTCGCGGTCAATGCGCGGCTGATCGACACGTTTGCGCGTGATTTCGATGACGGCGTGCAGCTCTCTGCGAGCGAGTCCAACGTCGTCAAGCTCACCGTGACCAACAACGCCGTTGCCGCGGTGGAGGACGCGCTGTCGCTCACCGGCAATCACGGTCTGTCCCGCGCCAATCCGCTGGAGCGCCACTATCGCGACGTGCTGTGCGGCCGCGTGCACACCCCGCAGGACGATTCCACGCGCATCGGCCTCGGCCGAGCCGCATTGGGCCTCTAGCTTTTCCCGGAAAACAATCAGGAGACGGACATGTCGATCGAGTTCATCGGCTTCATCAGCAACAACAATTCGTCCGAAACCGTCGTCCGCCAAGGACCGGTGCTCGACCCCACCCACATCGTGACGGTGGCGAAGGCGCATGAGAACGCCGGGTTCGATCGCGCACTGCTGGCGTTTCATTCGACCTCGCCGGACGCGCTCCAGGTGGCCCAGCACGTCCTCAACACGACCTCCCGCCTCAACGTGCTGATCGCGCAGCGGCCCGGATTCACCGCGCCGACGCTGCTGGCGCGGCAGTTCGCCGTGCTCGACCAATTTTCGCGCGGCAGGGTCGCGCTTCACGTCATCACCGGCGGCAACGCCGCTGAGCTCAGGCAGGACGGCAATACGCTCGACGACAAGGACGAGCGTTACGCGCGCACCTCCGAATTCCTCGATGTGCTCAAGCTGGAATGGACCAGCGACAAGCCGTTCACCTACAAGGGCAGTTACTATCAGGTCGAAAATGCGTTCTCACAGGTAAAGCCGTATCGCCCCGACGGCATCCGCATCTATTTCGGCGGCGCCTCGGATGCGGCAATCGACGTCGCCGGCAAGCACGCCGACACGTTTGCGCTATGGGGAGAATCCTACGCGCAGGTGCGTGACGTCACCTCCCGTGTTCACAATGCTGCGGTCCGCCAGGGGCGGCCGACGCCGCGCTTCAGCCTGTCGGTCCGTCCGATCATCGCCGCCACCGAAAAGCAGGCCTGGGAGAAGGCGGAAGAGATTCTTGCGCGCGCCACAGCGCTTCAGGACAAGACCGGCTATCGCAAGCCCGCCGACGGCCACGCTACCGCCGGCGCGCGACGCCTGCTCACGCTCGCCGACCAGGGCAGCCGCATCGACAAGCGGCTCTGGACCGAGATCGCAAAACTCACCGGCGCCAACAGCAACACCACGGCCTTGGTCGGCACGCCCGAGCAGGTCGCCGAGGTCTTCGGTGACTATTACGACCTCGGCATCGGCCATTTCCTGATCCGCGGCTTCGACCCGCTGATCGATGCGATCGAATATGGCCGCGAGCTGATCCCGCTGACCCGGGAGCTGATCGCCAAGCGCCAGGCCGTCCGCGGGGAGGCTGCGGAATGATGGCCACGGAGAGGGTCTCGCCGCGCAGCGGCGAGACGGGTGAGGGGTCTCTCTCCGCGATCACATCTCTGACATCTTGAACTCGCGGATACACACCCCTCATCCGGCGCTACGCGCCACCTTCTCCCACAAGGGGAGAAGGTGGCCAACGCGCACCGGCTGCCCTCGAAATATTCCTTCTGCATTCCCTGCCGCCCACAACACCCCCATTGCTATTTGCACCGCCTCCCTTGCGCCCCTTCGCATCCCCGCAAAAATCAATCCGACGACCACATCGGGAGACCGGCCATGGGCCTGCAAGAAACAAAAATCGAATCGCTTCCCTTCGTCACTGCCGAACTCATCTATCTCGCACCTGTTACAACCAAGCCGCGCACCTATGCCTTCGATCCGCCGCCGGGCGAGCCAAAGAGCACTGCGCTCGCCGAGCCGCATCAGGTGCCGATCTTCGATGCGCGGCTGATCGCCCAGAATTTCTCGCTCGACCGCGAAGGCTTTGCGCTGGTGCGCCATCCGACCCGGGTGAAGGATTTTTTTGACGAGGCGGAGGTGAGGGCGGTCTACTATCCCGCCGTCGAGGCGTTCCTGCGCGCGACGCTGCAGGCCGACCGCGTCGTCATCTTCGACCATACCGTGCGCAAGCGCGTCGAGGGTGCCGCCGACATTCGCGGCGGCGGTCCGCGCCAGCCGGCAACGCGCGTCCATGTCGACCAGACCGACGCCTCCGGCGCCAACCGCGTGCGCGAGCATCTGCCTGACGAAGCCGAAGAGCTGCTCAAGGGCCGCGTGCAGGTGATCAATCTGTGGCGGCCGATCCGCGGTCCGTTGCGCGATTCACCGCTGGCGATGGCCGACGGCACGACGGTCGCGCCGGATGATCTGATCGCCTCCGATCTGATCTATCCCAACCGCCGCGGCGAGACCTATTCGGTGAGGTACAACCCGAACCATCGCTGGTTCTACTTCCCCGAGATGACACCGGACGAAGCCCTGCTGCTCAAATGCTATGATTCCGCAACCGACGGCCGCACCCGCTTCGGGCCGCACACCGCGTTCGTCGATCCGACCACGCCGCAAGACGCCGCACCGCGCGAAAGTATCGAGGTGCGGACGCTGGTCTTTCACAAACAGTAACAATGTGTGATGGCGCTGCCGGGTGCAGCCCGGCAGCGTTTGGAACCTTAGGGAACAAATCCACGTTTGGCAGCCGGGCAGGGCCAACCCGGAGCGGTGCCGTGCGAACGCAGACCACCCTATTCTTCTCTTCCCTTGCCAGTTTTTCGCTTTTTGCATTTTCTGTTGCCCATGCCGAAAGCGGGCTCGCCTCCTATTACGGCTATGCGAAAGCCGGCAAAGCCGGCGAGCTGACCTGCGCGCACCGGACGCGCCCGTTCGGCAGCGTGCTCAGGGTGTCCTATGGCAGCCGTTCGATTCAGTGCCGCGTCAACGATCGCGGCCCCTTCATTCGGGGCCGGATCGTCGATCTCTCGGTGCCGGCCGCCCGCGCACTCGGCATGATGAGCGCCGGCGTGGTGCGAGTCTCCGTGGAATAGGCCGGCCCGCGCGCTATAGTGCCCTGGAAAGCAAGGGAGGGGCGCCATGGCCAGGATCAGGGTCGGACTTGTCGGCTGCGGCTTCGTGTCGGAGCTGCACATGTATGCGTTCAGGCGCGTCTATGGCGTGGACGTCGAGGTCGCGGCGGTCGCTGCGCGCGGCGATCACGTCGTCGCATTCGCTGATCGCCACAGCATCCCGCGCGTCTATCGCAGCTTTGCCGAGCTGATCGCGGACCGCGAGCTCGACGTCGTCGACATCTGCACGCCGCCCAATCTTCATGCCGAGATGATCGTCGCGGCGATGCGGGCCGGCAAGCATGTGATCTGCGAAAAACCATTCGCCGGCTATTTCGGCCGTGACGGCGATGCGCAGCCGATCGGCAGGCATGTGCCGAAGGCGCTGATGTATGAGCGCGTGCTCGAGGAGATGGACAAGACGCGCGCGGCGATCGAGCGCACCGGCAAGCTCTTCATGTATGCCGAGGACTGGATCTACGCGCCGGCGGTGACCAAGACCGCGGAGATCCTGAGAGCAACGAAGGACAAGGTCCTGTTCATGAAGGGCGAGGAGAGCCATTCCGGCTCGCATGCGGCCCACGCCGCGCAATGGGCGATGACCGGCGGTGGCTCGCTGATCCGCATGGGCTGTCACCCGCTCTCGGCCGTGCTCTATCTCAAGCAGGTCGAGGCGAAGGCGCGCGGCGAGACCATCCGCGTCGCCAGCGTCACCGGCGATGTCGGCAACGTCACCGCAGGCCTCAAGCCCGAAGAGCGCACCTACATCAAGGCCAATCCCGTCGACGTCGAAGACTGGGGCACGCTCACCGCCACCTTCTCCGACGGCACCAAGGCGACCGTGTTCTCAGGGGACATGATCATGGGCGGCGTGCGCAACCTGATCGAAACCTACACCAGCGGCGGCTCGCTGTTCGCCAACATCACGCCGAACACGCATCTGATGAGCTACCAGACCAGTGAGGAGAAGCTCGCCTCCGTCTACATCACCGAAAAGGTCGATCGCAAAACCGGCTGGCAATATGTCTGCATCGAGGAGGAATGGACGCGCGGCTATTTGCAGGAGATCCAGGATTTCATGGAATGCGTGGCCACGAGGCGACAGCCGCTGTCCGACCTCGCGCTGGCCTACGAGACGATCAAGGTGAACTACGCGGGGTACTGGGCGGCGGAAGAGGGGCGGCGGGTGGTGTTGTGAGGGGGCGCTGCTGCCGCAAGCACGCTGCAATCCTTCTCCCCTTGTGGGAGAAGGTGGCGTAGGCGGCCTTCGGCCGCCGTTCTTAGGAACGCCGAAGCTAAGCTTCGGCTATGGCGCCGGATGAGGGGTTCTCTCCGCGAAGTCAAACGCGAGAGGCTCACGCGCGGAGAGACACCCCTCACCCGTCTCGCCGCTACGCGGCGAGCCACCCTCTCCCACAAGGGGAGAGGGTGCACCGCCCGTGCAGCGTGATCATGTTAGGTCCCGTAGGTCGAGCCCTTCGGCAGCGGAAACACCGGGTCCTGCGTCCTGATATTCGTCGGCCACACCACCGAGATGTGCTCGCCCGCGTTCTGCATCACAACCGGCGTCGAGCGTTCGTTCTGGCCGGAGAGCGGCGTGCCCGGCGGGAAGAATTTCACGCCATAGCCCTGGATGGTGCCACCGGCGGGAATGTCGACGTCGAGCGCCGCCTTGCGAATGGCTTCGGGCTCGAAGCTGCCGTACTTCTCCTTGGCAACCGGCAGCACGTTGTTGAGCAGCACCCAGGTCTGGTTAAAACCCATCGAGCAGTGCGGCGGCACGTCGGTGGCGCCGGTCTTGGCCTGGTAGCGCGAGACCATGGTCTTGATCAGCTCGCCCATGCCCGGCGCGAGCTTGGCTGGATCGAGCAATTGCGCCGGCACCGGATCGATATTGCAGAAATTGTCGATGTCGGCGCCGAAAGTTGCGCGCAGCTTGTCGAGCTGGCTGTAGCCGGCGCCGGCGCCGAACAGCATCTTGAAGCGCAGGCCGCTCTCGCGCGCCTGGCGCAGGAACAGGGTGATGTCGGGGTTGTAGCCGGCATGCGAGATCACGTCGGCCTTGGCGCGCTTGATCTTGGTGACGAGCACCGAGAGGTCGGGCGCTGAAGCCGAATAGCCTTCACGCAGCACCACCTGAATGCCGGCTTGCCTGGCGTAGGCCTCGTCGGCTGCGGCGACGCCGACGCCGTAGGGGCCGTCCTCGTGGATCAGCGCGACCTTGACGTCCTTTGCCTCCATGCCGAGCTTGCCTTGCGCATGCTCGGCGAGGAAGCCGGCAAAGGCCTGGCCGTACTGGTCGGAATGGATCTGCGCGCGAAACACGTATTGCAGGTTCTTGTCCTTGAACACGGCGGTCGAGACCGCGGTCGTGATCCAGAGGATCTTCTTCTGCTGCTCGACCTTCGCCGCCATCGGCACCGCGTGCGCGCTGGAATAGACGCCGTTGATGATGTCGATCTTTTCCTGGCTGATCAGCCGCTCGGCCTCGTTGATGGCCACATCGGCCTTGCTCTGCGAGTCCGCCGCAACGGGTACGATCTTGGTCTTGCCGCCGATGCCGCCCTTCTCGTTGACGAGGTCGATGGCGATCTGTGCGCCGACCGAAGAAGCGACCGAGCCGCCGGCCGCGAACGGGCCGGTGAGGTCGTAGATCAGGCCGATGCGCAAATTCTCGGCCTGCGCCTGGGCCCGTGTCCAATCGAGGCTGAGTGTGGCGGCGGCAGCCGCCGTACCCTTCAGCAGCTGCCTGCGTGAAGTCGGCATCCTATCCTCCCTTAAAACCGTCTTATGATTGGTTGTTGTTTTTTGCGAAGTATGGGGAAGGGGATCGTGGAAAGTCAACATGGCGAAAGTCGGGGCTCCCCGGCAACCGCATATGACGTGTGCGGGTAGGGGTGCCGCCAGTCTCCACGACGTCATGGCCGGGCTTGTCCCGCCTGCGCGGCCGAAGCCGCTTCGGCGAGGCGAAGGCCCGGGCATGACGATGAGGCTGAACGCTACTGCTTGAGGCGGCGCGCCAGATAAGGCGCCGTCTTCCCGCCGGCTTTGGCGACCTGCTCCGGCGTTCCCGATGCGACGATACGGCCGCCCTCGTCCCCGGCGCCGGGGCCGAGATCGATGACCCAGTCACTGTGACTGACGACGTCCATGTCGTGCTCGACCACGACCACGCTGTTGCCGGCGTCCACGATCCGTTCGAGCTGGGCGATCAGCCGCTCGACATCCCGTGGATGCAGCCCGGTCGTTGGTTCGTCCAGGATGTAGAGCGTATGGCCCCGTTGCGGACGCATGAGCTCGGTCGCCAGCTTGATGCGCTGAGCCTCGCCGCCGGACAATTCGGTGGCGGATTGGCCGAGGCGGATATAGCCGAGGCCGACCTCGCGGACGACCGACAGCGACCGGTTCAGTGCAGCATCGCCCTCGAAGAAGTCGAAGGCCTCGTCGACGCGCATCGCCAGCACGTCTGCAATGGATTTCCCGCGGATCTTCACCTCGAGCGTCTTGTCGTTGTAGCGGGCGCCCTTGCAGGTCGGGCAGGGCGCGTAGACGCTGGGCAGGAACAGCAGTTCGACGCAGACGAAGCCTTCGCCCTCGCAGGTCGCGCATCGTCCTTTGGCGACATTGAACGAGAAGCGTCCGGCATCGTAGCGGCGGGACTTTGCCTGCGGCGTCGCGGCGAACATCCGCCGCACATGGTCGAACAGGCCGGTATAGGTCGCAAGGTTGGAGCGAGGCGTACGGCCGATCGGCTTCTGGTCCACCACGACGAGGCGGTTCACCTGGTCGAGGCCGGCAATGATCTTGCCGCCGATCGTCTCGACCGTTGGGGTCAGGCTGCCGTCGTCTGCGTCAGTGGCAAGCGAATGGCCGAGATGCGCGGCCACGGTATCGACGAGGAATTGGCTGATCAGGCTCGATTTGCCCGAGCCGGACACGCCGGTGATGCCGGCGATGATTCCGAGCGGAATGTCGACGTCGAGGCCGCGCAGATTATTGCGGGCCACGCCCCTGAGCTTCAGATGTCCCTTCGGCTCGCGGCGGACCGCCGGCAGCTTCTTGCGCGGACGAGCGAGGTAATGGGCGGTGCGCGATTGCTCGATCTCGCCAAGCCCTGAAGGCGGCCCGCTATAGAGAATGGATCCACCGCCTTCCCCGGCGTCGGGCCCGACATCGACCAGCCAGTCGGCGTGACTGATCACCTCGATCTCGTGCTCGACCACGAAGATCGAATTGCCGGCGTGCTTCAACCGGTCCAGTGAGCGCAGGAGCGCCTCGGTGTCGGCGGGATGCAGGCCTGCGGAGGGCTCGTCGAGCACGTAGACGACGCCGAACAGGTTCGAGCGGACTTGCGTCGCAAGACGCAACCGTTGCAACTCGCCCGGCGACAGCGTTGGCGTGCTGCGTTCGCAGGCGAGATAGCCAAGGCCGAGGTCGAGCAGGACGGTCAGCCGCGCCGACAGATCCTCGCAGATGCGCCTGGCAACGACGGTCTTCTCCGACCTGTCCGTCGAGGCTGTTGCGAATGGCTTGACCAGCTCATGCAATTGCTTGAGCGGCAGGTGCGACATCTCGGCGATGTCGAGGCCGGCGAACTTGACCTTGAGCGCCTCGGGCTTCAGCCGGGTGCCGTGGCAGGTCGGGCAATCCCGCGTGATCATGAATTGCGCGACGCGGCGCTTCATCATCGCGCTCTCGGACTTGGCGTAGGTCTGCATCACGTAGCGTTTGGCGCCGGTGAACGTGCCTTGATAGCTCGGCTCTTCCTTGCGGCGCAGGGCGCGTTTGACCTCGATGGCGTAGTAACCGGCATAGACCGGAACGGTCGGCTGCTCGTCGGTGAACAGGATCCAGTCGCGCTCCTTTTTGGGCAGCTCCCGCCACGGCTTGTCCACGTCGTAGCCGAGCGTGGTCAGGATGTCGCGGAGGTTCTGCCCCTGCCAGGCGCTCGGCCAGGCCGCGACGGCGCGCTCGCGAATCGTCTTGGTGTCGTCGGGCACCATCGACTTCTCGGTCACGTTGAGCATCCTGCCGATGCCGTGGCAGGTCGGGCAGGCCCCCTCGGGCGTGTTCGGCGAGAATGCTTCCGCATAGAGCATCGGTTGTCCCCGCGGATAATCGCCGGCGCGGGAATAGAGCATCCTGAGCAGGTTCGAGATGGTGGTCACGCTGCCGACGGATGACCGCGTCGTCGGCGCGCCGCGCTGCTGCTGGAGCGCGACCGCGGGCGGCAGGCCCTCGATGTCGTCGACTTCAGGGACTTGCATCTGGTGGAAGAGCCGCCGCGCGTAGGGCGATACCGACTCCAGATAGCGCCGCTGCGCCTCGGCGTAGATCGTCCCGAAGGCGAGCGAGGATTTCCCGGAGCCCGACACGCCCGTGAACACGACGAGCGCGTTGCGAGGAATGCGAACGTCGACGTTCCTGAGATTGTGCTCGCGCGCGCCGCGCACCCGCACGAAGCCGTCATCCTGCATCAGGCTGTCGGATTGTCTTGGTCGATCGTCCATCTCGCCTCCTCCGGCTCCCCGTGAGGGATCAACGGCAGGATCGCAGGATGGGTCCCATGACGCCATGGGGGAGTGCTGTAGAAAGCGGCGGGCGCCGGCGGCTTCGAGGCGCCCTGCTCGATCGTGCTTGGCTCAGTGCCGTAGGGTGGGCAAAGGCGCAGAGCGCCGTGCCCACCACCTCGTTCCGTATCTAAGGGATCGTGGGCACGCTTCGCTTTGCCCACCCTACGATAGCGGTAACTCTCGTCTCAGCCGGGCCCTGCGCCTTGCGTCGCCGTGTACACCGCGTAGAGCGACTGGCTCGCCGCCATGAACAGGCGGTTGCGCTTGGGGCCGCCGAAGGCGACGTTGCCACACACTTCCGGCAGGCGGATGCGGCCGAGCAGCTTTCCCTCCGGCGACCACACCGTCACGCCGCTGTAGCCGACGGCGCGGCCGGCATTGCTGGAGGCCCAGACATTGCCGTTAACGTCGCAGCGCACGCCGTCCGGTCCGCACTTCACGCCGTCGATCACGCAATCGCTGAACTTCTTGTGGTTGGAGAGCTTGTTGTCGGCGCCGACGTCGAACACGAAGATCTCGCCCTTGCCGCCCGGCCCGGTGTCGCCCGGGCCCTTGCCGGTGGAGGCGATGTAGAGCTTCTTGTAGTCGGGCGAGAAGCACAGCCCGTTCGGATCCGGCACCTGGTCCTCGGTGACGACGAGGTCGATACGGCCTGAGGGATCGATGCGATAACAATTGGTCGGCAACTCGCGTTTGCCTGGTGTGAAACCGGCTGGCTGTCCGATCCGCGGATTGAGCTTGCCGCCTGCATTGCTCGGGCCGCCCTCCGCATCCGGCTCGCCTTCGTAGAGCTGACCGCCATAGGGTGGATCGGTGAACCAGTAGCTGCCGTCGGGATGCGCAGCGATGTCGTTCGGCGAGTTCAGCCGCTTGCCTTGATAGGAGTCCGCCAGCACGGTGGCGGTGCCGTCATGCTCATAGCGCGTCACCCGCCGCGTCAGATGCTCGCAGGAGAGCTGGCGGCCCTGGAAGTCGAAGGAGTTGCCGTTGGAATTGTTCGAGGGTGAGCGGAACACGCTGACGTGGCCGTCGTCCTCGCTCCAGCGCATCTGCCGGTTGTTGGGAATGTCGCTCCACAGCAGATACCGGCCCTGCGCGCTCCACGCCGGCCCTTCCGCCCACAGCAGGCCGGTGTGCAGGCGCTTGATTGCCGTGTTGGGCTGCGCGAGATCGTTGAAGGACGGATCGACCGCGATGATGTCGGGGTCCCAGAAATAGGTGGTCGGCGCACCACGCGGGCTGAAATCGCGCGGCGGGGTGGTGATGGTGGTCGGCGGTGCGGCGGGTCCGGTCTGTGCCAATGCGGAGCCGGCTCCGGCTATGGCGGCCGCACCGATTGCAAGTCCCTGTACGAGCGTTCGTCGTGAAAGCGCAGCATCCTGGTCACGCTGCTCTTTGTCACGAGCCTCTTGGCGTGTCATCGCGTCCTCCCGATCATGTTCGCTGGCCGGTTGATCCGGCCGAGCAAGAGCGCAGGTTAATGCGGTCCACAGCCGGTTGCGAGGGGTGGAATCGCATCCTTTACGCGGTGTCGGGTCGCAATCCGGTCATATTCGAATGCAGTGGAATTGGACGCGCATTCGGAGCCGCGTTGCGCCACCACCAAAGCTCGAAAATGTTCCGCGGGTTTGAGCAATAATTTTCTTGGTGCGAAGCGCGGGGTGGAGCGCGCTTGGTGCCTTGATTTCGCGCGCATTGCCCCGCAGAAACCGTCCGGGGGCGATGGACGGAGTTGATTGTGGCTGGCGTCATCGTATTGATCATATTGCTGGGAATCGCGTTTGCGGCCGGCTATTTCACGCGTGAATTCATCTCCAACAAACGACGTGCGGAAGCACGCCGCTGGCGCGAGTATAACGAGCCGGATTGGCTCCCCGCCAACGCGCCCGCCAACACCAACGAGATCGCGAGCGCCATCCCCGTCATACCCGTGGTCAACGGTGAGCTCGGCCAGATGCTGAACCGTTGGGAGACGAGGGCCCGCGCCCGCCGCGCGGGATAGCTCGATGTTCTCGTAGGCCGTAGCCCGGATGAGCGAAGCGACATCCGGGACTTTTGTGCCTGCCGCACCAAGCCCGGATTACGCTTGCGCTCCATCCGGGCTACAAGACCTTGCGCTGCCCGACGGGCAACACACGCCAGCCCTTGGTCAATCAAACTCGCTCAAATATTCCGCTTTACCGAAATTCGGTTTCGGCGTATGTGTCGGCCATCCTGATCCGGCGAAAGGGGCGGTCGTACGTCGTTTCGAACCGCGGATCGGGGAGCGGTGGACGCGGCAGCGTCGTGCACGAGAGGCGGGAACAGGGCGGGATCAATCCCGTGAGGTCCCGGCCGCGTGCGGACGAGCGGCGCTGAAGCGTACGGCCAAATCGCGTGGTCCTGGCTGTCGTTGCTACAGCCAAGCCTTGCGGAGGTGCGGGCCGCCCGACCGGGCGAAGCGCACCGCCAATTCGCGAGGTGACGGAGGCAAGCAGGAACTCGTCTCCGGGGAGAGCGCGCCATACGCCGTCAAACATCGCGCAGGGAAGGCCGGACGTTTCCGGCTTCACCTGTCATCCGTTGTGCATTGCGTGTGCATTCTCATCGCACGACGGACAAGCGGGTGCCAGCCGGCGCCCGGCCTTCCTGCGCCCTCTTGGATTTTGAGGGTGGAGTGATCAAGCAAAGCTCGGGTGATTCAAGCCGCGAGATCGAAGAGCTATGTCTGCCGCCATACACGTGGTGTCATCGCCCGGCTTGACCGGGCGATCCAGTACTCCGAGACGGTCGTGATCGAACCGAGAAGCCGCGGCGTACTGGATTCCCCGCTTTCGCGGGGAATGACAGCGTCACTTGGGGAAGCAACTTGTCACCTCATCCTCCGTCATTGCGAGGAGCGAAGCGACGAAGCAATCCAGAATCCCTCCGCGGAAAGACTCTGGATTGCTTCGTCGCAAGGGCTCCTCGCAATGACGATGTGGTGAGGGCGTGCGTCCCACTCCACTTTCGTGGCCCGGACGCAGCGCAACGCTTCCAGCGATGCGAAGCATCGTCCGGTGCAGTGCGCTGCAAAGCCGGGGCCCATCTCGCCGCGTTCTGGCCTGCCGCCTTCTGGCTCCCGGCTCTGCGCCGCAACGCGTCCGGGACACAAGGAGCGAGGGGCGCAAGCAACCAGGTCAGTCCCCCTGACCATCTTTTGGCGTTGCGGTTGCTGCCATTTTTCGTCTAGAAACAGGCCAATGAGCCTCCCGGCAACCAACCGTCAACGGTTTTGGCCGAGGATTCGTGGGCTCAGAAGGGTCTGGCAATGCTGATTCGCGGCCAAATCGAGGGTTCGGGGGAGGTGGCTCTGGCCGCCGCCACGATCCCGGCCGCGCTGCTGCCCACCCTCCTTATTGGCGGCCTTCTTCTTACTTGCCCCTGAGGGCCGGCTGGGCGCCACGCGCCTGGGCGCTCAGGGGTTGGTCGAGATCACCGGACACCTCAAGCGCCCAGAAGATTGAACGGCGCAAAAAGCTCAAAAGGAATTTGAAATGGCCACCGCGAACAAGTCCGACAAGGACCGCGTCATCATTTTCGACACCACCCTGCGCGACGGCGAGCAATGCCCCGGCGCCACCATGACCTTCGAGGAAAAGCTCGAGGTCGCCGAGCTGCTGGACGATATGGGCGTCGACGTCATCGAGGCGGGCTTCCCGATCACCTCGCAGGGTGACTTCGAAGCGGTGAGCGAGATCGCCCGCCGCTCCAAGAATTCCGTCATCGCCGGCCTGTCCCGCGCGCATCCGGCCGACATCGACCGCTGCGCCGAAGCGGTGAAGTTTGCCAAGCGCGGCCGCGTCCACACCGTGATCGCGACCTCGCCGTTGCACATGCGGGTGAAGTTGAACAAGACGCCGGAAGAAGTGCTCGAGACCTCGGTCGCCATGGTCGCGCGCGCCCGCAACCAGATCGACGACGTCGAATGGTCGGCCGAGGACGGCACCCGCAGCGAGATGGACTTCCTGTGCCGTATCGTCGAGGCCGTGATCAAGGCCGGCGCCACCACGGTGAACATCCCCGACACTGTCGGCTACACGGTGCCGGAGGAATACACCCACTTCATGAAGACGCTGATCGAGCGCGTGCCGAATTCAGATAAAGCGGTGTTCTCCGTGCACTGCCATAACGATCTCGGCATGGCGGTCGCGAACTCGCTGGCCGGCGTCGTCGGCGGTGCGCGCCAGGTGGAGTGCACCATCAACGGCATCGGCGAGCGTGCCGGCAACGCCGCGCTCGAAGAGATCGTGATGGCGATCAACGTGCGCAACGACAAATTCCCCTACTGGAACAAGATCGATACCACCCAGCTCACCCGCGCCTCGAAGGTCGTCTCGGCGGCAACCTCGTTCCCGGTGCAATACAACAAGGCGATCGTCGGCCGGAACGCGTTCGCGCATGAGAGCGGCATCCACCAGGACGGCGTGTTGAAGGACGCTTCCACCTACGAGATCATGCGGCCCGAAATGGTCGGCCTGAAGCAGTCCTCGCTGGTGCTCGGCAAGCATTCCGGCCGCCATGCCTTCGTGCACAAGCTGGAGGAGATGGGCTACAAGCTCGGCCCGAACCAGCTGGAGGATGCGTTCACACGGATGAAGGCTCTGGCCGACCGCAAGAAGGACATCTACGACGAGGACATCGAGGCGCTGGTCGACGAAAAGATGGCGGCCTCCCACGACCGCATCAAGCTGACCTCGCTGACCGTGATCGCCGGCACCCATGGCCCGCAGCGCGCGACCATGAAGCTCGACGTCGACGGCCAGATCAAGATCGAGGAGGCCGAGGGCAACGGTCCGGTGGACGCCGTGTTCAACTGCATCAAGCGCCTGGTGCCGCACGAGGCCAAGCTCGAGCTGTATCAGGTCCACGCGGTCACCGAAGGCACCGACGCGCAGGCGGAAGTGTCGGTGCGGCTGTCGCAGGAGGGACGTGCGATGACGGCACGCGCGGCGGATCCGGATACGCTGGTGGCCTCGGCCAAGGCCTATCTCGGCGCGCTCAACAAGATCGTCATGAAGCGCCAGCGCGACACGGTGACCGCGGCCGCGGCGAGCTGACAAGGAAGCTGCGGGTTGTTGCGCCTCTCCCGCTCGCGGGAGAGGTCGGGGCGCGGCGCCGGGTGAGGGCGCTCTTCACGGGGGCTGTTCCGATGCGGAAACACCCCCTCCCCAGCCCTCTCCCGCAAGCGGGGGAGGGAGTGCAGTTGCGTTCGCGGTGAGCGTGAATACCAGCCCTGCTAACGGCCAATAGCAGCGCGGACCGACGGCCTGTATTGATGCTGCCGGCATAAGCATTGGCCGCCCGCGCGCCGGGCGGCTCAGATAATAACAGGGGAGAGACTATGCGCACCTTCGCGATCGCTGCGTCCATCGCGGCATTGGCAATCGGGCTGGCCGGGCCGGCGTCGGCCCAATCGCCGATCATCATCAAGTTCAGCCACGTCGTCGCCACCGACACGCCGAAGGGCAAGGGCGCGGAGAAGTTCAAGGAGCTGGCCGAGAAGTACACCGCCGGCAAGGTCAAGGTCGAGGTCTATCCGAACTCGACACTCTACAAGGACAAGGAAGAGCTCGAGGCGCTCCAGCTCGGCAGCGTGCAGATGCTGGCACCGTCCAACTCGAAATTCGGGCCGCTCGGCATCCGCGAGTTCGAGGTGTTCGATCTGCCCTACATCCTTCCGGACCTGAAGACGCTGCGGAAGGTGACGGAAGGCCCGCTCGGCACGCGGCTGCTCAAGCTGCTGGACGCCAAGGGCATCACCGGCCTTGCCTATTGGGACAACGGCTTCAAGCAGATGAGCGCCAACAAGAAGCTGGTCACGCCGGCGGACTATCAGGGCGTCAAGTTCCGCATCCAGTCCTCGCGCGTGCTGCAGGCCCAGTTCAAGGCGCTCAGCTCGCTGCCGCAGGTGATGGCGTTCTCGGAAGTCTACCAGGCACTCCAGACCGGCGTGGTCGACGGCCAGGAGAACACCTGGTCCAACATCTATACCCAGAAGATGCACGAGGTGCAGAAGTACATCACCGAGACCAATCACGGCTACATTGGCTACGTCGTGATCGTGAACAAGAAGTTCTGGGACGATCTGCCGGCCGACATCCGCGACCAGCTCACCAAGGCGATGAAGGAAGCGACCGACTTCAGCAACGCGCAGTCGCAGAAGGAAAACGACGACGCTCTCGCCGAGATCAAGCAGAGCGGCAAGAGCGAGATCATCAAGCTCACGCCCGAGCAGGACGCGGCGATGCGCAAGGCGATGGAGCCGGTCTACAAGGACGCCGCCGGCCGTATCGGCCAGCCGCTGATCGACGAATTCCTCAAGGAAGCCAAGAGCGCGACGAACTGATCCATCCGAACGATCGACGAAAGGCTTCCGTGCCGTCTGCACGGAAGCCTTTTTGTTGCGAATGATTTCCGATCGCGGCTAGAGATAAAATCGGCCGTTAGACCCTGGTAAGGCCGCGCTTCCTGTCCAAGTTGTAATTTGCGTGTCAGCCGTCCAGCGCCCATCTTCATGGACATCCTTCCAGAGGAGGTTCGGATGAGGAAGTTCACCATCGCCGCCATCGCCGTGCTCAGCATTGCCGGCTCGGGCGCGGTCTATGCCCAATTTCATCGCCCGTGGATGGAGCACGTCCGCCACATCCGCATGAACCCGGAAGACCGCGCTGCCTTCGTCGACGCGCGGATCGCCGCCGTCCATGCCGGGCTGAAGCTCAATGCCGATCAGGAGAAGCTATGGCCGCCGGTCGAGGCTGCCGTGCGCGATTTCGCCAAGCTGCGCATCGACCGCGCCAATGCGCGGATGAATGCCGGGCCGGGCGATGCCGACAAGCCCGAGGATCCGATCGCCCGTCTGCGCCAGCGCGCCGAGGACATGGGCGCCAGCTCCGCGGCGCTGAAGAAGATCGCCGATGCCGCCGATCCGCTCTACAAGACCCTGGACGAGGGCCAGAAACGGCGCCTCGCCGTGCTGACCCGCCACCGCGGCCCGTTTGGCGGCGGCGAGGACGGCCCACGGCACCGCCACTTCATGGAACGCGGCATGGACCATTTCCACCACGACCGTTTCGAGCGCGACGGCGGTCCGGACCGCGATCGCGAAGGCCGGCTCTGAGCCATCAGGGATTCTGCGACGATTAACCTTGGCGAAGCCGCTGGAATCCAGCGGCTTTTCGCTTTTCCGGGCCAGTGGAAGAACCTTGGAAAACTTGCGTCCGATCGCTTGCCAGACCCGGATCGCTTTGCTAAACGACCGGCCTCGCAAGGCTTTGACCGGCCTTCGGGCGCATAGCTCAGTTGGTAGAGCAGCTGACTCTTAATCAGCGGGTCCCAGGTTCGAGCCCTGGTGCGCCCACCATATAAATCAAACACTTAGCGGTTTGAGCACACGGCAAAACTAGCGCCGTTTACACCACCGTTTACAGTTTTGTTCTCGCTTCGAGCTTCAACACCGCAGCTTCTGCGAGCTGAATGTCACGACCGAGATAGTGCGCATCGAGAATGGCTCGACGTCCTTCAACGAGTGACCCGTGACGGCCGCAATCTGCGGCACGCTCGCAAGCCTTTCCCCACGACGTGCGAAAGCCATCGGACGTCCAGGGCCGGCCCAGCGTGTTCGTGAGGATAAGCGGCCGCCGGCGGCTCGTCGCATCGAGTAGGGTCCTCAAGGGTGCGCCTGCGGGCATCGCGACCCGGCGGCCGCCTTTCGACTGGCGAAGGCGAATGTAGGGGCTCTCGTAGGCCGACCAGGGTAGGCGCAGCAGGTCGCCCTGCCTTTGCCCGCTCCACAAAGCCAAGATCAGCGCGAGCTGGATCTCGGTGGATGCCACTGCGAGAACCGCGCCGATGTCTTGCTCGGTCCAAATCTTGTCCTTGCGGTCTGCCACATAGAGGCGGCCGCCGCGTTCGCATGGGTTGGTTGCGATGATGCCGCGGTCCTTTGCGAACGACATGACGCGCGCCAGCGTCGTCCAGGCGTAGTCGGCCTTGCGTGGTGTTTCGGCGAACGAGTCGCGCCAGGTTTTGAATTCGCCGCGCACGCGACGGTCGGCCAGAGCGGCCACCGGTAGGTCGCCGAACTCGTTTTCGATCAGCTTGATATAGGCAAGGTACGCGCGGCGGGTCGAAGCCGCGAGGCCAGTGAACTCCGGCGCAGTCTTGTATTCACCTGCATGTCTGACTCGTGGTGGAGCGGCTTAAAGCGCCCGATGCGAGGCTCCCTGTTGGAACGCGTCAGGCGGGCGAACTCTTTATCTTATCCTCGCTCGCCCCGTTGCCTATCTTATCGCATCCACTATGCCGATTGGCCCGTCGCAGAGGTCCGCTAATCTCGGCTATTTCTGCGGCTGGTGCATTTCGCGCGCGGGGTGTTGGAGGTAACGCTCGGCATTTCGACCCATGAGGGCGAGCGCTCCCTGACGATCGTATCCCGAGCGCCGGGAATCTTCGTCGAAGTGATCGACGATGCGTTGCAGTTCTGCAATGGCGCCGCCGAGCCGCTGCGCGTATTGCTGCGCGAATTCGGGCGCCTGACCGACCAATATGGCCAGGAAGGCGGAGATAGCAACGAGAAGCCAAGTACGCATTCCGGACCTCCGCGAGATGATTTCGATCAGGCCGCCATCGATCTCGACATGATGTCGTCGCGATCGATGTCCCGATCGGCGGCGAAGTCGTAGAGCCGGCCGATGCGACGGCCGTCCCAGCGGAAACGGTAGTGAGCGCCTTGGCGAGTTTGGATAAGCTGACCAACATGAAAGCTTTCATCAAGGTCGTAGACCGCGGCAGCCTGAGTGAAGCGGCGAGAGAGTTGCGACTTTCCCGATCAGCTGTGAGCAAATACGTCATCGATCTTGAAGTTGAACTCGGCGTTCAGCCGCTCAATCGCAACACCCAAAACGCAACACCTACCAAGGTAGGCCACCGCTACTACGAGCGATGTATTGCGATCCTGGCGGAAATCGACGACGCAGAAAGATCCCTATCTCAATTCCAGGTCGAGGCGCGCGGCGTGCTTCGCGTAAACGCGCCTATGTCGTTTGGTACCAAGTTTCTCGGACGAATGATTGCGCAGTTCATGGCTCGCAATCCGAGCCTCCAAGTCGAGCTGATCCTAAGCGATCAGCAATTGGATACGGTCCAGGAAGGGTTCGATGTGACCATTCGCCTCACCGACACGCCGCCAGCTAACGTCGTCGCGCGGCAGATCGCTTCTGCGCCGAGGGCGATATGCGCCTCTCCCGACTATCTAGAGAAAGCCGGCATTCCCAAGCGGCCGAAAGATTTACGCACTCACCAGTGCTTGAACTACGGATATCTCGCGACCGGGTCTCAGTGGAAGCTCGCCGGGAAGGATGGTGATCACTGGATCCCAGTCGAGTGGAATTTGTCCAGCAACAACGGAGAAATACTACGGGACGCGGCATTAGAAGGGCGCGGCATCGCTCTTCTCCCAAACTTCATTGTCCAGACGTGTCTGCACGACGGCAGCCTGAAGGAAGTATTGGCTGATTATCGCGCGCCGGAAATGTCGGTCTATGCAATGTTTCCGCCGGCCAGGTATATGCCCTTCAAGCTGCGCGCATTCACGGAGTTCCTGGTGAACTCGCTCTCCGCTTCTGCGGCAAACCCGGACAGGCCTGAACCATCGCATAGATGGGGCGGGTAGTACTGGCCGCTACCTTCCACGGCAAATGACGAATGCGCAGGGACACCCTTACGAAGAATTTGGAAAGGGAAGGCGTCTGCCTGCTGCTCGTCGCATGATTCGTGCGTCCATTGGCTTAGCGTTTTCTCGGCCTGTCCGTAGCAAATTGCCGCCCAATCCATAGACGTCGCGCGATACGAAACTCTGTGTCTCTCAAAGCGGAACGCTTATTTAGCATTTTCATCCCGGAAGTCTCTGCAGGCCCGCTATATTCCGTCGGCACCGTGTACACGGGTTCGCCAACACCGCATCCATCTGGCTGACAAACGCCTAAAGGGTCATTAGTCATCCGGCCGAACCGCCATCTCGTTAATGGGCCGATCAAATGCCTTGATCGGTGAGACAAAAGTAGGAAGACATGACCCCTGTAGCGCGCTTTGAGATCATGCTCCTGCTGTTGGCCATGATCGTCATCCTAGAGGTACTCGCGCGGAAGCTTCAGCTTCCTCGTGCTGCGGCACTTATCGTAGGCGGAATTGGTCTTGCGATGGTCCCGGAAGCTCCGAACATCGAACTCGATCCCGAACTGGTCCTAGTTCTGTTCTTGCCACCATTATTGATGGCCAGCGCGTGGTTCACCGCTTGGCGGGACTTTCGCGCCGACATAAGGATCATAATGCAACTGGCCGTCGGTGCAGTCGTCTTCACGACGTTGGTCGTCGGCGTTGTAACTCACCTGGTGCAACCGGCCCTTCCATGGGGAGCCTGCTTCGCACTAGGGGCGATTGTCTCGCCGCCAGACGCCGTCGCAGCGAAGGCGGTGCTACAGAAACTGCCTTTGCCGCAGCGGATCGTTGCTTTGCTCGAGGGCGAAAGCTTGGTCAATGACGCGTCCGGACTCGTACTTTTTCGACTCGCGGTGGCCGCAACGCTTACCGGAGCGTTCAGCACGACCTACGCTGTATTCCAGTTTTCCTGGCTCGCGGTTGGCGGGGTGGCGCTAGGGGTGGCATCCGCCTACGTATCAATTTCTGTTATCAAGCGCATCGCCGATGCCGACCTTACCGTCGTCTGGGGCTTTTTGACCGCCTGGATTTCGTACATCGCGGCGGAGAAGTTAGGCGTCTCCGGAGTTTTGTCCACTGTAGCATGCGGAATGGTCATGGGCTGGCACCAGCACGAACTTCTATCAGCCGTCACTCGCACGCGATCGACCGCCGTCTGGGGCGTTTCTGTTTTCTTGCTGGAATCGTTGATTTTCATCCTTATCGGCCTATCGCTCCGCGGCATATTGACAAGGCTCGGCGGACTGGAAACTTTGCTCGGGCTGCTGCCATCAATGATGGCGATCGTCGCAGCCGTGATCGTCGCAAGGTTCGTTTGGATTTTCCCGACAACGTACATTCCCCGCGCGTTGTCCTCGACGTTGCGTGCGCGAGATCCTTATCCTCCGCTATCGGTACCCTTCATAATGAGTTGGGCGGGCATTCGCGGCGTGGTAAGCCTGGCTGCGGCGCTCTCGCTTCCTGAAGCGTTTCCCGGCCGCGACCTCATTTTAGCGGTAACGTTCGCGGTCATTCTCGTCACGGTTCTGATACAAGGCGCGACATTGGCGCCCCTCGTACGTCTGCTTTCCGGAGCGGGATTTGTCTCTTCGAGCACCTCAAAGCTTTCGGAGGCGGAGGCCCGCGCCCGCATTGCTGCCGCTCAACTGGCGGCAGTCGAAAAAGAGTCGCTCGATCCGGATGGCAGCCACCGCCATCCGCGACTGATGGAGCAGTATTCCTATCGAGTGCGCGCTTCGGCGCGGTTCTCCGAAGAGCCGGATACGTTCGCCTCACACCGCGTTGATCACTTCAGGGCCGTGTTGTCAGCGATTTCCGCCGGCCGCAACGAACTGCTGCGTATGCATCGCGCCGACCAGATACACGATAGCGTGCTCCACGCAATCGAGCAGGAACTCGATCTAGAGGAGATCACGGTAACGCGGTTTGTAGACGCGCGCTAGAGCTCGTCGAAAAGCCTCCCTATTGCGTTCCACTTTATGCGACACAGCTACTCACTTTCCGAACCTACCGTAAGCACGCGCCACAATGTTACTTCAGTGAAGAAGCGGAGCGTTGCGTGCTGAAGATTCTTAATAATGAATGTCGGCCACCTGCCGACCTCCGACCGACATCAACCAACAACCGGGGGGACACCGAGTTCAAGCACGCGGTCAGCAATCGGTCGACGAAAACCATCGTGACCGCGCTCTGGACAAGGGCCTGCCTCAAATCCCCCGCCGTCGACGCTATGCCGGCGCAATTTTCGGGCCGAGGCATCAACTCGCAGTTGGCGCGCGGCGTGTTCGAAGCGCTTCGGGCCGCCGGGCGCAGGCCTTTCTTGCTTGTCCTTTCATGATTGCCTTCTACGCGCGCCACCCAGAATATTTAGACGTTGTCGATGACACGGCTCAACAGGAGAATAGACATGATTGAGATGGTCATCGAACAGCGGCGCCGAGATCTCGGCGGTGGCTTCGAGGTCGGACGTGTGCTGCCATTCGCCAAGCGGCGCATGGTGGGCCCGTTTATCTTTTTCGATCACATTGGGCCGATTGATATCGCGCCCAGCGATGATCGCAGCTTAGACGTCCGCCCACATCCGCATATAGGCCTCTCGACTGTGAGCTATCTGTTCGCTGGCGAGATCATGCATCGCGACAGTCTCGGCTACGAGCAGGCGATCCGTCCACAGGAAGTCAATTGGATGACAGCAGGCAGCGGTATCACCCATAGTGAGCGCTTCGAGCATGCCCGGGTGAATGGTGATCGCGTGCACGGTATCCAGGCCTGGGTTGCACTGCCAGTCGAGCAGGAGGAGGCCGCCCCTTCCTTTTCACACCATTCAGGCGTCGATCTGCCGCAGTGGAACGAGTCGGGGGTCATGGGTCATCTCATTGCCGGCAGCGCCTACGGCCTGGTGGCCGGCTCCGTAACGCACTCGCCGCTGTTCTACGCACATCTCGACATGTCGGCCGGGGCAGCGGCAGAGGTTCCGGTCGGCCACAAGGAGCGCGCCCTATACGTCGCTACGGGCGCAGTCGAGGTGGATAATCGCCGCTATGAGGCAGGTAGAATGCTGGTGCTTGGTGCGGGAATCTCGCGCGTAAAGGCGTTTGAAAAATCGGCTGTGATGGTGCTCGGGGGCGAACCCGTTGGTGAGCGCTTCATCTACTGGAACTTCGTCTCATCTTCGAAGGAGCGGCTCGCTCAGGCGGCCTCAGATTGGAAAGCGGGACGGATGAAGCTTCCGGATGCGGACGACGCGGAGTTCATCCCACTGCCGGGTCAACCCGAGCCGCCTGCTTCGGCCAGCTCCTAAGGGCGAGGTATCGCGAAATCGGCTTTTGTCGCTATTGGATGAGGAGATGATGATGGCTGCGCCGCGCGCCCATGTAACAGCTTCAGAGACCGGAAGAAGCACTTTCGCTGTTCGCATCGAAATGAGCAGTCACGTGCTTACCGGCGACGAACCCGTGGATGCTGGCGGTGGCGGACTTGGTCCAAGCCCTTTTGAATTTCTCTCGGCTGCACTGGCAGAATGCACGGCCATGACAGTGCGTTGGTACGCCCGCCAACAGCGCTGGCCGGTAGAGCACGTGTCGGTGGTGGTCGATTACGGGAAAAGAGTGCCTGCCGGCGCTTTTAGTCCCGTGGATGTGTTCGAGAAAACCATCTTCATTCGCGGTGCCCAGCTTACCGACGAGCAGCGTTCACGACTGTTCGATGTTGCTTCCAAGTGCCCCGTTCAACGCGTTTTGGAGAGCTCTCCTTCAATAAAGTCAGAGTTGGAAGCAAAAACTGGCTTGTGACCCGGTAGTCGAGGGCGCCTGCCTCATCCTACGCTTACACCTCTATTCCGAGATTACCTAAAAGGAGGAACCCACAATGTCCACCCGTGCGCACGCTCTTTCCCAGAAGTCGTCTACAGCCGAACCCGCATCGGCGGCATCGCCCTTGGCGGTACTGCGGTCGATCTTGTCGAACCCTACCGATCTGGATTTCGTCAAACAATTTACGACTGATGACTTCATATATGTATCGCTCAACTATGAGCACGCGGAACTGAAGCAGATCATGCCTTGGGCCGGAACCAACGAAGGCACCAAAGGATTGGTTCAGACCTTCATCGACGTCAGCCGTTACTGGAGGGTCGACGGCTTCCAAATTCAGGACAGCTTTGAGAATAAGAACGGCGCAGCGATCTTTGGCTCCTTTACTTACACATCAAACATTTTGGGAAAAACGGTGACATCACCCTTCGCGGTTCTGGCGCGCGGCGAGAACGGCAAGCTGTCATACGTGCAGTTTATGGAAGATACCTTCGCGACCGTCCGCAGTTTTAGAGAAAGCGGCGAGTACCTCATCAAAGCAAATCCAGACGGATCGGAAACCAGCGTCTGAAAGCAAGGTTAAGATCCGCCCGGGATAAGTCATTTCATTTGCTTCAAGGGACTAGGCTACGTCCGGCCGACTTCGAGCCGTCCGGACTAGTTAGAGCCACCTTGACCTCCGCGAGGGGGCTGCAAGGCCGAGTTGGCTCTCAAAGGCCAGCTCCGAAGCTCGTCACCGACCAGGACCTGCGAGCCATCCTGCACCGCCATGCCGATCTAGATCCCCGGCAGTTCTGCCAGCCAGGTTCTAGGACATTGGTGCTCGCCCATCGCTTGAAACCGGCAGCCGCTCAATGTTGACTTGGAATGCGGGCAATCGCCTTGATTTCAAAATCGAAGCCGGCCAGCCAGGTCACCCCTACCGCCGTCCAGTTAGGGAAAGGCGGATCGCCGATCTCGTCAGATCGGACCTTCATAACGGTTTCGAACTGCGCTTCGGGATCGGTGTGGAAGGTGGTGACGTCGACCACGTCAGCGAGCGTGCAACCGGCCGCGGCCAGAACAGACCTGAGATTAGCGAAGGCGCGCCGCACCTGTTTCTCGAACACCGGTTCGGGCAAGCCGTCTTCGCGACTCCCAACCTGCCCGGACACGAACAGCAGGTCGCCGGACCTGATCGCCGCCGAGTAGCGATGCTCGTCATAGAGGGCGTGGCGCTGGACCGGGAAGATCGGCTCGCGTGTGGACATCGGTATCTCCTAAGTGAGGTGGACAGGTCGCGTCACGTTTCGAATGAGCGTTGAAGAAAGTTGCGGATGATGACGGCTATCTCCCGATGGTGCGTCTCCAGTGCAAAGTGGCCCGCGTCGAGCAGGTGCACCTCGGCATCCGGCAGGTCCCGCCTATAGGCGAGCGCTCCTGCGGGAACGAACGCAGGATCGTGACGCCCCCATGCTGCCAGGAGCGGCGGGCGGTGTTCGCGGAAGTAGGCCTGAAAGGCCGGGTAGAGCGCGACGTTGCTGCGATAGTCCAGGATGAGATCGAGCTGTATGTCCTCCGCACCCGGACGCGCCATGTACGCGATGTCGAGCTCGTATCCGTCAGGACCGAGCAGATCCGCATCCGCGCCTGTCCCATATTGCCAGCTGCGGATCGTCTCAGGCGACAGCGACGCGCGACAGGCCTTGCGATTTGCCTCAGTGGGCTCGCGCCAGTAGGCCTGCCACGCGCCCCATTCGTCACTAAAGCCCTCCTCGTAGGCGTTGCCGTTTTGGGAGATGATTGCGGTGATGCGATCCGGGTTCTTCGTGGCGAGCCGCAGGCCGATCGGCGCTCCATAGTCGAAGATGTAGAGGGCGAAGCGGTCAAGCCCGATCGCATCGACGAACTCCTCAATGACCTCGGCCAACGCGTCGAAGCTGTAGGTAAAGGAACCGCGCTCGGGCGCCCGCGTCTGGCCGAATCCGGGCAGGTCCGGCGCGATGATGCGGTAACGGTCCGCCAGCAGCGGAATCAAGTCCCGGAACATGTGGCTTGCCGTCGGGAAGCCATGGAGTAACAGCAGGGCCGGGGCGTCGACGGGGCCGGATTCCCGATAGAAGACCTCGACGGCCCCGACCTGTTGGGTGCGATAGCGGACGCTCGACATCTGTCTGCCCTTTATGATTGTAGCGATGGTGCCGGCAAGCTGCACTTGGCCGACCCGCCGGCGCGGTGTCGAAGCCTAGGCGAGCGCGCCCGCATCGGCGTTGAGGATCGTGCCGGTGATCACGCTCGCGGCCGGGCTCGCAAGGAAAACGACCGCATTGGCGATCTCGCGCGGCTCAGCGTAGCGTCCGAGCGACGTCATGCCCCGCTGGAAGTCGGCCGCGTCGCCGTCCGCGGGGTTCGCATCGGTGTCGGTCGAGCCGGGCTGCACCAGGTTGACAGTGATGCCGCTCGGCCCGAGCTCGCGCGACAGGCCGCGGGTGAACGAGGTCAGCGCCGCCTTCGAGGTGGCGTAGGCCGACACACCCGGAAAAGGAACGCGCTCGGCGAGACCGGAGCCGATGGTGACGATGCGGCCCCCTGCGCGAAGGTGCGGGATGACAGCCTTGGCGAACAGCATCGGCGCGCGCACGTTCACGTCCATCAGCTTCTGGTACTCGCCGAGGTCCAGCTCCGTGAGCGGCCCATAATAGCCGATTGCCGCGCTGTTGATGAGGATGTCGATGCCGCCAAGCTCGGTCACGGCCTCGTCGACGGCGCGCGTGATCGCCACGGGATCGGCGCTGTCGGCCTGGATGATGACGGCACGACGTTCGGTCGCCTTGATCGACGCAGCTACTGCCTGGGCCTTCTCGGCGGAGTTATGATAGGTGAACGCGACGTCGGCGCCGTTTTCAGCGAGCGCCAGCGCGATCGCGGCACCGATTCCCCGCGATCCACCGGCCACGAGGGCTCGCTTTCCACTCAGATCGATCATTTCCTTTTCCTTCTGCCATCCATGAAGTCGGCCGCTCCAGCCGGAGAGCGCGAAGCGGCGATGGGATCACATGCTCGGCATATCTTGGGGAGGGGCGTTCGCCTTCATTAGTGGCGAAACGTGCCGAACTGTGTTGCAGGGAATGGAACGCCGCGATCGGACGCTTGAGGACGGCGGGGGATCGACGACCCGATACCGCGCTGGCTTCAGCAGAACGGGTTCGATACCCCTTCTCCAGGAAAACAGCATTTGGTTGTCTCAGTCGTCGGCGCTGAGCTCTCAGCCATGATGGAACGTGAAAGGTTGTGCATCGCGTCTTGCGTGGTGATATTGGCCAAGGGTTCATCTCCGTGTTTCCGCGATCCCCGATTCAGTTAGCTGGTGCCATTGGCTCCAGTGGCATTCCATCCGGTGATCGTCGGATAGATGCTGACTTGCCCTAAGCTGCCTCCGCATCGGACCCAACGGCGACCCGGCTTGGCACGGGTTCCTGGTCGAGAATCCCGATCACGCGCGCAGCAGCTTCACAGGGATCCAAAGCGTTAGCGCCCGGCTCTTCGTTACTCTTGGAATATTTTGCAAGCCGCCTACCATACAATTCGCGCTGCTCAGGGCCCATGTTCTTGGCGGCGCTCATCAGAGCATCTGAAGTCGTCGATACATCACCGCCTTGGATGCGGCCCATCGATACCGTCGTGACGTGCACGCCGAACGGCTTGAGGTCGGCCCGGTAAGCGGACACGAGCGCCTCGAGCGCCGCGTTAGATGTTGCCGCAAGCCCACAAAAGGTAATTGGGGTACTTCTACTCGCGTCGATGATTTGGACGATCTGGCCGCGCGCTCGGCGAAGCGCCGGCAGAAAGGCATTAATAACGCTCATCGCACCAAGGACGTTCTCCTCAAGAGCATGCCGTGCCGTATCAATGGAGACCGCTTCGAGCGGGCTTGGGGGGATGATATGTGAATTGTTGATCAGGAGGTCGAGTCCGGCCCCATCGAGCGCCTCCGACACGCCTTCCGCCCAAATTTTGCCTTTGGTGAATTTGGTGACATCGCTCACTGCGAGGCTGACGCGCCCACCCGATGCAGTTCTGAGCTCTTGCACCTCAGCGGCAGACCCTGCAGTACCGAAGACGACACTGCCTCGGGCGGCGTAGCTCAACGCGAGCTCGCGACCGAGACCGGTACCGGCTCCCGTGATCACGACCGAACACCAGCGACGTCGGGGGCGGGATGCCATAACTACTCTCCTGGCCAGCTTTCAAACGATGCTCCTGGCGACGGGAGCGACTTCATTGCCAAGAAGCTCGATCGCGCGCCTCATCGCAGCGGAGTCTTGCAAGGCGGTGCTCATTTGAAAAGTGATACGTGAGAGCCCGCCCAGGACTGCACTTGCCTTCTGGATCTTGGCCACAACTGTCGTCGGATCACCTACCAGGAACGCGCCGTCAGGGCCGGCCATGGCGTCGAAGTGCGCGCGCGTCGGAGGTGCCCAGCCCCGCTCGCGCCCGACGGTCTCGGTGAGGTGGGCCCAGCCGGGGAAGAAGGCGTCGCCGGCCGCCACGTTGGTTTCGGCTACGAATCCCATCGCGTGGACGCCCACCTTGAGTGTGGCGCGATCATGCCCCGCCCGCGCGCCCGCTTCGTAATAAAGGTCGACGAGGGGGCGGAAGCGCTCGAAGGTTCCGCCGATAATCGCCACCATCAGCGGCAGACCGAGCACGCCGGCGCGCGCGAACGACTGCGGCGTGCCGCCCACGCCGCTCCAGACGGGTAGCCGTTCCTGGTACGGACGTGGGAACACGCCCTGACCGATCAGCTCCGGCCGGAAGCGCCCCTGCCAGCGCGGGTGGCTGGTTTTGCCGAGATGCATGAACAGGTCGAGCTTCCCGGCGAAGAGGTCGTCATAGGCGCGTGTGTCGAGGCCAAAGAGCGGGAAGGCCTCGCCGAAGGATCCGCGGCCGACGACGAGCTCGGCCCGGCCCTTTGAGATCAGGTCAAGCGTAGCGAACTCCTGGAACACGCGTACGGGATCGGCCGCGCTCAGCACCGTCACCGCGCTGGTCAGACGAATTCGCCTGGTTCGTGCGGCCGCGGCGGCGAGGATGATCGCCGGCGCGGAGTCGAGGAACTCCGCGCGATGGTGCTCGCCAATTCCGAAAACGTCGAGACCGACCCTGTCTGCGACCTCGACCTCGTCGAGAAGCTCGGCCATTCGATCGGTGGCGGACGGCGGCGCGCCAGTCGCGAGATCAGGGAGGATGGCGGCGAAGCTGTCGATGCCGATATCCATTTTGGGTCCTTCGAGGCGCAGGAGGGATCGGGTGGCTGCTCGGCTTAGCCGGCGTCTCGTGGCGCCTGACGCTTCCGTTCCAGAGGATCGAAGATGGAGATGCCGACAGATGAGAGCGCGTTGCGTCCCCGGGCGACGTCGGGATGGTGTTGGACACAGCCAGGTGGGTAGAGCTGTTCGACCGCAGACGGGTCGTGCCGCTGGAGCAGCGCCGTCAATGCAGCCGGCACCAGCGCTTTACTGCGTTCGGGACGATCGTCGAAGATCTGATCGGCCGCCTTAGTGATCTCGAGTTTACCCCGCATCCTAAGGAAGTCCCCCGGCAGGAAGCGTGATGAGCGAGGGGCCCAGTCCGCGATCGTAATCCTGAACGTCCGTGACCGTGCCGCCACTGTCTTCCGCCCAGCTCACCGCGAAGAGGTCTGCTCGAAGGGGAGCAACTTCTATCGCGAACGTCTCGGCGTGGGAGAAGGGACCCTCCATGATCTCGAACGAAAGTTGGGTCCGCGATTGAAGCCGGGGGCTCACCCGAAACTCTGGGTGAGTGACGTCGATCCCCTGTCCGATGAGGAAGCCATCAATCGACATCTTCACGCTCCTAGGCGGCGAGCTGCACCTTTAGGCCGCCGTTTTCTGCGGCGGGGCAGGGAGCGGGTTGCGCCACGGGGCGCATCCCGGTCCCCCCTTCATTCCGATCAGATGCCTGCCGACTGTTCGTTGGGCACTGGTGTGTTCAGCAGCTGCTGCTCCCACAGGTAGGCGACGCCGCTGCCGCCAACGTGATCGATCATGACCTGCGTCAGCGGACCAGCCGTCTTGAGACGCGCCCAGTCGCGCTGCCATTCGGCTGCGAGGGCCAACCAGGTCATCATGTTGATGCCGGCCCCGATCATGCGCTGAATGGCGACCTCGTGGGCCTCAACCGAGGTGCCTCCTGATGCGTCGGTGATCACTGTCACATCCCAGCCTTCGCCCGCGGCCTGGATCGCCGGCATCGCGACGCAGACTTCTGTCCAGAGGCCGGCTATGACCAGCTGCTTACGTCCGGTCGCTTTCACAGCATCTACGACGGCCTTGTCTTCCCAAGTATTGATGAAGGTGCGGTCGATCACCTTCTGGTCTGGGAAGACGTCGGTGATATGCTTGAAGATCAGTCCGCCCCGCCCCGCAATGACGCTCGTCAGGATCGTTGGGACGCCGAAGACCTTGGCGGCCTTGGCTAGTGCAGTGGTATTGTTAACTACTGCCTGAGGATCATGGCTGTTCAGGTTGGCGAGCTGGTAGGGCTGATGGTCGATCAGAACCAACACCGAATCCTCCGGTCTAAGGAGGGAACCGAGACCTTGGCGAAAACTCATGGCAATTCCTTTCCTGCGGGAGCGCTCATTTGCCGCGAGTGCAGCGCAGCGCGCATGTTCGAATGCCATTGCATTTCTCGTGCGTATAGCTTCAAGGAGTGCTGTGCTGAGTTGCGGAACGGGGACGCGATTGGATATCGAGGAACTACGAACATTCGTTGAGGTCGCCGATGCTGGAAGTGTCACGGCAGCTGCGCTTCGTCTTGGCGTTTCCAAGTCAATCATCAGTCGGCGGTTAGCTAGGCTAGAGGCCGACCTGGGTATCCAGTTGCTCGCACGAACCACTCGTGGCGCTGGCCTGACGGAAGCTGGAATAACGTTTCGCGAACACGCCGCGAAGGTTTGCGCAGAGATCGACATTGCTCGAGAAACGATCCTGCCAGCGGGCAAACTACGCGGCAACTTACGGATCGCCGCTCCGCTGACCTTCGGCCCGACGCACTTCGCGCCGGTGATCGCGGAACTGGCGCGCCTGAATCCTGAGCTGCAGGTTCGCGCTTGCTATACGGACCGATTCGTTGATCTGATCGCGGAAGGATTTGATTGCGCCATCAGGATCGGTCACCTCGCCGACTCGAACCTGCTCGCCAGGAAAGTCGGATACACGCCAGCCGTATATGTGGCGACGCCTGAATACATCGAGCGTCATGGTGCTCCAGAAACCCCGGAAGAATTCGAAACTCACGACGTTGTCATGCAAGGGACTGAGACATGGCTGGCACTTGATGGCGACAAGCTGATCACACTGAGGCCGAAAGGGCGCTTTAAAGCGGACAACGCCGTCGCTCTCGTCGCCGCTGCTCTCGCGGGCATCGGGCTTGCAGGTATTCCGAAGGAACTTATCATCGAGCATCTCGAGTCCAGTGCGTTGGTCCCGGTGATGAAGCAGTATCCCCCCCCAAGTTTGGGCATCTACGTGGTACGGCCGGCCGGCCAACATCCAGCCCGAAAGGTGCGGGCGCTGACTGAAATGATGGTTGAATGCTGCGAGGGCCTCTGCAGGGGAATCATGCTGCGGGAAACTCAACGGGCGCGGTAGCAAGCGAACAAACACCATTTCGTGTTGCGCAAACTGCGACACAGAACGACGGCAAACGACACTATTGTCACCCTTGCCCGAAGGGCACCGTCAAGTCGCGGCGCATTTGCCACTTAGCAGGCGCAAGGAGGTGGATGAGCATCGAAAAGCGGCGCGTCACTTTCAAGCACGATGGTCGCGCGATCGTCGGCCACCTCCGCTTACCAGAATGCCCAAGACTAATCGCAAGGACAAGCCTGAAATCGCGTTGCCAGCCATCACGGTGTTGGAGGATGAGGCCGGGTGCCCAAACGCTCTGGCAGTTCAAGCTCGGCGCTCTTCCCGCGCGTGTCGCATCTCCTTGCCGGGGAGATAGAGCGTGCAAGCGTGGTGACAGACAATTCCGATCTGCGCGGCGTGGTCCGCATGGGCTCGCAGGTGCGGTACTGCGATGACACGACTGGTGAGGTACGGGACGTGGTGTTGGTGTATCCGCACGAAGCGGACATAACACTAAAGCGCATCTCGGTTCTTCCGCCGATCGGAGCTGCGTTGATCGGCCTTCGGTTGGCCAAGGCACGGAAGGAGGCGTCTCCTGGACGCTCCCGACTACAAGGGAGAATCGCGAGGCCTTCGCTTTTTTGTCCGACCGGAACGATGTAGACCCCGCACTTCCTGCTGTTGAAAGAGTTCGCCGCAGACGTCACGCAACCATTGGTTTGCCGGGTCGTGATGGAAGCGGGCGTGCCAATATTGCTTCACCGTAAAGCCGGCGATCGCCAGCGGGCAGTCGAGCACGCGTAGTCCGTAATAGTGCGCCAGCGTTTCGCCGATGTGTCTTGGAAGGGTGGCGATCAGGTCAGTCGTCCCCACAATTGCGGGTAACCCCAAGAAGCCCGGTAGCTCGAGCGCAACGTCAAGGACCATGCGCTGCTCCCGTAGCGCGTCCCCGAGCAAGAGATGTCCGGTGCCGGGGCGAATGAGGACGTGGGCCTCACGCCTGAAATCCTTTGCGGTGATGCGGTCGCGGATCCGGGCATGGTTTGCGTTCGCCAAGCAGACCCAATCCTGCGGAAAGAGCACCTGTTGGAAGTGCCCGGCATCGAGATCCGAGATGTAGCCGAGCGCCAGATCGGCCTCGCCAGACTGCAGCATCCGTGGGGTATCGCCGCCGATCTGCGCCGCTTCGATGCGGATGCCCGGAGAAACACGACGAACGTGGCCGAGGATGGCCGGAAGGAGCGTGATATGGCTCGCATCCGTCATGCAGATGATGAAGCGGCGCTTTGCAGTGGCCGGATCAAACTCAGGACGGAGCTCCGCGAGACGCCGCAGCATGTCCAAGGCCTGTCTAGCCGTGCCGATGAGAGCCTCGGCACGTGGAGTGGGCAGCATTCCCTCTGTCGACCGGATGAAGAGCGGATCATCCAGTTCCATTCGCAGACGCGCCAGCCAGATCGAAATGGTCGGCTGGCTTTGACCGAGTTTCTCGGCTGCCCTGGTGACACTACCCGTTGAAAACAGTGCGTCAAACAGCCGGAGCAGGCGCGGCTCCAGCAGGTTCGTCTCGGAGAGGTCCCGGTGCTTCATTACGATCTACAATAATGGTTATAAGGATCATAGCATATCCAAATACAGGGCGGACTGCTACCACGCTTCCGACGCCAAGAAAGGCGCGGGAGAAACGTTCGGATGAGGATCTGCTTTATCGGAGCGGGGGCCCTAGGCTCGACCATCGGCGGCACGCTGGCGCGCGGTGGTGCCGAGGTTTGTTTGATCGACCCGTTTCAGGCTCATGTCGACGCGATCAATGCCGGCGGCCTACGGATGCTCGAAGGCGACGCCGAGACCGTTGTGAAGGTCTCGGCCTGCACCTCCGCGAACCAGGCCGGCATCGTGGCGGACCTCGTCATCGTCCTGGTCAAATCCTACCACACGCGCGATGCGATCCGGGCGGCCGCGCCGATCATCGGGCCGCAGACGGTCGTGATGTCGCTTCAAAACGGGCTTGGTCACGAGGACATTCTTTCGGAGGAAGTTGGTCGTGACCGGGTCATGGCAGGCAAGACCTACGTTGGCGGCGTGCTGCTTGGCCCCGGTCATGTTCGCTCCGGGGTCATCGGCAAGGAAACCATCATCGGCGAACTTGACGGACGCTTGACGGAGCGCGCACGGCGAATTTCCGAGACGTTCAATCGTGCCGGCATTCTCTCACTGCTCAGCGACAACATCCTGGGCACGATGTGGGACAAGTTGTTCATCAATGTCGCCGGAGGAGGGATTACCGCCGTTACCGGGCTGACTTACGGCGGTCTCTATTCGCTGTCGATCCTGGAAGATTGCGCGCTAGCCGCAATCTCCGAGGGCATCGCGGTCGCGCAGGCGGCCGGCGTGAAGATCTCGATTGCCGATCCGCGCCGGGCCTGGACGATGGCGTCTGCTGGACTGCCGCCCGACTTCAAGACGTCGATGTTGCAGAGCCTGCAGTCCGGCAATTTGACCGAGGTTGATTACATTCACGGCTCGGTCGTGCGCTGGGGCGTCAAGCTCAACGTGCCGACTCCCGTCAACTCGACCCTCGTCGCGTTGGTCAAAGGGCTCGAATACGCCCGCAGCGATTATCCGGGAAAGGCCTGAGACGATGTCGTTGCCCCGCGCTTATGTCGAGCACGTCGCGATCCGCGTGCGGGACGTTGATCACCACGTCGCGTTTTTTCGTGAGGTGCTTGGTCTTGCCATTCGCGACGAGCACTCCGCCAATGGTGCACGCCCTCGCCAGGTCTGGGTGCTCGGAAGCGTGCAACTCATTGAGGATCCGAATTTTGCGGGACCGGAAGGGCGTCTCGCCCATCTCGGCATCATGGTCGACGATTACGAAGGTGTGCTCGCCCGCGCCGCGGCCTGGGGCGCCAAGGCACAGCCTGCCGGGCCGAACTGGCTCGAGCTGCCGGGCGGACTCAACGTCGAAATCTTGCAAGCCAGTGTAGGTGCCGTGGAAGCGGTCCTGGCGATCAATCCCCGTGCCTAGAGGAAGACGCGAGATGACCGATGAGCGCTACTGGGACGATGCCAAGGTCGGTGACGAATGCGTCACCCCCGCAGTGACGGTCACTGAAGCGATGGTGAATGCCTATGCCGAACTGACGGGTGATTTCACGCCTGTTCATGTCGACGAGGAATACGCCAAGACCACACCATTCGGTACGCGCGTCGCGCACGGGCTGTTTGGTCTGTCGCTGGCCGATGGTTTGAAGACCCGCGCCGACTACCGCTTCCTTCCGGGAATGTCGCTGGGCTGGACATGGGATTTCAAGCTGCCGATCAAGCTCGGCGACACCGTGCACGTGAAGTTTCGCGTCGGTTCAATGCGCGCCACGAAGCGGGAAGGGTGGGGCATCGTGGTGCTGCCCTCGGAGCTGATCAATCAGCGCGGCGAAGTGGTGCAACTCGGCGAGCATCGGCTGATGATTCCCATGCGCCCGAAGACCGGCGCCGCAGGAGAGCAGGCATGACCGCGCAAGATCTGCCGCTCAAAGGCATTCGCGTCATCGACTACAGCCATTTCCTGGCAGGCCCGTTCATGGGCCGCTGCCTCGCCGCGATGGGCGCTGAAGTCATCAAGGTGGAGCGTCCGAAGGCAGGTGATGCGGGCCGCGCCCATGGCTATTTCAAGGACGGCCAGTCCGGCTACTTCCTGCAGCAGAACATGGGCAAGCAGGGCCTGTGTATCGATCTGCGCGACAAACGGGGCCTCGACATGATGATGAAGCTGGTCGATACGGCCGATGTCTTCATCGAAAACTATCGCCCCGGCGCGCTCGAACGCCTCGGGCTCGGTTACAAGACGCTGTCGGCGCGGAATCCAAGGCTGGTCTACTGCTCGGTCTCCGCCTATGGCCACACCGGCCCCTATGCCGACCGCCCCGGCTTCGGCCTGATCGCAGAGGCGATGTCGGGCGCGCTGGCGCAATTGGGTACCCCCGGCGAAGCCCCGCCGCTGCTTCGTATGCCGTTGGCAGACATGTACACCGGCATTCATGGTGTGGCTGCCATCAATGCAGCGCTGGTCGGCCGCGCGTCGTCCGGGCGTGGCCAGCATATCGATCTGGCGCTGTACGACTGCATGGTCTCGATGCACGATTATGCGGTTCAGCGCTACTTTCTTTCCGGCGGTACGGACCTGCCGAAGCAGACCGGCAGCGGACAACCGGACTCGACTGTCTACGGCGTTTTTCCGGCCAGGGACGGTAATCTTGTCATCGCCGCCCAAGTCGATGATGCATGGCGGCGATTGGCGATGCTGATCGGAGGGGACACGCTGGCATCCGACGAGCGCTTCGCCAAACCCGCCGCGCGGAACGCCCATTATGCCGAAGCGATGGAGATTGTGCGAAACTGGACGCTGTCGCAGCCGTCTCGGGATGCTTGTCTTGCAGCACTCGATAAAGCCAGTGTGCCGTCCGCTCCTGTGCAGACCATCGAAGAGGTCGTGAGGGATCCGCAGATCCAGGCGCGCGGCATGCTGGTCGAGCAGGAGCATCCGGTGCTCGGCAAGGTGACGTTGCCGAACCTGCCTTTCCGTTTCTCCGACTGCGACACCACGGTACGGACTCCGGCACCACTGCTTGGCCAGGACAATCGCCGCATTGCAGAGTCGCTGGGACTGTCGGCCAATCTCGTTGAGGCGATGGTGCGCGACGGTGTCCTCTACAACGAAGCTGCCGTGCAGGAGTAAGCCATGAGCGATCGTTATGCGGTGATTGGCAATCCGATCGGCTTCAGCAAATCACCCTTCATCCATGGCGCTTTCGCCCGAATGACGGGACAGGACCTTGTCTATGAGACAATCGAGGGACCGCTCAACGGCTTCAACGAACGGGTTGATCAATTCCGGACAGAGGGCGCCAAGGGGCTGAACATCACCGCTCCGTTCAAGCTCGATGCCTTCGCCTACGCAAACGAACTTTCCGAGAGCGCCGAACGAGCAGGTGCCGCAAACTGCCTCAAGTTCGACGGCGATCGGGTCATTGCCGAGAATTTCGACGGAGTCGGACTGGTGCGTGACATCACCGTCAATCTCGGCGTCAAAATGGCAGGCCGGCGCGTTCTGATACTCGGCGCTGGAGGGGCCGCACGTGGCGCGCTGTTTCCGTTCCTGCGCCAGGAGCCGTCCGAGCTGGTTCTCGTCAATCGAACGCTGTCGAAAGCCGTGGCATTGGCGGAAGAGTTTGCGGGCTGCGGTCCCCTGATCGTCAGCGGCTACACTGAACTCGCCGATCTTGCCGTGGGTTATGACGTCGTGGTCAACGCGACATCGGCCAGCCTGCGAGGTGAGATGCCGCCACTTCCCGGCAACGTCTTCCGCGGTGCGGAGCTGGCGTACGAACTTGCCTACGGCAAGGGATTGACCCCCTTTCTGCGAGCGGCCCGCGCCGAAGGCGTAGCCAAGCTGGCCGACGGCGTCGGCATGCTGGTCGAGCAGGCGGCGGAAGCGTTTGCCTGGTGGCGCGGCGTGCGGCCGAGCACGGCTCGGGTCATCGCCGAACTGACCGTTCCACTGAGCTGACGGGCGCTGCCGAACATGCATCCGAAGTCCAGCTTCCTCGTCGGCCTGATCGGCAGCGGCATCGCGGCGTCCCGCACCCCGCCGATGCACGAAGCGGCCGCTGACGCCGCCGGCATCCGCTATCTCTACAAGACGATCGATCTGACCGAGCTGAAGCTCGGAGTCGAAGCGCTGCCGGAATTGCTGACGGCGGCAAAGCGGATGGGCTTTGACGGGCTGAACGTGACCCATCCCTGCAAACAGGCGATCATTCCGCTCCTGGACGAGCTTTCGCCCGACGCAGAGGCGCTAGGCGCCGTGAACACCGTGGTCGTCAGGAACGGTCGAATGACCGGCCATAACACGGACTGGTTCGGCTTCGCGGAGAATTTTCGCCGCAACATGCAAGCTGCCCCGCTCGGCCGTGTCGTCCAGTTCGGCGCGGGCGGCGCAGGCGCGGCCGTGGCTTTCGCGCTGATGAAGCTCGGCGTGCAGGAACTGACGATCATAGACCTCGATTTGGCCAAGGCGCAGAGCGTGGTCGACGCATTGTCCCCTCGATTCGTCGAACGGCGCTTGAGGGCCGGCCAGGATGTCGCAGCTTGCGTCGCTGTCGCAGACGGAATCGTCAATGCGACGCCGATCGGTATGGACAAATATCCGGGCACGCCGCTGCCGATGGCCTTGCTGCGTCCCGATCTGTGGGTCGCCGAGATCGTCTACTTCCCGCTGGAAACCGCATTGCTGCGCGCGGCGCGTGCTCTGGGCTGCCGCACCGTCGACGGCGGTGGCATGGCGATTTTCCAGGGCACCGAAGCATTCCGCTTGTTCACGGGCATCTCACCCGATCCAGACGTCTTCTTCGCCACTTTTGCATCCCTGGGAGGGTGACGTCAGGCCGATGGGCGAGCGGTACGCACAACGCCCGAGAGGAAACGCAAGATGGGCTATACGCTCGATTTCTCTGTGGTTTGGCATGCAATGCCCGCACTGCTGTGGGGGTGCGTGGGTACGTTGGGCCTGGCGCTCGCCGGAATGTCGCTCGCGATGCTGATCGGTGTCGGAGGGGTCGCGGCACGCGATTCGAAGGCGGCGTGGTTGCGTGGTCTTGTGATCGGCTTCGTCGAGGTCGTGCGCAACACGCCTTTCCTGGTGCAGATCTTCTTCTTGTTCTTCGCCCTGCCGCTCGTCGGATTGAAGCTCAATCCGACGGCGACCGCCGTCATCGCGCTCGGTATCAATGGCGGCGCCTACGCCATCGAGATCATTCGCGGCGGCGTTCAGTCTATCCACAAAGGACAGGTGGAGGCCGGCTACGCGCTCGGACTGCACAAAGGGCAGGTGTTCCGTTTCATCGTGCTCAAGCCCGCGCTTCGCGCGATCTACCCCTCGCTGACGGGGCAGTTCATCATGCTCACGCTGACATCGTCGATCTGTTCGGCTGTGTCCGCCTACGAACTGACGTCGGTTGCACAGCGCATCGAGAGCGACACCTTCCGCAGCTTCGAGGTCTATTTCTCCGTCACCTTCCTCTATCTCGCGATCTCCTGGCTGCTGATGCTGGGCTTTGCGGTCATCTCTCACCGCTTTTTCTCATATCCGACACGCTGAGGGGAAGATCATGACACCGCATTTTGGTCTTCCAGAGTTCGGCTTCCTGCTGCGTGGCCTGCAATGGACCATGCTGCTCACGCTGGTCGCGTTCGTAGGTGGCTGCACGGCGGGGCTCGCGATCGCATTGCTGCGCACCTGTGGCCACAGGGGCGTGGAATGGGTCACCCGCGTCTACATCGGGATATTCCAGGGCACTCCGCTGCTGCTGCAGCTTTTCGTCGTGTATTACGGATTGGCGCTGACCGGGCTGAAGCTCGACGCCTTCACGGCGGTAGCAATCGGCTTCACCGTGAATGCCTCCGCGTTTCTTGGCGAGATCTGGCGTGGCGCGATCCAGGCCGTGCCGCGCGGCCAGACCGAGGCGGCGATGGCGCTCGGATTGCATTATTCGTCCCGCATGCGCGATATCGTGCTGCCACAGGCGATCCGCATCTCGCTGCCGGCGACCATCGGTTATCTCGTGCAGCTCATCAAGGGCACCTCGCTCGCCGCCATCGTCGGCTTCATCGAGCTCGCCCGCGCCGGTCAAATCGTGTCGAACCAGACCTTCCAGCCGTTGCTCGTCTTCGGCGTGGTCGGCGCAATGTACTTCATCCTGTGCTGGCCACTCTCATGGTGGGGCGGTCGGATGGAGGCCAGGCTCGCCCTGGCCAGTCAAAGATAACAACGGCGCACCTACTCAACAAATAGCCATCACCAGGAGGAGATACTCATGTTGTTTTCACCCAATCGTCGCCAGTTCAGGCTCGCGCTATTGGCATTAGCGGCTCTCGCCATCGCAGGCGAGTCGCAGGCTGGAACTCTGGAAGACGTGAAGAAGAAGAGCGTCGTCGTCATCGGCATTCAGGGGGATAATCCTCCTTGGGGCTATGTCGATAGCTCGGGAAAGCAGGATGGCATCGATGCCGACATGGGCCGCGCCTTCGCTGAATATCTCGGCGTTAAGGCCGAGTTCGTCCCGCTGGCGGTGGCCAATCGTATTCCGGCGCTGACCACAGGCCGCGTCGACATTCTGTTTGCAACCATGGCCATGCTGCCCGAGCGCGCAAAGGCGGTGCAGTATTCCAAGCCGTATGTTGCCAATGAGATCACGCTCGTCGCCGCCCAGGCGACCCCGATCACCGGCAATGCCGACATGGGCAAGTACGTTATTGGCGTTCCGAGGTCCTCCACGCAGGACACACAGGTGACCAACAATGCCCCGTCCGGGACCGAGATCCGCAGATTCGACGATGACGCGGCCACGATCCAGGCGCTGCTCTCCGGCCAGGTCCAGGCAGTCGGTGCGAACCTGTTCTACCCGCAGCGTCTGAATGCCGCAAAGCCCGAACTTGGGTTCGAGCCCAAGCTTCACTTCACGGCTCTGTACAATGGGGCCTGCACGCGCCTCGGAGACAAGGGATGGAACGAGACGGCCAACAAGTTCATCGACGAGATCAAGTCGAACGGCAAACTGGCTGCCTTCTACGCCAAGTGGATGAAGGTGCCCGTGCCGACCTTCCCGGACTCGGTCCCCGGCGTCCCCTTCACAGTCCAGTAGCCACTGCGAGCGGCCGACGCGCGATCCGCGTTGGCCGCCGCCCGACAGCGGAGACCAGCATGCAGGACCACATCCTGATCGAAATGAAGGGCGTGCAGAAGTGGTACGGCGGGTACCAGGCTCTCCGCAACGTCGATCTCACCGTGCGCAGAGGTGAAAAGATCGTGCTCTGCGGTCCGTCCGGTTCAGGCAAGTCGACGCTGATCCGCTGCATCAATCGCCTCGAGCCGATCCAGCAGGGCAGCATCGTGGTGAACGGTCATCGGTTGGACGATAGCATCAAGGCCATCGATGTCGTGCGTCTGGACGTCGGCATGGTCTTTCAGAGCTTCAACCTCTTTCCGCATATGACGGTCTTGCAGAACTGTACGCTCGCGCCCATTCGCGCGCGCCGCATGGGCAAGACGGAGGCGGAGGCGACCGCGCGGAGATATCTCGAGCGCGTACGCATCGGCGATCAGGCCGAGAAGTATCCGGCTCAACTTTCCGGCGGTCAGCAACAGCGCGTCGCGATCGCGCGCGCCCTCTGCATGCAGCCCAAGGTAATGCTGTTTGACGAGCCGACCTCGGCCCTCGATCCGGAAATGGTCAAGGAGGTACTCGATACGATGATCGGACTCGCCAACGACGGTATGACCATGATCTGCGTCACCCACGAGATGGGCTTTGCTCGCCAGGTTGCCGACCGGGTCATCTTCATGGCTGACGGACAGATTATCGAAGAAGGCGCGCCCGATGCTTTCTTCCGCAGTCCACAGCACGCCCGCACCAAGCAGTTCCTCGGCGAGATCCTTGCCCATCACTGAACGGAGTTTTTCCATGAGTTGTCTTGTCTACGTCCTGAACGGGCCGAATCTCAATTTACTCGGCAAGCGCCAGCCCCACATCTATGGCCACGAGACGCTCGTGGATGCGGAGCGGGATTGCCGGGCGCTGGCCGGGGAGCTCGGCCTGGAGATTCGCTTTCACCAGTCCAATAGGGAATATGAGCTGATCGACTGGATCCACGAGGCGCGCGAGACGGCCGCCGGTATCGTGATGAATCCCGCCGCTTTCACCCATACATCGGTCGCCATCCTGGATGCTTTGAACACGTTCGAGGGGACAGTGATCGAGGTGCACATTTCCAACGTGCACAAGCGCGAGGAGTTCCGCCACCATTCGTTTGTCTCCAAGCGAGCTGATGGAGTCATCGCAGGCTTCGGCACTCAGGGTTATCTGCTCGGCTTGCGCCGCGTGGCCCAGCTGCTTGACGAGAAGAAGGGATAGCATCGTATGACTGCACCTGTCCGCCTGTCGGTGATGGGAGCGGGTCTCATCGGCAAGCGACACATTGAACACATTCTCGCGCGGCCGGAGGCGATACTGTCGTCGATCGTCGATCCGATGCCGGCTGCCCGAGAGTTGGCGGTCTCGCCGAACGTGGACTGCTTTCCGTCGTTTCAGGACATGCTCGCCGAAAACCGGCCGGACGGGGTGGTCGTCGCCACCCCTAAGCAGATGCACGTGGCCAACGGCATGGATTGTATCGCAGCCCGCATCCCGGCGCTCATCGAGAAGCCGCTAGCGGATGACGTCGTCGCCGCGCAGACCCTGGTCGAAGCTTCCGAGCGAGCAGGGCGTGCCGCTGCTCACCGGCCATCATCGCCGCCACAACCCGATGATCCAGCGCGCCAAGGCGGAGATCGATAGCGGCCGGCTCGGCCCGATCGTGTCGGTGCATGGCATGTTCTGGCTGATCAAGCCGGACGATTATTTCGATGTAGCCTGGCGTCGCGAAAAGGGGGCGGGGCCGGTCTTCTTGAATCTCATCCACGATGTCGACCTGCTGCGGTACCTGTGTGGGGATATCGTGGCGGTCCAAGCTGCCCAATCCAATCGGCTGCGTGGAAATGCCGTTGAAGATACGGCGGTGGTCATCCTGCACTTCGTCTCCGGTGCGCTGGGAACGGTCAATATCTCCGACACCATCCAGTCGCCTTGGAGTTGGGAATTCACGGCTGGTGAGAACCCGGCGTACAGTCATACGCAGGAGACTTTTTACCAGATCGGCGGCACGAGGGCATCGCTGTCTATTCCGCAACTCGATCTTTGGCATCATCCAAGCAAGGCCAGCTGGTGGGCGCCGATAGAGCGCGAGCGGCTGAGATACGAGAAGGAAGACCCGCTTGGCCTACAGATTGCCAATTTCTGTGCGGTTATCCGCGGCATAGCCGCTCCTGTGGTAAGCGCGCGCGAAGGTCTCAAAACCCTCGAAGTGATTGACGCAATCAAGCGCGCAGCGGAAACCGGAGATCTCGTGTCGTTTTGAAGCCGGAAAGCACAGGCGTCAACGCCAGAGTAGAGGGCGGCATGTGCACAACTTGTGCGCCAAGATCAAGGAGAATCTCAGGAGAGCTAACGAATCCATCCGCTTGAGAGCACGACGCGCGGATATTGGCTGCCAATCTGTTCAGCCTAAGCTACGGCTAAGCCGTGCGCATGGATCACGGTTTGGGCTAGCTGTCCGTTTAGGGAGTAGCGCGATCCAGCCGCGGAGGAGTTAAACGTGCCGGCGCTCGCGCAGCTCGCGGAAGTCGTCACCAGCGTGGTGTGAGGATCGCGTCAGTGGTGTGGCCGAGACCATCAGAAATCCCTTGGCGTAGGCCGTCTTCTGATAGGCCTCGAATTCATCCGGGGTCACGAAGCGCATCACGGCATGGTGCTTGCGCGTCGGTTGGAGATGTGGCCGATGGTCAGGAAATCGACGTCGGCGGAACGCAGATCGTCCATCAATTGCAGCACCTCGCTGCGGTTCTCGCCGAGGCCGACCATGATTCCCGATTTGGTGAAGATGCGGGAGTCGAGCTCCTTCACGCGCTGCAGGAGTTGGACAGAATGGAAATAGCGCGCACCGGGGCGCACCGCCAGATATTTTGACGGCACCGTTTCCAGATTGTGATTGAATACGTCTGGCCTCGCCGCAACGACCGTTTCGAGCGCGCCGTGCTTGCGCAGGAAATCAGGCGTGAGGATTTCGATAGACGTCGCCGGCCTCGTTGCACGGATCGCCGCAATGGTCGCGGCGAAATGGACGGCGCCGCCGTCGGCAAGGTCGTCGCGATCGACCGAGGTCACGACCACATGCTCGAGCCCAAGTTTGGCCACGGCGTCGGCGACCTTGCGGGGCTCGTCGGCATCGAGCGGGCCGGGCAGGCCGGTGCGCACGTTGCAGAACGCGCAGGCGCGCGTGCAGGTATCCCCCATGATCATGAAGGTCGCGTGCTTCTTCGCCCAGCATTCGCCGATGTTGGGGCAACCGGCTTCCTCGCAGACGGTCACGAGCTTGTTCTCGCGCACGATACGTCGCGTCTCCGTCCATTGGGCGGAGCCGGGAGCTTTCACGCGGATCCATTCGGGCTTGCTTTGCAGCGGGGTGTCCGGGCGGTTGGCCTTTTCGGGATGGCGCGGCCTCTCGGCTCGCGGATCGTTGTTGAGCAGATCGAGTATCACCGTCATGCACCCATCCCCCTGTGATGTGCCAGAGCCGAACATGCCGTCGGCTTCGCTCAAGCTGCGTGATACGTCGCGACTCGGGCAAGCAATCGCGCGGCAACAATGGAGTCACGCGTGCTTGGTCGCTGACCTTCAGCTATCGCGATGGTGCGCGTCAACCTGATTTGTAATCGCGCGTTGTTCGCGCTCGTATGACTGAGCGCACCCTTGCGGATGCTCCAGTTCCAACGGGCTGTCCGGGGTGACGGCAACGCCTGCATTCAGAACCTTCCGTCAGAGCGATCCGATATTTCGGGTGGTCGCTCCAGCCGGTTTTCCGGAGCTTCAGACGGATTCGGCCGAGATGCCCTCGCGGGAGCAACGAGCCATCCGGTAAAAGCCAAGCAAATTGAACAGTATCGCTGGGATACCGTGCTTTTTCGTGCGCTGGCACGAATGCTGCTTAATGACCCGTCAAAAGAAGCGACAGCTTCAAAATAGACAGTGCGAGGGGACGTTCAGATGCCAGCCAACATTCGACTCACGACCTAACGCGACCGGGATCTCGCTCCGTTCGGCATTGCGCGCGTCCGCATGAACGCGGGCCGCAATGAACGTCGACGCTCGACTTCGGCTTGGCATACAAGGGAGAAATTGATGACGAACCCGGACGCTCACGATCAGGACCCGCAGGAAACCCGCGAGTGGCTGGAGGCCCTGTCGGCAATCCGAGGTCACCGCGGCAGTGAACGCGCCGAATTCGTCGTCAACGCAGTCATCGCCGCCGCGCGCGGTGGCGGCCTCGCCATTCAGCAGACGCTGACGACGCCCTATTGCAACACGATTCCGCGGGATCAACAGCCGGCACTGCCGGGCGACCGCGCCATCGAGCACAAGCTGCGCTCGATCATTCGGTGGAACGCTCTCGCCATCGTCCTGCGTGCCAACAAGGAGAGTTCGGAGCTTGGCGGTCACATCGCGAGCTTCCAGTCTGCCGCCACACTCTACGACATCGGCTTCGGCCATTTCTGGCATGCGCCGACGGAATCGCACGGCGGTGATCTGATCTTCGTGCAGGGCCACTGCTCCCCCGGCATCTACGCGCGCGCCTTTCTCGAAGGGCGGCTGAGCGAGGATCAGCTGCTCGGCTTCCGGCAGGAGACCGGCGGCAAGGGCCTGTCGAGCTATCCGCATCCCTGGCTGATGCCGGATTTCTGGCAGTTCCCGACCGTGTCGATGGGGCTGGGGCCGCTGATGGCGATCTATCAGGCGCGGTTCCTGAAGTATCTGGAAAACCACAAGCTGGCCGAGACCGCCAATCGCAAGGTCTGGGCCTTCATGGGCGACGGCGAAACCGACGAGCCGGAATCGCTCGGTGCGATCTCGCTCGCCGGCCGCGAGAACCTCGACAATCTCATCTTCGTCATCAACTGCAATTTGCAGCGGCTCGACGGGCCCGTGCGCGGCAACGGCAAGATCGTTCAGGAGCTCGAAAGCGTTTTCCGCGGTGCCGGCTGGAACGTCATCAAGGTGCTGTGGGGATCGGGCTGGGATCGGCTGCTGGGGAACGACAAGAGCGGGTTGCTGCTGAAGCGCATGGAGGAGTGCGTCGACGGCGAGTACCAGGATTTCAAGAGCAAGAGCGGCGCCTATATCCGCGAGCATTTCTTCGGCAAGTACGACGAGCTGAAGCAACTCGTCGCCGACATGAGCGACGACGAAATCTGGCAGCTCGCGCGTGGCGGTCACGATCCGGAAAAGGTGTTCGCGGCCTATACCGCGGCGGTGAACCACAAGGGACAGCCGACGGTCATTCTGCCGAAGACAGTTAAGGGCTATGGTATGGGCGAGTCCGGCGAAGGCCAGATGATCGCGCATCAGGCCAAGAAGATGACGCAGGACGCGCTGCGCGGATTCCGCGACCGCTTCCAGGTGCCGGTCAGCGACGATGAGCTGGCCAAGGTGCCCTTCATCCGTCCGGCGGAAGACAGTCCGGAGATGAAGTATCTGCGCGCCCAGCGCGAAAAGCTCGGTGGCAGTCTGCCGCAACGCCGGCGCAAATCCGCGTCCTTGCAAATTCCGCCGTTGTCGACGTTCCAGCGGCTGCTCGACGCGACCGGCGACCGCGAAATCTCGACCACGATGGCCTTCGTGCAGATGCTGGGCGCGCTGGTGCGCGACAAGGCGATCGGCAAGCACATCGTGCCGATCGTGCCCGATGAATCCCGGACCTTCGGCATGGAGGGCATGTTCCGCCAGCTCGGAATCTATTCGTCGGTCGGCCAGCTCTACCGTCCCCAGGACGCCGACCAGCTCATGTACTATCGCGAGGACAAGACCGGGCAGGTGCTGCAGGAGGGCATCAACGAAGGCGGCGCCATGTCGAGCTGGATCGTCGCGGCGACGTCCTACTCGACGAACGACGTGCCGATGATTCCGTTCTACATCTATTATTCGATGTTCGGCCTGCAGCGCGTCGGCGACCTCGCCTGGCTCGCGGGCGATATGCGGGCGCGGGGATTCCTGCTCGGCGGCACCGCCGGCCGCACCACGCTGAACGGCGAAGGCTTGCAGCACGAGGACGGCCACAGCCACGTGCTTGCCGGCACCATCCCGAACTGCATCTCCTACGATCCCACCTTCGCCTACGAGGTGGTGACCATCGTGCGCGAAGGCATGCGCCGCATGTATGAGGCGCAGGAGGACGTCTACTATTACATCACGCTGATGAACGAGAACTACCCGCACCCCTCGCTCGCCGAAGCGGGCAAGGGGGCGGAGGAGGGCATCCTCAAGGGACTCTATCTGCTGAAGAACGGTGGAGAGACGGCGAAGAAGGGACCTCGCGTCCAGCTCGTCGGCTCGGGCACGATCCTTCGCGAGGTGATCGCGGCGGCGGATCTGCTCAAGGCGGACTTCGGCGTGACCGCCGACATCTGGAGCGCGACGAGCTTCAACGAGCTGCGTCGCGACGGCATGGCCACTGAACGCTGGAATCTGCTGCACCCGACGGAGCCGCGCCGCAAGAGCTGGGTCGAAGCGAAGCTCGAAGCCCATTCGGGCCCGGTCGTGGCGTCGACCGATTACATGCGCAACTATCCCGATCAGATCCGAGAGTATGTCCAGGCGGCCGGCCGCCGCTACGTCGTGCTCGGCACCGACGGCTTTGGCCGCAGCGACTATCGCGTCAAGCTGCGAAAATTCTTCGAGGTCGACCGGCACTACGTCGCGATCGCCGCGCTGAAGGCGCTGGCCGACGAAGGCACGATCAAGCCCGCGATCGTCGCGGAGGCCATCGCCAAGTACCAGATCGACGCCGGGCGCGCTGCGCCGTGGACCGTGTGAGACAGCGAGCCGAGGGCAGAGCGATGAGTGGTCTGATCGACATCAAGGTTCCCGACATCGGCGACTTCAAGGACGTGCCGGTGATCGAAGTTTTCGTCAAGCCGGGCGACAAGGTAAAGGCTGAGGATCCGCTGGTTGCGCTGGAATCCGACAAGGCGACCATGGAGGTGCCGTCGCCTCGTGAAGGCGTGGTGAAATCGGTGGTCGTCGAGGTCGGGGACAAGGTGAGCGAAGGCACGGTGATCGTGCAGTTCGATGGCGCAGGAGGCGAGCTGGCCGAGGCGCGGCCGGTCGTCAGCGCTCCGCCGTCACCCGTCAGCGCGCCGGCCGGCGTCGCCGAGGTGCGCGTTCCTGATATCGGCGACTTCAAGGACGTCCCGGTCATCGAGATCTTCGTGAAGCCCGGCGACAGCGTGAAGGCGGAGGATCCGCTGATTGCGCTCGAGTCGGACAAGGCGACGATGGAAGTCCCGGCGCCGCTCTCGGGTACCGTGCGCGAGATCAAGCTGAAGACCGGTGACAAGGTCAGCGAGGGTGCGGTCATTCTCGTGCTCGCAACCGGCGAGGGGGCGGTGGCTGCGCCAGCAGCTGCTGCGCCGATACCTGCGTCAACGTTACCTGCCGCGGCCCCCGCGGCGCAGGCCGGTGCGGTGGACGAGAAGGCCTTTGCGCTCGCCTATGCGGGCCCCGCAGTCCGCAAGCTAGCGCGCGAACTCGGCGTCGATCTCGGCAAGGTCAAGGGTACAGGCAATCATGGCCGTGTCCAGCGCGAGGACGTCGAGGCCTTCGCCAGGGGCGGGGCCGCACCCGCCAAGCCGCAGCCTGCGGCAGCAGGCGGCAGCGGCGTTGGCGGCATCGATCTGTTGCCCTGGCCCAAGATCGATTTCGCCAAGTTTGGTCCGGTCGAGCGCAAGGAGCTCGGCCGCATCAAGAAGATTTCGGCGGCCAATCTGCACCGCAACTGGGTCGTGATCCCGCACGTCACCACGCATGACGAGGCCGATATCACCGAACTCGAGCAGTTCCGGGTGAAGATGAACAAGGAGCTGGAGAAGAGCGGCGTCAAGCTCTCGCTGCTGCCCTTCATGGTGAAGGCAGCCGTCGCTGCGCTGAAGAAGTTTCCGGAATTCAACGCCAGCCTCGATGGCGACACGCTCGTCTACAAGAATTACTGGCACATCGGCTTTGCCGCGGACACGCCGAACGGCCTGATGGTGCCAGTCATCCGCGATGCCGACAAGAAATCGATACCGGACATCGCCAACGAGATGAACGCGCTCGCCAAGCTGGCGCGCGAGGGCAAGATCAAGCCCGACCAGATGCAGGGCGGCACCTTCTCGATCTCCTCGCTCGGCGGCATCGGCGGCATCTATTTCACGCCGATCATCAACGCGCCCGAGGTCGCGATCATGGGCGTCTGCAAGGGCTACTGGAAGCAGCATTCGGCGGACGGCAAGACCTGGACATCGCGTCTGACCTTGCCGCTGTCGCTGTCCTGGGATCACCGCGTCATCGACGGTGCGGCGGCCGCGCGCTTCAACGTCTATTTCGCCAATGTGCTCGCCGATCTGCGGCGCGTGATGTTCTGAGGTTGGGGAGCGCAGTATGGCTCAGATCGAAGTCAAGGTTCCCGATATCGGCGACTTCAAGGATGTCGCTGTCATCGAGGTGTTGGTGAAGGCCGGCGAGACCGTCGCGGTCGACACCAGCCTCATCATGGTCGAGTCCGACAAGGCGTCGATGGAGATCCCGTCCTCGCACGCCGGTATCGTCAAGGAAGTCAAGGTCAAGGTCGACGACAAGATCAGCGAGGGATCTGTCATCCTCATGCTGGAGACGGCGGGAGCCGCGGCTGCAGCAACGCCGGCCGCGGCATCGCCGCCGGCCGCAGCGGCGCCACCCGTCGCACCCGCCGCCGCGTCCCATGCGGGCAAGGCAGATCTCGAATGCGACATGCTTGTGCTGGGTGCGGGCCCCGGCGGCTACTCCGCCGCCTTCCGCGCTGCCGATCTCGGCATGAAGACCGTGCTGGTCGAGCGTTACGACACGCTCGGCGGCGTCTGTCTCAACGTCGGCTGCATCCCGAGCAAGGCGCTGTTGCACACGGCGTCCGTGATCGACGAGGTCAAGCATCTCCCCGCCCATGGCATCACCTTCGGTGCGCCGCAGGTCGATCTCGACAAGCTGCGCGGGTTCAAGGACGGCGTCATCAAGAAGCTGACCGGCGGCCTTGCCGGCATGGCAAAGGCTCGCAAGGTCGAGGTCGTGACCGGCATCGGTACTTTCCTCGATCCGCATCACGTTGAAGTGGTCACCGCGGCTGGCAAGAAGACGGTCAAGTTCGCCAAGGCCATCATCGCTGCGGGCAGCCAGGCCGTGAAGCTGCCGTTCCTTCCCGAAGATCCGCGGATCGTCGATTCGACCGGTGCGCTGCAACTGAAATCTATCCCCAAGCGCATGCTGGTAATCGGCGGCGGCATCATCGGCCTCGAAATGGCGACGGTTTATTCGACGCTCGGCACGAGCATCGATGTCGTCGAGATGCTCGACGGCCTGATGCAAGGAGCCGACCGTGACCTGGTCAAGGTCTGGGAGAAGATGAACGCGCGCCGATTCGACAAGGTCATGCTGAAGACCAAGACGGTCGGCGCGAAGGCAACCGAAGCCGGGATCGAGGTGAGGTTCGAGTGCGAGCAGGCGCCTGCGGAGCCGCAGGTCTACGACCTCGTTCTCGTGGCGGTCGGCCGAAGCCCGAACGGCAACAAGATCGGCGTCGGAAAGGCCGGTGTTGCCGTAACCGAGCGCGGCTTCATCAACGTCGACAACCAGATGCGCACCAACGTCGCGCATATCTTTGCGATCGGCGACATCGTCGGCCAGCCGATGCTGGCGCACAAGGCCGTGCATGAGGGGCATGTCGCCGCCGAGGTCGCGCACGGCGAAAAGTCGTATTTCGACGCGCGGCAGATTCCGTCCGTCGCTTATACCGATCCCGAAATCGCCTGGGCGGGCAAGACCGAGGACCAGTGCAAGGCCGAAGGCATCAAGTTCGGCAAGTCGGTCTTCCCCTGGGCGGCATCCGGCCGTGCCATCGCCAACGGCCGCGACGAGGGTTTTACGAAGCTGCTGTTCGATACGACGACCCACCGCGTCATAGGCGGTGGCATCGTCGGCACGCATGCAGGCGATCTCATCAGCGAGATCTGCCTTGCGATCGAGATGGGCTGCGAGCCTGCCGACATCGGAAAGACCATTCATCCGCATCCGACGCTCGGCGAGTCCATCGGCATGGCGGCAGAGGTGTTCGAAGGCCACTGCACCGATCTGCCGCCGCAGAAGAAGAGATAAAGCCGGTTGCCGATCCGGGCGGCCGCAGCGAGACCATGGAGGAAAAGATGTCTGGAACCATCGCCGCGACAGTGACGACGCAGAAGAAGCCATTCTACCGAATTCTCTATGTTCAGGTGATCGCGGCCATCGTGCTCGGCATCATCGTCGGCTGGGTTTCGCCCGAACTCGGGAAGAACGAGTGGATCAAGGCGATGGGTGACGGCTTCGTCAAGCTCATCAAGATGGCGATTGCGCCGATCATCTTCTGCACGGTCGTGTCCGGCATCGCTCACATCTCGGAGGTCAAAAAAGTCGGACGGGTTGCGGTCAAGGCGCTGATCTACTTCGAGATCGTCTCGACGCTTGCGCTGGCGCTGGGCCTGATCGTCGGCAACGTTATCCAACCGGGGGCAGGCTTTCAGGGGCAATCGAACGCCGCAGCAGTCGCCGGCTATGCCAAGCAGGCGAGCGAGATGAAATCGGTCGATTTCGTCCTGCATGTCATTCCGGACACCGTGGTCGGCGCGTTTGCCCAGGGCGAAATCCTGCAGGTCCTGTTCTTTGCCATCCTGTTCGGCTTTGCACTGATGGGGCTCGGCGAACGAGCTCACACCGTGCGCTCCTTTATCGACGACGTCGCGCACGCGATGTTCGGCGTCATTTCGATCGTGGTGAAGGCCGCGCCGATCGGGGCTTTCGGTGCGATGGCCTACACGATCGGGCGGTACGGCCCGCAGGCATTGGGTAACCTGGCCGGACTCATCGCCACTTTCTATCTGACCGCGCTGCTCTTCGTGTTCGTCGTGCTGGGTTTGATCGCTCGTTTCGCCGGCTTCTCCATCTTCCAGTTCCTCAAATACCTCAAAGATGAGCTGCTGATCGTGCTCGGCACGTCGTCCTCGGAGAGCGCGCTGCCACAAATGATGGAAAAGCTGGAGAAGCTTGGCTGCTCCAAGCCGGTTGTCGGCCTGGTCGTCCCGACCGGCTATTCTTTCAATCTCGACGGCACCAACATCTATATGACGCTGGCCACGCTGTTCATCGCCCAGGCGATGAACGTGCAGCTCAGTTTCGGCGAGCAGATGACGATTCTCATCGTCGCCATGCTCACGTCGAAGGGCGCCTCGGGTATCACGGGTGCGGGCTTTATCACGTTGGCGGGCACGCTCGCGGCCGTCAGGCCAGAACTGCTTCCCGGCATGGCAATCGTGCTCGGCATCGACAAGTTCATGAGCGAATGCCGTGCGCTGACCAATCTGTGCGGCAACGGCGTCGCCTGCGTGGTGGTGGCCTGGTGGGAGGGCGAGCTCGATCGCGACAAGCTGCGCCTCGGACTCCAGCGCGACATCGACCCGACCGACTTCGAGACCGCGGTGTCGGAGGGAAGGGGTATTTGACGTTCGGATCTTTGAATCGAAACAAACAGGGAGTTGGTGATGACTGAGGTCGTAATTGTGTCCGCCGCGCGAACGCCGGTAGGTTCCTTCAATGGGGCATTCGGTTCGCTGACCGCCCATGAACTCGGTGCTGTGGCGATCAAGGGTGCTCTCCAGCGCGCCAAAGTCGCTCCTGAAGAGGTCGACGAAGTCATTCTCGGCCAGGTCCTCGCCGGCGGCGAGGGGCAAAATCCGGCACGGCAGGCCGCGATGGCAGCCGGTATTCCGCAGGAGAAGACGGCGTGGGGCATGAACCAGCTCTGCGGCTCGGGCCTGCGCTCGGTCGCTCTGGGCCTGCAGCAGATCGCCAATGGCGATGCCAAGGTCATCGTCGCCGGCGGCATGGAATCCATGTCGATGGCTCCGCACCTGTCGCACCTGCGCAACGGCACCAAGATGGGCGACGTCAAGTTCGTCGATTCCATGCTGATGGATGGCCTGCTGGATGCGTTCCACGGCTATCACATGGGCGTCACGGCGGAGAACATCGCCGCCAAATGGCAGATCACCCGGGAAGAACAGGACGCGTTCGCGACCGGCTCGCAGAACAAGGCCGAGGATGCTCAGAAGGCCGGCCGCTTCAAGGACGAGATCGTTCCCGTCACCGTCAAGACCAGGAAGGGGGACGTCGTCGTCGACCAGGACGAATACATCCGTCCCGGCACGACGCAGGACGCGCTCGCCAAGCTGAAGCCGGCGTTCAACAAGGAAGGCTCGGTGACCGCGGGCAATGCGTCGGGCCTCAACGACGGTGCAGCGGCCCTGGTTCTGATGAGCGCGGACGAAGCCGCCAAGCGTGGTCTTACCCCGCTTGCCAAGATCGTCTCCTGGGCGACCGCGGGCGTCGATCCCGCCGTCATGGGCTCGGGGCCAATCCCTGCTTCCCGAAAAGCGCTCGAGAAGGCCGGGTGGAAGGTCAAGGACCTCGACCTCGTCGAAGCCAACGAAGCCTTTGCGGCGCAGGCCATCGCCGTCAACAAGGATATGGGCTGGGATCCGTCGATCGTGAATGTGAACGGCGGTGCCATCGCCATCGGCCATCCGATCGGGGCCTCCGGCGCGCGCGTGCTGACGACGCTTCTGTTCGAGATGCAGAAGCGCAACGCAAAGAAGGGCCTTGCCACGCTGTGTATCGGCGGCGGCATGGGCGTCGCCCTGACGGTGGAACGTTAGGCCTGACTTAATCCGCAAAACAGCGCGGGCGGCGCGCGCCGTCCGCGAGAAACCGAGGTTCGCGAGAGCCGAGGCAAAACAAGACGAGCCAATTACAGGAGGGATCATGTCCAGAGTTGCGGTGGTGACCGGCGGAACGCGCGGCATAGGTGAAGCCATCTCGGTTGCTCTCAAGGCGGCCGGCTACAAGGTGGCCGCGAGCTACGCCGGCAACGACGAAGCGGCCGCCAAGTTCAAGGCCGAGACCGGCATCAACGTCTACAAATGGGACGTGTCGAGCTACGAGGCCTGCGCCACCGGCCTAAAGCAGGTCGAAGCCGACCTTGGTCCGGTGGATGTGCTCGTCAACAACGCCGGGATCACCAAGGACGGCATGTTCCACAAGATGACGCCGGAGCAGTGGTACGCGGTCATCAACACCAATCTGAACTCGTTGTTCAACATGACCCGGCCGGTGTGGGAGGGCATGCGTGAGCGCAAGTTCGGTCGGGTGATCTGCATCTCCTCGATCAATGGCCAGAAGGGCCAGATGGGGCAGGTCAACTACTCCGCCGCCAAGGCGGGCGACATCGGCTTCGTGAAGGCGTTGGCCCAGGAGGGCGCGCGAGCCGGCATCACCGTGAACACGATTTGCCCGGGCTATATCGCCACCGAGATGGTCAAGGCGATCAACCCGGAGGTGGTGGCCAAGAACATCCTGCCGCAGATCCCAGTCGGGCGCCTGGGCGAGCCGCACGAGATCGCGCGTACCGTCGTGTTCCTGGCGTCTGATGATGCCGGCTTCATCACGGGATCGACGATCTCGGCGAATGGCGGCCAGCATATGGTTTGAGCCATGTCGATCCAGCCACGAGGGGATCTCACGACGCGAACGCTGGCCATGCCGGCGGACGCGAATCCGAGCGGCGACATCTTCGGCGGTTGGGTGCTTTCGCAGATGGACATCGCGGGCGGCATTCATGCCGGCCAGCGCGCGCAAGGCCGCGTCGCGACGGTGGCGATCGAGGCGATGCATTTCATCAAGCCGGTCCATGTCGGGGATGTCCTCTGCGTGTACGCGTCGCCCGAGCGTGTCGGGCGCACGTCGCTGGCGATTCGCCTGGAGGCCTGGGCGCTGCGCAGGCGCCTGGGGGACCGTGTGAAGGTGACGGAAGGCATCTTCACCTTCGTCGCGCTCGATGCCGAGGGACGACCTGCGCCCATCCCGCCCACTCAAGCTGACCAGTAACGACCAATGAAGGAGAGGGAAATGTCCGACAGCAAACCGAAAGCAGGCGCCGCCGACTGGGGCCTTCCGGGGGTCGACTTCGCCAAGCTCGTAGAATCCTGCCAGATCAGCGGCGTCGATATGAAGGCGTTGCTCGACATGGAAAAGAAGAACATTGACGCCCTGATCGAGGTCAACCGCTCGCCCTATGAGAGCTGGCGAAACCTGATGGCGCGACAGGCGGAGGTCTTCCAGGAAACGATGACGGCGATCGCTGCCGAAGCCGGCAACGAGGCCGCGGTGGGAAGGCGCACCGAGATCGCCCGGCAAGGCTTCGAGACGGCCCTCGCCAACATGCGCCAACTCGCTCAGATCGCGACCGAACAGCAGAAGCAGACGATCGACATACTGCGGCGGCGTTTCGAGGAGGGTATGGCCGCGATGCGCACAAAGGGCGGCAGCACCTAGAGGTCGACTGCCGCATCTCGCAGGCGCGGCGCAATCTGCCTAACGAATAGGGTAAAATCGGGGAATACGATGGATCAGAATCTGAGGGAAGCCGCACTCGAATATCACCGCCTGCCGAGGCCGGGAAAGATTTCGGTGGTTCCGACCACGGCAATGGCGACTCAGCGCGATCTGTCGCTGGCCTATTCTCCCGGCGTGGCCGAGCCTTGCCTGGTCATCGCCAAGGATCCCCTGCAGGCCGACCAGTTGACCGCGCGCAGCAATCTCGTAGCCGTCGTCACCAACGGCACCGCTGTGCTCGGGCTTGGGAATATCGGCGCGCTTGCGGGCAAGCCCGTCATGGAAGGCAAGGCGTGCCTGTTCAAGAAGTTCGCCGGCATCGACGTCTTCGACATCGAGCTTGCCGAGGAGGATCCCGATGCGCTGATCGAAACCATCGCCAGGATGGAGCCGACCTTCGGCGGCATCAACCTTGAGGACATCAAGGCGCCGGAATGCTTCTACATCGAACAGCAGCTTCGCAAGCGCATGAAGATTCCGGTCTTCCATGACGATCAGCACGGCACTGCGATCATCGCCGCGGCGGCGATCCTCAACGGATTGAAGCTAGTCAAGAAGAATATCGCTGACGTGAAGCTGGTGTGCTCGGGCGCCGGCGCTGCGGCGCTGGCGTGTCTCGATCTCATCGTCAGTCTCGGTCTGCCGCAAAACCGGATCATCGTCACGGACGCGAAGGGCGTCGTCTATGCCGGCCGTACCGAAGGCATGGACGACAACAAGGCGCGCTATGCCGTGAAAACGGAAGCGCGAAAGCTCGACGAAATCATCGACGGCGCGGATATCTTTCTCGGCCTGTCGGCCGGCAATGTGCTGACCCAGGACATGGTCAAGAGGATGGCGCGGGATCCCCTGATCTTCGCCATGGCCAATCCGATCCCGGAAATCATGCCGGAAGACGCTTTGGCGGTGCGCCCCGATGCGATCCTCGGCACCGGGCGCTCGGACTACCCCAACCAGATCAACAACGTCCTCTGCTTTCCCTTCATCTTCAGGGGCGCGCTCGACTGCGGAGCGACGATCATCAATGAGGAGATGAAGCTTGCGACGGTGCGTGCGCTGGCAGATCTCGCGATGGCGGAAGTGCCCGAGGTGGTCGCTGTCGCGTACAAGGGGGAGAATCTGCGCTTTGGCCGCGACTATCTCATTCCAAAGCCGCTCGATCCGCGGCTGATCGAGGTCGTGGCCCCGGCGGTTGCCAAGGCTGCGGCGGACAGCGGCGTCGCCAGGCGCCCGATTGCGGACATGGAAGCCTATCGCCAGCAGCTGAGCCGGTTCGTCTACCATTCCGGCAACGCGATGCAGCCGGTGTTCTCGGTGGCGAAGGAAAGCGGAAAGTCGCTGATTCTGGCCGAGGGTGAAGACGAGCGCGTGCTGCGCGCGGCACAGGTGGTCGTCGACGAGCGGATCGCAAAGCCGTTGCTGGTCGGCCGGCCGTCGACCATCGAGGAGCGGATCAGGTCTTTCGGTCTCCGACTCAGACCAGGGAGCGACTGCGAGATCATCGATCCGCTCGATTCAGAGGTCTATTCCCAATGTGCGGATGTCTACCACGGGCGCAGGAAGCGTGATGGAGTGTCAGCGGCGCTGGCGCTTTCCGAGACGCGCAGCAACGCGACTGTGCTCGCCTCGATCCTTCTCGAAAGGGGGCTCGGCGACGCGATGCTGTGTGGGGTCATCGGCAGGACGTCCGATCACCTGACGGCGATCCGCAACGTGATCGGCACGCGTGACGGCCTGCGGACGCTCGCCGTGATGCAGATGCTCATCCTGCAGCAGCATCAGCTGTTCATTTGCGACACCCACTGCAATCTCAATCCGACCGCCGAGCAGGTTGCCGACATCGCATTGATGGCGGCGTCGGAGGTGAGCCGATTTGGCATTACCCCTCGGGTCGCGTTGCTGTCGCATTCGAGCTTCGGAAGCTCCGCGGTCCCGGATGCGCACAAGATGCGCGAGGCGCGGGCGATTATTCTCGAACGATCCCCCGATCTCGCGGTCGAAGGCGAGATGCGCGGCGACGCGGCGTTGTCGCCGTCGGTGCTGCACCACGAGTTCCCGGAGTCTGGTTTCGAGGGGCCCGCGAACGTGCTGGTGATGCCGAATCTCGACGCCGCCAACATCTCCTACAATTTGCTCAGGATGGCGGCGGGCCAGGGACTGACGGTCGGCGGCATCCTGCTCGGCGCGGCAAAGCCGGCCCACATCCTCACGCCATCGTCCACGGTTCGGCGAATCGTGAACATGGCGGCGGTCGCGGTCGCGGATGCAGTGTCCGAGAGGGCCTGATCCGGAGGATATGCTTGGGCGGGTTGTGAGCGCGCTTGGTCGAGGCCATCATGAGTAAGCCGCAATTGGGAAAACCCCGGATTGTGATCGTCGGAGGCGGAGCCGGCGGATTGGAACTCGCGACGCGCCTCGGCGACAAATACGGACGCAAAGGTAAGTTCGACATCACGCTGATCGAGCGAAACCGCACCCATGTGTGGAAGCCGAAGCTGCACGAGATTGCAGCCGGCAGCATGGATATCTCGGCTCACGAGGTCGACTATCTCGCGCAGTCCTATTGGCACGGCTTCCGCTACCGCATCGGGGAGATGATCGGGATCGACCGGGACAAGCGGCAGGTGCTGGTGGCGCCCTATCTCGATTCGGAAGGCCGGGAAGTCACTCCGAAGCGAATATTCGACTATGACGTCCTCGTGGTGGCCGTTGGAAGCCAGAACAACGATTTTGGCACGTCCGGTGTTGCTGATCATGCCATCAAGCTGGAATCGCAGCTTGATGCGCGGCGGTTTCATGAACGCATGGTCAATGCCTGCATTCGCGCGCATGCCCAATCTGCGCCTCTGGGATTACACCAGTTGAAGGTCGCAATCATTGGCGCCGGCGCGACCGGCGTGGAGCTCGCGGCCGAACTGCACAGGACGACACGCGAAGTGGTGGCGTACGGCCTCGACCAGGTCGATCCCCAGAAGGACATCAGGATCACGCTGATTGAAGCTGCTGATCGCGTGCTTCCCGCGCTGCCCGAACGTGTGTCGAAAGAGACGGAGAACCTGCTCGCCAGACTGGGTGTCAATGTGCTGACCGGCGCCAAGGTGTCCGAAGTCGGCTCCGACCGGGTGAGCCTGACCGACGGTCGCACGATCCCTGCCGAACTGATCGTCTGGGCGGCTGGCGTCAAAGCGCCCGATTTCCTGAAGGATATCGCCGGCCTGGAGACCAATCGCATCAATCAGCTGGTGGTCCGGCCGACATTGCAGACGACGCGCGACGACGGCATTTTTGCCATCGGCGATTGCTCGGCCTGCTCATGGGGTGAGCGCGGCAACGTCCCGCCGCGCGCGCAGGCGGCGCATCAGCAGGCGTCCCATCTCTATTCCCAGATTCCGCGCCATCTCCGGGGCGAGCCGCTGAAGGATTATCGCTACAGGGATTTCGGCTCACTGGTATCGCTCGGCGAATTCAGCACGGTCGGCTCGATGATGGGCGCGCTCGTGGGCGGCAGCCTCGTGTTCGAAGGCATGTTCGCGCGGATGATGTACCTGTCACTCTACAAGATGCACGAACACGCGCTGCATGGTTCGGTCAAGGTCGCGCTCGACACGCTGGCCCGGCTGATCACCCGGCGCACCGAACCGCATGTGAAGCTGCATTGAGGCGCATTTCATTCACGTAGCAGGTGCTGCGTGAACCCGGAGGAATGTCGATGGACGCCGTGTTCCTTGCTCGCATGCAGTTCGCCGGCAACATCACGTTCCATATCCTGTTCCCGTCGATTTCGATTGCGCTCGGCTGGGTGCTACTGTTTTTCAGGTTCAAGTATCTGCGCGCGACCGATCCGCAGCAGAAGATCGACTGGCTTCGCGCTTACCGTCAATGGACCAAGGTGTTCGCCCTGACTTTCGCGCTTGGCGTCGTCAGCGGCGTCACCATGAGCTTCCAGTTCGGCACCAACTGGCCGGGTTACATGGAGCGTGTCGGCAACATCGCCGGCCCGTTGCTCGGCTATGAGGTTCTGACCGCCTTCTTCCTGGAAGCGGGCTTTCTCGGCGTCATGCTGTTCGGCCATCGCCGGGTCGGCGAGATGGTTCACCTCGGTGCGACCATCCTCGTCGCCTTCGGCACGCTGATGAGCGCATTCTGGATCCTCGCGCTCAATTCGTGGATGCAGACGCCTGCCGGATACGACATTGTGGACGGTCAGTTTCATGCGCGCAGCTGGCTGGAGATCATCTTCAATCCGTCCTTCCCGTATCGCCTGGTCCATATGATACTGGCGTCCACATTGACCTGTGCGTTCCTGCTGATCGGCGTCAGCGCCTGGCAGCTGCTGAAAGGCGTCGCCACGGCTAGTGCGTCACGGGTGCTGCGGACCGGGCTTATCCTGGCCGCGCTGGCCGCACCGGCGCAGATGGTGGCGGGCGACTTTCACGGGCTCAATACGCTGAAGCATCAGCCGCAGAAGATCGCGGCGGTCGAAGGCATCTGGGAAACGACCCGAGGGGCGCCATTGCTGCTGTTCGCGATCCCGGACGATGCGGCGAGGACAAATCGTTTCGAATTGGGCATACCGAAGCTTGCTAGCCTGATCCTCCGGCACGATCCCGAAGGGGAGCTCAAAGGGCTGAATGAGTTTCCCTCGGCGCATCCGCCAGTCCTGCCGCTGTTCTGGTCATTTCGGATCATGGTGGGTGCCGGCATCCTGATGCTGCTGGTCAGCTGGCTCGGTCTGTGGCGGCATTGGCGCGATGGCTGGGATTTCGCGAAAATGCCGCAGTCGATGCTCGGGATATTCACAGGGATGACCTTTGCCGGCTGGGTGGCGACCATTGCCGGATGGTACGTTACGGAGATTGGCCGGCAGCCTTTCATCGTTTCCGGTCTCATTCGGACCGCTGACGTTGCTTCACGCGTGCCGTCATCGAGTATCGCTGTGACATTCGTCGTCTATGTCGCGCTCTATCTGGTGCTGCTCGCCGCCTATATCGGCGTCCTCAAATATATGGCCGAGACTGCCGACAAGAAGTCGTACGCGAGTACGTCGGCCGCCCTGCCAGGGGAGCCGCAGCCATATCAGCGCGAGGGAGAATTCGCATGACCTCGATGTCGTTCGATGAACTGCTGCCGCTCATCTTCATCGGCTTGATGGGCGTGTCGCTGCTCGTCTATGTCGTGAGTGACGGATACGATCTCGGGGTCGGCATGCTGATGCACCGGGCGACACCCAAGGAGCGCGATACGATGGTCGCATCCATCGGCCCGTTCTGGGACGCCAACGAGACCTGGCTGGTGCTCGGCGTTGGGCTGCTCCTGATTGCTTTCCCCAAAGCGCATGGGCTGGTGCTGTCGGAACTGTACCTGCCGACCGCGCTCATGCTGGTCGGCCTGATCCTGCGCGGCGCGGCCTTCGATTTCAGGGTCAAGGCCAGGGCCAGCCGGAAGGCGATGTGGGACCGGCTGTTCATCGCCGGCTCAATGCTCGCGTCGGTCTGTCAGGGCTGGATGCTCGGCCGCTATATCAGCGGCTTCGGAGAGGGGTGGAACTATCCGATCTTTGCCGGCGCCATCGCCGTCGCGCTGCCGATGGCGTACGCGCTGCTTGGCGCCACCTGGCTGGTGATGAAGACGGATGGCGCACTGCAGAGCAAGGCGATCGCGTGGAGCAAGATTGCCTGGCCGCCCATGGTCATCGGCCTGATCCTGATTTCGATGGCGACACCCTGGATTAGTGAAACCGTCCGCGTGCGGTGGTTTACCTTGCCGGCGATCATCGCCGTCGCATCGATTCCGATGACCGCAGCCATCGCGCTCGTGGCAGTCCGCGTGTTGCTCGGCTCACCTGCAGTGCGTGGCGCGCTCTGCTGGTTGCCGTTTGCCTTGCTCGTGCTCGTTTTCCTGCTCAGCTTTCTCGGCCTCAGCTACAGTATCTATCCCTTCGTGGTGATCGACCGGCTCACGGTCTGGGACGCCGCCAGCAGCCCGGATTCGCTCAAGATCATCCTGATCGGGGTCTGCCTCACGCTGCCCGTCATCATCGCCTATACCGGATTTTCCTATCGCGTATTCCGAGGCAAAACCATAGAGTTAGATTATGCGTGAGCCATCCTTTGCCATGGCCCATGCTCCTCGGTTTGTTCTGGTTCACAAGATGACGGAGCTTCCATTCCCCGTGAACATCAAAAGGGGCGGTGAAGTCGGTTCGACGGCGTCCAGCTCCATGCGTTGGCTTGTTCGCGGAACAGCTGCCCTTGCCTTGGTCGCAGCCGCTTCCTGGCTCGGATATGCCCTGGCCTTGCAACGTGGACTTGACCGTTTGCACGTTGCAGCTCAGCAGCGGCTTGCGGTGGAAGCGGCCAGGCTCGACGGTCATCTCTCCAGGTTTGAATATTTGCCGTCACTGCTCGAGACGTCCGCGAGCGTCTTCAAATTGCTCGGCGATCCCACCGATCCCGCGCTGCAGCAATCGGTCAGCCTATATCTGAAGTCGATCAATCTGCTTGCCGGGGCCGACAACCTTTACGTCCTGAGCGTCTCGGGTGAAGCCTTGGCCGCCGCCGACTTCGATGATCCCGGCACGCCCGTCGGCCGGAATCTGTCATATCGCCCTTATGTGAGCGAAGCCCTCGCGCGTGGCCGGGGCGCGTTCTTCGGTGTCGGCATCACCAGTGCGCGCGCCGGCTATTATCTCTCCTATGCTCTGAAGGAGGGCGGGGCGACCAAAGGGATCGCCGTGGTCAAGGTCAATTTGGATTCGTTCGAGCGCGGTTGGCGCGATCTTGCCGGCGACGCACTGCTCCTCGACGAACGGGGCGTGACGATACTCGCCTCGCGCGACGTGTGGCGCTACCGCCCGGCGGCACCGCTATCGCCTCAATTGCGCGACGAGATTGCGCGGTCCAAGCCTTACGCCGATTACGATCTGAGGCCGCTCGGATGGACTATCCTGGCTGCGTCCGAGGGTGGTAGCGCGCATGTCGCCACCGAGGACGGGGCGGCGTACATGGTCACGGAGCTTTCGATCAATCGGGGCCTCTGGAGGCTCGTGCTTCTCGACGATGAGGCCCCGGCCCGGCAGACCGCGCTGATCATCGGCGCGTTGTCGGGGCTTGCCTCCATCGTCGCTCTGCTGGGGCTCGGGCTCGTGTTGCAGCGCCGCCGAGAGATCAAGCAACGCCTGGCCAACCAGGCGGCATTGCAGGCGGCAAATGATCAGCTCGAGACACGGGTGCAGGAACGGACCGCCGAATTGCGCGCTGCACAGGACGAGCTGGTTCATGCCGGCAAGCTGGCGGCCCTCGGACAGATGTCAGCCGGAATTGTGCATGAACTGAACCAGCCTTTGGCGGCGCTGCAGACAGCGGCCGACAATGCGATCCTGCTGGTCGATCGCGGATCGGTCGGCGATGCCCGCGGAAACCTCGCCCGCATTGGTGAACTGGTGCGTCGGCTCGGAAGGCTGACCGGGCAGCTCAGAGTCTTCGCCTACAAGTCGAGCAGCCCGCTTGACGCCGTTCCGGTCGAACTGGCCTTGAATGAGGTGCTCAAGATACTCGCCGGACGCGTCAAGGAAGGGGGCGTGAACGTCGTGACCCACATTGACGCCGATCTCGGCGTGGTCGCCGACCAGGCAAGGCTCGAGCAGCTGTTGTGCAACATTGTGGCGAATGCACTGGATGCGGTCGAGAGCGCGGAACGCAAGTCCATCGTGATCCGGGCGACCAGGGAAGAAGGGCAGACCGCCCGGTGCCGCATCGCCATCAGCAACAATGGCCCTGCGATCGCTCCCGACGTTCTCAGGCGCATGTTCGAGCCGTTCGTGACGACCAAGCCCGCGGGCAAGGGCCTCGGCCTCGGCCTGATGCTGTCCAACCATATCGCGCGTTCCTTTGGCGGCGAATTGCACGGGCGAAATCTTCCAAGCGGCGCCGAATTCGTCGTGATCCTTCCATTGGCCGAGCTGACAGAGGCGGTTTCGCATGGGCGATGACCTATCCATTGGCGTGATCTACGTCGAGGACGACGAGGACGTCCGCATTGGCGGCGTTCAGGCGCTCGAACTTGCAGGGTTCTCCGTCTCCGGTTTTGCGTCAGTCGAGACCGCCCACACGTCCGTGCGTGCCGACATGCCCTTCGTCGTGGTCTGCGACGTGCGGCTGCGCGGCAAGAGCGGTCTTGATTGGCAGTCCGATCTGCGCAGATTGGATCAGGACCTGCCCGTGATCCTGATCACGGGACATGGCGATATCTCCATGGCCGTGCAGGCGATGCGAAATGGTGCCTACGACTTCATCGAAAAGCCGTGCTCATCGGAGCAACTCGTATCCGTGGTCCGCAGGGCGGCTGAAAAGAGACGCCTGACCCTCGAGGTTCGCTCGCTTCGGTCTGCGCTGTCGGACCGTCAGGGAATCGAGGCAAGCCTACTCGGCCGGTCCCCGCAGATCCAGGAAGTGCGCAGACTCGTATCTACCCTGGCCTCGACCAATGTGGACGTGACGATCTACGGCGAGACCGGTACAGGAAAGGATGTGGTCGCGCGTTGCCTGCACAATCACAGCGGGCGCCGCGGTGGCAATTACGTCGCTGTCAATTGCGGCGGACTGCCCGAGTCGCTTGTCGAAAGCGAGTTGTTCGGCCACGAAGTCGGAGCCTTCACCGGAGCCACCCGCCAGCGTATCGGGAAGATCGAATATGCCAACGGCGGAACGCTGTTCCTCGACGAAATCGAGAGCATGCCGTTGAGCGTCCAGGTGAAGCTGCTGCGATCACTCCAGGACCGCTCGATTGAGCGGGTCGGAACCAACAAGCCGATCGCGGTGGACTGCCGTGTCGTGGCGGCGAGCAAGTCGAACTTGCTGGAGCTGAGTGAAAAGAAACTATTTCGCGCGGATCTCTACTACCGTTTGGGGGTCGCGTTCATCGAGCTGCCGCCGCTTCGGGAACGACGCGAAGACATTCCGCTGCTGTTTGAGCATTTTACGCTGGATGCCGCGAGACGCTTCGAGCGCGATGCGCCGATACTTGACGATCAGACGATGTCCGCGCTGCTGGCTTATTCGTGGCCCGGCAATGTACGTGAGCTTCGCAACGTCGCCGACCGTTTCGTGCTGGGCGTGCTCGACGGCAAGGCGATCAACAAATCCGGGTTTGGCACGTCGGATCTGTCGTTGCCTCGACAGCTCGAAAACATCGAGCGGTCAATCGTCGAGGACGCTTTGCGCCGCAAGCAGGGTGACGTGCAGGCGACTGCGGTGCTGTTGGGGATCCCCAAGCAAACCCTCTACGACAAGATCAAGCGTCTCGCCGTCAATGTCGACGGCATCCGGGAAGGCTCGGTCGTTCGCTCCGGCGCCTGACGTTCCGGAGCAGCTGTGCCGTGCACGCGGCGAGGTTGGCATGCGCATGGCGAAGGAAGAAGGGCGCCGGATAGAAGCTGCCCATGCTCGAATGCAATACATCATCCCGGTTGCAGAGTGAGGAATATCCAATGGATCGGCCATTCAATATACCTGATGAGTTCGTCGATGGCTTCGCGAAGGCGGGCGCGAGCCTGTGGCGATCGTTGAGCTGGCCGATAAATGGTGAAAGCGACGGTGCAATGCGCAACTCGCCTCTGGCTCCTTCGGGGCGTATCGCCGAGTTGCAGGCTGACTATCTGAAGGGCTTATACCGACTTACAGAGCACTTCATGACATCGGCAGCAGGCGGGCAGGGCAACGGGGGTATCGAACCCGCGCGCGGCGATCGCAGGTTCAACAGCGCGGAGTGGCGGGAGAATTCGCTCTACAGCCTGCTGAAGCAATCTTACCTGCTGAATTCGCGCTACGCTACCGAGTTCGTCGAAGCGCTGGATATGGAAGATAAGGAAAAGCATCGGCTTCGCTTCTTCACGCGTCAACTCGTTGAAGCGATGAGCCCGACCAATTTTATCGCCACCAATCCCGATGTGATCAAGCTTGCGACCGATACCGATGGTCAAAGCCTCAAGATAGGCCTGGACAATTTGGTGGCGGATCTGGGCAAAGGCAATTTGACGATCACGGACGAGACCGCATTCGAGGTCGGAAAGGACGTCGCAACGTCCAAGGGCGCGGTCGTATTCGAGAACGAGCTGTTTCAGCTCATTCAATACGATCCGGCAACCGAGCAGGTGGCCGCGCGGCCCCTGTTGATCGTGCCGCCCTGCATCAACAAGTTCTATATCCTGGACCTGCAGCCGGCCAATTCCTTCGTGCGGTTTGCCGTTGAGCACGGGCAGACCGTGTTCGTGGTGTCCTGGCGCAATCCTGACGCTTCCTGCGGGCATTTTGGCTGGGATGACTATGTCGAACACGGTGCGATGCGGGCCATCGAGATCGTCCAATCGATCTCTGGTGCCGATAAGATCAATGTCGTCGGCTGGTGTGTCGGAGGTACCATCTTGTCGTCGGCGCTGGCGATTCTGCGGACGCGCGGCGACGAAAAGGTCGCCAGCGTCACCCTGCTGACCACCATGCTCGATTTCCGCGAGCCCGGCGATCTCGGCGTCTTCGTAGACAAGGAAAGCGTGCGCCAGCGCGAATTGACGATCGGCAATGGCGGCATCTACCGCGGGGCGGAGTTGGGATTCGTCTTCCAGACCCTGCGTTCGAAAGAGCTGATATGGCCGAATGTGATCAACCATTATTTGAAGGGGAAGCTGCCCGAGCGCTTCGATCTCCTGTTCTGGAACGCGGATGTCACCAATCTGCCTGGGCCGATGTATTGCTGGTACATCCGCAACATGTATCTGGAGAACAATCTCCGGAATGCCAACAGATTGTCGATGTGCGGCACTCCGGTTGATCTGGGGCGGGTCGACCTGCCAGCCTACGTTCTGGCGACCGTCGAGGACCACATCGTGCCGTGGCGTTCCGCCTACCGCACGACAGGCCTGTTCGGCGGCGACACCCGGTTTGTTCTGGGCGCGAGCGGGCATATCGCCGGCGTGATCAACCCGGCATCGAAAAACAAGCGAAGCTACTGGGTGTCTGGCGAGCGATGCGAGGATCCGGCAGCATGGCTGGCGGGTGCGGAAGAGAAGGCGGGCAGCTGGTGGAACGATTGGATCGGCTGGCTCAAGCCGCAGTCGGGAGAGCAGCTGCCGGCGCGCGCGCAGCTCGGCAGTAACCTCTATCCGCCCGGCGAACCGGCGCCCGGCCGATACGTGAAGGCGAAGGCGGACTGAAGGCCGGCAAGCTGGGTGCCTACGGCCTGCGAGCACCGCGCAAACCGTTACTTCGGAACGTGGGTCGGAGGTGGGATTTAGTATTGAAGGACAGTCAGGGGCTCGACGTCCGACACGAAGGGGAAAACCGTCGGTTAGATCGAAAGCCGCACGAGAACGCAGCAGAAAAAAGATCAGGGGTCGGCGTCGCATTTCTGGCTAGTGTGGAGTGGAAATCGCATGCCTATGCGCGCCAACGGATACAGAATCGGCACCTGGGACTCACAGTCTCGAGCTTCGTCTGGCTGGCTTCACTTGCGGGCCAGCGAGATAGATCCAGCAAACAGACCGTTATGAGGGACGGCATATCGACAAGGTTCGGCAAGCCGTTCGCTGGAACGCGCTCTGTCATGCCGCGGAAACCGGCGCGCCGACGGCGCTGCCGATCGGCAGGGCCTATCCGAAATATGGTGGGTGGGGCCGGGAGGGGGAGCGGGTGAAGAGTTCGAGCGACGCAAAAGCGGATCACATCATCAAGTCCGGTAGACCGCACTAAATCTTTGAGACTGCGCGTGCAGTCGAGATAATCGAGCGCACTGGACTGCGCCCCTGCAGTGAGACACGATAATTTACAGTGGCAATGTGGGGCGCCGTAACGCCGTGAGGCGGGAACGCGTCAGCCCCGTGGTGGGTAGTGTTCGAACATCTTGTCTGGAAACAAGCGCGGGGAGACGCGTTTTGGTGCGATAGGTAGCTCAGCGGCTGCGCCGCGTGGCGCATCCCGCGTATAAGGACGCATGCGATGAAGATGATCAAGGGACCGGCGATATTCCTCGCCCAGTTCGCGGCCGACGCGGCGCCGTTCAACTCCTTCGACAAGATCTGCGGATGGGCGGCTTCGCTCGGCTACGCGGGGATCCAGATTCCGAGCTGGGATGGGCGACTCTTCGACCTGAAAATGGCCTCGGAATCGCAGGACTATGCCGACGAGGTGAAGGGCGTAGCGGCTCGCCACGGGCTTACGATCACCGAGCTCTCGACCCATCTCCAGGGCCAGCTCGTTGCCGTTCACCCGGCCTATGACGCGGCATTCGACGGCTTCGCCGTGCCGGAGGTGCGTGGCAACGCCAAGGCCAGGACGGAGTGGGCCGTCGACCAGGTCAAGCGCGCGATCCTGACGTCCAGGCGGCTCGGGATCACGGCACAAGCGACCTTCTCCGGCGCGCTCGCCTGGCCCTATGTCTATCCCTGGCCGCAGCGTCCTGCCGGTCTCGTCGAGACCGCTTTCGACGAGCTCGCCAGGCGCTGGCGGCCGATCCTCGATTTTGCTGATGAGCACGGCGTCGACCTCGCCTATGAGATCCACCCGGGCGAGGACCTTCACGACGGCATCTCCTATGAGATGTTTCTCGAGCGGGTGAACGGTCACAAGCGCGCGAACCTGCTCTACGACCCCTCGCACTTCGTGCTGCAGCAGCTCGACTATCTCGACTACATCGACATCTACCACCAGCGCATCAAGGCATTCCACGTCAAGGATGCCGAGTTCAATCCGACCGGCCGCCAGGGCGTCTATGGCGGGTTCCAGAGTTGGGTCGACCGTGCCGGCCGCTTTCGATCGCTCGGCGACGGTCAGGTCGATTTCGGCGCCATCTTCTCCAAGCTCACGCAATACGATTACGACAGCTGGGCGGTGCTGGAATGGGAATGTGCGCTGAAGCATCCCGAGCAAGGCGCGCGCGAGGGGGCCGAGTTCATCAAGAGCCACATTATCCGCGTCACCGAGAAGGCCTTCGACGATTTCGCGGGCGCCGGCACCGACGACGCAGCGAACCGCAAGATGCTCGGCATCTCCTGAGGGAGGAGAAGACATGACGATCGAAGCAAGCAACGAAGCCGGCAATCGCGGTCGCATCCGGCTCGGCATGGTCGGCGGCGGCCAGGGAGCCTTCATCGGCGCAGTCCACCGCATCGCCGCTCGCATCGACGACCAGTTCGAGCTCGTGGCCGGCGCGCTCGCCTCGGATCCAGTCCGGGCTCAGGCCTCCGCGAAGGAGCTCGGCATCGCCGACAACCGCGCCTATGGCTCCTTCGAGGAGATGGCGAAGGCGGAAGCCGCCCGAGCCGGCATCGAGGCGGTCTCCATCGTGACGCCCAACCACATGCACAGTCCGGTCGCGAAAGTCTTCTTGGAAGCCGGAATTCACGTCATTTGCGACAAGCCACTGACGACGACCGTCGCAGAGGCCGAGGAGCTTGTGGCCTTGGTCAGGAAGACGGGCCGGGTTTTCGTGGTGACGCACAACTACACGGGTTATCCCATGGTCCGGCAGGCCCGGGCCATGATCGCGAATGGGGACCTCGGCGAGATCCGGCTGGTCCAGGCCGAATATCTCCAGGATTGGCTGACGGAGCGATTGGAGGCAAGCGACCACAAACAGGCGGCATGGCGCACGGACCCGGCCCGGTCGGGCGCCGGCGGGTGCATCGGCGACATCGGCACCCACGCCTATAATCTCGCCTGCTTCGTCACCGGCCTTGAGCTCGACGAGCTGCTCGCCCAACTGTCGACATTCGTCGAGGGCCGGCGCCTCGATGATGATGTTCAGATTCTTCTCAAGTGGAAGGGGGGCGCCAAGGGCATGCTGTGGGCGAGTCAGGTCGCCGTCGGCAACGAGAACGGCCTCACGCTGCGCGTCTATGGCAGCAAGGGCGGTCTCGAATGGGCGCAGGAGAATCCGAACCAGCTCTGGTTCACCCCGTACGGCCGGCCCAGGCAGCTGCTAACCCGCGGCGGCGCTGGTGTCTTGGGCGAAGCGGCCCGTGTCACCCGCGTGCCTTCTGGTCACCCTGAGGGCTACCTTGAAGGTTTCGCAACCATTTATGCCGAGGCAGCGCGCGCCATTCGCGCCGCAAGAACCGGTGAGAAGCCCGATCCCGAAGTCATCTTCCCGACCGTTGAGGATGGCTTGGCAGGCGTGAAGTTCATCGATGCTGCTGTAACGTCCTCGGCATGCAAAGGCACCTGGGTTCGGATCACCTAACGGCTCGCGTCTGTCATGAGGCGCTCGGTCAGGCCATCGACGTACCCTTTCCACGGGATCGCTTTGCCGCTTCGAAATTGATGCCAAGGACCGGATGAAGCGCCAGGACTTCGTCGAGCAAATCGAGGCGATGGCTGACAAGGAAGCGCAGCCGGAATTCAAGCCCGCAAGCTAAAGGGCCGGATTGTTCTGCGAGGAAAGGCACGGCCCCAAGCGCCATCAAAAGGCAAGGCGCTCTCAATCTCGCGCACATCCTTGGAATCTCGTCAAGGAATGTGCATGTTTGTTGGGCAGGGAGAAACTATGCGGATTCTTTTTGCGTTGTTTTGATGTTGATTTCGGCTGCGGGTGGATATTTCTATGCGAAGTCAGAGCCGCCGTATTTCTCCAAGGCGTTTCCTGACGTGGGCGCTAAACCCTCGACACTGAATTTGGGTTGTGAAGCTGTATCCCAAGGCTCTGTCTATGAGGATCGGGCCAAGCATACTGCGAACGCGCCGAGTGCGCGGCATGGCAGCTGTGGTTTGCGGGCGCGAAGTCCGAGTTCAATGTCCAAGGCAAGGCGCTGTGGCTGCCAGCCGTGACGAGCGAGCGCGAACCAAGCGCTCTTGTGGTTGGATTTCCCTTTGTAAGCCATTGATCTCCAATGACCGGCTTTTGACTCAGTTGGAAAATTTTTCCTGAAAAATCGACACTGGCAGCGTGTCTCTTAATCAGCGGGTCCCAGGTTCGAGCCCTGGTGCGCCCACCACCCTTAAGAGATTGGCCCGCAAGGGCTTTTTTAAATTGTTCGGCAGAACAAGCCGGGTCTCGTGCGACGTTCCGAGTTGCACGCTGTCCTGCTGTATGACTTTTCCTCGGCCAAGGTACGCAGCACGGCGCTCAGAGGCCGCGGAACCGCGGCTTGCGCTTCTCGGCAAAGGCTTGGATCGCTTCCTTGTGGGTGGGACTACGAAGGGTCAGGAATTCGTAGGCCATGGAAGCATCGAGGATCGAGTGCGCAAGCTGCTGTAACCCTACATTGGCGCATACCTTGCTCCAGCGGATAGCATCTCGCGGGCCGTCCGCGAGCCGTTGCGCCATCTCTTGTACTTTGCGATCGAGACCATCTCGCGGGACCACGTGGTTCACCAGTCCCATGCGTTCGGCATCGCGTGCCTGAATGGCATCTCCGGTCATGAGATATTCCTTCGCTCGAGCGTATCCAATGAGCTGGGGCCATATGATTGCCCCTCCATCTCCAGCGACAACGCCGGCTTTGACATGCGGATCACCGATCGTAGCATCGTCCGCCATGTAGATGATGTCGCAGAAGAGGGCGATCGTAGCCCCCAGTCCCACGCACGGGCCGTTCACTTTCGCGATGATCGGCTGCTCGAGGTCGAGCAGCGAATAGATGATCCGCTTCGCGCTCACCCGGGAAAGATAGTTGCCCGGACCTCCGTGCTCGTCGGCGTGCTCCTTCATCGCACGGAGATCGCCGCCAGCGCAGAACGCCTTGCCGGCTCCCGTCAGCACGACGACATCTGTCTCTTCGTCTTTCGCAACGTCGTAAAAGATGTCGGATAGCTCTTCATGAAGCTCGTGATTCACGGCATTGTACTGTGCCGGCCGATTGAAAGTCAGCGTCAGGATGCGCGCCTCACGCTCGGCCCTGATTTCGCGGTAGCGTGTATAGTCGACACTCATTTCATTTCCTCCTCGGGTTAGATAACAATATTATCTATTACTGCGCGGCGATACTTCGAGTTGCCTGTGGAGCGAGCTTCAGCCCGACACGGTCAGGCCGTGCTATCTTGCACGGAAAGCCAGATCGTCAAAGGCCGCGCGAACTCCGCAAGATCCGCAGCAGAACAGAGCGCGCAACCGGTGGCCGCAAGGGATGTGCGTAAGCTCCGTCAGGCTTTCGCCACGCGCGAGCCAACGCTCGCCCCAGGTAAGAAGTGCTAAGGGCACTTCATAGAGGTCGTGCCCCTTTTCCGTCAGCCTGTAGACAAAGCGCGTCCCTTGGTCGGAAATTGGGCTCGCGATGAGAACACCGAGTTGAGCCAGCCGCTCGAGCCGGCTCGACAGGATGTTGGGAGCAATTCCGAGATGCTCCTCGAATTCGCTGAATCGTTTTGTTCCCAGGAAGCACTCGCGGATCACCAAAGAGCTCCAACGGTCTCCGATAACGCGCAGCGTGTATGCTATCGGACATGTCCCTGAGCGATCGATCACATCAAGATCGGGCATGCGCTGCCGCTTGTGACCGATAAGGTCCGCAGAGGCTCGATGCATCGAAACGACCGCGATGTCGCGGGAACGGATGGGTTCTCGGCAATGCGAGCAGCGGAATTCGGCCACGAACGGATGCCCGCCTCTCTCGTGAGTGACGACGGTCCTCTGGCGCGGCCTCGCCTTGGTTTCCTGCCACCGCGATCCCCATCTCATTGCGCTGAGGAGGCACGCGGTGAAGTCTCTTCCCATGTCTGTCAGTCGATATTCGACCGGGGCGCCACGACCTTCGAGCATATGCCTCTCGAACAGCCCGCCTTCTGACAGCATACCCAACCTTGCCGTAAGGACTTTCGGCGAGATAGCCAAACGCTCCTGAAATTCGCCGAACCTTGTGGCGCCTTCGAAAATTGCTTCGCGAAGAATCATCCAGGACCAGGCGTCTCCCAAAAGCTCGCCCGTCCGGTAGATCGGATCAAAATGTGATGTGCCCTTCCCACGTTTCATAATTCCGTATCGAACGGATTTTGATTCCGTACAAGGGTTATGGAGTTCGCAGCGCACTCAGATTCCTCACGAATATGCCGATGCGGCAACGCAGCGACGATTGTAACTTGCGTAAGGGAAGTAATCATGTATTCTTCCCTTATGCAAGCATGCATATGGAGGATCAAAATCAAATGGCATACGAGAAACTGATCTACGATCGTAAGGGCGAGATCACGACGGTCACGCTCAACAGGCCGAAGGTTCACAACGCGCTGGACAAGCAGCTTTCGGCCGAATTGAACCAAGTGTTTCGTCAGGTGAGGGCCGATCGGGCCTGCCGCGTCCTGATCCTAAAGGGGGCCGGCGACACATTCTGCGCGGGCGACGACATCAAGGAGTTCAATCAGTGGGAGCCCGACGACGCATACTGGCAGGTCGAGCTGTACCAGGAGACGGTCAACATCCTCGAGAACCTCACACCGGTGACGATTGCGGCGGTCGACGGCGTCTGCACCGGCGGCGGTCTTGAGCTCACTCTGGTGTGCGATTTCGTAATCGCAACGGATCGCTCCCGCTGGGGCATGCCGGAGATCGATTGGGACATCACCCCGGGTTGGGGCGGCATTTCTCGCATCAACCGCTTTGCCGGTCGCCGCAAGGCAAAAGAATGGAACATGATCGGCGCCCTGTTCAGCGCGCAAACCGCAGAGCGTTATGATCTCGTGAATCGCCTGTGCGCGCCTGCCGAGCTCGACAAGGAGGTCGATGCCCTGGTGAAGGTCATGCTCGCCAAGAACCCCATCTCGCTCCGTCGAACCAAGTTCGCCCTGAACAAGAGCGCTGACATGACCGTCGACCAGGCGCTGTCTCTCGAACGCCCGATCCAGCCGCATCCATTCCTGAAGCCTGTGACCGGCGTGCCGAAGGATTCGACCGCGGGCATCTCCGATTTCACCACGAAGGAAGGTCGTGAGAAGCGTCGGCGTCTCTCCCGGGACTTTTGGCAGAGCTAGTCGTCTGTCGCTCCCGGAGGCCAATCGTTTCCGGGAGCGAGCGCTGCAAAACAACAGCTGCAAAACGGCAGCGGATATCACGGGTGGAATCAATCCATGGTCGCGCAAGGAACAGATGCCGCATTTCCAAGCCGTTCGGACGTCGACCGGTTGCTGACCGAGCCGGGGGGGCCGTTCGAGATGCACAGCATCGGAATCGGTCCAACGTCGGCGAGGGTCTACAAGAGTACTCCCCTGCATCTTGGTGCTGTGTTTGAGCGCGGGCAGTCATGGCCCGATCGAGAATACCTGGTGTACGATAGTGAGCGACTGACGTTTGATCGTCATCGTCAGATGGTCCGGCGGCTCGCTCGAGAGCTGCTGGAATCGTATGGAGTGAAGAAGGGCGATCGAATCGCGATCGCCATGCGTAATCTTCCGGAGTGGTCTGTCGCCTTTTGGGCCGCGGTGACAATCGGTGCGATTGCGGTGCCCCTGAACGCCTGGTGGACCGGCGCCGAACTGAGCTATGGAATTGACGACTGCGGCGCGCGGGTCGTGATCCTCGATGCGGAGCGATATAGCCGTCTTCGGACCTTCATTCCAAAGAACAAGATCAGCGCCACTATCGTCGCGCGTGGTACCGAAATCACGCCAGAGGTGCGAACCTTCGCATCGATCGTGGATCGCAATGACGATGCCGAAGCCGATTGGCCCAGTGCGGTCGAGATCGACCCGGATGATCCCGCAACAATCTTTTATACATCGGGAACTACGGGACGCGCCAAAGGCGCGCTCAGCTCGCATCGCGCCGTCTGCACGTTCTTGAGCAACGTGTCGATCGCTCGCGCCCGCACCGTCCTTCGCGAGGGCGCGACGTTACAGCAGCTTTCCCAGATGTCGGCAGGGCAATCCACGGCTCTTCTTGCCGTCCCGCTCTTTCACGTGATCGGCTGCTACGCGCACCTGGTTTCTGCGATGGCAAGCGGCGGAAAGATCGTTCTGATGTACAAGTGGGATGCGAACCAGGCGCTCGAGCTCGTCGAAAGAGAAAAGGTCAACAGCTTCACCGGAGTACCGACGATCGTTCTGCAGGCCTTAGCCAGCGCGCAACAATCGGGGCGCGATCTCTCCAGCTTGCAGGCGATCGGATTTAGTGGCGCACCGGCTCCTCCTGAACTTCCCTCCCAGATTGGTAATGCCCTTCCCCGATCTATTCCCGGCAACGGATACGGCTTGACCGAGTCCTCAGGTCTTATCAGCGCGGTGTGGGGGCGCGACTACCTCAGCCATCCAGGCAGCGTTGGGTATCCGCTCCCAGGCGTTGATGTGAAGGTGGTGGATCCAGAGTCCGGCCAGACGGTTGCGACCGGGCAGATCGGCGAGATCTGGGTGCGCAGCGCGGGTGTGATCCAAGGTTATTGGAATAACCCGGAAGCGTCGGCCGCGGCAATTACGGACGGTTGGCTGAAGACGGGAGACCTCGGTCGGCTCGACGCAGACGGCTTCCTGTACATTGTCGATCGTACCAAGGACATCATCATCCGGGGCGGCGAGAACGTCTACTCGATAGAGATCGAGAATTCGCTCCTATCCCATCCGCAAGTCCTTGAAGCCGCCGTCATCGGGCTGCCTCACCCTGAGCTAGGCGAGGAAATCGCCGCCGTCGTCCAAGTCCGCTCCAATGCTTCTACAACTGAAGAAGACCTGATCTCGTATGCGCTTGAGAATCTGGCGCGCTTCAAGGTGCCGAGCAAAATTCACATCAGGAGGCAGCCTCTTCCAAGAAACGCGGCAGGGAAGGTCCTGAAAGGCGAACTTCGAGACGACTTGTCCAGCTCGAAATGAGAGCGGCTGGCAAGGTTCGTCATTCAGCCACAGATGAGGGTAGCGCAATGTTCGCATCAAGGTCAGCTACAGTGATTGCTGGTTTGTTGGTAGTCCTGATTGGAAGCGCCCACGCAGAGAAACTGTATGGACCGGGAGTCAGCGATACCGAAATCAAGATCGGCAATACAATGCCGTACAGCGGGCCGGCATCCTCGCTCAGTACCATAGGCAAGGCGCTCGACGCGTATTTCAAGATGATCAACGCGAAGGGTGGCGTGAACGGCCGCAGGGTCCAGTTCGTCAGCCGCGACGATGCGTTCTCGCCGCCGAAGACGGTCGAGCAGACGCGCAAGCTGGTCGAGGACGACGGGGTTTCCCTGATCTTCGGAACCATTGGCACCGCGCCCAACACCGCGACCCAGAAATATCTGAACACCAACAAGGTGCCTCAGCTATTCATCGGGTCTTCCGCGGAGAAGTGGAACGATCCTGCTCATTTTCCGTGGACGATGGCTCTCTCATGGCAGCCGAACTACGCCGACGAGGCGAAAATCCATCTGCGCTATTTCAGAGGCAAATATCCTAGCGGCAGGGTCGCAATCCTCTATCAAAACGACGACGCCGGTAAGGAGTTCATGAAGGGAGTGAAGGAGGCCTTGGGCAACGACGAGTCGAAGGTCGTAGCTCTGGCTCTTCCGTTCGACCTGCAATATCCGACGATCGATTCCGAAATCGCGCGGCTTGCGACGACGAAGGCCGATGCCTTCATGATCTACAGCGTTACCCCCCGGGCCTGCGCCCAGGCGATCCGGACAGCCTATACCATCGGATGGCGTCCCGACTTGCGCTTTCTTTCCGGTAGTTGCCCGAATATCGAAGCGGTACTGAAGCCCGCCGGCCTCGAAAAAGCGGAAGGGCTTGTCACAATGCTGTCGGTCAAACTGGTGACGCCGGCGACCCAATCAGAACCTGACGTCGCCGAGTTCATTGCTTTCATGAGGGACTATGTGCCCGACGTCGTGCAGAGCGACTCCTACGCCGTCTACGCTTACCTTCTCGGCAATGCGCTCCGCGAAGTGCTCACGCGTTGTGGGGACGATCTGACACGAGAGAACATCATGAAGCAGGCATCGAGTTTGAAAGATATTCGCCTGCCGCTGCTCCTGCCTGGCATCAGCATCAATACGAGCTCTTCGGACTATCGGCCGATCCGAGATGCGTACCTCGCCCGGTTCGACGGAACGGAATGGGTCATCTTCGGAGACGCACTGCGCGGAGACTGATGAGCATTGGCGGTGTCAATTCGCGTCAATGATCGAGCTGCAGCTACCCCTGGCATGAAAGGACCAAGAGAATGGATTTTACTCTGAGTGAGCAGCAGCGCGTCTGGCGCGACCGAATCGTCGGGTTCATGCACCAGCACATCTACCCGTCCGTCTCGACCTACGAATCTCAGATCGCGGGTTTCGGTCCCGATCGTTGGCGCGTCGTTCCGATCGTTGAAGAGCTTAAGCAACGGGCCAAATCGCAAGGTCTTTGGAATCTGTTCCTTCCCCCGTCCGATCATCATGACACAGACGAATTCAAGGGCGCCGGGCTCTCGAATCTCGAATACGCGTTATGCGCCGAGGAGATGGGCAAGGTCTTCTTCGCCTCCGAAGTCTTCAACTGCTCGGCGCCCGATACCGGCAACATGGAGGTGCTTCACCGCTACGGGACCAAGGAGCAAAAAGAGCGGTGGTTGCGACCGCTCGTGCAAGGTGAGATCCGGTCAGCCTTTTTGATGACGGAGCCGGCGGTAGCGTCGTCCGACGCCACCAACATCGAAACCTCCATAAAGCGAGATGGCGACCACTACGTCGTCAATGGAAGGAAGTGGTGGTCATCCGGTGCTGGAGATCCGCGCTGCAAGATCGCGATCGTGATGGGCAAGACTGCGACGACCGGCCCGGCCCATCAGCAGCAGTCTCAGATCCTCGTTCCACTCGACACCCCGGGTGTCAGCATCGAGAGGATGCTTCCGGTGTTTGGATATGATGATGCGCCCCACGGCCACGCACAAATCCTGCTCGACAACGTGCGTGTCCCGGCCGCCAATCTGCTGCTCGGTGAGGGAAGAGGATTCGAGATCGCGCAGGGACGCCTCGGGCCGGGCCGCATCCATCATTGCATGCGCACGATCGGCGTCGCTGAAACTGCGCTGGAGAAGATGACGACGCGGCTGCTGAATCGCACGGCCTTCGGGAAGAAGTTGTCGGAGCAGTCGATCTGGGAACAGCGAGTCGCGGAAGCTCGTATCGACATCGAGATGGCGCGTTTGCTTTGTCTCAAGGCGGCAGACATGATGGACAGGGTCGGCAATAAGGAGGCGAAGCTGGAGATCGCAATGATCAAGGTTGCCGCTCCCCGGGCGGCCCTGCGAGTGATCGACGATGCCATTCAGGCGCACGGCGCAGCCGGCGTAAGCGAAGACTTCGGCCTTGCTCGCGAATACGCCTTGATGAGGATCATGCGCTTGGCCGACGGCCCTGACGAGGTTCACAACCGCCAGATCGCTCATATCGAGTTCAAGAAGCGCCTTGGGGGAAGAAAGTCGTGATAACGAGGAGCGATATCGAAGATCAGCTCACGCCGGTAGCTACTGCGGACGGCCGCTCCCGCACCGTCGGACCCCGCCTGCTCGCCTGGCTGAAAATGAACGTCCCGGAGCTGGCGGAGCCGATCACGATCGCGCAAATCGATGGCGGTCAATCGAACCCTACCTACAAGGTCCAGAGCGCCTCAGGTGCGTACGCACTGAGAAGGAAACCTATGGGCAAGCTGCTACCGTCTGCCCATGCGATCGATCGCGAGTACAAGGTAATGGCGGCTCTTCGAGGAACGGGTTTTCCGGTGCCGCGGCCCATCGCCTTCTGTGCGGACGAGGAGGTGATCGGATCGGCTTTCTATGTGATGGAGTGGATCGATGGCGGGCACCATTGGGATGGTACGCTGCCGCAGCTCAGCGCACGAGAGAGGCGCGCTCTCTACAGAGCCGAGGTTTTAACCCTGGCACGCCTTCACATGATCGATCCCGAGACCATCGGTTTGTCGACTTACGGCAAGCCGGGGAACTATTTCTCCCGTCAGATCGACCGCTGGTCTAAACAGTACCGAGCCTCGGAAACGCAGCGGATCGATCCCATGGAGAGGCTGATACGCTGGCTTCCCGCCACGGTGCCGCCACAGGAGAGGGTGTCGATCGTGCATGGCGATTACCGTCTCGACAATCTGATCTTCTCCAGGAATGACACGCAGATCGCGGCCGTCCTGGACTGGGAGCTTTCCACACTCGGCGATCCCTTGGCTGACTTCACCTATTTTCTGTCCCACTGGGTGATTCCTCCGGATGGTCGGAGCGGGCTCGCCGGATTGGATCTCGATGCATTGGGCATTCCAGGCATCGAGGAAATGGTCGCACTCTATACTGAGCAGACGCACAGGCGGAGCATATCTGACCTGAATTGGTACCTCGCTTACAATCTCTATCGTATTGTCTGCATTGGGCAGGGTGTGATCGGTCGGGTGCGCGATGGCACGGCGGCACATCCACGTGCCGCCGAAATGGAATCGCGGATCGAGCCTCTGGCGCAGACCGCGTGGTCCTTTGCCGAGCGGGCAGGGGCCTGAATCGGAGCGACTCCAAGCGGCGCCTCCACCGAGCCTGGAACCGGATCTGACCTGCAAGGCGTCCGCACGCAAGCCCGGCTCGACGGAGACCACTACGCCTTGAACGGCCAGAAGACCTTCATCACCAACGGGCAGTGCGCGGATCTCGTGGTTGTTGTCGCGCGCACAGGCGGCCCGGGCGCGAACGGGGCTCTCATTAATCGTGCTGGAGACGGAGGATGCGCCGGGTTTCCGCCGAGGATCTCGACAAGATCGGCCTCAATGCGTCAGATACATCCGAGCTGCTTTTTGAAGAGACGATCGTTCCGAGGGGAAATCTGCTCGGCTCCGAGGAAGGCAAGAGCTTCGTCCAGCTCATGCAGCAATTGCCGCGCGAGCGGCTATTGATCGCAATCGCCTCGGTGGCGGCGATGGAGAGAGCGGTGGATCTTACCGCCGAATACACCAGGGAGCGAAAGGCATTCGGCAAGCCGATCTTGGAGTTTCAGAACACGAGCTGGCCGAGAGAAAGGCCGAGGCGACCATAGCGAGAGTCTTCGTCGACTGGTGCGTTGAGCGCCTGATCCAAGGCGAGCTGGATGCGACGACCGCGTCGATGGCAAAGTGGTGGTGCTCCGAAAAGGAGGTCCAGACAGCGGACGAATGCCTCCAGCTGCATGGGGGATACGGCTACACGGAGGAGTACCCTATCTCACGCATGTTCGTGGACGCACGCATTCAGAAGATCTATGGCGGCACTAACGAGATCATGAAAATGCTGATCGCGCGCTCCCTCTGAGCTCTGCCGGGAAGCCGGCTGCCATCAGCGAGGGCAGGTCCGGGCCGATCAGGGGTGGGCCGCATTCTGCAGTTGTGAACTGGCATTCAGTGGTCTAGTTGTCTTTGGAGCAACAGTCCGCATTTTCCGGTCGTTCTCCAGGCATTTGCTCTTGGAGCCGGAAGGACCAGTCCGATTTTGCAGCGCCGGAGTGTTATTTGGCTCGCACGAACCCCGTCAGCAGCCCAAGCGCGCGAAAGACTCGGCCCGCCAGCAAACCCACGGGAACATCCGGCCTCCGGGAGCGGAATTGCTCGGTTGCGCGTACGGTGGTCATCCTCTCGGACGCGTGGACCTTCCTGGTGATTCGAGAGGCATTTTTTGGCGCTCATCGATTCGAGGAATTCCGCTCGATGCTGCAGATACCGAGGGCGACCTTGACGGATCGGCTGCAGCGCCTGGTGTCCGAGGGGATTTTCAAAAGGATCGAGTATTCCCAGACGTCGAGCTGGGTCGAATACCGCCTGACCCGCTCGGGTATCGATTTCTACCCGACCTTCATGGCTCTCATGCAGTTCGGGGACAAATGGCTCTCCGAGAACCACGGCGTACCTCTGCAACTGGTGCACGCCGATTGCGGCAAAGTGAGCAAGCCCTTCGTTGCTTGCTCCCATTGTCTGAACAAGGTGACGGCGCGCCACGTCACCTATCGCGACGGCCCCGGGGCAGGGCTTGTCAACGTCGAACCATCCAAACGTTCGCGGCGGTCGTCCGATGATGAGCAGTTCAATCGGGGGCGGCCAAGCTCGGTTTCGCGTGCTCTACAGGTCATCGGGGACCGGTGGAGCTTCCTGGTCATTCGGGAAGCGTTCTTCGGGGCGCGGCGGTTTGACAAACTGCAGTCCGAGCTAGGTATCGCCCCGAACATCCTGTCCGACCGACTCACCCGGCTCGTCGAGCGCGGGATCTTCATGAAGAGGATGTACCAAAGCGGGCCGGATCGCTTCGAGTACCTTTTGACGCCAATGGGCTTTGATCTTTATGGTCCCCTGGTCACCATGATGGCATGGGGCGACAAATGGAGATCGAACGGGAAGGCACCGCTGATCCTGACCCACATCGATTGCGGTCACGATTTCACGCCAACCGTGATCTGCAACGAGTGCAAGAATCCTGTACAGGCGCACGCGATGCAATATCGCATGCGTTACAATCCAGACCGCTACGGCGGCAAAAAAAGCAGCCGGGCATTGCCCGGCTGAAGTTTGGGAGAACCAGCTACTTCTGGATCAGCGGACATTTGCTTTCGGAAAGTGGCCGGAAGGCTTCGTCTCCCGGGATCACTGCCCGCAGCTTGTAATAGTCCCAGTCATACTTGGATTCTTCGGGCTTCTTCACCTCATAGACGTACATGTCGTGGACGAAGCGGCCGTCTTCCCGGATGCGTCCATTCTTGGCGAAGAAGTCGTTGACCGGGATTTCGCGCATCTTCGCCATCACCGTCTTGGCGTCGTCGGTGCCGGCAGCCTTGATGGCATTGAGGTAGTGCATGGTCGATGAATAGTCGCCGGCGTCGCCCATATGCGGCATGCGCTTCATCTTGGCGAAAAAGCGCTTCGCAAAGGCTCTCGTCTCCTCGTCACGATCCCAATAGAATGCATTGGTCAACACCAGACCCTGCGCGGACCGCAAGCCCATCGAGTGGATATCGGTGATCCAGACCAGCAAGCCGGCCAGCGTCTGCGTGACACCGAACTCCCTTGCCGATTTCAGCGCGTTGATGAAGACCGTACCTGAGCCTGCGATCGCGACGACGTTTGCTTTCGATGCCTGGGCCTGGAGCAGGAACGCCGCATGGTCGTTGGTGTCGATCGGATAGCGTACCGTTCCTGCGATATTGCCGCCGTTGGCCTTGACGACGGCACTGGTGTCGGCCTCGAGGGCATGCCCGAAGGCGTAGTCGGCGGTCAGGAAGTACCATGATTTCAGGCCTTCCTTGATCAGCGCCTTACCTGTGCCCTGCGCAAGCGCATACGTGTCGTAAGCATAGTGGATACTGTTGGGGGTGCAGGAATCGCCCGTCAACCGTGACGTGCCGGAGCCGTTGACGATCGCGATCCGTCCCTTCTCCTTTGCGACATTGGTGACCGCCAGCGCGATGGAGGAGTTGATCAGGTTGGCGATCATGTCGACCTTGTCGACGTCGTACCATTCCCGCGCCTTGGCGATCGCGACCTCGTTGCGGTTCTGATGATCGGCCGCAACGACCTCGATCGGCTTGCCGAGCACGCTGCCGCCGAAATCCTCGACAGCCATCTTCACGGCAGTGACGGAGCCTTCGCCTGACTCGTGCGAGAATTGGCCGGACATATCGGTCAGGACACCGATTTTGACGACTCCGTCGGAAAGCCCAGTGTTTTGTGCAAGGGCTGGGGCCGCCGCCCCTAGCGCCAATGTCACGCCCAAGCTGAACCGAAAAATCACTCTCATTGCTCCCTCCCTGCTTGGCCTTCGGAGATGCCCCGAAAGCGCTCTTGACTTTTGACTTGCATAACTAGACTAATTTGTTATGGTTCTGTCAAGTGACCTCGACGCCGCGTGATGTCGCGCCGCTTGGATCACGAGAAATCAGATGAGGAAGCGCGGGATGAGCCAGGCCGAGCGCAGTCGTGCTGCGCCGAATGATTGCGTTCTCGAAGCACAGAGCTTGCGAAAAGAGTTTCGTGGGTTCGTCGCGGTCGCAGGCGTCAACCTGAAGATAAAGCGCGGCAGCATTCACGCCTTGATCGGACCAAACGGTGCGGGCAAAACCACCGTGTTCAATCTGTTGACGCGCTTCCTTCCGCTCTCTTCGGGGCGGATCAGCTTCGAGTCCGAGGACGTCACCGCCTTGCGACCCGATCAGCTTGCTGCGCGCGGCCTCGTGCGTTCGTTCCAAATTTCGGCTGTGTTCGCCAATCTCTCGGTGGCCGACAACATCAGGCTGGCGCTGCAACGACCCATGCTGTCTGCACTGCGCTTCTGGGCCGGCAATAAGGCTGCGACATTCGGCGAAGACAGGATTTCAGGGCTGCTTGGGCAAGTGGGGCTTGAGAGCTATGCGCGGGAGCGCGCCGGCGATCTGCCATATGGTCGAAAACGGGCGCTCGAAATTGCGACGACCCTCGCGGCCGATCCGAAAGTCATGTTGCTGGACGAGCCAACCCAGGGGCTCGGACATGAGGACGTCGATCGGGTGACCGATCTGATCCGCCGCGCGGCACAGGGCCGCACCGTTGTGATGGTCGAGCATAACATGAAAATGGTCGCCCAGATTGCCGATACCATCACAGTGCTGCGGCGAGGTGAGATCATCGCTGAAGGCGCCTATCAGGAGATAGCCGCGAATCCGGAGGTGGTAGAAGCCTATCTCGGGTCCAAGCATCGAGGCGACCGCTCGCAGTCGGGGGCGCGCGCATCATGACCGCCGAGCTCCTTGAGCCGCATGTCGCTGCGCTGAGTGTGCATAACCTGCACGCTTGGTACGGCGAATCCCACATCCTGCATGGCATGAACCTGTCGCTCGGGCAGGGCGAGATCGTCGCGCTGCTCGGCCGCAACGGTAGCGGACGGACGACGACCTTGCGCGCCATCGTCGGTCTGGTGGACCGCCGCGCCGGATCCATCACGGTGTATCAGCGTGAGGCGATCGGGATGAAGCCACACCTCGTGGCGCGACTCGGCATCGGCTACTGCCCCGAAGAGCGCGGCATCTTTTCCAGCTTGTCTTGTGAAGAAAATCTCATGCTGCCACCGAAGCAGCGCGACGGAGGCATGTCGGTCGAACAAATTTACGAATTGCTGCCAAACCTCGCCGAGCGTCGTCGCGCTCAGGGGACGCGATTGTCTGGTGGCGAGCAACAGATGCTGGCCATTGCTCGGATCCTGCGTAGCGGGGCGCGCATTCTGCTGCTCGACGAGATCTCCGAAGGCTTAGCGCCGGTTATCGTGGACAGATTGTTCGATCTGGTCATCAGGCTGAAAAGCCTCGGCTACACAGTCCTGCTGGTCGAGCAGAACAAGTACTTTGCCCAGCCGCTGGCCGATCGTTTTCTCGTCGTCGAGCGCGGCGAGGTCGTCATGCAGCTAACCCGTGACGAACTCGACGGCAACGCCGCCGCTGTCGATCGCGTCCTTGGTATCTAGAGGTGGTCGCAATGTTCGATATCCCGCTCCAAGTCCTGCTCGGTCAGATTACGATTGGGCTGGTCAACGGTTGCTTCTACGCGATGCTGAGCCTTGGGCTCGCAATCATCTTCGGCCTCTTGAATGTGATCAATTTCGCGCACGGGGCACTCTATATGCTGGGTGCTTTCGGCGGCTATCTGCTGTTGCAGATATTTGGAGTCGATTATTGGTGGTCCCTGGTCATCGCGCCAATTGGCGTCGGAGTGATCGGTGCTGCCATCGAGCGGCTATTCCTGCGCAGGCTGGCTGGGGTCGATCATCTCTATAGCCTGTTGTTCACGTTCGGGCTCGCGATCTTTCTCGAGGGCATCTTCCGCGACATCTATGGCGCTGCTGGCCGACCGTATCCGGTGCCGGCAGCCCTGAGAGGCGTTGTCGACATCGGCTTCATGCGACTGCCGGTCTACCGGCTATGGATCGTCCTGGCGTCGCTTGCGATGTGCGGTGGCATCTGGCTGCTGATCGAGAAGACCAAGCTCGGCTCCTATTTGCGAGCAGGCACCGAGAACCCGAGGCTGGTTCAGGCTCTCGGGATCAACGTTCCGGTCATGATCACGATGACCTATGCGCTTGGCGCGGCTCTCGCGGCCTTCGCTGGTGTGCTCGCAGCGCCGCTCTATCAGGTTCAACCGGCGATGGGCTCAAATCTTCTCATCGTCACCTTCGCGGTCGTGGTGATCGGCGGGTTAGGCTCTCTATCTGGTGCCATCCTCGCAGGCCTAGCGCTCGGCGTCTTGGAAGGACTTTCAAAAGTGATCTACCCGGAAGTTTCCTCAACTGTTGTTTTCATTGCCATGGCGGCGATCCTGTTGATCCGGCCCGCGGGCCTGATGGGACGGGAGGCATGAAGATGCGTACTTCCACCGCGATCCTCCTTGCAATCGTTACGGTCGGCGTGGCCGCGCCGCTCGGCGGGCTCTATCCGCTGTTCCTGACGAAGTGTCTCGCGTTTGCGCTGTTCGCTTGCTCCTTCAATTTCTTCACTGGCAATGTTGGGCTATTGTCGATCGGCCATGCCGCCTTCTTCGGCCTGGGCGCTTATGTCGCTGGACACGCGCTCAAAGTCTGGGGGATGACGCCGGAATTTGCGCTCGGATTGGCCGTGCTTGTCGGAGCGTCGCTCGGCTTTATCATGGGTGGGATGGCGATCCGCCGCCAGGGCATCTATTTCGCCATGGTCACCCTTGCGCTGGCGCAGATGGTCTATTTCTTCTGTCTGCAGGCGCCCTTCACCGGGGCCGAGGACGGATTGCAGCGGATTCCTCGCGGGCGGCTGTTTGGACTAATCCCGCTCGACAATGATCTCGCGATGTATGGTTTCGTGTTGGTCTCGGTCGCTGGTGCCATATGGGGATTGCAGCGGTTGATGGAGGCACCGTTCGGGCAGGTGCTGCTTGCGATCCGGGACAACGAGCCGCGCGCGATGTCGCTCGGCTACGATTGCCGCGGCTACAAGCTCATGGCCTTCGTGATCTCGGCGTCGGTCGCGGCTCTTGCCGGCGGACTGAAGGCTCAGACCCTTGGCCTTGCATCTTTGCCCGATGCGCATTGGACCCAATCCGGCAACGTCATTCTGATGTGCCTGCTCGGCGGCCTCGGCACGGCTGTCGGCCCGATCGTCGGCGCCACTTTCATTGTGGCGCTGGAGGGCTATCTGGCCGACTTCGGAGTGGTCAACATCATGGGAGTAACGATCGATTTGTCGACCAAAATTCCGATCGTGATCGGTGCCATCTTCATGCTGTGCGTGCTGGCGTTCCGCAAGGGAATCGTCGGCGAGATTGTTGACCGGACGAAGCAGCATGTTCGGAACGCGCAAGCCGCCGCGGTCACCAAACAGGTTGACACGCTGCTGCAAAAGTAGTTCAGTTATGAAAGTGAGATATTGAAGGGAACTACCCACGTGCACGGCTTCACGTTTCAATCGACAAAGTCTTCGCTGGTCGAGCCGGGAAGTTCAGCTCGCATCGGCGAGCTGGCGCGTGATCTCGGCTGCCGTTCGGTGCTGCTGATCTCTGATCCCGGCGTCGCGGCTGCCGGGCTGCTGCAGCCCGGCCTCGACGGACTGAAACGCGCGGGCATTGCCGTGACGCTTTTTACCGACGTCAAGGCGGATCCTCCGGAGCACGTGATCATGGCCGGGGTGCAGCAGGCGGTGGCGGCCAAGGTCGATGGCATCGTGTCCATTGGTGGCGGAAGTTCAATGGATACCGCAAAGCTGGTGGCTCTTCTTGCCGTCGGCAAAGAGCAGCTTTCGGACATCTATGGCGTGGGACTTGCCAAGGGGCCGCGCTTGCCGCTGATCCTCGCACCGACAACGGCCGGCACGGGCTCGGAGGTGACGCCGATCTCGATCGTCACAACCGGTGAAAACGAAAAGAAGGGTGTGGTCTCGCCGGTGTTGCTACCGGATTGGGCCGTGCTCGATGCCGATCTCACGCTCGGTCTGCCGCCGGCGGTAACGGCCGCCACCGGTATCGATGCGATGGTGCACGCGATCGAGGCCTACACCTCGAAACGACTGAAGAACCCGGTTTCTGACTGCCTGGCGCGCGAGGCCCTGCGATTGCTGGGCAGCAACATTCATGCGGCCTGCACCAACGGCAACAATCGCGAGGCGCGCCAGGCCATGCTGCTCGGCTCGATGCTGGCAGGAATGGCCTTTGCGAATGCGCCCGTCGCAGCCGTGCATGCCTTGGCCTATCCGGTCGGCGCCCGTTTCCACGTCCCACATGGCCTGTCCAATTCGCTCGTTCTTCCGGGCGTGTTGCGGTTCAATGCGACTGCGGCCCAGCCCCTCTATGCCGAGATCGCCCAGGTCCTGCTTCCCAGCCGGAAGGGCGGCGCGCAGGACCTAAGCGCTGCGCTCATCGACTATCTGTCTAACCTGCCAGTGTCGCTCGGACTGCCCACGCGGCTGCGCGACGTCGGCATTTCACACAATCATCTGCCTCAACTCGCGGAGGACGCGATGAAGCAGCAGCGGCTGCTCATCAACAACCCGCGTGAGGTATCGCTGGACGACGCGCGCGCTATCTACAGCGAGGCGCTATGACAGAGCGTGCCAGCCCACACTGCCGCGCCGATTACGCGCACTTCCGGGCGATAACGACGCGCTGGATGGACAACGACGCCTATTGCCACGTCAACAATGCGGTCTACTATTCCTTCTTCGATACCGCGGTCTGCCAATATCTGATTGAGACCGGCTTTCTCAACGTGCGACAGAGTCAGGTGATCGGCCTGGTCGCCGAAACAAAATGCCGATACTTCAAGGAAATCGCTTATCCGTCGATCGTGCACGCGGGCTTGCGCATCGGGCGACAAGGCCGCACCAGCATCACCTATGAGATCGGCCTGTTCAGGGACGACGAGGATGAGGCGTGCGCGCAGGGATACTTCGTCCATGTTTATGTCGATCGTGCATCGAACCGGCCGGTACCGCTGCCCGAGCGATTAAAGTCAGTCATCGTGCCGCTTCACGTGCGCGGCCACACCGTTGCGGCCTGAGCGGGAGATACCTCCATGGACATGTTCGGAAAGATTGAGCTGAGGGCGTCGCGAGAGCAGGTGTGGCACGCCCTCAACGACCCCCTCATCCTAAAGGCCTGCATTCCCGGCTGCGAGGAGCTCGATCGGACCGCAGATGACGAGTTCATCGCCACTGCGGTCATCAAGGTTGGGCCGATCAAGGCGAAGTTCAAGGGCAAGGTCCGCTTGTCGGATATCCAGCCGATGGTCGGTTACAGCATATCCGGGGAAGGGCAGGGTGGCATCGCCGGCTTCGCCGCCGGCTCCGCCAAAGTTCAGCTTGAGGACATGCCCGAAGGTACTGCGCTGTCGTACTATACGGAGGCCAAGGTCGGAGGGAAGCTCGCCCAGCTCGGCGCGCGATTGATCGATTCGACCGCGAAGAAGCTTGCCGCGCAGTTCTTCGACGAATTTCGCGGGCAAGTCGAGAAGCAGAGCGCCGCCGCCGACCACGCGTGACGTCGGACAGAAGCCTGAATGTGAGGGACTGCCGTGTCGGACATCAGTTGCACTCTTGACGGTCGCGTCGCGTCGGTGACGATCAACCGTCCCCACGTGCGCAATGCCATGACGCTTGCGATGTGGAAGGGAATGGCCACGACTTTCAGGGAGCTGGGCGCGAACAGGGAGGTTCGCACCATCATTCTGACCGGCGCCGGCGAAAGCTTCAGCGTGGGCGCGGATGTCTCCGAGTTCGATGCAATCCGGGCGGATGCGGGCGCGAGCGCGGCCTATGAGATGGCGGTCGATTCCTGTTCCGATGCGATCGCCGGCGTCCCGCAGCCGGTGATCGCGGTCATCACCGGATATTGTCTCGGTGGCGGCTGTCATCTGTCGATGGCCTGCGATTTCCGCTTTGCCGCTCCAACTGCTTCGCTGGGCATACCTGCGGCGAACCTGTCGATCGTCTATGGTGTCCGCAGCACCAGACGGCTACTTGCCCTCGTCGGACTGACCAATGCAAAGCGGATCCTTTATACGGCGGAACGGGTCGGTTCGCGAGAGGCACTGAAGATCGGTTTGGTCGACCGCGTTTGCGACGATCCCCTTCACGATGCCCTGAGCCTCGCCGCGCAGACGTGCGAGAAAGCACCGCTGTCGATCTCCGGTGCCAAATACATTCTCAATGACGCGGCGCTGGCGGACGGAGGTCTCCTCGCGCAGGCGATGATCGATTGTGCCTCCAATAGCGATGACTATCGAGAGGCTCGCAAGGCATTCGCCGAGAAGCGGAAGCCGGATTTCAGGTGGTGCTGACATGAAGCCGCCGCCCTTTGAGTATCTGTCCGTCGACAGCGTGCAAGCCGCGACCGCCGCGCTGGCGGGGGCGAACGGCGATGGCAAGCTGCTGGCCGGCGGGCAAAGTCTAATGCCGATGCTCAATTTCCGCCTGCTGCGTCCTTCGGTGCTGATCGACATCAATCGCATTCCCGGTCTCGCCTATATCAGGGATGAGGGCGATCGGATCCGGATCGGCGCGCTGACGCGACATCGGATGATCGAGACCTCCGACCTGGTCGCAAGGCAACTGCCGGTCATGAGCGAGGCCATGGCCCATGTCGCGCATCTCGCCATCCGCAACCGTGGCACGATCGGTGGCAGCCTCTCGCATGCGGACCCGGCGGCCGAACTGCCGATGATGTCGATGCTGCTCGATGCGAAGCTCGAGCTCGCATCCGCAGAGGGCCGACGGACCCTCAATGCCTCTGAATTCTTCATCGGTGCCCTGACGACGGATTTGTCGGACGCCGAGATGCTCGTGTCTGTCAGTTTCCCAAAAGTGCCACCGAGCGCCGGCTGGGCGTTCGAGGAGGTCGCGCGTCGGTCTGGCGATTTCGCGCTTGCTTGTGTCGCGATTTGTCTCGAGCGGAGTGGCGATCGCGTCTCTCATGTTCGGATCGGTATGATGGGTGTCGGCGAGACGCCGATGCGCGCGACAGAGACGGAGGCGCAGCTGACCTCGGGGCGGCCGTTCGACGATCCCCTCATGGCTGCTGCCGTGAGTTCGATCCGGGCATCCGTCGAACCCAATACGGACCTGCACGCCTCCGCGGACTATCGCCGGCATCTCGTGGGCGTGCTGGCCGAGCGCGCCCTTCGTAAAGCTTGGTCGCGCGCGACGGAGGCGAGACATGGCTAAATCAATCTCTATCTCCGTAATGGTCAATGGCCGCGCGTATCGGCGCGAGGTCGAGCCCCGGCTGCTGCTGTCCGACTTCCTTCGCATCGAGCTCGGTTTGACCGGCACGCACGTGGGTTGCGAGCACGGGGTTTGCGGCGCCTGCACGGTGTTGGTGAATGGTGACAGTGCGCGCTCGTGCCTTCTCCTGGCTGCACAGCTCGATGGTGCGGAGATTACGACGGTAGAGGGTCTTGCGACTCCGGCGGGAGCTCATCCCGTCCAGAAGGCATTCCATGATCACCACGCGCTGCAATGCGGGTTCTGCACACCGGGGATGCTGATAACGGCGGTCGATCTCCTCGAGAAGTCGCCGCTGGCGAGTGATGAGGAGATCCGCGAAGGGCTGTCCGGCAACCTGTGCCGCTGCACGGGATACGAGAACATCGTCCGCGCCGTCAGAGCGGCTGCGGACGCGCTCAAGAGCGAGAATCGGGAGAGCGCGCCATGAAGATGCATTTCCTCTCCGGCGGCCGCTTGCGGATGCGCAAGAGTATCTATTTTCCCGATGCCGATCGTGCCGAGACCGTTGAGCTGCCTGTCTCCAGCGTGTTGCTTCGCCACGCCAAGGGCAATGTGCTGTTCGACACGGGCTGCCATCCCGAGGTTGCGACCGACCCGGACGGGCAATGGGGCGGCATGGCGCGCGTCATGACGCCGATCATGCCAGCCGGTGACAATGTGCTGGAAGGGCTGAAGGCTGTCGGCTTGACGGCGGACGACATCGACGTCGTCGTCTGTTCGCATCTCCATACGGATCATTGCGGTTGCAACCAGTTCTTCCGCAAAGCACAATTCCTGGTCCGCAAGGAGGAACTCGACGTTGCGAGGGGACCGTCCGCCGCCGAGGCAGGCTATTTGCGGGCCGACTGGGATCATGCTCTGGACTATCAGGAAGCAAGCCACGACCTTGACCTGTTCGATGATGGCGCGATCAAGCTCATTCATCTGCCTGGCCATACCCCCGGTCTGATGGGCGCGCTGGTCACGCTTCGCAACAGCGGCCGATTTCTGCTGGCGTCCGACGCGGTCAGCATCCGCGGTAATCTGGATGCCGATATCATTCCGAAGAATACCTGGAACAAGGAGGTCTGCCGCCAAACATTCCAAAGAATCAGGCAGATCGAGGCGCAGGGCGCCACCGTGATCTGCGGGCATGATGCCACCCAATGGGAGAACCTGCGGAAGGGGGCGGATTGCTATGATTGACGGCAAGCCTATCCCGGCTGTCGAGCACGGCTGCTCGGCAGATAGTCCAGCTACCGGGCCCAAAATCGTCGGCGCACGCGTCAAGCGTACCGAGGACGCACGCTTGCTGGTCGGCAAGGGCGCCTTCGTCGACGACCGGCGCACGCCCGGCCTGCTACATGTCGCCTTCCGCCGCAGCGATCATTCGCATGCGTTGATCGAGCAGATCGACTGCGAGGACGCGCGCAACATGGACGGCGTCGTCGCGGTGTTCTCGGCCGAGGACTTGGCCGGCGTCAATGCGATCTTCGCCACGTCGCGGATGAAGAACTATCACGCCACGGCGATCACCGCACTGGCGCGCGACAAGGTACGCTATGTCGGCGAACCCGTCGTCGCGGTCGTGGCGGAGAGCCGCTATATCGCCGAAGACGCGCTCGAGCTCATCAACATCGAATTCGATCCGCTACCCGTCGTGATCGATCCCGAGGAGGCCGCGAAGCCTTCCGCGCCGCTGCTGCACGAGGAGGCCGGCACAAACATTCTCTGCGCGCGCGAGTTCAAGACTGGAGACGTCGATCAGGCGATCGCAGGCGCTGCCGTCCGCGTGTCGGGACGGTTCCGGTTCAGGCGCAAATCGCCACTCGCGATGGAGAACCGGACCTACTTGGCGGAATATGAAGCCGGGCGCGACGAACTGACGCTGCACTCGTCGACGCAGGTGCCGGGCATCGTTCGCGACGCTCTCTCCGAAGCGTTGGATATTCCGGGGAGCCGGTTGCGCGTCATTTCGTCCGACGTCGGCGGCGGTTTTGGCGGCAAGGCGTCGCTCTATGCCGAGGAGATCTTCGTAGCATTCGCCGCGCGGCAACTCGGTCGGCCCGTGAAATGGACGAGCGACCGCATGGAGGATCTCGCGTCCACCAGCCAAGGGTTCGACCAGATCGTTGAGGCTGAACTGGCTCTGGATGCGGAGGGCCGTGCCCTCGCGCTCAAGGCAGACGTCATCGGCGATGTCGGAGCCTATTCGATCTATCCATGGACCGCGGTGATCGAGCCGGTCCAGGTCGTGAGCTTCCTCCCGGGCCCCTACAAGATCCCGAACTATCTCGGGCGTGTCCGAGGTGTTGCGACTTCGAAGCCGCCCATGGGGCCGTATCGCGGCGTAGGCCGCCCGACATCGACCTTCGTTGCGGAACGGCTGATGGACATGGCGGCGCGCAAGCTCGGAATGGACCCCGTGGAGCTGCGGCTGAAGAACATGATCCAGCCGAATGAGTTTCCCTACCGCATCGGATCCGGGATCGTGTGGGATCAATGCGCCTTTACCGAATGCCTGGATGCCGCATGTGAGCAAGCCGACTACCGCGCCTTGCGTGCGCGGCAGGCAGCGGCGCGCGCAGCAGGACATTGGTTCGGGATCGGGATCGCCTGCTATGCCGAGCTGACCGGAATCGGCTCGCGCATTTCGGTTGCCCCGGGCATGCCGATCAACACCGGCACCGAAACCGCTAAAATCGCTATCGATTCCACCGGCGCGATCACCGCCGCGTTCGGCGTCGCCTCGATGGGGCAGGGGCTTGAGACGACGCTGGCGCAGGTCGTCGCCGAGAATCTCGGCGGCCGCGTCGAGGACATCCGGGTGATTCAGGGCGACAGTGCGGCGGTGCCGAATGCCACCGGCAGCTATGCCAGCCGCAGTGCCGTACTCGCCGGCGGTGCCGCGACGCTCGCTGCCCGCGAGGTTAAGGACAAGCTGGTACGAGCGGCTTCGCATCTGCTCGAAGCCAGTCCTGATGATCTCACAGTGCAGGACGGCAAGGTTACCGTGGTCGGCACCGACCGCGCATTGACGTTCCGCCAATTGGCACGTGCCGTCTATCTGGAAATGGGATGCATCCCGGCAGAGAAGCGCGAAGAACTGACCTCGACCAGGACTTACGACCCTATATTCGGCACCAGTGCCACCGCAGCGCATTTGGCCGTCGTCGAGATCGACCCGAACACCTATGAAGTAAGGGTCGACCGCTTCGTGGTGGCCGAAGATTGTGGGCGGCTGATCAATCCCATGATCGTGGACGGGCAGGTTCATGGTGGCGTCGCGCAGGGTATCGGCGCCGCGCTCTACGAAGAGGTCGTCTACAACGACGAGGGACAGAACCTGACCGCCAGCCTCGTCGATTACATCATCCCGACCGCCACCGAAGTGCCCTCGATCGAGGTCGTCCACATCGAGAAGAACTCGCCGACCACGCTCGGCGGCTTCCGCGGCATGGGCGAGGGCGGCACCATCGGCGCGCCCGCGGCGATCGCGAATGCCATCGCGGATGCGCTGTCGCCGCTCGGCATCGACATCTTCGAGCTGCCGGTATCCCCAGAGCGTCTTTTTCGCCTTATCGAGAACGCAACAACAGACCGCAAGGAATTTACTCATGGATATGAAGCTTAAGGGCAAGGTCGCGCTCGTCACCGGCGCGGCGAGAGATGTCGGCCGCGAGATCGCGCTGAGCCTCGCGGCGGAAGGTGCTGCGGTTGCGGTGAACTATAACGGCTCCAAGGAAGCCGCTGCCGCTGTCGTCGCTGAGATCGAGAAGAAGGGCGGCAAGGCGATCGCCTATCAGGCTGACGTGTCCGATTTTGCCGCGGTTGCCGCGATGGTGGACGGCATCGTCAAGGATTTCGGCGGTCTCAATATCGTGGTCAATAACGCTGGCGTCGCCCTGCGCAACCGCTTCACGGATACCAAGCGCGAGGAGTGGGAGAAGCAGATCAACATCTGCCTCTACGGCGCGATCCACGTGTCGAAGGCCGCCGCTCCGCATCTCGAGAAAGCCGGCGACGGCCGCATCATCGCGCTAGTCGGCGACTCTTCGCGGGTCGGCGAATCCGGCCTCGCAATCGTCGCGGCGGCGCGGGCCGGCGTCATCGGCCTCATGAAGTCGCTCGCCCGCGAATTCGGCCGGTTCGGCACTACAGCCAACACGATCTCGCTCGGGCTGATCGAGACCGCACATGACCGAGCCTGGGTCGACTCCAATCGCGACAAGCTAACCAAGTTCTATCCCCTGCGTCGGTTGGGCCAACCGCAGGACATCGCGCCTATGGTGACTTTGTTGGCCTCGCCGCACGGAAGCTGGATTACCGGCCAAGTAATCAGCATCAGCGGCGGGTTCAGCATGGTTTGACAACAAAAACGAGCGACAGGGAGGACACATGCTGCAGACCAGTCTGATTGCGCCAATCCCGGCGCTGATCCAGCGGCATGCCGTGGAACGAGGAAGCAAGACTGCATTCGAGGATGGCGCTGGGAAGATCACGTACGCCGAACTTGCGAGGCGCACGGCGAACCTGGCGGGTCATTTTGCCGATCTCGGCGTGCGCGCGGGCGACACTGTTGCGATCTTCCTTCCCAATTGCGTGCGTTGGGTCGAAACCTGCTTCGCCATCGCCCGGGCCGGCGCGGTCAGCGTACCCATCAGCTATGATGCGACCGAAAGCGAAGTTATCTATCGGCTGCAGGACGCTGCCTGCAGCATGGTCATCACGACCGACGAGCGATCCGATTTCGTTGAGACCATTAGACGCCAGTGTCCCGCATTGAGCAGTGTCGTTCTTGTCGAGCGCGGCTCGAGGACGAGAAAGGGAGCCCGCTACGACGACCTGGCGACGACAGAACCGCGCTCGAATCCGCGGGATTCCCTGTCGATGCATGAACCAGCCTTCATCATCTACACGTCGGGCACGACAGGCCGGGCCAAAGGGGTGTTGCTCTCGACCCATAGCATGCTCTGGATCACGGCGTCGTGCTGGGCGCCCATCGCAATGTTGTCGGAAACGGACACGATTCTGTCGCCGCTACCGCTGTTCCATTCATACGCGCTGAACCTCTCTGTCCTCAGTGTGCTCGCCACGGGGGCTAGCGAGTACATCATGGAGAAATTCTCGACCACCGAAGTGCTCCGGTTGCTCGGCACGGGCAGGTTCACCGTCTTTCCGGGTGTGCCGACCATGTTCCACTATTTGCTGGAGGCGGCGAAGGGCAGGAACGACATTGGGCTGACCGGCGTCCGCCTTGCAATCTCGGCCGGCGCCATCATGCCGGCAACGTTAAATCGCGAATTCGAATCGAGATTCGCGATCAAGTTGCTGGACGGTTACGGCATTACCGAGACCTCGACAATGGTGACCATGAACTGGCCGACCGGCGGGCGAGTGCTTGGCTCCTGTGGCCTACCGGTGCCGGGCCTCTCGGTCCGGATTGTCGATCTGTCCGGGAAGGACGTCCGGTTTGGCGCCGAGGGTGAACTGATCGTGCGTGGGCCGAACGTGATGATCGGCTATCACAACAAGCCGGAGGAGACGGCAAGCGCGCTTCGCGATGGTTGGTATCACACCGGGGATCTCGCGAAGAGCGACGAGAACGGGTTTCTGACGATCACGGGGCGCTTGAAGGAGCTCATCATCCGCGGCGGCCAGAATATCGCCCCCGCCGAAATCGAGGAGATCGTCAATGGCCACGATCATGTAGTCGATTGCGCCGTGGTTGGCGTCCCGCACCAGCATTTGGGCGAGGTGCCGGTGCTGTTCGCGGTAAGTCGCGTCGCGACGCTTGATGAGGAAACGGTTCTTGCGCACTGCCGCAAGCATCTCTCCTCCTACAAGGTGCCCGAAAAGGTGATCTTCGTCGGCGAGATCCCGCGGACAGGCTCCGGAAAGATCATTCGTTTCAAGCTGCGCGAAGCGTTCGACTCCAGAGCCGCAGGATAGGTTTCCAATGACGACACATTTGAAGATCGCCGCGCCCGTGCTCAAGCTCAATGACGCTTCGCTGCTTCGCGATACCTGTCTGGTTGGCGGCGCATGGTCGGCTGCGGACAGCGGCGCGATCCTTACGGTGACCAACCCGGCGTCCGGCGTGACGTTGGCTAACGTACCCAACATGGGCGTCACGGAAACACGCCGTGCGATTGCTGCGGCGGACCAAGCCTGGCCGGCCTGGCGCGCCCGTACCGCCAAGGAGCGTGCAGCAATATTGCGCAAATGGTTCGACCTGATCGTCGCCAACCAGGAAGATCTCGCGGCCATCATGACGGCCGAGCAGGGCAAGCCGCTCGCTGAAAGCCGCGGCGAGATTGCCTATGCTGCATCCTTCATTGAATGGTTCGCGGAGGAAGGTAAGCGCGTCTACGGGGATACCATACCCGGCTTCAGCTCCGATCGTCGCATCATCGTTCTAAAGCAGCCGATCGGCGTCTGCGCAGCCATCACACCGTGGAATTTCCCGGCGGCCATGATCACGCGCAAGGCCGGTCCAGCGCTCGCCGCCGGCTGCACGATGGTGGTCAAGCCCGCAAGCCAGACGCCTCTCTCGGCTCTCGCGCTTGCCGCACTTGCCGAGCGCGCGGGTATCCCAAGCGGCGTTTTCTCGGTTGTCACGGGATCGGCGAGCGCGATTGGCGGCGAGATGACGTCCAATCCGACCGTGCGCAAGGTGACTTTCACCGGCTCGACCGAGGTCGGCAAGAAGCTGATGGCGCAGGCAGCCGCGACCGTCAAGCGCACCTCGATGGAGCTCGGCGGCAACGCGCCTTTCATCGTGTTCGACGATGCAGATATCGACGCGGCAGTGAAGGGTGCGATCGCATCAAAATATCGCAATGCGGGGCAGACCTGTGTGTGCGCCAATCGGCTGTTCGCTCAGGACAAAGTTTACGACGCCTTCGTTGCCCGACTAACCGAGGCCGTGACTGCGTTGAAAGTGGGCGACGGTTTCGAGGCCGGCGTCACCATCGGGCCGCTGATCAACCTCGATGCTGTGGAGAAGGTTGAAGAGCATATCGGTGACGCGGTGAAGAGGGGCGCACGCATTGTCACTGGCGGAAAGCGTCACGCGCTGGGGCACTCCTTCTACCAGCCAACGGTATTGGCGAATGCAACGCCGGACATGCTCATCTTCAAGGAGGAGACGTTCGGTCCGGTCGCGCCGGTGTTCCGCTTCTCCGGCGAGGAAGAGGTGATCAGGCTCGCCAATGCGACAGAGTTTGGACTGGCGGCGTATTTCTATGGGCGAGACATCGGCCGGATCTTCCGCGTGGCTGAGGCGCTCGAGTACGGCATCGTCGGCATCAACGAAGGCATCATTTCCAGCGAAGTGGCGCCGTTCGGCGGAATGAAGGAAAGCGGCAATGGCCGCGAAGGCTCCAAGTACGGGATCGAGGACTACCTGGAGATCAAGTATCTGTGTCTCGGAGGAATCTGAGCTCGTCTTAAAGGCTTGAATGGACTGGAATCCATTCAGAATGCCGGCACTCGCGTCGGTAGGATATTGGGGAGGATGAATGACGCTGTTCGATATGAAGGGCAAGCTCGCGGTGATCACGGGCTCGACGCGCGGCATCGGCCGGGCGATCGCGGAGCGGATGGCGGAACATGGCGCAAAAGTCGTTATCTCATCCCGCAAGAGCGACGCCTGCGATCGAGTGGCCAGAGAGATCAATGATCGGTTCGGCGCGGGCACGGCCCTCTCGATCGCTGCGAACATATCAAGCAAGGAGGATCTTCAACGCCTCATCGAGGAGAGCAACAAGCGGTTCGGCAAGATTGATATTCTCGTCTGTAACGCCGCGTCCAATCCGTATTTTGGTCCTCTCGCAGAGATTTCCGACGACCAGTTCAACAAGGTTCTGACCAACAACATAGTCGCCAACAACTGGATCATCAGCATGGTGGTGCCACAGATGATCGAACGGAAGGACGGCTCGATCATCATCGTGTCCTCGATCGGTGGTTTGACGGGCTCGACTACGATCGGTGCGTACTGCATATCCAAGGCCGCGGACATGCAACTCGCGCGCAATCTCGCGTGCGAGTACGGCCGGCACAATATTCGCGTCAATTGCATCGCGCCAGGTCTCATCAAGACGGATTTTGCCAAGGCTCTGTGGGATGATCCCGAAACGTTGAAATCATCCACCTCGCGCTGCCCGATGCAGCGGATCGGTGTTCCTGACGAAGTTGCCGGCGCGGCCGTGTTTCTCGGCTCGGCCGCCGGAAATTTCATGACGGGGCAGGTTCTCGTGATCGACGGGGGCGTGACGATCAGCTGAGTTTTGTCCGTCCGGCATGATGTCAGGGAATGCTGCCCGATGACTCCTACTCCACTGCTCTTTGCGCCGATCCACCTGCGCGAGCTCTCGTTGAAGAATCGAATCGTCGTCTCTCCGATGGCGACGTATTCGGCGATCGACGGATTCGCGACCGACTGGCACGTTGGACACGTCGCAAAGCTGGCAGCAGGAGGTGCGGGGCTCGTCTTCGTGGAGCAAAGCTCCGTCAACCTGCAGGGCCGGATCACGCATGGTTGCCTTGGCATTTGGGATGATCGCCAGGTCGAAGGGCTGGCGCGACTGGCATCCATCATTCACGATATGAATGCCAAAGCGGCGATCCAGATCGCTCATAGTGGCCGAAAAGGATCATCGCAGCGCCCATGGGAGGGCGGTGGTCCGCTCGGGCCCGCTGATGTTGCAGCCAGCAGCGAAGCCGCGTGGGGCATCGCCGCCTCCAGCAGTCTTCCGTTTGAGGAAGGCTGGCCGGCGCCGCGCACGATGACCGGCGAAGATATCGATCGGGTCGTCGATGATTACCGTGAAGCCTTTCGGCGAGCTAGACAGGCTGGCTTCGACGTCATCGAGTTGCATTGCGCGCACGGCTACCTGCTGCACTCGTTCCTGTCGCCGCTCGCGAACAATCGCAACGACGAATATGGAGGTTGCCTCGCTAACCGTATGCGCCTGCCGCTCCGGCTTGCGGCTGTGATGCGGGAAGAGTGGCCGGCGCACCTTCCTGTCTTCGTCCGGATCTCATCAGTCGATGGAATCGACATCGGCTGGTCCCTCGAAGATTCGGTCGAGTTCGCCAAGGCTTTGAAGCAGGTCGATGTCGACGTCGTCGACTGCTCGTCGGGCGGCATGAAACTACCTCAGGGCAATGCGCTGGTGTCACGCACTGCAGGATTTCAGGTTCCGTTCGCCGAAAGGATCCAGCGCGAGGCGAAGATCCCGACGGTTGCCGTCGGTCTGATCCGCGAGCCCCAGTATGCCGAGAGCGTGCTGGGGGAGGGTAAGGCGACGCTGATAGCGCTTGGCCGTGAACTGCTTTGGAATCCCAACTGGCCGGCGCAGGCCGCGCTGCAGATGGGGTGCGACCCGGATTGGTCGCACTGGCCGGTTCAATATGCCTGGTGGCTCAAGCGCCGCGCTGTCCAGCAAGGAAGATGAGGGTGCAGTTAAAGGTCGCTCGGCCGAACGGGCGTCTCAGAGGTAGGGGCCTCCGACAAGCGGACTTGCGATCATCTGCCTGCGAGCCTCCAGAGATCGGAGAGAATGCTGTCCGGAGTGCCCGCTTTAAGCCGCTTCAGCATGCGTTCTTGATGTTCAGCAAACCGCGCCTTGAGAATCTCAAGCAGCTTCTGTCCTCGGCGGGTGAGATGGATTCGGCGAGTACGGCCGTCTCGGCCGTCGATTACCCGGCTCGCGAGCCCGCTCTCCTCCAATTTGTTGATGATCGGTACCATTCTCGGGCGCTCAACACCGAGGGCGAGGGCGAGGTCGGCCTGGTTGATACCCGGATTGTCCGCGACAATCGCAAGCACAGAGAACTCGGCAGCCGTGATCCTGTCCTCACCGAAAGCGCGGAAAATATCCTCGAACACCGCCATCTGGGCTCGCCGTATCGCGTAGCCGATCGTTCCCTCGAGATAGGACATATCAACCGCTGCAGGAGTGCGCATTGCGGCCCTGGGTTGGCTTCCATTTGGGCTCCTGCCGTATCCAATGGAGGGCGAAGGCCGATGCGCGGCCGGCGACCTGCGTTTGCTCAAAACAACACCTGTCCTCTCAAACTCAGCAATCCTTCTAGTTGAACGATTGAACCTGCGCAGCACGTTTTTGGCTGCGTGAGCGTCACATTGTTCTGGCGCCCAAGCGCGAAGAATCGTCGAATCGTCGGCATAAATAACTTGCATAAAGAAAGTAATAACGTTATCTAGTCCTAAGATAAGGCGGCAATGCCGAGGAGGAAACGCGATGCGAGTGTCGGGCGCTAAACCGCTCGTCTTGGAGGGGCCGAGCCTCTCCGCCCGCGCTTTTCCGAGCTTAGGGGAAATGTTGGCTGCTGCCGCGAAGCGTCACCCCACGAGATCATTTCTCGCGCAGCGCGTTGGCGGCGAGTGGAAATCGCTGACCTATCTGGACGCGCAAATCGAGGCAGGGTTGATTGCGCGCGCCCTGATAGGGCGCGGGCTCGGCGTCGAACGACCGCTGGCGATCTTGTCTCACAACTCGATTGAGCACGCGGTGATCGCACTCGGCGCCATGATTGCCGGGATTCCCGTCGCGCCGATTTCGGCGGTATACTCTCAGCTAGAGGATACAAGCCGGCTGGCTGGGATCTTGGAGACGTTGACGCCGGGACTCGTGTTCGCTCAGGACGAGGATGTCTGTTCGCATGGCTTTCAACTGGCGAAACGCCTGGGGATTCCGACAATCGTCGCTAGGGGTGCATCCCCGGGTGAGGAGAGGCTGGAGCAACTGCTGGACGAAGGGCAGCAATCAAGAGACCCGATCCCTGCGGTTTTCTCCGAGACGATCGCGAAGATACTTTTCACGTCGGGATCAACTGGCACTCCGAAAGGCGTTATCGTGACGCACGGCATGATGTGCTCGAACCAAGAGGCGGTCCGCGAGGTTTGGACGTTTCTGAAGAATGAGCCTCCAGAGATTGTGGACTGGCTCCCATGGAACCATGTTTTCGGTGGCAACCTTGTCTTCAACTGTGTGCTGCGAAACTCCGGTACGCTGTTCATCGACGAGGGAAGGCCGGTACCCGGCCAGTTTGAGCGTACGATAGAGAATATCAAGAGCCGGCCGCCGACCATTCATCTTTCGGTGCCAGGCAGTCTTACGCAATTGACGCGTGCGATGCGATCCGATGCGGAGCTCGCGGAACGTTTCTTTTGTCGTCTGCGCGCTGTGTTCTCCGCCGGCGCCGCCTTGCCACAATCGACCTGGGATGAGCTTCACGCTCTGGCCGCCGAATACGGTCGTCCCGACGTCTCGGTTTTCGTGGGATGGGGAGCGACCGAGACGGGGCCCGTCGTGTCGATCACTCCAAAGGGAAATACTCACTGCAGCAATCTCGGGATTCCGGTCCCCGGGGCCGCGGTCAAGCTGGTGCCTACAGGCGATGCGAACGAGCTGAGAGTCCGTGGTCCAATGGTCGCCCCTGGTTATTGGCGCAATCCGGCGGCGACGGCAGCCGCATTCGACGAGGAGGGATACTATCGAACCGGCGACGCTGGCCGCCTTGTTGACGTGACGGATCCATCGTGCGGAATCCTGTTCGATGGTCGGGTCGCTGAAAACTTCAAGCTGGCGACGGGCACGTGGGTCCAGGCAAGTAAATTGCGTCTCGCAGTCATTGCTGCCGCAAGCCCGGTTGTTCAGGATGTCATCGTCACGGGGCATGATCGCAATGAGGTTGGGCTCCTCATATTCCCGGACGAAACGGGTTGCCGGGAGGTGACTGGAGATATCCATGCAAAGCTCGATGCGTTGATCCGCAGTCGCGAAGTTCGGGCGCGAATTACGTCAGCTATATCTCATCTCGCGCTAGGCGGCTCGGCGTCTCGGATCGGCAGGGCTCTCCTGCTCGCCGATACACCCTCGGCAAAGGACGGCGAGATCACCGACAAGGGATATCTCAACCAGCGGGCGGCGCTGTCTAGGCGCCGTGCCGACATCGAGCATCTGTACCAAGTTCCGACGCCTGCGGATGTCATCACCCTGATTTCTGCAACTGAATGAAAGACCAAAAATGTCGACCGGCATCTTCATCGTGAGCGGTGTCCGCACTCCGATCGGGACTTTCGGCGGTACCCTGAAGGACAAATCGCCGACCGCGCTTGGCGCTGTCGTCGTCAAGGAAGCTATCCGGCGCGCAAATATCGAGCCGGGAATTGTCGACCATTCCGTGTTTGGAACGGTCATTCCGACCGAAGCGCAGGATCTGTTTCTCGGACGGACAGTCGCCATCGAAGCGGGCATGCCCGTCGGTTCGCAGGGGCTGACGGTGAACCGGCTTTGCGGCTCGGGTGCGCAAGCCATCGTCAGCGCGGCCCAGATGATCATCCTTGACGAATCCAGGATCGCGGTTGCTGGAGGGGCCGAAGCCATGAGCCGCGCTCCTCATTCGATTTCCGCGATGCGATACGGTCATAGAATGGGCGACGGCGTCGTCTATGACTGGTTGAGCAACACCTTGGCCGATCCGTTTGGACACGGCGCAATGGGACAAACGGCGGAGAACGTTGCAGATCTGTGTCGCATCACACGTGAGCGGCAGGACGAGTTTGCGCTGACGAGCCAACGACATGCCGCAATGGCAATCGCCGAAGGCCGTTTCAAGGCGCAGATTGTGCCCGTCGAGGTCGATACGCGAAAAGGAGCGATGCTCTTCGATCAGGACGAGCATCCCCGTCCGCAGACCAAGCTCGAGGACTTGGCCAAGCTCAAGCCGGTCTTCAAGCCGGGCGGCACGGTGACAGCCGGAAACGCTTCGGGAATAAACGATGGAAGCGCGGCCGTCGTTCTGGCCAGCGAGGAGGAAGTCAGGCAACGAAACCTCTCGCCGATCGGACGACTTGTATCCTGGGGTCTCGCCGGAGTGTCGCCCGAGATCATGGGCATCGGTCCAGTCAAAGCCGTGCCAATCGCCCTGGAACGGGCAGGCTTGAAGCTCGACGATATCGATGTGATCGAATCGAACGAGGCCTTCGCTGCGCAAGCCCTAGCGGTGACGGATGGGCTCCATCTGCCGCCGGAAAAAGTCAATCCCAATGGAGGCGCAATCGCTCTCGGCCACCCGCTCGGTGCGACCGGAGCAATTCTCACGGTGAAGGCCCTGTACGAGCTGCGCCGCTCGAAGGGGCGCTACGGCGTAGCTACGATGTGCATCGGCGGCGGTCAGGGAATCGCACTCGTCGTGGAAAGTCTGCACTGACCTGATTGGAGGAGCACGATGTCCAAAGTCTATGTGGCTGGGGTCGGAATGATCCCATTCCTCAAGCCCGGAGCGAATGATCCGTACACGGTGATGGGGGCCGAGGCGACGCGTCGCGCTCTTGGAGATGCCGCCCTCGACTATGCCGCCGTGCAACAGGCTTACGTTGGATATGTATACGGCGATTCGACCGCAGGGCAGCGCGCTCTATACCCCGTCGGAATGACCGGGATTCCGATTGTCAACGTCAACAACAACTGCTCGACCGGCTCGACTGCGCTCTACCTTGCGCGCCAGGCTGTCGAAAGCGGCGCCGCGGACTGCGTCCTGGCGCTCGGATTCGAGCAGATGAAGCCGGGAGCCTTGGGGACCATCTTCGCGGACCGTCCGAGCCCGTTCGAAGAGTTCGACGCCTTCGCCGACAAGCTGGTCGATGCGCCAGGTGTACCGCTCGCGCTACGCTATTTCGGTGGTGCCGGCCTCAGTCACATGAAGAAGTATGGCACGTCACTGGCGACGTTCGCGAAGATCCGTTCCAAAGCGAGTCGGCACGCCAAGAACAATCCGCTGGCGCTCTTCCGGAAGGAGGTGACGACTGAGGATGTCATGAACGACCAGGTCATCTGGCCCGGAGTCATGACCCGCCTGAGGGCCTGTCCGCCGACCTGCGGCGCTGCCGCCGCGGTCCTCGTCTCGGAGCAGTACGCCTTGCGCCACGGGCTTCACATGAATGTGCGCATCCGCGCGCAATCGATGACGACCGATACGCCTTCCAGCTTCGAGGCGCGCGACATGATGCAACTCGTCGGCTACGACATGGCCAAGGCGGCCGCGGACAGTGTGTACGAGAGCGGGAGCATCGGACCCGACGACGTCGACGTCGTCGAGTTGCACGATTGCTTTGCCCATAATGAGCTGATCAGCTACGAGGCCCTGGGATTGTGCCCGGCAGGCGGCGCGGAGCGCTTCGTTGCCGACGGCGACAACACTTATGGCGGCAAGTACGTGACGAATCCTTCCGGCGGCCTGCTGTCGAAGGGGCATCCGCTCGGCGCCACCGGACTGGCTCAGTGTTACGAGCTCACCAGACAACTTCGCGGCTCCGCGGAAGCGACGCAAGTTGAGAACGCTCGAATTGGCCTGCAACACAATCTTGGACTCGGCGGTGCGTGCGTCGTCACGCTCTACGAGCGCGCAACCTGAGGAGAGTGGCACATGGTGGACCGAAGCGCCATTGGTCGCGTCTTGCCGTCGGTGAAGGCTCGGGTCGAACCCGGGCGGCTGCGATACTTCCTGAAAACGATCGGCGAATGTAATCCGATCTATCGCGATCCTGAGGCCGCCCGCAAGGAAGGTTACTCGGGCCTTGCCGTGCCTCCGACTTATTCCTTCTGCCTCGAGATGCTAGATGCTGATCAGCCGTTCGCGATGCTCACCGAGCTGGACATCGATTTGGGGCGCGTTCTCCATGGCGAGCAAGCTTTCGCATATTACGCGCCGTTGCTCGTCGACGATTGTCTCACTTTCCAACCGGAGGTAACCGACATCGCCGATAAGAAGGGCGGCGCGCTGACCATGATCGCCATCCGCACGAAGGTCACCAATCAGCGTGGAGTGCACGTCGCGGATTTGACGCGCACCATCGTCGTACGAAACTAGGGGACGGCTATGACAAATGTCGAAACGGGTCGTCTTTCGGTAGGCGACTGTGTCGTACGGAAATCGTTTCCACCGATCACTCGCCATTTGCTCGCACTGTACTGCGGCGCCTCGGGCGATCACAATCCGATCCACGTAGACATCGATTTTGCGAAGAAAGCCGGTTTCTCCGATGTCTTTGCTCACGGCATGTTGGCAATGGCTTATCTGGGCCAGGCGCTGACCGATGGCGTCAAGGCTTCGCGGGTACTGAGTTTCTCGACGCGCTTTGCCTCCGTGACGCCGATAGGTGCCAGGTTGACATGCGAAGGACATGTGACCGAGTTTCTGCAGCATGCGGGTAGAGAGTGCATGAAGCTCGCGCTGAGCGCCAAGGACGAAGCCGGCGATGTCAAGCTCGCCGGCGAGGCAATCGTAGCCCTTAACTAGCAGACAAGTGAGAGAACGGAAAATGGCAAAACTTGGAGGTAAGGTTGCGCTGGTGACAGGGTCCGGCCGGGGAATCGGCCGTGCCATCGCCTTGAAGCTGGCGAGCGAAGGCGCAAAGCTCGTCGTCAACGATCTGGATGCGGATGTTGGCGAAGCTGTGGTGCGCGAGATCAGGGCTGCCGGCGGCGAGGTGGTTGCCGTCAACGGCAGCGTCGTCGAGCCCGGCTTCGCTGATCGTTTCGTTCAGGCGGCCATTCAGACGTTCGGCGGGCTGGACATTATCGTCAACAATGCCGGCTACACTTGGGATGCAACCATCCAGAAGATGACCGACGAGCAGTTCCAGGCGATGCTCGACGTTCATCTCGTTGCTCCCTTCCGCATTCTTCGAGCCGCATCGGAGCCCATCCGTGTTTTCTCGAAAAAGGAAGCGGAGGCGGGGCAGGAGGTGTTCCGAAAGGTGGTGAACATCTCATCCATCGCGGGCCTCTACGGCAACGCAGGTCAAGCGTCCTATTCCTCGGCAAAGGCGTCTCTGATCGGGCTGACGCGTACGCTGTGCAAGGAATGGGGGCGGTACAAGGTCAACGTGAATTGCGTGGCGTTCGGTCTGATAAACACGCGGCTTACACAGCCAATAGACGCACAGCAAAAGACGATCGATGTCCAGGGGCGGGATATCAAAGTCGGCGTACAACCGCACATGCTCGAGTCGATGGCGCGGATCATCCCACTGGGCCGAGGCGGGACCCCTGAGGAAGCGGCCGACGCCGTCTACCTCTTCTGTAGCCCTGAGTCCAACTACATCAGCGGTCAAGTGATCGTCTGCGGTGGCGGTTTGATCCTGTAGGCGAGATGCAGATGTCCTATCGATCGAGCTGGATGGCCGAGGAGCTGGAGGCATTTCGGGACCAATTCCGCCGGTTCCTGGTCAAGGATCTCGCGCCCCGCGCAGAGACCTGGCGGCGTGCATGTATCCATAGCCACCGTGTAGCTGCGGGCATTCATCCGCCGTCTCGACCTGCTTGGCGGCGCGATCTACTAGCTTATGGCGCAGGAGTACGCGATCTCCAGGGCTTTCATCGATGCGCGCATTGGCGCTCGCTCTAAGCGTCCGTCAGAAGGTGCGAAAGCATCCATCGATGGTTGCGCGATCAGTAGGCGTTTGTATGCGCTTGCCGCCCGCTTTGGAGGATAGGTTTTCTTTATTCCTTCCATTGTTGAGAGGTTTCCGCCGTCCTCCTTAGGAAATGCCGCTCCTGCAGACGTGTGAAGCTCACGAGGTCGCTATCGATGAAGAAAGTGCCCGCTGCGAAGTTCCATGGCATCCACGTCACGGACGCCAATCTTCACTATCACGGCTCAATCACCCTCGACCCGGATCAATGCCACGAGGCCGGCATCCTTCCGATGGAATTTGTCGAGATCTGGAACAAGAGCTCTGGAGCGCGCATCTCCACTTACGTGATTTTCGGTGCGCCAGGCTCACGCTGTTGCATTCTCAATGGAGCCGCTGCACGCACATGTCAGGTAGGCGACCAGATCATTGTCTGCAGTTCGTCGTACATCGATGAGACGCGAATCGTCGAGCTGACGCCGAAAATTCTCGCCTTCGACCGCGACAACAGGATTATTGATCGCCTGACGTACGCGGTCAGTTCGAATTCGTCAGAGCGCTACCACTTCGAAATTAGAGGTGAAACGGGTGATCTTAAACCGACGCCTCTACTTGCCGTAGAACCAAATCCGGCGCTGCCCACGAATTGAGGTCCAGATGAGCCATATGCCTGAGCCTTCTCTCAATCATACTACGGTGCCGGTGCTACAGCGTTGGAAACAGGAAGCGCGGCGCATCGTGATGACGACCGCGTACGATGCGGTTACCGCGCGAATCGCCGATAGAGTCGTCGACGTCATTCTTGTTGGCGACAGCGTCGGCAATGTCTGCCTCGGATTCGAAAACACGCTTCCGGTCAGCATGGCGATGATGAACCATCACCTGGAGGCTGTGGCGCGCACAGAGCCCCGAGCTCTGCTCGTAGCCGATATGCCATTTCTCAGCTTTCATCTCAGTCCCGAGGAGACAATTCGCAACGCCGGAGGCTTTCTTCAGCGTGGCGCAGATGCGGTTAAACTCGAGGGCGGAGCCAAGCGCATCGAAATGGTGCGAGCTCTCGTTGATTGTGAAATCCCTGTTATGGGCCATCTCGGCCTCACCCCGCAGAGCGTGAATGTCATGGGTGGCTTCAAAGTGCAGGGCCGGAAGTTTGACGATGCCTCACGCCTGCTCGAGGACGCCCACCGTCTGCAAGAGGCCGGATGTTTTGCCCTCGTCCTCGAAGGCATTCCAGCCGAGCTCGCGAAACGAGCCACGGAGACGCTGACAATACCGACGATTGGTATCGGTGCGGGTTCCGGTTGCTCGGGCCAGGTGCTGGTCTTGCACGATGTGCTGAGCTTGACCGAAGGTCATCGCCCCAAATTCGTTCGAGCCTATGTCGACGGGTTTCAGCTGCTGCGTGAGGGGCTGTCGCGCTGGGCTGCTGACGTTCGCGACGGCAAATTTCCGGCCGCGCAAGAGTCCTATAAGCTGCCAGAAGAGCTTGCTGACACAATCGCGAATTGGACGCCCCCGAGCTCTACCCGATGCAATCCGACATGAAGACAACCACGACCGTTACTGAGCTTCGTCACGTCTTGGCAAAAGCGCGCGCTGACAGCGCACGCGTCGGCTTTGTACCGACAATGGGCTATCTGCATGACGGTCACCTGGCGTTGTGTGCCGTTTGACTTCTACGGATCCGAGATATTGGTGAGGGCGTCTCCAAGCGCCGGCGCAGCGGCGTGCATCAACCGATCCGCACGACCATCTTTCCGAGAGCGGAGCGGGTTGTCATTGCCTTAAAGGCTTCGCGCGTCGTGATGCATAACGCCGTCAATCAGGCGTTTGCCCGGAAGGCGATCGAAAGAGGCGCAGATGGTCTGGTCTTGGTCGCGACCGGAGCGGGGGACATGCAGGAAGGCTCTCGCCATTCGCCTTCGTGAAGGAGACACGACAATGGTTCGACGGCCCAATCGCCCTTTCCGGTGCGATTGCGACCGGAGGTTCGATTCTGGCTGCGCGAGCGCTTGGTGCTGACATTGCCTATGTCGGGTCAGCCTTCATTGCCACGGCCGAAGCGAATGCAAGAGTAGCCTATAAGCAAGGCATCGGGGGCGGTTGCGCCGACGATATCGTCTACACCAACCGGTTCGCAGGCGTGCATGGCAATTATTTGCGCGGGTCGATTGAACATGCAGTTTGATCCAGACAATCTTCCGGAATCGGAACCCTCGAAGATGGACTTTGGCTCGGGTGGCAACTGATGCAAAGGTCTGGCGGGATATCTGGGGCGCCGGCCAAGGCATTGGAACTGTTCGCGCCATCACGACGGTCCGAGAATACATCGACCGGCTTGAACGCGAATATAGGGCGGCTACTGTCGCTCTTGCCTAACGTGCCGCTCTCGGCCGGCTCGATTGGGATGAGAAACTGGTGGGCGCTCCAACTGCACATCGCGCTCAGCGGATTGCGCGACTGTCGATAAAGGCAGCTCGGCACCACTCTTAACAGATTGCCCGCAAGGGCTTCTTAGTTTCCTCGGCAGAACAAACCGGGTCTCGTGCGACGCTTTTAGTGGTCGGCGCGAGCCGCATTGCGGGCGCGGTCGTGTTTCGCGATGGGTCTGCGCTTCCAGGTCTCTTCTTCCATGCGCAAAGATCCGTTGTGCACGCTCGATCTAGCCGGCTTAACCTCTTCCGCGTCAGCCGCGCTTTCGCTGAGAGGGTGGCTTAAACTCCACGACCTCGTGCTGGTCGCACGGATCAGGTGGCCCATTTTTCTTCAGGATTAGCTCAAGCTCGAGAGCCTCGAAGGCGAGCTCATCCGCCAAGCGCTTAAACAGATCGCGCTTTTCTATGTCCGTTGTCTGCTGACTCATCAGCGCAAACTCTCTGGCGTCAGCGCGGACCTTTTCCAAACGTCGTCGGAGGTCCTTCATGTGTGCCGGCTCAGCTTTTAAACTTATCCTCGGCCCGAACGATCAGTTTGCTTGTTCGGATCTCCCGGGAGTCAACTGCCGAAACTGGATATTGGTTCTATGCGGATCACCAAATTCGCCGCTCATCATGCTGCGATATCTAGCCACGCTCTGATGAGCCATCCCTGTCCGGCTCTCGCCGGATGATGCATAGAACTACCATACCTGAAGGGGCATGAATGTCCGAAAGCGCACAGACGCGGTTGTTGCGCCGGGTTAGGCTGCGAGCGATCCTGGACGCTCGCGAAGCGCTCCTCGGGGGGGATACCAATGTGCCGGCTGCGCTGAAGCGGCTCCGTCCGCGAACGCAGTGTTGCCGGCTGTGTGCCGGGTATGAGGCAGGAGTAAGCTCGGCAGATTTCAGATCAAACGATGGTCGTTCTCGTGCGTACTTTCCTTCTCATTGTGGGAATATGGCTACTGGTGAACGTTCTGTTCGTTGTAGTTGTCATGCCCTCGCGCAGACCGGCACCTACTCGGCGAGCGGGAACTCCATCTCCGGTGACGATCAACACGACGGCCCGTCGATCGGACGGTCACGACCCACCACTCCTGCGGCGGGGGATGACGCCGGTTGCAATCAGAGTCCTTTTCGTCGTCCTCCTCCTTCCAGTGCTTCGAGCGTGGAATGCGGTTAGGCGGCACTTCAGAGGGCACCACGACTAGACGCGGGCCGTCGCGCTTGAGATTCTCGTCGATGTCTTCACTGCGCCGCGCGCCCCCCGAGCGATTCAGCGAGACCATCAGCCAGATCGCCAGCGCGCTCGCTATGGCCATGCCTCCAAGCATGGTCATGATCCGCGTTTGAACGATGATGTGAAAAGCTCAGAGCCCCAAGAGGGTAACAGCCGGCGCCAGCATTCCCATCACAAAATGCCGCAATTGGCGCTCAATTTGTCCGCCGCTTTTGGGCTGAAGCCTGATCGATCAGGAAATCGTGCAAATCTCGGCCGCCTCGAAGCTGCGGCCGCAGCCATCGAGGCAGCCTGCCGCGACCCGACCATGTCTCCGCTGGGTTCTTCGGATTGCGGTATTTGGGACGAACGGGCGGGTATGGACGGCGCTTACGATTGAGCCGCGTGGCCTCGTTGGTCAGTCCAATCCTGTGGAGCCTTTCCTCCAAATGTGCTTTTTGCACCAACATTTTCTGAGTGAGTTTGGCGGCGATCTCTTGGTGAAGTATCCAGAGCTCGTCAATGGAGAGCGAATTGAAATGCGCGGTGTTCATGGCTCCATCCGAATCTTGGGCAGAAGGCCCAGGCAGACAAGTCGGGAATCCGGGAGCAGACAAGCCGTCAGTTAAATATTGATCGTGCAATCCACATTTAAATGCGAGGGGAGCAGGGAGAAGGCGCGACAGTGGTAATATCGTGGCGGAGTATTTAATTCGCTGCGAGCGGTATCCACGTATCGTGAGATCGACAATCCCCCCTCGGACAGTTGCGCTTTCGTGTTCGGGGACGAGCGCAATGATAGCGATCTACCGGGTGGCGGCGCCGCGGATCGCGGCGGGAGCGGGGCCCGGCGCAACTCAGGTGGCTCGATGAATCGATCGCGCTGCCTCGTGTTGCACCCCTGGAGTGCCGGACCGGCATATTAAATAGGTGGCCAGACTACAATTAATTCATCGCGCTGCCCGATTTAAGCCCCATGGGAGCCGTTGTCGCCGCTAAGGCTCGAGCGGGGGTGGGGCGCACCCGGGAGTTTTCGATGTCCGGTCGTTTGCGATTGTACTTCGCCAGTTTGGTCCTTGTCGGAGGTTTTTCGGCGGGGCCTGCGTCTTCCAATCCTCTAGCCGAGTTCTTCACTACTGCTACGTCCCAACCCACGGTAACCGCTCCGCCGCAAGCCGAATGCGTGGCGCGTCCCGGTACCTCGACCACTGGTGGACAGCATTGGGTCTACCGGAGGGACGGTCGCCGCAAATGCTGGTTCCTGGCCGAGGGCATCGCGACGGTGAAGAAGCCCATTCGGGCTCGCGTGGCCAAAGACCGCAGCGCCAGTTTGGTCGAAAACGGGACGAGGCGGAGCGCGGTCGTTGATGCGCGCGCGGAGTTGCTGCGCTCCGCGCCGCCCGAGCAATCTCAGCCGCCTGTACCCGAAATGAAGGTAGCTGATGCCGATTCCAGTCTCGGCACGGGCCCTGCCCCGATGTCGGCGCCCCCCGTTGTCGATCTTCCCAACCAGCTCACGCCCGAACACTCCGTGCCGGGCCAAGTCGACGTTGGGCAGCTTCTCGCTGCCGCGCCCGCCGATTCACCGCGAGATATGCCGCTGGGTGCGCGCACTGAAGAGGCGCACGACGAAGCGCGCAGCTGGACGGCCTGGTTCGGTGTGCTGCTGATGACGCTTGGTGGCCTCTCGCTCTTAAGCTCGAGCCGCACGCTTCGGCACGCGTGGAGATCACGCCACTGAGGTCGCTTAGATACGAGGTACAGCCGCCGCGCGATCGGTGGATTCCAGGAGCTGATATAGCCGAACTGCAACAGGTACAGATGTTCCGTGCGCCACATCTAGTTTGGCAGTGCCTTAGATGAGCATTCGAGTACAATGACGATCGCCTTTGGGATCGGACTGCACTATGCGGTACAAGGTGTTCGTGGTGGACGGCAGCCGGCAAGTGATCTGCGCCGCAAAGCTCGACTGCATTGACGAGCAGGCGGCGAGACGCCGAGCTGAGCAAATGCATGACGAGCACGACGTTGAGCTTTGGGAAGGCGATCGACTCGTTGCGGTGTTCCGAAGTGCAACGTCGAATGAAAGTCGGAGCTAACGCGCGATCCTGAATAGACGGCCGGTCTCGCCGCCGAGTTAGTTCGAGCGTTGTGAGGCGACCCCGCCTGGGTGGTTGCCGACATGTCGCTGCGACGTCGTCGCCGAGGCTCACCACTGCGGGAATGAAGGCGCCCGTCCTCTTCAAAATGATGGCAGATGCAAGGAACGCGCGCAATCCGTGCATCGAATCGCGCCGGCGAGCCAACGCGGGTCAACCTTCGACCCGGCGGGTCTCTAGACGGCTCTTGCTTTGCCGCTCGCTTTGGTACGCCGTCTTCTGCCGATTGTTCTTGCTTCTACATGTCGGAGCTTACTTCGAAGCTTCTCCACTTCTCTAAGCTCCTCCAGAAGCGCCTGGTGCCGTTCACTCAGAACAGCACTAGAAAAAATCTGACGCGTACTCGACATCACATGCCTCAGAAAATGACTTGGAGTAAGAAGTCGACGAAAAGCGAAAGGCAAAAGCTCAATGAGCTAAAGCCGCAGCTGCCAGATGCTCCCAGTACTCTGCCTCTGCAAGCAGTTTCCAGCTTCTCTCGGGTTGGAGTGCGGCAGTCTGTCGGCAAAGCAACGCCATTGCACGAAAGCGGCGGGCAGCTTCCATTTCAACCTCCCATGTTTTCCCCAAACATATTTTTCAATTTCGCGTTGGAGTCATCATGATTATATACAATAATCAAATTTCTCATTTAATGGCGGTCTATCTGGTTCCCTTTGTGAGCCGAACGGGAACTGGTTTCGGTTTAAGCTTCACATCGTTTTCGAATGCTTGCTCGCCGGGGCCCCATTGCGCGGTAAAGCGAATGAGAAACGTGCGCGGGACAGCAACACGAGATGCGAAGCTTCGTGCGCGACTATCGCAATGTCAGAAATCCCAACCGAGGATTCTTGTCGCCGCACTCCAGGACGCTTGCGTCGGCGACCGAGCCATAACCCAGCCATTGGATTGCGCTAGCGGTCTGGCTAGGCGCCTCGCTCTTAGAGCGCACCACCATTGAGCCCCGCGATGGTCTCACGCTGTGGAACGTGCACCCGGGCGACAAGGACCGCTACACTGACCCGACCAGGATGATCAGCAACACAGTGAAAGCCAAGTTCGCCGCTTCACGGCGGTGGGCCTGGATCGCGTCGGGTGCGTAGATTAATGATCCACGCGAGGCAAAGATCATCTCGCGGACCGAGTGCATCTCTGAGAAAAGCCGTAAAATTCCGGTGTCTCCTCGCAAGGAGGGGCGCAAGAGCCTCCTTGTTATTGATTTCGATGCATTAATAATTAAATCTGTCTAATAGACAAATAAATGGACTTGAGCTTTAATTTAAAATAGGTTTGATTTAATCAGGAGTGGGCGATCGTGTGGCTTCTTGATCACGGTGTCGCTTCTGAAGCCGCGAGTATTGCAGAATCAATAATTGCCAAAACGTGGGCGGCCAAGCACCGGCCACGATGGGGCAGGGGGAACCGCTAGATCTTTCGCTTAACTTGGCAGGGATTGTCGCTGGGGCGGACCTATCGCCGTCCGAGCGAGCGCTACCAATTTGCGTGAATTGATTTTGCGGCGACGCTCTCTGCTCGGCATTGGCAGACGAGGGTTGCGAATGACGTGCAGGCATTTTGTAGCAATGTTCACTCGGGCTCGGGCAATTTCGAATTCTTCTCCGTCAATTTGCGATCTCTCGATCCAGCCAGGTTTGCGGTTTGCAAACATGGCGGCTGTCAGGCGCGCGATCATGCACGCGACATCCGCCCGCAAGCTCGGGGCGACCTCAGCCCCAAACCGGGCTGAGCGGCACATGTTCTGTTTGCACATTTTCGAAGCGATGAGCAGGACGGCAGGCATGCTGAGCAGCTCGGCATTTTTCTTCAGCAGCGTAGGTAAGGCAACGGCCGATCATCCCCGCGCCATTGTGCAATTTGTGCCGGTCCGTGAATGCGGACGGCGCATCATCCAGAGGATTTAAGCTATGGCGACGCAGACAACGGGCGGCGGCAGCACGGTTTCGTTCGGCAATACTCCGCAAGCCAACACGGACAGTTTCTCGTTTACGGAGGACGCCAGCAACATTCTCATCTTGAACGTGCTGGCAAATGACCTTGGGGGTGCGGCCAAGACGCTGTTCTCCCTGGACAATGGAACGAGCTCCTCCGCATCCACCAAGAACTACGCACCGGCGGACTTGCTGGTCAAAGATGTCGCGTACAGCAGTGATGCCGCCGGAATGGCCGCAACCGGTGACCGCAGCGCCCTCGGCGCACGCATCTGGATCGAAGCGGACGGCACCGTTCATTACGACAAGGGCGACATCAACATTCAGCTTCAGGCGCTGGCGGCCGGGCAAACGCTGACTGACACATTCACCTACGCCATCCAGCTGGGCAATGGCACGCTCAGTTGGGCGACCGTGACACTCCAGTTCAATGGCGCAAACGACTCGGTCTTCATCACGTCAAGTCCGCAAAGCGGCTCGGTGGTAGAAGACGCGAATGCCACACCCGATCTCTCGGATTCGCAGAGCGCGGCCGGCACTATCAGTTTCAACGACGCCGATCTCAGCGACACGCATTCGGCCTCGTTCGCGGCAGCCTCTTCCAATACCACTTCTCTCGGCGCCTTCTCGCTCGATCCTGTCAATGAGGCGGCCAATTCGGCCAACGGCGCGGTGCAGTGGCACTACAATTTGAACAACGCGGCTGCGCAATACCTCGCTGCGGGCCAGACCGTCACCGAAAGCTTCGTGGTGACGATCAATGACGGCCACGGCTCGACAGCCACCCAGACGGTGACGGTCACGATCACCGGCACCAATGATGCTGCCACGGTCTCTTCCGAGGCGAAGTCCGTCACCGAGGGTAATGCCGCCTCCGCGCTCAACACGAGCGGTCAGTTGACGATTGTGGATCCCGATACGGGCCAGGCCCATGTCGTCGCGCAGACCAACGCGCACGGCACCTACGGCGACTTCACGATCGATGCCAACGGCGCCTGGAGCTACACCGGCAACGGCGCCCATGACGAACTCACTGCCGGCCAGCAGGTGCAGGACCAGTTCACGGTCACCAGCCAGGACGGCACCGCGAGCGGCACGGTGACGGTCACCATCACCGGCAGCAACGATGCGGCCACGGTCTCTTCGGACTCGAAGTCCGTCACGGAAGGCAACACTGCCACCGCATTGAACGCCTCCGGCCAGCTGACGATTGTGGATCCCGACACGGGCGAAGCCCACGTCGTGGCGCAGACGAACGAGCACGGGACCTACGGCGACTTCACCATCGATGCCAACGGGGCCTGGAGCTACACCGGTAACGGCGCCCACAATGAGCTCATCGCCGGCCAGCAGGTGCAGGATCAGTTCACGGTGACCAGCCAGGACGGCACCGCGAGCGGCATCGTGACGGTGACCATCACCGGCAGCAACGATGCGGCGACCGTGAGTTCGGACTCGAAGTCCGTCACGGAAGGCGACGCTGCGGCCGCATTGAACGCCTCCGGCCAGCTGACGATTGTGGATCCCGACAGCGGCGAAGCCCACGTCGTCGCCCAGAGCAATGTCCACGGGACCTATGGCGACTTCAGCATCGATGCCAACGGCGCCTGGAGCTACACCGGCAACGGCGCCCACAATGAGCTCACCGCTGGCCAGCAGGTGCAGGACCAGTTCACGGTCACCAGCCAGGACGGCACCGCCACCGGTACGGTGACGGTGACCATCACCGGCAGCAATGATGCGGCCACGGTCTCGTCGGACTCGAAGTCCGTCACCGAGGGCGACACCGCGGCGGCGCTCAACACCAGCGGTCAGCTGACGATTGTGGATCCCGACAGCGGCGAAGCCCACGTCGTCGCGCAGAGCAATGTCCACGGGACCTATGGCGACTTCACGATCGATGCCAACGGGGCCTGGAGCTACACCGGCAACGGTGCCCACGACGAGCTCATCGCCGGCCAGCAGGTCCAGGACCAGTTCACGGTGACCAGCCAGGACGGCACCGCGAGCGGCATCGTGACGGTGACCATCACCGGCACCAACGATGCGGCCACGGTCTCTTCGGACTCGAAGTCCGTCACGGAAGGCGACACTGCCGCCGCATTGAACGCCTCCGGTCAGCTCACCATCACCGACCCCGACACGGGCCAGGCCCATGTCGCGGCGCAATCGAACGTCCATGGCACCTATGGCGACTTCAGCATCGATGCCAACGGGGCCTGGAGCTACACCGGCAACGGCGCCCATGACGAGCTCACCGCCGGCCAGCAGGTGCAGGACCAGTTCACGGTGACCAGCCAGGACGGCACCGCGAGCGGCATCGTGACGGTGACCATCACCGGCACCAATGATGCGGCGACCGTGAGTTCGGACTCGAAGTCCGTCACGGAAGGCAACACTGCGGCCGCATTGAACGCCTCCGGCCAGCTGACGATTGTGGATCCCGATACCGGCGAAGCCCATGTCGTGGCCCAGACCAACGCGCACGGCGCCTATGGCGACTTCACGATCGATGCCAACGGGGCCTGGAGCTACACCGGCAACGGCGCCCACGATGAGCTCACCGCCGGCCAGCAGGTGCAGGATCAGTTCACGGTCACCAGCCAGGACGGCACCGCAAGCGGTACGGTGACGGTGACCATCACCGGCAGCAACGATGCGGCGACCGTGAGTTCGGACTCGAAGTCCGTCACGGAAGGCAACACTGCGGCCGCATTGAACGCCTCCGGCCAGCTGACGATTGTGGATCCCGATACCGGCGAAGCCCATGTCGTGGCCCAGACCAACGCGCACGGGACCTATGGCGACTTCTCGATCGATGCCAACGGGGCCTGGAGCTACACCGGCAACGGCGCCCACGATGAGCTCACCGCCGGCCAGCAGGTGCAGGACCAGTTCACGGTGACCAGCCAGGACGGCACCGCGAGCGGCATCGTGACGGTGACCATCACCGGCACCAATGATGCGGCGACCGTGAGTTCGGACTCGAAGTCCGTCACGGAAGGCAACACTGCGGCCGCATTGAACGCCTCCGGCCAGCTGACGATTGTGGATCCCGATACCGGCGAAGCCCATGTCGTGGCCCAGACCAACGCGCACGGCACCTATGGCGACTTCTCGATCGATGCCAACGGGGCCTGGAGCTACACCGGCAACGGCGCCCACGATGAGCTCACTGCCGGCCAGCAGGTGCAGGATCAGTTCACGGTCACCAGCCAGGACGGCACCGCCACCGGCATCGTGACGGTGACTATCACCGGCAGCAACGATGCGGCCACGGTCAGCTCGGACTCGAAGTCCGTCACCGAGGGCGACACCGCGGCGGCGCTCAATACCAGCGGTCAGCTGACGATTGTGGATCCCGACAGCGGCGAAGCCCACGTCGTCGCGCAGACCAACGCGCACGGGACCTATGGCGACTTCACGATCGATGCCAACGGGGCCTGGAGCTACACCGGCAACGGCGCCCATGACGAGCTCACCGCCGGCCAGCAGGTCCAGGACCAGTTCACGGTGACCAGCCAGGACGGCACCGCGAGCGGCATCGTGACCGTCACCATCACCGGCAGCAATGATGCGGCGACCGTGAGTTCGGACTCGAAGTCCGTCACGGAAGGCAACACCGCCGCCGCACTGAACGCCTCCGGCCAGCTGACGATCGTGGATCCCGACAGCGGCGAAGCCCATGTCGTCGCCCAGAGCAATGTCCACGGGACCTATGGCGACTTCACCATCGATGCCAACGGGGCCTGGAGCTACATCGGCAACGGCGCCCATGATGAGCTCACCGCCGGCCAGCAGGTGCAGGATCAGTTCACGGTGACCAGCCAGGACGGCACCGCGAGCGGCATCGTGACGGTGACTATCACCGGCAGCAACGATGCGGCGACGGTCAGCTCGGACTCGAAGTCCGTCACGGAAGGCAACACTGCCGCCGCACTGAACGCCTCCGGTCAGCTGACGATTGTGGATCCCGACAGCGGCGAAGCCCATGTCGTGGCTCAGACCAACGCGCACGGCGCCTATGGCGACTTCTCGATCGATGCCAACGGGGCCTGGAGCTACACCGGCAACGGCGCCCATGACGAGCTCACAGCTGGCCAGCAGGTGCAGGACCAGTTCACGGTGACCAGCCAGGACGGCACCGCGAGCGGCATCGTCACAGTCACCATCACCGGCACCAATGATGCGGCCACGGTCTCGTCGGACTCGAAGTCCGTCACCGAGGGCGATACCGCGGCGGCGCTCAATACCAGCGGTCAGCTGACGATTGTGGATCCCGACACCGGCGAAGCCCACGTCGTGGCGCAGAGCAACGCGCACGGGACCTATGGCGACTTCAGCATCGATGCCAACGGCGCCTGGAGCTACACCGGCAATGGCGCCCACGATGAGCTCACCGCCGGCCAGCAGGTGCAGGACCAGTTCACGGTCACCAGCCAGGACGGCACCGCAAGCGGCATCGTGACCGTCACCATCACGGGCAGCAACGATGCGGCCACGGTCAGCTCGGACTCGAAGTCCGTCAGCGAGGGCGACACCGCGGCGGCGCTCAATACCAGCGGTCAGCTGACGATTGTGGATCCCGACAGTGGCGAAGCCCGTGTCGTGGCGCAATCGAACGTCCATGGCACCTATGGCGACTTCAGCATCGATGCCAACGGGGCCTGGAGCTACACCGGCAACGGCGCCCACGACGAGCTCACTGCCGGCCAGCAGGTGCAGGATCAGTTCACGGTCACCAGCCAGGACGGCACCGCAAGCGGCATCGTGACGGTCACCATCACCGGCAGCAACGACGCGGCCACGGTCAGCTCGGACTCGAAGTCCGTCAGCGAGGGCGACACCGCGGCGGCGCTCAATACCAGCGGTCAGCTGACGATTGTGGATCCCGACAGTGGCGAAGCCCATGTCGTGGCGCAATCGAACGTCCATGGCACCTATGGCGACTTCAGCATCGATGCCAGCGGCGCCTGGAGCTACACCGGCAATGGCGCCCACAATGAGCTCACTGCCGGCCAGCAGGTGCAGGACCAGTTCACGGTCACCAGCCAGGACGGCACCGCAAGCGGCATCGTGACGGTCACCATCACCGGCAGCAACGATGCGGCCACGGTCTCGTCGGACTCGAAGTCCGTCACGGAAGGCAACACTGCCGCCGCACTGAACGCCTCCGGTCAGCTGACGATTGTGGATCCCGACAGCGGCGAAGCCCATGTCGTGGCTCAGACCAACGCCCATGGCACCTATGGCGACTTCAGCATCGATGCCAACGGCGCCTGGAGCTACACCGGCAACGGCGCCCACGATGAGCTCACCGCCGGCCAGCAGGTCCAGGACCAGTTCACGGTCACCAGCCAGGACGGCACCGCGAGCGGCATCGTGACGGTGACAATCACCGGCACCAATGATGCGGCCACGGTCTCGTCGGACTCGAAGTCCGTCACCGAGGGCGATACCGCGGCGGCGCTCAATACCAGCGGTCAGCTGACGATTGTGGATCCCGACACCGGCGAAGCCCATGTCGTGGCGCAGAGCAACGCGCACGGGACCTATGGCGACTTCTCGATCGATGCCAACGGCGCCTGGAGCTACACCGGCAATGGCGCCCACGATGAGCTCACCGCCGGCCAGCAGGTGCAGGACCAGTTCACGGTCACCAGCCAGGACGGCACCGCAAGCGGCATCGTGACCGTCACCATCACCGGCAGCAACGATGCGGCCACGGTCAGCTCGGACTCGAAGTCCGTCACCGAGGGCGACACCGCGGCGGCGCTCAATACCAGCGGTCAGCTGACGATTGTGGATCCCGACACCGGCGAAGCCCGTGTCGTGGCGCAATCGAACGTCCATGGCACCTATGGCGACTTCAGCATCGATGCCAACGGGGCCTGGAGCTACACCGGCAATGGCGCCCACAATGAGCTCACTGCCGGCCAGCAGGTGCAGGACCAGTTCACGGTGACCAGCCAGGACGGCACCGCGAGCGGCATCGTGACGGTGACCATCACCGGCACCAATGATGCGGCCACGGTCTCGTCGGACTCGAAGTCCGTCACGGAAGGCAACACTGCGGCCGCATTGAACGCCTCCGGCCAGCTCACCATCACCGACCCCGACAGCGGCGAAGCCCATGTCGTCGCCCAGAGCAACGCGCACGGCGCCTATGGCGACTTCACCATCGATGCCAACGGGGCCTGGAGCTACACCGGCAACGGCGCCCACGATGAGCTCACCGCCGGCCAGCAGGTGCAGGACCAGTTCACCGTCACCAGCCAGGACGGCACCGCGAGCGGCATCGTGACGGTGACCATCACCGGCAGCAATGATGCGGCGACCGTGAGTTCGGACTCGAAGTCCGTCACGGAAGGCAACACTGCCGCCGCACTGAACGCCTCCGGCCAGCTGACGATTGTGGATCCCGATACCGGCGAAGCCCACGTCGTGGCGCAGACCAACGCGCACGGCGCCTATGGCGACTTCACGATCGATGCCAACGGGGCCTGGAGCTACACCGGCAACGGCGCCCACGATGAGCTCACCGCTGGCCAGCAGGTGCAGGATCAGTTCACGGTCACCAGCCAGGACGGCACCGCCACCGGCATCGTGACGGTGACTATCACCGGCAGCAACGATGCGGCCACTGTCTCGTCGGACTCGAAGTCCGTCACGGAAGGCAACACTGCCACCGCATTGAACGCCTCCGGCCAGCTGACGATTGTGGATCCCGACAGCGGCGAAGCCCATGTCGTGGCGCAGACGAACGCCCACGGGACCTATGGCGACTTCTCGATCGATGCCAACGGCGCCTGGAGCTACACCGGCAACGGCGCCCACGATGAGCTCACTGCCGGCCAGCAGGTGCAGGATCAGTTCACGGTCACCAGCCAGGACGGCACCGCCACCGGCATCGTGACGGTGACTATCACCGGCAGCAACGATGCGGCCACTGTCTCGTCGGACTCGAAGTCCGTCACGGAAGGCAACACTGCCACCGCATTGAACGCCTCCGGCCAGCTGACGATTGTGGATCCCGACAGCGGCGAAGCCCATGTCGTGGCGCAGACGAACGCCCACGGGACCTATGGCGACTTCTCGATCGATGCCAACGGGGCCTGGAGCTACACCGGCAACGGCGCCCACGATGAGCTCATCGCCGGCCAGCAGGTGCAGGACCAGTTCACGGTCACCAGCCAGGACGGCACCGCGAGCGGCATCGTCACAGTCACCATCACCGGCAGCAACGATGCGGCCACGGTCAGCTCGGACTCGAAGTCCGTCACGGAAGGCAACACTGCCACCGCATTGAACGCCTCCGGCCAGCTGACGATTGTGGATCCCGACATGGGCGAAGCCCATGTCGTCGCCCAGAGCAATGCGCACGGGACCTATGGCGACTTCACGATCGATGCCAACGGGGCCTGGAGCTACGCCGGCAACGGTGCCCACGATGAGCTCACCGCCGGCCAGCAGGTGCAGGACCAGTTCACGGTCACCAGCCAGGACGGCACCGCGAGCGGCATCGTCACGGTAACCATCACCGGCAGCAATGATGCGCCGGTGCTGAACGCCAATGGCGGTTCACTGTCCTATACCGAGGGTCAGGCGACGACCGCGATCGATATGGCGCTGATCGTGTCGGATGTTGACAGTACGAATCTGACCGGCGCGACGGTCTCGATTACAGGCAACTTCGCCTCCGGCCAGGATGTGCTCGGTTTTACCAATCAGAACGGCATCATCGGCAGCTATAACGCCAGCACTGGGGTGCTGACCCTGACGGGTTCGTCGAGTGTGGCGAACTACCAGGCGGCTCTACGCTCCGTGACGTATTCGAACTCGGGTGACAATCCGTCGGGCGCGACCCGCACCATCAGCTACCAGGTTGACGACGGCCAGACGGCCAGCCACGCCAGCAATATCGTGAGCTCGACCGTCGCGGTCATCCCGGTCAACGACGCGCCGGTGAATACGGTTCCGGGAGCACAGACGACAAACGTCAACACGACAAAGGCGATCACTGGACTTAGCATCTTCGATGCCGACTCGGACGGCGCCAGCGAAACGATCACGTTGTCGGTAACCAACGGCACCTTGACCGTTTCAGGAGGTACAGCAGGGATCAGCGGCAGCGGAACGTCGACGGTGACGCTGACCGGAACGCTCAGCGCCATCAATTCTACCCTGGCCTCGACAGTCAACTACGTTCCGACATCGAACTTCGCCGGAACTAGCACTCTGACCATGACGACAAACGACAATGGCCACACCGGAGCGGGTGGGGGATTGACCGATGTCGATACGGTGACCATTTCGGTCACGAGCCCCAGCCCCTTCGCTCTCACGACCGGCACCGATACTGTCTTTTATGTATCGGGCACCAATACCGTGACCGGAACGCAATCTCCCCTAACGCTAAACAACGGTGACATGCTGACTGGGGGAAGCGGTACGGACACTCTCGCCCTCAGTGGTGGTGGTCTGGGGCCATTCACGTTCGGCGATGGTGCAGGAAGCATTGGCCTGACAAACTTCGAAACAATAAGTCTAAGTGACAGCAACAGCGGAAATCACACTGACGTCCTGACATTCCTTTCGACATTCCAAAACGGAGGAACGCTCACGATCGACGGATCGGGCATCACTGGTAACGGCGACCTAGTCGTAGATGCTAGCGCAGTCACGTCCGGATCGTTTGTCATCATGGGCAGCTCAGGAAACGGCGGTGATGATACCCTGAAGGGCGGTTCAAGTAACGATACGATCAACGGTGGCGCAGGCAATGGTGCGGACAGGATCGTGGGTGGTGGTGGCGCAGACGCGCTCACTGGTGGTGGCGGGAACGATACATTCGCCTATCTCGCTGTCACCGACGCGGGTGACCGCATCACCGACTTCAGCACCTCAGGGGATAAGCTGGAATTTACGGTAACCGCCGGGCGATTCGTCATTGGTGATGCCGATACAACCGTTGAAAACGTCAGAACGGGCAACAACGCTGCGATAAATCTCGCCAACACGGAGGTCGGCGTCAAAACGGACGCATCCGTGACGACAGCGACAGTTCAATCAACGATCAACGGTTACTCCAATATCACGACCGGGGCCCTGTTCGTATTTCACAATTCGACAGTGGGCCACGCGCAGGTCTACTACGATCCCAATCCGAGCGTGGCAGGCGGGGCGATACTCGTTGCAGATTTGGACAACCTGACCACTCTGGCCAGCATAACCGGTGCTTTTAGCGCGGCGGACTTTGCGTTTGGGACGGCGCTTGCTCCTGCGGGCGTATCGGGGCAGCCCATCAATCTGGGTCTGACCGACTCGCCCGCCAATGAGGGGCAATTCGCCACGGTCACCGTCGCCAGCATGCCCGCCGGCTGGACACTCAATGGTGGGACGCTGCTCCCCGATGGCAAGTGGACGATCGAGACGACCGACGTCAGCTCGCTAACCGTGACATCGCCAGTCAGTTTCGCCGGAGCTTTGCACCTCGACGTGACCGTGACTCGGATGCAGCCGGATGGCTCGGCCGTAATCGAGACATTCGCCGACAATGTTGAAGCTTTTGCAGCGGGCTCCGCCATCATCGCCATTTCCGGCGACGACTATCTCACGGCGTCAAGTGACAGCGATCTGCTCGTATTTTCACAGCCGATCGGCCATGACGTCATCTATAATTTCGAGATGGCGCATGATCAGATCGACCTGATTGGCTACGCCGGTTTCAAGACGTTCGCGGACGTGCAGGCGCATCTGTCGACCGACAATGACGGTAATGCCGTCATTGCGCTGGCCGACGGTCAAACGATCACTTTGGATGGCGTCGATGCCGGCTCGCTCGCAGCGGACGACTTTGTGTTCGACTTCAAGCCCATAGTCGACAATGCCGCCACAATGACAATCGGCAACGGCGCATTGCTGCCGTTGTCCGGTAACATCCACAATACAGGCACGATCTCGTTGAATTCGACCGGCGCCGAGACCGACCTCCAACTTGTCGGGCACGGCGTTTTGCTTGAAGGTGGCGGTCAGGTGCTGTTGTCCGACAATAGCGAGAACACCGTCAGTGGTGCTGTTTCCGATGTCACGCTGACCAACGTCGACAACACCATTTCCGGAGCCGGACAGCTTGGCGAGGGGACATTGACCCTTGTCAACCAAGGTACAATCATCGCGACGGGCACCAACGCGCTCGAGATTGACACCGGCGACAACACCGTCGTCAATTCCGGGACGATTACGGCCAGCGGCAGCGGCGGCCTGGTCATCGACAGCAACGTGGATAATTCAGGGCTGCTGTGGGCGCATGGAGCCAACATCACTCTCAACGGCAGTGTAAGCGGCAGCGGCACGGCACTGATGGATGGCGTAGCTACGATCGAGTTCGGAGCGGCTTCATCTGCGCATGTCGCGCTCGATGCCGCAGCGACCGGGACAATCGTGCTCCATGACTCCTTCGACTTCAGCGGAGTCGTGTCCGGGTTTGACGGAAATGACCACCTGGATCTCCTCGACGTCGCATTCGGGACCGGCACGACCGCTAGTTATGTCGCAAATCAGGCCGGCACTGGAGGAATCCTTTCAGTGACTGACGGCGTTCATACCGCCAATATCAGCCTGTTGGGCCAGTACGATCCCGCGAGCTTCCAGACTGAGGCAGACAAGAACATGGGAACGCTTATCAGCTACCACGAGTATCTGGTCTGACGCGCTGCGAGGCGATGGCTCGAGGCGCTGGGAGCGATCGCCTCAATCGTCGTGGAAAGATGTCTCGCTTCGCGCCCTCCGCATGTCGCGAAATCTGCTCTATGCGCGCCGGCCTGGTCGCAGCATCCGCTCGATTCTGCGAGTGGATTGACCGGTTGCCAGTTCATTTTGTCATCACATAATTATTGAATCCCGGAATAATAAAATTTACCGCGATCACCCGTACTATTCCGGTGAATTCATATCGGCTCTCAGCCGGCGCTCTGCCCAGGCTTCGATTGTGGGGTCTGCTATCGTCCTTGTATTGCAACGTTTTTGCCGATTTTCGCCCGTCTTTGATTTTCGCCGAGGTTCGTTCCGGGTAAGGTTAATCCAAAAGACATTATATATTAAATGTTGACGATAATAAACATTTAATGGATAGTTTATCGCTGGCGGGGCCGGACATAAATCCGCAGCCGCTGGAAGTTGCCGAGGTGTCTGCAAATTCATCTTGAAAGAAGGGATTCTTCCAATGTTGCAATATTACATCGAGACCAAGGAAGCGTTGAAGCGTCTGCGCACGGACCAGGATGGCGTGGTGTCATTCGAGTACATCATCGTCGCGGTTTGCATCGTTGGCGCAGTGGGTGCTGTGTTCGGTGGTGGAGCTGGTGGGCAGATCGGGGCGGCGCTAACGACCGGGATCACCGCAATCACCACCGCTTTCACTACCGCGATCGCTGGTTGATAGAGCCATTTTGGCACCAGAGGGGGGCAATCCAAGCTGCCCCCCTCCTGCAGGAGTGCTCCCGCTAGTTTGCCTTCCATTTTTTTTGAAACGTGCATTTCATGAGTTGGATTGCTCCCACCATCTCGATCCTGGAAATTCTGTTGTTGCTCTATGTCGCAACGATAGACGTCGCGACGCGCTCGATCCCAAACGAATTTTGTCTCGCGCTGGCGCTCCTTGGAATCGCCGGTCAATTGCCCGGCTCGATACAAGTCGCCGTGTCGCTGATCACAGCCGCGATCCTCTTCCTGCTGCTCTTTGTCCTATATGCGCGCGGAGGAATTGGTGGCGGCGACGTCAAGCTGCTGGTTGCCCTGGCGGTTGGTCTCCCGCCGAGCGGCGTGATGCAGTTGCTGACGGTCACCGTTCTGGCCGGCGGCGTTCTTGCCTTGGTGCATCTGATGATGCGTCACCTGCCGTATCCCAGGTTGGCACCCGCCGGCTCGTCGCTCGCACGGCGGATCTACGCGATCGAGCGTTGGCGCCATTTGCGACACGCCCCGCTGCCTTACGGAGTTGCTATCGCCTGTGGCGGCATCTGGACCATTTTGAGCAAAGGATCGTGAAATGTCATCCGCGCTGCGTCTGTCGATCATCGTGGTGCTTTTGCTTGCAACCACAGCGTTTGGACTGATTGCCTACAGCATGAACCTGCCGAAGGCGCAGCCTCCGGTCCCGGTACAAGTGACGGCGATGCCCCTAGCGCCGGCGGCGCCCGCGACCGCCGGATACTTTGTCGCGGCGCGGCCATTGCCGAGGGGGACGTTGGCCCGCGAAGAGGATTTCACCGTGCGCTCGGTGCCGCCGGAACTCGTTCCCCAGGGGGCTATTCTTGACGCGCCCGAGTCCAAGGCCGGACTTCCGGGTTCTCTCATCCGCAACTTCGTCGAAGCGGGCAGTCCCGTTACGTTGCAGGATATCCTGCGTCCGCGGGACCGGGGTTTCCTCGCCAGTGTCCTGGCGCCAGACAGCCGTGCCATCAGCATCAAGGTTGACGAGGAGGCCGGTGTCGCGGGCCTCATCAGGCCAGGCGATCACGTGGACGTCGTGCTGACCCAGGTCTTCGAGAAAGTCGATACCGCGCGCCGCGCCCTGAGCGAAACCGTTCTGCGAAATGTTCGAGTCATCGCGATTGATCAGGAGATCGTGCAGGGCGCGCGACCCATTAGCGGGATGGCAGGTAAGCAAACGCAGACCGTGTCACTGGAGCTAACGCAGGTGCAGGTCAAGAAGGTCACCGTCGCAAAGCAGCTCGGGACGCTCTCCTTGGCCGTACGTGCAGCAGTCGATCAGTGGGACAAGGCAGACACCGGCGCGATGTCGAGCTGTGATGTGTCCCCTGAACTTGCCCGCCAGTATGCAATTTCCGCGCAGAGAACGGCAGTGGTCGTTCATTCGGGCGGTGAGGTCAAGCAATACACGGTCAGGAAGCAAGAGGAAGACGCGCTCGTCAGCTGCGACGGTGCATCGGAAGCTGTACGCCCGACTGCAACGGCGGTGGGTTACGATAACAGGTTGTCGGAGAAACGTTGATGAACATCGCCATAGCCACTCCGCCTGAAGAATCGACGTCGATCGTCACGCGTAACCGCATCGTCGGTTTCGTAAATGATGAGCTCAGCGCTGCGGCGTTGCGCAAGGGGCTCGAAGGCGCCAACCTCTCGATCAGGCGCGGCACGATCCGCAATGCCATACGGATGCTTGAAACCGACACGGATCTGTTCGCACTGGTGGTAGACATCAGTGGTATCGATGATCCCTTTACTGAACTGGAAAGGCTGGCCGGCGTCTGTCCACCCGATGTCCGCGTAGCCGTGATCGGCGACAACAGGGAGATCACCTTCTACCGCGAGCTCCTGGAGCTCGGCTTGACCGAGTATCTGCCGCGGCCGCTCACGCGCGATATGGTGCTGGACAAGCTGCGCCCCAAGCTGCTCGGCGACGTGGCAGCCAACCAGATCGATCGCGGCGGGCACGTGGTCTCGATCTGCGGGGCGCAGGGCGGCGCCGGCGCCACGAGCATCGCGATCAATCTTGCGCTGCAACTTGCCGAGACAACCAAGGCCAAGGTGGCGCTGCTTGATCTTCATTTGCAGGGCGGCGAGGCCGCCGTGATGCTGGGTGTTCGTCCCGGGCCGGGGCTGCGGATCGCTCTGGAAAATCCGATGCGGGCGGACACACTCTTCCTCGAGCGCGCGGCAATCGAAGTCAACGAAAGGGTTTGCCTGGTCTCGGCCGACGAGGACCTCGACGCGCAGCTCGAAATTACGGAAGCTGGCATACGACACGTGCTGGGTCTGCTGCGTCAACGGTTCAACTACATCGTCGTCGATGTACCCGTCCCGTTTCCGCCGTCGATCTATCCCGTGATTGCGCTTTCCCGTCATGTGATGGTGCTGCTCGAATCCGAGGTGACCGGACTTCGCAATGCCCATGCGCTACGCACCGCCGTGATCAACATCGCGGGCAAGGACCGGGTCTTTACCTTGCTCAACCGGGCCGGTCGTCCCGGGGGCCTTCCGAGGGCGGCGGTCGTCAAGGCGTTGGGTGCAGAGCCCGACATCGTCGTTCCCGATCTCGGCAAGGGCATGACCGAGGCGCTCAATCTCGGAATTCCAGCTCTGAAGCACGTCAGAAAATTGCGGCGTCATCTAGCGCCGATCGTACGGGAGATCAGCGGTGTCGCTGCCGAGCGGGGTAGCTGGTGGAGGAGGGTGCTCACAGCACATCTGCGATGAAGAAGTTTGGTAGGCGCGAAGACGACGCACCAGCTCACGTATCTGCATCGGCGGCAGGCCTCCCTGCATCTGCGATAGGCTTGCCTTTGCCGTCGCCCAGCGCGACTGCAGCCGCACCGAGCGTGCCGTCACCTGCGCCAAGGCGCGACGAACCAGCGATCCACCAACCCATCATTCCGCCTTCGCTGCGTGAACGGGTGATTGAGCAGATCGAACCCGCGGTGGCCGCAACCGTCTCGCGGGAGGTTCTCCGGCGGCAGATTGAAGAGATCATCCATCACATTGCCAACCAGGAACGGCTCGAGCTATCGGGCCGCGAGCAGCTGCAGCTCGCGGACGAAATTGCCGACGACATGACGGGTTACGGGCCGCTCCGTCCGCTACTACTGGACCAATCGATCAACGATATTATGGTGAACGGTCCAAGTAATATCTACGTGGAGCGAAGCGGCAGGCTGGAACGAGTGGCGGTGCGATTCCGCGACAATGATCACATCGCCTCCGTCGCTCAGAAGATTGCCGCGCAGGTCGGTCGGCGCGTCGACGAATCCAGTCCGATGGTGGATTGTCGCCTGCTGGATGGCAGCCGGGTCAACATCATCCTCCCGCCGCTGGCGATCCATAGTCCGTGCATTTCCATCCGCAAATTTCCAAGCCGTCGTTTGGACATCGCCGGATTGATCGAAAACGGCTCGATGACCCCGGCCATCGGACAATTGCTGGAGATCGCCGCCCGCTCGCGGCTCAATGTTCTGGTCTCCGGCGGCACCGGATCCGGCAAGACGACGCTCCTGAACGCGATGAGTCAGTTCATCGATCACACCGAACGTATTGTCACGATCGAGGACGCGGCGGAGTTGCAGCTTCAGCAGCCCCACGTGATCAGCCTGGAGACCCGGCCTCCCAGCCTCGAAGGCACAGGGCAGGTGACACAACGCGATCTGCTGGTGAATGCCCTGCGCATGCGTCCCGACCGGATCGTCGTCGGCGAGGTGCGCAGTTCTGAAGCATTCGACATGCTGCAGGCGATGAACACCGGCCATGATGGCTCGATCTCCACGGTACACGCGAATAGTACCCGGGATGCCCTGACTCGCATCGAAAACATGGTCCAGATGGGACAGGTCAATTTACCGTCGCGCGCCATTCGGAGTCAGATCGTCGCTGCGCTGGATCTCATTGTGCAGGTCGAACGCATGCGGGACGGACAGCGCCGCATCGTTCAGATCAGCGAGGTGATCGGCCTTGAAGGGGAGGTGATCACCACCAATGACATCGCAGCCTTCGAGTATCAGGAGGAGGATGTGAACGGGCGGATATCGGGCAGCTATAAGTCCAACCTTGCAACTCCGAAGTTCAAGAGCCGGCTTGTCTATTTCGGGCTAGATGGTGCTTGGGCCGAGGCCATGAGGCAAATATGACGCTGGAGTCCGTGATCGTCACTGTTCTGGCGCTCGCGATGTGCGCAGCAGCCGTTTCGTTGTGGCTCGACGCTCGGGAAAGACGCATCAATCGCCGGTTGGCGGTTGCTCTGCCAACGTCGCATCCGTCCAACCTGCCATCCATTCGCCGCTTGGAAAGCGGGTCTCAGGATCAGTTTCTCAATCGGCTGTCAAACTACAATCCCGATATACCTTACGTGTTGCATCCCGCCTACGTGCTGCTTGCCGGTGCATTCGGAGCAGCGGCGATCCTTTATGCGAACAGCCAGCTGGGATATTCCATTGTCTACGCGTCCATTGTCGCGGCAATCGCGGCCCTCATTGTGATACGAGGCCTGTTCGGATGGCAGCAACGTCGCTTCGCTCTTCAGCTTTTTCGACAGCTGCCTGATGCGATCCAGCTGGTGACAAGTACCGTGCGATCGGGTCTGCCTGTGCACGAGGCATTTCGTGCCCTCGCGCGCGATATGCCGCAGCCAACGGCCGGGCAGTTTGCCATCGTATGCAGCGAAGTGAATCTGGGAAGACCTGCAGAGGAAGCTGTCCAAGCTGTCTATCGGCGAACGCAGGTGGCAGAGTATGCGATCTTTGCGGTGACACTTGCCGTGCAGTTGAAGTCCGGTGGCAGCCTGGCCGAGACCTTGCAGAACCTGGGAGACACTGTCAGGCAACGTGTTGCGCTGGCTGCTCGCGCCAAGGCGCTGGCAGGAGAGGTGATCTTTTCCTCACGAGCGCTGACAATCTCGCCCTTGATCGCAGGTGGAGTCCTATACGCAGCCAATCCGCAAACGGTTGATCTGTTGTTCACCGATCCGGTTGGAAACAAGCTGCTGGCTTACGCAGTCATTTCGGTGCTTGTCGGAGCCCTGGTGATAAGTTGGATGGTCAGAAGGGAAACAGAACTATGACCTCTGGTCTCAGTCTGGTGGCCCTGGCAGTCGTGGCTGCGACTGCGTCCTGCATGTTGATCATCCGCGAAATACACATTCGTACATTGGACGCCCGGGTATCAAACGCCGTGATGGGCGTTTCTGGCCGGTCTGCGCCCTTCCAGGACGTGACCGGTTGGTTTTCGTCGCTCGGCATGCGGTATCGTCGCTTCTATGCCGAGGAAAATCTGGATCAGCTACGAACCATCCTTCAATCGTCGGGTTTCAACCATCATCGAGCCTTGCCGACCTGGATCGGTATCAAAGCCGTCAGCATGGCGCTATGCCCGATCATCGCCGGGGGGGCCGCTCAGCTTCTCGGGAAGCCGCTGCTGGATGTGCTGGTCTTCACACTTATTGGCGTGGCTATCGGGATTTTGGCGCCGCGATTGATACTGGCGGTGATGAAGCGGCGGTTTGATGCCGCCATTCGACTGGGCACGCCGGACATGATCGATTTGCTGGTTGTGTGCAGCGAATCGGGAATGGGACTGGAAAGCGGGCTGGCACGCGTCGCGCAAGAAATGCAAGAGACCAATCCCGCTATAGCCAGGGTCATGAGCGGCCTTCTTGATGATCTCCGGATCCTGCCAAGCCGCAGCGACGCATTCGAGAAACTGGGAGCTACATCGGATGGGCTTCGCCGTTTCGGAATCATGGTCGGCCAAAGCCTGCAATACGGAACGCCCGTGGGCCAGGCTCTGCGGAGTGTCGCCGTCGACCTCCGGCGCGAACGTATTACCAAGCTTGAAGAAAGAGCACACAAGTTGGGCGCCAAGCTGACCATTCCGATGGTGTTGTTCCTGCTTCCGGCCATGTTCGTCATTTTGGGAGGAAGTCCCATTCTGCACCTCGTGCGTTCGTTCGCCAGCTTCGGTAAGTAGCCATGAGCACGATTGCCCTTTCGAAACCGTCCTCCTACGATCGAACAATGCAACTGTTCGGCGGCATGTGGTTCATGTTGCTGGCGGTTGGCGTGGCCATCAAGATCGGATCATCGGCTCATGATCCCTGGCCGTCGCTCCTGTCGAGTGTTTGCCTCGCTGCCTTCTACGTGCTCCTGGCGCTGTTGATCATCACGCGGCCCCCGGCGAAGGCGCAAGCGAAGGGCCGTCTCCCAAGGATCGCGGCCTTCGTCGGCACCTATATGCCGTGGACGATCGCCTTCTTCGGCGAAACCGACAAGGCGTTGCCGAACCTGGCGTCCACCGCGTGCGTGTTGATCGGCATGATCATGATGCTGGTCACCATCCGACATCTTGGCAGGTCGTTCAGTCTGGTGCCACAGGCGCGCAACGTGGTGCAAACGGGTCCGTATCGGTGGATCAAGCACCCGCTCTACCTCGCGGAAGAAATCGCGGTGTTGGGTGTGGTGTTGAGAAGTCCGACACCGCTGACAGCGGTCTTGCTCGTCTTGCATATAGGCGTTCAGGTTTGCCGAATTTATTATGAAGAGGACCTGCTTCGGCGAAACTGCCCGGAATATTCCGCTTACGAAGCATCGCGCTGGAGAGTGATCCCCTACGTTTGGTGAGTGCTGTTCCGGTCGGCGACCGGAAGGGTGAGTATCGGTGGAGGTCAACTCATGAGCCACAAGAAGTCTTTGATCGTGGACCAACGCGGCGCCGTCGCGCTTGAGACCATGATCGTCTACATTTTCTTGGTGTCATTCCTGCTTGTGCCGCTCGCCGACTTAGCCGCCGCGGGCTTCCAGTTTATCTCCGCATGGTCGGCGCTGCGCTCCTTCGGGCAGTACGTGCAGTACGCTAATCCGCTCGCCCCCGACGGCACAGTGAGCTGGAAGACAGGGCTACAGACGACAGTTGCGGGTCATGCGATCAGCAACCTTCAGGTTTTGTGCGGAGACGCGGGCGCTACCTGCTCGCCGAGCAATCTTGCTTCTCCGAAGTACATTACATTTTCGACAACCATCACTTTGGCCCCGCTTGGGGCCCGCCCGCCTTTTATGGGTTCGTTGCTGTGTCCCACCACCTGCACGTACACGCTGCGTCACTCAGAACGCTTCCAGTAGGGTGTTTCCATGCGTGATCTACTCCATTCCCAACGAGGCTCCGTCGCATTCGCAACAGTCATCGCTCTCGTGCCACTCATCGGAGTAGTCGCACTCGGGGCCGAGGCTGGATCGTGGTACGTCACCCGCCAGCACGCGCAGAACGCCGCCGACTCGGCGGCCTATTCGGGCGCATTGCGGCTCTCATGTACGATGGCGGGTGCGGTCTGCGACACGCAATCAGTGGATTACCGCGGCAAGGAATTCGCGGCGCAGAACGGGTTTTGCAACTACAGTCCCAACGACGCTACCGCCTATCCGGGCAGGGATTGTCCGACGAGCCTTCCGACAAGAACCTCGCGGGTCGTGCAGATCGATATCGGCAATTACAATGCGGGCACGTTTACAACGCCCGTTGCGGGTACGGGCAACGCCGTTCGAGCCAGAGTCAGCCAGCAACAACCGGCGTACTTGTCGGCCGTGCTGGGTTTGACCACCGTCAACATCCCCGCCCAAGCCATTGCAATGGTCCAGCAGCCGACCAAGGCCTGCGTCCTGGCGCTTGGACCTGACTCAGGCGCACTCAAGCTTGCTGGTAACCTCAGCAACAACGGAACTGGCTGCGCTCTGATGTCGGATACCAGTGTTCAACTTGCCAGCACTCCAACGTTCACCGGCTCGGGATGGGCAGTTTATGGTGTGAGTGGCTGCACCCCCACAGGCAGCTGCAGCAATGTTAGCGTGCCGCACAATTATTTTATGACGTACGCTAGCAATCCGCTCAGCAAACTTGACACCGCATCGTTCAACAGCAGGACGGGCAACACAAATATGCCATGCACCCTTCAGGCGGATGGCTGGAAGCATTGCGCGCCAAATAGCGCCGGGACTGGAGCTTACGGCAGTTTCACGGTGCAGAACGGGGACAAGTACGTTTTGGACCCGGGAACATATTTCTTCTTCAAAGCAAATATAAAGATGACCGGCGGACAACTGAAAGGTACAGGCGTAACCCTGGTGCTGCTCGGAGACTCGCAGCTTACCATCAACGGGGGCACGGCTGATCTCTCCGCACCTGCCACTAACACGTTCTCTTCTGATCTAAATGGCGTCCTGATCGATGATCAGGCTCCGAGCAAGACCAGCAACAAGGTCACCATAAACGGTGGCGGTCTGGTTAGCTTGGGCGGGGCCATCTACTTCCCCAAGGTCGACGTTAGCTGGGCCGGTACGACTGCCAGCACCAATACGACCTGTTCGCAAGTGATCGCCAAAACGATCGACATGAGCGGTGGCGGCTACCTCAGCACGCAAGGCTGTGATCCGGCCACCATCGTTTACACCCAAGTTGTCGCTTTGGTGCAGTGATGAGAAAGCTCGACAACCGCGGTATCGCACCGTTTGAATTTATTATGGTGTCCGTGGCGCTTTTCACATTGATGTTCGTCATCTTCGATCTTGGGCGCTATACCATCACGATGCAATCCTTGCGGACGCTCGCGAGTGCTGGCGCCCGTGCGGTCATGATTAGCTGCTATACGCCTGCCTTGCTTCAAAGCCCGCCGCAGTCGCCGGCCGGCTGCACCGGGGATCCCCTGTCCACCTCCGCCAAGCAGAACGCGGCCCCCTTCCTGTTTTTCGGAGGACTCACGCCAACGCTGACCGTGGGGGCCAACAGCAACAGCTTGAGTGTTACAGCTTCCCAGGCAAACTTTACGATGCTGATGCCGATATGGGGCACAACGCTCAATGCGCCGAGCGCCTCCAACCAGATTCCCTTCTAGCGCGAATATGGCAGCATGCCTGACATGTTTCAATCGAGAACTAACTTGGTCGGGTTTGGCCAGGCGCGCGGGTGCGGAGTTGCATCAGACTGATTTGCAATCGCCCAAGCGAATCTCCAAGCGTGCGACCGGATGTCCTTCGATAGCAAAGCCGCGACGCGAGCGCGCGCCAACGGCGGTCGTGCTGCCGGATAGTTCCCCACAGCCCGTGGGAATGATGCGCGTTGGCAACATTGAAGAGTTTTCTTTCCGCTTGCGGCGGTGCGGTAAGTATCACGTCTTGCAACCTGCCTGCATGAGGGAGGATGATCTGGAAACACGAAGTAACGAATTGTAGTGGGACAGATTGTAAGCTCTGCAACGTGGTGCGCAGAGGGGAAATGTTGAGGACGGCGAGCACGTAGATTTGCGGGGATCTCCGTGGATCGCAGTGGGGGGACTCGGATGAGTGGCGATCGCGTTTCGGGTAACAAGGTCGGGAGGCTTCTCGCCTTCGGCGTGATGGGTCTGGGCGCGGCGCTGGCCTCGTCTGGGCTCACTGACCGCGCGGCGGCTGCAGACCGGCGGGGCTCCTCCGGCGGCGTCATCGTCAGCGAGATGAACGACGTCCAGCGGGTCAAGCTCGTCGTCAACAAGTCACGTACCTTCAAGGTCGACACGGCCTTTGCGACGATCGTGGCGGGCTCGTCTGACATCGTCGACGTGAAGTCGCTGAGCGATCACCTCATCTATGTGCAGGGCAAGCAGACCGGCACCACCAACGTCATCCTGTTCGACAGCTCGATGAAGCAGATCGGGATTCTCGACGTCGAGGTCGTGATCGATACCGGTAATCTGCAGCAGAACATCCGGACCAGCACCGGCGGGCAGGGTATCCGCGTGTCGGCTTCCGAGGGGCAGGTGGTGCTGAGTGGAACCGCCGCCGACGCAGTTACGGCCGAGCGGGCCATGGCGATCGCCACCAGCACGGTCGCGAAAGGAGGCGTCGTCGTCAACGCGATGAGCGTTGCGGCGCCGCAACAGGTGATGCTCGAGGTGCGCTTTCTCGAGGTGAGCCGGGAGGCTGGACGCAATCTCGGCGTCAACCTCTATGGAGCGAACGCCAATGGTACCAACGTCGGCAATACCGGGCTCGGTCGTGTGACCGCCGCGGGTCGATCACCGATTGGAGGTATCAACACCACCAACGGTCCCCTCGGTGCTGGAGGAGACCCTGTCGGGCAGGCCCCGACAGGTAGCCTTCCGATCCTCGGAACTCTGGGGACCCTCGCCGGTACAGCAGGAGGCATCGCGCCGGCCCCGTTCGGAAGCTTGTTGACCAGCATTATCAGGACCAGCAGCGGCGGCTCGGTGGACCTATTGATCTCGGCGCTGGAAACCAAAGGATTGGCACGCCGGCTGGCGGAGCCAAATCTGACCACGCTGTCCGGCGATGCCGCCCGCTTTCTCGCCGGCGGTGAGTTTCCAGTACCGATACCGACCCAGACGACAAACGGCTTTCCCACCATCACGATTGACTACAAGAAGTTCGGTGTTGAACTCGCCTTCGTGCCCACTGTGCTCTCGCGCGGTGTGATCAATCTTCGGGTCGAGCCGTCGGTCAGCGAACTTGATTTCGCCAACGCGGTGACGATCCAGGGGACGACCGTCCCTGCGCTGACCCGTCGCGACGCGCGAACCACGGTGGAGTTGCGCGATGGCCAGAGCTTTGCCATCGCCGGCCTGTTGCAGACCCGTAATCGCCAGGACGTCTCGCAACTGCCTTGGATCGGCTCGGTGCCGGTGATTGGAAGCCTGTTCAGCAGCAAATCGTATCAGCAGGAGGAAACCGATCTGGTGATCATCGTGACGCCGCGCCTGGTCGCGCCGGCTGCACCCGGTCAGCAACTGGCATCGCCACTCGACTCCCGCCTGCCGGCCAACGACGTCGATTTCTTCCTCAATGGCCAGATGGAAGTCCGCAAGCGGTACCATGACTACGTCAATTCCGGAGGCGAGGTGAAGGGACCGTATGGCCACATCATCGCGCCTGAAGTGCGGGCCCCCGTCGTCGTCCCGGCTAGTGCCGATCAGACGGTCGTCAAAACTCTAAACTAGAGGACGCGCGAGATGACGATCAGGTATCTGGTTCTGTTTGCGCCCATCCTGCTCGGGGGATGTTACGGCGTCGCCGGTCATGACGAGGTGGACCGCTACTTTCAGCGTTCCGACAGCATCACGATGACCGCCGGCGATGCCAAGCAGGTCAACGCCGTGACCCATACAATCCATCCATGGCCGCGATACGTCGGCGATCGCCGGATCGCATACGACGCGCGGCGCGTGGGTGCCGCCGTAACGCGATACGGCAACCAGCAACAGCCGGTGGATCAGCTTCCCGACATGGGCGATCCGACGAAACTCATGGGCCAGCGGCCTCCGGTCACGCAGAATGTCAACGTAACTGGATTGGGTGCGGGAGCATCGGCGGGAGTATCGGTGCCAGTGGGCGGGGCGGCGGGCAGGTAGCGGCTTTTGGTAGTTGAGTTTACGAGGGACATTTGCGTGCGGTGCAGTGAGTCCGCTGGGCCGGGCGGGGGACAAAGATTATGCGACGTGCCATTCTACTGCTGACCTGTTGCTGGCTGGCGCCAGGCCTTGCGGGATGTGACTATACCACGAGGGAGGCTGCCATCGTGGCTCCGGTCGAGCCACCGGGTGGGGACCCGGTGCAGGAGCCGACCGACGTCAAGTACTACCCGTCGGACGAGCCTGTGCGGCTGGGGCTGGAGCATTACAATCGCGGCAGTTACGGGCTCTCACAGCGCTATTTCAAGGACGCCGTCGAGAAATCACCCAAGGACGTCACGGCCTGGATTGGTCTCGCAGCGAGCTACGACAGGCTGCGTCGTTTCGAGCTGGCCGATCAGGCCTATGCGCAAGCGATCCGGCTGGGAGGCGAAACCGTTCAGATCCTGAATGACCAGGGATATTCGTACATGCTGCGCGGCAATCTGAGTGCGGCGCGACGGAAGTTCGAGAAAGCCTATTCGCTCGACCCAGGCAATCCGGTCATCGCCAATAACCTCGAGCTTCTCAATGGCAGCCGGCGGTTCATTGAAAGACCGCCAAACAACCAGCCATAAGTAGTCGACCGGATGCTGCGGCCACGGCCAGTTCTCGTCAACTTGGTCCGATCACAGCATCGGCGTGACGGCTCCCGCTGCGGAGGATGACAATGATGCCATTGCGAACGGTAAATCGCGCGCCGAGCAGTTTCCGCACCTTCTCCGTGATCGGAAAAGGAAAGGGCACGGCTTCTCCTGCGACGGGATCGCCGACCTTGATCGTCTCGGTCGCGGAGCCGGCAATTGGTGCAGGCTTGATATAGTCTCGGATAAGCTGAATCTCTTCACGTGACAGGATGAGCGGAGCCTGGTCAGGACGGGCCTCCGACGGCGGCTTGGGTGTTTCACTGCTTGCCTTTGTCTCGTTGGTGCTTGCGATCTGGTCGAGCCTGGCTACGCGTAGCTTGAGCGCGATGATGTCACGTTGCAGTGTTGCGATCTCCAATTTGCGCGAGTTGACCTGCATGAAGACAATGATCGCGCAAACGCTGCTCACGACAAAGCCGACGCTCAGCAATGCGATCAACCACCGCTCAAAGTTTCCCATCGACCCTCCGGCCGTCCGGGGGAGTTGATCGCGCTGGAGATGGCTCCGCCAAATGCGGCGTGCTCGGTCCATCCAGTCTGTAGAGCCCATTACGCCGGCCGCCGCCCGGCCCGACCCAAAATGCGCGGGCGACGAGGCGGCTTCCTCTCGGGCCGGATCAACTAACGACGCCGTGTCGGCTTGCTCAAGCTCTAGATCCTCGGGGACGCGATCCTCCGTAGGCAGATGAGCGGCAGGACGGAAGGGATCCATCTGCTTATCGAGCCGGCCCATCTCCGTTCTCCATGGAGCCATCTGTCAACTTCAGCAGTTCTGCCGACGCGGATAGAATAGGGTACCCGAGTATTCGATCAATCGGAACGGAAAAGGCGCCGGGCCGCAGGCGTGAGCCGTTCCAAGGATAGCTTCAGGAGATCGGGGTGCGGCGAGGCGACGAAGAGCCTGGCGGGCTTGCCCGGCCTTTCCGGACTTTCGCCGGGTCAACTCAATGGGCATGCAATGGCTTGCCCTTCATCAGTTCCCGCAGACGCTGGAACGTCACGTAGAGCATCGGCACCAGGAAGATTCCGATCGAGCTCGCTGCGAGCATGCCCGCGAACACGGCTGTACCGACAGCCCTGCGGCTGAGCTCCGCAGCGCCGGTCGCGATCACGAGCGGCACGAGACCAAGGATGAAGGCGACGGAGGTCATCATGACCGCGCGGAAGCGCATATGGGCGCCCTGGATCGCAGCGTCCTCGAGCGCCACGCCTGCCTCGCGTTGCTCCTTGGCGAACTCGACGATCAGAATCCCGTTCTTGGCGGCGAGCGCGATCAGCACCACGAGCCCGATCTGGCCGTAGAGGTCGAGATTGAGGCCAGCGAGCTTGATGCCGATGTAGGAGCCCAGCACGCCGACAACGACGGACAGCAGCACCGGGATCGGGATCACCGTGCTCTCATAGAGCGCCACCAGGAACAGATAAGCAAACAGCACCGCAAGCATCAGCACGATGCCGGTCTGGCCGGCAGCCTGCTGCTCCTGATAGGCGGTGCCGGTCCACGCAAAACTATAACCCGCAGGCAGTACGGCATTTGAGACATCGGCCATCGCGGCCATTGCGGTGCCCGAGGAGACACCGGGGGCCGGGCTGCCGTTCACCGTCACCGAGCGGTAATTGTTGTAGCGGGTGATCACCTGGGGCCCGGTCACGATCCTGATCCCGGCCAGTGATCTGATCGGCACCATCTGCCCGCTGCTATTGCGCAGATAGATGCGCCAGATGTCCGAGATATCGCTGCGATCGAACGCTTCGCCCTGGACGTTGACCTGCCAGGTGCGGCCAAACCGGTTGAAATTGTTGACGTAGATGCCGCCGAGCGTCGCCTGCAGGGCGGTGAAGATGTCGCTGACCGTCACTCCGAGCGCCTGCGCCTTGCCGCGGTCGATGTCGAGATGGATCGACGGATTGGTCGCAGTGAAGGTGGAAAAGACGCGCGCCAAACGCGGATCGGCGTTGGCGGCGCCGATCAGCGCGTTTGTGACGCTCGAGATTTCGGCCGGGCTCTGTCCTTCCAATGCCTGGAGCTGGTATTCGAACCCGCCGCCGGTGGAGAGGCCGATGGTCGGTGGCAGGTTGAACGGCAGCACATTGGCCTGTCGGATCTGCGCGCCGGCCGCGAAAGTCTGCCGGATTAGCGCTTGCGCAGAATCCGCTGCCGCCTTGCGGTCGGCAAATGGCTTCAGGCGGGTGACGACGAGCGCGCTGTTCGATTCCGATGCGCCGTCGAGCAGGGAAAAACCGACGATGGCAAGAACGTGGTCGACAGCCGGCATCTGCTTCAGGATGTCTTCGACCTCTTGGGTGACCTCGCTGGTCCGCGCCACCGACGCGCCGTCCGGCAGTTGGACCGAGGTAAAGAAGGCGCCCTGATCTTCCTCGGGCAGGAAACCCGTCGGCGTGATCAGCGACATGCCGAAGATGCCGGCGGCAAGGAGCGCGACGAGCAGAACGGAGAGGACGGCCACGCGTACGAGGCGCCGGACGCCGCTGCTGTAGCGGTCACGAATCCAGTCGATGGAGCCGAGGACGCGGCCCATGATGCCGCGCCTGGGCCCGGTGTGGCGCAGGAACAGCGCGCACAGAGCGGGCGACAGCGTCAGCGCGTTCAACGCCGAAATCATCATCGCCGCGCTGATCGTCACCGCGAACTGGCGAAACAGCGTTCCGGAAACGCCTGGAATGAAGGCGATAGGTACGAAGACCGACAGCAGCACCAGGGTGATCGCGATGATCGGCGCGGTGATCTGGGTCATGGCCTTCTTGCTGGCCTCGGTAGGGGAAACGGCCGGCTCCTCCTGCATGACCCGTTCGACGTTCTCGACGACGACGATGGCATCGTCCACGACGATGCCGATGGCGAGCACCATCGCCAGCAGGGACACCGTATTCGCCGAATAACCCAGCACGAGCAGGACGGCGAAAGTGCCGATCAGGCTCACCGGAACCGCGATCGCCGGGATCACCGTGGCCCGGAGATTGCCGAGGAAGAGGTACACCACGATCACGACCAGCACGAAGGCCTCGCCCAGCGTCTGCAACACCTCCGCGATGGTGTCGCGCACGAAGCTCGTGGAATCGTATTGCACGAGGTAGCTCAGCCCGGTGGGGAAGTGCTGCGACAGCCGCTGCATCGTCGCCGCCACGGCTTGTGCGGTGGTCACCGCATTGGCGCCCGGCGCCAGATAGATCGCGACCGGAACGGCCGCGCGTCCGTCGATCCGTGCTTCGCTGTCGAGGTTTTGCGCGCCCATCTCGACACGGGCAACGTCCTTCACCAGCAGGGACGAGCCGTCCGGGTTGGCGCGCAGCACGATGTTGGCGAATTGATCGACGGTGGCGAGCCTGCCCAGGGTCTGCACGTTGAACTGGAATTGCTGGTCCTCGCCGATCGGGCGCGCACCGATGCGGCCGACCGGCGCCTGGACGCTTTGCGTGCGAATTGCGGCAATGACATCCGACGGCGTGAGATTGAGGCTGGTGAGCCGCTGCGTGTCGAACCAGATCCGCATCGAATAGTTCATCTTGGCGAACAGATTGGCCTGCCCCACCCCGGGGGTGCTCGCGATCGCATCGAGCACGTTGATGATGGCGTAGTTCGTGATGAAAAGCGGATCCTGCTCGTCATTGGCGCTGTAGAGCACGAGGAATTGCAGGATCGAGGAGGACCGCTTGCGGACCGTCACCCCCTGCTGCTGCACTTCGGTCGGCAATTGCGACAGCGCGCTCTGCACGCGGTTGTTGACATTGACGGTGTTGATGTCGGGGTTCGTGCCGAGCGCGAACGAAACCGTCAGTGTGTAGCTACCGTCGCTGGCGCTGGTCGATTTCATGTAGAGCGCGCGGTCGACGCCGACGATCTGTGCCTCCAAGGGCTGGGCGACGCTGCTCTCGACGACTTCGGCGGACGCGCCCGGGAAGGTGCCGGAGACGGTGACCTGTGGCGGCACGATGTCCGGAAATTGCGCCACCGGGATCTGCATCAGCGCGAGCGCACCGGCAATGGTGATGATGAAGGCGATCACCATCGCAAGCCGGGGACGATCGATGAAGACCGCGGACATCATGGCTTGTCGTCCGCCCGGCCGGCCTTGCCGGAGGTGCTGGGAGCTGCTTGCGGGGCCGCACCATCCGCAGCTTTCATGCGCGACAGGATCAGTGGACTTGCCGGCCCCGGCGCAACGACCTGGCCGGAGCGAACCCGCTGCAGGCCTTCGACGATCACCCTGTCGCCGGCCGCGAGTCCGGCGATGACCGCCGCGATGGTCGGGGTCGATTGCCCGAGCTGGATGCGGCGCTGCTCGGCCTTGTTGTCGGCGCCGACAGCGAGAACATAATCGCCCTGCTGATCGGAGAGCACGGCGGAGCGCGGGATCGCCAGCACCTCGATCGGCTGGACGCCCTCCAGCACGACGGTCACGAACTCGCCGTCGGTCAGCTCGTGAACGGTGACGCCGGCCGCCGAGGACGCCCGCAGGATAGGATTGCCGATCTCGCCGCGCACGGTGATCGTGTCGGTGTTCTGGGCAATGGTGTTGTCGACGAAATTCAGTTTGCCGGACTGGCCGTACATGCGGCCGTCGGGCAGTCGCAGCCTGATGACGACGGCTTCCAGGCCGCCTTGCGGCCCGTATCGTTCCCGCAGTTCCAGTCCTTGGCGCAGCGGCACGGGGAAGGTGACGTACATCGGGTCCTGGCTGACGATAGTGGTCAGCACGCCCGAGCTTGGACCGACCACGTTGCCTTCCGTCAATGCCGTGCGTCCGATCTTGCCGGCGATCGGTGCGCTGATCTTGGTGTAATCGAGGTTGATCCGGGAGGCCTGGACCTGGGCTTGCGCGGCCTGGACCTGGGCTTCGAGGCTGAGCTGGTTCGCGATGGCGGCGTCGTAGGTGGACTGTTGCCCGGCAGGGCCTCCGAGCAGGGTCCGGGCGCGTTCCGTCGTCTGTTTGGCATTCTCCAGTGTCGCCTGAAGCTGCGCCACCTGCGCCTGTTTCGATGCCAGATCCGCTTCGAAGGGACCGCGCTCCAGCCGGTAGAGCTCATCGCCCTTGCTGATCTCGGCGCCTTCCTCGAACAGGCGACGTTCCAGGAATGCGGTGACCCGCGCAACGACATTGACCCGATTGATCGCCTCGATCCGCCCGAGAAATTCACTGCTCTCGGTGATCGGTCGCCTTGTCGCTTCCACGACGCCGACCGCGGGCGGGCCCGGCGCGGCGGGTTGGGGCCGGGCCAGCCCGCCGGCGATGATCGTCAGGAGAGTTGCCGCCAGCAACCTGATCGAGACGCCAGCAAGGTTCATTGTCCGCTCCTTGCAACGGGGCTTGGGACCGCCGATGCTTCACCGGCGCCTCGTTACTCCCGCGGTGTTCGATCGCTGCGCACGGGCTCGTCGTAACCCTTGCGGCGGCTATAGAACATCAGTGCGATCAGGCCGCAGCCGGACACCAGCATCAGGATTGCAGCCCCCGCCAGGATGGCGTTGCGGTAAAACGGCATTGATGGCGTTTCCTGCCATACCGCCACGGAGTACCAAGTCGCCACAACGAGAAGCGCTGCGAGAATGGCTCCGAGAAGCCATAGGTTGGTGTGGCGCACGATCTCCTCCATCGTCTGCTTGGGTTGCGCGGCCTTCACAACCCATCGGCCGCCTGCGGATTGCGCAAGGGTGGGCCTAGCGCCACCGCCATCCGCAGCGACGACGGCCGCGATGCCACCAGCAAACCCAGCGGCGGCTGCGCGGTCGCCGACGGCGCCAGCCAGGATGAGGCGGCGGTCCCCATTGGGCCTGCGTCAGGAGATCCGACGGCCGGTCGGTCTGGCCGAGCTTGGGTGCGATCGGCATCGCTTCCGCAACCGCAATGAAGCGGACGCCGATGGCGCCGATCGCCGCAGCAGCCACGGCATTTTGAGCAAGGCCAAGGAAAGCGCGACGGTTGGGGGTGTCCATCATCTTCTTCTCCTTATGTTACGCAGTCCTCCGTACGGACTGAAGCGCGTAAAGCAGCCAGGCGAGGCCGTGCGAGATCAGGTCGACGCCAAGCAGGAATCCGAGGATCCACAGGCTCATGGTGGGGAAGCTGAACAGGATCAGCGCGCCGGCGACCAATCCGAAGACGCCGGAGATCAGCATCATCCATCCGCTCTGGCGCCAATGGGCAAAGCTCAGAATGCATCGAATGACGCCCGAGGCGATCAGGACCGCGCCGAGGAAATAAGTGAGGATCAGGGCGCCGGAGGCGGGCTGGGTCAGCAGCACGAGCCCGAAGGCGACATAGAGGGCGCCGAGCAGGATCTGCCACAGGAAGCCGCCCCATCCTTTGGTCCAGAAAGCGTGGACGATCTCGAATGCGCCGGCCGCGATCGCCGTCAGTCCGATCAATTTCACGCTGATGATGGTCGCGAACGCCACGTCGCTGAGAGCTGCGATACCGGCGGCGATCATGACGGCGCCGAGAAGAGCGCAGACCCACAGGGGTGGAGGGCCCAGAGCTGCGATGCCGGACCGGCTGTCATAGACTGTCATGCCACGCTCCTGATCTACTAAAGATCGCCGCCCCGACGCGACGGTAGCTTCGGAGCCGGAGCGTCGACATCCGACGAAACCCTGAGCGACCGGGCGGGAATGTTCGCATGGAGTCTCGGGAGGGATCCTGTGAACGGCGCTATCGCCTGCCGCGCGGACCCAGAGTCAGGTTGGTCACGCCCGCCGCGAGATTGATTCCGATGGATCGTTCGATCGACAGCGGCTGCAACATCACGCTGCGGCGCGAGCCGCCAATCAGGATATTGGCCCCGAGACCGGGGCCAAACGCGACATTGCCGCTCGCGCCTACATAGTTTCCGCGCAGCGTACCGGGGCCGATCCGCGAATTCTTGGCGAAGACGGCCCAGGAGAGAGAACCCGCCGAGGTCACTCCCAAGTCGAGCCCGACGCGCCTTATGCGTCCCTCATAGATATATTGTCGAGGAGGTCTGCGTGCATAGAAGAAAGTACAGCGCAGCGACTGAGCCGATCCAAGGACCAAGCCCACGCGCGGGGAGCTGAGGCATAACAGTCTGCCGACCCGGAATGCGTCGGCGCGGGCGGGCGAGGCGGCGGTGCAAAGCAACGCGCATGCGGCAATGCAGAGGAACCGTATCATTGGCATTCAAGCCTCCATCTGGTTGTTCATGGACGCGGCCGCCGGCCGGCGGTCCTGGCGAAGCCAGAACGTGATGCCGAGGCCGATCAGCAGGACCGCGCCAAGCAGGAAGAAGAAGACAGATTGCTTCAGCCAGGATATCGCCGGGACGGTCACGCCCATCGCAAGGCCGAGAAACGAGATCTGTAGCGACAGAAGGCTGACGCCCGCGAGGAACGTGCCAAGCGCGAGCAACGTCAGCAAAACCAAGCCGGTTGCCGGTGTCGGAAGCAATTGCTGCACACCCGACATCAGCATGACGTTCATCGTGACCAGGACGGCGATCCAGTGCAGCGCCTGGGTCCAGATCAATCGGAGCTGCGCCTCCTTGCCTTGCGTCTCCGGCCATTTCGTGACGACGCAGACCACGCCGATGGCGAGCGCAAGGAATTCCCAGTAGCCGACGAGAGGCTGGCGGGAGACATTGGTGTAGGCGACGCCTGCGACGGCGAGCACCAGCGCCACCACATAAGGGAGTTGCTGCCACAGGAAACGGGTCATCCTGAATTGAGGCGGGGCAGGCTCCGTACCCTCATTACGTTGTAGATCGGTCTCGCTCATGGGCCATCCACTCACGATCTGTTGCTGCTGAATGTCAGCTTGGGGTCGTCGCCGAGATAGTCCTCGACGTAGAACCGGATGATTGCGACACGGCCGATCGCGACCAGGGGCATGGCCATCGCGATGCCCAGGACGCCGAACAGCGCGCCAAGCATGACGATCGCGACCAGCGTCCAGGCGGGAGGGATCTCGACCGCCTGACGTTGGATCAGCGGGCCGATCACATAGCCTTCGATCGACTGGATGATTGTGTAGATGAGCACGGCCCAGATCAGCAGCGAGCCGCCGAGTGGCATTGCGACCAGCGCGATAGGAAGCGCCGCCACGATCGGTCCGAGGTATGGAATGAAGTTCGACAAGCCTGCCTGCAGTCCGAGCACGAGAGGTCCGGGCAGTCCGACCAGATAGAGTGCGACCCAGACGCACAGCGTCATGAGAATGATCCGGATGAACTGTCCGATCAGCCACAACCGCATCACGCTGCCCATCTCGTCCATGACCGCTCTTGTTCGCGCGCGGTAGGGTCGCTTCACCAACATGATCAGGCTCTCGCGATGGCTGGTCGGATCGAAGGCGAAGAGGATTCCGAGGAACACGATGACCAGCGCGCCGGTCAGAAGACTCGATGCTCCACCGAGCAGGAATTGAGCGTGGCTGAGAAAACGCCCCTGATCCGAGAACAGCCATTGCGCAAAGTCGCGGCCCCATTCCGGGCCGAGCAGGTCGACGCCGTATGACAGGAGGTGCTCCTGCAGGACGTCGATCTGGCTGTCCATGACCTTCAGCAGGAGGCGTGTCTGCTCCGGTAGCTTGCCCGCGCCCCATACCAGTCCAAATCCCGACAGAGCGGAGAACAGCATCAGGACCAGCGTCAGCCGCCAGGCGCGAGCGAGCGGAAGGACCGGGGCCAGCGCCCTTGCGCAGGCATCGAGAAATGCACCGAACAGCACGCCTGCAAAGATGAGCAGGAGACTGGACACGGTCTGCCACGCCAGAAACAGGAAGACGCAGGCAGCGAGCAGGCTGAGCCCGGTCGCGAGAACGGCGCGCCCGGCGCGCTCCGGCACGCTGGAGGAATCGTCGTGTGGGGCGAGTTCGCGAAGCCGCTCCGGCCCTGTCCTGGAATCGCTCATGGATCGGTCCAATCGCGAGGGTGGATGATGGCTCGCCGCACCTAAGTGCGGACGCGCCGGCTGCCAAAGTGTGGATGCTTGCCGCCGCGATGACGCCAGTAGCGGTGCTTGGTCGGGTTCGTATTCGTATTGGGTGCCACGTTCTTCGGCGTCGATGCGCCGGTGTCCTTTGGCACCAGCCCCCCCTTGTCAGTCGACTGGGCCAGCAACGGGGTCGGAGATGCGGAAAGCGCCACTAACCCGCCCAGGATCAGGGCGCCCAAGATGGTTCGGATGCTCATATTCGTCTCCATGCAGCCAAGGACAAGGACTCAAATCGAGATGGCTCCCGTAGACAGTGCGTAGACGCCGGCACATGCGGCGACCGTGATCGCCGCGAAGAGGATCGCCTCGAATGGCCTGAACGCCGCTTCCTTGCGCTCGCGCTTGGCGAGAAGGAACAGCAGCGTGCCAGGCGCATAGAGGATCGACGACAGCAAGAGAAACTTCGGCCCGCCTGCGTAGATCATCGCGGCCGCGTAGACCGTCGCGACAGCCGAGCGGATCCAGTCGCCAACGCGGGCGCGCTCGCTGGCGCGATAGGCCTCGCCGGTCCAGGCGAGCTTGAGACCGTAGGCCGCAACAAAGAAATACGGGATCAGCGTCATCGCGCTCGTCATCTTCAAGGCGAGCGTGAATGCATATTCCGCAAACCAGGTGATGAGGAGGAAAGTCTGGATCACGCAGTTGGTGAGCCAGAGCGCTCCAGCGGGGACCTTGTATGCGTTCACTGTTGCGAGAAAGGAGGGCATGGTGCGGTGGACCGCGGCGGAATGCAGCACCTCAGCCGCCAGGAGTGACCAGGACAGGTAGTTGCCGAGGACCGAGATCAGGAGTGCCACGCTGATGAACATGCCGCCCCAGCGGCCGACGATCGCCTCCATGACGCCGGCCATGGATGGTGTCGGCAGATCCGCCAGTTCCGGTCGCAGCAGCACGCCATAAGACAGCAGTGTCACGAGGACGAGCAGGCTGAGCACCGTCAGAAAGCCGGCGATGGTTGCGAATCCAACGTCGGTGCGGCTCCGGGCGTAGCGGGAATAAACACTGGCGCCTTCAATCCCGACGAACACGAACACGGTCAGCAGCATCGTGCCGCGAACCTGGGCGAGCACATTTGAATGCTCCGGCTGCTCCGTTCCAGCGAAGTTTATGGAGAAAAGCCTGCCATCGAAGGCGATGGCGGCGGCTGCGATGAACAGCAGGATCGGAATGATCTTGGCGTAGGTCGCGATCGTATTGAGCGTGGCGGCGCTCTTGATGCCGCGCAGCAGCAGAACGTGCACTCCCCACAGCAGGACGGACGCCGACGCGATCGCCACCGCCGTTGTGCCGTCACCGAAGACAGGAAAAAACTGTCCGAGTGTTGCCTTGATCAAGACGAGACAGGCGACATCCGCAAGGCAGCATCCGATCCAGTATCCCACGGCCGAAGCAAAGCCGATATACTCGCCAAACCCGGCCCTGGCGTAGGCATAGATGCCGGCATCGAGGTCCGGCTTGCGGTGTGACACGGTCTGGAACACGAAGGCCAGCATCAGCATGCCGGTGCCTGCGATCGTCCAGGCGATCATCGCGCCGAGCGCACCCGTGGTCCGCCCGAACGATGCGGGCAGGGCGAAGATGCCGGAGCCGACCATCGACCCAACCACGAGCGCGATGAGCGCATTGCGCGAGAGTTTTTGATCGACCTCGTTCGGCGACGGAGCCATGGCAAGATGGCCTTCCAATCCGCGATCGGCGGGCACTGATGCCGGCCGATCCCGGCAGACCTTAGAGGCGGCTTTCCCCCTCGCACATCAGGGATTCTCTGTAGGGAGCGGGGGCAGGAAATCGCCAAGCGGTTCTGCGCGCCGCCTTCAGGCCTTTGCCGTGAGGTCGGTCGCGTCTTCACCGGGACTGGATGATGGTCCGGCAACGGCAGCCAAAAGCACGACGCCGGAACGGCAGAATTCGCCGGCCTTCGCGAGCTCGGCCGCAATGCGTTGGGCATGCAGAACCGCCGTATCCTGATCGGCGTATTCGCATCCGGTCCCATCGGGAGTGAGACCGTATTTATCGACGATGTGGAAATAGAAGCGCATGCCAGCCGATTAGGCCGCGCCGCGATCATCTCCTAGTGACAAACGCGTAAGGCGCCCCCTCCGAAAGGAGGACGGTGAAGCTGCGGTTCCAGGTTGCCGGCTTTGTAATGGGAGTGTGGTCGCTGCGGATCGCCGGCAATTGCAGGGGCAACAGGGTGATTTCCCCTCCGGCATTCGGGTGATTGTCCGATGCCGTCCTCTGAGCCCGAGGGGTAGCGTAGGCCCCTGTCAGCAAGCTCTGAGAGGAGACGAGCGATGTCGAATTACGATCAGGACCTGGCGGCCTCGCGTGCGGGCGGTGGTGGCACAATCGCGGTGGACACCGGACTGCGTGACTACATGCTGCGCATCTACAATTACATGACCGCCGGCGTCGGCCTGACCGCCGTCGTCGCGTGGCTGACCTATCAGCTGACCGGCCCCGCCTTGCTGCAGAGCCCGTTGATGTGGGTCTTCATCCTGGCGCCCCTTGCGCTGGTCTTCTTCATCGGTTCGCGCATCAATACGCTGTCGGTAGCAACGGCACGGCTTCTGTTCTTCATCTATGCCGCCCTGGTCGGCGTGTCGCTCTCGACGCTGCTTCACATCTACACCAGTGCATCGATCACACGCGTCTTCTTCATCGCGGCGGCGACTTTCGGGGCGCTCAGCGTATTCGGCTACACCACTCGGCGCGACCTGTCCGGTCTCGGCACGTTCTTGTTCATGGGGCTGATCGGCGTGATCATTGCCAGCCTGGTCAACCTCTTCCTGCAGTCATCCGGGCTCGATTGGCTGATCTCGGTCGTGGGCGTCGGTGTCTTCGCCGGACTCACGGCCTACGACACGCAGCGGATCAAGGCGATGTACGACAGCAGGGATGATGAAACGTCGGCCGGCCGCAAGTCCGTGATTTCGGCGCTGTCGCTCTACCTCAACTTCATCAACCTGTTCATGATGCTGCTGCGCCTCGCCGGCGGTCGGCGCTAGCGAGCCAAAGGCGGCCGTTCAGGCCGCAGGCCGTTCCGCCGCACTCGCGAGCGCGTCGCGCAGGGCCTGTTCCTTGTTGTCATCCAGGGACGTCTTCAGCACGGTCCCCCCGGCGTCCTTGATTTCCTTCAGCACCTTGTCCGCCGTCATGTTCTTGATCAGGACAAATAAGGCGGCGTTGCCGGTGTGGAGCGAGGTAGACAATTCCTTCATGAAGGCGTCGTCGATGCCGAAATCGGACAGGGCGCCGCCGAGCGCGCCGGATGCCGCGCCGACCGCGACACCGAGGATCGGATTGAGGAAGATCACGCCGATCAGGAGGCCCCAGAAACTTCCAGTCATCGCGCCCACCGCCGTCGTGTTGACGAGTTGATTGAGCTTGATGCCGCCGGAGTCGGTCTTCACGGCGATCACCGCGTCGCTGAGCGTGATCAGATATTCCTTCTGCAGCCTGAGCAGCCGTTGACGCACTTCTTCGGCCTTCGCCTCGGATGGATACACGATCGCTACTAGATCGGACATGCAAGCCTCCTGCTGGGTCGAGTCCCGCCGACCAAGCCCTGGTAGGCCCGGCGGGACACGCTGAGAGATTAGCTGTCGGCACCCCGGCGCGGCATCGGAGAAAACCCTAAGGACATGGGGATGAATGTTCCTGACGTGCGAGGTTGCCATGCCCCCTGAGGCGATCACGGCGGCATCGCATCGAAAGCCGTAATTGCGGCGGCGGCTCCGCTCTCGGTATCCGCAGCCGGGAATCGCTCGGCAAGTCGAAGCGACAATTGGCGTAGCGATACAACAGCATCCACACCGGTTCGAATGGCGCCCACGAGCGGATCGTTCGGCGCCATCGCTTTGGAAGGGCTCTTGCGGCCCTGCCGCGCAATTAGCGCGACGCCCGGGGGAAGCAGGTGCCGCCTCTGCCGCTTCGCGACGCGCGGCACTGATCCTCGGTCGAGTACTTGCAGTTCACCATTCCCTTGAACTTGGAGCACCATTGGTTCTGCTGGGCTTGCGCAGGTGCCGTCGATGGCACGACCAACAGCATTCCCGTGATCGCGGTTGCCACTAAGACAAGCTTTCGCATCGAAAATCCTCCTGGTTGATCGAGACCGCGCTCGATTGCCTCACTGAGCGCGGCACGGTGCGCTGCGGACAAGGACAGCGATATCGGGTGATTGCCTGATCACGTCTTGGGAATTTCCTAGAGCGGTCCGGGAGTCGTCGTTGACGCGCCGCGCCGCGCTCCGACGGCGCCCTCATCTGCATTCCGCAATCGCGATTGCATCCCGCCACACCAAGTAGATTTGCCGATGTGTGCGACTGTCCGCCAAGGCAAGAATACCAAGGCAAGAATACCGGGAGCGCGATACGCAAACCTGCAAGCTCGGGAAGATCGATCTGCCCGGCGGCATTTCAGGAAACGTGAGGGGCGCATGGCCATGCACTGTCGCCGAACGATGCCTCGGCAGGTCCTTGCATCGACGCTGGCTGTGGTCATATCCGCGCTGAACCTTGCGGCATGCAGCCCTCAAGCGGAGACGAAGCAGCTGCCTCCGCGTCCGGTCCGGACCGCCACGGTCGAGAAGCGCGAGAGCCCGGTGCCGCTGACTTTCACGGGGCGGGTCGAGGCCGAGGACGAAGTGAGCGTTGCCTTCCGAATCTCCGGACGCTTGCTTGCGAACCACACCAAGCTCGGTGACCGGGTTGAGGGCGGCCAGCTGCTGGCCCAACTGGAGCCTCAGAACGAGCTGAGCGCATTGCGCCAGGCGCAGGCTGCTCTTTCCGCTGCACAGGCCCAGCTGACGCAGGCGCGTAACCATTATGAGCGTCAGGAGACGCTGTTGGCGCAGGGGTGGACCACGCGTGCCAATTTCGAGACGGCGACGCAAGCACGACACACGGCGCAGTCGCAGGTCGAGGCCGCGGAAGCGCAAATCAGTTCCGCGCACGATCTCGTCAGCTTCACCGAGCTGCGAGCCGACGCGCCCGGCAAGATCACCGCGACGGGGCCGTCGGCGGGCGAGGTCGTTCAGGCCGGGCAAATGATCGCGAGGATCGCGCGGCAGGATGGCCGTGACGCGGTCTTCGACGTCCCGGCTCAGATGGTCAGATCCGCGCCGGCCGACGTGCGGGTGACCGTCAGCCTGGCCGATGACCCCACGATCACGGCACAAGGCCGCATCCGTCAGATCGCCGCGCAAGCCGATCCTGTCACTCGCACGTTCGAGGTCAAGGTCGGCTTGACGGATCCGCCGGCAGCCATGCGGCTCGGCGCCACTGTGAACGGACGTGTCGAGACCGGCTCCGGGCCCGTGATCGACATACCGGCAACAGCGTTGACGCGGATCAATCGGCAACCGGCCGTCTGGATCGTCGATCCCTCGACGAACGTGGTGTCGGCACGAAACGTCGACATCCTGCGCTTCGACCAGGCCGACGTCATCATCTCGCAGGGATTGGACGCGGGCGAGATCATCGTCACCGCTGGGGTACAGGCGCTTCATCCCGGCCAGAAGGTGCGCGTGCTCGGGGCGGCGCCATGAGTAGGCTCAACCTTTCCGAATGGGCTCTCAAACATCGCTCGCTGGTGGTCTACGTCATGCTGGTTGCCGTGATCGCCGGCTATCTCGCGTATTTCCGCCTTGGCCGGAACGAGGATCCATCGTTCACCATCAAGACGATGGTGGTTCAGGCGGCTTGGCCGGGGGCAACGGCCGAAGAGACGATGAAGCAGGTGACGGAGCGGCTCGAGCGACGATTGCAGGAGACGCCCCATCTGGACTTCCTGCGCAGCTTCACCCGGGCGGGCTTGGTCACGATCTTCGTCAACTTGAAGGGAAGCGCGAACGCAAGGCAGGTTACCGATACCTGGTACGAGGTGAGGAAGAGCGTCGGCGACATGCGCCATACGCTGCCGGCGGGAGTTATCGGCCCCGGCTTCAACGATGATTTCGGCGACACCTTCGGTATCATCTATGGCTTCACCAGCGACGGATTCACCCAGCGGGAGTTGCGTGATCACGTCGAGGATATCCGCTCGCGATTGCTCCAGATTCCGGACGTATCGAAGATCGAACTGCTGGGCGCACAGGACGAGGTGATCTTCGTCGAGTTCTCCAAGCAGGAGCTTGCGACCGTCGGCGTCGATCGGGCGGCTCTTCTCGCCGCGCTGCGATCGCAGAACATCGTTCGTCCTGCGGGCGTGATCCAGACGGGCAAGGAGACCATTTCCGTTCGGGTGTCCGGCGGCTTTCAGTCCGAGCAGGACATCGCCGGCGTCAATTTCGTCGCAGGCGGTCGCACCATCCGCCTGAGCGACATCGCGCAGGTGCGGCGCGGCTACGTGGATCCGCCGCAGCCGATGTTTCGGGTCAATGGTCAGCCGGCTATCGGCCTCGCCATCGCAATGCGCGATGGCGGTGACATTCTCGCGCTCGGTCGCAACGTCAAAGGCGTGATGGCGCAGATCACGGCCGACCTGCCGATCGGAATCGAGCCGACGCTCGTCGCCGACCAGGCCGTCGTGGTCGGCAACGCGATCGGCGAATTCATGACCTCGCTGCTGCAGGCGATCGCCATCATCATGGTGGTCAGTTTCATCAGCCTCGGAATCCGCCCGGGCCTCATCATCGCGCTTGCGATCCCGTTGACGCTGGCCATCGCGTTTCCGATCATGGAGATGGCCCGCATCGACATGCAACGGATATCGCTGGGAGCGCTGATCATCGCGCTCGCGCTGCTGGTCGACGATGCGATGACGACTACGGACGCGACACTCAACCGCCTAGCGCAAGGCGACAGCAAGGTCGACGCGGCGACGTTCGCCTACCGCAGCCATGCCTTTGCCATGCTCGCGGGAACGCTGGTGACGATCGCCGGCTTCATCCCGGTCGGCTTTGCAGCGAGTTCGGCCGGCGAATATACATTCTCGCTGTTTGCGGTGGTCGCGATCGCGCTCCTGGTGTCGTGGCTGGTTGCCGTGATCTTCACGCCATTGCTGGGTGTGATCATTCTCGTTCCACCGAAACAGCAGGCCGCGGCCGCGCCCGGCAGGATATTCCGCCTTTATCGGCACGTTCTTACCGTGGCGATGCGCGCAAAATGGCTGACGATCGCGTTCTCGCTGGCGCTCTTCGTCGCGTCGATTGTCGCGTTTCCGCTGATTCCGCAGCAGTTCTTTCCATTGTCGGATCGGCCCGAATTGCTCGTGGATATCAGCCTGCCGCAGAATGCCTCGGTTCTCGCGAGCGAGACGGCAGCGAAGCGGCTGGACGCGGCCTTGACCGGGAATCCGGACGTCGATCACTGGAGCACCAATGTCGGGCGCGGCGCGATCCGGTTCTACCTTCCGCTCAGCGTGGAGCTTCCGAACGATTCGTTCACGCAAGCGGTCGTCGTGGCAAAGGACGTTGCCGCGCGGGAGCGCCTGCACGTGAAGCTGGAGCGACTTCTTGCGGAAGAGTTTCCGGCGGCGGTCGCCTCGGTTTCGCCGCTCGGCCTCGGCCCCCCGGTCGGATGGCCGCTGCAATATCGCGTGAGCGGACCGGATGTGGAGCAGGTGCGGGAGATTGCGCTGGCGCTTGCACAGATCCTGGCCACCGAACCCAGGACCAAGGGCGTCAATTTCGATTGGATGGAGCCGCAGCGCCAGCTGCGCATTGACGTCGACCAGGATGAGGTGCGTCGTCTCGGACTGAGTTCGGAAGCCATATCGAACGTGTTGAACACCGTGATATCGGGCGCCGTCGTTACCCAGGTCCGCGACGACATCTATCTGGTCGACGTCGTGGTCCGGGCCGTCGATGAGCAGCGCATCTCGCTATCCACCCTGCGCACGCTTCAGGTGCCGCGGCCTGGCGGCAGAACGGTGTTGCTCGGCCAGTTTGCGAGTTTCGGATATCACCAGGAGAATCCACTGATCTGGCGGCGCGACCGCATTCCGACTCTGACAGTGCGCGCCGACATTGGCGGCGGAACGTTGCCCGACACGATGGTGGAGGCTCTGTCGCCGGCGATCGGTAAGCTGAGGAAGGCGTTGCCTGCGTCGTACGACGTGGCGATCGGCGGGACCGTGGAGGAGAGCCAGAAATCTCAGGCGTCCGTGCTCGCCGTGGTGCCCATGATGCTGTTCGTCATGTTCACAATCCTGATGATGCAGTTGCAGAGCTTTCCGCGGCTGTTGATGGTTGTCAGCGTGGCGCCGCTCGGCATGATCGGTGTTGTCGCCGCGCTTCTGCTTTCCGGCAGGCCAATGGGCTTCGTCACAATTCTCGGCGTTCTCGCCTTGCTCGGCATGATCAGCAAGAATGCCGTGATCCTGATTGGTCAGATCGATGCGGAACGCGCAGAGGGCAAGAGCGCCTGGGAGGCGGCGCTGGATGCCAGTAGCTCCCGCTTTCGTCCGATCATGCTGACCGCAGTATCGACCGTGCTCGGCATGATCCCGATCGCTCCGACCGTGTTCTGGGGACCGATGGCTGTCGCAATCATGGGCGGCCTGCTGGTGGCGACCGTGCTGACGCTGGTCCTGCTGCCGACACTCTACGTGACCTGGTTCGGAGGAAAGGTAGTCGCCGAAGCTTCCGCTTCGTCGTGAGCGCTCCTTCGCCGGCGAGGAGAATCCCGATCCTCGACTAGGTAATCACCCGATATTCCAGCCCCGGCGCAAGGCGCATGGTGCAACCGGTGGGCAAGTCGATCGACCGGGATGCACCGCACGCTCGTGTCGCGAGGACTTCACATGACTGAGACGTCGTCAATCCAAAAGCTCTCGCTGTTCGCGTTGACCGCGATGGTGGTCGGCTCGATGGTCGGCTCGGGGATCTTTTCGCTGCCGAGAACCTTCGGCATCGCCACCGGACCGTTCGGAGCCATCTTCGCCTGGTGCATCGCCGGCGGCGGCATGTACACCCTCGCGCGGGTATTCCAGGCGCTGGCGGAACGAAAGCCCGAGCTCGATGCCGGCGTCTACGCCTATGCGAAGGCGGGGTTTGGCGACTATCCCGGCTTTCTGTCGGCATTCGGATATTGGATCGGCAGCTGCATCGGCAACGTTTCCTATTGGGTGCTGATCAAGTCGACGCTGGGCGCTTTCTTCCCGATCTTCGGGGACGGGAACACCGTGATCGCGATCGTCGTCGCCTCGATCGGAATATGGCTGTTCCATTTCATGATCCTGCGCGGTGTGCAGCAGGCGGCCGCGATCAACACGATCGTGACGATCGCGAAGATCGTGCCGATCCTCGTCTTCATCGTCATCCTGATCGTCGGCTTCAAGGCGGACCTATTTCGAACGAATTTCTGGGGCGGCGAGGGTATGCCGGACAAGGGTTTGTTCGAGCAGATTCGCGCGACCATGCTGGTCACCGTGTTCGTCTTTCTCGGCATCGAGGGCGCCAGCGTCTATTCACGCTATGCCAAGGAACGCGCGCACGTCGGCGCCGCGACCATTCTGGGATTTGCGGTCGTGACGAGCCTGATGGTGCTCGTGACCATGCTGCCCTATGCCGTGCTTCCTCGCGCCGAGATCGCCGGCATGCGGCAGCCGTCGATGGCGACGGTGCTGGAGGCTGTCGTCGGACATTGGGGCGCGATCTTCGTCAGCGTCGGGCTTCTGGTTTCGGTATTGGGGGCCTATCTCGCCTGGTCGCTGATTTGCGCCGAAGTGCTCTCCGCCGCCGGCCGGACCAGGGACATGCCCGCCCTGTTCGGCACGGAAAATGCGAACAAGGTGCCGGCTGCGGCGCTTTGGCTCACCAATGCGATCGTTCAGCTCTTCGTCATCAGCACCTATTGGTCGCAGGATGCGTTCGCGTTGATGCTCAATCTGACGAGCGTGATGTCGCTGATTCCGTTCTTCCTCGTCGCCGCTTATGGACTTCTGCTCAGTAGGCGAGGTGAGACCTATGGGAAGGACAGCCGCGACAGAACACGCGACATGATCTTTGCAGGCATCGCCGTCGTCTACACGCTCTTCCTGATCTACGCCGCCGGAATGAAGTTCCTGCTGCTGTCCTTGATCCTCTATGCGCCCGGTACGGCACTCTACTTCTGGGCGCGTCTGGAACAGAAGGCGAAGGTCTTCACCGCCGTCGAGTGGGTCATCTTCATCGCCGCCGCCATCGGCGCTGCTGTCGGGATCCACGGCTTGGCCACCGGTTACATCACCATCTAGGCAAGGCAACTCCCCGGAGAATTCCCATGGCAAAGCAGGCGTCGGACAGCTCGGTTTCCTTCGGGGTCCATTCGGAGGTCGGTCAGCTCCGGAAGGTGATGGTCTGCTCACCCGGTCGCGCCCATCAGCGTCTCACGCCGTCCAATTGCGATACCCTGCTGTTCGACGATGTGCTGTGGGTCGAAAATGCCAAGCGCGATCATTTCGACTTCGTGCAGTAGATGCGCGACCGCGGTATCGAAGTCGTCGAGATGCACAATCTGCTGGCGGAGACGGTCGCGATCCCCGAGGCCAGGAAGTGGATTCTCGACAACCAGGTCGTTCCCGATCAGGTCGGCCTCGGCCTCGTCGATGAGCTGCGGGGCTACCTGGAAAGCCTCAGGCCGCGCGACCTGGCCGAAACGCTGATTGGGGGCGTTTCGACTCATGACTTCCCGGACGCCCATGGCGGCGAGATGCTCAAGCTCGTCCGCGAGGCCGCCGGCATGACCGAGTATCTGCTGCCGCCGCTTCCCAACACGCTGTATACGCGGGACACGACCTGCTGGATCTACGGCGGGGTCACGCTGAACGCGCTCTACTGGCCGGCGCGGCACGAAGAGCCGATCCTTGCGACAGCCATCTACATGTTCCATCCGGATTTTGCCGGCAAGGTCAATGTCTGGTGGGGCGACCCGACACGGGACCACGGTCTTGCGACGCTGGAAGGCGGCGACGTGATGCCGATCGGCAAGGGCAACGTGCTGATCGGGTTGAGCGAGCGCACCTCGCGGCAGGCGATCAGCCAGGTCGCCGCGGCCTTGTTCAAGAAGAAGGCGGCGGAGCGCGTGATCGTGGCTGCGATGCCGAAGCTCCGTGCCGCGATGCATCTCGATACCGTCTTCACGTTCGCGGACAGGGATTGCGTTCTGCTGTATCCCGACATCGTCAACAACATCGCGGCCTTTTCCTACCGGCCAGCCGACAATTCGGCCGGCCTCGAGCTGCGCAGGGATGAAAAGCCGTTCGTGGACGTCGTGGCCGAAGCCCTTGGCTTGAAGAAACTGCGTGTGATCGAGACCGGCGGCAACGCCTATATGCGCGAGCGCACACAGTGGGACAGCGGCGCCAATCTGGTTTGCGCCTCCCCGGGCGTAGTGTTCGCCTATGACCGCAATACCTACACCAACACCTTGCTGCGCAAGGAAGGGATCGAGGTGGTCACCATCGTCGGGGCAGAGCTCGGGCGGGGTCGGGGAGGCGGTCATTGCATGACCTGCCCGATCACCAGGGATCCGGCGGACTACTAGACCATGCGGATCGACCGGGTTGGGTCGTGAGGCCGGCGCCCATCGATTCAATCACTGATTTTGAATCATACCACTAACACGCCACAATCGTCGCCCAGGCTAAGACGATTCCTGGTGCACGCAAAAGCCATCGAGGAACACCATGCGTGGGTCGAGAGCTCTTTTGCCGGCCTTGGGGTTGTTGGCAGCCGGCACTGCTTGGGCAGCGGACGTTGATTCCACCGAGCTGAAGGCGAGCAGCCCCGTACCGTACTACTCCGCTCCGTCCTGGAGTGTCGTCGGCTCCGTCACGTCGAACTTTACCGACAATGCCTTGTTCAGCCGGGACAACCGCAAGTCGGATTTCTTCTATGAGCCGGACGTGAGCGTCAGGCTGGACGGGAGCCTCACGGATGACCTGTCGTACCGGCTCTATGCACGCGCACAATATGACGCCTTTGCGAGAGAGAAGGACGGCAATGCCGCAGTGGCGCGGATGGGAGCACGCCTGACGGAGAATTGGGACGGCTGGCGCTTCTCCGCCATCTACGAGCACCGATACGATTTCGACGGCGTCTATCGCGATCTCGCTTTCACGTCAGACGACGTGATGGGCTCGGTGGCCCGCGACTTCCGCGTGAACAATGTGACATTCTCACCGCTGTTGCTGTTGACCTACCGGTTTTCCGACCTTGCGGAAGCTCGCCGTTGGCGCTTCGATGCCTTGCTCGGCATTGAGGTCAAGCTCGATCCGAAATGGTCGATCGTGAGCACGCCCTTGTTCGAAGCCTTCTGGTTCACCGACGGGCTGAACAGGGGACGACAGGATCAAATCTACTCCGCGGATATCGGCTTGAAGTACAATTTTGCCGGCAACGTTTCGCTTACGACGAGTGTGCTGTACGAGGCGCGCGAATCGAACGTCATGGTGCGGCGCTACAGGGATCTCAGGATCGGTCCCCGGCTTGATTTTGCCTTTTGAGAGGTCTGCAGGATGATGTCGAGGCGTGCTTGGGTGCTGTTCGGGGTCATTGTCGGTTTGACGGCGGCATCCGCAGCCGCCGCGGACCCGCGCGACTCTGTGGACCGGAGCCAGCGTCTCGATACCGATGCACTCAGGGACGATGTCGGCACACAGCGGCTACGGGGGCCGTCTCATCCGCTGATGATTGCGCCGCCTCAACAGGCAGTTCCAAACGCGAAGAAAGGAAAGAAGAACAAGTCGAGCACGAGCGGCGATATCAGCCGCTAGCACATCGCGTCCCAGCCATTAGTGCGATCGCCGCGGCGCAATCGTGAAACCTGTTTGCTGCGCTTGAGTATCTGTTGCACCATATTTGAATTGCAGCGGGATAATCTGGCAAAAACTGCACATCCGATCCCTCCCGATGTCGCCTCACCGATGCAAGATTTTATTCCGTTGGCAATACTACTTGGTGGTGTGGGCAACCCGACGGTGTATACTCTGCCCACCCCAAGGGCGCGTCTCCTGATCCGTTGATGGATACTCGCCGGCGGGGGAGGGAGGAGACTCTCGACCTTCAGCTTCAATATATTGAGCTTCGATATGTTGAGCTTCGACGTCGGGCGTCACCGGTGAATAGTGAGTGCGTACCGTGAAGTTACACAACTCGCCCGCCTGTGAGTCGAGTGGAACCAGGGTCAGAGGGTGGTTGCGACTTGGCTCGGAAGAAACCAGCGAACGCCTTTACTGGGTCTTCTCGCCCGACCTTCTCTTTGCAGCACGCCCTTCGTTTGGAGTGCACTTCGTGTATGAGGGGATCAATCCGGCGTTCGAGCTTCGTCTCGGCATCTCGTCGGAAGACATCCGGGAGATGGATGTCTCCAACTGTCTCGGCAGGGACGACGCCAGAGCCGTCAGCGAAGCTCTCCGTGCGTGTCTCGCGGAAGGAACGGAGGTCAGGATTCGCCACCGCCTTGCATTTGGCGGCCAGCGCCAGAACATGGAAACGACCATCGTTCCGATCATGGACGCCGCGGCCGGTGGTGTGGTCCGGTTGATCGGCAGCCATTGCGTCGCGCGCAATGGACTTTTCGAAAACGGCGTTGAACGACCGGACGCCGCGCAGGCGAGCGTTAATTTGCTCTCCATTCAGGAGGATATCCAGCAGCGGATTGCGTCCGATCTGCATGACTCGACATGTCAGCACCTGATTGCCGCGAGTCTCGGTCTGATGCGGATCCGGCGGAGCATGGGCGATCCCGTCGGGGCCGAGCGCCTCTGCGATGAGATCGACGCGTCGATCGATGAGGCGCTCAGGGAAATCCGCGCTTTTGCCTACCTGCTGCACCCGCAGAATCTGACAGCCGAAGGGCTCAAGGCCACGATCGAGCACTATGCCGATGGATTCGCGGCGCGCACGTCGTTGCGGGTCACAACCAGGATCCTGGCCGGCGTCGATCGATTGCCCTACGAGAAGCAGCGCTCATTGCTTCGGGTTGTTCAGGAAGCTCTCACGAACGTATTCCGCCATGCAAAGGCAACGGAGGTGAGCATCGTCATTGACGGGACCGGCCGCCATTTTCGGCTGACCGTCAGCGACAACGGGCGCGGGCTTCAGGCCGGCCGCGCGAACCAGGCGATATCGACCGGCGTTGGAATTCCAGCCATGAGAGCAAGACTTGAGCAGATCGGAGGTTCGCTGGAGATCCGCTCCGATCCGGCAACGCATCGTTCCGGCACGGTTCTGTGCGCGGTCTTTCCGCATGCCTTGGTCACGAACAGGCGAAACCGGCGAAAGGACGCCACTGTCATGGGAGTCCCCGCAGGCACACACTGAGGGAAGAAAAACACTGATCACCGGCGGTAGGTGGAAACGAGTTCGTTCGGCCCCAGCCGCCGAGTGGAGACACTGGAGTGCTCGCCATGAAGCGTTTTCTCATCGCTGATGACCACGAGGCGGTACGGTCGGGCTTGCGGGCGGTGCTCGAACAACGAGCGGATTGGGAAGTGGTCGCCGAGGCGAACGACGGCGGCAAGGCGCTGACAGCGGCGATCGAAAGCCGACCTCACGTGGCCATCGTCGATTTTTCCATGCCGCGGATGACCGGACTGGAGGTCGCGCGGCGGATCAGGGAATATCCGCTGCAGACCGAGGTCCTGATTTTCACGGTGCACAACTCCGGTCTACTCGCCCAGCAGGCATTTGAGGCCGGTGCGCGCGCCTTCCTGGTGAAATCGGACGCAAACAGATTGCTGATGGCGGCCGTCGACTCTCTTCTGGCGCACAAGCGGTTCTGTAGCGAAAAGTGCCGGAACGAACTGAACGGCGGATCTGGCAGCAATGCAGACAGGCACCCGGGGCTCACTCCGCGCGAGCAACTCGTCGTCAAACTGGTTGCCGAAGGCTACAGCAATAAGGGCATCAGTGCGATCCTCAACCTCAGCGTCAAGACCACTGAGGCTCATCGGGCCGCCGCGATGCGCAAGCTGGACGTGAGTTCGACTGCGGGCCTGGTCCGATACGCCGTCCGCGCGCAACTGGTCGAGGCATGACAATTCCTTGCTGGGGGTTGGTGGTCGCGGTCGCGTCGGTACATTCGCCCGGCCATCTCGGGGTTTTGCAGGATAATGCTCTGGCCCGCGATCGGTATCATTGCTCGACTGTTCTGCTGCCGACTATCTCCGCCGATTGCGGTCGGATAGGAGAACGATGCCGTGAAGCGGATCTTGATTGCGGATGATCATGAAGTCGTGCGTTCAGGGCTGCGCGCGATCGTCGACACGCGCTCCGACTGGATCGTCGTCGGCGAAGCAACGAATGGCGAGCAGGCCGTCGCATTGGCTTTGGAGACGAAGCCGGACGTCGTGATCGTCGACTATTCGATGCCCCTCATGAATGGGTTGGAGGTCAGCCGCCGATTGAAGTCACTTCACCTGCGCAGTGAAATTCTGATTCTGACGATGCATGAAAACGAAGAGTTGCTGACCGAGGCCATTCTGGCGGGGGTCCGCGGCTTCTTGTTCAAATCGGATGCGAGGAAGCATCTGCTGTCCGCCGTCGAAGCGCTGCTGGATCGCAGACCTTATTTCACCAGCGTGTTGCTGGAGAAATTGCTCCATGACTACCAGCTCAACAAGCTGAACAAGTCGGATATGCTTCTCACCTCCCGCGAGCAGAGCGTGGTCCAGTTGATCGCGGAAGGACATACCAACAGGTCCATAAGCGTCATTCTGCAGTTGAGCGTGAAGACCGTCGAGACCCATCGCGCTTCGGCGATGCGCAAGCTGGGGATGTCGTCGACCGCTGAACTGGTCCGTTACGCCATCCGCAAGAAACTGGTGGCGCCCTGAGAGACCGCCCGCCGAACAACCGAGCGATTGGAGGCCCGCTTTGCTTATGTCACAGCCGGTGCTGTCGGTATTTATCCCTGAGCGCCCTAGGCTGAATTCGGGAGTGTCCTGGTTCCGCAATGCTGCGAGACTTGTCAGCACCCGCAACAAGGAGGTTCTCATGAAGAGGAGTGCACCTGTTGTTCTCGCAGTTGTTCTGTCGGCAGTTGCCGTCGGCGTCGCGCATGCCGACCGGCCGGGGGCTGATTGGATGCCCATTCAGCAAGTCATCGACAAGGTTCTCAAGTCGGGCTTTACGCTCGTCAGCAAAATAGAAGCCGACGACGGCCGTTGGGAAGGCGAAGGCATCAAGGATGGTCAGAAGATGAAGTTTCACGCCGACCCCAAGACGGGCGAGATCATATCCGCGAGGCCTGATCGCTAGTGGAGGTTCCCCCACTGTCGCAGGCGGTATTGCCGGCGCACAAGCGAAGTCAGGCGCTCGATGGCGGAGCGCCACATTGCGCCATGCGATCTACTCAGGACGGGGGAGAGGGATGTCAACGGCCCGGTTCATCAAATCGCGCAGATCGGCGGCTTCCCGTTCGCCCATGGCTTCTTCGAAGGCTGTCTGCGCGCGCCGCCATGCAGCCAAGGCTCGGGCATGCGTCCCACGTCCCTGTTTTGTGACGGTGACGATGCGCTCCCGCCGGTCATTCTCGCCGACTGAAATCTCAACGAAACCGTCACGCTCGAGCGGCCTCAGGTTATGGCCCGTGGTCGCACGATCCATCGACATCAGCTTGGCGAGCCGGGCCATGGTCATCGGCCCTGAGGTCACGAGATAACTCAACAGACTATATTGCGTCGATTTGAGCCCGCTCGGGGCCAACGCGAGATCATAGTACCGGGAGAGCCGCCTGGCTGCGCGGCGGACTTGATTGCAGTTACAGCGCGCTGGGTCATCGACCAGATCGGATGATTTTGCTGCTGCTCTCGGCATCAATACCCTCTCAAACCCAAGATATCACACGGCTTCCGTTTGTTGTCGATAGTCCCAAACTGCGCGAGGAAGCGTGACGGTTCAGGCTCCGATGCCTGCGCCCCCCAGCGCGGACAAGGCCAGATGAGTTCATTAATAGAATTTACGGATTGCGTCAGCGCCGCGATTTGCCTTCGCACGCGGCGTTCGCGGCTGATAGCGCGCTGCGCTCGGTGATTTACCTCCTCGGGCAAAAAGTCGCACGTCTCATCGAATGCAGCCGCCGCGGCGCGACCGCCAACGAATGCGTCATCTAAGCGCTTGACTAGTTCTAAAAAAGAACGGTAGTTCTTGCGGGCGGGATGGCCGACCTCGACGGCCGCAGGACTCACCGCGGGCTGGCCAATCGCAGTTGGACAGCGAGCTGCGAGTTCGCGCGGCACAATGCCGGGCGAGCAGCCGGATGACGCAGCGAAACACAACGACGTGCCCGGATGGGTGCGCATCAGGGAGAACGAGCCATGTTGGCGAAATGGAAGAGCCTTGCGGCTCTGGCGATGCTTTTGAGCAGTCCGGCGCTTGCAGCTGACGAGCCCGGAATTACCGCGACCGAGATCAAGATCGGCGGAGTGTTTCCGTTCAGCGGACCGGCGTCATCGATCGGTCTCGTGGGCAAGGGCCTTATCGCCTATATTCAATTGATGAATGACCGCGGCGGCATCAACGGCCGCAAGATCAACTACATCGCCTATGACGACGCCTACAGTCCTCCGAAGGCGGTGGAGCACGTCCGCAAGCTCGTCGAGAGCGACGAAGTGGCGTTCATGTTCGGCCAGCTCGGCACGCCAGGCCTCTCGGCCACGGCAAAATACCTGAAGGCGAAAGGGGTGCCCAGCATCGCCATCATCAGCGGCTCGTCCAAGTTCACTGACGTCGCCAGTTACCCGCTGACGACGACGGGCCTCGTCAGCTACGACACCGAAGGAAAAATCTACGCCAAATATCTGACCAAGACGCTGCCGAACGCCAAATACGCGATCCTCTATCAGAACGACGATCTCGGCAAAGATTACGTCAATGCCTTCAAGTCCTTTCTCGGCAAGGACTACGATCGAAAGGTCGTCAGCGCGTCCTATGAGGTCACGGAGCCGACCGTCGATTCGCAGATCACGACTCTGAAAAGCTCCGGTGCCGACGCCCTGATGATCGCGGGAACGCCGAAATTCGCCGCGCAGGCGATCCGGCAAGCTTCTGTGATCGGCTGGAAAGCGACTGTGATCATCAATTTTCCGTCCGGTTCTGTCGGCGGCACGCTCGCACCGGCTGGCCTCGACAAGTCGACCGGCGTGATCGTCGGGACCACCAACAAGGATGTCATGGATCCGAATTGGAAGGACGATCCGGGCATGCAGGCCTATCGGGCATTCCTCGACAAGTATCTGCCGGGCGTCGATATCACCAACGGCAGCTATCTGACCGGCTATCAGCAGGGCATCCTGCTCGAGCAGATGCTGAAACAATGCGGCAATGATCTGTCCCGCAAGAACATTCTCGCACAGGCCAAGAGCTTCAAGGATTTCATCGTCCCGACGGTACTGCCAGGGATCAAGGTGAATACCAGCGAATCCGAGAACATGATCTGGACGCAGATGCGGCTGCAGCGGTGGACCGGCTCGACCTGGGAAGCCTTCGGCGAGGTGTTGGACGCAAAGTCCGAATGAATTTCGCGACAACCGGAGCAGCGGACGCGGCGTGAGCTGCGTCCGGTTTGCTTTGCGCGGCGGCCGCAAAGAACAGGGCCGCGATGTGGTCTTGGCGTAAGAGCGTATTCAGCGTTGCGGCAGCGTGGCGTGCGCTGCCGTCTCAAGCGGCGCGTGAGCGCGTTTTAGTCTTCCGGACCTCCGGTGCGCTTTTCTCCGGGAGGCCGCGGGCGCCCGGCCCCGGGTGAGTATGAACCTCCTTGGCCGACAGCGGCTCGCCGCATTCGGCGCACACCATGACCGGGTCGAAGTCCTTTCCGCATTTGCGATGCTGGTGCAGCAAGGGGCGGCCGCGCTCGTCGACCATATGAGTATCACCCCAATGCACGATCGCCATCATGATCGGATAGAGGTCGAGGCCCTTCTGAGTCAGGATATATTCGTGGCGCTTGGGCGATTCCTGGTAGGGAATGCGGCGCAGGATGCCTTGCCGAACCAGCTTTTTCAGCCGTTCGGCGAGCAAGTGTCGTGTGATTCCCAACGCCGACTGAAACCCCTCGAAGCGGCGCGTGCGCAGGAAGCATTCGCGCAGGATCAAAAGCGTCCAGCGATCACCGATCACGCCGATGGTTCGGGCCATCGAACACGGCTCTTCCTCGAGTTCTTTCCACTTCATCCGTACACTCCAGTCGTGCCGGCATGGGCCGTTCCGAATCTTCGCGGAGGCCGGCGCGGTCCGTTTCATTCTAGATAGGTACTAAATTCCAAACAATCCCCTTCCAGGCAGGGAAAATCAACACAATGCTGGCCCATTTGACAGTTCTATTTTAGAACTATACGATAAAGTAAATAGGCTGGCGAGTGGATCGCCAGTGCCTGCCATGCGATCTCCGGGAGAAGCCGCGATGACCTTGAAAGTTGAATTCCAGTTCGATTTCGGTAGCCCGAACGCCTATCTGGCGGAAGTGGCCATTCCGGGCATTGAGCAGCGGACCGGCGTGAAATTCACCTACGTCCCGGTTCTGCTTGGCGGAATTTACAAGGCGACGGGCAACATGTCCCCGTTCGAATCGCTTCACGGAATCAAGAACAAGCCGGAATATCAGGCGCTGGAGATCCAGCGGTTTATCCGACGCCACAACATCACGAAATTTCGCCAGAATTCCTTCTTTCCGGTCAACACGCTGATGCTGATGCGCGGTGCTGTCGCCGCCCAATTCGAGGGCGTGTTCGAGCCCTATTTTCGCGCCGCCTATCATCACATGTGGGAAGAGCCGAAGAAAATGGACGATCTCGAAATCTTCCGCAGCGCGTTTGTTTCCTCGGGCATCGATATCGATCGGCTGATGGCGCGTGCACAGCAGGATGACGTCAAGAAGCGCCTGATCGATCTGACCACCGACGCCGTCAGTCGAGGAGCATTCGGCTCTCCGACCTTTTTCGTCGGAAAGGAAATGTTCTTCGGCAAGGACCAGATCCGCGACGTCGAGGAGTCCATTGTCGAGCAAACCAGACAACCTCTTCCCAAGACAGCCTGACGGCGCCGACTGTCCGGGTTGAATGGCGAAAGCCATGCTTCCCGGCTTAGAGGCCCCACGAGCGAGGCGGGGGCGTTATATTATGAGCATCATGATCTCTCAGCACGTCGGAGCTCTGCAACGTGCTGAGAGTTAAATCGCGACAGTCGCCTTCGCCGGATGAGCGGCGTTCGCTGTCGCTGATGCGGTCATTCCGCCGCCAGTATCAAGCGAGCCAGCTCCGATGGATGCTCGACAGCCGAGAAGTGGCCGGTATTCTTGAGTGTCACCATCTGCGCGGCGGGAATCAGCGAGCGTGTGCGTTCGCGCTCGTTTGGACGAGACCAATCGCTATCGCCATAGATGAGCGTCACGGGCGCTGAGATCTGCCGATAGTAATCGCGGGCCTTGCTCCAGGATTGCCAGCCTGCCAGCACCTTGCGTGCGGCCCGCTTGTATCCCGGGCGGCGGGCAACTTCATCGAACTCAGCAAGCAGATCCGCCGGCAGTTTGCCTGAGTCGTGATATCCGCCACCCATGATCTTGCCGAGGACGAGCTTGTTTTCGAGCGATGCATTGATCGCGCCGAGCACCGGGACCTGCAAGCTTCCGATGATGAAGTTCGCGAACCAGTTGCCGCGTCGAATGCCGTCGCCGTAGCGGGTCTCATAGTCATAGGAGTTGACCGCAAAGACCCGCTTCACCCGCTGCGGAAGCGATGCCGCCACCGTGAGGGCCAATGCGCCGCCGATCGACTCGCCGACGATTGTGAGCTCCGAGAGATTGAGCTCCTCGATGAAGCCAATGACGGCTCGCCTGAAGTAGGGCTCGTCGAAGCTCGCACCTGGATCGATTGGTGAGTGGCCGTGGCCCGGGAGGTCAATGGCGTACACCGTGTGCGATCTGGCGAGGAGGGGCGCAAGAGCGCGGAAATATTCGAGCTGCGTCCGGATCGTATGTATGAGGAGCAGCGGAGGCCCGCTGCCGGTCTTTTGAAAGCGTATGCTTAGCTTGTTCGATATCTTCAGCAAACTTGGTTGGGCTTCGGTCATGCTGAGCATGAGATCTCTCCGTGCTTTGAGGGGCGCTTTCAAGCGGCAGCGGTGTCGCGAACCTGTTCGGCTGCGGCATCCAGAACGGCCTGAGCCAGATCGGGGTCGTTGATGGCGCGCGACAGCGTCACCGCGCCGACCATCGTCGCGAGAATGGCCATGGCCTTGCCCCGCGAGGCTTCATCGCCGGTCCCGGCGATGAGGCCGCCGAGCACGTCGAGATGCGCTTTGATGCCCGCTTCGAATTCCGCCTTGACCTCGGGGCCCTGACGCGCGGCATCCGAGCCGAGCGCCACGATCGGGCAGCCGTCCATCTTTTCTCCGCGATGGTCGCCGCTGAAGTAAAACCCGATCACCGCGCCAAGCGGATCATCGGGATTCTGAGTGGCCGCATCCGACCATCGGCCGGACGCGCTCTCCAATGCGCGCCGGGACGCCTCGACAGCCAAATCCACTTTGGACGCGAATTGCTTGTAGAAGGCGCCCTGGGTTAACCCGGCCCCCTCCATCAGATCCTTGAGCCCGATGCCGTCGAAGCCGCGCTCCCTGAAGAGGCGACTGGCCACATCGATCACGGTTTTGCGGTTTTCCGCGGCCTGAGCGCGACTGACACGCATTGGCACCTCCATATTTAGATTGCATTCGAACTCTATTACGACAAATAGAAGCCGAACGCAATCTATCAAGAGGCGGAAGGCGAAATCCTAGGATGGAACCGTTCCGGCCGGCCTTCCTAGGGACAAAATCACATCTTTGTCGCCTCCGTCTCTTTTAGATTGCACTCGACATCTAACTCGAATATAGAGTTCGTATGAAATCTAATTCGGGAGACTGACAATGAAGATGCGGGGTTTTGCGGTTTTGGCCGGTATTCTGGTCCCAGCGGGGGTGGCGACCTTTGTTGCTCTTGCGATTCCCTCCCATGAAGCCTCGGCCGTCAGCGACCCCAGGCAGGAGCCCCCGATGGTCCGTCTGGTCGCGGCCTCGCGGGTCAGCGGATCCGAGCGCGGTTTCACCGGGACCATCGGCGCGCGGGTGGAAAGCAATCTCGGTTTCCGCGTCGCCGGCAAGATCGTCGAACGACTGGTGAACGTCGGTGAGCAGGTCAAGTCCGGCCAGCCGCTGATGCGGATCGACGAAACCGACCTGCGCCTCGCCGTCGCAGCGAAGCGCAACGCGGTTGCCGCGGCGCGGGCCGTTGTCGTTCAGACCGACGCCGACGAGCGGCGCTACGCCAATCTGGTGAACGAGGGATGGACGTCCAAGCAGCGCTACGAGCAGGCCAAGGCCGCATCGGACACCGCCAAGGCGCAGCTCGCCGCGGCGGAAGCCGACGCAGGGGTCGCCGAGAACCAGGCGACCTATTCCGTCCTGGTGGCGGACGCGGACGGAACGGTCACCCAAACGCTGGGTGAGCCCGGCCAGGTCGTCGCCGCGGGACAAGCGGTGGTGCGGCTGGCGCAGTCCGGTCCTCGCGAAGCCGTGGTGGCGCTCCCCGAAACGATGCGGCCGGCGATCGGTTCGCTCGCCGAGGCGAGCCTGTATGGCAGCGATGGGCGCCGCTTTACCGCGCATCTGCGCCAATTGTCGGATTCCGCCGATCCCCAGACCCGCACCTATGAAGCCCGCTACGTGCTCGATGGCGAGGCCGCGGCGGCACCGCTCGGCGCGACGGTCACCATTCGGCTTGCCAGCCAGGATCAGCAGCCGGAAGTCCAGGTGCCGCTCGGAGCCGTGCTCGATGACGGCAGGACGACCGGCGTGTGGGTGTTCGACAGCGCGACCTCGACCGTACGCTTGCAGCCTGTCAAGCTTCTGCGCGTGACCAGCGAGACGGCCGTCATCTCCGGATCGAAGTCCGGTGACCAGATCGTTTCGCTCGGCGCTCATCTTCTGCACGATGGCGCGCGCGTCAAGACCGCCTCGGAAACCGGGAGCAAGTGATGAGCTTCAATCTCTCCGCCCTCGCCGTCCGCGAACGGGCCGTCACCCTGTTCTTCATCCTCCTGCTGGCAGCCGCCGGCGCCTACGCCTTCCTCATGCTCGGGCGGGCCGAGGATCCGTCCTTCACCATCAAGACCCTGACGGTCACGACGGTCTGGCCGGGCGCGACCGCGCGCGAGATGCAGGACCAGGTCGCCGAACCCCTGGAGAAGCGGATTCAGGAGCTGACCTGGTACGACCGGGTGGAGACGACGACGCGGCCGGGCTACGCCTACATGACGGTGACGCTGAAGGACAGCACGCCGCCCGCGAGCGTGCAGGAGGAGTTCTACCAGGCCCGCAAGAAGCTGGGCGATGAAGCGCGCAAGCTGCCCTCCGGCGTGCTCGGCCCCTTCGTCAACGACGAATATTCCGACGTGAGCTTCGCCCTTTATGCCCTCAAGGCCAAGGGCATGCCGATGCGCGAGCTCGCCAGGCAAGCCGAGACCATCCGTCAGGACCTCCTGCACGTGTCCGGCGTCAAGAAGATCAACATCCTCGGCGAGCGTCCCGAGCAGATCTTCGTCGAGTTTTCCTATGCCAAGCTGGCAACCCTCGGTGTGTCGGCAACGGATATCGTTGCCGCCTTGCAGCGGCAGAACACGATGACACCGGCCGGCTCGATCGACACCAAGGGACCGCAGGTCTTCATCCGGGTCGACGGCGCCTATGACAGCGTCCAGGCGATCGCCGATACGCCCATCGTCGCCGCCGGGCGGACGCTGAAGCTGTCCGACATTGCCGAGGTCCGCCGCGGCTACGAGGATCCTCCCACCTACATCATCAGGCACCAGGGTGAGCCCACCATCATGCTCGCAGCGGTGATGCAGGAGGGCTGGAATGGTCTGGCGCTCGGCAAGGCGCTGGAGGAGAGGTCCGCAGCCATCGCCCGGACGCTGCCGCTCGGGATGTCCCTGGCCAAGGTCAGCGACCAGGCCGTCAACATCACCTCGGCGGTCGACGAGTTCATGATGAAGTTCGCAATGGCGCTCGGCGTGGTGCTGCTGGTGAGCCTGCTCAGCCTCGGCTGGCGCGTCGGCATCGTGGTCGCGGCGGCCGTGCCCCTGACGCTCGCCGTCGTGTTCCTGATCATGCTGGAGACCGGCCGGTTCTTCGACCGCATCACGCTCGGCGCCCTGATCCTGGCGCTCGGTCTCCTCGTCGACGACGCCATCATCGCGATCGAGGTGATGGTGGTGAAGATGGAAGAGGGCATGGACCGCATCTCGGCGGCCGCCTATGCATGGAGCCACACCGCGGCGCCGATGCTGTCGGGAACGCTGGTGACGATCGCAGGCTTCTTGCCGGTGGGCTTCGCCCGCTCCACCGCCGGCGAATATGCCGGCAACATCTTCTGGGTCGTGGGCTTTGCCCTCATCGTCTCCTGGATCGTCGCGGTGATCTTCACGCCCTATCTCGGCGTCAAGATGCTGCCCGCGATCAAGCCGGTCGAAGGCGGTCACCACGCCATTTACGGCACGCCCAATTATCAGCGCCTGCGCGGGCTCATCACCTTCGCGGTCCGCCACAAGTTCGTGACCTGCAGCGTCGTCGCCGTCGCCTTCGCGCTGTCCGTCGTCGGCATGGGCGGCGTCAAGCAGCAGTTCTTCCCAACCTCCGACCGCCCCGAAGTGCTGGTGGAGGTTCGTCTGCCGGAAGGCACCAGCATCGAGACGACGACCGCCACCGTCGAGAAGCTCGAGGGCTGGCTGCACGATCAATCCGAGGCCAAGATCATCACGAGCTATGTCGGTCAGGGTGCGCCGCGCTTCTTCTTCGCGATGGCGCCCGAGCTGCCCGATCCGGCCTTCGCCAAGATCGTGGTCCTGACGCCTGACGCGGAAGCGCGCGAGGTTTTGAAGCACCGGCTCCGACAGGCCGTGTCACAGGGCCTTGCGGCCGAGGCCAATGTGCGCGTCACCCAGCTCGTGTTCGGACCCTATACGCCGTTCCCGGTGGAGTTCCGGGTCATGGGACCCGATCCCGCGCAATTGTATGCGATCTCGCAAAAGGCCCTCGAGATCATGCGCGGCGTTCCGGACGCGCGGCAGGCCAATCGGGATTGGGGCGATCGCACGCCCGTGCTTCGCTTCGTCCCGGATCAGGACCGGTTGAACCTGATCGGCCTGTCGCCGGCCGAGGTGGCCCGCCAGCTCCAGTTCCTCCTCACCGGCATCCCCGTGACGCAGGTTCGCGAGGACATCCGCAATGTCCCGATCGTGGCCCGCAGCGCCGGCCGCGAGCGGCTCGATCCGGCCCGTCTGGCGGATTTCTCGTTGATGAGCCGCGACGGCCGCGCGATTCCGCTCGACCAGGTCGGCCATTCGGAGATCCGGCTCGAAGAGCCGATCATGAAGCGGCGCGATCGCACGCCCGTCGTCACGATACGCTCCGATATCAATGAGGCGACCCAACCTCCGGAAGTCTCCAAGGATATCAACACCGCCCTGCAGCCGCTGATCGCATCCCTTCCGGCCGGCTATCGTATCGAGCTGGGTGGATCGATCGAAGAGGCAACCAAGGCCAACGATGCGTTGGCGACGATCTTCCCGGCCATGATTGCCGCGATGCTGATCGTCGTCATGCTGCAGGTGCGCTCGTTCTCGACGATGGCGATGGTCGTCCTGACCGGACCGCTCGGCCTCGTCGGCGTCGTGCCCGCATTGCTGCTCTTCAACCAGCCGTTCGGGTTCAACGCCATCCTGGGCCTGATTGGACTTGCGGGCATCCTGATGCGCAACACGCTGATCTTGACCGAGCAGATCAAGGAGAACCTTGCCGCCGGACTTGACGACTATCACGCCGTCATCGAAGCCACGGTGCAACGCACGCGGCCCGTGATCCTGACCGCGCTCGCCGCCGTGCTGGCCTTCATCCCGCTCACGCATTCGGTGTTCTGGGGGTCGATGGCCTACACCCTGATCGGCGGCACCGCGGTCGGAACGGTGCTGATCCTGCTGTTCCTTCCCGCGCTCTATGCCACCTGGTTCCGGATCAAGCCGACCGCAGATGATAGGCACGAGGCCTCGCACGAGAAGCCGGACGTGCGACCGGCATTGGCCGCCGAATAAGGCTCTGTTGCTCCAATGGATCGTCCGCTCCGCACGGGAAGAGAGTCCGACGAGGCCCGCGCCCGGATCCTGGGCGCGGCGGAAGAGCGTTTTCGCCGCGTCGGTCACCACAGGACGTCGGTGGCCGACATCGCCGCCGAACTCGGCATGAGCCCGGCGAATATCTACCGCTTCTTTCCTTCAAGGAATGCAATCAACGAGTCCATCTGCGGGCGCCTCATCAACGAGGTCGCCGACAGCGCCCTTGCGATCGCGCGCTCGGACGCGCCGGCGACGCAGAAACTCGAGCAATTGCTGACCAGTGTTCACCACCACACCACGATGATGCTGGTCGAGGAAAAGCCCATGCACGATCTGATCGTCGCCGCCATGCAGGAGAGATGGCCGATCATTCAGGCGCACATCGAGCGCATGCTGATGATCTTGGAGGCGATCATACGCGAGGGCGCCGACGCGGGCGAGTTCGATGTCGAAGACGCCGCGGAAGCCGCCCGAGCGGTCAGATCCGCGTTCGTGGCCTTCTTCCATCCGATTTTGATCGAGCACTGCGCGGTACACGGCGAAGACACCGAGGCAGGCATGCGCGCCCAGATTTTCTTTATCCTGAAAGCTTTGGGCAAGTCCGGCTAAGGACCTGCCTCATTTAGCTCTGATGAACGTCGCTGGTGCGAAATCTGCCATCGGCATCTTGGCCCGCGCCGGAAACTCAACGCTCAGTCCCAACCGTACGCTTTCGGGTGGATGTCCCGGCTGCCGCCTTGTCGCCACCCTGCTGTTTGCAGGCATCAGACAGCCAGGCGGAAAACGCGGCGACGGCTGGGTCGTCCGCCATACGCTGCTCGTATTCGAGCACGAAGTGACGCCGCGTCGGCCGAACGATGGGATGCGCTCTGACAAGATTGAGGTGAGCAAGATCCGGAGCGAGCAGGCTCTCGATGGCGATAGCAGCGCCAAGCCCGGCGGCCGCAGCTTCGATGGCGAGACCGAGGTTTTCAAAGCTGCTCCCGCCGCGAACGGGCACCTTGGTGAGCTGCGCGTGGTCGAGCCAGCGGCGCCAGTCGTCCGGTCGCGGCCTGTTGTGCAGAAGTGGAACGGAAGCGAAATCCAGTGCGCCATCCTTCAGCAGGGCTGGCGAGCAGACCGGCACGGTCGCGATCGGCAGCAGCGGCCGGGTGACGAGGCCGGCTCTGGGTTCTCCGTCCGAGACAGCTATGACGGCATCGTAGCGGCTGGCAAGAAGATCCACAGGGTTGGCACTGGTGTGCAGATCGATCTCCAGTTCGGGATGCGCCGCCTTGAGGCGCGGCCACATCGGCAGCAGAAATCGCGACAGGAAGAATCCGTAGACGCCGACCGATAGCCGTCTGAACTGCCGCAGGTGCAGGCCTTCGGCCGCGGCCGCAATGCGGTCCAGCGCTTCACGCGTGGAATCGGCGAAGGCCTTGCCGGCGGAGGTCAGCACCAGGCCCCGCGATCCCCGCAGGAACAGTGCCGTGCCCATGCGCACCTCGAGGGCGCGGACGTGCCTGCTGACGGCTCCAACCGTGACGTTCAGCTCGTCGGCGGCGCGCGTGATCGACAAATGTCGCGCGGCCGCTTCGAATGCTCGTACGGCATGCAGCGGAGGAAGTCGTCGTGAAACCATGAGGGTGCGCCCCGCGGGATGACCGAGCCTTGACTCTCGCTCAAGGCCCCCGCCCAACAAGTCGTTTGCGCGAAGCGCTGTCAAGCCATACCCGAAGTCTGGCCGGCTCCGTCCGGCCCCGAGCCAGCGCTGGGAGGACGAGGCGATCGACCTGCTGCTGCACGAAGCGCCCGTGCCATTGTCCCGCGCGGCCGCGCTGCTGGTGGAGTAATCTGGATGGATCCGTCGACCCAACGTGAACTTGCCCGTCTGCTCGCTGGCCTGCGCCGCGAAGGACGCCAGCAGAGCGGTCTCGATCAGCGTCTCGTGCCGCCCGACAAGGCGACTGCCTACCGCATCGCGCGCATGGTGGAGGAGGAGCTCGGCTGGATCGTCGCGGGATGGAAAATCGCCGCGATGAAGGCAGCGTTGCAACGGGAGTTGCGTACGGACTCGCCGATCTATGGTCGCGTCTTCGCACCGTTCATCATGGAGTCGCCCGGGAGCGTCGAGCACGCCACGCAATGCAGTCCGATTCCAGAAGTGGAGTATCAAGCGGTCATCGGTATCGATTTGCCGCCGCGCGCCGAGCCCTATACGGTGCAGGATGTGACCGCGGCTGTGGAGTCCCTGCATCCTGGAATCGAACTGGCAGAGTGCCGCTTTGTGCATGATGCGGCATTCCCGCCATTGCCGGCGATTCTCGCCGACGGTGCCGGTTCCGGGACGGTCGTCTATGGCCCTGCCATTGCGGACTGGCAAAAGCGTGACATTGCCGGACAGGAGGTCAGCCTCATTTGCAATGGCACTCTGCGCCGCAAAGGCAGGGCTGCCGATTTGCTGGATCATCCGGTCATGCCGCTGACGTGGCTTGCCAACGAACTTTCGCGCACGGGCATCGGCATGAAGGCAGGACAGATGGTCAGCACGGGCACGCTGACGGGCATGTTGCGGCCGAAGGCAGGTGAGACCTTCATTGGCGATTTCGGACCGTTCGGCAGCGTTAGCGCCAAATATTCGTGAGACTTGCGTGGCCTGAGATCGCGCTATCGAGAAGCGTGATGATCGCGCACGGGCTAACCGGATAAATCTACGCTGGGATGCATCAGAAGGTCGTGGCCATTGCAGCCAGACGCCGATGCGCCCTGTCCCGTGCGGCCTCGATCGGCTGCTGCGGTCCGGTGGTTGGTCCGATCGGCACGAAACGGACATTGTCGATACCGATGAAGCGCAGGATGTCCCGCAGGTAAGGCGTTGCCATGTCGATGCGGCCGCGGTTCATGCCGGTGGCAAAGTCGCTGCCGCTGGCGAGGATCACCAGCGTCGGCCGGTCCTTGAGCAGTGGAAGATAGCCCTGCGACGGATCGAACCGAAAAGTCAGCCCGGGCTGGACGATGATGTCGAACCATTGCTTGAGCTTGTAGGGAATGCCGAAGTTCCACATCGGCGTGGAGATCAGCACGCGATCGGCAAGCGACAGGCGCAGCGCCATGCGCTCGGCCTCGGCAAAGCCGTCGCGTTGCGCATCGTTGAAGGCTTGCCCACTCATCCGTGCATATTTGGCCTCGACGATGGGACCCGAGAATTCCGGCATCCGTTCCCGCCAGATGTCCATGACATCGACGTCCCAGTCCGGCCGGGCCTGACGAAAGCCGTCGAGAAAGACGCGCGCGCCCGCACTGGACTCGGAGTCGGCGCGAGGCGAGCAGGACAGGTGCAGGAGCTTGGCCACGGGTCATCCCAACGCCCGGATGACGGCATCGGCCCGGGTGACGATCGCGACGTTCTGCATGGCGAAATTGATCGAGGCGGCGTGCCAGTCGGCATTCATGGTCGAGCAGCAATCCTCCGGAACGATCATGAAGTAGCCCTTGTCGGCGCCGGTTCGGGCGGTGTGCTCGACCGACATGTTGGTCCAGGCGCCGGTATTGATGATCATGTCGCGTCCGGTCGCCTTCAGGATGGTCTCGAGCCGCGTGCCTTCCCAGGCGCTCATGCGCATCTTCTCGACGACGAAATCGCCGGGCCGTGGCTCGAGGCCGGACACGGGCGCCGCGCCCCAGCTGCCGCGCACCATCGCCTTGCTGTCGACGACGCCTTCGAATAACGGCGCATTCAGCGTGACGCCGGGCGCGCCGGGCTCGACGACGAACCAGACATGGATGACGGCGACGCCGCGGGCGCGCGCGGTCTCCGCCAGACGCCGGACATTCTCGACGACATGCTGTTGCTTCGCGTGGCCGGGCGCGCCTGAATCGGCGAAGGCGCCGCCGTCCATGATGACGTCGTTCTGCAGGTCCTGGATGATCATGGCGCAGCGCTGCGGATCGAGCCGCATCTCGCCATCGGCGAGGATGGGCGCCGCCGGCGCGGCGCTTGCAGTCGCGCCGCTTGCAGTCGCGCCGCCGCCGCTTCGCCGGCCGCTCATATAGGGCTCGTGCCGCGGGCCGACCTTGGTCGGGATCGCGTACACCGAATGGGTCGAGGTCAGGTAAAGCATGCGGAAATCCGGCCCGCCCCAGGCGAGGTTGGCGACCATCTCGGGGACGCGGACTTTGCCGAGCACCTCGCCGCGCGGCGAATAGACCCAGACGCCGCCGGGCGCGGTGACCCAGACATTGCCGTGCTGATCGCACTTCATGCCGTCGGGCAAGCCGGGCTCCAGCTCGGAGCGAATGCCGCTTGCGAACACCCGCGCATTCGACAGCGAACCGTCGCCATCGACGTCGAAGACGCGGATCAGCGCTTGCACGGTGTCGTTGACATAGAGCAGCTTCTCGTCCGGCGAAAAGCACAAGCCGTTGGGCTGGTCGAACAGATTGCGCTCGACCACGAGCTTCGGTTCGCCGCCGGGGACGACGCGATAGACGCCCTGGAATCCGAGCTGGCGCGGTCGCTCGACGCCGTAGACCGGCATGCGGCCGTACCAGGGGTCCGAGAAATAGATCGCGCCGGAGGAGTGCACGCAGACGTCGTTCGGGCTGTTCAGCTCCTGTCCCCCAAAATGCGAAGCCAGCACCTCGCGTCGCCCATCCGGCCGCTCGCGGACTAGCTGCGACGTCGCGTGCTCGCAGACAATGAGATTGAGCTCGGCATCATAGGTCATGCCGTTGCATTTGTTGGAGGGGCGCTTGACCTCGACCACACCGCGTCGCGCATCCCAGCGCCGGCGCACGTCGGCCGGCATGTCGGAGAACAGCAGATAGTGATCGACCGGATGCCAGATCGGCCCCTCCGTGAAGTCGAAGCCGGTGCCGACCTGCGCGACCGGCGCATAGGGGTCGATCAGGGTCTCGAACTCGCTTCGCAAGGTGACGTGGGTCATCGGTCGATCCTTAGGTCACGTTACGCTGGAAACCAGTTGCGTGCCGGCAGCGATTGCACGATCGGGCCGGGGACCTGATCGTGCAGGCGCCCGACGACGTTGCCGCCTTCGATCTTGGCGGGATGGTCGTGCACGGGCAGCAAATAGCGCGAATTGCTCAGGAGCTTCTTGATCGAGGCCTTCTCCGCGCGCTTGCTGGTGCCGTGATTGCCCGTCGTGCGTGGCTCCCAGTCATGGATCTCGTTGAACGGCGTCACGATCTGATCGTTGAAGTCGTAGATCACGTCGCCGCAGATGGTCGCAATCCCGTCGGCTGTCTCGACGATGATGTTCATGGAGCCCTCCGTATGCGCATTGGCGGCGTCGCAATAGACGCCGGGCATCAGCTCGATCGGACCGGTGATCTCGAGGTCAAGGAAACGCAGCGCGCTCTTGGTGTGCAGGCGGTCGATCAGGTGCTTGATGTCGGGCGCCGGATATTGCGGATGCATCAGGCCGGAGACGGAATATTCGAGCTCCTTGCGGTTGAGCACGACGGTCGTGTTCATCGGAAACAGATCGTCCTTGCCGGCATGGTCGATGTGCAGATGGGTGTGGCAGACGAAGCGGACGTCGCCCATGCGCACGCCGTAACGCGCGAGCTGGTTCTCGATCATGTTCTCGTGATACTGCAGCCCGCGCATGCCCAGCGTCTCCATGATCTGGTTGGAGCGATAGCCGGTGTCGACCACAACAGGATATTTCCCCCCGAGGATCAGGAAGCCGAGGGTGAGGACACGGCGGGTGCGGCCGCAATCGCGGCCGAGCACCAGAAAGCTCGATTCCAGCTCGATATCGCCATAGTCCAGGATCTTGATCTCCAGCGCCATTCGTTGCCCTCCCTCATCTGTTCTTGTCTGTCAAAGTCGATACACGCGCGCTGCGGTAGCGCTGAAGATCGCGTCCTGCTGCTCTGCACTGAACGGCGCGGCGGCGCTGCGAAAGGCGTCCACGAGGTCGCGATAGCTGGTCCACAATTTCTCGATCGGGAAGTTGGAGCCGAACAGGCAACGCTCGGCGCCGAAGATCGCGACGGTGTCAATAAGCACGGCGGCAATGTGCGCGGGATCGTTGCGATGGATGAAGGTGCCGAGCCCGGAGAGCTTTGAGACCACGTTGGGGCAGGCCGCGAGCCGGGCCATGCCGCCGCGCCAGGCTACGCGGCCTGCTGGCGAGAGATCCTCCAGCATGCCGGCATGCTGCAGGATGAAGGTCACCCTGGGGCAGGCCTCGGCAAGCGCTGCGGCTTCCGGCATCTGCGGAGTGAACACCTGCAAATCGAAGCTCCAGCCATAATCAGCAAGGCGCGCGACGTTGCGTTGGATCGTCGGATCGGCGCAGAGATCCGGGCGGGCCGCAAAGCGGTAAAGCGGGTTCTCGTGCCAGTGCAGCTGCATGCGTACGCCGCGCACCAGGGAATAGCGTTTCAGGCGATCGAGCTGCGGGCGCACGTCGTCCACGGCGAAATTGGCATAGGCGACGATCGCGTGCGGCCAGCCGTGTTCGTCCGCTGTCTGTTGAACCCAGGCGGCCTCATCTTCAAAACGGTCGTTGGCCCAGTTGGTCTGCACATAGACCGACTGGGTGACGCCGATGTCCTTGAGGTCGTCGAGATATTCCTCGATCGGATAGTCGCGCCGGATCGGCTCGTAAGGTCCGAAGATGCGCGGTTGCATGGGGCCGATCAGCCAGGGCAGGTCGTCCTGCCGCCAGATATGATGATGGCCATCGACAATACCGGTCACGCCGCTCTCCTTCGTCCCAACGCGAGAATATGCGCGACGATCGACGCGCTCGAACCGCCATCCACGAGGTCATCGACGAAGCGCTCGATGGCGACGAGCGCCTCGGTCTGCGGGCGGAAGCCCGGGCTTGTCGCCAGCGGCGTCAACCAGCTCAAGCGCCAGGCCCGCCGAGACAGCTTCGCGGCGGCATCGCGAAGCGCGTCGGTCTCGCCGCGCTCGAGACCGTCGGAAACGATCACCACGGCGGCGCCGCGGGCATAGCCGCCGAAGCGGGGCACGGCGAGAAAGGCCTGCAGTGCGTCGCCGATGCGGGTGCCGCCGTCCCAATCGCTGACCAGATGCGCGGCTGCGTTCATCGCCTGCTCGCGGCGCTTCAGCCGCAACGGCCGGGTGATGCGGGTCAGCCGCGTGCCGAAAGTGAAGACTTCTACATTCGGGGCAGCCTGCACCAACGCATGCGCGAGCTTCATGTTCTCCTCGGTGCGCCCCTTCATCGAGCCAGAGACGTCAATCAGCAGCAGCATCTTGCGCGGACGCTGGCGCCGCTTCATGTGACCAAGCCGCAGGATCTCGCCGTCGCTGCGGACGCTGTCGCGCAAGGTGCGGCGGAGATCGGCAAACGGGCCGCGACGGGCGCGCATGCGGCGATGGCCGCGCCGTCGCGGCAGGCGGCGCGGGGCCTCGCGTGTCAGGCGGCGCAGGGCGTCTGTGCTCGCGGTCGTCGCAAAGCGGCGTTCGACCAAGGCCTCGGTACGCGTCGCGGTGAGGCCGGACTCGCTCGCCTCTTCGGAGAGAAGCGGCTCCTCGTCACCGCGGCCTTCTTCCTGAAGCCGAACCGTCTCGTCGTCCTCGCCCTCGTCATCGCGCGTGATCGCCTCGCTGCCGCGGAAGTGGAGATCGAACAATCGGTCGAAGGTCGCGCGTCGCTCGGGTGGGGGCGCCAACGTCGCTAGGGCGGCTTGCCTGACGTGTTCGATATCGCGCGGACCGAGCAGCTCGATCGCCGCGAGGAACGTCGTGGTTTGCTCCGGTGCCACGGCAAAGCCGTTGACGCGCAGCAGCGGGACGAAGGCGACGAAGATGCGTGCGGCGCGCGGGAGCTGCGGCTCGGTGGTCATGCGGTCGCCTCCGCGAGCATGGCATCGAGCCGCGGCGAGATGAAATGCAGATCCTCTTCGTCCTTGAGCGCCACGCCGATCGAGCGCTTGAACGCGTCCGGCCAGCGCGCGCCGCCCTTGTGCAGTAGCGTCGCGGCTTCGGCCCAGTCGACAGCCTCGGCGATACCGGGCGCCTTGCTCAGGGGTTCGCGCCGCAACTTCTCGACGGCTGCGACGACGGCGCGGGCGGTGGCCTCGGCGACGCTGGAGGCGCGCATCATGATGATCCGTGCTTCCCGCTCGGCGCTGGGATAGTCGATCCAGTGATAGACGCAGCGGCGGCGCAGCGCCTCGTGCAGATCGCGCGTCCGGTTCGACGTGAGGACCACGACCGGGCGTTCCGTCGCGCGAACCGTACCGCGCTCGGGAATGGAGATCTGGAAGTCGGAGAGAAATTCGAGCAGGAAGGCCTCGAACTCCTGATCGGCACGGTCGATTTCGTCGATCAGCAGCACGGTGGAATCAGGCGCGCGCAGCGCGGCCAGCATCGGCCGCTCGATCAGGAAGGTCTCGCCGTAGATATCGATGTTCTCGTCACCGGCCTGGCGGATCGCCAGCATCTGGCGCGGGTAGTTCCACTCATAGAGTGCGGCAGACGCGTCGATGCCCTCGTAGCATTGCAGGCGGATCAGGCGGCGGCCGAGCACGGCGGCGATCGCTTTTGCCGCCTCGGTCTTGCCGACACCCGGCGCACCTTCCAGCAGCAGCGGCTTGCCGAGCGCGAGGCCAAGATAGGCTGATGTCGCAAGGCCTTCATCGGCGAGGTAATAGGCCGCCCGAAGCGCCTTCTCCAGCGCCTCCGGGCTGTCGATGCCGACGATGTTGCTGCGAACCGCCACGGCCGTTCCTCTAGCGCCGTGCCTGCGGTCGTGCGCCGCCTTGGCTCTTGATCGCGCGCAGCACCTTTTCGGGCGTGATCGGCAGGTCGTCGATGCGCACGCCGACCGCGTTGAAGATCGCATTGGCGACGGCCGGCAGCACCGGATTGGCGCACATCTCGCCGGGGCCTTTCGCCCCGAAAGGACCATCAGGAGCAGGGCGTTCCAGCACTGCGATATCGTGCGGGCAGATGTCGCCGGGGCCGGGCATTAGATATTCGACGAAGTCGCGGGGGCCGTGAACGGGGTCGGGATAATAGGGCTCCGGGGTCTCGTAGAGCGCGTGGCTGACGCCCATCCAGGCGCCGCCGACCAGCTGTTGCTCGACCAGGCGCGGGTTGAGCGCGCGGCCGAGCTCATAGGCGGAATCCATCCGGACCATCGCGACCTCACCGGTCTCGTCGTCCACCTCGACCTCGGCAACGAGGCAGGCATGGGCATAGCAGGTTGCCGGCGACATCTCGCCGGTCTCTGGGTCGACGTTGGAGAGCGGAACGAGAAAGATGCCGCGGCCGGAGATGGTCTTGCCCTGCTTGAACTGCGCGGCGATCGCGACGTCCTTGGTCGAGATCGAGCGGTGCGGCGCGCCCTTGACGTGGATATTGCCGCGGCCGTCGGTTTCGAGATCGGCCGCGTTGACCTCGAGCTCCTCGGCAGCCGCTTCCATCATCACCCCGCGGGCCTCGCGCGCGGCGGCCATCACGGCATTGCCGACGCGGTGGGTGCCGCGCGAGGCGAACGAGCCCATGCAGTGCGGTCCGGTGTCGGAATCCGCCGTGTCGACATAGACGTCTTCGACCGGCACGCCCAGTGTCTCGGCGCAGATCTGCCGCGTCACCGATTTCATGCCCTGTCCCAAATCGATCGACGACAGCGCCACGGTGAACTTGCCGCTGGGATTGGAGTGCACCAGCGCCTGGCTTGGATCGCCGCCGAGGTTCATGCCGATGGGATAGTTGATCGACGCCATCCCGCGTCCGCGATGCCTGGTCATGTCAGCGTCTCCTGGTGCCGAACACGGATGAGAACCGCGTCGCGCCGTGCGATGGCGCGGCCGGGCGGGGCGGGGAGAGGCGGCGGTGCCGGCGGAGGCGGATCGCGCGGCGGCTCCCGCGTCGTGGTGACAGGCGCGCGGTCGTAGCTCGTACGCTGCTGCGACGGCGCGGCGGGGCGCGCGCGCGTGTCCGTCGGCGTCGGCGGGATCATGGCGCGGCTGCCGCCGCCGTCCTTGCGCGAGGAGGCACGCTTGAACTCGTCGCGGATCGGCCACTTGGCCTTTTCGGCCGCGACCTGAACGCATTCGATCAGGGCGGTGTTCTTGGCCTCGCGTCGATGCGCCTTCATGTCGCCGTCGCGATAGGCGTTGAGGATGCGGAACTCCATCGGGTCCATGCCGACGAGGTTCGCGAGCTTGTCCATCTGGCACTCGATCGCAAAGTCCATCGCGGTGACGCCGAAGCCGCGCATGGCGGTCGCGGGCGTGCGGTTGGTGAAGACGCAATAGACGTCGCCATAGACGTTCGGGATGGTGTAGGGCCCCGGCAGATGCGCGGCACACTTGACCGCGGCGTAGCTCGACAGTCGCGTATAGGCGCCGCTGTCGAAATAGGCGCGGATCTTGCGGGCGACGACGCGGCCGTCGCGCATCACGCCGTCCTTGATGTAGATGCGTTCGGCGCCGCGCGGCGGGCCGTATTGCATCTCCTCCTCGCGCCCGAACACGTAGCGGACGGGGCGTCCGGTCAGCATCGCCCCGAGGATGGCGAGCGGCTCGGTCAATGTGTCGACCTTGCCGCCGAAGCCGCCACCGACGGTACCGCCGATGAAGTGGAAGGTGTTGGACGGCACGTCCAGGATCTTGGCGCAGGTGTCGACGGAGAAGAACAGCGCCTGGGTCGAGGTGTAGACGACGTAGCGGCCGTTGGTGTCGGGCGCGGCAATGGCGCCGTTGGTCTCGGTCGGCGCGTGCTCGATCGGCGACATCTGGTAGCGCTGTTCCAGCACGTGATCGGCGCTCGCGAGCGCCGCATCGGCGTCGCCGAACCGCAGGCGCTGGTGATCGTATACGTCGTGATAGATAAACGCGTTCTTCGGATAGGTCTCGTTGACCACGGGCGCGCCGGACTTCAGCGCATCCTCGACATCGAACACGGTCGGCAAGGGCTCGTAATCGATCCGGACCTTGGCAATGGCCTCGAACGCCTCGCGTTCGCTGTCGGCGACAATGGCAAGGACCGGCTCGCCCTTGTAGCGGACCTTGTCGACCGCCAGCGAGGGCTCGTCATCCTTGCCGAAGTTGATGAGGCTGAGAAGCGTGTTGAGATTGACCGGGACATCGGTGCCACGGATGATCCGGCGCACGCCGGCCGAGCGTTCTGCGTCCGTGGTATCGATGCGACGGATCCGTGCATGGGCTTGTGTCGAGCGCACGACCTTCAGATGCAGCATGCCTTGCAGCTTGTGATCATTGAAGTAGCTCGACGTGCCCGTGACGTGGCCAAGCATGTCCTGACGTTGCGTGCCCTTGCCGATTTCCTTGAGGTTATCGTCGCGCTCGTCGGCGAAAATGTCCTTGCGCAGTTCCAGCATGGTCTGACCTCAGGCGCTGACCCGGCCGCCGGCGGCGGCGAGGATGGCATTGATGATCGGCTCGTAGCCGGTGCAGCGGCAGATGTTGCCGGAGATGGCCTCGACCACCTCATCGCGGCTGGGCGAGGGATTGCGGTCGAGCAGGGCCTTTGCCGCCATCAGCATCCCCGGCGTGCAATAGCCGCACTGGGCGGCAAAGTTGTCGGCGAAGGCGCGTTGCAGCGGATGCAGGTTCGGGCCCTGCTTCATGCCGTCGAGCGTCTCGACCGAGCGGCCGGCGACAGTCTCCGCCAATGTCAGGCAGGAGAGATGGAGTTCGCCGTCAACAAGCACGCTGCATGTGCCGCAGCCGCCCTGGCCACAGCCGAACTTCGGCGTCATGTCGCCGATCAGCTCGCGCAGCGCGACCAGAAGATTGGTGCCGCCGTCGACGAAGATCGCGACGTCGCGGCCGTTGTGGCGAAATTGCAGGGGTATCTTGGACATGGCTCTATTCCTGTCCCGACAGCAGTCGCCGCAGATGCACGCCGACGATCTCGCGGCGATACCAGGCGCTGCCGAGCGCGTTGTCGGTTGGCGATGTTCCTTCGGTCGCCGCGGATGCGGCGGCTGCGATGGTTGCTGCGTCCAGCGAGCGTCCTTCCAGCGCGCGCTCGGCGGCCCGCGCGCGGATCTGGGTCGGCGCCATCGACCCCAGCGCGATCCGCGCGCCCGAGATCCGGCCGCCGCTGAGCGGCAGATGGGCCGCGAGTGTGATGACCGAGCCGCCCTTCGGCTTGATGCGGGCGATCTTGCGATAGCGGAAGGCTTCGCTGTTGGCGGGCCGGGTGCAGGACACCGACAGCACCAGTGTTCCGGTCTGCCGGTCCCGTGCCTGCAAGAACTCTTCGATCGGGATGTCGCGCGCGCCAAAGCCGCCGGCGACGGCGACGGTTGCATCAAGCGCCAGCAGGGCCACGGTGAAATCGCCGTAGGGATTTGGCGCGAAGAGGTTGCCGCCGACCGTGCCCATGTTGCGCACGGCGGGACCGCCAATCGAACGGGCAGGCGCGTGCAGGAAGGCGAGGTCGCGCTCGGCGAGGACGCGCGCGAAGGTGACACCGGCGCCGAGCGTGATGCGCGGTCCCGAGGCGTCGATCCGGGTCAGCGCCTGGTCCTGTGCGCGCACGACGGTCGAGATCGAAACATCCCCCTCGTTCAGCGCCCGCATCACCAGCGTGCCGCCGCCGAGATAGCGTGCGCTGCGGTCCGAGGACAGCGCGCCGGCCGCCTCGCTCGCGCTTGTGAACGTCTTCACTGTCACGGCCATGATTATGCGGCCTCCTTCAGATGCCGGCGGATCGCCTCGAAGCCGGCCTGATAGATGTCTTCCGCGACCATATGCGTAATGCGGTCGCGATCCTCCGGCTTCGTGGTGAAGCGGGACTCCCAATGCCAGAAGGTGCGATCACCATCGGTGACCGGCAGCAGCCGGACATGGGCGACGTAGTTGAACATCGGCATCGGCGTATCGAGCAGGCAATAACTGAAGGACTGTTCCAGGTCCGACAGCGCCAGCAATTGCTCGCGCAGCTCGGAGCCGTCGGTCAGCTTGAACCGCCTCACGCAGCCGATCTTGTCGGCGGATTGCGCACGTTCGATCGAGGAGGTCGCGACCGCCGGATGCCAGCGATCGTGTCCGTTGAAATCGCGCAGCACGGTCCACGCCGCGTCGGTCGGTGCGTCCAGGATCGTGCTCTTGACGATATGCGGCACGGCTAGCCTCCGAACACGCGCTTGAGCGCGTCGAACCCGCCCTGGAACACGCCGCCGCCGATATTGCTGACGAGCTCCGTCTCCTGCTCCGGCGCGCAGTCGAACTCGGCGGTCCATTCCATGAAGGTCTGGTCGCCGTCGGTGACGGGGGTCAGCCGCAGGGTCGCGACGTAGTTCTCGACGCCCATCGGGGATTCCAGGATCGAATAGGTGCAGAACATGTCGTAGTCGGAGAGGCCGAGCAGCTTCTCGCGGATGCGGTCGCCGTTGCGCAGGCGAAAATCTCGCACACAACCGATCTTGTCGGAGGGCTCGCCGCCCTCGATACGGCTTTCAGCAATGGCCGGATGCCAGTTTGGCAGGCCGTTGAAATCGCGCACCCGCGCCCAGACGCGGTCGTTGCGGGCGTTGACGACGGTGGAGACGTAGACGCGAGCCATCATGCGACCTCAGCTCTTCTTCCGCGGCCCGCGCTCGGCCGGCGGTTCGCCACCTTCAGCCGTAGGCGGGGAGGCCGCCGGCTTGTCACCGCCACCGCCGCCGCCCTTGCGCGCGGACTCCTTGATGCCCTGCATGTCGCGCGCCTCGCGGATCAGGCCCGGCATTTTGGCGAGGCTGCCGCCTTCGACGCCGATATCCGCCAGGATGGAGTCGATCAGCGGCGCCTGGACGCGGTAGCGCAGGGCAGAGTCGATCACCTCGTCGGTGGCGCTGCGGCCGCCATTGCCACTGTTCCCGTTGCCGTTGAGGCCGTCGACCTGAAGGATGCGGATGCCCTCGATCTTCTCCATCGGCTTGACGCTTTCGCGCACGATGCCCTCGATCCGGTCGAGCAGCTTTCGGCGGAACAGCGAGTAGCGCGCCTGATCGGTCAGCACGTTCTCGGCCTCGTTGAGCATCCGCTGCGCCTCGGCCTCGACCGCGGCGCGTACGCGCTCTGCCTCCGCGGCGATGCGGGTCTCCTCGGCCTGTTTCTCGGCGAGCAGCACCTCGACGGTCCTGCGCCGCTTGGCGATTTCGCTCTCGCGTGCGGTAATCACGCGCTCGGTCGCTTCTGTCGCGCGCATCCGTGCCTCCTCGGCCATCGCCTTGGCGGCGGACTCTTCCAGCGACTTCTGATGGATGGCGATGGCCTTCTCCATCAGGACCGTCTCGACCTCCTTCTCGCGGTTGACCTCGAGCTTGCGCAATTCGCGCTCGCGGCCGACGCGGGCCTCGTCGAGGCCGCGGTCCGACGCGATGCGCGCGCGCTCGACCTCCTCGCGGGAGGCGATCTCGGCCTCCTGCAAGGATTGCACGCGAGCGACTTCGAGCTGCTCGATCGCGCGGCGGCGCTCGATGCGGGCCGCTTCGAGCGCCTGCTCACGCGACACGTCCGTGGTCTCGACCTCCTTGCGGGCGACGATCTCGGCCTGCCGGACCTGGCGGTCGGCATCGATCCGCTCGGACTTCTTGGTCGACAGCGCGATGACGCGGTCCTCGTCGGCGATCTCGACCGCCTTCTTCTGCTCGATATTGAGCACCTCGCGCCTCTTGGAAGAGTTGATGCGCTCGGCCTCGAGTGCCAGGTCGACCGTGATGCGCTGGCGCTCGATGGCGTCGCGTCGCTTCAGCTCGGCTGCCTCCAAGACGCCGGTGCGTTCGATTTCGAGCGAACGGGTGTCGCGCTCGGCCTGGATACGCTCTGCCGCAACCGTCTTCTCCTGAGCAATGCGGGCCGCCTCGATCGCCTCGCGGGAGGCGATGTCGGCTTCCTCGACGGCGCGGTTGCGGGCGATCTCCAGCGACCGCACGCGCTCCTCTTGGGCGATGCGGGAGGCTTCCGTCGCTTCACGCGCCGAGATGCCGGCGACATCGAGCGCTTGATTGCGCTCGATCTCGAGCTGCCGCGTGTTCTGCTCGGCCGCGATGCGCTCGGCCGCGAGAGTCCGTTCGCGGGCGATGCGGGCGGCCTCGACTGCACGCTGCGCCTCGATCTCGGCCTCCTGGATGGTTCGCACCTGCTGGATCTCCAGCGCGCGGGTGCGCTCGTCCGAGGAGATGCGTTCGACATTGACCGTCATGGTCTGGGCGATGCGGGCCTTCTCGGTGGCCTCGCGGGCGGCGATCTCGGCCTCGTCGACCGCGCGGGTGCGCTCGATTTCGCGGCGTCGCGTCTCCTCCTCGTTGGCGATGCGGGCGTCGGTGACGACGCGGTCCTGCTGGATCCGCGCCTTCTCGATGGCTTCGCGGGCGGAAATCTCGGCTTCTTCGACCGTGCGCATCCGCTCGATCTCACGCTGACGGACCTCACGTTCCGAGGCGATGCGGGTCGTGTCGATCGAGCGCTGGTTGGCAATCCTTGTCTTCTCGATCTCCTCGCGCGCCAGCAGCTCCTTCTCCTCGATGGTGCGGGTCCGCTCGATCTCCCTCTGGCGGGTTTCCCGCTCTGAGGCGATGCGGGCCTCGGCGATTGCCTGGTCATTGGCGATGCGGGCGCGCTCGATGGCTTCGCGCGCCGAGATCTGCGCCTGCTCGGCCTCGGTTTCGCGCAGCGCCCGTTCGCGGGCGACTTCCGTGCGCTGAAGCGCGCGGCGCATCTCGATGTCGCGTTCCTGCTCGAGGCGGGCGGTCTCGCTCTCGCGCTCGATCTCGAGCGCCTGCCGCTCGGCTTCCAGATTGCGAGCGCGGATCTTGATCATCGAGTCCTGCTCAATGTCGTTGCGCAACTTCCGCTTGGCCTCGATGTCCTGCATCAGCTGGGTCAGACCCTCGGCGTCGAACCGGTTCGAGGGGTTGAAGAACTCCAGATCGGTCTGGTCGAGATCGGTGATGGCGACCGATTCGAGCTCGAGGCCGTTTTGGGCGAGCGCTTCGGCCGCGTTGGTCTTGACCCGCACGACATAGTCACCGCGACGCTCGTGCATCTCCTCCATCGTCATCTCGGATGCGACCGAGCGGATCGCGGAGATGAATTTGCCGGCGAGGAGAGCGTGCAGCTGCCCGGGTTCCATGGTGCGGCGGCCGAGCGTGGCCGCGGCGATCGAGACCGCTTCCCGGGTCGGCTGCACGCGAACATAGAAGTCGGCTTCGATGTCGACGCGCATGCGGTCGCGGGTGATCACGGCATCCTGCCTGGAGCGGACGATGCCCATCGGCAGCACGTTCATATTCACAGGCGTGTAGTCGTGGATGAACGGCAGCACGAACGCGCCGCCATTGATCACCACGCGTTCGCCGAGGAAGCCGGTCCGGACGAACGAGGTCTCCTTGGAGGAGCGGTGGTAGAGCCAGTTCACGATATAGACGCCGACCACGATCACGACGATCGCGACGATCAGCCAGAGGATCAATTCACCGACCAGCATCCCTGACATCTTTCCCTCCCTCGTACCTTCGGCGTTATCGCGCGCCGATCGCCTTGAATTGACGCACCTGTTCCGTCAGCGCCCGTTCCACGGGCAGCCGCTCCATCGAGGACGCGCCGTAGAAGCCGTGGCAATGGCGGGTGTTCTTCATGATGAAATCGGCATCGGCGGGATCCGCGATCGGACCGCCATGCGCCAGCACCAGGATGTCAGGATTGACGCTGAGCGCTGCGGACGCCCAGGTGTCGATCTGCGCTGGACAGTCCTTGAGCTTGGCCGCCGTCTGCGCGCCGATCGAGCCGCCGGTCGTCAGCCCCATGTGGCAGACAATGATGTCGGCGCCGGCGATCGCCATCGCGGCGGCCTCCTTCTCGCTGAAGACGTAGGGTGTCGTCAGCATGTCCTTGTCGTGCGCTTTGGCGATCATGTCGATCTCCAGCGCATAGGACATGCCGGTCTCTTCGAGATTGGCGCGGAACGTGCCGTCGATCAGGCCGACGGTCGGAAAGTTCTGGACGCCGGCAAACCCCAGCGCTTTCAACTCGTCGAGGAAGACGTCCATGTCGCGGAACGGATCGGTGCCGTTGACACCCGCAAGCACGGGCGTCCGGGTGACCACGGGCAGCACTTCGGTCGCCATTTCCAGCACGATGGCATTGGCATCGCCGTACGCCATCAGCCCGGCGAGCGAGCCGCGGCCGGCCATGCGGTAGCGCCCGGAATTGTAGATGACGATGAGATCGACACCGCCGGCCTCCTCGCATTTGGCGGATAGCCCGGTGCCGGCGCCACCGCCGACGATCGGCTCGCCGCGCCTCGCCATGTCGCGAAACCTCTTCAGCAGCGCTGCGCGTTCAAACCTTGGCATTGGTCACCTCGCTAGTCTCCGCCGCGCGCCGGTGCGGCCGAATAGGGTTCGGAACGCACCGACGATGGCGGCGGCGAATTCGGGGTCGTTGATGTTCTTGGGCATGCGGATGAGCTGGCGGTTGCCGGTCTGCCGCACGGTGCGCTCCAGGGTGCGGAACAACGCGGCGTCGGCATCGGGATCCCAGAACGGCTGGCCTCGCGCATCGAGTGCGGAGACGCCGGCCTCTGGCACGAAGAAGCGCACGGGGCCGTCCATCAGGTTGAGCCTCTCGCCAATCCAGCGGCCCATCCGCTCGTTCTCTTCCACGGTCGTCCGCATCAACGTCACCTGCGGGTTGTGGACGTGGAACTTGCGGCCGCGATAGCGTTCGGGAATGGTGTCGGGCGCGCCGAAATTGACCATGTCGAGGGCGCCGACCGAGCCGACATAGGGGATGCGCGTGCGGATGATCGCACCGAAGCGGTCCTCCGTCGCCGGAAACACGCCGCCCATAAGCAGGTCGCAGACCTCCGTAGTGGTGACGTCGATCACGCCCGCGAGCTGGCCGGACTCGACGAGCTTTTCCATGGAACGGCCGCCGACGCCGGTGGCATGGAAGACCAGGCACTCGAAATCGTCACGCAGATCGGCGGCGATCTTCTGCACGGCCGGCGTCGTCACGCCGAACATGGTGATGCCGACTGGGGGCAGCTTGCTGGTCTCGCGGGCCGGCGCGGCACGTCCATCCAGTCGCGCCTTGACCATACCAGTGAGCGCATTGGCGCCGTTGGCCAGCACCGCGCGCGAAATCGAGTTCAGCCCCTGCACGTCGGTGACCGAGTACATCATCGTGATATCGGCGGGGCCGACATAAGGTCCGACGTCGCCGGACGCGACGGAGGAGATGATCAGCTTGGGCACTCCGACCGGGAGCGTGCGCATGCCCGGCGCGACCAGCGAGGCCGCGCCGGAGCCGCCGGCCGAGATCACGCCGGCGATGTTGCCCTGGCGCCGCAGCCAGCTGACGAACGCATCCGCCATCGCAGTCACGGCCGTCCCGCGATCCGGGCCGAACACGGCGGAGCCGCCGCGGCCGTGATTCAAGGCGATCTCCTGCGCGGAGACGTCGCAGGACGAATGTTTGCCGCTGGTCGAGACGTCGACCAGCCGCGTGCGCAGGCCGCTTTCGGCGATGATGTCGCGGATGTAGCGCAGCTCGACGCCCTTGGTGTCGAGCGTGCCGACGACCAGCACCACGGGTGGGCCGGCGGTCTGCGCCGCCACCGGCTCGCGCTTGCGCCGCGCCGTCTCGTCGAGCCGCGCCACTTGCGTCGAGAGCGTACGCGCTGCGGCCTCGATGCGGGCGATCGGCACCGGTTGCGACCACCGCGTCGGAAGCGTCGGGTTGGAGATATAGATGCGGATCGGCCCGTCGCGCCGTGGCGTCGGTGCCGGTTTTGCCTCGGGGCCGGACGCGGGGAGCTCGATATCCGGCTCGAGCTCGGCGTGAAGCCCGACGCCGAGCAGGCGCTGCTGAAGCGCGCGGTCGGCAGCGAGCCGCGCGGAGTCGATGATGCGATTGATGCGGCCGTTGACCATGATCGCGACGTTGCGCGAGATCGCGGTGGCGACACCGATATTCTGCTCGATCACGAGCACGGACATGTCGCCGTCTTCCCCCAAGCGCAGCAGCATCTCCTCGACCTGCGCCACGATGACGGGCGCAAGGCCCTCGGTCGGCTCGTCCATGATCAAGAGCTGCGGATTGGTGAGCAGCGCGCGCGAAATCGCCAGCATCTGCTGCTCGCCGCCGGAGAGCTGGCCGCCGCCGTGATCCTTGCGCTCGGCGAGGCGGGGGAAGGTGTCGTAGATGCGCTCGACGGTCCAGGCGCCGGAGCGCATCCCGCCGGCGAGCCGCAAATGCTCCTCGACGCTGAGCGAGCGCCAGAGGCGGCGGCCCTGCGGCACATAGCCGACGCCGAGCCGGGCGATCTGGGCGGGGGGCCGCCGCGTGACGTCCTCGCCGCGAACGCGGATCGATCCGCCGCTCACGCCGACCAGCCCCATGATCGCTTTGCACAGCGTCGTCTTGCCCATGCCGTTGCGGCCGACCACCGAGAACACGCCGCTCTCCAGCGTGAGGTCGACGCCTTGCAGGGCGTGCGAGTGACCGTAATAGACGTCGAGCCCACGGACCTCGAGTGCGGCGGCAGAGCGGCGGACGTCATTCATGGCCGCCTCCGAGATAAAGCTCCTGCACCTCGGGGTCGGACTGGATCTCTTCCGGCAGGCCCTCCTTGAAGACGCGGCCATTGTGCATCATCGTGACGCTCTCGACGACGCGTAGCGCCACGTCCATGTCGTGCTCGATGATGATGTAGCCGATATGCGCCGGCAGGGAGGTCAGGATCTCGATCAGCTCGGCCCGTTCGGTCGGCGACAGGCCGGCGGCGGGCTCGTCGAACAGCACGAAGCGCGGGGCGCCGGCGAGCGCAAGTGCGATCTCGAGCTGGCGTTGCTGGCCGTGCGCGAGCTCCGCCACGCGCTGGTCCTTCACGGCGGAAAGATGCACGGCCTGGACCAGATTGTCGGCCGCATGCATCAAGGCATCGTTCTGTCCCGGACGCAGGAACGAGAAGCGCCCGCGCGAGACACCGCGGCAGGCGAGATAGACATTGTCCTGCACGGTGAGGCCGGGGAACAGGGCCGAGATCTGGTAGGTCCGGCGCAGCCCGCGGCGGATGCGTTCATAGGGCGGGAAATGCGTGACGTCCTCGCCGAAGAAGCGGATGGTGCCGGAGGAGGGCGCGAAGTCTCCGGTGATGCAGTTGAACAGCGTGGTCTTGCCGGCGCCGTTGGAGCCGAGCACGGCGCGGCGTTCGCCGGGGCGCACCGTCATGGTTACATCGGTCAGCGCGGCAAGCGCGCCGAACAATCTCGTCACACCGCGCAGCTCAAGCGCGGCACCGGCGCCGACGGCCGAGAGGCGTTGCGCGACGCTATCCATGGCCGCGTCCTCCGCCAGGTCGATTTGCGGCCGGACGCCGGCTCTGACGCCAGCGCTGCCACAGGCCGATGACGCCGTCCGACGACCAGAACACGATGGCGAGGAAGCCGAGTCCGATCAGCAGCCGGAAGCGATTGCCGTCGAGTCCGAGCCTGACCAGGAAGTCGAGCGCGAAGGTGCGCAGCAGCACGAAGATCAGCGCGCCGATGAAGGGGCCGATCGGGCGCGTGATGCCGCCGACGACGGCGATGATCAGCACGTCGATGCAGGCCCCGACGCTGACCGAGCCCGGTGAAATCTGGCGGTAGTTCCAGACCTGGAGCACGCCGGCAAGTGCGGCCACGAAGGAGGCGAACGCATAGGCGGCGATGCGGTGCGCATTGACGTTGAAGCCGAGCGCCGCCATGCGCCTTGGATTGTCGCGCACGCCCTGAAGGGCGAGGCCGAAGGGGGCGCGCGAAAGATATTCGACGGCGAAATAGCAAAGCGCGGCGACCGCGAGCACGATATAATAGAAGGGAATGTCCGCGCGCCAGTTGACGCCCCAGAAATGTGGCGTGGCCACGGTGTTGATGCCGGTATGGCCGTTGAAGATCGCCCAGTTCTGGTTGGTGAAATAATAGAAGGCCGCGCCGATCGCGAGCGTGATCATGATGGTGTAGATGCCTTCGGTGCGCACCGCGAGCGCGCCGCCGAGCGTGCCGAAGGCGGTTGCCAGCGCGAGCGCCATGGGGACCGCGAGCCACCATGGCCAGCCCAGGCTGATATTGGCGTTGCCGCTGACGCCGAACACCGCGACCATGTAGGCCGAGAAGCCGGCGATCGTGAGCTGCATCAGGCTGACCATGCCGCCATAGCCGGCGAGGAACATCAGGCTGAGCGCCATGGTGCCGAGGATCAAGGTGGAGGCGAAGATCTCGATCAGGAAGAAGCCGTTGGCGATCAGTGGCATGATCAGGAGGATGGCGGCGACGACCCAGGCCGCGGGATTGTTGATCTCCGGCCACGTCCGTGCCGCGCGCTGAGCCATTGTGGCGGGAGATGCGGTAACGCGGGCATCGTGGGCGAGCGACATGTCAGCGCCTCGCCAACAGGCCTTGCGGCCGGATCGCCAGCACCAGCACCATGATCAGGAAGGTCACGACGATGGCATAGGTCGGGATGTAGACCGAGCCGAGCTGTTCGGCGAGGCCGATGATCAGCGCCCCAAGCGCAGCGCCGGGGATCGACCCCATGCCGCCCACGATCACGACGACGAGGGAGGCGAGCAGGAAGCGAATGTCCTCGCCAGGCGACAGCGACTGGAAGGTGCCGCCGACGACGCCGGCGATGCCCGCAAGACCTGCGCCGAACGCGAACACGGCTACGAAGACGAGCTGGATACGCACGCCTGTCGCGGCGAGGATATCGCGGTCGTCGACGCCGGCGCGAATGATCATGCCGATGCGGGTGCGATTGAGCGCAAGCCACATTGCGACGCCAATGACCACCGAGGCGGCGAAGATCACCAGTCGCACCATGGGATATCGGAGATAGACCGGCTCGCCCGAGGATCTGATCGCCGTGACCAGCGGCAGCTCCACGGGGCCGATCAGCCAGTTCGGTGTCTGGATCTGGTAGAAATCGCCGCCGCAGGCCCACAGCATGAGATCGGCGAACACGATCGAAAGCCCGATCGTCACCATGGTCTGCCTGAGATCCTGTCCCTCCATCCGACGGAACACGATCACCTGGAGCAGGATGCCGACGAGGGCGGTGAGGATGAAGGCGACGATGAAGCTGAGCACCCAGGAGCCGGTCGCCGTGCTGATGGCGTAGCCGACATAGCCGCCGAACAGATAGAGCGAGCCGTGCGCGAGGTTGACGTTGCGCATCAGCCCGAAGATCAGCGTGAAGCCGCTGGCGACGAGGAAGTAGAGCCCTCCGAGCGTGATTCCGTTGAAGACTGCGTTGAGGAAGACGCGCTTGCGGCCGACGGCCTCTTCGAGGCCCGGCGGCCAGACCGCGAAGATCAGCCAGAGCGCGACGGCAACGGCAATGATTGCGATGAGCGCCCAGGCCGGATGGCGTTCGACAAAGCGGCTCATGGTCCCGCCTCGCCTCGCTTGTGGCAGGGCCATCGTAGATGGGAAGCGGATTCCCCGCGGCCGATCCTTCGAGACGCCCGCCTTGGCGGGCGCCTCAGGATGAGGGCGGAGTATGCAGCCGCAGGTTTGACGAGCTCCAAGCCGCTTAGCCTCATCCTGAGGAGACCGCGGAGCGGTCGTCTCGAAGGACGGGGCGCTTGCTCGGGCCGTTCCAAGAGATCATCTGTGATTGCGGGGAGAGGTCGCACGGAAGGCGCGGGTACACCCCGGCCTTCCCAGAGCGAGCGAAGCTCGTCTCGGCCCCGCAAGCGGGGCGAGGGGGCATGCAAGCCGATGCCGGCTGCGGGCCTCGCCATGGACGTGCGCTCCCGTCGGTCGCAATCCTCTCTCGGGATCGCGTTGCCGACATCCTAGCCGGGCTCGCAGGGGAACGTTTGATCGTGAGTATCTTTTCGTGGCCCGCGCTCAGGCGCGCAAAATCTTGGCTGCGCGACGATAATCGGTCGGGGCCATCCCCACGTTGGCGGCGAAGAAGCGGGTGAAACCGCTTTGCGAGGAGAAGCCGAGATCGAAGCCGATATCGGCGATCGGCGTCTCGCTTGCCACCAGTGCTTCGAGCGCCTGTTCCATGATCAGCGTGTTGAGATAGAGGTTCGGCGTAACGCCGGTCTGGACGCGGAATAGCCGATAGAAATGTGGTCGCGACAGGCCGGATTCCCGCGCGATCGTATCGAGCTCGATCTCAGCGCCGGGACTTTCCGACATCATCTTGATGCATTTGCGCACGCGAAAATCGGTGACCGAGCCGTTTGCGCGCGGATCGCGGGCGATCTCGGCCTGCTGCCAGCTTTCGTCGTAGCAGATGTCGATCAACCTCCGCAGCTCGGAATCCAGACTGGAGAGCGATGGTGCGCCGCACACGAGCGCGGCGGTCCGCCTGATGTGCTTGTCGAGTGCCGGCGTGCGCTTGAACTGGGTGCGGCCGAAACGCAGCCGATGGGTGCCGGAGGCATCGGGCGCAAACCATTCGGCATTGACGTAGAGCACGAAGAAGATCGCGCCGCCGTCCAGATCGGCAGGCAGGAAATTGTGCGGCTCCCAGGGATTGACCGCGACGACGGACGTCTCGTTGAGATCGTGGTGCCCGTCCGACACGTCGATGCATGCGGGCATGCCGCCGACATGGAAGATCAGATGACCTTCACGATGGGCGTGGATATTGAAAGGGCGGTTCAACTGATAAACCGTCGCCCGACCGAACCGGCCGTGGAAGACGGCGAGCGCACGGCTCATGCCTTCCCCTCCCGAATGTTCTTGTCTTTTGGGTCAACGTTCAACAACGCCGACGAGATTGCAAGAGCGGAGAGCGACCGCGTCAGCAAGTCGCTCCCCGGTTGTCCATTGCAGCCGTGATGCGTCAGTACTTCTTACATTCCGGCACGGTGCGGCTCGGCAGCCCGATCTTCGAGAATACGGCTGGATCATAGCCCAGCGTCTGGTTCACGTTCGGGATCACCTTCACCACCTTGCTGAACAGCGCGCCCTTGCCGTCGTCGACCACTTCGGTGACGAAGTTGGTGCCGATCGCCTGACGGTTGGAGTCGAGCTTGATCTTGCCGTTCGGCGCATCGATCTCGATCTTCGCCAGCGCTTCCTTGAACTTCGACTGGTTGTTGGAGAGATCGCCATTGACCTGACGCAGCGCGAGGATCAGCGCCATGGTCGAGTCATAGTAATTGGTCGCGAGCAGTGACGGGCTCGGGAAGCGCTTGTTGGGCGGGAAGGCGTCCTGATAGGCCTTCACGAATTTCTGCCAGCCCGGATCGTCCCAGGTATCGGCCTGGCCGCTCGCCGCGATGGTGCCGACCAGGGCGTTCTTGGCGTTGCCCTTGGACGACAGGATGGTCTGGTCGATCATGATGGAACCGCCCATCAGATGCGCCTTGCCGCCGGCCTGCTGATACTGGTTGAGGAAGTTCACGGCATCGGCGCCGCCGAGGCCGAGATAGATCGCGTCGACATCGTCGGGCAGCGCGGCGATGACCGAGGCGAAATCCTTGGTGCCGAGCGGCACCCATTGCCGGTTGGTGATCTGTCCGCCGGCGCCGCAGAACTCGAGCACGAGGCCGAATACCTGGGTGTAGATGAAGGAATAGTCCTCGCCGACGGTTGCGATCTTGCGATACTTCTTTTCGTCATAGGCGTATTTGCCGAGGCCGACCTGCCACTGCGCGCCGTCCATGTTGTAACGGAAGAAGTTCGGGGCAGGATCGACATAGGTCGTTTCCTGCGCGCCGGACGCCGCGTTGATGAAGGTCAGCTCGGGATGGGTCTTTGCGAAGTTCTTGACCGCGATGCCCTCGTCGCCGGACAGCGGCGAGAGCAGGATCTGCACCTTGTCCTGCTCGATCAGCTTGCGCACGGCGCGCACGGCGGAGTCCGGTGTCGCGTCGGTCGAGGCGACGATGAATTCGAGCTCCTTGTCGCCGATTTTCTTGCCCAGCACGTTGAGCGCGGTCTGGTGGCCGCGCATGCCGTCCTCGCCGAGCACCGTGTAGGTGCCCTCGAGCGTCGCGGTCACGCCCACCTTGATCTTTTCCTGGGCGATCGCTGCGCCCGAAAGAAACAGGCTGCTCAGCGCGAGCAGTCCCACACTGCATTTCGACATTGTGCTCCTCCCTGTGTCGTCGATTTATGGCCGCACCGAACCGGCGCGGCGCCGCGTGACTCTCGAAGGCCCGCGGCTTTGGAGAGAAGCTAGCCGAAGTCGGATGCGGTGCATGCGTGAGCGCCTCGTCCGGCTTGACGGGCAGTCTCATTTTTGAATGTTGCGGCGCAAAGGGTTCCGCGGTGCAGCAGCGCGGCCACAGGAACGCTTCCGGCGGGGCTCCGTTAGCGGAGCAGATCCCTGGAGCCGCTTCATGACCGACTATCCAAAGCCACCTTATCCGCCGCAGCAGCAACCGATGCCCGGCTCGACGCGGGCGATGCAGCCACGCCCCGATCATGGGGAGGAGAGTTACAAAGGCTCTGGACGTCTGGCCGGAAAGAAGGCGCTCATCACCGGAGGTGACAGCGGCATCGGCCGCGCGGTCGCGATCGCCTATGCGCGCGAGGGCGCCGACATCGTCATCTCCTATTTGAACGAGGACGAGGATGCGGCCGAGGTCAAGGCGCTGGTGGAGCGGGAGAGACGCAAGGCGATCCTCATTCCCGGCGACATCCGCAATCCCGAGCACTGCCGCTCCATCGTGCGTCGCACGGTCGAGGAGCTCGGCAGCATCGATATCCTCGTCAACAATGCGGCCCATCAGGCCACGTTCAAGGACATCGGAGACATCAGCGACGAGGAGTGGCAGCGCACGTTCGAGACCAACATCCACGCCATATTCTATCTGACCAAGGCCGCCGTTCCTCACATGCGGCCGGGAGCTGCGATCATCAACACGGCGTCGGTGAACTCGGACATGCCGAACCCGACCCTGCTGGCTTACGCTACGACCAAGGGCGCCATTCAGAATTTTACCGGCGGGCTTGCGCAAATGCTGGCCGAGAAGGGCATTCGGGTCAACGCCGTTGCCCCGGGCCCGATCTGGACTCCGCTGATTCCCTCGACCATGTCGGAGGAAAGGGTCAAGAACTTCGGCAAGCAGGTCCCGATGCAGCGCGCCGGTCAGCCGGCCGAGCTTGCAACCGCCTATGTCATGCTGGCCGATCCGCTCTCGAGCTACACCTCGGGGGCGACGTTGGCGGTCACCGGCGGCAAGCCGTTCATCTGACGAGAATCGTGGCGGCGCCGGAAGCCGGGCCGCCACGTTACAGTCAGCAGATCTCGATCAGGCCGCGTTGGACGCCTTGGCGTTGACGCCCTTGCGCAGCGCCACCGTGTTCAGCTTGGTGTTGGCAGCCTTCTCTTCATTCAGATTGGTGGTGAGGAAGCGCACGATGTCGTCGTGGCCGAGTGTTTCCGCCCAGGCGATCAGCGTGCCGTAGCGGCACATTTCATAGTGCTCCACGGCCTGCGCATTGGCGACGATGGCGGCGTCGAGCACGGCCTTGTCCTCAATCTCACCTGCGGTGGCGTCGGCTTCTTCGATCAGGCCGTCGATGGCCGGACACTGCGTGCCGCTGGGCTGCTTGCCGAGCTTGGCGAATACTTTGTCGAGCCGTTCGACCTGCTTGTTGGTCTCGTCCAGGTGAGCTTTCAGCCCAGTGGCGAGATCTCTGTTGGTCGCCTTGTCGATCATCTTGGGCAGCGCCTTCAGGATCTGCTGCTCCGCGTAGTAGATGTCCTGCAGCCCGTGCAGCAGCAGGTCTTCCATCGATTTGATGTCCTTGGTGAACAATCCCATAAAAGACGCCTCCTTTTCACAATGTTGACACTGGAACGCTGGACGGCCGCAGCTGTTCCATTTCGGTGTGCAGACCAGGAGAGCCGAATGAGCGATGCAGTTGATCATCTCGCGGGCCTGCTCGGGCGCGCTGCCATGGACGTGTGGGGCGACATGCCTCGCGACATCCAGGAGGCGCTGTTCGAGACCGCCATGAAAGGACGCGAGAGCGAGCGCGAGGAGCTCGCTCGGCTGCTGCACGAGCGGCATCCGCGCACGCTTCATCCGGCCCGGCCGGGATGAGATCCAGAAACGGAACGATCATGCGAGCTCACGATTGGTAAACTGGGTGGCGCGTCGCCGATGGCTCGCATGAGACCGCGGCAGGCGCACCGCCAACCGTTGGTCAATCTGTGAGTCGATCGCCGTGACTGAGATGAACATCGCAAAATGGTACGACCCGATCTCGGAGCGGTGGATCGTGCCTCGCGAAACGCGCGCCGATTATGGTCGGTCCAGCGTCGAGAAGGTGCCGGATGGTCACGAGCGGGACGAGGCGCAGCGGATCTGGCAGCTGTTGGTCGATTGCTGCGCGGGCGAGTGAGGCCGAACTCCGGCGCGCCTGTTCGGGGCGCCCTGTCCAAGCGCGCATGGTCATGATGTGATCACGAAATCCGCGGCGCGGGGCAGCCCAGCGTTTCCGTCAAGGCTGATCTCGACGACGTCCGGAACGGATCGGTATATTACCAGCCCGATTGCAGACCGGACCCGGAACAAGGATCAGACGATGGACGATACGATTGGCTTCCCCGACCCCGGTCTCGACCTGTCGGAGGGCTTCAAGCCGCACACCTCGCATTGGGGCGTGTTTTCCGCGCGTCAGGGCGCAGCTGGCCTCGAGGTCAGGGCCTATGCAGGCGACCCCGATCCGAACGGCATCATCGACAATTTCCCCGGCGCGCTCCGCCACCAGGCGCGCATCGCCCAGCCGGCGATCCGCCGCGGCTGGCTTGAGCGCGGGCCGGGCCTCGACAATCGCCGCGGCCGCGACGAGTTCGTCTCCGTGAGCTGGGAGAAGGCGCTTGACCTCCTCGGCGACGAGCTCTGCCGCATCCGCGACACGCGCGGCCCCGGCGCTGTGTTCGGCGGCTCCTATGGCTGGTCGAGCGCCGGCCGCTTTCATCACGCCCAGAGCCAGGTGCATCGCTTCCTCAACATCGCGATGGGCGGCTATGTCCGCTCGGTGAACACTTACTCGTCGGGCGCGTCCTCGGTGCTGCTGCCGCAGATCCTGGCGGGCTATGAGGACATCACCAAGCGCAACGTCACCTGGGAGCAGATTGCTCAAACCACCGACATCGTGCTGGCCTTCGGCGGCATGGCGCTGAAGAACTCCATGGTGGCCGGCGGCTCGATCAGCAAGCATGTCGAGCGCGGCGCCATGGCCGCGGCGCGCAAGCGCGGCTGCGAATTCGTCCTCGTCAGCCCGCTGCGTGACGATCTGCCGGTGGAAGCCGGCGCCGAATGGATGGCTTGCGTGCCCGGCACCGACACCGCCTTGATGCTCGGCCTCGTCCACACGCTGGTGAGCGAAGGTCTGCACGATCAGGCCTTCCTCGATCGCTACACCGAAGGCTGGCCCACCTTCCTGCGCTATCTCATGGGCGAAAGCGATGGCCAGCCCAAACACGCCGAATGGGCTGCGGCCATCTCAGGCGTCGATGCCGAGACGATCCGCAAGCTCGCGCGCCGCGCCGCCGGCAAGCGCGCGCTGATCACCGTCTCGCATTCGTTGCAGCGCGCCGAGCATGGCGAGCAGCCGGTGTGGATGGGCATGGTGCTGGCGGCAGCGCTCGGCCAGATCGGCTTTCCCGGCGGCGGCTACGCCTATTCGCTCGGGGCGATCGGCTATTACGGCCGTCGCGTCAACGACGTGCCGGGGCCGACGCTGGGGCAGGGCCGCAACGGCGTCGCCGATTTCATTCCGGTGGCGCGCATCGCCGACATGCTGCTCAAGCCCGGCACCACCTATCGCTACAACGGCGAGACGCGGACCTATCCGGACATCCGCATGGTCTATTGGGCCGGCGGCAATCCCTTCCACCATCACCAGGACATCAACCGCCTGCGCAAGGCGTTTGCGCAGCTCGATACCTTCGTCGTGCACGAGCTGGCCTGGACCGCCACGGCCCGGCATGCCGACATCGTGCTGCCCGCGACGATGACGCTAGAGCGCGAGGACATCGGCTATTCCACCAACGATCCCCTGATGGTCGCCATGCACAAGGTCGCCGAGCCGTTTGGCCTTGCGCGCGACGACTACGATATCTTTGCCGATCTCGCCGATCGTCTCGGCGCGCGCGAGCCCTTCACCGAGGGACGCACCTCGCGGCAATGGCTGGAGCATCTCTACGAGCCGACCCGCGCCTCGCTTGCGAAGCGTGGCCTCGAAGCCCCAAGCTTCGACGAGTTCTGGGCGCGCGGCAGCCTGGTCGTGCCGCAGCAGCCCGATGACGGCGGCCGGCTGCGCCGTTTTCGCGAAGACCCGGTCAATCATGCCCTGCCGACGCCGAGCGGCCGCGTCGAGATCTTTTCGCAGAAGATCGCAGGCCACGGCGATGCGGATTGTCCCGGTCATCCCGTCTGGCTGGAGAAGACCGACATGCCGAAGCGAGGCGCGCCATGCTTCCTCGTCGCCAACCAGCCGGTGACGCGCCTGCACAGCCAGCTCGATTTCGGCGGACATTCGCTTGCCGCGAAACATCGCGGCCGCGAGGTCGCGCGGATGAACCCGGTCGATGCGAACGCGCGCGGCATCAAGGACGGCGACATCATCCGCCTGTTCAATGCGCGCGGCGCGTGCCTTGCGGCGGTCCACGTCACCGACGGCATCGCGCCCGGCGTGGTGCAGCTTCCGACCGGCGCCTGGTACGATCCGATGGATCCCGAGGACGAGGCGCCGCTCTGCGTTCACGGCAATCCGAACGTGCTCACCCGCGACATCGGGACCTCATCCCTGGCGCAGGGCTGCACCGGTCAGCTGACGGCGGTCGAGGTCGAGAAGTTCACCGGCAATCTGCCGCCGATCCGCGCGTTCGATCCGGTGTAGGGAGCGGGGGCGCCGGCGATCCAGTTTCGCTCTGGCGAAGGACGACGCGGTGCTTCGACCGCGAGCCCTTCACCCTTGCTGGCGAGGCGCCAGCGCGCCGGAGACTCGCCGCTGATGCGCTTGAAGACGGTCGAAAAATGCGCCTGCGTGCTGAAGCCCACGGCCAGCGCGATCTCCGCCAATGGACGCTCGGTGGTTGCGAGCAGCGTCTTCGCATGCACGGTCCGGTGATGGAGCAGATATTCCCGAGGGCGGTAGCCGGTCGCGGCGCGGAATTGCGCTGCAAAGTGCATCCTGGACAGGCCGGCGACATTGGCGAGCTCGGACAGGCTGATGCAGCGGTCAAAATGATCGGCGACATATTGCTCGACGCGCCGCAGCCGCCATTTCGGCAAGGCATTGACCCTGACGCGCGGCAACTCCATCCCCGTGCATTGGCTGTCCCGGGCGATGACCGCTGTATGGCGAAGACTCTCGGGATCGCGCGCGCCGGCCGGACCATCGGCATGCGCCGCCTGCAAATTGTTCGACATCGCTCGTCCTTTCCTGGCTTGCGCCTGTTTGCAACGCCGGCAGACGTGCAAACCAATGCTTTCCATGTTCAGAGGATAGGGCTGGGTCGGCCATGACGCCCGTTAGAGGTGATGAGGATCTGTTAGATTTTGTGCGTCTGCGTTTGGCTGCGACAGCCCGCCGCAGGAGCGCGTCGTTCGATGCTCGCAAATCCGATTCAAACTTGAAGCCGTCGACGTTACTCGAAGACGGCATCGAAAATCTCGACATCCATGAGCACGGGCTTGGCGATCACGCTTCCGTCCGGCTGCACGGCCTGAATGCGTCGAAGCGTCGGCACCACGATGCCGCCGAAATTGTCATGCGCCCAGGAGGCGTGTGCAACCTTCATCCCGAAGAGCGCGTGATCCGCGCGCCGCTGCAGGGCGCTCTGGTCGAAATAGAGAATCTGCTCCGACGCGAGCGTGATCAGATGCGGGGGAAATTGCGCTCGCAGCCGGCGCCAGGTTTCGGTGCTCTGCTGCCAAGGCGACAGCTCCTCGATTACGACATCGGGGTGAGCAAGCAGGAATGGAATCGTCAGATAATTCCAGATCGCGACACCGCAGAAGAAGACGAGATGCAGCTCGTCCGCAAGCGCGGGCGAGCCGGCCTCGGCAAACGCTGGGACCGGGTTGCTCCAGGTCTGCAGGACCTCACCATCCAGCTTCTCGATGGTGATCGCATCGGGCTGAAAAGAGCCGGAGCGTTCGCCCCCGGTGATGCCGGTGAAGCGGAGCGATTGTATCCGGGTCGAGCCCTCCGCGGTCACGTCCTTGAATTCCCGGGCATGTCCGGCGTTGGCGAACAGCGTTCCGCCAATGGAAAGGTGGAGCGTGAAACGGCTCAGGTTGTTCCAGCGGGTCATTCCGCCGCTGGCATCGATCACATCGTCTAGAAGCGCCATGTCCCGCCATGTCCACCGAGCAATGTCTCCACCATGGCGGCGCGCGTGCGGCTTGGCGTGTTAGAATGTGTTAGGACTTGCGAGCCGGGCGGGCGGCGATATCCTGTTGAAGATACTCTCAATTCAGGCCGCTCAGACGCCCGCCGCCGCATAGCGGCCCTTCTCATCCGTAGTAGCGTGCTCAAATCAGGGAGCTCGACATGACCACTATCCAAACCGATCCCGAACTCTCGACATCGCCCAGGGCCGACTGGAAGCTCGAAGTCGTCGTGATCCCCGTGTCCAATGTCGACCGCGCCAAGGCGTTCTACGCGCGCCTTGGTTGGCGGCTGGACACCGACTTCACGTCGGGAGACGACTGGCGTGTGATCCAGTTCACCCCGCCTGGCTCGGCCTGCTCGGTGATCTTCGGAAACAATGTGACTGCCGCCGCACCCGGCTCGGTGCGAGGGCTGTACCTGATTGTCTCCGATCTGGAGGCGGCACGACGGGATCTGCTCGACCGCGGCGTCGAGGTCAGCATGCCATTCCACGGTGCCGGCGACGTTCACGTCGGGTCGGACGAGCCGTACCTGTTCGGCAATACTCGGATCAGTGGCGCCGACCCCAACCGCGGCAGCTACAGCTCGTTTGCATCGTTCAGCGATCCCGATGGCAACGGCTGGCTGTTCCAGGAGGTGACAACGCGACTGCCGGGGCGCATCGCGGGCGGCGGCACGACGTTCGCTTCGCAGGCGGAGTTGGCGGCCGCACTCCACCGGGCGGCGGCAGCGCATGGCGAACATGAGCGGCGGACCGGTGGACATGATGAGAACTGGGCGGAATGGTACGCCGATCACATTGTGCGCGAGCAGGCCGGCCAACCTCTGCCGAGCTGAACCCGCGGGCGTTGCTCGCCCGCCACGCCAATGTCGCCTTGCTCCGGTATGGAGCCCGGTACTGAAACGACAGGGAGAACTGACATGATCCGCAAAGCAACGGCCGTCTGGAAGGGCACCGGTCGCGATGGAACTGGCCATCTGACCAGCGAATCCGGCGTACTCGCGCAGACGCCCTATTCGTTCAAGACGCGTTTCGAGAATGAGAAGGGGACCAATCCCGAGGAGTTGATCGCAGCGGCCCATGCAGGTTGCTTTACGATGGCGCTGGCCTTCGGCCTTCAGATGGCGGGATTCACGCCCGACGAGCTCTCGACCGAAGCCGCCGTGACCCTCGAGCCCGAAGGCAAAGGCTTCAAGATCAGCAAATCCGCGCTGACCTTGCGCGCCAAGGTGCCGAACCTCGACGATGCGGGTTTTGCCAAGATCGCCGGCGAGGCCGAGAAAAACTGCCCTGTGTCGAAGGTGCTCAACGCAGCGATCACCCTCGACGCCAAGCTGGCTTAAGGCGAGCATCCCGGGTCCACCGGGCCCTAGAGGCACAGGTGGATACGCGTCAATAGCATGGCTTTCGGCCGGGTGGCCGAGAGCCTATGTTAGGGACACAGAACGGACCGAGCAATCAATCGGGAGCGGAGATATGACGATGGAGCGCGCAGTTTTGGCCGGAGGCTGCTTCTGGGGCATGCAGGATCTGATCCGCAAGCAGCCGGGCGTGATCTCCACCCGCGTCGGCTACACCGGCGGGCACGTGAAGAACGCCACCTACCGCAATCACGAAGGTCACGCCGAAGCCATCGAGATCAGCTTCGATCCTGCAAGGACCAGCTTCCGGACCATGCTGGAGTTCTTCTTCCAGATCCACGATCCCACCACGCTCAATCGCCAGGGTAACGATCTGGGCACGAGCTACCGCTCGGCGATCTTCACTACGAGCGAGGAGCAGAAGAGGATCGCCGAAGACACCATCGCCGACGTCGAGGCGTCGGGCCTTTGGCCGGGCAAGGTGGTGACCGAGGTCGCGCCCGCAGCCGAGTTCTGGGAAGCCGAGCCCGAGCATCAGGATTATCTCGAACGTTATCCGGACGGCTACACCTGCCACTTCATCCGGCCCGGCTGGAAGCTGCCGCGCCGCGCGGCTGCCGTCGGAGGCTAGGTCAGGTCGCGTGCCGTCAGGCGCGCAATTGCGCGATCAAATCGCGCGCAATGCGCATGTCGGAGATATCGGATCCCTCGGCGAAGGAGCCGGTGACATTCTTCAGAATGGCCAGCGCGTCCGCGCTCTGGCCTGCGCCCATCATGAGCCGCGCGAGGCTGGTCCCACAGCGCAGCTCCCAGAAGCGCGCGCCCTGCTCGACGGCAATGTCGATCGCCTCGCGAAAGTGGGCCTCGGCGTGCTCCGAATGCCGCGGGCTCCTGAGCATCAATTCTCCCTTGATGCGGATCAGCTCCGGCAGATACCAGCGCTCCTGCCGGTCGTTGCAACGGGCGAGGACGTCCTCGATCATTTCGAGGCCACGTTCGATCTGGTCGGCCTCCAGGAAGCATACAGCGAGCTCGCCGAGCAGCGGGAGAAAGCGCGGCAGGAAGCGCGCGTCGCCGGCGCGATCGAGTTCTTCGCGCAGCAGCGGCAGGCCCGTCGCGATGTCGCCGCGCCGGGCAATGACTGCGGCGTTGAAGGCCCGTGCCCACAGGCCCCACGGCCGGATGGCGTGGCGCTCGGTGTGTTCGAGCAGCTCGGCGCCGTGGCGCTCGGCGGCGTCGAAATCGCCGGACCAGAACGCGATCGGGCAGGCGGCCTGCCCCAGCACGCTACAGAAGGTCAGCGCGTGGCCGTTGGCACGGCCGTCTTCGATGTTCTTGGCGGCGAGCGCCTGGGCCTGATCGGCGAGGCCCTGAAGCCAGAGAATGCGGGCCCGGAAATATTGCGTCGATATCCTGAGATCGAGCGGGAAGATCTTCGGTTTCGTTTCCAGCACATGCAGCGAGGCGTTCACCCGATCGATACGCTGCCGCGCCTCGTTCTGGTCTCCCAGATAATGCAGCGCGACCGCCATCAGGCGGTCACCCAGCATGAGATCGGTATTGTCGGATGAATTCACCGCGACGCTCGCAAAGCGGTCGGCGAGTGCGCGGGCCTTGCCGAACTGCCCGTTGTTGAACTGGTCGATGCACAAGCCCCAGAGCGCGCGCAGCCGGAAATCCTTGTCGTCGAGGCTCTCAGCAAGCTCGAGCGTCGTCTCGAGGATCGGGCGCGCCTCGCGCGCGCGGCCCTCGCCATACATCAGCGACCAGCCGAGTGCCGACAGCAGCTGCATGCGGATGCGGTCGTCGTCGCCGCCGTCTCCGAGCGCCGCCAGTGCCGTTCTGCAGCGCTCGCGGCATTCGGCGAACAGCGAAAGACGCACCCACAGGGTGACCGCGGCCGCGGTCAGCGCGACGCCGAGCTTCGCATCGCCGTCGGGCGCGAAGGCCCAGTTCAGCGCCGCGCGCACATTGTCCAGCTCCCCGCCATAGGTGCCCAGCCAGTCGGGAAGCGGCGTCGAGGTGTCGGCCCCCGCGCGCTCGAAGAAGTCGCGAAAGTGCTCCGCATGGCGCCGCGCGAACTGCCTGTTTTCGCCGAGCTCGTTCAGCTTGCCGAGCGCGTAGGCGCGCGTGGTGTCGAGCAGGCGATAGCGCAGCGCCCGCGAACCGGATGGCGAGATCAGCGATTTGGCGACCAGGCTGTCGATCGCCTCCAGCGTTTCCGAGGCGCTCAGGCCATCGCCGGACGCGACCGCGGCGGCCGCTTCCGGCGCGAACGGCCCGGCGAACACCGATAATCGTCGCAACGTGGCGCTCTCCGCCGGAGGCAGCAGGTCGTAGCTCCAGTCGAGGGCGGCGGCGAGCGTCTGGTGCCGCGGGACGGCCGTCCGGCGCCCGCGCCACTGCAGCGAAAAGCGGCTGTCGAGCAGGGAGGCTGTGCCTGCGATGCCGTACGCGTCGACACGGCCCGCCGCGAGTTCGATTGCCAGCGCAATGCCGTCGAGCCGCCGGCAGATGCTCGCGACGAGCGGCGCCTCTTCGGCACTGAGCTGGAACGGTCCGGAGCTCTGCGCGATGCGCTCGACGAAGAGCTGCGCGGCCGGGTAGGCGAGAACCTCGGCGGCATCGAGGCCCTCGCGCTCGGGCGGACAATCCAGCGGAAACAGCCGGAAGATGCGCTCGCCTTCGCTTCGGAACGACTCGCGGCTGGTCGCAAGAACACGAAGCTGCGGCGCTTCGCGAACGATGCGCTCCACGAGCGGGGCCAGCGTGTCCAGCACATGCTCGCAACTGTCGAAGATCAGCAGGGTAGGTCCGGTCTTCAGAAATGTCAGGATCGCCGGCGTCGAATCCTCCGAGTTGACGGTCAGTCCGAGCACGGAGGCGATGGTGGTCGTGACATGGCTGGCGTCGCGTAGTGGACCGAAATCGACGAAGAAGACGCGGCCGCCGAAATCCGCCGAGCGGCGATGCCCCACAGTGACGGCGACGACGGTCTTGCCGATGCCGCCCGGGCCGACCACGGTTATGAAGGGATAGAGGGCAAGACCGCTCGAGATCTTCTCGATGATCTCCTCGCGTCCGACCATCTTCGCAAGCGGAGCGGGCAGGGAGCGGGGAGGGCTGATGTCGGCTGAGGCACGTGCGACCTGCGGGGCCGCTTGAGCGAACGGGGCGACAAAGCAATAGCCACGGCCCGGCACATTGAGGACATAACGGGCGGACTTGCCGGTATCGCCGAGCACCTTGCGCAATGCTGCGACATGGAAGCGCAGGCTGCCTTCGTCGACATTCACGTCGGCCCAGATGCGCTTGACCAGCTCTCTCTTGTCGACGACTTCCCCCGGGCGCTCGGCAAGCAAGATGAGAATATCGAGCGCGCGGCCACCGACATGAAGCGGCTCGCCTTCCTTCTCCAGGAGCCGGGACTTTGGAAACAGCCGGAATGGCCCGAATGAAACGACCGAGTCTTGGTTATGAGCTGGCACGTGCCATTGCCCCCGCGACGGGAGTCAAAAGGTATTTTATTGTGGTCTAGCAGAACGAGACGTCCAGTAAACTGGCCGAAAGCCGCATGGCTGACAGACATGCGCAGATGGCTTGGGTCGGCTTCGGCTCGTCCCGATAATGCTTGAGACGGAAGGGGTTAGGTCGGCATGGTCCGACCCGTGTCCTTTGTGACGATGTGCGCCGACAGCGTCACGAGACCCATCAATGCGGCCAGCAACCAGAACGCCATGGGTAATCCGCCAAGACGTGCGACGAAGCCGACGCCGGCAGGGCCGATCAGGATCCCGGCATAGCCCGCGGTCGTGATCGCCGCGACCGCAACCCCCGTCGGCATGACGGTTTGCCGCGCCGCCCGCCGAAACAGCACCGGCACGAGGTTCGACGCGCCGAGCCCGATCAGCAGGAATCCGGTGATGGCGACCGCCGCAACGGGCGCCGTGAGCAGGACCACGAAACCGGCGATCGCGATGAGGCTGCCCCAGAGCAATGTCGCGCGGTCCCCGATGCGCGCAACGACGGCGTCGCCGCCGAGCCGGCCTGCGGTCATCGCGATCGAGAACACGATGTAGCCGGCTCCGCCTTGCGCCTCGGTGACGAGACCCGCGCCGATGACGAGCAATGCGCCCCAATCGAGCATCGCGCCCTCGACCAGGAAAGTGATGGCGCCGAGCAGCGCGAGCAGCAGCACCGATCCGTGCGGCAGCACGAACAGCGGGCCCTCCTGCACCTGCACGGAGCGGAGCAGGCGCGGCCAGGTCACGATCATTGCAATCAGCATCAGGACGGAGCAGATCAGCGTGCAGGCCAGCGTGCCGAATTGCAGCGAGAGCAGCGCCGTCATCAGCGCGGATCCGGCGAAGCCCCCGATGCTGAACAGCGCGTGGAAGCCGGACATCAGCGGACGTCCCGCGGCGCGCTCTACCTCGACGGCGTGGATGTTCATGGCGACGTCGATCGAGCCGAGCGCCGCGCCAAATGCGAAAAGTGCCAGTGCCAGTGTTGCGGGCGAGCTTGCGACGGCGAGCAGGGGCAGCACCAGCGCCAGACCGAAGCCGCCCACAACGATGATCGGCCTGCTGCCGTGGCGCGCGCTGATGATTCCCGTCAGCAGCATCGCGACGACCGAACCGATGCCGAGGCTGAGCAGGAGCAGTCCGAGGACGCCGTCGTCGACGCCGAGCCGTGTCTTCGCGAACGGCACCAGTGGCGCCCAGCACGCGATGCCGAAGCCCGCGACGAGGAAGGCGAGCCGGGTCGCAAGGCGTGTCGCCGGACGGTCGGCAGAAGACATAGGAACTCCGGGAGAAGCAGAGGCGGGGCGAACGACAAGCCCGAGAAATGCCGCAGCTTTATGTCCGAGGCATTTCCGAACTGTCGCAGGCGATCCCGACAAGCCGCAGACGCGCGGCGCGCCGGTGCAGACGAGTGAGCGAGGCTCTCTCTTGTAGCCCGGATGGAGCGTCAGCGTAATGCTCGCCCAGTTATCTCGCACTGTCCCGGATTGCGCTTGCGCTCCATCCGGGCTAGGGCACCATCACCATCACCATCACCATCACCATCACCATCACCGTCACCCTGAGGTGCTCGCCTCTTCGGCGAGCCTCGAAGGGCGACGGCCCCACTGTGGCCGTTCATCCTTCGAGGCTCCCGGCGCGATGCGATGCGCATCGCGCCACTCGCACCTCAGGATGACGGAGCTGGCACTTACCTGTGTCGCTCCGTGTCAATCCATTCGCGCAAAAATATTCCACTTTACCGAAATTCGGTTTTATCGTATGTGTGGTCCATCCCGGCTCACCCAAGAGGGGCGATCTTGTGTCGTCACTGTCGCGAGCCGGGCTTGCGGTGGACGCGGCAGCGTCGGCACGAGATGGGGCGGGCAGGGCGGGTAGTCCCTGTGAGCTCGTAACCCGCGTGCGGACGAGCGGCGCTGCTAGGTTCGTCTCGCCTGTAAGTTTCCGGCTTTGTCGACAGGGCTGGGAAAACTGCGGCGACATTGGCGAGCCGTGCGTACGGCAAAACCGTGTGGTCCTGGCCGTCGTTGCCACGGTCAAGCCTGTCGCGAAGATGCGAGCGAGCCCAACCGGGCAGACTGCATCATCAATTCGCGGGGCGAGGGAGGCCAGAAGGAAAGTTCGGCTCCCGGGAGATCACGGCATAAGCCGTCCGACCACCGCGCAGGGAAGGCCGAGTGATCGGCATCACCTGTATGCTGCTGTGCGGTTCTTCCTGCGTGTGCATTTCGCGCAGCGGACCGCGGGTGCGAGCCGGCACCCGGCCTTCCCTGCGCCCTCTTGGCTAGAGGGTGGAGCGACCAAGCAAAGCTCGGGCGAAACCAGCCGCGAGAATGCGAAGGCGTGTCTGGGAGTCAAACTGCGTGTCACAAGCTCGATGTCGTAGGGTGGGCAAAGGCGCTCTTGCGCCGTGCCCACGATCTCTCTCGGCCGCGAAAGATACGTGGGCACGCTTCGCTTTGCCCACCCTACGGCACTGCCACAAGCTCGATCTCGTAGGGTGGCAAAGCGCAGCGTGCCCACGCCTTGTTGCTCATGGACGAAGCAATCCAGAATCCCTCCGCGGAAAGACTCTGGATTGCTTCCGCCTTCGCAAGGCTTCGGCGGACAAGTCGCTGCGCTCGCAATGACGATGCGTCGCCGGTATGCCTCTCGTGTCGGTGAACCCACATCGCGCCATGTGATCGTGCGTTTGTGAAAACCTGTGAAGCTCGCCTGGTGCGCGCACGTGGACAGCCGCTGCCGGATATTGTAATGCGCTCCTGAACTGGCGGGACACTGTGGCCTGCACGCGGGCTTCCACAGAAAGGCCAATCCGATGACCCAGGCAGGCGCCTACGGAGACAAGCTCGGGCTATTCCTGCGTTTGAAGGAAGCGCCGCCCTCCCTGGTCACGCGTTCGCTGCGCAGCGCGGAGCTTGCGGTCACCGAAACGCGGAATGATCGTCCGCTGACTGGCCTGTCCGGCTCGCTCACCGCGGAAGACGCGTTTCTCGTCAGCCTGAAGCTTCGTGATTACCCGGATTGCGAGCTCTGGGAGCGCGGCAAATTTATCATGAAGGCGGACGTGCGCGCGGGCACGACCTATCTCTATGACCTCAAGCTCGATCCACGCTATGTGATCGACAAGCCGTTCCACTCGCTTTTTTTCTACATTCCGCGTTCGGCACTCGACAGCATCTCCGAGCAGTGCAATTCGTCGCGGATCGACGAACTCGACTGTCAGATCGGCGTTGGCCACGACGACGAAATCATCCGCCACATCGGCGCGTCGCTGCAGGAAGGCCTGCGCAGGCCGGGCGAGGCCAATCAGCTTTTCGTCGACCACATGATGCTCGCCTTGACCGCCCATGTCGCCCAGGCTTACGGCGGCCTTCAGCGCAGGACTGAGCCCACCCGCGGCGGTCTCGCTCCCTGGCAGGCGAAACGTGCCTGCGAGCGCCTGGAATCCGATCTCGGCGAAAAACTCTCGCTGCAGAAGATCGCGAGCGAGCTCGACCTCTCGGTCAGTCATTTTTCACGCGCATTTCGAACCGCCGTCGGCATGCCGCCGCATCAATGGCTGCTTCATCAGCGCGTGAAGGCCGCCAAGCAATTGATGAGCGTTCGCGACCTGCCGCTGACCGAGATCGCGATCTCGGCAGGCTTTGCCAACCAGAGTCACTTCACGCGCGTGTTCTCCTCGATTGTCGGCGTCAGCCCAGCTGTATGGCGCCGACAGACCTCCGGCTTCAAAGCGTGAGCACCCGGTGATGCGGGGCGCCTGCCCGCAGCATCCGCGTCAGATCGCGCAATCGGTTGTCGTCACATCAGCCGCCGAGGATACGCCGGCAAGCGTCGACGAAGACCTCAGCGCCGGCGACGATATCGGTATCGGCAGTGTTTTCGGTCCAGTGATGACTGATGCCGCCGATCGACGGCACGAACAGCATGCCAGCGGGCATGACCGTTGCCAGCATCTGCGCATCGTGGCCGGCGCCGCTGGGCATGCGAATGGATCGTCCACCGGCGAGCGCCTTGCTTGCTGCTTCGATCGCATCCTGAAAGCCGGCGTCCATCATGGCGGGCGCACCGGTGCGCAGCTTCGTAACGGTGACGGTGCAGGGACCGCTCGCGCTGGCCTCGTCCGCCATGGTCCGTAGCAGCTGCTCCAGCCGGGCGATGACGGCTGGATCGTCGTCGCGGATCTGGAACAGCATTTCGGCTCCGCCCGGAATGATGCTCGGGGCGCCCGGATCGAGCGTGATGCGGCCGGTGGTCCAGACCGTGCGTGGACCGCAGGCATCAGGAAAACGCTCGTCGATCGCGACGCAGAATTTGGCCAGCGCCAGCCCTGCATCCCTGCGCACCGCCATGCGCGTCGTGCCGGCATGGTTCTGCTCGCCGATGAAATCGATCTGGTATTGCCAGATGCCGACGATGGAGGTCACGACACCGATCGCGAGCTTGCCGCTTTCGAGCGTGTCGCCCTGCTCGATATGGGCCTCGAGATATCCGACATGCCGGCCCGGCTCGGCGGCGAGGCGCGGGCGTTCAGCGAGCCCCATGTCGGCGAGCGCGTCGCGCATGGTGCGGCCGCTGGTTCGATCGCGCGCGGCGTCGATGTCGGCTTCGGTCACCTGCCCGACATAGGAGCGCGAGCCGAGGAAATGGCCGAAATGTCCCTCCTCGTCGCACCAGGCGGCGACCTCGACCGCGCCTTTCACGGTGGGATCGGCGTTGAGCACGCGGGCCGCTTCGAGCGCGTAGACGACGCCGAGCGGGCCATCGAGCCAGCCGGCGTAGTTCTGGCTTTCCAGGTGCGAGCCGGCCAGCAGCTTGGGTCCCGGCTTGGCAATGGTGCCGAACACGTTGCCGATGCCGTCGATCGAAGCGGAGAGGCCGGCATCGGGAAGCTTGCGCACGAGCCACTCCAGCGAAAGCTTGTGCGGCTCGGAGAAGGTCGGCTTATGCACGCCGGTCCTGTAAGCGCCGATGGCACGGAGGGCATTGAGATCGGCGAGAACGCGCTGGCCATTGGCGCGCGGATTGGTGTCAGGCATGTTCGGCAACCCTAAGCGCCTCGGTGCGGATCTCCTCGACCAGCCGTTCCTTGAGCTGGACGAACTCCGGCGTCGTCTTGATCTTGTAGGAGCGCGGATGCGGCAGGTCCACATTGATCTCAGCCTTGATCCGGCCGGGGCGCGCGCTCATGACGACAACGCGGCTGCCGAGGAAGATCGCTTCCTCGATGTCGTGGGTCACGAACAGCACGGTCTTCTGGTCGCGTTCCCAGATCCCGAGCAGCATCTCCTGCATCAAGGCGCGGGTCTGGTTGTCCAGCGCGCCGAAAGGCTCGTCGAGCAGCAGGATTTTGGGATCGTTGGCGAGCGCGCGGGCGATCGCCGTGCGCTGCTGCATGCCGCCGGACAGCTGCTTCGGCCAGTGGTTCTCGAAGCCGGACAACCCGACTTGGCGGATGAACGCGTCGGCGATCTTGTTCCGCTCCGCCTCGGACACACCGCGCTCGCGCAGGCCGAAGGCGATGTTCTCGCGCACGGTGAGCCAGGGAAACAGCGTGTAGGACTGGAACACCATGCCGCGATCGGCGCCCGGGCCGGTCACCTCGCGCCCGTCGAGCGTGACGCGGCCGCCGGTCGGACGGTCGAGCCCCGCGACGATGCGCAGCAGCGTGGACTTTCCGCAGCCGGAGGGACCGAGGATGGTGACGAAATCGTTGTTGCCGATGGTAAGGTCGGTCGGCTCCAGCGCGCGCGTCGGCGCGTTGCCTTGGCGCGCGGGGAAGGTGCGTGAGACCTGCTCGATCTTCAGCGTGGTCATGCGAGCCTCCACGGAAACAGCCAGGCGTTGAACGCCTTGAACATGAAGTCCGAGAGGAGCCCGATCAGGCCGATCACGATGATGCCGAAGATGATTTGCCCGGTGTTGAGCAGTGCCTGACTGTCGGTGATCATGTGGCCGATGCCGGAGGACGAACCGATCAGCTCGGCGACGATGACGTAGGTCCAGGCCCAGCCCAGCACCAGCCGCAGGATTTCCGCGATCTCGGGGGCAGAGGAGGGCAGCAGCACGCGGCGGATGATGCCGCGGTCGCTGGCCCCAAGCGTATAGGCCGCCTCGACCAGATCGCGCCGGGTTGCGCCGACGGTGACTGCGATCATCAGGATGACCTGGAATACCGAGCCGATGAAGATGACGAGCAGCTTTTGCAATTCCCCGATGCCGGCCCACAGGATCAGGAGCGGGATGAAAGCGGACGCAGGCAGATAGCGCGCAAAGGAGACGAACGGTTCGAGGAACGCCTCGATTGGCTTGTAGGCGCCCATCAGCACGCCGAGCGGGACCGCGATGATCGACGCGAGCGCGAAGCCGCCGACGACGCGCCAGATCGTCATGCCGATGTCGTAGACGAATCCCTGTTTGGCCAGGAGGTCATATCCCTCCTGCACCATGGTCAGCGGGTTGGCGAGAAAGGTTTTCGACACATGGCCGCCGAGCGTTGCCCACGACCAGAGGGCAACGAACAGCACGAAGAACGCAAGGCCGTAGGCCACGCGCTGCTTCGATGTAACAGGGTCCAGGGGACGCATCGACGATATATCCGGGCGCTGAAAAGATTTGCCGGCCCCGCCGCGAAACGGGGCCGGCGGCTCTCGAGAAGCTTACTTGATGTAGCTGGCGTCGAAGAGGTCCTCGACCTTCGGCGCGGCCTTGATGATGCCGATTTCCAGCAGCAGGTCGGCGGCCTCCTTGTTGAAGGTCAGGAAGTCGCCCGCGAAGAACTTCTGGTTCGCGGCCTTGTCCTGCCAGCGCAGGTATTTTGCCGAGTTGCCGAACTGCTCGCCGCTCTGCTTCACGTCGGCGCCCATGATCTCGTAGGCCTTGGCCTGGTCCTTGGCGATCATGTCAAGCGCCTCGAAATAGCTCTCGGCGAGTGCCTTGGCGGCCTTGGGATTCTCGGTGAGGAATTTCGGCGTGCAGCCGAAGGTGTCCATGACCATCGGATAATCCAGCGTGGTCGCGATGATCTTGCCCTTGTCGGGCGCGGCCCGCACCGTCGACAGATACGGCTCATAGGTCATCGCCGCATCGTTCTGGCCGGAGACGAAGGCCTGTGCAGCAGCAGCCGGCTCGAGATTGACGACAGTGACGTCCTTCACCGACAGGCCGTTCTTCTTGAGCATCCAGGCCAGCGCGAAATACGGCGAGGTGCCGGGCGCGGAGGCGGCGACGGTCTTGCCCTTCAGGTCCTTGATCGCGGCGAGATCGTTGCGCACGGCCATGCCGTCGGCGCCATAGCTCTTGTCGAGCTGGAAGATCTGCTTGGTCGCAACGCCGTTGGCGTTCCAGGAGATCCAGGTCTCGACGGTCGTTGCCGCGCACTGGACGTCACCTGAGGCGATCGCGAGGTGGCGGTCCTTCTGCGGGATCTTCTTGATCGTGACGTCGAGCCCATTCTTCTTGAAGATGCCCGCCTCCTTCGCCAGCGTCAGCGGCGCGAAACCGGTCCATCCGGAAATGCCGACGCCGACCTTGACGTCATCGGCGAGCACGGGAGTGGAGGCCGCGAGGGCAATGATTGTCGCAAATATCGTCGAACTACGCATGATTGTCGTCCTCTGCCGATCGATGGATTGACGTCTTGTTGATCTCTTCATGTAGCGTTGCACGATTTGTGCCGACATATCCTCTCAGCCTCCCTTGAATCGCGCGACAAGGCGGTGAGAGTCACCGGGATAGAGCAGGCGCACGGCGGTGATCGTGCGCGCGCTGCGCCAGGTGTAACGGTCGATCACGAGACAGGGGGCGCCGACGGCGATCGCGAGCGCGTCCGCCGCGTGGTCATCCGCAACGATGGCGCTGATCGTGTGCTCGGCCTCCGTCCATGGAACATGATGAAGCAGCCACGAGCCGGGCGGCTCGCGCGAAAAATCCGCGGTCGCGGCATCCGGCACGGATGACAGGTCGATCAGCCTGTCCTCGACGGCGAACGGCACGTTGTCGGCGCTGTGCCGGCAGGTGATCGCGACCACCTTGCCGGCCTTCCTCACGCCGAGACGGTCACGGTCGGCCGCGGTCGCGGCGCGGAGCTTGCGCTGGATCAGCTCATAGCCGTAAGCGCGCCCCAGCGCGGTGATCTCGGCGCGGATGTCGGCGATCTTGAGAACGGCGGATTGATGTTGCGGTCGACGCACGAACGAGCCGGCGCGCCGCCGCCGCTCGATCAGATCGGCCTGCGCGAGCTCCGACAGCGCCTTGTTCACGGTCATGCGCGAGCAGCCGTAGCGCGCCACCAGCTCGTGCTCGAACGGAATGCGATGCCCCGGCGGCCATTCGCCGGTCAGGATGCGCTTCTCTATGTCGGCGCGAATTCGCTTGTACAATGTTGGTTGGTCGGCTGTCTCGGTGGCGAGGCTCATGCGATGAGCCTCCGCACTGTCGCGTTGAAGTGTTCGCGTGCGGCTTGGCGCAATCCATGCTGGCCGCCTTCGACCACCTTGCGGCCGCCGGCCCAGACGCAGTCGATCGCGCCGCTGCCCGCGGCAAAGATCCAGCCGTCGATGGCGGCGTCGCCCTGTCGTCCCGCCAGCGACGGATGTGCGGCGTCGAGCGTGACGATGTCGGCGCGCGCGCCCGGTGCGAGGCCGACTGTCGGCTGCGCCAGCGCTTGCGCGCCGCCCGCGAGCGCTTGGTCGTACAGCGTGCGTCCGGTCGAGCGGCCGGCGCCGGCCGAGAGCACGTTCCGCTGGCGGTGCTTGAGCCGCTGGCCGTATTCGAGCTGGCGCAATTCGTCGGCAGCGCCGATCAGCACGTTGGAATCGGTGCCGACACCGAACGCGCCGCCGGCATCGAGGAATTCGCGCGCGGGAAAGATGCCGTCGCCAAGGCTCGCCTCGGTGATGGGGCAGAGGCCGGCAACCGCGCCGGTCCGGGCGAAGGCGGCGACTTCCTCATCCGTCGTATGCGTCGCATGGATGAGGCACCAGCGTCGGTCGATCGGCGCGTGCTCCAGCAGCCATTGCACCGGGCGGTGGCCCGACCAGGCCAGGCAATCCTCGACTTCCCGGACCTGCTCGGCAGCATGGATATGCACCGGCCCGCCTTCAGCGAGCGGAATGATTGCCGCAAGCTCGTCCGGCGCGACCGCGCGCAGGCTGTGCGGGGCAATGCCGATATTGGCGCCGGGCAATGTGCTGATCGCCTTGCGCGATGCTGACATCAATGCCGCGAACCGATCGACCGAGCAGATGAAGCGGCGCTGGCCGGCATGCGGCGCCGCGCCGCCAAACGAGCCGTGCGCATAAAAACTCGGCAGCAACGTCAGAGCAATGCCGGAGGCCTCGGCGGCCTGCGCGATGCGCGTGGCCATCTCGGCGGGATCGATATATTGCGCGCCGTCGCGGTCGTGATGGAGATAATGGAATTCGCCGACGCGGGTAAAACCCTGCTCCAGCATCTCGACATAAAGCAGCGTTGCGACAGAAGCGACGTCGTCCGGCGTCATGGCGAGGGCGAAGCGATACATCGTCTCACGCCAGGTCCAGAACGTGTCGGTGGAGTTGCCGCGCAACTCGGCGAGGCCCGCCATGCCGCGCTGGAAGGCGTGGCTGTGCAGGCTCGCCAGTCCCGAAAGCGCGATGGCGTGGCGCTCGTCGCCGGCAGCCGGAGCCACGCCCGGCGTCACCTCCGCGATCGCGCCGGCGGTGATCACCACCTGCACGTCATTGGCCCAGCCCGAGGGCAGGAGCGCGGAGGCGAAATGCAGTCGGGTCATGATTTACACGCCGGCTGGACAGAACCGGCTTACGATTATATGTCTAGACATATAAGTCAAGCATCCCACGAAGGGACCATGGCATGGCAGAGCGCTTCGACCGGATCTGGCACAATGCCCGGCTCGCCACGATGCGGGCGGATCGTCCCGATCTCGGCGAGATCGAGCATGGCGTGATCGCTGCGCGCGGCGGCCGTATCATCTACGCCGGTGCAGAAGCAGATTTTCCGGCGGACGCGGGCGCGATCGAGCGGATCGACTGCGAGGGACGCTGGATCACGCCTGGCCTCGTCGACTGCCACACCCATCTCGTCTATGGCGGCAACCGTGCGCACGAATTCGAGCTACGCCTGAAGGGGGCGAGCTACGAGGAAATCGCGCGCGCCGGCGGCGGCATCGTCTCCACGGTGGCGGCGACACGCAAGGCGAGCGAAGCAGATCTCGTCGCGAGCGCGCTACCGCGGCTCGATGCGCTGATCGGCGAGGGCGCAACCACGGTCGAGATCAAGTCCGGCTACGGCTTGGACGTCGAGACCGAGATGCGTCAGCTCGCCGCTGCGCGCAGCATCAGTCGTCAGCGGCCGGTTGCGATCCGCACGTCCTTCCTCGGCGCACATGCGTTGCCGGTGGAAGCCGACGGCGACAAGGATCGCTACATCGATCTCGTCTGCAAACAGATGCTGCCGGCCGTCGCGAAGGCCGGCCTTGCCGATGCCGTCGATGCCTTCATGGAGGGGATCGCGTTCTCGGCCGAGCAGACCGCACGGGTGTTCGAGACCGCGAGAGGGCTTGGGCTGCCGGTCAAGCTCCACGCTGACCAGCTGTCGAACCTTGGCGGCGCCGCGCTTGCCGCAAAGTTCGGCGCGCTCTCGGCTGACCATCTCGAGCATACGGATGAAGCCGGCGCTTCCGCGATGGCGAAGGCGGGTACAGTGGCTGTGCTGTTGCCCGGCGCCTTCTACTTTATCCGAGAGACGCAGAAGCCGCCGGTCGAGACATTTCGCAGGCACGGTGTCCATATGGCACTCGCGACCGATTGCAATCCCGGCAGCTCGCCGCTGACCTCGCTCCTGCTCGCGATGAACATGGGGGCGACGCTGTTCCGGATGAATGTGGCCGAGTGCCTTGCGGGCGTCACCCGTGAAGGCGCCCGGGCGCTCGGTGTGCTCGATGAAACCGGCACGCTGGAGGCCGGCAAATGGTGCGATCTCGCGGTCTGGGACATCGAGCGGCCCGCTGAACTGGTCTATCGCATCGGCTTTAATCCGCTGCAGCGGCGGGTGTGGAGGGGGCAGTGACGGAGCAGGGCGCAGCGATCGTCGTCAAGCCGGGAATGGTCAGCCTCGACGATCTCGCGTGCGTGCTCGCAGGCGCGCCTGTCGTGCTCGACTCTTCGTTCTGGCCGCGTGTGGAGGCGGCTGCCGAGATCGTCGCGAAGGCGGCGCGGGCTGACGCTCCCGTCTATGGGATCAACACGGGGTTCGGGAAGCTGGCGTCGAAGCGCATTCCGCCGGACCAGACCACGCTGCTCCAGCGCAATCTCATCGTCTCGCATTGCTGCGGCGTCGGCCCCGCAACACCCGAGCCGATCGTTCGCCTGATGATGGCGTTGAAGATCGTCTCGCTTGGGCGCGGCGCCTCCGGTGTGCGCCGCGAGGTGATCGAGCAATTGCAGGGGATGCTGGCGCAGGGCGTCTATCCGCTGGTGCCGCAACAGGGCTCGGTCGGCGCCTCCGGCGATCTTGCGCCGCTGGCGCACATGACGGCAGTGATGATCGGCGAAGGGCAGGCGATCGTTGATGGGAAAACTATATCAGGCACCGAGGCGCTCAAGGTCGCCGGCCTCTCGCCGCTGATACTCGGCCCCAAGGAAGGCCTCGCGCTGATCAACGGGACACAGTTCTCGACCGCCTACGCCATATCAGGCGTGCTGCGTGCCTGCCGCCTGGCGCGGGCCGCGCTCGTGACCGGTGCATTGTCAGTGGATGCGGCGATGGCATCGACGGCGCCGTTCCGTCCCGAAATCCAGGCGTTGCGCGGTCATGCCGGGCAGATCGCAGCGGCGGCGACGCTGACGGCGCTGCTCGAGGGCAGCGACATTCGGCTGTCGCATCTCGACGGCGACGAACGCGTGCAGGATCCCTATTGCCTGCGGTGCCAGCCGCAGGTCGCGGGCGCGGCGCTCGACCTGATTACGCAGGTTGCGCGCACGCTGATCGTCGAGGCCAACGCCGTCACCGACAATCCGCTGGTGCTGGTCGAGAGCGGCGAGATCGTCTCCGGTGGCAATTTCCACGCCGAGCCGGTGGCCTTTGCAGCCGATGCCATCGCCCTGGCGCTGTCCGAGATCGGCGCGATCAGCGAGCGTCGCATTGCGACGCTGGTCGATCCCGCGCTCAATTTCGGCCTGCCGCCGTTCCTCACGCCTGATCCCGGCATCAATTCCGGCTTCATGATCGCCGAGGTGACAGCGGCGGCGCTCTATGCCGAGAACAAGCAGCGCGCTTCTGCCTGTTCGATCGACTCGACACCGACCAGCGCCAACCAGGAAGATCACGTCTCGATGGCGGCGCACGCCGCGCGGCGCCTGTCCGACATGGCCGACAATCTCGCCGCCATTTTGGGCATCGAGCTCCTGGTCGCGGCCCAAGGCATCACCCTGCGCGCGCCGCATGCGACGAGCCTGCCGCTCGCTGCCGTCATCGCCGCGTTGCGCGAGCAGGTGCCTGCACTCGGCGCCGACCGCTATATGGCCGGCGATCTCGCCAAGGCGGCTGCACTGGTCGAGGCCGACGCGTTGCCGGCGATCGCGATCACCGCGCTTCCATCCGATCCGTTTCCGAGACTTGATTGAGAGGTCCGCATGAACCGCCGACTGGACAATGACCGCACCATCCGCGCTCCCCGCGGCAGCGATATCAGCGCCAAGAGCTGGCTGACGGAAGCTCCCTTGCGCATGCTCATGAACAATCTCGATCCTGACGTCGCGGAGCGCCCGAGCGAACTCGTCGTCTATGGCGGGATCGGCCGCGCCGCGCGCGACTGGGAGAGCTTTGACCGGATCGTCGCGGCCTTGCGCAAGCTCGATGGCGACCAGACGCTGCTGGTCCAGTCGGGCAAGCCAGTCGGCGTGTTCCGCACCCATGCCGACGCGCCGCGCGTGCTGATCGCGAACTCCAACATCGTGCCGCACTGGGCGACGCTCGACCATTTCAACGAGCTCGATCGTCAGGGCCTGATGATGTACGGCCAGATGACGGCGGGTTCCTGGATCTATATCGGCAGCCAGGGCATCGTGCAGGGCACCTACGAGACCTTCGTCGAGGTCGGCCGGCGCCATTACGGCGGCAGCCTCGCCGGCAAATGGATTCTCACCGCAGGTCTTGGCGGCATGGGCGGTGCGCAGCCGCTGGCCGCGACCATGGCCGGCGCGTCCATGCTCGCCGTCGAGTGCCAGCCGAGCCGCATCGAGATGCGGCTGCGCACGGGCTATCTCGACCGCCAGGCCGCAACGCTCGACGAGGCGCTCGCGATCATGGCGGAGGCCGCAAGGACAAAGAAGGCCGTCTCGGTCGGCCTGCTCGGCAATGCCGCTGAAATTTTCCCGGAGCTGGTGCGCCGCGGCGTCAAGCCGGACGTCGTCACCGACCAGACCAGCGCGCACGATCCGGTCAACGGATACTTGCCGAAGGGTTGGACGCTCGCCGAGTGGGAAGCTAGGCGCGGCTCCGATCCGAAGGCGGTCGAGCGCGCCTCCAAGATCTCGATGGTCGAGCACGTCCAGGCCATGCTGGACTTCCACGCACAGGGCATTCCGACGCTCGACTACGGCAACAACATCCGCCAGATGGCGCAGGACATGGGCCTGAAGAATGCCTTCGATTTCCCCGGCTTCGTTCCCGCCTATATCCGCCCTCTGTTCTGCCGCGGCGTCGGGCCATTCCGCTGGGCCGCGCTGTCGGGCGATCCCGAGGACATCTTCAAGACCGACGCCAAGGTCAAGGAGCTGATGCCCAACGACAAGCATCTGCACAACTGGCTCGACATGGCGAAGGCGCGCATCAAGTTCCAGGGCCTGCCGGCGCGGATCTGCTGGGTTGGCCTCGGCGACCGTCATCGGCTCGGCCTTGCCTTCAATGAGATGGTGGCGCGCGGCGAATTGAAGGCGCCGATCGTGATCGGCCGCGACCATCTCGACAGCGGCTCGGTGGCGAGCCCCAACCGCGAGACCGAGGCAATGAAAGACGGATCGGACGCGGTGTCCGACTGGCCGCTGCTCAACGCGCTGCTCAATTGTGCGAGCGGTGCGACCTGGGTGTCGCTGCATCACGGAGGCGGTGTCGGCATCGGCTATTCCCAGCATGCGGGCATGGTGATCGTCGCCGATGGCACGCCGGAAGCGGCCAAGCGGATCGAGCGCGTGCTCTGGAACGATCCCGCCACCGGCGTCATGCGCCATGCCGACGCGGGCTACGAGGCCGCGATCGACTGCGCCCGTGACAAGGGGCTCGACCTGCCGAGCCTTGCGAAGTAGCGCGTTGGCCATTTCGAGTACGATGAGTTTTGTGTAGCGCGGACTTCGCCGCGAGCTCGGTCAACCTCTCCCGCTTGCGGGGGAGATCGGCGCGGAGCGCGGGGTGGGGGCTCGAGCGACATTGGGAGTGTTCATTGTGGAGACACCCCCACCCCAGCCCTCCCCCGCAAGCGGGAGAGCAGGTGAAGGAGGGCGAAGTGGTCGCGCTTGTCGGCCGCAATGGTGCCGGAAAGACCACGACCTTGCGGGCGATGATGGGCCTGATGCCGAAGGCGACGGGCCGCGTGCACTTCGCGGGCAGGGAGCTCCTGCCATTGCGCGCCCATCAGCGCTTCCACCTTGGTCTCGCCTACGTGCCCGAGGAGCGACGCATCGTCCCCGGCCTCTCCGTGCGCGAGAACCTCCGGCTCGGCCTCGTCGCAGCCGGCAGCGACATCGAGGAGCGCACGGCGATCGACGATCGCCGAGACCTTTCCGCGCCTGAAGGAGCGCCTCGACCAGGAGGGCGTGACGCTGTCCGGCGGCGAGCAGCAGATGCTGGCGATCGCGCGGGCGCTGATCGGCAGGCCCAAGATGATCCTGCTCGACGAGCCCTCGGAAGGCATCATGCCGGTGCTCGTCGAGGAGATGGGAGTTCTGTTCCGCCGGCGGCGCGACGAGGGCAAGACGCTGCTGCTGGTGGAGCAGAACGTCGAATGGGCGCTGCGGCTCGCCGATCGCGCCGTGATCATCGATCAAGGCGAGGTGGTACATCAGAGCAGCGCTGCGGCGCTGCTCGCGGACAAGGGCATCCAGGAGCGCTACTGCGCGGTGTGACGTCAGGCCACGACCTTGGCCCCGGCGCCGTCGAGGCGAAGTCCTTCCTTGGCCAGATAGTCGCCGATCGCATCGCCCGGCATGGGCTTTGCGAAATAATAGCCCTGGATGAAGTCGCACCCCAGGCGGCGCAGGGTGTCGAGCTGGGCGCGGGTCTCGACGCCCTCGACGACGCAGGCGATCTCCATGTCGTCGCACAGGCCCGTGAGCGACTTGATGATCTTGTAGCTCACCGGATTGTCGTTGATGTCGGAAACGAAGCTGCGGTCGACCTTGATCTTGTCGAGCGGCAGCCGGTGCACATGGCTCAGTGAGGAATAGCCGGTGCCGAAATCGTCCAGCGAAACGCCGCATCCCATCGCCTTCAGCGTCGCGATCGATTGCTGCGCGCGCACGAAGTCGAAAGTGACCGCAGTCTCGGTGATCTCGAAATCGATCCGGTGCGGCGGCAGCCCGCTCTTCTCAATGATGGAAATCAGCGGCAGGATGCCTTCGGCCGCACAGACGTCGTGGGCAGAGAGGTTGAACGACAGGCGGATGTGATCGGGCCAGGTTCTGGCGGTTGCGAGCGCGCGGGCCAGCAGGGCCTGCGTCAGCGGCCGGATCAGGCCGATGCGTTCGGCGGCTGGAATGAAGTCTGCCGGCGAGACCTGGCCGAGACGGGAGCTGTGCCAGCGCGCCAGGACCTCGAAGCCGGCGGTGTGCTCGCTCATGGCGTCCACGATCGGTTGGAACACCAGGTCCATCTCGGTGCTGAAATCGGCGCTGCGAAGCAGATTCTCGATCACGCCGCGGCTGCGGATCTCGGCCTCGAGCTCGTTCGAGAAGATTACGGTGCGGCCGCGAAGATGGCGCTTGGCGTGGTAGAGCGAGTAGTCGGCACATTCATAGAGCGCTTCCGACGTCGTCGCGGAGTCCGGGAACAATGCAAAACCGATCGAGCAGGACAGCCCGGTATGGGCGGTGTCGAGCTGGTAGGGCAGCCTGACCTGATTGCCGATGCGCTCGCCGAGCCGCATCAGGTCCGCGTCCTCGGGATCGCCGCACACGACGAGACCGAACTCGTCGCCGCCGAGCCGGGCCAGCTCCACGCGCTGCGGGCCAAAGCCCTCGCAAACCTCGCGGATGCGCCGGCCCGCTTCGATCAGGACGCGGTCGCCGACCGAGTGGCCATAATTGTCGTTGATCGGCTTGAAGCCATCGAGGTCGATGATCCCGACCGCGACCCGAACGTTCCTGCGCTCGGCGTCGGCAAAGGCGCTGGACAGCTCGGCGAAGAAACGGCGCCGGTTCGGCAGCTCGGTAAGGGAATCGAGATTGGCAAGGCGGAAGTTCTCGTCCGAGAGCGCCTGCGTCGCCGCCTGCTGTGCAAGCAGTGACTTGCGGTTCGCGACGAGATCGGCAAAGTCGCGGTAATAGATGAACAGCACCGTCACCATCGCGCCGGAGACCAGCAGGTTGTTGACGGCGATCGCCTTCAGCGTCGGCTCGCCCGTAGCGAAGAAGAACAGCACATAAGGTACGTCGACGATCAGCGTCACGATCAGCGCCGCCGAGCGCAGATGCATCAGCGAGAAGATGCAGCCGATCACGGTGACCGCCATGTAGAAAGCGACCTGGCTCTTGGCGAAGGGATCACCGTAGGGGTAGAGCGCGAAGGACCAAGCCGTGAAGCCGGTGCCGATCGGCAGGGTCAGCCAGTTGGTGGCGCGCAGATTGCGCAGGATGTAAGCGTCGCTGCGCACGAGATGCCGTTGGCGCAGCCACCAGAAGGTGCGAAGCGCGGCGAGTACCGTCAGCACGGACGGCACGATCAGCGTCAGCCAGTCCGGCGCCACGTTCACATAGGTGTAGGCGACCGCGATGGAGTTGCTCATGAGCAGGAAGTAGAGCAACGGAACCTGCTTGGAGAAGGCGTCGAACTGCGCGCGCGTCAGATCCGGGTTGTCGGCCGGCACGCGAAACAGCCGCATTGAGGCGGCGACATGAGACTTCACATTCGTGACAGGCATTGCAATACGAGCCCTGGATCCCTTCAAAACCGGGCGATCTTGCACAGCGCGGGTAAAGGTCGCGTTAGGTGGGTTCCGCGGAAAAGGCTAGCGCAGGTTGCACGCTACCCCGTTATTTTCCGGCCGCGTGTATTGGTGAGGCTCTGTTAAGGATGCGCGACGGCAACGACGGGCGTTTCGGCACTGTCGTGCCATTTGCGGCTACGTCCTGCTAACCATGCGCCTCCGCGCAGCGCATCGCCGAGGGCGCGAGCCGGCACGCGAGATCACCTCTCCCCCGCCGGGGAGAGCGGAAACCCGCGCGGGACGCCTAGCGCCCGATCGTCACGCCGGCGGTCGAGCGCATGGCGCCTCTCAGGCTGGTCGCGTTCATGTCGTCGAGCACCTGTCGCGTCAGCACGGTGGTCTGGCCCGGCGTGTCGAGGATCGGCTCTCCGCGCGAGGAAGAGAGCCTGTCGGCCTTGTAGGACGCGGCCGGATCGGTGGCGGGAACGGCAGCGACCGCATGACGTGGCTGTTTGCCCGCAGCAATGGCTGTCTGCGAGACGCAGACAGCGGCGATCACGATCAGAAGCAACGAGCTTGCGCGCATATGCGATCTCCCATGTCGGGATATCAGCCTAGCACATCATGACAGCGATCGCGGGAGAAAGGATCAGGCGAGGGCGGCCTGGCGTTCCCGCGCTGGTTCGCGGACGCGCTCGATTTTCGAGGGCTCGGCGAGCCGCGTGAAACTGCGATGGCTCGCCTGCGCGGGGGCCTCGACGATGACGCCTTCACAGACGATCTGTCCGCCGAGCATCTTGAATTCCAGCTTGTCGTATCGCGGCATCGTCTCGCCGGGCTCAGGCGGCAGCAGCCCGACGCTTCCCTGGATGTTCAGCGTAGCTTCGCCGGTGCCGTGCAGCCGCGGATTCCACATTCTGATCCCGGTTTCGGCCCAGCGCTGCCGGATCAGCGCGGTGCGATCGGCAGGTTCTGCGGCTCTTGCGCGAACTTTCGGTGCGCTGCGGCTCTCGGGAGGAGGAGACACGAGTGCCGGAGCCGGCTCGATGTCGGTGACGATGCTGGCTGTGTCGGCGGAACACTGCGCGGCTACCGCTGTGACGGGTGCAGCAACGTCCGCCGCAGCCGGCTCGATTGCCACCTCGGCACTGGGGCAGGGATCTCTGTCGAAGCAAGTCTCAGGGGCTGGCTCTGCCAGGACTTCGCTACCGACAGACGTGACAGACAGCTCGCTTACGGTCGCCTCAACATCCACGATGACGTCAGGGGAACGGTGGTCGTTGACGACAAGAGCGGGGGCATCGACCGGAGCGCTCTCGACGCCGATGGAAGACGGCGATGCCTCTTCCGCGACAACGAACTCAGCATCGGTTTGAAGTGCGGGAAGTGGATCGCTGCAGATGACGAGTTCGGCGTCGATGGGTTCGCTGACGATGTCGATTGCGACCGGCTCCGCGTCGACGGCTTCGACGTTCGCCACCATTTCAACAGCCGGGTCATTGCTGGCGACGGGCTCGGGAACATCGGCTGTCGCGACTTCGACCTCGATGGTCGAGACCGAAGCCTCCTCCACGATGACCGGCTCGATTTTGGAATCGTCGTGGCCGCTGGCGTCGGTGGGCGCTGCCGGCAGGCTCTCCGCCATGACAGCGATCGCGGTATTATCCTCGGCGGACGGAGCCGCGCCAGCGATCTCGGTGTCGTCGCGCACTGAAGCCGTGCTGATATCGATGATTTGAGCCGAAGTCGTTTCCGCGAGGTTCTCAGCCGTGACGTCTTCGGCGATGACAGGCGAGACATCTGCGGCGACCGGAGTGACATCAATGCTGCCGCTATGCGGCACGGGCCGAAGCCCGGTGAATGCCCATTTCACCACGGGGATGCGGCGCAGTAACGATATCAGTCTCGAAAGCACTAGGAGTTGTCCAAGAGGTACTCGGCGTGAGGCAATCGCTGATTCGCCAGCAATGTGAAAAACTGCCCGGCCGTCACCCCCCTGTCAATCTAGGTGAGATCAATTGCAGAACATCCGCAATATGGCGCGGTGTGATCGCAACCACATTGCATCCGACCGAAATGGATAGGCTTCCTTCGAAAGCAAAGGAGAGGGAACGTGATCCGCAAAATCTGTCTGGCTGCGGCCCTTGCCGCATTCGTGGGCGCGCCGGCACTTGCGGACGATCTCACGGCGAAAATTGCCTATCACCTCATTCCGCCCAATGCGGAGATCCACATATCCTGGACCAGCCCCGCGTCCGACCCGCAGGGCCGCTCGATCGAGGTGGCCTGCGGAGAGGTCACGGTTCGCAACGATAGAGGCTTCTCGACATCGACGTTTGCTTATGCCGTCGACGACGACAAGCTTTGGCTGGCCTGGAAGATCGAGTGGATGAAGGAGCCGGAGTCGCTGGGTGTCCGCCGCGTGATGAGATATTGTCCCGGTCGTTGATCGGCCCCCGTCGGTCCGTGCGAGGGGACGACGATCCCCTCGCGGAATCTCCGATCTTCCGACTATTTTCGATCTTTCGACCTATTTGCCCGAGCCGGCCCCGCTGCCGGAGCCTGCGCCGCCCGAGCCGCCGCCGGCCTGGCTGCCCATGTTGTTGGTGTTGGTGCCGCCGGCCGACGGATGCTGCGCGCCCTTGCTGTCGCTGGCCTCGTTCTGCATGTTCGACGAACGTCCGGTCGTCATGCCCTTGGTGGCGGGACCTCGCGATGAGGGGCCGACGTCGCCCTGGCCGGAGGCGCCCGGAGCGGGTTGTGTCTGCGCGACGGCGCCACCGGTCGCCAGTGCCATGATGCATGCGGATGCCAAGATGATCTTCTTCATTGGATTCTCCTTGACTTTACATGCCCAGACAATCCGCCTGCGCCTACGACGTTCCTGTCGCTTTGCAGCCACCCGTTCAACTCTATGCGGCCCAACGTCGGGGTTCCCGTCTTCATCGACAGCGGCTATTCAGGACCTCCATTGTTGGTTGAGGAACGACGCATGAGGAAGATTGTCACCCTGGGAGCGATTCTGCTCTGGTCCACCATCGCGTTCGCGCAGGATCGCACCATCACGGTAGCCTCGACCACGTCGACGGAACAATCGGGCCTGTTTGGCCATCTGCTGCCGCTTTTCACGAGGGCCGAGGGCATTAGCGTGAAGGTCGTCGCCGTCGGCACCGGTCAGGCGCTGGATATCGGGCGGCGCGGCGACGCCGACGTGGTGTTCGTCCATGACAGGCTCGCCGAAGAGAAGTTCATGTCGGAAGGACAAGGCGTGAAGCGCTTCGACGTCATGTACAACGACTTCGTCATCGTCGGCCCGAAAAGCGATCCCGCAAAGATTGCCGGCGGCAAGGACGTTGCGGACGCGCTGCGCAAGATCGCGGCGGCGAAGGCGCCGTTCGTCTCGCGCGGCGACAAGTCCGGCACGCATGCCGCCGAGCTCCGGCTTTGGAAGGAAGCGGGCGTCGACCTCGGCGCGGCAAAGGACAATTGGTATCGCGAGATCGGCCAGGGCATGGGCCCGGCGCTGAACATGGCCTCGTCGTCGAACGCCTATCTGCTGTCGGACCGCGGCACCTGGCTGTCGTTCAAGAACCGCGGCGAACTCGCCATCCTGACCGAAGGGGACAAGCGATTGTTCAACCAGTACGGCGTCATGCTGGTGAATCCCGCCACGCATTCGAACGTGAAGGCGAAGGACGGGCAGGCCTTCATCGACTGGCTCGTCTCGCCGAAGGGGCAGGAGGCGATCGCCGGGTACAAGGTCGGCGGCGAGCAGCTATTTTTCCCCAACGCGTCCCACTAGCAGGAAGGCGACGGTCGACACCGCCACGCTAAGCGCAAGCAGAATCAGCCCGAGCCCGAGCGCCAGCGGCAGGTCGCCCTTGCTGGTCTCCAGCGCGATCGCGGTAGTCATCGTGCGCGTGAAGCCGCGGATGTTGCCGCCGACGATGATGATGGCGCCGACCTCGGCGATGGCGCGCCCGAATGCCGCGAGAAACGCCGTCAGCAGCGAGGTCCGGCCGAGCGCGAACAGAAGCGCCATGCTGCGGAAGGCCGAAAGGCCGTCGATCCGGGCCAGATCGCCATACTCCGCCCACAGCAGGCTCGCGGGCCGGTGCACCAGCGCCACCACGATCGGGGTCGCCAGCAGCGTCTGCGCGATCACCATGGCGGCCGGGGTGAACAACAGTCCGGCCACCCCGAGCGGGCCGGACCGCGACAGCAGAAGATAGAGCGCGAGCCCGACCACGACCGGCGGAAGGCCAAGCAGTGCATTGGTCAGCACGATGATGACCTGCCGCCCCCGGAAACGGGTGATCGCGAGCATGGCCCCGAGCGGCGCACCGATCATGAGCGCGATGAAGCTTGCGGTCAGGCTGACACGCACCGAGAGGCCGACGATGCCGAGCAGCTCGGCGTCGGCTGCGCCGATGAGCGTGAAGGCGGCAGCGATGGATTGCGCGAAGTCGTTCATCCGAGTCTGGACGTCGGCGCCAGCCGGAGTGCCTCGGGGGCGTCGGGGTCGGGACTGCGAAGGCGTTTCACGTAAAATTCCCTGCGAGGATCCTGGTGCAAAGCAGCCGCGCGGTCGCGTTCCGCAGGCACCTTGTGGCTTCGCCTGCCGCTAGGAAGGGGTTTCCCGGCGTCACGCCGATCACAGAATACTCACATGGAGCGATTTTGAAACCGGATTTCGCCGGGTCGCGTTCGGCCTCAGCGTTTGGCGCTTGCCGATGCCGAAACCGTCGAGGCTGCCCCAATGCTCTCCCGCCAATAGCGTTCGACCTGGTCGATCAAGGCAGGCGGGAGCGGGACGTAGTTGAGCGTCTCGGCCTGGGACTTGCCGTTCTCCAGCGACCAGCGGACGAAGTCGATGGCGGCTGCGGAGCGCTCCGGATATCTAGGGCTCTTCGGCATCAGCACGAAGGTCGTCGCCGTGATCGGATAGGCGTCTTCACCAAGCGCGTTGGTGAGCACGAGGTGGAAATCCTTCTCCGCCTTCCAGTCCGCGCTGGAGGCCGCGGCCTGGAAAGACGCGGCGTCGGGGACGACGAAATTGCCGGCGCTGTTCTGCACGATTCCGAAGGAAATCCGGTCGAGCCGTTGCAGCGCGTAGGTATATTCGAGATAGCCGATCGCGCCGGGAATAAGACTGACGAGCGAGGCGACGCCGTCATTGCCCTTGCCGCCGAGGCCAAGCGGGCCACTCGACGGAGGTGCCTTCGCCCACGCTTGCCCTCCATTGCGGGCTGACCTTCGAGAGATAATTCGACCAGTTGAACGTCGTGCCTGAGCCGTCGATGCGATGGATCACCGTGATCGGCACGTTCGGCAAGCTGATGCCCGGATTGATCGCGTGGATCGCCGTATCGTTCCAGGATTTGATCCTGCCGAGATAGATGTCCGCGAGCACCTGCCCGGTGAAGCGGATCTGGCCGGGCTTGATGCCGTCGATATTGACCACCGGCACGACGCCCCCGATCACGATCGGGAATTGCATCAGGCCGAGCTTGTCCAACTCCTTGGGATCGAGCGGCATGTCGCTTGCGCCGAAATCGACGGCCTCTTTCTTGATCAAGCCGATGCCGATGCTCGAGCCGACCGCTTGATAGCTGACGGCGTTGCCCGTCTTCGCCCTGTAGGCGTCGGTCCATTTCGCCATCACGGGCGAGACGAAGGTTGAGCCGGCTCCTTTGATCTCGGCCGCCAGACTTTGCGTGGTGACGAGCAGAGCGGTGAGGATGATTGGTAGTCCAATATGTTTTTTCATCTGCGCAAAGCTAACAGGTCGGGCACGAAGCCGATGTGGTCCATGTCACAATTGCATCGCGAGGCGTTCGCGATGGCCCATTGCGCATCGGTTACAGCACACCGTCCGCCTGCGCCCGCATCATCCGATTGATGTAAATCGAGGGTGATCCGTGCCGGACCCAGCCGCCCGCCAGGCGCCGGGCAGGAAGCTGCCGCCCAAATTTCGAGGGCGGACCGCCTGCCAGGTCGCCAGATTCATGCCGTTTCGCGACTGAAAGGCGGCTTTATTCCGGCCATGGATGCTTTAAGGAAGGGGCAGGATCCAGGTCGCAGCCGCCCGGTGGCGGTGCTAGACCCTGGTACAGGAACAAGGGCCGTGCCGTGCCGGCGCGGGCCGCTAGGATGAAGGATATGAGGCAATGATCCAGACCGTTGGCATCATCGGGGCAGGGACCATGGGAAACGGCATCGCGCAAATCTGCGCGGCAGCCGGGCTCTCGGTCGTAATGGTCGATATTTCCGATGCGGCGGTGAACCGCGGGATTTCGACCGTCGGCGGCAGCCTCGAGCGCCTGGTCAAGAAGGAGAAGATGTCGGCGGCCGATCGCGAGGCGACGCTCAAGCGCATCACCGGCACCACCGACCGGGCGAAGCTGTCGGGTTGCGACCTGGTGATCGAGGCCGCGACCGAGAATGAGGAGCTCAAGGTCAAGATCCTGAAGGATCTCTGCGCGACCTTGTCGCCGCGCACGCTGGTCGCGACCAACACCTCGTCGATCTCGATCACCAAGCTCGCCGCCGCGACCGACCGTCCCGACCGATTCATCGGCATGCACTTCTTCAACCCGGTGCCGGTGATGGCGCTGCTCGAGCTCATCCGCGGCCTGCAGACCTCGGACGACACCCACGCCAAGGCGCTCGATTTCGCCCAGCGCGTCGGCAAGGTGGCGATCACGGCGAAGAACAGCCCGGGCTTTGCCGTCAACCGCATCTTGTGCCCGATGATCAACGAGGCGATCTTCGCGCTCCAGGAGGGGATTGCGACGGCGGAAGAAATCGACGCCGGCATGAAGCTCGGCTGCAACCATCCGATCGGGCCGCTGGCTCTGGCCGATCTCGTCGGGCTCGACACCATGCTTTCGGTGATGGAGGTCTTTTACAAGGGCTTCAACGATCCTAAATATCGGCCAGCGCCACTGCTGAAAGAGATGGTCGATGCCGGCCATCTCGGCCGCAAGACCGGGCAGGGCTTCTACAGCTACGGCACGTAACCACGGAACCGGGTGCTAAGGACCCGCAGTGCCGTAGGGTGGGCAAAGCGAAGCGTGCCCACCTTCTGTTGCCGCATTGGACTGATGGTGGGCACGGCGCAAGTGCGCCTTTGCCCACCCTACGATACTGATCAAGGTGCAAGCGGACGGGCTCGAAATGCCCGCCGCTCCATCCCGCACTTTGCGCTGCGACAAAGACGCCGCGCGCGATTGGCCCGACAATGTCGAACGGGCGGCCCGCGGGAACAACGGAACGGATTTCGAAGGATATGTCGGATCGACTGAAGGCCGAGCGCGAGGCGGCGGCCGCGCGGCGGAACCTGTTGACCCAGGATGCGATCGAGCGCACCGGGATCACCGAGGAGATGATCGGGGAACTCGTCACCCGCTTCTACGGGCGCGTGCGCGAAGATGCAAAGCTGGGCCCGGTGTTTGGGGTCGTGCAGAACTGGGACGAGCATCTCGCCAAGCTCAAGGACTTCTGGTCTTCGGTCGTGCTGATGAGCGGCCGCTATCACGGCTCGCCGATGCGGGCGCATCTGCCGCTGAGTCTGGTCGGCGATCATTTCGACCGCTGGCTCGATCTGTTCGAGCAGACCGCGCGCGAGGTCTGCCCACCGCCGGCGGCTGCGCTGTTCATCGACAAGGCGCGTCGCATCGCCGACAGTTTTGAAATGGCATCGGCGACCGTCGCTGGTTCTATCGCCGCGCCGCGCCACGTGCTCAGGTCCTGACGACGACCGACTGCCTGCAGAGTGTTCAAGCATGTCGCGCTGCGTTTGCGCCGCGCGAGCGATAGCGCGCCGCACCAATTCCGACATCATCGGTCTGATCTGCAAAATCATCATGCCGATCGCGCGGCGTGCCGTTGATTTTGCGAAAACGCGTTTGAATGCGTTCATTCTCGTTCAATCAACGCGAGTGAAGCCATATTGATGCACTGCGGCGCCAATTCTTCGCCTTGTTTTCGGCAGAGTTCCAGCGCCTGCTTGTGGACATGTCCCGCGCATCATTCACGACCGACTCCTCATCATCCGAGAACTCCACGGAGCCAAACGCCGACGCGTGCACCGAGCAGACGCGGCGAACTGTGCTGCTCGGTGCGCTTGCCACCACTGCCTGCCTCGGCTGTGCGCATGCGCGGGCGGATGATGATGCGCCCGGCTCCGACGAACGACCCCAGAAAGGCGATGTGCTCGTCTTCTCCGGAGGCGACAAGGAGGGAAAGCTCGTCACCGCGGCCGACCTGCCCGCTGGCGGACCGCCGGTGCATGCCTGGCCGAAGGATCCCAAGACATCGGTGGTGCGCAGTGCCTCCCGACTCAACGAGATCCTGATTATCAGGCTGGATCCCGCCGAACTCGACGAGAAGACCCGCGCGCGCGCCGTCGACGGCATCATCGCCTATTCGGCGATCTGCGCTCATGCCGGCTGTCCCGTCACCGCCTGGGTCAAGAGCGATGTCGGCGACAAGGAGGTGTTCAAGTGCATGTGTCACAACTCCGAATACGATCCTCGTGCGGGCGCACAGGTCGTGTTCGGACCGGCACCGCGACGGCTCGCGGCGCTGCCGCTGGCGCTCGCTGACGACTCGCTCAGCGTCGCCGGCAACTTCATCGGAAAGGTAGGTGGCGCGCAGCCGGGATGATGGACAGTGCGGGCCCGCGCCCGCGTCACGAGAGGCCGCATCCGCCGATGGGCGGACGGCGGGACGAACGACAAGAATTCAACACAAGAATTCAAACGGATGAAAAAGGGGAACGTCCATGAAAACGTCCATGACCAGGAAGCAATGGTTACTGTCCGGCTTTGTCGCCTTCACCTGCCTCGTTTCGACCGCCGCCGTGTCGGGCCCGATCGAGAATTACGCACCGGTCACCGCGCAGCGGCTGGAGAATCCGGAGCCAAGCAACTGGATGCTCTATCGGCGCACTTATGACGGGCACGGCTACAGCCCGCTCGACCAGATCAACACCTCCAACGTGAAGAACCTCACGCCGGTCTGGACCTTTGCCACCGGCGTCGTCGAAGGCCACGAGGCGCCGCCGATCGTCAACAACGGCGTGATGTTCGTGGCGACCCCGATGGGGCAGGTGATCGCTCTCAATGCCAAGACCGGCGACGAATACTGGCGCTACAAGCGGCAGCTTCCCGACGATCTGTTCCAGCTGCATCCGACCAGCCGCGGCGTCGGCCTCTGGGAGGACAAGCTCTATCTCGCCACCACGGACGACCACGTCGTCGCGCTCGATGCCAAGACCGGCAAGGTGGTGTGGGACACCAAGGTGCAGGACTACAAGAAGGGGCAGTACATGACCCTGATGCCGCTGATCGTCGACGGCAAGGTCATCGTCGGCGGCTCGGGCGGCGAGTTCGGCGTGCGCGGCTATATTGCCGCCTATGACGCCAAGGACGGCAAGGAGCTGTGGCGAACCTTCACCATTCCGGGCGAAGGCGAGCCGGGCCACGACACCTGGCAGGGCGACGACTGGAAGAACGGCGGCGGCTCGGCCTGGATGACCGGCAATTACGACAAGGAAACCAAGACGATCTATTGGGGCGTCGGCAACGCTGCGCCATGGCCCGGCGAGACCCATCCCGGCGACAATCTCTACACTTCCTCGGTGCTTGCGCTCGATCCCAACACCGGCAAGATCAAGACCTATCACCAGTATCACCAGAACGATTCCTGGGACTGGGACGAGGTCGACGCGCCGATGCTGATCGACCTGCAACGCGACGGCCGCAACATCAAGAGCCTGGTCCATCCTGGCCGCGACGCGATCTTCTGGATACTCGAACGCACGCCGACCAAGATCAACTATGTCGCCGGCTGGCCGTTCGTTTCCACCGACGTCTGGAAGGGGATCGAACCCGAGAGCGGCAAGCCGATCGTCGACCCCGCGCACAAGCCGGTGATCGGCAAGCGCGTCGAGTTCTGTCCGTCGCTGTGGGGCGGCAAGGACTGGCCGTCGGCGGCCTACAGCCAGAAGACAGGCCTCGTCTACGTTCCCGCCAACGAGAATTTCTGTGGCGGGTTCACCGGCGAGAAAGTCGCGCTCAAGCCAGGCGAGCTCTGGCTTGGCACCAAGCCGGAGGACATCGGGCTGAAGACAAAGCCGGGCGCGGATCACTTCGGCGAACTGCAGGCCTGGGATCCCGCGACGGGAAAGAAGGTGTGGCAGCACAACTTCCCGAAATCGCAGCTGTTCGGTTCGGTGACGGCGACCGCGGGCGATCTCATCTTCGTCGGTGGCACCAATGACCGCAACTTCCGGGCCTTCAATGCCAAGAGCGGCGAACTCCTTTGGGAGCAGAAGACCAACTCCGGCATCATGGGCATGCCGGTGTCCTATGAGATCGACGGCACGCAGTACATCGCGATCCAGTCGGGATGGGGCGTGGACGCGCAGCGCATCCAGGATGCGCTGGTGACCAACAACATCGGGATCGAAGCCAACGTGCCGCAAGGCGGCGTCATCTGGGTGTTCGCGCTGAAGAAGTAGCTCCGCGGGCGGATCGAAAGAAGCGGAGCAGCAGGGGGGTGGCGAATGCGGCGGATGGCAACGTCCGCCGCATTTTTGCTGTGGATGTGCCGAGCGCGCACTCTCCTCCCTTCTCCTCTTGTGGGAGAAGGTGGCGCGAACCGCCGGATGAGGGGTTCTATCCGCGCACCATATTGCCCATGACTCGCGAAGACAAACCCCTCACCCAAACGAGGTTGTGACGACCAGCGTCGCTGCCCTCTCCCACAAGGGGAGAGGGCACATCAATGCGCACCGCCGACGGCGGTCACCATGATGGTGCACTCAAGGGCTCACTTCCCCTGACGGTCGACCTTGTCCTTTTCCTTCTGGTTCATCTCGCGAATCTTGGGATCCGGATTGTGCTGCCCGGTGGTCTGCGTGGTCGAGGCGGGTGGGGCGTTGGCGTTGGGAAGCGAGTTCTGGTCCGGCGCGGTGGGGCGCGTCGCCGTTGTCGGCGGCGTCGTATTGCTCTGGGCGAATGCGCCCGCCGCGGCTGTCAAAAGAAAGGCGCTCGACAGCGAGACTGCGAGCGCCCTGGAAATGTTGGTCATCGATCTGCTCCTGTCAGATCGATGGAAACGGCGGGAGACCGCTTGTGTTCCGACTCAGGCCTCCAATTGCTTGCCGATCGGTAGCGAGCGGATACGTTTTCCCGTCGCGGCGAAGATCGCGTTGATCAGCGCCGGCGCGAATGGCGGCACGCCGGGCTCGCCGACGCCGCTGGGCGGCGTGTCGGGCCCGGGCGGCACGATGTAGACGTTGGTCACGACAGGAGATTCGTCGATCCTGACGACCTGGAAGTCGTCAAAATTCTTCTGCTGCACCTTGCCGTCCTTGAAGCTGATCTCGCCGTATTTGGCGAGGCTCAGCCCCATGATCGCGGCGCCCTCGATCTGCGAGGCGATGCGTTCCGGGTTGACATAGGTGCCGCAGTCGATCGCCGTGTCGACCCTCGGCACCGTCAGCTTGCCCTTGTCGTCGACGGCCACCTCGATGATGGTCGCGATGTAGCTGACGAAGCTGCGGTGCACCGCAATGCCGAGACCGTGGCCCTTCGGAACCTGACGACCCCATCCGCCCTTCTCGGCGACCAGTTCGACGACCTTGCGAAGGCGCGCGGTGTCGATCGGGTAGCTGTCCTCGGGTTCGCCATAGTTCCAGAGGTCCTTCACGTTAGGCTTGACGATGCGGGGCGAGCCGATCAGCTCGAGCAACATGTCTTTCTGGTCGCGCCCTGTCGCCTGCGCGATCTCGCCGACCATCGACTGCACCGCGAAAGCGCGCGGAATGTTCGAGACCGAGCGGAACCAGCCGATGCGGGTATGCGCGGCGGCCTCCGGATTCTCGCACGAGATATTGGCGATCTCGAACGGCATGTCGACGAGGCCCATGCCGATCTCGAACGGCGCTTGATGCACAGTGCCGGCGGCAAAGGTCGAGGCGATGCTGGGCGCCACGCTGCGGTGGCGCCAGGCAATCACCTTGCCGCTCTTGTCGATGCCGGCCTCGATCCGCTCGACCGAGACCGTGTGCAGGAAGCCGTGATGGATGTCGTCCTCCCGCGTCCACTGCACCTTGACCGGTGCGCCGAGCTCCTTCGACAGCAGGGCGGCCTCGAGTGCAAAGTCGCATTTCGACTTGCGGCCGAAACCGCCGCCGAGCAGCGTCACGTTGACGGTGACGTTGCCTTCGGGAATGCCGAGTGTCTTGGCGACGTCTTCGCGGGTGCCGCCCGGGCTCTGCACCGGCGCCCAGATCTCCGCCTTGTCGCCCTTGACGTCGGCGACCGCCACCGGCGGCTCCATGCTGACATGGGCAAGATGCGGGACGTAGTACTCGCCGACGATCACCTTGTCCGCGCCCTTCAGCGCAGCATCCGCATCGCCCTCCTTGCGCAGCACGAGGCCGGGCTTGCGCGAGGCCTCCTCGAGCTCCTTGCGGTAGGCGACCGAGTCGTATTTGCCGTTGGCCCCGTCGTCCCAGACCAGCTTCAGCGCATCGCGGCCCTTGATCGCCGCGCCGGTGTTGCGCGCGATCACGGCAACGCCGCCGAGTGGCTGGAACTTCGACGGCCACGGCCAGCCTTGAACCTTCATCACCTTCTCGACGCCGGGGACCTTCAGTGCCGCGTCCGGATCGAACGAGACCAGCGTGCCCCCGGTCACCGGCGGGCGCGCGATCACGGCATATTTCATGCCCGGCAGCCGCACGTCTGCGCCGTAACGCGCCTTGCCGGTGGTGATGTCGTGCAGGTCGACCATGCCGACCTGCCCCTTGGTGAGATAGCGGAAATCCCGGGGGTCCTTCAGCTTGAGGCCTTCGATGCTGGGTACCGATTCCTTGGCGGCGTCGGCGGCGAGCTCGCCGAAGCCGAGCTTGCGGCCGCTGGCGCTGTGGACGACCTCGTGATTGACCGCCTTGACCTCCGTCGCCGGCACGCCCCAGCGCTTCGCCGCGGCCTGCTCCAGCATGGTGCGGGCCGAAGCGCCGATCTGGCGCATCGGCATCAGATAATGCCGCGTGCTGCGCGAGCCGTCGGTATCCTGGTTGCCGAACTTCACCTCGTCGCCATGGGCCTGCTGCACCTTGACCCTGGACCAGTCGGCTTCCATCTCCTCTGCCACGATCAGCGGCAGGCTGGTGCGCACGCCGGTGCCCATTTCCGAACGGTGCCCGACGATGGTGACGATGCCGTCCGGGGCGACCGAAACGAACACGCGCGGATCGACCACGACGCCATGCGGCATCTTGCCGGCACCGGTCTCATAGGCAAGCGCCTGGCGCGACATCACGGGCGCGGCGAGCACGAAGCCGCCGGTGACGCCGAGCCCCTTCAGGATACTGCGGCGCGAGACCTTCTCGACCCTGACGTGCTTCTCGAAACCGCGAAGCTTGCGGGGATTGTCGATGAAATTCATGTCACACTCCCGTCGATGCGAGATGGACCGCGTTCTCGATGCGTTGGTAGCAGCCGCAGCGGCAGATGTTGCCGGACATCGCCTCGCGGATCTGGTCATGCGAGGGCTTTGGGTTCTCCATCAGAAGCGCGGCGGCCTGCATGATCTGGCCGGTCTGGCAGAAGCCGCATTGGGGCACGTTGACCTGGCGCCAGGCCTTTTGCACCGGATGATCGCCGTTCGGATGCAGCCCTTCGATCGTGGTGACCTCGCGGCCGGCGACGTCGTTCACCGACGTGACGCAGGCCCGTACGGCCTCCTTGTCGACGATGACGGTGCAGGCGCCGCACAGGGCCTGGCCGCAGCCGTATTTGGTGCCGGTCAGCCCGGCCTCGTCACGCAGGAACCAGAGTAGCGGGAGATCCGGGTCGCCGTCCCAGCTCTGTTCCTGGCCGTTGATCTTCACCTTGATCATGATCGTCCCTCGCTCTTCATAAGCATGCCAAATTCAGAACCCGCCGACGCCAGTCGGCGCAATGCCAGTTGCGTCGCGTCGTCACATTCCGGCCCAGGATCCTGCACGGGCAGATCCCGGCAGGGGCAGGAATGTGAATCTCGATGTCTGGATGTGTGTTCGATACCTCCGGTTTTTGTTCTTAATTGATTGTATTTCGCGCGGCATCGTGACGGCGCGATCCTAACAGGGATCGCGCCGGTCCGGCGTTCACAGCCGGGTGTTCTCACCGGGAAAAGATTGCATCGATGGTTTGTCAAAAGCAGGGCGCGTCATCGCGCCGCGTGCATCGCGCGTTCGCAAACAGGCGGTGCAACGAAAAAAGCTTCGTCCGCCAGAAAGACTGCGCGGACGAAGCAGGATGCCTCAGTCGAGGGAGGGAGAAACGCAGGGCCGGGACTTCAAGACGGAAGTTGGCGGCGCCGCGCAGTCATTCAGAGACCAGGACTGAGGGAGCTAGTCACCCTCGTATACGCGTAGATTGCAGAGGCGGCGGCATCGCCGTGATCGTCCCGGGGCCGCAACCCGTCCGGTTCGTTGGCACTGGTCGAGGCCAGCGAGCGGACGGGGTTCGGCGAACGTCTGGCGGCCTTGCTTAAGCAGCCTTGCTTAAGCAGCCTTGGCTTTGGCGACGTGGGTCGCGAGCGCGTCCATCAGCGCCGGCGACAGGCAATCATAGGGCTCGAGCCCGATTTCCTTCAGCCGCGAACGGATGCCAGCCATCTGCTCCGGCTTCACGCCCGCTTCGATCACCGAGGAGACGAAGGCGGCGAATTGCGGCGCCTGCGAGCCCTGCTCCTGGAACAGCTCGGGATGAATGAAGTCGAGACCGTAGAACGCGTGGCCCGTGTTCTCGATGCGGCCGTACATGTGCGTGCCGCAGGCCTTGCAGGCGTGGCGCTGGATCACCGCGGAGGGATCGACGACCTGGAGCTTGTCGCCGTTCTCGAGCACGGTGACGTTTTGGCGCGGCACCACGGCGACGACGGAGAACGTCGCGCCCTGCGGCTTCCAGCACTTGGTGCAGCCGCAGGCGTGGTTATGCGCGACGTCGCCCTTGATGGCGACCTTGACCTGGTGGTCCTTGCATTTGCAGGCCAGCGTACCGCCGGCGAAGCTGCCGCTGCCCTGTTTGAGGCCGTTGTCGATCGTAGGGTGGAGTGCAACAGTCATGGGTCGATCCTCCTTGGGGGTGACGCTTTCGAGCTAGAACACGACGACTGAACGGATGGATTTGCCCTCGTGCATGAGGTCAAAGCCCTTGTTGATCTCCTCGAGCTTGAGCACGTGGGTGATCATCGGATCGATCTGGATCTTTCCGTTCATGTACCAGTCGACGATCTTCGGCACGTCGGTGCGGCCGCGCGCGCCGCCGAATGCCGTGCCGCGCCAGTTGCGTCCGGTGACGAGCTGGAACGGCCGGGTGGCGATCTCCTTGCCGGACTCGGCAACGCCGATGATGATCGAGGTACCCCAGCCGCGATGGCAGGCTTCCAGCGCCTGGCGCATCACCGTGGTGTTGCCGGTGCAATCGAAAGTGTAGTCGGCACCGCCGTCGGTGAGGCCGACGAGATGCTGGACGATGTCGCCGGTGACCTTCTTGGGATTGACGAATTCAGTCATGCCGAACCTGCGGCCCCAATCCTCCTTGGCGTCGTTGATGTCGACGCCGATGATCTTGTCGGCGCCGGCCATCTTGGCGCCCTGGATCACGTTGAGGCCAATGCCGCCGAGGCCGAACACGACCACGTTGGAGCCTGGCGTGACCTTCGCGGTGTTGACGACGGCGCCGACGCCGGTGGTGACGCCGCAACCGATGTAGCAGCTCTTGTCGAAGGGGGCGTCCTCGCGGATCTTGGCGACCGCGATCTCCGGCAGCACGGTGAAGTTCGAGAAGGTCGAGCAGCCCATGTAATGGTAGACCGGCTTGCCCTTGTAGGAGAAGCGGCTGGTGCCGTCGGGCATCACGCCCTTGCCCTGCGTCGCGCGGATCGCGGTGCAGAGATTGGTCTTCTGGCTGAGGCAGCTTTTGCACTGCCGGCATTCCGGCGTGTAGAGCGGGATGACGTGGTCACCCGGCTTCACCGAAGTCACGCCGGGACCGATCTCGCGGATGATGCCTGCACCCTCATGGCCCAGGATCGACGGGAAAATTCCCTCGCTGTCGAAGCCGTCGAGCGTATAGGCGTCGGTATGGCAGATGCCCGTCGCCTTGATCTCGACCAGGACTTCGCCGGCCTTCGGGCCTTCCAGATCGAGTTCGACGATCTCGAGCGGCTTCTTGGCCTCGAAAGCGACGGCGGCACGTGTCTTCATCGTAAACTCCTCAGATTCTCGTGGGGCGCCAAGAAGTCGTCTCGGCAGTCCTCGTAGCGTAGCTTCACTTCTTGCCCATGCAGGCGTCTTCCGCCTTGGTGTAGGCCTCTGTCTTCTCATCCTTCTTGGAGGGACGCTGCCGGCCCCATGCTTCCGTGGAGCGGGCGCGCAGATAGACGTACAGGTCGTCCATGTAGCAGGCGACGTTCGGATTATCGCCGAAGGCCGGCATGACGTTCTCCTGCGCGGTCGAGATGTTCTTGCGACCCGAGGCGACCACGCCGAGGAAATCGCCATAGCTCATCGTCTTGACGGAATCCTTGAGCGCCGGCGCGTAGGTGGAGCCCATGCCGTCGGGGCCATGGCAGACGTGGCAGTCGGAGTGATAGCGGCGGTAGCCGGAATAGGTGAACCAGTCCACGGTGCCGTCCGCCAAAATCTTGTAGGTCGGAATTCCTTCCTTATCGAGCCACTTTCCGTCGTCTTCCTTCTTCACGGCGGTCGGGTCGCCCGGATCGTCCGCGACCGCAATTCCTCCGGACGCAACCAAGATCGTCGCAGCAATGACAGAGCAGATTTTACGCAAGAGATTCATCCTCGAAGGAACCCGGGGGAGACGAGCCGGCGCGTGGAGTTAATCCACGCGCCGGAGCGATGCTGTTGGGCCTAGTTCGGCAGCGCGAACACGGTCAGCGTACCGCCGAGTGCCGTGTAGTTGCTGAGGGCCGCGTAGCCACCGACTGCGCCGAGACCTGCGGTCGGATCGGTCAGACCGGCCGCCAGACCGATGCCGGCCCAGCCGCCGACGCCGGAGAGCACTGCGACATACTGCTTGCCGCCGTTCTCATAGGTCGTGACGTTGCCGATGATGCCGGAGGGAGTCTTGAACTTGTAGAGCTCCTTGCCGGTCTTGGCGTCGACCGCCTTCAGGTAGCCTTCGAGCGTGCCGTAGAACACCACGTTGCCGGCAGTGGCGAGCGCACCCGACCAGACCGAGAACTGCTCCTTGTTCGACCAGACGATCTTGCCGGTCTTGCCGTCCCAGGCGATGAAGTTGCCCATGTGGCTTTCACCCTGCGGCGGATACATCGAGAGCGTCGCGCCCACATAGGGCTGGCCCGCGGTGTAGCTCACCTTGAACGGCTCGTAGTCCATGCAGACGTGGTTGGTCGGAACGTAGAACAGCTGCGTGTCCGGCGAGTAGGCTGCCGGCTGCTCGTCCTTGGTGCCGAGCGCGGCCGGGCAGATGCCCTTCACGTTGTGGTCCTCGCCCGCCTTGTCGGTCGAAGCTGCGTCGAGCACCTTCGGACGGCCGTAGGTCGGCGAGTTCTTGTCCATGTCGACGCCGGAGGTCCAGTTCACCTTCGGATCGTACTTTTCGGCGACCAGAAGCTCACCGTTGACGCGATCGAGGGTATAGGCGAGGCCGTTACGATCGAAATGCGTCAGCAGCTTGCGCGGCTGGCCGTTGATCGCCTGATCCGAGAGGATCATCTCGTTGACGCCGTCATAGTCCCACTCGTCGTGGGGCGTCATCTGATAGACCCACTTGGCAACGCCGGTATCCGGGTTACGCGCCCAGATCGTCATCGACCATTTGTTGTCGCCGGGACGCTGTTTCGGATTCCAGGTCGAGGGGTTGCCCGATCCGTAATAGACGAGGTTCAGCTCGGGATCGTAGGAAATCCAGCCCCAGGTGGCACCGCCGCCGATCTTCCACTGATCGCCTTGCCAGGTCTTGAGGCTCGAGTCCTTGCCGATCGGCTTGCCGAGCGCGGTGGTCTTCTCGGCGTCGACCAGAAGCTGGTCATCCGGGCCTTCCGAATATCCGCGCCATGCCAGCTTGCCGGTCTTGATATCGTAGGCCGACATATGAGCCTGGACGCCGAACTCGCCGCCGGAGATGCCGATCAGCACCTTGTCCTTGATGACCATGGGCGCCGACGTGCCGGTCTCGCCCTTGCTGGGGTCGCCATTCTTGACGGTCCATGCGACCTGACCGGTCTTGACATCGAGCGCGACGAGGGTGGTGTCGGCCTGATGCAGGAAGATCTTGCCGTCGCCGTAGGCCAGGCCACGGTTAACCGTGTCGCAGCACATCACCGGGATGACGTTCGGATCCTGCTTCGGCTCGTACCTCCAGACGATCTTGTTCTCCTGCGAAAGGTCAATGGCGTAGACCTTGTTCGGGAACGGGGTGTGGACGTACATCATGTTGCCGATGATCAGCGGGCCGCCCTCATGGCCGCGCAGCACGCCGGTCGAGAAGGTCCAGGCAACCTGGAGCTTGCCTACGTTCTGTGCGTTGATCTGGTTGAGCTTGGAATAGCGGGTATTGGCGTAGTCACCGGTCGGCATCACCCAGTCTTTCGGGTTCTGCGACATCTTGATCAGCTCGTCATTGGCCGACGCGCTCCCGACGGCGAGAGCCGCCGCTGAGCCAAGAAAGGTCGCCAGTAGCACCTTGCGCATAGTCATTCCTCCGTTGGTCTCGTTTATTGTTTCCGAAGCATTAGTGATTCACCGGGCTTCTCGTCCGGCGTCTGCTCGTGCAGGGCGGTCACGTTTGGGACCAGAAACGATGCTGGGCTGTCTCCTCCTCCTGATGAGAGCCACGGGTCCGCGTGCAGGGCGGCCCGTTCTTTTTGTTCCTGCCGCAATCCCTAACGACTTCGTCAACGGGAAACTTGCCCAAGAGAGAAGCCGGTTTGCTTGACAGCGCACGGAGGAAAAGATTTTGATTTTGCAGTAGCGAATTCAGCGGCTTCCGCGCGGCATCGAGGCCGCTTTCAACGGTCAGGTTCCCCTTGACGGCGCTGCAACTAAGGCGGAGGATTAACTTTCAAGGGTGGCAATGGAACGATGGCGCTCGTGCCAAGAGACCGCTCAAATTCGAGGTAAACGTCACGCAATCACGGCTGAGGGCTCCGGCAGCGCTGGTCGCGATTCGCGTCGAATCTCCGGATCAAACCAGTGGCTGGATTAATGTCCGACACCATTCACACGCTCTCGACGACCGGTATGACGCCGAAGCGCCAGATCCAGAGCTGGATCGACGGGCTGACGAGCCTGTGTGGGCATTTCGACGTCGATCCGCTGGAGGCGTCCTCGCTCGAAGGCCGCATCGACTATACGAGCGTCTCGCGCCTCAAGCTCTGCCAGATCGAGGTGAGTCAGCATCGCATCGCGCACACGCTGGCGCGCGCCAAGGCCAATGAACACCCCTACATCAAGATCCACTTCCAGACCTACGGCGTGTCCTATTTCGAGCAGGAAGGCCGTCACATCGAAATCAATCCCGGCGATATCATCGCCTATGACGTCTCCTGCCCGCATTCGATCATCAGCCCGGCCTTCACGCGTCACGACGTGGTGATCGTGCCGAAGGCGCTGCTGCGCGACCGCGGATTCCCGTCGCAGCGAATGCCCGCCTGCAAGCTGTCGTCGAAGACGGGCACGGGGCGGATCGCCCACGATTTCGTCCATGCGACCTTCGACGAGGCGGCCAAGCTGTCGGCGAACAGTGCGGTCGGCGTCGCCGATTCGCTGATCGACCTGTTGCTGCTGCCGCTGCGCGAAGCCGACACGATGTTCGACCGGGTCGGGCCCGAGGCGATGTATGTGCGCGCGCAGTTCTTCATCCGCGAGCACCTGCGCGATCCGGATCTGTGCATCGACCAGATATCGACCGAGCTCGGCTGTTCCAAGCGCTATTTGCATATGCTGTTCTCGGAGCGCGGCACCACGGTGAGCGACTACATCTGGCAGGCGCGCCTGCAGAACTGCCGCCAGGAGCTCGAGGCCCACGCCGGCAAGACCATCACCGACGTCGCGTTCTCCTGGGGCTTCTCCAGCTCATCGCATTTCAGCCGTGTGTTCCGGAAATACTTCGGCGTGGTGCCGTCCTCGATCCACAAGGCCCAGCAGGGCGCGGCGGCCTCGGGCGAGCATTAGGCGCTTTTCGAGCGCATGCTCTAGGCGGTGATAGTCGGCGCCGTCGCGCGGCGGTGGCGCTATTTCACGCGGACGTGGCGATATAGGGAATGCCGGCCACGAGGGCGACGAGCACCACCGCGTTCCCCAGCATTCCGCTCCAATGCAGCCGGCGCAACCGACGCGGGGCGTCCGCATCGCCAGCGTCCCTCGCGCTGAGCTGGTCGTCCACTCTTTGCATGAACCAGCGGCGTCCCCAGATCGCCAGGGCAGCGATCATACCCACGCCCAGCGCGGCAAGCAGGCGGCCGTCGAGGAGGAGGGCCACGGTTCCAATGACGCCGGCGACGCGCATCACCAGAAAATGGGCGTTGAACATTCCGCGCAGCAACTGGGCGACGGGCTGAATATCGAGCCTCACCAGCAGGAAGGCGGGCGAGGCCAGCGTGAAATAGCCCATCGGAAACAGCAGAATGACCATAACGGCAACGGCGACTGCATCCGGTGTCATGCGATCGGCCCTTCTCGTCCACAGCGGCGCGCAATCATAGCGGGAAAGTGTGCTTGCGACACTAGGCTTTGGTCGGACTCCGGGTTGGAAAGGGAGCAACCGGCGCGCCAGCCACGGCTCCGAAGCTTAGGCCGGCTCGAGGCCGAGCGACTTTGCGCTCTCGATCCAGATCGGCAGTTCGCGCTGATACAGTTCGTTGGTCTCCTTGAAGCCGATCGCGGGTTCGAGCACGAAAGTGGCGAGAACCTCCTTCACTTTCGGATCGTTGTTGGCCGCGACGCAGAGCTCCGCCAGGCGGTCGACAATCGGCTGCGGCGTTGCCTTGGGCACGGCCCAACCCGAAAAGCCGCTCACGGTGAAGAATTTCGAGGTGGCGCCCTGCTCCGGAAGGGTCTTGATGGCAGGGATCGCGTCGACCTTCTTCGAATGCACCGCGAACACGGTGCCGCGGTCGCTTTGGAGGACCGACTGCGCCGCCGTGTAGCTGCCCATCGCGGCATCGAGCGTGCCTTCGAGCATCCCCGTCCACATCGGGGCCTCGCCGCGGTAATGGACCGGCTCGATGTTGAGGCCGTACTGCTTGTTGAGCTCGTGGATCGTCATGTGCGGGGCCGAGCCCGCGCTATAGGTGCCGAAGTTCACCCTGCCGCTCTTGCGCGCGAAGGCGACGAAATCCTCCAGCGTCTTGACGCCGGTCTTGGGGTTCGCGACCAGCAACAGGCCGGCGCCCGGGATGACGCTGACGAGCGTCAAATCCTTGTCCATGTCGTAGCCCGGATTCTTCATCACCACCCGGTTCATGATGTAGGTGGTCGAGATCGAGCACAGCATGGTGTGGCCGTCGGGCTCGGCGCGGGCGACCTCCGCCGTGCCGATCGCGCCGGATGCACCGGGCTTGTTCTCGATGACGACGGTCTTGCCGACCTGCTTGGAGATGAACTCACCATAAGCGCGCGCGAGCAGGTCGGTCTGCCCGCCGGCGGGATAGCTGCAAATCATGCGAATCTGCCGCGCCGGCCAAGTGCCTAGTGATGCAGCCTGCGCCGAGGCGCTGCGCGGGACGAAAGGCATCGCGAACGCGCCGGCTCCGGCAGCGATGAAGTGGCGGCGATCGATTTTTGTGGACATGATTCTCTCCCGGTTCCGGGCAAGGTACTGCACCAGGCTGGCGCTGCCATGGCCATCAGGCGAGACAGATTGGCGCATTCGAAAGGCTGTGCTGCGTCTGTTCGGGCGTCATCCGGACGATTGCACCTTTCGCATGACACGCTGCCAGACGATTTCGGTCAGGGCCACCGCAATCAGGCCAAAGGTGCCGCCGATCAGCACGTTGGCGATACGCTCCTCCGCGATTCCGCTGGCGCCGCCGGCGAAAGAAGCGGCCAGCGCAATGAAGAAGCAGCGCAGGCCGAAGCCGACGATGTAGCGGGAGAAAGAGATCAGCGTGAGGGTGGCGGCGAGAACCGCGAGGGCATAGCCGACCCGGCTTTGCGGCAGCACGATTCCGGCGAGGAAGCCAAGCGGCACGCCCACAAGCGCGCCGATCGCGCGCTGCTTCAGCTTGTCGGTGGAGGCAACGAGATCGCCGACCACGACGCTCGCTGCCGACCACATCACCCATTGCCCCTGCGCGAGGTCAAGGATCTCGACCAGCACCGCCGCGGCGAACACCGCCATGGCCGTTGCCGTCGCAGGGAGAAACCATCCGGCGGCGGGCAACCCGAACGAGGTCGCCGTGCCATCGCGTTGCTGGTCGTAGATCCGGATACCGCAGACCAGCGCCAGCGCAATCGGAGAGGACGCGATGATCAGGCCGGCATGGCGCAGCGCTTCCGACGCGCTTGCGCCCTCCCGCACTTCGCAGGCGAGATAGACCGCGGGGATGAATACCCAATTGCCCAGTGTGCGGAAATGCTCGCCATGGCGCGTCGCCGCCACCGCGAGGAAACCGGCGAGCGCCGTCAGCACTGCGAAGAGCGGCTTGACAGGGCTTGCGAGGAAAAGCGCGGCAAAGGTAACGAGGATAGCGAGATAGTGCCAGGCGATGACCTTTGGCGGCAGCTTCAGCCTGAGCGCCGGAATGAGCAGGGAGACGGCGACCAGCCCGAGATTGAGCAGTGCCGTTTCACGCGCGATGAAATAGGCGCCGACCATCGGGCCGACGACGATCAGCGCTCGCGCCAGTTCGCCGGGCTTGAGCTCGCGGGAGAGGACGTCGCGCAGGCCTGCGGCGGAGGTTGGCGAATTCACAGGGCACCAAAGGGCGAAATGAAACCGCAGGCATCTTACGGTTCGCCGCATGGCCAGACCAGCTTGGAGACGATGCTCTTTGCTCCGTCATTGCGAGGAGCGAAGCGACGAAGCAATCCAGAGTATCTCCGCGGAGAGATTCTGGATTGCTTCGCTGCGCTCGCAATGAGGATGGAGGGGCAGTGCGAGCGCCGTATCTCGCACTTCTTTCCCGGCTCTGCGGAGCGTCACTGCGTGCCGCACCGCGTCCGGACAAGAGAGCCTCACCGCTGAATGATCTTCGTCCAGACGTCGCCCAGAATCGCCGGCTCGCGCGGCGGCAGATAGGTGAGGCCGGCTTGTCTGCCGAATTCGGCGATCCTGCCCTCGGCCGCGAGGGCGCTCAGCGCCTTGTTGACGGCATCGATCAGCGCGCCATCGCTGGCAAGACCGACATAGCCGCGATTGGCGCCGATCGGGTAGTAATAGCCGGACGCCGTGAGCGCACTGTCGGGGTGCGCGGCGCGATGGGCGTCGAAGCGCGCAAGGTCGATCAGCGTCGCGTCATGGTCGCCGCGCTGGAGCGCGCCGAGGAGATCGTCGCGGCCGGGGACGAGATGGGTGATGCCGTCGATCAGCCGCCCCTTGTCGAATGTCATCAGGATGGCGTCGCCGAGCGAGCCGCTTTCGATGACCAGACTAAGCCCAGTGAGATCGCCGATGTCGCCGATCTTGCGGCCGCTTGCCTTCGGCCCGAGCACCACCGTCATCGGCGAATAGACGTAAGGCTGGCTCGGGGTGAGCACGCCGAGCGCGACGCGGCGCCGCCGATCGTCGCGTGTGGCCCCGGCGAAGTCCGGCAAGCGCGCCGTCTTCATCCCGGGGACGACGAGCGAATCCTGCGTCAGCGCGTAGCCGCCGACGAGCGAGCAGCGCCCATCCGAGAGCAGCGCGTTGGCCTCGAGCTGTGGACTGGAATCCTCGTCCAGCTTGCTCTCGAACCACTGGATCGCCAGCGGCCGTCCGAGCCGCTCCGCGATCGCCTGCGCCAGCAGCACGTCGAAGCCGGCATCCGGCTTGCCGCGCTGATGCATCGAGAGCGGCGGCCGGTCCTCGTCGAGACAGATCTTCAGGGGATCGTCGGCCGCAAGCGCGACCGACGCCATCGTCGACAGAACGGCGGCGAGGCAACATGCTGCATGCCGGCCCCTCATGGTTTTCTCCGGCTGGAGATGAAGGCCCAGAGATCCCCGATCTGGTCGTCGCTGAGGATGTCGCCCCAGGGCGGCATCTTGTTGTTCTTGCCGTTCTTCACCGTGGTGACGAAGCGCGTCTTGTCGTCGGGGAAGACGCGCAGATCCGGTGTGATGGTCCCGGAGTTCATCAGGTTCGGGCCATGGCAGTGCGAGCATTTCTCGGCATAGGTCGACTTGCCGTGGTCGATCTGCGCCTGCATGGGATTGCCGGTTGGCTCGTCGGCGGCACGAACGGTCGCCGCAAGCGCGACCGTCAGCACCAGGGCGGCGGCGAAAATCGCCGCCGTCCTGTCAAACATGTCTCTCAGCATCATGCCGCGGATTACTGCTTGACCGCAAAGACCCACAGCGAGCCGCCGGGCGGCACCTTGGCAAGCCGCTCGTCGCCGGAGAACAGCGAGTAGACGCCGCCATAACCGCTGGTCACCGCGACATACTGCACGCCATCCTGCTGCCAGGTCACCGGCTGGCCCTCGATGCCGGAGCCGGTCTGGAACTGCCAGAGCTTCTTGCCGGTGTCGGCGTCGAATGCCTCGAACTCGCCGGTCAGTGCGCCCGAGAATACGACGCCGCCCGCGGTCGACAGCACGCCCGAGAAGCGTGGAATGTCGCTCGGCGCTTCCCACTTCGACTTGCCGGTCATGGGATCGATCGCCTTGAGGTGACCGCGCGGTCCGTCCCCGAACTCCCAGGGATCGGTCAGGTCCATGCCGAGATACCATTCACCCTGCTTGAAGGTGACGGGCTCGGCCTTGTACCTGCCGCCGAAGGCGAGCGTGTTGGCGTAGGCAAGGCCGGTCTGTGGATTGAACGACATCGGCTCCCAGTTCTTGCCGCCGAGGATGGAGGGATAGACCGTCACCTTCTTGCCCTCGCGCGCCTCCTTGGCGACGTCGGTTTCGATCGGACGGCCCGTCTTCATGTCGACGCCGGTCGCCCAATTCACCTTCACGTAAGGATTGGCCGCCAGCAGCTTGCCGTTGGTGCGGTCGAGAACGTAGAAGAAGCCGTTGCGGTTGGCATTCATCAGCGCCTTGGTCGGCTTGCCCTCGACGTTCACATCCGCGAGCACCATCTCGGCGACCGCGTCATAGTCGAACGGATTGTTCGGTGAGAACTGGTAGTGCCACTTGATCTTGCCGGTCTTGGGATCCATCGCCAGCACGGAGCAGGTGTAGAGGTTGTCGCCGGGGCGCACCGCCGAATTGAACGGGCCGGGATTACCGATGCCCCAATATACGGTGTTCAGCTCGGCGTCATAAGAGCCGGTGATCCAGGTCGAGCCGCCGCCGAGCTTCCAGGTGTCGCCCTTCCAGGTGTCGCCGCCGGGCTCTTCCGGCGCGGGAATGGAATGGGTGCGCCACAGGTGCTTGCCTGTCGCCGGATCCCAGCCGTCGATGAAGCCGCGCGTGCCGAACTCGGCGCCGGAGATGCCGGTGATGACGACGCCGTCGGCGACCAGCGGGGCCACCGTCATCGAATAGCCTTCCTTGATGTCGGCGGCCTTCTGACGCCAAAGCTCCTTGCCTGTCTTTGCGTCAATCGCGATCACGTTGGCATCGAGCGTCGTACGAAACAATTTGCCTTCGTGGATTGCGACGCCGCGATTGATGATGCCGCAGCAGACGATTCGGGGGGTCTCGGCGGGATATTCGATCTTGCTCTTCCAGATCTGCTTGCCGGTCTTGGCATCCACCGCCATGGTCGCATTGTGCGAGGTCACGTAGATCACGCCCTGATAGACTATGGGCTGCGATTCCTCGCTGCGATCGTCGTTGAAAGAGTAGTTCCAGACCGGGACAAGGTTCTTGACGCTGTCCTTGTTGATCTGGTTCAGCGTCGAGAAGCGCTGCAGATTGTAGCCCATCCCGTAATTGAGAACGTTCGATGTATCGGTCGCGCCTTTGACCAGTTGCTCGGTGGTCTGTGCGCTTGCACAAGTCGATGCAAGCATGACGAGGCTCGCGGCCATCGCAAAGCGTTTCATCCGTTCCTCCCAATATGCGCGCCTTTTGACGCCGCGGAAGCAAATCTCCGTCGGAAACCAAAACGCGTCAATACGAAAGTCGCATGCGTCGTGCCGATATCGTTGAACGCAGGTGATGGTCACCTTACGGAAACCTGACGCAGCAAGTCCCACTTGTGCGGAGACGCTGGGAAATTCCGCGCCACGAAGCAGCTCCGTCCGGTCAAAGTGGTCCGGGCGAGCGGTCGGATTCCGCGAGTTGTGGCGCGCGCAAGTTGTATTCCGGACTTGAACCGGGAGCCGCTTGTGGATTTACCTCGTTGCTGCTTCGCCCCGCACCGGGGCTCCAGTCTGGGAGGTCTTGATGATTTCGCGTCGCTCAATTGCGCTTGCGCTCACGATTGCACTGTTGTCCGGTCCGGCATGGTCCGCCGCCGGCAACGCGGTCAAGTTGTTCGATACCGACAATGACGGCACGCTCGATCTTGCCGAGGTGAAGAAGGCGGCCGCCGCATTGTTCGCAAAGCTCGATCCCGATCATGACGGCACGCTCGATGCGCGCGAATTGCGCGGACGGTTGACGGCGAAAGAACTCGCCGCGGCCGATCCCGACCAGGATGGGACGCTGACGCTCGACGAATATTTGTCCGTGGTCGAGCGGCGCTTCAATGCAGCCAATCCCGACAAGGATGGAACGCTGGATGCGAAGGAGCTGAACTCGCGCGCCGGCCGCGCGCTGCTGCGATTGTTGCGGTGAGCGCAACGGAACAGACCTGAGGCGGGCGGTTTTTGCGAGCATTTCCGCTCCGACACTCGGAACATCGGGCAGTTCGGCCTGTTCTCTTCGCGATGTCCTGCCAGGCGCCGGGGCAGCGCCGCGGGAGAAGAGGAGATGCAGATGAACACGAAACGTTCCGTTCTTGCCGCCTGCGCGATCCTGACGTTGAGCGCCGGCGTCGCCATCGCCGGCCCATGCAACACGGGCAGCGCCAGCACTGACAAGGATGCTGGTTCTGGTCCGGTCACCGTAGGCTCGGCGCAGTCGCACTCGTCCAGCTCAGCGGGCGACAGCAGCCAGCATCCGCCGACCAGCACGATGAATCGTGCGAGCGGTGAAACGCCGGCGTCATCCGAAGATGCGCAGCGGCAGATGCAGAGCCAGCCGACGGCGGCTCAGCGGGCCGACGGTGCCAAGCCGGACGCCGCGATGGCAGACAAGGGCTGCTGACGGCGCGGCGCCGTTGGTGTCGATTCGACGCGCGGTGCGTCGCACAAGGCAGTGTCTTGCAGGTCGTGTTTGACCAAGAGGGAACTGGCTTTGTCCCAGAGCGAAATGCAGTCGCGAAGAATCGACACAGACGCGCTCGACAACCGAATCGAGGCTTGAACTGCACCTGACGCAGCCCTAGGTTTTGCGCCGCGCGATGTCGCGCTCAATACCTTGGGGAGACCCCGAATGGCTTGGAAAGCTCCGAAGATCGTGGAAGTGCCGGTCGGCATGGAAATCAACATGTACGCCTGCGCTTCGCGCAAGTAAGACTGACGACCTGCCGCGGCTTCGATGGCAAACGCCGTCGAAGCCGTGGTAGTGTCAGGAATGCGCGCGAGAGCCAACAGCTTCTGGACTATTGCTGCCTGCACGGTCGCGCTTCTACCCGCACGCGTCAGCGCCGAAGAGAGCTTCGATACCGAGCACATCTTCGGCTTCATGATCGGCACCGATGTCGGCAATCCCGGCGAACGTGAATTCCAGACCCAGACGACAGGGCGCTTCGGCAAGGGCGGCGGCACATATCGCGCCCTCGAGCACGAGTTCGAGATCGAAGTCGTGCCGCTGCCGAACTTTCGCGTCGAGGTCGGCGGTACGGCCAGCTTGCACGACATCACCGGCGTCCGCGATATCGACGACCGCCGCCAGCTCAACTTCCAGGGGGCTTCGTTAGACCTGCGTTATCGCCTGCTCGACCGCGAGCGCGCGCCGTTCGGTCTCACCATCGCCGCCGAGCTCCATGGCGACCGCATCGACGAGACCAGCGGCGCGAAAGGGCGGATGTACGGCACCGAATTCACCCTCGCCATCGATCGCGAGCTCATCCCGAACTTCGCCATCGGCGCGCTCAACCTGATCTATCAGCCGGAATGGGCGCGCTTCGAGGTGACGGGGCAGTCCGAGAAGAGCTCGACGATCGGGGCGGCGTTTGCCGGCCTGGTGCGCGTGCGGCCCAATGTTCTGCTCGGCGGCGAGCTGCGCTACTTCAGGCAATATGAAGGCATCGGCCTCGGGGAGTTTTCAGGCCAGGCGCTGTTCGTCGGCCCGACCGCATATTTCCAGCTATCCGAGCGCTCACGGCTCACCTTGAGCTGGAGCATGCAGGCCTGGGGCCGTCCGGCCGGGTCATCCGCAAATCTCGACCTCGTCAATTTCGAACGCCACCAGGCCCGGCTGGTGTTCGGGGTGAATTTTTAGTCCCACGAGGGGAGAGGGGAATCTGAGCCTCGGCCTCCAGTTCCCGCCCCATCCCCGCAAAATGAAACTTCCCCCTCCGCGGAACGTAACCTTTCGTGCTAATCTCGATTGCCCTTGCAAGGATCCCGGCATGAACCCGATTGATCTGGTGGTGACTGTGTGTGCGGTGCTCTCGCCTGCGACCTGCGAGGAGCAGCATCTGATGTTCAACTATGGTGGGTCGCCGCGGCAATGTGCGATGGCCGCGCCGCCCTATATCGCGCAATGGGTCGGAGAGCATCCGAAGTGGCACGCGGTGCGGTGGCGCTGCGAATATCCGCACCCGAACGACAGGGCGTAAGGCGTCCCTTTACTTGGTGCAGTCCTTCAGATCCTTGTCGGCGATCGAGAACACCGCATCCGCCCTGATCTCGATGTCGCGAACGACGCACTGCCGTGCGTTGGGATAGCTGACCTTGGCGTCATAGCGGCCCGGCTCGACGCCGGTGATGCGCAGCCTCTCGTCGTGATCGACCTCTTTGTCCTTGTCGTTCAAGCACTGGTTCGGGCCCCATTCGGTCTTGCCGGCGGGTGAGAGCTGGAAGCCGGAGATCGTCTCCGTCGTCAGGTTCCAGAGCCTGATGCCCTTGCCTTTGCCTTGCGCGGCGGCTTCGCCGGCAAACGCCAGCAACGCGATCAAAACCAGAGCCCAACGCATCAAATCGTCCTCCCAAGGCGACGCCGCTATTGTCTGATCAGGCGCTCGCGGTTCTTTGCCTTGTCGAAATTCTTGGCGCGGTCAAGGCCGATCGGTGCAATCAGCTTGGCGGAGGTGAGGTCGGCGCCCTCGAAATCGGTGTCGATGACGGTTGCCCCGGTCAGGTCGGCGCCGCCGAGCTGGGCGTTCCGGAGTGACGCGCCGGTCAGGTCGGCCCCCTTGAGGGAAGCAAATTCGAGATCGACCCGGGACAGGTCGGCGTTGCGCGCGTTCAACTGCGCCAGATTGGCCGATCGCAGCACGGCGCGCATCAGTCCCATCGACTGGTTGCGCATGTCGGCGCCGAGATGCGCATCCGCGATCGTCGCGCCGACCAGGCTCGCGCCGCTGAGATCGGCCGCAATGCGCGCGCCAGTCAAATCGGCGCCGTCGAGGTGAGCGCGCGCCATCTGCGCAGCGAACAAATTGGCGCCCTTCAGGCTTGCGCCCGTGAGATCCGCATCCAACAGCCACGCCTGATCGAGGATCGCCCCGTCGAGCCGGGCGCCGGCGAGTTTCGTCTTGTTGAGCCGTGCCGTGCGGAGAATTGCCTTGGTCAGGTCGAGACCACTGAGATCGAGCCCCGATAACCGCCTGCCGGTCAAATCGGCCGGCGCGCCGGCGCTCGCATTGGCCAGCGTAGCCTCGACCTCCTGCCGGCTCATCTCGGCGGAGACCATGGCGGGTGAGGTGAGGTCGACGTCACGCATCATGTCCTGAGCGCTCGCCATGGTCGCGACGAGCGCGAAGCCAAGCGTCATCAGAGCAACGGTTCGTCTCATCGTCAGGCTCCGCTACCGGCCTGTTTAGCACACGCGCCGCGCGGTTGCCTATGAGGCATCCCGCCCGGAGCGTTCGCCGCCCGGTTCACCCTGGGCTCGCTGCGCAAGTCCGGCTTTGATCGCGGCAATCTCGGCGTCGCCGCGTGCCTCGCGCGGGATGCCGATGGGGACCTCGGCCAGAATGCGCGCGGGGCGCGGCGACAAAAAGAACAGGCGATCGCCGAGCCGGATCGCATCGTCGAGACTGTGGGTGACGAGCAGCGTCATCACCGGACGGCTCGCCACCAGCGTTGCGATCTCGTCGCGCAAGCGGCCGGCGAGCGCGTCGTCGAGCGAAGCGAGGGGCTCGTCGAGCACCAGCAGATCAGGCTCGACGGCGAAGGCGCGGGCGAGCGCGACGCGCCGGGCAAGGCCGAGCGACAACTCGCCGGGAAAGTGGCTGCGATGCGCCTCCAGCTCCAGAATCCTGAACAGCTCCGACAGCTTTGCCTCGGTCACGTCGGGCGCCGCCAGCCGCACATTCTGCTCGACCGAGCGCCACGGCAGCAGCCGCGGCTCTTGGAATACCATTCCGATCCGTGCCTGTGGTGGACGCGCGACGTGGCCCCTGAAATCGCCGTCGAGCCCGAGGATGATGCGCAGCATCGTGCTCTTGCCGCAGCCGGACGGACCGATCAGTACGCCGACCTCGCCGGGGCAAAGCGCGAATTTAAGCGGCGCGAGCACCTCGTGCGTTCCGCCCGCGGCACTCCTGAACGTCTTGCCTGTGATATCGACCTCAAGCCGCACGTGGCCGCCACCGTGTTGCGCGGGCTTCGAACGGCTGCACCAGCAAGGTTTCGATCACGAGCACGACCGCGGCGAATGTCAGCGAATAGGCCAGCAGCCGCGGCGTGTCGAACAGCTGAAAGGCGACGCCGATCTCGAAGCCGACGCCGTTCGGACGCCCGAGCAGTTCGGCGACCAGCACGATCTTCCATACCAGCGACAGTCCGGAACGGGCCGCGGCGGCGATGTAGGGCGCAAGCTGCGGCAGCACGACATGGCGGAACGCGCGCCATCGCGGCATCGCGAACACGCTCGCCATCTCGTCGAGCGAGCGGTCGAGCGCGCGGGTGCCCTCGCGCAAGGTGACGACCGCGGTCGGCAGCTTGTTGATGGCGATTGCCGCGATCGCTGCGGTCTCGGTGAGGCCGGCCCAGATATAGGCCAGAACGATCACGACCAGCGCGGGTAGGTTGAGCAGCAGGATCAGCCAGGGATCGCCGAGCCGGTCGGCGAGCCTGACCCGTCCCATCAGGTAGCCGATGGCGCTGCCGAGCGACATCGCCAGCACGAAGGCGAGGGTGACGCGCGCCAGCGTGGCGCCGAGATGCAGGAACAGCGCACCCGATGAGGCTTCCGAGATCATCACCTCGAGCACGGCCGGCGGCGAGGGCAGCTTCGCGCCGCCGACGAACAGCGCGGCAATCCACCAAATCGCGAGGAACAGGGCGAACGACAGAAGACGCAGCACCTCAGTCTCCAGGCACGGCGTGATAGAACGTGCCGGGATCGAGCTCAGCGGCGGGGCCGACGAGGTCGCGGCCGCCGGTCTCGGCCAGCACGCGGTAGAGCACGCGCGCGTCTTTTTCCTCGTCGTCGACGCTCCGGCGCGGAATGCCGTCGCGATAACGGTCGCGATAGGTCTTGAGCAGGGTGGCATCGCTGGTGCCGGTCAACGGCGCGATCTTGTCCCAGGCCGCATCCGAGCTCACCAGCAGCTGCTTGGCCTTGCGGGTCATCGCGATGAAGCGCGCCACCGCTTCGCGATGGCTCGCGGCCCAGCTCTCGTCGAAGACATACCCGACCGCGGAGACCGCGCCCTTGGCGCCGAGCTTCGGCAGGATGTCCTCGATGCCGGCGAGGCGCCTAAAACCCTTGGCTTCGAGCTGGGCGCAGAAATTCCAGAAGTTGAGGCTCGCATCCATCTCGCCGTCGAGTGCCTTGGCGGTGATCAAGGGCGGGGCGCCATAGACGATGGTTGCCTCCGACTTCAGGTTGATGCCGTCCTGCTTCATGCGCGCCTGGAGCAGCAGCCAGCTCTTGTCGATGGCTCCGCCGGCGACGGCGAGCTTGCGGCCCTTCAGGTCGGCGAGCGACTTGATCGGCGACGAGGCCGGCACCATCACTGAGCCGAGCGCACTGGAGTAGGGATAGAAGGTGAGCTTGGCGCCAAGCGCCCGCTCGCGCGACACCCACAGCCAGTCCGACAGGATAATGTCGGCGCTGCCCGCGCGCATCGCGATCTTGCCGGCTTCGGTGCTCGCGAGCTCGGTGACTTCCAGCGCGAGGTCCGCTTCCTTGTCGAGACCGCTCGCACGGATCGCGGCCAGCTCCCAGGAGAATGTTCCGGTCTTCTGCACCGCAAGGCGGATGGTATCCGCGGCGCGGCCGGGTGCGGCGAGCGTCAGCGCCAACGTCGTTGCGAGCGCCAATGTTCGACCAAGTGCCCTTATCACACCGAGTGCTCTCATCACCTTGTGAGCCGTTTCCTCTGACAGAGTGCTTTTCAGGACAATACGCATAGCATAGCTTTGGTCGCAACCAGCGGGAGGATGCGCATGAAACTGGCCGGACAGCTACGACCGATTGTCGCCGCATTGACGGTGCTGGCGGCGACGGCGTGCGTGGCGCGGGCCGAGGAAGCCAACGATTATCCCACGTCTGCGCGCGCGGAGTACGTCTATGGCTGCATGAAGGCCAATGGTGAGAGCCGGCAGTCGATCGAGCAATGTTCCTGCTCGATCGACGTGGTGGCCTCGATCGTCCCCTATGAGCGCTATGTTACCGCGGAGACCGCGCTCAGCATGTCGCAGGTGCGCGGCAATCTCGGCGTTCAGTTCCGCACCTCGGAGCAGGCGAACACGGCGGTGAATGATTTAAGGCGGGCGCAGGCGGAAGCTGAAGTGAGGTGTTTTTGATCTAGCCGCGGTGTCTTACCCTCCCCTGGAGGGGGAGGGTCGATCGCGCGTAGCGCGAGCGGGGTGGGGTGATCTCTCCACTCGGGCACAGTCGGATGGGGAGAGACCGTCACCCCACCCCGTCTGACATTTCGCTACGCTCAATGTGAGTCGACCCTCCCCCTCCAGGGGAGGGTACTCCGTCCTCAAGTCCCCGGCTTCTCCACGTCCCACTCATTCCGGAACACATGTCCGTCCGTGTCCTTGGCTTCCGCGCGGAAACGCCTGGCGCCGTTGGAGACGTAGGTGAAGCGCAGGTTAGGATCTTCCGAGATCGAGATGCCGCCTTCCATCGACAGCACGGGGCTGTCGTCCTGCGTCAGCTTCAGCTGGTTGATGAAGAACGCGGGAATGTAGAGCTGCGTGACCTGGTCCATCTGCAGGCCGGAATTGTTGGGATGGCCGATCATGATCTGCGCTTCGCGGATACGGCTCGCCGGCGCCTCCTCGCGCGCGAACTGCCGGTAGCGCATCTTGCCGAGCCTGCTGTTGGCTTCCTCGGCGTTCTTTCCAGCCGGTGCCGAGCAGCCGCCGGAGGCCTTCACATAGACTTTCGAGACATAGAGCTGGCCGTCGCTGAGCTCGGCCACCGCATGGACATCGGTGTAATTGTTGACGCGCACGCGCGTCGAGATCTCGGTGACATTGGCATCGGAGCCGAGCTCGAACTTCGCCGCCATCGGCGCCGGGTTTCGGTCGATCACGAGCGTTATCGAACGGATCCGGCGGCCATCTGCGGGCGACAGCTTGCTGCGCAAAGTCACCGGCACGATCGCCGCGTCCTCTGCGCGATACGGCATCTCGATGCCGACGACGGCACTGCCGTCATTCATCGGGCGATTGTTGAAGATGTCCTGCACCAGGCCCGGCCAGGGATCGTCGGCCTCTTCAGCCTGCGCCGGCACGGCGAAGGCGATGCCGAGCAGCGCGGCGATCAGGGGCAGGCGGCGTGTCCATCTGGTCATGATCATGGTCCCGGAGTCAGCGAAGCTGATCTCTTGCTCATGATAGCGCGCCCGCTACTCCCATTCAATTTCCGAAAATGCTGCAGTTGCGTTGCGGGCATTGTAATCGCCGAACAATTCCCAACCCGGCTGCTCCTCAGCCGCGGCCTTATTGGCGGCGGCTCGGATCGGTTCGCCGTTCTTGTTCAGTGCACGCACGTCGGACAGCAGCGTTGACAAGTAACGACGTTCATCGGTCAGCGCGGCAGGCCAGTCGCTCACGGGGCCGTGACCGGGAACGACGCGTCGCGCGGGTATGGTCTCCAATGCCTTCAACGTGTCGAGCCAGCCGCGGATGCTGCCGTCCATGACCGGAATGTGGCGGAGAAAGACGAGGTCGCCTGCGAACAGGGTTTGGGTCGTTTCGTCGTATACGGTCACATCGCTGTCGCTGTGCCCGGTCCGCCAGGCGCGCAAGGTCAGTCGGCGCGACCCGAGATCAAGCGTCATCGCGTCCGAAACCAGCAGGGTGGGGGCGATGATCTTCACGGGATCTATCAACTCATTGCCCATGATCCGGCGAAAATTGTCGAGATAGTAGGGCCCGCGCGTGGCGAGCGCCTGCGGCAGCTTGCTATGGCCGACGAAGCTCGTTTCTGCGGTGGCGAAGGCCGCATTGCCGAAGACATGGTCGGGATGGCCATGGGTGTTGATGACATAGCGGATGGGCTTGGGCGTGCGAGCCCGCACGGCGGCCAGCAGGGCCTCGCCTTCGCGGAGGCTGCCGCCGGTGTCGATGACGGCCACGGCGTCATCGCCCACGATGAAGCCGACATTGGCAATGTCGCCCTCGTTCTCGCGGGTCATCAGGGCAATGGCCCCGGAGTGTACGAAGATTCCCGGTGCGACTTCGCTCACAGGCAATTCGGCCGCCCCGGCCCGTGCTAGCGTTGCTATCCCCAGCAGGGACAAGGCTGCGATCACTCGAGCGATGCGAAACACTTTTCCGCCTCAGTTTAAAGGGTTTGCTGCACTGCAACAAAGCGAAGCCAGCGAAGTCTGGCAAACATGGTGCGTCATGCGTTGCATGGATAGCATTCAAACAAAACGAGGAGGAAGCACGATGACGGAGGCCGGACGACATCGTCGCTGGTTGTTTTCAATGTGGGTCCTGGTTGCGTCCTGCGCGCTCGGCGACGTTGCCGTGGCGCAGACCAATGACAGCGGCGACCTCTCGTTCGAGCTGGTCGACCCGCACGTGCTTCGTGTCTGCGCCGATCCGCGCAATCTGCCGTTCTCGAACGAGAAGGGCGAGGGGTTCGAGAACAAGCTGGCCGAGCTCTTTGCCGACAAGCTCAAGAAGAAGCTCGATTACGTCTTCTTTCCGCAGGCCACCGGCTTCGTGCGGATGACGCTGGGTGCGCATCGCTGCGACGTCATCATGGGCTTTCCGCAAGGCGATGACGTCGTGCAGGGCACCAATCCCTATTACCGCACCAGCTATGCACTGGTTGCCAAGGCGGGCAGCGGGCTCGAGGACGTCGATACGCTCGAGGATCCGAAGTTGAAGGGCAAGCATGTCGGCATCGTCGCCGGGACGCCGCCGGCGACCAACATGGCCATTGCCGGCCTGATGAGCACTGCAAAGCCCTATCCGCTGATGGTCGACACGCGCTACGACAATTCCGCGCAGGCCATGATCGACGATCTCACTGCCGGCAAGATCGACGCGGGCGTGCTGTGGGGGCCCATGGCCGGCTATTACGCGAAGAAGGTCGGCTCGCTCCACGTTACGCCGCTGGTGAAGGAAACCACGGGGCCGAAGCTGGTCTATCGCATCGGCATGGGCGTGCGTCCCGCCGACCAGAACTGGAAGCGGCAGCTCAACAAGCTGATCCAGGAGAACCAGGCCGAGATCAACAAGATCCTGGTCGACTTCGGCGTACCGCTGCTCGACGAGAGCGATCGGCCGCTCAGTGCGGAGACGGCCAAGAAGACGCCATGAGGTAGACGCCATGAGGCGGCTTCGTGCCGGTGCGCTCGTCGCTGCCCTGCTGGCGGCGCCGGTTCTGGCGCAGCAGCAGGAGCCGTTCGAGCCCGAGAATTACCGCGCCGACAATTATCGCGCGCCGGTGCCGGCGACGCTTGCTGGCGCGCGCGTGCTCACCACAATGGAAGCCGAAGCGATCTGGCGCGCCAGAAGCGGCGCGTTCATCGACGTGCTGCCGCGCCCGCCGAAGCCGAAGAACCTGCCGGAAGGCACGGTGTGGCGCGATGCGCCGCGCAGAAACATTCCGGGCAGCATCTGGCTGCCCGATACCGGCTACGGCAATTTGCCGCCGGCCATGGAGGATTATTTCCAGCGCGGGCTCGCGCGTGCCTCGGGCGGCGACAGGGCCGCGCTGGTGGTGATCTATTGCCTCGCCGACTGCTGGATGTCCTGGAACGCTGCCAAGCGCGCGCGGGCCTATGGCTATTCCAACATCGCCTGGTACCCAGACGGCACCGACGGCTGGGAGCGTGCGAAGCTTCCCACCGAAGAGGTGCAGCCGGAGCCCCGGCCGGAGCAATGAGGGACCTGATTGGCTCCGCAGCTACAGCCTAAGAGAGGCTCAACTCCCTCCACGTCATTGCGAGCGCAGCGAAGCAATCCAGAATCTTTCCGTGGAGGTATTCTGGATTGCTTCGTCGCAACGGCTCCTCGCAATGACGATGTGGCGCAATATCGCCTCGATCGACGTGGGTGAGCTCGCGGAGTGCGCCTCTCCCTGCAAGCAGGAAGAGGCGACCCCAGCCCTACTGCTTCTGCAGCTTCGTCAGCGTGCCGGTGCCGTTATTGTCGGTCGCGGAATAGTTCACCCTGTCGCCGGCATGAACGGCGTCCAGCATCGCGGCGTCCTTGGCCTTGTACTCCTGGAGCGCGCCGGCGCTGCCAGTGCTGGCGCCGACCGTACCCTTCTGCGTCTGCTGGATCGAGATCGTGCCGTTGAGCCGATCGATCCGCATGACCATTCCGGTCAAATCGTCAGCAAGAGCGCTGGTTGCGAGCATGCTGAGGGCCGCAGCGCCCGCAAAGATGAATCTTGTAGTTCCCATCGAGGCCTCCCGACGTCTTGGAGTTCACTTCGACAAGCCATCCTAGATCGATTTGGTTCCGGCAGATAGCAGGGCAAAGGTTAACGATGCTCGGGAACCCATCGGGAGTGCAGGGCGCTATTCCATTTCCTGCTGGATCACGCGGCCGAGCGCGAACAGGCGCTGGTCGATCGTGGTCGGAACCTCGCAGACGAATCGCACCACCTTGTTGCGGTCCTCGAAAATCCGGGTCTTCCAGATCAGCTCGTTACCGAGCGTCTCCACCTTGGCCTCGTCACGCGGGGTGGCACCCTGAAGCGCCTGGAGCTGAATTGTCTCCTCGCGGATCTTGTCGGCGGCCTCCCGCTGCTTGCGGCTGACGCGCTCGAGCCCGCTCATGACCTGGGAGCGCTGGGCGTTGAGCGTGTCGAACAGGCCGGCGAACAGCAGCTTTGCATTCGCTGTCTTGTCGGCGGAAGAGGCGGCCAAGAAGTCCTTCACAGATTTCTCGGCCTCGTCCATCGATGTCTTGCGCGCCGACAGCTTGGCGACCAGCGCGGTGATCTTGGTGTCGTTCTTCCACTTGGTCTCGGCGTCGTCGAGCGCAGGACCAGCCCAGACGGCCGCGAGCGAGATCTCCGGCACCTTGGCCTGCGTGCAGGGCCAGTGGGGGTAGCGCGGATCGGCCGCGCGGGTGGCCGTGCCCGACAGCGCGAGCACTAGTGCAGCCATCGCCAGAACCTTCATCCTTCGCCTCCTGCAGGCCCCCGTCGCGCCAGCCCACGCGAGGGATCATAGGCCCAAATCGCGCCGATCATGAAGACGATTGTGCAAGCGGCGACCACCGCCAGCGAGATCCAGTTGATCTGTCCGTACAGTGCAAACCGGATCAGCTCGACCGCATGGGTGAACGGATTGGCCTCGCAGAGATAGTACAGATAAGGGCTGCCCTCCTGCACCCGCCAGAGCGGATAGAGCGCGGAGGAGGCGAAGAACATCGGGAAGATCACGAAATTCATCACGCCGGCGAAATTTTCCAGCTGCTTGATGCCGGAGGAGATCAGCATGCCGAGCGAACCCAGCATCAGCCCGGACAAGATCAGCGCCGGCAGCACGGTGAGATAGCCCGATGACGGCGGGGTGATGTCCCAGAACCAGGCGATCAGGAGGAACGCATAGACTTGCAGCAGCGACACCGCGGTGCCCGCCAGCAGCTTGCAGAACAAGAGAAAGCCGCGCGGCAGCGGGCTCACCAGCAGCGTGCGCATGTTGCCCATTTCGCGGTCATAGACCATCGAGAGCGAGGATTGCATGCCGTTGAAGAGCTGGATCATCGCCATCAGCCCGGGCGCGATATAGACCTCGTAGAGGATGTAGGTCTCGTAAGGCGGGATGATGGAGATGCCGAGCACCTGGCGGAAGCCGGCGGCGAAAATGAACAGCCATACCAGCGGCCGCACCAGCGCCGAGACGAAGCGCTCACGCTGATGCAGGAAGCGCAACCCCTCGCGCCAGACGATGCCGGTGAGGCATGTCATATACTCGGCAAATGAGAAGCCGCGCGGCGCGTCACGCGTGGTGATGCTGCTCATGCGCCGCCTCCCGGCATGGTTTGCGCGCCGGTCAGGCGCATGAAGGCGGTGTTGACGTCCTGCGCGCCGGCTTCGGTGATGACGCGGCTCATCGGCCCCCGCGCCAGCACCTTGCCATGGTGCAGCACCACGAGGTCGTCACTGGGCATGATCTCGTCGAACAAATGCGTGGCCCAGAGCACGCCGATGCCTTGCTCCGTCACGAGCTGGCGGACCTGGCTGATGATGTCGGCGCGCGCCTTGACATCCAGGCCGACGGTCGGCTCGTCGAGCAGCAGCAGTCGCGGCCGGTGCAGCAGCGCCCGGGCGATCTCGAGCCGCCGCATCTGCCCGCCCGAGAGATCGCGCACCTTGCTGCCGGCGCGGTCTTCGAGTCCGATGCGGCCGAGCAGCTCGGCGCTACGCGCAGCGGCCTCGCGGCGGCTGATGCCGTGGAGTGCGGCGTGGTAGAGCAGGTTCTGCGTCAACGACAGGTCGAGATCGAGCGTGCGCGGCTGGAACACGACCCCCAGCAGCCGCAGCGCCTCGCCGGGGCTCTTGCTGATGTCGTGGCCGAAAATGCAGACCCGGCCGCTTTGGATGCCGAACAAGCGCGTGATCAGCGAGAACAGCGTGCTCTTGCCGGCGCCGTTGAGGCCGAGCAGGGCCGTAAAGCTCGCCGGCTGCACGTTGAAGGAGACGTCGATCAACGCGCGGCGCGGCCCATAGGCATGGCTGACGCCGTCGATCGACAGCGCCGGCGCCGCGGCCGCTTCCAGCCTCGGCGCCTCCTGTGGTTCGGGAATCGGAGCAGGGCTGGTCATGGCGCGATCGTGATGCCCCAGGGCAGTTCGCCGACCTGAATGGTCTTGATCACCTTTTGCGCGGCGACGTCGATGACCGAAACGTCGTTCGATACGCCGTTGGTGGTCAGCAGATATTTTTCATCGGGCGTGAACGCCATGTGCCAGACCCGCTGGCCGACCAGGAGATATTTCGTCACCTTGCGCGAGGCGACATCGACCACGGCGATGCGGTTGGCCGGCCCGAGGGCGATGAAGGCGGTCTTGTCGTCCTTGGTCATGCCGATGCCGACCGGCTGGATCGCCTCTTTCCGCAGGCCAGGAATCTCGAACGTGACCTTGCCGATCACCTCGTGCTTTTTCGGGTCGATCACCGAGACGGTGCCGCCGATCTCGGAGGACACCCACACTTCCGAAGAATCGTGCTTGAACTCGGCAAAGCGCGGCCGCGCATCGACCAGCACGTTGGCGACGATCTGGCGCGACGAGGTGTCGATGAAATGCGCCATGTTGGTCGTTTCCGAGGTGTTGATCAGCGTCTTGCCGTCGGGGCTGATGGTCATGCCCTCGGGCTCGACGCCGACCTGGATGTCGCCGAGCCGCGTGCGCTTCTCGAGGTCGATCACGGTCACCGTGTTGTCGTTCTCGTTGGCGACGTAGAGGATCTTGCCGGCGGCATCCTGGGCGAACAATTCCGGGTCGGGTCCGGAGGGCAGGCTGTCCACCACGCTCTGCGTCTTGGCGTCGATCACCTGAATGGTGTCGTCGTCGCCGACCGCGACCATCACGAACTTGCCGTCCCGTGTGAAATCGATGCCGCGCGGGCGCTGGCCGACCTTGATGGTCTTGGTCACGGTCCAGCTGTCGGTGTCGATCACCGTCACCGTATTGCTCTTCTCGTTCGAGACATAGGCGATGAACGCATGCGCGGGCGCTGCGGTTGTCGCCAGAGCCATAAGCAACGCTGCTCTTAGCATGTGCGATCTCTGTCCGCGGGCGGTCTTCACCTCCCCCGCTTGCGGGGGAGGTCGTATCGCATCGAAAGATGCGATACGGGTGAGGGTTTTCTCCTCTTGGGGGTTCTCGCGAGCGGAGACACCCTCTCCCCAACCCTCCCCCGCAAGCGGGGGAGGGGGCGCAGCGTCGTCGCCGTGACAGCTTGAACTCATCTCACAATGCTCATTTCAACTTGCATTTGCTCTCCGGACGATCATAGCCCAGCGTGTCGAGCTCGGAGACCTGGTGCAGGAATCCCTCCTGCGGCGACACCGACACCACCATGCGGCCGTCGACCAGCAGGATCGGCTGACGCAGCTGCCAATTCCAGTCGCGTAAGGTCAATCGCGTGCCCTTGAAGGCGGCGACCGAGAAGTCCGGGCCCTTGATGAAGTCCGTCACCTTCTTGACGTCGCCGGAATTGGTGCGCGAGGTGGCTTCGCCGATCATTCGGGCGGCGGTCCAGGCCTGCATGTCGAGCGCGGTCATGCGCCGCGAATTCAGCTTCATGAAGCGGTTCTGCATCTGGATCGCGCCCCACTGGTCCTGTGCCGCGTCCCAGCTGCGCGGCACGAGCCCGGCCGAGCCCGCAACGGGCCGTGGATCCCAGGTGCGGTAGGGCAGATAGGCCGCGAATACCTCGCTCTCGTCGGCGGCGACCAGCACGTCGTAAGCGGGTGCGCCTTGCGTGAACACCGGCATCTGGCGCTGGATCAGCGTGACGCCGCTGTCGGTGCGTCGCGCGCCGCCTTTGTCCTCGAAAGTCTTCTCCTGCACGATCTTGGCGCCGAACCGCGTGGCGGTGCGCCTCAGTGCTTCGGCGAACAGCTTGTCCTCGTCATGCGAGCCGACCACCAGCAGCCAGCGTGACCACTTCTTCCAAACGAGATATTGCCCGAGCGCATCGGCCAGCATCGCGCGCGTCGGCGCGGTGTGGATGACATTGGCGCGGCAATCGGCCTCGCGCAGCCGCTCGTCGATCGCGCCCGTATTGAACAGCAACGTGCCGCGCTCGCGCAGGGCGTCCGAGACTTTCAGCAGCGCATCGGCGGGCAGGTCAGCGATGATGAAGCCGTTCTTCTCCGCGAGCGCGGTCGCGGCCTGCACCGGATCCTCGCCTTCCTTGATGCGGCGCTCTTCCAGGGCAAAGCGCTGACCCAGAAATTTCCCGGTGGTGTTGTTGTCCTCGATCGCGAGGCGCGCGCCGGCGAGGCCGTCATTCTCCGCGGGCTGATCGACCAGCGACAGCGTCGATCTGGTACCGGCGACGCCGAGATAGCCGACGCCGATCAGGGCAGGCTCCGCCGCGAGCGCGCTCGTCGCAGCGAGACCAAAGCCGATCAGACCGGCCAACCATCGGATCATGTTTCCTCCAGGCGCTCTCCCCCGCTTGACCGCCGGTAGAGAATTGTCTCTGCTAAAGCATGACCAATTTGTCAGGGCATGCAACCCCGCATTTCGTCCCCGCGCGCATGAGGACTGGAATCACGATCATGCGAGCGCTGATATGTTTCGCCGCTTTGCTGTTGACGGGGTCGGTCGCGCGCGCCGACCCGCCGAAACTCGCAGTGTTCGATTTCGAGCTGATCGACACGAGCCTGCCCGGCGAGTTCTACGGCTCCAGGCCCGAAGAGGCGCGGCTCGTGCGCATCAGCGAGCAGCTCCGCAAGGAATTGACGGATTCCGGCAGGTTCCAGGTGCTCGACATCGCGCCGGTCAGGGACGCGGCCCGCCACGCCAACTTACAGGCCTGCGGCGGCTGCGATCTCAAGCTCGCCGGGGAGTTAGGAGCAGACCTGGAGATCACCGGCATGGTGCAGAAGGTCTCGAACCTGATCATCAACCTCAACATCTATCTGCGCGACGTGAAGACCGGCAACATGATCGCGGCGGCCAGCGCCGACATGCGCGGCAACACGGATGAAGCTTGGACGCGCACGATGAGCTATCTGATCCGCAATCGCCTGCTGGCGCCGAATTACGGGAAGCGGGAGTGATTCTTTCTCTCCGCGTACGCCACTGCACCCTCTCCCCTTGTGGGAGAGGGTGGCTCGCCGCAAAGCGGCGAGACGGGTGAGGGGTTTCTCTCCGCGAGTCCATTCATCCCATTGAATGCGCGGATAGATACCCCTCATCCGGCGCTTCGCGCCACCTTCTCCCACAAGGGGAGAAGGAAGAAAGACATCACCCCTTCAATCTCTCTGCATGCCAGTGCAGATGGTCGCCCATGAAGGTCGAGATGAAGTAATAGCTGTGATCGTAACCCGCCTGACGTCGCAGCGTCAGCGGGATGCTCGCCTTGGTGCAGGCGGCTTCGAGCAGCTCCGGCTTGAGCTGCTCCTTCAGGAAATTGTCGGCCTCACCGACATCGACCAGAAAGCCGGAAAACTTCGCGCCATCCTCGATCAGCGCCACGGTGTCGTGGCCGCGCCAGGCGTCCTTGTTCGGTCCGAGATAGCCGGTCAGCGCCTTGGTGCCCCAGGGCACGAGCGAGGGCGCCACGATCGGCGCGAATGCGCTCGCGGCGCGATAGCGGTGCGGATTGCGCAGCGCCACCGTGAGCGCGCCGTGACCGCCCATGGAATGGCCCATCACCGATTGACGCTTGGCATCGACGGGAAAATTTCCCGCGATCAGCTTCGGCAGCTCGTCGGTCACATAGCTCCACATCCGATAATTGCGCGCGAACGGCTCTTGCGTCGCATCGACATAGAAGCCGGCGCCGAGGCCAAAATCGTAGGCGTTGTTGGCATCGCCCGGCACGTCGGGCCCGCGCGGTGAGGTGTCGGGTGCGACGAAGATCAGGCCGAGCTCGGCGCAGGCTTTGCGGAATTCGCCCTTCTCGGTGACGTTGGCATGCGTGCAGGTAAGCCCGGAGAGGTACCAGACCACGGGCAGCTTGGCGCCGTCGGCATGCGGGGGAACATAGACAGAGAACACCATGTCGGTTCCGGTCGCCTGGCTCGCATGGCGATAGACACCCTGCACGCCGCCGTAGGATTTGTTCGTCGAGTCAGTCTGAATCGTCATGCCTTCACTCCGTGGCATCTCACCACATCAATATTGCAACGCTTGTGTGACCGAATTTGTGGCAGCTGCCGCGTCAGGCGACACCGCTGTCGATCGCCAGCCGCACCAGCTCGACCGAGGTCTTCACTCCGAGCTTCTGGCGCATGATGGACGAAGTGTTGGCGACCGTCTTGTAGGACGATTGCACCAGCCAGGCGATCTCTGACAGGCTCTTCCCGGCGCTGAGCAGCCGCAGGATCTCCATCTCGCGCGCGTTCAGCTTCGACAGCGGGCTTTGCGCCAGCGCAGGTCCCGCAAAGGCGATGCTGCGCGCGATCGCGCTCGGCAGGTACGTGCCGCCGCCGCCGACGGCGCGGATCGCCTCGACGAGGTCGTCGGGATCGCCGGTCTTGGAGACGTAGCCCTTGGCGCCGCATTCAATCGCGCGCGCGGCAAAGGCCGGGTCGTCGTTCATGCTGAACATGATGATGCGGGCCTCGGGCGCGCGCTCGAGGATGCGGCGCGCGAGCTCGAATCCGGAGACGGTCGGCAAGTTGATGTCGATGATGCAGAGGTCGGGGCGTTCGACAATGAAGACGCACTCGCCGTCTTCGGCGTCGGCGGCCTCCAAAATCTCGATCTCGCCCTCGTCGGCCAGCACGGCGCGGCAGCCGGAGGCGACAATGGGATGATCGTCGACGATCAGAATGCGCATAGGCGTTCCCCGTGACAGCTCCGGCCTGTTGTCGTGCCGCATGATACCGAACAAGGAGCCGCATGCGTCTCATGTCGGATCATGCAACCCGGCCGGGATTGCTGTACGCTTTCGATTAGATATCCGCCGCTTCGCCCCTGTCAACGTCATCGGGCAGGCGCGGGCCAAACCTTCGCGGGGCACGAGCGATACCCATGTGGCAAAACCTATCCTTGCGCGGGCGCATCAACCTGTTGCTGGCGCTGCTGCTGGCCCTGGGGCTCGCCGTCAATATCGGCCGCCAGGTGGCGGAGGCAGGTCCCCGCGTGCAGGCCGAGGACCAGAGCGTGATCCGGCTCGCGCGCGAGTTCATCGAGATGATCGTGGCCGATCTCAACGAGGCGCCCGATCCGGATGCCAGGCTGAACCAGATCGCGCGCGACCTCAGCCGTCTGCGCCATGTCAGCATCACGCTCCGGGATGCCGGCGGCAATCCGCAGACGCCGCCCCGGCTTGACACTGACGCCGACACGCGCGGGCCGCCGGCCTGGTTCGTCAGCCTGGTTCATCCCGAGCAAACCGCGGTGAGTGTGCCGGTTTCGATCCAGGGCAGGCCCGGCTCGCTCCTGATCACCTCACATCCCGATGACGAGATCGCGGAGATCTGGGACGGCATCGTGACCCAGCTCGAGGTCGGCTCGGCGATCGCGCTGGCGCTGTTTCTGGTGATGATGAATGTGGTCGGCCGGGCCCTTGCGCCGCTGCAGTCCCTTGCGGATGTGATGGCCGAGCTCGAAGCTGGGCGCTATCAGGCCCGCGTCGCGCCGGGCGGCGCGCCCGAGCTCGCCGCGATCTGCACCAAGCTCAACCACCTTGCGGCAACGCTGGGCGAGGCGGTCGAGGACAAGCGCCGCCTCGCCGAGCGAGCAGTGTCCCTCCAGGACATCGAGCGCAAGGAGATCGCGCGCGAGCTCCATGACGAGTTCGGGCCGTATCTGTTCTCGCTGCGCGCGCATGCCAGCGCGCTCGCCAAGCAGGCGGACGGACGCGTTCCCAGCGCCGACGCAGTGCGAAAACATGGCAGTGCCATGCTGGAGCAGATCAACGCGCTGCAGCAGTTCAATCGCCGCGTGCTGGAACGCCTCCGCCCCGTCGGTCTCGCCGAACTCGGCCTGCGGCAGGCGCTCGAATCGCTGTCGCGGCTGTGGCGGGAGTCGCATCCCGATGTCGCGATCGAGACCGTGATCTCGCCCTCGCTTGGGGTCACCGGCGAGACCGCCGATCTAACCATCTACCGCATCGTGCAGGAGGCGCTCACCAACGTGTTCCGCCACGCCGGGGCGACCTCGGTCAATGTCGTCATCGAGCCGGTGGAGCAGATGGCGCACGACGGCCGAGGCTGCGCCCGGGTGCGGGTCAGCGACAACGGCCGCGGCATGGAGCCGGGCCAGAAGCTCGGCTTCGGCCTGGTCGGCATGCGTGAGCGGATTCTGGCGCTGGGTGGCACGCTCAACGTCGTCTCCGATGCCGGCGGCTTGACCGTGGAAGCGCTGGTTCCGACGGCGGCTGCCTGATCGCGCCCGACGTGGTCGGGAAAAATTCCCGATTTGGTCGGGAAAACGGGAGCGGATATTGCCCGACCTTTTGTGACTGGCGCACCCATTGCGGCCGAATACACTCGTCTCGACCAATCGGCGAAAATCAAAACAGCCGGTGGTCACGGATGGGAAGGCGGGGATGGGCAAGGTTCTTTCGTTCAAGCGTCGTTTGTTGATGGCCTCGGTCTCGACCGGTCTCGTCTCCGGGATGGTGTTCGCGAGCCCCGCGGGGGCCGCGCCGGACGAGGAGACCAACGTCCAGAATTTGCCGCCGGTCGAAGTGACGGCGCCGCCGCCGTCGGTGGCAAGGCGTGCCGCACCGACGCGGCCGGTCGCGCGCATCGGCGCTGCGTCGTCCGCCAGTCCCCGAACGCGCATCTACGTCTACCCGACTGCGCCGGGCATCGGCAGGGGCCTCGATGTCGACAAGGTGCCGTCGGCGATCAATGCCGTCGACTCGAGCCAGATCAAGCGCACCGGCTCGCTGAACGTCACCGACGCGCTGCGCGACAACATCGCCGGCGTCAACATCACCGAAGTCACCGGCAATCCGTTCCAGCCGGACGTCGAATTCCGCGGCTTCGTCGCTTCGCCCGTGACGGGCACGCCGCAAGGCCTTGCCGTGTATCAGAACGGCGTACGCATCAACGAAGCCTTCTCGGATGCCGTCAATTGGGACCTGATCCCGACCGCCGCGATCAGGTCGGTGACGCTGGTGACCAACAATCCCGCCTTCGGCCTCAATGCGCTGGGCGGTGCGATCAATCTGCAAATGAAGGACGGCTTCACCTATCAGGGCGCCGAGATCGACGTGATGGGCGGCTCGTTCGGCCGCGTCCAGGGCTCGGCGCAATGGGGCAAGCAGGTCGACAAGAACTACGGTGTCTACGCCGCGCTCGAAGGCCTGCGCGACAACGGCTTCCGCAATTTCTCGCAATCGACCGTGCGGCGCTTCTACGGCGATGTCGGCTACAAGGCGGGCGACAGCGAATTCCACGCCAATATGGGCGTCGCCAAGAACGATTTCGGCGCCAGCGCCACCGTCCCCGCCGAGCTGCTCGATAAATATTGGGGCGCGACCTACACCACGCCGCAGACCACGTCCAACCGCGTCGGCTATCTCAATCTGACCGGCAAGGCCGAGCCAACGCCGACCTGGACCCTCGAAGGCGCCGCGCATGTGCGCAGGTACGAGCAGAAGCTCGTCGACGGCAATCCGACCGACGTGCAAGAATGCGCCGTCCCGGGGCTGCTGTGCTTCGGCGACGATGCGACGCCGGCGAATGGCGCGAACGGCGCGCAGCTCGTCAATCCGTATCCAACGGGAACCATTCTTGGCGAGATCGACCGGAGCACGATACGTTCGACCAGTTTCGGCGTGTCAGGGCAGGCCACCAACACCGATCAGTTGTTCGGCCACGACAACCGCTTCGTGATGGGTGCGAGCTATGACGCCGGCGTGACGCGCTACACCGCCACCGCCGAGATCGGCTCGATCGGAGAAAACTACGTCGTCAGCGGCAGCGGCCTCTTCCTGGGGCCGACCGGCCAGCCGACGACGGTTGCCGGTCCCGTCTCGCTGCGGACCGTCAATCAATATAACGGCCTGTATGCGATGGACACGTTCAACGTCACGGATGCCTTCGCCATCACCGGCGGCGGCCGTTTCAACGTGGCGCGGATCTCGCTGGAGGACCAGCTCGGGACCGATCTCAACGGCGATCATACCTTCATGCGCTTCAATCCGGTGATCGGCGGCACCTACAAAATCACGCCGGAACTGACCGCCTATGCCGGCTATTCCGAAGCCAACCGCGTGCCGACACCGCTCGAGCTCGGCTGCTCCGATCCAGCCCGCCCCTGCCTGATCGCCGCGTTTCTGGTCTCTGATCCGCCGCTCAAGCAGGTCGTCTCCAAGACCGTGGAGGCCGGCTTCCGCGGCACCAAGGAGCTGAATATCGGCACGCTCGGTTGGAAGATTGGCGGCTTCCGCGCCACCAACCACGACGACATCATGGCGGTGCCGGTCGTTGGCCGGACCGGCTTCGGCTATTTCACAAATGTCGGCCGGACAAGGCGGCAAGGGCTCGAGGCCGAAGTCAACATCAAGTCTCCGACGCTTCAGTTTCAGGCAAGCTACGCCTTCGTCGACGCACGCTACCTTGACCCGCTCGAGCTTGGCTCCGAAAGCCCGTTTGCCGATCCGGCCACCGAGACGATCCAGGTCAGGCCGGGCAACCAGATCCCCGCGATCCCGCGCCACCGCGTCAAGGTCGGCGTCGACTATGCTGTGACCGACGTCTGGAAGGTCGGCGGCAATGCGCTGTTCGTCTCCAACCAGTTTCTAGTCGGAGACGAGTCGAATCAATTCGCGAAGCTGCCGTCCTATACGGTCTTCAATCTCCACACCTCCTATCAGGTCGCGAAGAACATCCAGCTCTACGGCCGCGTCGACAATGTGTTCGACAAGCGCTACGTGACCTATGGCCAATTCTTCGACCGCGATGCCTTGCCCAATTTCACCAATGGCGGGGCCGACTTCACCGACCCGCGCTCGCTTAGCCCTGCAAGGCCGCGCGCGTTCTACGCCGGGATGCGGGTGACGTTCTAACGACGGGTGCCCGCGTCTGCACGGCCCGGGCCAGTAGTCGGTAAGGCAAGCTGCCGGAAGTCCCGGCACCGAGCGCCGAGGCCGGAGACCGCGCCCTTGTTCCGCGATGGCGCTCGCTGAGCTTGCAGAATATTTCGCCTCCGGCATGATGGCTTCGGAGGCCTGTTTTGCCGTGTCGTTGAAGAATCCGGATGCCGTCGCTTCGATCGTTTCAGCGCTTCGGCACGTCTACGGTGACGAGGTCGCGCGATTCATGCTCGTCGAGGGCATGAGCCTCGCCGACTTGATCGATGCGATGTTTTCCGCGCCCTTGACGCACCGCGAGGCCGTTCGAGATATCACCGACGGATTGGACGATTTTGTCATTTCACCGGACCTGGGTCTCGTGTGGCACCTCAGGTACATCTATGGAGACGAGCCCGGTTCCCTGCATGTCGTGGACATGGAGATCGCCACGCCGGATGGCACGCTGGCAAGCAAGGACGTCTGGCTTCGTCTGTCCTCCTAAAGGCGAGGCCGCCCTTGGGATGATTTGGCTCCGCTCCGCGCGGCGTTGTCTTTACCAATCAGAAACCATCTCAAATGATCCGAAAATTTTAACGAAACCGCTTGGGCGTCTCCGCGTCAGTTTGTCGGAGGGCCGGTGTGATGACAGAGCGCCAATTGAGAGAGCAGGAATGCCAGATCGCGCGTTATCGGCGTTTGGAGCGGGAGGTTACGGACCCGCTCGCCGCGTGTCTGCTTCACGGCATCGTCGAGGAGCTTGAAGCCGAGCTGCGTAAGCAGCGTCCGGAATGGCACGGGCCACGTGATTAACGCTTTCTTAGCGCTAGTCATGCGGATTATTGCGGGGGATGCCAGGGGAGACTGCTCCCATGCTGAAGGACGGGACATATGCGGCGTGGTACAAGACGCCGCTCGACCAGGGGACTGGGATCGTCCATGTCGCGGACGGACAGATTTGGGGCCGTGACAGCCTGATGACCTATCACGGCTCGTGTCAGGTCGATGGAGATCGCTTCACCGCCACGGTGTCGACGAAGCGTCATACCGACGGACGTGCCACGGTGTTCGGCGTGGACGACGAGCTCATTTTGGATATCGAGGGAAACTGCCCCGGCAAGATCGCGACTTACACCGCGACGGCACAGCAGGTGCCGGGAATGGTCCTCCAGGGAACGCTCATTCTCACCGAACAGCAGCCGCCGGCACATGACCAGGCCGAGCAGCGCCCGGCCTTCAACCCCGGCAAGCTGCCAAAGTTGCCGAAGCGCTCGCGCTGAAAAATGTCTCGCGGACTGCTGGTGACATTCTGAATCAGCTGGCCGGCTGCTCCAGCGAAGCAAGGGACATCATTTGTCCTCCAGCCAGCCTCGGGCCAGTATCGCCGCTTGCTGCAAGGTGATGCTGCGGACCAGCGGATCCGCATGACGGTGCACGAGCTGCCAATCCGTGCCGTCCTTGCAGTAGACTTCAGTAACGCGCAGCGACCAGTCTTGAGCCGCCAATCCGCCTACTTCGGCCCGCTGGTGTTCCATCATGACGAGAACGACGAGCGCGTCCGATGCATAGGCTTGCACGACCTCAAGGTGAGTTTCCCCTTCTCTGAAGTATCGCGATAGGTCAGCCAAGCGTTTGGGGCTAGCGTCAAATCCGCGACTGGCAGGGCCGCCGAAAGGCTGCATCAACGTGAAATCCGGTGCAATGCGGACAAGCTCGAACCAGCGATCCATGTCGCCCCGCATGAAGGCGGCATTCTTCTGGCGGGCGCGCTCGATGAGGCTGGCTATCGCATCGTTCCCAGCGGCCGCATCGGCCGAAAGCTGAACCGACAGAGGAATTGCAGCCGTCGCGGCCATCATCGAGCGCCGCGACATCTTTTCCTGCCTGCATGGCCATCTGTTCTGCCCGGACGTTTTCTTGGTCATTTCACAGCTCCTGATCGAACGACGAGCCCGATTCAATGAAGCCTTGATCTTGATGAATCCAGCGATATGATTTCAGCAATATGCTGAACCAAATTGATCTATCCAGGATTGATCTGAATCTCCTCGTGCTCTTCCGCGTGGTGCTGGAAGAGCGCCATGTCGCCCGTGCAGCCGCTCGGTTGAGCCTGACGCCGTCGGCTGTAAGCCATGCGCTTGGCCGGCTCCGGCTTTTACTGAACGACCCGCTGTTTCTGCGGACACCGAAGGGTGTGGTCCCGACGGCGCGGGCGTTGGAGCTTGGGGAGCCGGTGGTCGAGATCATCGCACGTGTCGAACAACTGATCGGCTCGGCTGCACCGTTCGACCCTGAGAAGACTAGTCGCCGATTCACGATTGGCGCTCCCGATGCCGTACTGGTCTCGGCAATGGGTCCGCTCTTGCGGTCGATCGCGACTGCGGCGCCCCACATCGACATCGGGCTGATCCACCTGATGCCTGCGCCGCGCGGCGGCGCGATTGGAGAGCCTTGGCAGCAAAACCTCGATATGCTCGAAAGACGCGAGCTCGACATCGCAATGCTGCCGCTGCCGGCGGTATCACCTCGTTTCGAGGCGCGCAGGCTTTACGAGGAGGAGTTCGTGCTGGCCATGCGCAAGGGACATCCCTTGGCAAATGCGCCAAGCCATGCTGCATTCGCGCAATCACAGCACCTGCTGGTCTCTCTCAGTGGTGAACCGCGCGGTTTCGTCGATGAGATGTTGGCCAAGCGCGGCCTCGAACTGCCGCATTGCGTTGACTGTTCCGAATTTCATGATGGCGCTGGCCCAGCTTTCAGGGTCTGATCTGATCGCAGCATTGCCACGCCGACTGGTGGAGCAGCACGCCGGCCGCTTCGGCTTGGTGTTCGCCGAACTGCCTTTCACGCGCAAAGCGGATACAATCCGGGCCATCGCCACCAAGGCGGCGATGAGAGACGCTGGCATCGCGTGGTTGATGCAAGTTGTGGTCGGTTCAATCGGAACAAGCCGACGCTAGAATCGCCAGTTGAACCCGAGAGGCGTTCATCTCGGGATTAGGCGCGGCATTTTGCCCGCCGTGCCGTCTACGCCAGCTGATCTGGGGTGCTTCGGCATCGCTTCTCAAATGGGCCGGACCTGTTCATTGTGCCGGTCCGAAATGAAGAGAACAGGAGCATCATTGATGACGGACAGGGTCTCGCGCCGCCGGTTTGCCAAACTGGCGGGGTTGTCCGCAGCCGGGATTGCGAGTCCTCTTGGGGCCGTCGAGGCCAAGCCGGCAGCGTCGTCGCGCAACACGGCCGGCTTTCCGGCGGGCTTCGTCTGGGGCACGGCGACCTCGTCCTACCAGGTCGAGGGCGCGGTCGACGAGGACGGGCGAGGGGCCTCGATCTGGGACAAGTTCGTGCGCATCCCCGGCAAGATCGAGGACGGCACCACGGGCGACCGCGCCAACGAGCATTATCACCGCTACAAGGAGGACATCGCGCTCATCAAGGCGCTCGGCTGCAAGGCCTATCGCTTTTCGGTGGCCTGGCCGCGGCTGTTTCCGGACGGCGACGGCAAGCCCAACCCGAAGGGGCTCGACTTCTACAATCGGCTCATTGATGAGCTCCTGAAGAAGGGCATCGAGCCGTGGCTGACGCTCTATCACTGGGACTTGCCGCAATCGCTCCAGGATCGCTTTGGCGGCTGGCGCTCGACGGAGACCTGCAAGATCTTCGGCGACTATGCGGCCTATGTCGCCGAGCATCTGACCGACCGCGTCAAAAACGTGTTCACGCTGAACGAGAGCGGCCGCTTCGTCTATTTCGGTTACGGCATCGGCATCGACGCGCCGGGCCTGACGCTGCCGCAAGCCGAGGTCAACCAGATCAGGCACAACAGCGCGCTCGCGCACGGGCTCGCGGTGCAGGCGGTGCGCGCCCATGGCCGCCGTGGCACCAAAGTGGGGCCGGCGGAGAACGTCGATGCCTGCGCCCCTGCGATCGACACGCCGGAGAACGTCCGTGCTGCCGAGATCGCGCTGCGCGAGATGAATGCCGGTTATCTCAACGTCATCATGACGGGCCGCTATACCGACGCCTTCCTGAAATTCGCCGGGCCGAACGCGCCGAAATTCACCGATGCGGAGCTGAAGACCATCTCATCGCCGGTCGATTTCCTCGGCCTCAACATCTACGCGCCCCAGAACTACGTGGTGGCCTCCGACCAGGGCGCAGGCTTCATGCCGCTGCCGATCCCGAAATCGTTCCCGCACATGAATTCGGACTGGCTGCGCGTCGGGCCGGAGACGCTCTATTGGGTGCCGAAGCTGGCGGCAAAGATCTGGAAGACGGATGCGATCTATATCAGCGAGAACGGCGCATCCGGCGACGACGTCGTGACGCCGGACGGCAAGATCTACGATACCGACCGCATCATGTACCTGCGCAATTATCTCGCCCAGCTTCAGCGCGCCACCAATGAGGGCGTGCCGGTGCGCGGCTATTTCCTCTGGAGCCTGATGGACAATTTCGAGTGGGTGTATGGGCTGAACAAGCGTTTCGGACTGTACCACGTCAATTTCGACACGCAGGTCCGCACGCCGAAACTCAGCGCCAGTTTTTATCGCAACGTGATCGCGAAGAACGCGGCGGGGGCGTGACCGCTTCCCTCGTGTAGAGGTCGTCATACCCGGGCTTGTCCCGCTTGCGCGGCCGAAGCCGCTTCGGCCGCGCAGGCGGAACAAGCCGGCCACGACGTCGCTGAGGCTTTCGCGTAGCGGAAAATCCGGGTGAGGGGCGGGAGAGGGCGTGGCCGCCCCGCATTGACTCTCCTCTCCGCCTTATTCAGAACCGTCCTCAACACTCACAACAAGAGGACAACGCCAATGGCTGACGCGCTGATCATCGATGCCTGCCGTACCCCGCGCGGCGTCGGCAAGGCCGGCAAGGGAGCGCTGTCGGGCATTCATCCGCAGCAGCTCGGCGCAACCGTGCTGCGCGCGCTCGCGGCGCGCACCGGCATCAACACGGCCGACGTCGACGACATCGTCTGGGGCTGCAGCGCGCAGGTCGCGACACAAGGCGGCGATCTCGGCCGGATGTCGGCGCTCGATGCCGGCTATGACGTGCGCGCGAGCGCCGTGACGCTCGACCGCTTCTGCGGAAGCGGCATCACCAGCGTCAACATGGCGGCAAGCTCGATCATGGCGGGCGCGGAAGACCTCGTCATCGCCGGCGGCTGCGAGATGATGTCGATGGAGGGACGCCGCGGCTCGGGTCCGATGATGATGGACAACGGTAATCTGCGCCTGCGCGCGCGGCATCCGCAGTCGCATCAGGGCGTCTGTGCGGACGCGATCGCGACGATGGAAGGCATCACGCGAAGGGACGTCGACGCGCTCGGGCTGGAGAGCCAGAAGCGCGCGGCGCACGCGATTGCGAACGGGCACTTCACCAAGAGCCTCGTGCCCGTTCACCGCGAGGACGGCAGCCTCGCGCTCGACCACGAGGAGTACCCGCGGCCGCAGACCACGATGGAAGGCCTCAGCAGCCTGAAGCCGGCATTCCCCGCGGTCGCGGACTACGCGCTCGACGACAAGGGCACGACCTATCGTGGCCTGATCCTGCAGCAGTACCCGGACCTGAATATCGATTTCGTCCACCACGCCGGCAACTCGTCCGGCGTCGTCGACGGCGCCGCCGCGATCCTGCTGGCCTCGCCGGCTTACGCCAGGGCGCATGGCCTTAAAGCCCGCGCCCGAGTCGTCGCGATGGCGAACATGGGGGACTCGCCGACCCTGATGCTGAACGCGCCGGTGCCGGCCACGCGCAAGGTGCTGGCGAAGGCGGGCCTCACCGTCGACGACATCGACCTGTTCGAGATCAACGAGGCCTTTGCGGTGGTGGCGGAAAAATATATCCGTGACCTCAAGCTCGATCGCGCCAAGGTCAACGTCAATGGCGGCTCGATCGCACTCGGCCACCCCATCGGCGCCACCGGCTCGATCCTGATCGGCACCGTGCTCGACGAGCTCGAACGGCGCGATCTCAAGCGTGGTCTCGTCACCATGTGCGCCGCCGGCGGCATGGCGCCCGCCGTCATCATCGAACGCGTCTAGCCAATCTCCCCCTCACTTTCTCCCTGCTTTTACGGGGAGGAAGAGCGGCTGCGTGCGATCTAACCCTTATTTTTCAGGGTGAAACGCGCGCCTCCTTGCACAAAGAGGCTGGTCGCCGCTTGTCGAAAGCGGCGAATCAGCTTTAGCAAGATGGCGTGCGGGCCTTTGAAACAAGGCAAAATCCGCTGCCCGAGGCTTCTTCCGCGCCGGAAGTAGCTAAAAAGCAGGGTTTTTTGCTACAGAGGGCCAAAAAAGCCCGTAAAACCGCGACAAAACCGTGCAGAAGGCTATAGGCCTTCGCCGGTTGGTCTAATATGCAACCGCCAACGAATCAGAGGAGACACGATGGCAACCCAAATGTCCAAATCGCAGTTGATCGAAAAGATTGCGACCGCCACCGAGCTTTCCAAGCGCGACGTCAAGAGCGTCATGGAGACGCTGACCGACGTCGGTCACAAGGAGCTCAAGAAGAACGGCCTGTTCCTGGTGCCGGGCTTCGCCAAGTTCGTGGTCATCAAGAAGCCCGCGACCAAGGCACGCAAGGGCACCAACCCGTTCACGGGTGAAGAGATGATGTTCAAGGCCAAGCCGGCCCGGAAGATCGTCCGCGCCCGCCCGGTCAAGGCCGCCAAGGACGCCGTGGGCTAACGACGCAAAGGCCCCCTCGGGTAGGAGGGGGCCTTTTGTTTGGGGCAGCCGCGAGGGCCTGAGACGGAGGGCTCAACCCTTGCGGCGCTTCACCCGGACCGGGATGGGTTGAAGCTGCGGCCCGGGCGCCGCCAGCGCATCGCGAACCCGGTCGATCGCGCGATCGAGCAGCTGGCGCAGCCGCTGCGTTTTCCGAGATCGCTTCGCTTTTTCCGGCAGTTTCTTCATCGCATTCACTCCGCCGCCTCGACCTTTGCCTCGGCCGGCTCGAGCGCCGCGGCGATGGCTTCGTCGACGCGCTCCAGCCAGATGAATTCGAGGTTGTCCCGCGCGCTCTTCGGGATGTCGTCGTAGTCCCGCTTGTTGCGCGCCGGCAGCATCACCCGCTTCAAGCCGGCAGCAGCCGCAGCCACCACCTTCTCCTTGATGCCGCCGACCGGCAGCACCAGGCCGCGCAGCGAGATCTCGCCGGTCATCGCGGTGTCGCTGCGCACCGTGCGGTTGGTGAGCAGCGACGTCAGCGCCGTGAACATCGCAACGCCCGCGCTCGGCCCGTCCTTCGGGGTCGCGCCCGCGGGAACATGAACGTGGATGTCGCTCTTCTCGAACACCTGGGGATCGATGCCGAGCTGCGGCGCCTTGCTCTTCACCAGCGTCAGCGCAGCCTGCACGCTCTCGCGCATGACCTCGCCGAGTTGGCCGGTCAGGATCATGCCGCCGCGGCCGGGCACACGCGAAGCCTCGATGAACAGGATGTCGCCGCCGACCGGCGTCCAGGCAAGGCCGGTGGCCACGCCCGGAATGCTGGTGCGCTGTGCGATCTCGCCTTCGAAGCGCGGCTGGCCGAGCACGGTGGCGATGTCCTTTGCCCCCACCACGACCTTCGCGGCCGTGCCCTCGGCGACCTGCACCGCGGCATGCCGGAACAGCTTGCCGATCTCGCGCTCGAGGTTACGCACGCCGGCCTCGCGGGTGTAGCCCTTGACCACCAGCTTCAGCGCCTCCGGCTCGATCTCGGCCTGCTCGGCCGTCAGGCCGTTGGCCTCGAGCTGCCGCCGCACCAGATAGCGCCGCGCGATCTCCAGCTTCTCGTCTTCGGTGTAGCCGGCGAGGCTGATCAGCTCCATGCGGTCCAAGAGCGGACCCGGGATCTGGTCCAGCATGTTGGCGGTCGCGATGAACACCACGCGCGACAGGTCGAAGGGCACGCCCAGGTAATTGTCCCGGAACGTCCCGTTCTGCTCGGGGTCGAGCACCTCCAGCATGGCAGCCGACGGATCGCCCTGCACGCCGCGGCCCATCTTGTCGATCTCGTCCAGCATCATGACGCAGTTGCGGCTGCCGGCCTTCTTGATGCCCTGGATGATGTTGCCGGGCAGCGCGCCGATATAGGTGCGCCGGTGGCCGCGGATCTCGGCCTCGTCATGCACGCCGCCCAAGCTGACGCGCACGAAGGGGCGATCCATCGCGCGTGCGATGGATTGGCCGAGCGAGGTCTTGCCGACGCCGGGCGGGCCGACGAAGCACAGGATCGGGGCCTTGCCCTGCGGCGCGAGCTTGCGCACCGCCAGATATTCGATGATCCGGCTCTTGATCTTCTCCAGGCCGAAATGGTCGGCATCCAGGATGGCTCGCGCCTCCTTGATGTCGATCGGCTTCTCCGCGGGCAGCGCCCAAGGCAGCTCGATCAGCCAGTCGAGATAGGTGCGGACCATGCCGGCTTCGCCGGCGGCCTCAGGCATGCGTTCATAGCGGCGCAGCTCCTTCCTGGCGTGCGCGTCCGCCTCGGGCGGCATGTTGGCCTTGGCAATGGCGGAAGTCAGCTCGGTGACCTCGGCCGCCTTGCCGTCGCCTTCGCCGAGCTGGCGCTGGATGGTCGCCATCTGCTCACGCAGGATCGCCTCGCGCTGCCGCTCGTCGAAAGAGGCCTTGGTCTTCTGGCCGATCTCGTTGGAGATGCGCAGCACCTCCAGCCGCTCGGCCAGATGCTTGGACACCTTCTCGACGCGCAAGGCGAGGTCGATGGTCTCCAGCACCTCCTGCTTGTCCTGCGGCTTGATGTCCATGAACGAGGTCGCCAAATCCGCCAGCGCGCCGGGCGCACTGGTGCCCTGGAACATCGCGGCCAGCTCGGGCGGCGCCTGCGGCAACAGCTCGATCGCCTCGATCGCCTGGCGCTGCAGATTCAGCGCGCGCGCCTCGATCTCGGGCGAATTCGCGGTCGGCTCCGGAATCTGCTGGATCCGCGCGGCCGGGAACGGCGTCCCCGGCAGGAAGTCGAGGATGCGCGCGCGCTGCACGCCCTGGCAGACGATGTGATGGGTGCCGTCGGGCGCGGTGATGTAGCGCACGATGTTGGCGATGGTCGCAACGCGATAGAGGTCGTCCGGTCCGGGCTCCTCGGTCTCGGGGCTGCGTTGCAGGACGATGCCGACCGGCCGCTGCTCGCGCAGCGCCTGCTGCGCGGCGGCGATGGACTTGGCCCGGCCGATCGTGATCGGTGCGATGGCGCCGGGGAACAACACCATTTCGCGCACGGGGATGACGATCAGCGCGTCGTCGGGGATCTTCACGTCGCTATTGGTCTGTTCGTTGTTCATCTGTTCGGTGGCCATGATCGACCTCAGGATTTGGCAAGGCGCAGCGCGACGCAGCCGTCCATCACGAAGCGGCTGATGGCGTAGCGGCCGAGGGGCAATGCAATGCGGCGCTCAAAACGCCCCTGCGGCAGCTCGAGCCGGTGGATGCGGGCGTTGCGGAGTTCCGGCGGAAGGGTGCGCTGACCGGAGATGACGAGCACGCCGTCATGGATGACAGTCTCGACATTGTCCGGATTGACGCCGGGAAGCGCCACCAGGATCAGCAGCTCATGCTCGGTCTCGAGCACGTCGATCGGCGGCTCCCAGCAGGCTTGCTGGCGGCCGAACTGCTGGCGCAGCCGTTCGGCGCGGGTCAGCGAGTCCAGGGCTTCGGACAGCATCCAGTCGAGGGGATTTTTCGGTTGCATGATGCGGGCTCGGCGGTGGGGAAGCCTGCATATGGGGCTGGTTCCCGGGAAATCCAGCCCGGCGGCGCGCACGTGCCATGCGCCGTCGTGCGATCCGAAAAGCGAACGCCGCGGCATGGCCGCGGCGTTCTGTCATAGAGCGGGCACGGCATCAGGCCGCGGCGCGGTACTCTTCCTCCGCTTCGAGGTTGATCACGGACGTCGCGAGCTCCGTCAGCGCGTGATCAGTCGCCTCTTCCTCGTCCAGCGTCGCCTGCAGCAGCCTTGCTGCGTCCTGCATGCCGAGCTCCTCGGCCCAGGTGCGCAGCGTGCCGTAGCGGGAGATCTCGTAGTGCTCGACCGACTGGGCGGCCGCGAGCAGACCGGCATCGAGCGCCGGCGCGCCCTTGAACTCCTTCATGATCTCGGCGCCCTCGTCGGTAATGCCGTTGATGGCTTCGCACGGCTTGCCGCGTGCAGGCTTGCCCAGCATCCTGAAGATCTGGTCCAGCCGCTTGACCTGGCCCTGGGTCTCACGCAGGTGCTTGTTGAAGGCGGCGGCCAGCTCTTTCGACTGCGCTGCCTTCGCCATCTTGGGCAAGGTCTTGATGATCTTGTTCTCGGCGAAATAGATGTCCTTCAGCGTCTCCAGAAACAGGTCGCTGAGCATCTTCGGCGCCTGACGCGGCCGCCGCGCCGCCGTCTTCTTGGTTGTGCGCTTCTTGGTTCGTTTGGCCATACGTCCTCCTCTTGAGGTGACACGGGAAGGCCTCGCCCTCCTCAATCCTCAGGCGATCAAAGCAGTTTGGTGAACGAAAGTTCCAAACCGCAACGCGCGCGTGGCGGTCGCTCAAGTCGGGCGCTTGTAGGGATCTTCCTGGCGCTGCCGCTCTTTCGTTGCCTGATCGAGCCGTGCGCGCTCGCCGCGGCGCAGGTGGCCGGCCTTCATCACGCCATAGACGAGAACCCCGCCGAGCACGAAGGCTCCGATGAACCAGAGCCAGAGCAGATTGGCCGAGAGCTGGCCAAGAAGCATTCCGATTCCACTATCGCTCATTGTCGTCTCCAGTGATTTGCAAAGCGGTGGCGCTGGGCTAAGTCTGCCCGGAAGCCATCGTTCCAGCGTCCGGGGACCACGCCGACACATGCTCGACTTCGCCCTGTCCGCCTTCGTGACGCTGCTGCTGGTGGTCGATCCGGTCGGCCTCGCGCCGGCCTTTCTGGCTGCCACCGGCGGCATGCCCGACAAGGTCAAGCGTACGATCGCGCTGCGGGCGCCGCTGATCGCCGCCTCGATCCTGGTGGTGATCGCGCTGGTCGGAAACTGGCTGCTGCGCCAGCTCGGGATCGGCATCCCCGCCTTCCAGATCGCCGGCGGGCTGCTGTTGTTCGGCGTGTCCTACCAGATGATCTTCGGCGATCGTCCGCATCGCGAGGCCCGCGAGGCCGACAAGGCGACGTCCGAGCACGCTTCCGACGTCGCGGTGTTTCCCCTGGCCATCCCCATGATGGCCGGCCCGGGCGCGATTGCGACCACGCTGCTCCTTTCCGGCGATGCCGGCCATGGAGCGAGGCTCGCGATCATCATCGCGGTCGTCGTCTCGGTCTGCCTGCTCTGCATGCTGTGCTTCGTCTCGGCTCAGCTGATCGCGCGCACCCTCGGGCGCACCGGCAATGCCGTGCTCTCGCGCGTCCTCGGCATGCTGCTCGCCGCCTATTCCGTGCAGTTCGTGATCAACGGGATTGCGGCCGTCCGGACCAGCCTGTCATAGGGCTGCGATATCAAGTGAATCCGTTGAATTTGCCGTCCATTTCACGGTTTGGCAGGAGCCTCGCCAAGGCGGCACCGGATCCAGGCCGCTTTCGCTTGCACTGCCATGTTGCTTTGACGTACTTCGGGTCTAACAAGACCACGTCAGGAAATCGGGATGCGATGACTGCGGACGAGCTCGCCAAGAGACAGGCCATCATCGACGCTTGCCGGCGCATGAACGCGCTCGGCATCAACCAGGGCACCTCGGGCAATATCTCTGTCCGGCATGTGGACGGGCTTCTGGTCACGCCGACCAGCGTGCCCTATGAGGCCATGACGCCGGACCAGATCGTCTTCATGGCCATGGACGGCGCACACGCGCCCGATCAGAAGCCGTCGAGCGAATGGCGGTTTCATCGCGACATCCTGAAGTCGCGTCCCGACGTCAACGCCGTGGTGCATGCGCATCCGACCTATTGCACCATCCTGGCGATCATGGGGATGGAGATCCCGCCCGTGCACTACATGATCGCGGCAGCTGGCGGCGACAGCATTCGCTGCGCGCCCTATGCCACCTTCGGCACGGTGGAGCTGTCGGAACATGCGGTGCGGGCGCTGGAGGGCCGCCTTGCCTGCCTGCTCGATCATCACGGCATGATCGCGATCGGCAAGACCCTGGACAAGGCGATGTGGCTCGCCGTCGAGATCGAGACGCTGGCCCGGCAATATCACGGCTGCCTCCAGATCGGACAACCGCCGCTGCTCCCCAGTGACGAGATCGAGCGGGTCCGCCAGCGCATGGCCGGCTACGGCCTGTCGGAAGAGTAGGGCAGGTAGAAGGTGTTCGCGCGGATCAGGCATCTCGTCGAACGCAAGGGGACGAACCGCACCATGGTTCGGCTGCGCGCTCTCTTGCGCAGCAACGAGTTCTACCTGATCCCGCTCGCGCTGGTGATCGGCACGCTGGCCGGTGCGGTCGTGACGCTGATGGCCCATATCGCGCAGATCGCGCATGTGGTGATCTACGGAATTCCCGTTGATGTTCACTTGTCGGCCCACGCGAGCGTCAGTCCGTGGGCGGCACTGATCGCGCCTGCACTCGGTGGGCTGTTGCTCGGAATCATGGAATGGTCGCGGCGGCGCATGAAGATCTCGAATGCGGTCGACCCGATCGAGGCGAACGCGCTGCGCGGCGGCAATCTCTCGATGCGCGACAGCATGGTGGTGTCGAGCCAGACCCTGATCTCCAACGGCTGCGGCGCCTCGGTCGGCCTCGAGGCTGGCTATACGCAAATCGGCTCGGGGATCGCCTCGCTGCTCGGCAAGTTCTTCAATCTGCGCCGCAACGATTTGCGCCTGATGGTCGGCTGCGGCGCTGCCGCCGCGATCGCAGCGGCGTTCGGCGCGCCGATCACCGGCGCCTTCTATGCCTGCGAGCTCATCGTCGGCGTCTATGCGGTCGGCAGCGCCGCCCCGATCCTGGCGGCTTCGCTCGCGGGCGCCCTGACCGCGCAATGGCTCGGTGGCGCGCCGTACTCGCTGGAGATACCCAAGGTCAGCGCCGTCGGCGTCGAGCAGTATCTGGCACTGATCGGGCTCGCGCTCATCACCAGCGGCGTCGGCATCGCCGTGATGCGCTCCTCGCCGATGTTCGAGCGCTTGTTCGCCTGGATGCCGGTCTGGCTGCGTCCGGTGATCGGAGGTCTCATCGTCGGTGGCTTCGCCATCATCACGCCGCAGGTGCTGGCAGCCGGGCACGGCGCCATGGTGCTCGATCTCTTTCACGACATGACGATCGGCCTGATCGCGCTGATCATCGCCTTGAAAGTGACCGCCTGCCTGATCTCGCTCGCCTCGGGCTTTCGCGGCGGGCTGTTCTTCGCCTCACTGTTCGTGGGCAGCCTGATCGGAAAGTTCTTTGCTGCGGTGCTGCTCTTGATCAGTCCGAACTTCGCGATTGATCCGCTGGTCGCAATGCTGACGGGCATGGCGACGCTCGGTGTCGCCATCGTCGGCGGTCCCCTGACCATGTCGTTCCTGGTGCTCGAGATGACCCGCAATGTCGACGTCACCGCCGTGGTGCTCGCCGGCTGCATCGTCACCTCGATATGCGTCCGCTTCATGTTCGGCCACTCCTTCTCGACCTGGCGCCTGCATCTGCGCGGCGAGACCATCCGCAGCGCCAACGACGTCGGCTGGCTGCGCAATCTCACCGTCGAGCGGCTGATGCGCTCCGACGTCGGCAAGGTGCCCTCCACCACGACGATTGCCGCGGTGCGCCGCGAGTTCGCGCTGGGCTCGCGGCCGGGAATCGTCATCGTCAACAATGCTGACGAATATGTCGGCCTCGTCCTGCTGCCCGATTTGTTCTCCAGCGACCTCGATACCATCGCCGACGACATCCAGGTGATCGAGCTCGCCCGCCTGATCGACATCGTGTTGATCCCGGAAATGAACGTGAAGTCGGCGATGGCGGTGTTCGACGAGGCCGAGGCCGAGATGCTGGCGGTGGTCGATTCCACCGACAGCCGCAAGGTGGTTGGATTCCTCACCGAGAACTTCGTCCGCCGCCGCTATGTCGAGGAGATCGACAAGGCGACGCGCGGCGTGCTCGGCGCGCTGTCGTAAGGTCGATTGGAAGCGGGGCGGCAGGTTCAATCCGCCGCCCGCGCCGGTCATCGGCCTGGTTGTGATGGGGACGCGACGAGCAGCGTCACGATGCGCCGGACCATCGGCAGCACCACGAGCAGCGTTGGAAAGGCGACCAGCCAGGACAAGGCCCAGGCGCCGGGCCACGTCGCGAGGAACGCCGGCGTTGCCCCTAAGCTCCGAAGCGTTGAAATGACGGACACCACGGCCGTCATGAGGATGGACAGCACGAATGGCATCACGATCGGCGCATAACGCGCCGGCAGTTTGCGAACCGCAATCATCTGATTTCTCTTGGGGAAAAGGACGCGTCGATCACGGTGAACCCTCAAATGGCATCGATCCCGACGGCGTCGGTTGATGCGTTGGTTCACGTAAAACGCTTACGGCGACCGAAAAACGGCGCGCCTGTTCATTATCCGCTCAGGTTCGGTGGTTCAAGGTGCGATTTGGTCGTTCGTTTACAATCGTTCAAAGCGTGGCGGATTGCCGCGAACGTGAAACCATCTCAATGGTTTGCGCATTAAACAGGGTTTGCATATCTCTTCGTTGGGCAAGAATTAGGCAAGAACTTAGGCAAGAGCATAGGAAGGTCAAAATGACTGTTGGACCCATGATTTCTGCAGCCGGCCGCAACATGGTGCTGGCCGCGTTCACAGGCCTGGCATTGGTCGCAAGCTCCATATCGCCCTCGGCTGCGGCGTCCCCGGGACCGGCTGAGCCGATGTCCGCAAAGCCTGTCACGGCCGGGCAGGGCTCCTCCGACGTCACCGATTTCAGCGCAGTCCGCCGTCGCTACTATCGGCGCGGGTCGAACGCTGCCGGTCTCGCCTTCATGGGCCTTGCGGCGGGTGTGATCGGTGGTGCGATCGCCGAGAGCCGGCGCCGCGACTATTACGAGAACCGCTATTATTACGGCTCGCGTCCTTACTACGGCGGCCAGGGCTATTATGGTGGTCCGGGCTACGGCGGCGGCAGTCCGTTCTATTACGATCCGGGCTACCGTTCCGGGCCGTATTGACGATCGTTTTCGACGCTGCCCGGATTGGGTTGCGCGAAAGAGGGCGGTGCTTTGTGCCGCCCTTTTTGCTGCGTTGTAGCTCGGATGGAGCCAACGGGTCGGCGCGAAGCGCCGCCCGATGACAGGCTCCGCGCAATCCGGGGCCGCTCGCCCGGCCTCTCGCACCGTCCCGGATTACGCTTGCGCTCCATCCGGGCTACGGCTCCATCACCGTCACCCTGAGGCGCTCGCCTCTTCGGCGAGCCTCGAAGGGCGACGGCCCGGCTGTGGCCGTTCATCCTTCGAGGCTCCCGGCGCGATGCGATGCGCATCGCGCCACTCGCACCTCAGGATGACGGAACGAGCGGCACCCTGTGTCGCCCTCTGTCAATCCACCTCGGCAAAAATATTCCACTTTACCGAAATTCGGTTTTGTCGTATGTGTCGCTCATCCCGGCTCATCCAAGAGGGGCGATCTTGTGTCGTCACTATCGCGAGCCGGGCTTGCGGTGGACGCGGCAGCGGCGGCACGAGATGGGGCGGGCGGGGCGGGTAGTCCCTGTGAGCTCGAAACCCGCGTGCAGACGAGCGGCGCTGTCAGGTTCGTCTCGCCTGTAAGTTTTCGGCTCCGTCGACAGGGCTGGAAAAACTGCGGCGACATGGCGGGCCGTGCGTACGGCAAAACCGTGTGGTCCTGGCCGTCGTTGCTACGGTCAAGCTTTTCGCGAAGGTGCGAGCGAGCCCAACCGGGCAGACTGCATCATCCAATTCGCGGGGCGAGGGAGGCCAGAGGAAAGTTCGGCTCCCGGGAGATCACGGCATAAGCCGTCCGACCATCGCGCAGGGAAGGCCGAGTGTTCGGCACCACCTGTATGCTGCTGTGCGGTCTCCTTTGCGCATTATTCGCGCAGCAGACCGCGGGTGCCTGCCGGCACCCGGCCTTCCCTGTGCCCTCTTGGATTTGAGAGGGGGACGAGACGAAGCAAAGCTCGGGTGGTTCAAGCCGCGAGATCGAAGAGCCATGTCCGCAACCACACACGCGGTGTCATCGCCCGGCTTGACCGGGCGATCCAGTACTCAGAGACGGCCGTGATTGAACCGAGAAGCCGCGGCGTACTGGATTCCCCGCCTGCGCGGGGAATGACAGCGTCAGTTGGAGGACGAGCTATCGCCTCATTCTCCGTCATTGCGAGCTCAGCGAAGCAATCCAGAATCCTTCTGCGGAATGACTCTGGATTGCTTCGTCGCAAGGGCTCCTCGCAATGACGGGTAGAGAGCGCGCGCGCTACACTCCGCTCGCGTGCCCCGGACGCAGCGCAGCGCTCCCCCCCCCGGCTCTGCGCCGCAACGCCAGGAGGCGTTGCGGCTTGTCCGGGACACGAGTCTTGCCCAAGACCGTGCTCAAATCGGTTGGCACATGCCGGCCAATTATTCGGCAATCGCGCCCGCTGGCGCCGATGGACTTGCCTGCTGCAATCCGGTTCAATGGGGCCGATGCTCCGTAAGGCGACAACGATGTCGAGATATCTGCTGATCCTGCTGCTGCTGGTGTCCCCGGCGGCCGCGCAAGCCAAAACGCCGAAGACCAATGCGGCGCATTCCGATCCCTGCGCCCCGATCGGGCGTACCGCGGATGGCAAGCTGGTCTACGCCATGACATGCGAGACCCTGCCGGCGCCCCCGCAAGCGGAACTGAAGGAGGCGCCGCTGCCCGCCGCCGAGCCGGAACCGGAGACGCGGCGGAGCGGCATTTTCGGCTGGTCCTACGACCGCAGGTGATGCGGCCGCGGCACTTGCGCGAAGCTGTCGGGAGTGCTCTTTGCTTGAAAGTGTTCCGTGGGCCACCGGCCCCGATTCAGAGAGATGAGATGGGCAAACTCGCTATCCGTGCGGGCGATTTCAGCTTCGATGCCCGCTTCGAGGAGCAACTGGCACCCAAGACCGTCGCCGCCTTCCGCAAGGTGCTGCCGTTCGAAAGCCACATCATCCATGTGCGTTGGAGCGGCGAGGGGGTGTGGATGCCGCTCGGCGATCTCGACTTCGGCGTCGGCTACGAGAACCACACGAGCTACCCCGCGCCCGGTCAGATCGTCCTCTATCCCGGCGGCATCAGCGAGACCGAGATCCTGCTGGCCTATGGCAGCGTGCACTTCGCGAGCAAGATGGGCCAGCTCGCCGGCAACCACTTCATCACGCTGACCTCGGGCCTGGAGAATCTTGCGACGCTGGGCAAAAGCGTGCTGTGGAAGGGCGCCCTGCCGATCCGCTTCGAGGAAGTCTGAGTGACCGACATAAGCTACCCGCGCGATCTCCGCGGTTACGGCCGCAACCCGCCGCATCCAGAGTGGCCCGGCAACGCACGCGTCGCGGTGCAGTTCGTCGTCAATTTCGAGGAAGGCGGCGAGAACAACATCCTGCACGGCGATCGCGCCTCGGAAGCGTTTCTGTCCGACGTGCTCGGCGCGCAGCCCTGGCCGGGCCAGCGTCATGCCAATATCGAATCGATGTTCGAATATGGCTCGCGCGCTGGCTTCTGGCGGCTATGGCGGATGTTCACCGCGCGCAACTGGCCGACCACCGTGTTCGGCGTCGCCACCGCGCTCAAGCGCAACCCGGAGATCGTAGCTGCCATGAAGGAGGCGGGCTGGGATATCGCCAGCCACAGCCTGAAATGGATCGAGCACAAGGACATGACCGAGGCGCAGGAGCGCGCCGAGATCGCGGAAGCGATCCGCGTCCATACCGAAGCCACCGGTTCGCGCCCCCTCGGCTGGTACACCGGCCGCTCCTCGATCAATACCAACCGTCTGCTGATGGAGGAAGGCGGCTTCCTCTATCTCTGCGACTCCTATGCCGACGATCTGCCCTATTGGATCAAGGGTGCGAGCGGCAAGCAGCTCATCATTCCCTATACGCTAGACGCCAATGACATGCGCTTCATCAACCCGCAGGGCTTTGCCGAAGGCGAGCAGTTCTTCACCTATCTGAAGGATGCCTTCGACGTGCTCTATGCCGAAGGCGAGAGCGCGCCGAAGATGATGTCGGTGGGCCTGCACTGCCGCCTCGCCGGCCGGCCCGGCCGTGCTGCCGGGTTGATCCGCTTCCTGGACTACATCGTCAAGCACGAGCGCGTCTGGGTGCCGACGCGATTGCAGATCGCACAGCACTGGCACGACAAGCATGCGCATCTCGCGACCAATGCGTTCGAGATCGGTTGATGACGATGTCGCAGATCCCGCTGGCCGATCTCAACGCAGCAAGCAACGCCGATTTCGTCGCGGCACTTGCCAACGTCGTCGAATATTCGCCGTGGATCGCCGAGCAGCTTGCCGGCAAGCGGCCGTTTAGCGGTATCAACCAGTTGCACACGGCGCTGATGGCAGCGATCCAGAGTGCTGAGCCGGACGCGCAACTGGCGCTGATCCGGGCGCACCCCGATCTCGCCAACAAAACGCAGCGCGCCGCCGGACTCACGGCGGAATCGACCGACGAGCAAAACAGCGCCGGGCTCGACCGGCTCTCGGATGCCGAGTACGCGGCGTTCGAGCGCGTCAACAACGCCTATCGCGACAAGTTTGGCTTTCCCTATATCGTCTGCGTGCGCCGTCACACCAAGGATTCCGTGCTGCGCGATTTCGAGATCCGGTTGCGCAATATCGTCAAGACCGAGACGCGGCGTGCGATCGAGGAAATCGCCCGCATCTCCGCGCTGCGGCTGGATCAGCTCGTCATTGCCGAAGACAAGTTGAAGGTGCATGGCCAATTGTCGACGCATGTGCTGGACAATCACATTGGCAAGCCGGCGGCGGGCATCCCGATTGAGCTGGTGGAGCTCGCGAGCCTCGGCGAGAGCCGCCTCATCGTGCGCGCGGTGACCAATGCCGACGGTCGCACCGACCAGCCGTTGATCGGCGGCCGCCCGCTGCCGATCGGCCGCTACGAGCTCAGATTCAGCGTCGCCAAATACTACGCCGCACGCAATGTGCCGCTGTCCGACCCGCCCTTCCTCGACGAAATCCCGCTGCGCTTTGCGATCAGCGAGCCGGAAAGCCACTATCACGTTCCGTTGCTGGTCACGCCGTGGAGCTATTCGACCTATCGCGGCAGCTAGCTGCCGAACTTGTCGAGCAATGCCGGAAACAGCCGGTCCGGTTTGAAGGGCGGCGCGGTGAAGCGGATACCGGTGGCGTTGGCGATTGCGTTGCCGAGCGCGGCAGCGACCGGATTGTACGGGCTCTCGCTCATCGATTTGGCGCCGAGCGGCCCGATCGTGTCGGACGTGTCGGCGAAGAACACCTCCGTGCGCGGCACGTCGGCGAAAGAGGGCAGGTGGTAGTCGCGGAATTTCGGGTTGGTGACGCGGCCGTTGGCGTCGATCACCATCTCCTCGTAGAGCGCGGCGCCAAGCGCCTGCGCGACGCCGCCTTCGACCTGACCACGGCACTGCATGGGATTGGCGACGATTCCCGCGTCCGCCGCCTGCACGCTCCTGAGAATCCTGAGCTCGCCGGTGCCCTTGTTCACCGCGACGCGAAACCCCTGGACGTTGAAGCCGACCGATCGCGGCGTGCCCTCGGAATTGCCGCTGGCTGCAAATGGCTGCCCGCGTTCGCGCGCGAGCTTGACCAGCTCCGCAAAAGGCATGCGCCGGACGCCGCTGACGACCGCATTGTCCTCGAGCACACAGGCCTGAACGTCGCACAGCCACGCACCCGCGGCCGCCGCCTTCAGCTCGGTCGCAAGCTGCATGGAAGCCGCATGGGTCGCCTTGCCGGCAACGAAGGTGCCGGCGCTGCCATAGGCGCCGGTGTCGTGGCCGCCATGGGCCGTGTCGGACTGGCGCAGGCGGATCCTGTCGACGGTCGTCGCCAGCGTGGTTGCCGCGATCTGCCGATGCACCGTGCTGGTGCCGTTGCCGAACTCGGCGGTGCCGACGGTGAGGTCGAAACCGCCGTCCTCGCTAAGCGCGATCATGGCGTCGGCGATATGCCCGGCCGGCGGCGCGGAGTCGATCATGGTCAGAGCGATGCCGTCGCCGATCAGCCATTCAGGCGAAAGCTCCGGCTGCGGACCATCGGCGCGCATAGCGCGCTCGACGAGGTCGAGGCACTGGTCGAGGCCGTAAGAGCCGTAGAGCACGTCGTGAAATTCGGATGGCGGCGGCGACAGCATGGGGTCGCCGTCCCTCACGATGTTGCGCCGGCGCATCTCGTAGGGGCTGATGCCGAGCTGCCTTGCCAGCTCGTCGATGGCGGCTTCGATCGCGATCTGGGTTTGGGGCAGGCCGTAGCCGCGAAACGCGCCCGCCGGCACCGTGTTGGTATAAACCGCAAAGCCATCGACCCGCTTGTTCGGACAATTGTAGACGGCGATCGACTCGGACAGCGAGTGAAACATCACGGGGCCGGCATGATTGCCGTAAGCACCGGTATTGGAGAGCACGTCGAGCTTGAGCGCGGTGAGCTTGCCGTCGGCGTCGGCACCGGCCTTGATATGGACCCGCATCGGGTGCCGCGTCGAGGTCGCGATAAACTGCTCCTCGCGGGTGAACTCCAGCTTCACGGGCCGGCCGGTCCTCAGCGCAGCGAGGGCCAGGATGTCCTCCACGAACATCTCCTGCTTGCCGCCAAAGCCGCCGCCGACGCGCTCGCAGAACACGCGGACCTTGTCCATGGGGAGCTCAAAGATGTCCGACAGCGCGCGCCGGGTCAGGAACGGGACCTGGGTCGAGGTGCGGACGTTGAGTACGCCCGCTGGATCGAGCCAGGTGAGCCCGCCATGGGTCTCCAGCGCCGCATGCTGTACGCGATGGCTGTGAAAGGTGGCTTCGTAAGTGACGGCGGACGTCGCGAGCGCCGCCGCGACGTCGCCGAACTCGCCATGGGTCTCCGCCGCGAGGTTGCGCTGGGGATCGGCGATGCGGTTCGCGGTGGTGCGATCAGGGTGAATGATGGGTGCGCCCGACGCCATCGCCTGCTCCGGATCGATCAGCGCGGGGAGAACCTCATATTCGACCTTGATCCGCCGGCACGCCTCCTCGGCGGCGGCTTCGCTCTCGGCGACGATTGCGGCAACCCGCTGCCCGATGAAGCGCACGACGTCGTCGAGGACGCGGGTGTCCTCGGGGTCCATCCAGTCCTTTTCGTGCCGCGCGGTCGAGATCAGGACCGATGGCGCATCCTCATGCGTCAGCACCGCGTGCACGCCGGGAACGCGAAGGGCGTCCGCCTTGTCGATCGCGACGATCCTGGCATGGGCGTGAGGCGACCGCACCAGCTTGATGTGCAGCAGGCCGTCGATGGCGGTGTCGAAGGTGTAGCGGGCCGTGCCACGCACGATGTCGGGACCCGCCGGCGCCGGCAGGCTGCGGCCGAATGCGGCGCCGGCCTCGACGCTTGCCTCGACATTGGTCTTGCCGAGCAGTGCATCCTCGATCGCGCGATAGCCGGTGCAGCGGCAGATATTGCCCTTCAACGCCGCACCGAGATCGGTGCGTTGCGCCTGGTTCAGCGAGGCGCAGGTCAGGATCATGCCGGCGGTGCAGAAGCCGCATTGAAAGCCTTGCGCATCGAGGAAGGCCTGCTGCATCGGATGCGTGCCGCGGTCCCCGCCGAGACCTTCGATCGTGGTCACGGCGCGTCCTTCGGCCCGGAACGCCGGGATCAGGCAGCTGTGCACCGGCTCGCCGTCGAGCAGCACGGTGCAGGCGCCACAGTCGCCGGCGTCGCAGCCCTTTTTCACGCCGAAATGGCCGAGCTCGCGCAAGAACGTGCGCAAGCACTGCCCCGCGCGCGGCGCCTGCGCAAACGTCTGGCCGTTGATCTCGAAGCTCATGACGGCATTGCCTCCAGCAGCTCGCTGCGGATCTCCTCGGCGAGTCGCAGCGTCATGTGCTTGCGCCAGAGCGGCTGGCCGTGGATGTCGGTGTGGTACAGATCATCGGCGATCTGCTGCGCGATCGCGTCGCGAAGCGTACTCGCGTCGGGCGGCTTGGGAAACGACAGCCGGATCGGCCGCACCGTCGAAGCGGTGACCGTCAGGACCAGCGTGCCATCGGCGTCAAGGCTGCCGATGAGCAGCGCTGCCGAACGCCCGACCGGCGCCAGCGAGATCTGGCGAAAGGCCGTGCGGCGCTTCAAGGCGGCAATTGGAATGTCGATCTGGCGAAGCAGATCGCCCGGCATTAGGCGATTGCGCTGGTTGCCGGTGACGAAGTCGACGACAGGAACCTTCTGTTCACCGCCGCCGGTCTTCCAGATGGTGCAGACGCCGTCGAGCGCGGCGGTGAGCGAGATCATCGGTCCCGCCGGCAGCGACATGCAGAGATTGCCGCCGATGGTCGCGGTCCTCCAGATCTTGAACGAGGCAAGAAAAGCGCGGCAGCACTGGTTGATCAGCGGCGCGGCGAGCCAGTCAGACGGGCAGGTGAGACCATCGAGCTCTGCGATGGTGCAGGTGGCGGCGATCGAGAGATGGCCCTCGGTGATCGTCAGCGCCGGCCATTTCAAATCGGTGAGATCGATCAGCCGCGTCAGCTGCGTTTGCGGCTCCGAGAACAGCCAGGTGCCGCCCGCGAGCCAGGCGTCGCCTGCCGTCCAGGCGGGCAGCTGTGCGCGCGTTTGCGGATGGGCGACCGCTGTGATGGTATTCAAATCCATGGCTGCGTCAGCGCTTCCGTCGGGTGAATCGTCCAGGAGAAAGTGTTGCAAGACGGGAGCCAAGTGGCAACAACAAGTCGGAGCAAGGATGCAGTCATCCTCCGCCTTGCGGCCCTATCAGCGGATGTGAGGAGAAGCGGGATCATGAGCGATTCAATGCCGATCTGGATCAGGGATCCCCTGGCCATTCTCGCCGACGGAGCCGAGCGCGGGGTGGTGGTGAAGGACGGCTGGATCGTCGAACTCGTGCCGGCCGGCGGCACGCCTGCGACCGCTGACGTCGCGGTGTTCGATGCGGGCGAACACGTCGTGCTGCCGGGCCTGATCAACACCCATCATCACTTCTACCAGACGCTGACGCGGGCGCTCCCGGCGGCGATGGACCGCGAGCTGTTCCCCTGGCTGCAGGCGCTCTATCCGGTCTGGGCGCGGCTGACGCCTGAAGCGCTGGAGCTCGGCGTCACTGTGGCGATGTCCGAGCTGCTGCTCTCCGGCTGCACCACGACGACGGATCATCACTACGTCTTCCCCGCGGGGCTCGAAGACGCCGTCGATATCGAGGTTGGCGTTGCAAGGCGGCTTGGAATGCGCGTGCTGCTGACGCGCGGCTCGATGAACCTGTCGCAGCGCGACGGCGGGCTGCCGCCTGACAGCGTGGTGCAGGACGAGGACACGATCCTCGCCGACAGCGCGCGCGTGGTGGCGAAGCATCACCAGCGCGGCGCGGACGCGATGGTGCAGATTGCGCTGGCGCCGTGCTCGCCCTTTTCGGTGACGACGTCGCTGATGCGCGCCACCGCCGATCTCGCTGAAAAACTCGACGTGCGCCTGCATACCCATCTCGCCGAGACCGAGGACGAGAACAAATTCTGCGAGCAGATGTATGGCTGTCGCCCGCTCGATTACCTCGAACAATGCGGCTGGCTCACTGCACGAACCTGGCTTGCTCACGGCATATTTTTCAACGGGGACGAGATGAAGCGGCTCGGCAAGGCCGGGACGACCATCAGCCATTGCGCGTGCAGCAATCAGCTGCTGGCGTCCGGCTGCTGTCCGGTCTGCGAGATGGAGGAGGCGGGCGTCGGGATCGGCATCGGTGTCGATGGGTCGGCTTCGAATGACGGCTCGAACCTGATGCAGGAGATAAGGGCTGCGTTCCTGCTGCAACGTGCCCGCTATGGCGTAACGAAAGTCAGCCACAAGGATGCGCTGCGCTGGGCCACCAAGGGTTCGGCGGCCTGCGTCGGCCGTCCCGAACTCGGCGAGATCGCGGTCGGCAAGGCCGCCGATCTCGCGCTGTTCAAGCTCGACGAGCTGCGCTTCTCCGGCCACGGCGATCCCTTGGCCGCGCTGGTGCTATGCGGCGCGCATCGGGCCGACCGGGTGATGGTGGCCGGACGATGGGCCGTGATCGACGGAGCGATCCCTGGCCTCGATGTCGCAGGTCTCATCCGCCGCCACAGCTCGGCGGCGGGGGCCATGCAGGCCGGATAAGGGCAGAAATTGAAAGAGGGGGCGACCACAAGTGCCGGGTGCTTCTGGCCACCCCCTCCGAACCTCCTCCGGGAGGAGCAGGTGATTTGGGTAAAGCAAGAAGCGTGCTACTTGCCCGGCAGCTTGTCGTCGATGCCCTTGACGTAGAAATTCATGCCGAGGATCTGGCCGTCGTCGAGATGATCGCCGCCCTTGCACTCGACCGGCTTGCCGTCCTGCCCAACGATCGGGCACTTGAACGGGTGCAGCTTGCCCGCGGTGATCGCGGCCTGGGCATCCTCCGCCATCTTCTTCACCTCGTCGGGCATGTTGGTATAGGGCGCCATCGCGAACATGTGGCTGTCGAGGCCGCCCCAGCTGTCCTCGGACTTCCAGGTGCCGGCGAGTTCGGCCTTGACGCGCTCGATGTAGTAGGGCCCCCAGGTGTCGAGGATCGAGGTCAGCTGGGTCTTCGGCCCGAACTTGATCATCTCGGAATCCTGGCCGAAGGCGAGCTTGCCGCGTTCGCTGGCAATCTGCATCGCTGCGGGCGAATCCGTGTGCTGCATGATGATGTCGGCGCCCTGGTCGATCAGCGCCTTGGCGGCGTCTGCCTCCTTGCCCGGGTCGAACCAGGTGTTGGCCCAGATGATCTTGACCTTGATGTTAGGATTAATGGTCTGCGCCGCCAGCATCGTCGCGTTGATGCCGGAGACGACCTCCGGAATCGGGAACGAGCCGATATAACCGAGCACGCCCGACTTCGACATCTTGGCCGCGATCAGGCCTTGAATGTAGCGGCCCTGAAACCATTTGGCCGAATAGGTCGACATGTTCGGGTTGCGCTTGTAGCCGGTGGCGTGCTCGAAATGCACGTTCGGATATTTCTTGGCGACCTTCAGCGTCGGGTCCATGTAGCCGAACGAGGTCGTGAAGATCAGCTTGTTGCCGGCGCGGACGAGCTGCTCGATGGAGCGCTCGGCGTCGGGGCCTTCTGGCACGTTCTCGAGATAGGTGGTCTCGATCTTGTCACCCAATTCCTTCACCAGCGCCTGACGCGCGAGATCGTGCTGATAGGTCCAGCCGAGATCTCCGATCGGACCCAGATAGATGAAGCCGACTTTCAGCTTGTCGGCGGCGGAGGCTGCACTGAGGCTCCCGGCGAGCATGAGCCCGGTAGCCAGCGCAAGAAGTGATTTCCTCATCATCGATCTCCAAACATCAGGGGAAAGCCTAGATCCACAACGTGCGCGCCCCATCGCGCCCGTCGGGGAAATGAATTCAGCGGTCAGGTACGAACACGGTGCCGAGCGTGGCCGGTGCGGTCGAGCCGCCGCTGCGCGCGCGGGAGAGCAGAACCAGAACGATGATGGTTGCGAGATACGGCAGCGCCGACATGAACTGCGAGGGAATGCCGATGCCCCAGCCTTGCGCGTGCAATTGCAGGATCGTCACCGCGCCGAAGAGATAGGCGCCGACCACGAGCCGGCCGGGCCGCCAGGACGAGAACACCACGAGCGCCAGCGCGATCCAGCCGCGGCCTGCGGTCATGCCGGGAATGAAGAACGGCGTATAGGCGAGCGGCAGATAGGCGCCCGCGAGGCCGGCGCAGGCGCCGCCGAACATCACGGCGAGGGTGCGGATGCGCAGCACGGGATAGCCGAGCGCATGCGCGGAGACGTGATTGTCGCCGCAGGCGCGCAGGATCAACCCCGCCCGCGTGCGGTACAGGAACCACCAGACACCGATAACGAGTGCAATGGAGAAGTAGACGAAGCCGTCCTCGCCGAACAGCACGCGGCCGACCAGCGGGATGTCGGTGAGGCCTGGAATGGAGAGGTGCACTGCCGGCGTGATGCGCTCGCCGACGAAGCCGGCGCCGATCAGTCCGGACAGCCCGACGCCGAGGATGGTCAGCGCGAGACCCGTCGCGACCTGGTTGACGGCTAGCCCGAGGGCCATCAACGCGAAGATCAGCGACATCATCGTGCCCGCGACGATGCCGAACAGCGCGCCAATGAAGATCGATCCGGTGAGCCAGGCGCCGGCAAAGCCGCAGGCCGCGCCAACGATCATCATGCCCTCGACCCCGAGATTGAGCACGCCGGACCGCTCGGTCACGAGCTCGCCGGTCGCGGCGATCAGCAGCGGCGTCGAGGCGGCGAGCACCGCGAGGATGATGGCCTCAACCAACTCCACGGGGCACCTGTCGGTTCGAAGACACCAGCTTGAAGCGATAGAGGATCAGGGAATCGCAGGCGAGCACGTAGAACAGCAAAATGCCCTGAAACACCTTGGTGACGTCCAACGGGATCTTCATCGCGATCTGGGCCTGCTCGCCGCCGATAAAGGTCAGGGCAAGGAAAAGGCCTGCAATTAATATTCCAAGCGGGTTCAGCCGACCGAGGAAGGCAACGATGATCGCGGTAAAACCGTAGCCAGGTGAGATGCCGGGCTGGAGATGTCCGACGGGCCCCGCGACCTCGATGATGCCGGCAAGGCCCGCGAGCGCGCCTGACACCGCGAAGGTCAGGATGATCAGCTGATTGGCGTTGAAGCCGCCGAACCGTGCTGCACGGGGCGCGGCGCCGACGACGCGGATCTCGAACCCCTTGATGGTGCGAGCGAGCAGGATCGCCGCTGCCGCGACGACGAGCAGGGCGATGATCGAGCCGAGATGCAGCCGGCCGCCTTCTATCAGCAGCGGCACAGTCGCAACTGGATCGAACTCGGCCGTGGTCGGGAAGTTGAAGCCGTGCGGATCGCGCCAGGGCCCGCGCACGAGATAGTCGAGGAAGAGGTCGGCGACATAAACCAGCATCAGGCTGGTCAGGATCTCGCTGGCGCCGAACTTCACCTTGCAGATCGCCGGAATCAGGGCATAGAGCGCGCCTGCCGCGGCGGCGAGCACGAGCATCGCCGGCAGCACCCAAGCGCCTGCGTCGGTGCCTTGAGTCTTCACCGCGATCCAGCTTCCTGCCACCGCGCCGATCAGGAATTGCCCCTCGGCGCCGATGTTCCAGGCGTTGGCGAGATAGCAGAGCGACAGCCCGATCGCGATCATCACCAGCGGCGTCGCCTTCACCGCGATCTCCTGGAGCGAATAGCCGTCGGTCAAGGGCGCGATGAAATAGGCGTGCAAGGCGAGCAGCGGATTCTTGCCGAGGATCGCGAACAGGATGACCATGGTCACGATGGTGAGGCCGATCGCGATCAACGGTGAGACCAGCGCGATCGTGCCGGAGCGCTCGGCGCGCCTCTCAAGCACCAACTGCATGCGCGGCCTCCTTCGGCTCCAGGCTGCTGCCGCCCATGAGCAGGCCTAGTTTTTCGCGGCTCGCCTCGCTTGTGGCGAGCGGCGAAGACAGCTTGCCGTGGAACATGACCGCGATGCGGTCGGCGATCTCCGAGAGTTCGTCCAGATCCTGGCTGGTCACAAGCACCGCAGCGCCTGCGGTTGCGAGATCAAGCAGCGCCTGGCGAATGACGGCAGCGGCGCCGGCATCGACGCCCCAGGTCGGCTGGCTCACCACCAGCACCGCGGGGTTGCGCAAGATCTCGCGTCCCACGATGAATTTTTGTAAATTTCCGCCGGAGAGGGATGCCGCTTCCGGATCGCGCTTGGCCTTGCGCACGTCGAACGTCTCCGTCGCGCGGTCGACGGTCTTCAGCGTGGCGTCGGTATCGATGAAGCCGCGATGGACCATGCCACTGGCCGCATGACCGGTGAGCAGCGCGTTCTCCGACAGCTTCATGCGCGGCGCGGTGCCGTGGCCGAGCCGCTCCTCGGGCACGAAGGCGGCACCTAGCTTGCGCCGCTGCGTGATCGAGAGGTGGCCGGCGGCGATGCCTTCGATCACGATGGTGCCGGGATCCTTCGCGAGCCGTTCACCGGAGAGCGCGGCGAACAGCTCATCCTGGCCGTTGCCGGCCACGCCGGCGATGCCGAGGATCTCGCCGCCCTTCAGCTCGAACGAGATGTGCTCGAGCCGAACGCCATGCGCCTCGCTCGGTGCGAGCGAAAGATCGTTGACGACGAGCCGCGGCACGGTGGTCTTGCGGCCGGATGCGGCCCTGACTTCCCTGATCTCGCCGCCGACCATCATGCGTGCGAGCGAGGCGGCGGTCTCGAGCCTGGGATTGCAGGTCGCCACCTTCCTGCCGCCGCGCAGGATCGTGGCGGTGTCGCAGAGCCGCTTCACCTCCTCGAGCTTGTGGCTGATGTAGAGGATGGCGCGGCCTTCGGCCTTGAGCCGCTCCAGCACGATGAAGAGCTGATCGGCTTCCTGCGGTGTCAAGACGGCGGTGGGCTCGTCGAGGATCAGGAATCTGGGATCCTGCATCAGCGCGCGGACGATCTCGATGCGCTGGCGCTCGCCGACCGACAATTGCCAGACTTCGCGTTTGGGATCGAGCGGCAAGCCATAGATCTTCGACACCTGCTCCAGCCGTGCCGACATGTCCTTGAAGGACTCCTTGCCGTCGAGGCCGAGCGCAACGTTCTCGGCGACGGTGAGATTGTCGAACAGCGAGAAGTGCTGGAACACCATGCCGATGCCGCAGCGGCGCGCGTCCGAGGGGCCGGACAGCACGATCCGTTCGCCCCGCCAGCGAATCTCGCCGGCGCTGGGCTGGATCAGCCCGTAGATCGCCTTGACCAGGGTCGACTTGCCGGCACCGTTCTCGCCGAGCAGGGCGTGGATCTCGCTGGACCGGATATCGATGTCGATGGAATCGTTGGCGAGAAAATCGCCATAGCGTTTGGTGAGCCCAATCGCTCGCAGCAGCGGGGACTCGCCGGAATTCAGGCCGTCAAATGTCGAATCCAACATTCGCTGAT